>CAVQXV010000006.1:0-366570 GCA_963718005.1 uncultured Gemmatimonadales bacterium
GGGCCTCCCGGGCGTACCACCGTTCCGCGATATCGGCCGCCTCTCCGCCGCCTCCTTCTCCTCGGGATAGAAGTAGACGTCGAAGTGGTCGGTGCGCAGCACCTGGAAACTGAAACGTTCGTACTGCACCTTGTTGCGGCCGAAGTACTGCGCCTGGCCCACCCGGGGCAGCAGGGCAACCGCGACCAGGGACAGCGCCAGCAGGGGACCGGCGCGAACCGTGCTCGGAAACCGAGGGGTCATGGCTTCTCCATTGGGTGATGCATCATGAAGTACCCCAAGACGAAGGCAAGTCTCCAAGTTACGCCCGCCGGCTGGGTTTATTCTCGGGAACGATGGTCGTGATAGGCGGCATCATCGGTGCCGGCATCTTCCTCAATCCCGCGATCGTCGCCGAGCGCGTCAACGCCGTTCCTGACGTTGGCCGTCTGGGTCCTCGGCGGCCTGATCGCGCTCGGCGGCGCCTTCTGCTTCGGCGAGCTGGGCGCCCGCATCCCGCGGGCGGGCGGCGGCTACGTCTATTTGCGCGACGCATACGGCCGTCTGCCGGCATTCCTCTATGGATGGGCGCTGCTCCTGGTGATGGCCACCGGCGCCATTGCCGCCGTGGCCGTCACGTTCGCCCGCTATCTCGCGGTGCTGCTGGACTGCCGGAAACGGCCATCCTGCCGGTGGCCATCGCGGCCATCGCAGTTCTTTCGACGGTCAACTACGTGGGTGTTAAGCCCGGCGCCGTGACCCAGAACATCTTCACCCTGCTCAAGCTGGCCGCCCTCGTCCTGCTGATCGGCGCGGGGCTCCTCTTAAGGATGCCCGTGCAGGCCGCTTCGTCGTCAGCCGTCGCGCCGCCCCCTCACGTGATCGTGGCGGTGGGTGCCGCGCTGGTGCCCGTCATGTTCGCGATCGGCGGATGGCAGCAATCCAACTTCATCGCGGAGGAGATGGTGGACGTCGAGCGGAACCTGCCGCGGGCGTTGGTGATCGGGGTCACCATCGTGATCGCCGTCTACCTGCTGGCCAACGTGACCTACCTCAGGGTCCGGGCGCACCGGCCCTGGCGAGGAGCACGGCGCCCGCCGCCGAGGCGATGCGCGGCGTCCTGGGCGCGCCAGGTGCGGTGCTGATCGCCGCGGGGATCGCGTTCTCCACGTTCGGGTTCCTGAACCTGGTCATTCTCGTCTCGCCGCGCGTGTATCGGACGATGGCCGCGGACGGGGCGTTCTTCCCGCAGCTGGCGCGGCTGCACCCGCGCTACCGCACGCCGGCGGCCGCGATCGTATTCCAGGGCGCGTGGGCGATCCTGCTCACGCTGAGCGGGACGTACGGGCAGCTCCTCGACTACGTGGTGTTCGGCGACTGGATCTTCTTCGGGCTGGTGGTGAGCACGCTGTTCGTGTACCGGCGCCGCGAGGCGCGGCGGGCCGCGCCGGGGCCGGGGACGGCCGGCGCCGGTCTTCCGGGCGTGGGGCTACCCCTGGACGCCGGCGCTGTTCGTGTCGGCGGCGCGTGTACGTGGTGGCCAGCTCGGTGGCGTCGAATCCCGCGCAACGCCGCCGTGGGCGCCGGCCTGCTGGCGCTGGGCGTGCCGGTCTTCCTGTTCTGGCGGGCGCGGCGCGCCCGATCGAGTAGGATTCGGCCGTGGACCTGTCGGTGGTGATTCCGGCCCACAACGAGGCGGAGAACTCGGGCCCCTGGTCCGCGAGATCGGCGCGGCGCTCCGCGCGGCCGGGGTCGCGGTGGGAAGTCGTCGTGGTGGACGACGGGAGCGCGACGGCACCGGCGCGCGCGCCCGGACGCGGCGTGCGAGGTGCCGCATCTGACGGGCCCGCCATCCGTCGCCGCGGGGCAGAGCTTCGCCGTGGTGACGCGGCGTGCGCGCCGCCGGCGCCGTGGGTGGCCACGCTCGACGGCGACGGGCAGAACGATCCCGCCGACATCCTGCGGCTGCTCGCGGCCCGCGACCGGAGCCGGCGGCCGGCGGCGGGCCGCTGCTGCTGGCCGGGTACCGCGCAAGCCGGCGGGACTCCTGGCTCAAGCGCGTGTCGTCCCGTGTGGCGAACGGCGTGCGCGGCCGGCTGCTCGGCGACCGCACGCCCGAGACGGGGTGCGGCCTCAAGCTGTTCGAGCGCGAGGCGTTCCTGGCGCTGCCGCACTTCGACCACATGCACCGGTTCCTCCCGGCGCTGTTCCTGCGCGCCGGCGGCCGCGTCGTGTCGGTCGAGGTGGGCCACCGCCCCGGTCCCGCGGGCGGTCGCACTACGGGCTCTTCAACCGGCTGTGGGTCGGCATCGTGGACATGTTCGGCGTGATGTGGCTGATGCGGCGGGGGCGGCGGAGGGCGTGGATCGCCTGGCGGGGCCGCGGGGCCGGCCCTGGCGATCGCGCGCGCGGCGCCGGCGGCGGGCCCAGGCGCCGGTCGCCGCGCCGGCGTCTGTCGCATGGCCGTTCCGGGGCGTCTCCGGACCCGATTCCGCGACGCCCATGCCCGGCGCCGGACCCGACGCCGTGGACGCGGTTCGCGGAGGCTCCCGAGCCGGCTGGCCATCCTGCTCACCGACACGCGTCCGCGATGGCTGGGCTGGCGCACGCGCTGGAGACGATCGGCGTGCCGTTCCTCGATCACGCGCGACTGGACCGAGGCGGTGCGGCACCGCGTGGTGCTGGTGCTACCCCGCGTCTCGGGCGCACGCTGAGCCCGAGGCGTGCACGGGCTCGTCGAGCTCCTCGCGCATTCGGCGGGACCCTGATCGCGGACAAAGTGCTGGCCGGCGAGCCTGGGGCAGGTGTTCGGATTCCGCGCAGGCGATCCCGTCGCGGTCGCGGTTCGACCTGCGCTGGGGCGCGACCGCCCTCACGGCCGCCGTTCACCGACTCGGCGGAGCGCGTAGTCCCGCTCGGCGACCGGTCGCGCCAGGCCGAAACCGCTGTGGACGGTGGGGTACACGGGCGCCACCGACCCGGTCGGCGACGTTCGACGACGGGACGGCGGCGATGACGCGGCGCACGCTTCGACGGCGGGGGCGCGGCGATCGCCCTCGGCGTGGACGTCGGTGCGCTCTGCCTGCTGAGCCACGACGGCCGTGGACGAGTTCATCGCCCGGCAGTACGCCGACGGCTACGAGCCGGTGCTCGACGTGTTCCTGCGCGTGCTCAAGGCGATCTACGCCGGCGCTCGACCGACGCGGTCACCCTCGGCACGGTGCCGGACGGCCGCGCCCTCGCGGTGCTGCTCACGCACGACATCGACTACCGGCTATTCCCTGGCCAACGCGCTGCCTGCGCGGCGTACGAGCGGGCGCAGGGCATTCGCGCCACCTACTTCGTGCAGACCAAGTACCTCACGGACTGGGAGGACAAGGGCTTCTTCGACAGCGTGGCGGTGACGCAGGTGCGCACGCTCGACTCGCTGGGGATGGAGATCGGCAGCCACACGGTCGCCCACGCCCGCACCTTCAACACCATGCCGACGGGGAGCGGCGACGAGCGCTACCCGGCTACCGGCCGCGCGTGCTCGCGGCGACGACCACCGAGGGCGCGACCGTGCTCGGCGAGCTCCGGGTCAGCGGCTTCCTGCTCGACCGCGCGACGGCCAGGCCGGTGGTGTCGTTCCGGCCGGGCTACCTGCGCAACCCGTGGGTGCTGCCGGAGGCGCTGCGAGGCGACGGGCTACCGTTACAGCTCGTCGTTCACCGCGGACAACGTCCTGTCGCATCTGCCGCTGCACCTCAACTACGACCGCGCGCCCGGGCGCCGAGCTGCACGCTGTTCGATTTCCCGGTGACGATCGAGGACGAGGAGGCGCCGCCGCTGATGCGAGCGGCTTCGCGGCCGCGCTGGCGATCGCCGGCCGGCTGAGCGCGATACGGCGGGACGTTCGTGGTGCTGCTGCATCCCAACGTCGTCGCGCCCAAGCTCGACTTCGAAAAGACGCTGGTGGATTCGCTCCGGCCCGTCGCCTGGTTCGGCACCGTGGGCGAGTTCGGCCGCTTCTGGGCGGCGCGGGCGGCGCGCGACTCGACGTCGGGTACGACGGCATGCGGAGGGTCGTCGAGCCTGGAGCTGCCGCAGGCGGTCGCGGGCCTCGTGTCCAGGTGCCCGGCACCTGGGTGCTGACGGTCGCGAGCCGGCGAGCGCGCGGGCGACGCAGACGGCGGCCGGCGTCGTCGTCACGGCCGGCCCGGGCCCCGTGCGGGTGATCTTCAGCGTGCGTTGAGCGGGCGGCGCCGGGCGGCGCCGCGCCTCACCAGCGGTACAAGACGCCAACAGCGAGGCCGCGCCGGTTCGGGATGCCCTGCTGCGCGTTCCACGTGGCGCCGAGGGTCGCGCCGAGGCGCGCCGTCAGGTACCGCTGCAGGTTCACGGCCATGAACCGGGTGTGGCTCACGGCGACGCTGTCCGCGGCGAGCGTGGCGACCTCGGAGCCCGCGCCGCCCGACAGGTCCACGTAGTCGTCGGCCGTGCCCAGGTAACGGCGCACGAGGAGCCACGCGCCGCCACCGAGCTTGCCTGACTGGGGCACGGCGGTGGCGTGCGCGACGACGTACCAGTCGCCGACGTACTTGCCCAGCGACACGCCCCACAGGTTCACCGCGTTGCCCGCATAGCCCATCCGCCGGTAGCCCGCGGACGCCTCCCAGGCGCCGGCGAGACCCTGATAGACCTCCGCCGTGACGTCGGAGCGCGGCAGCACCTGGGCCCCGGGCGCCACCGACAGCCGCAGGTTTCCGTAGGCGTGCCGCCACAGGGTGCGATAGCCGTCGAGCGTCGCCGCCTGGTCCCACAGCGAGAAGCGCGTGGCGTCCTCGGCCTCGAAGGCGAGGGAGCCCACCGCCCACCGCCGCTCCACGCGGGCCGTCCACGTCTGCCAGGTCGCGCGCGCCGCGGTGAAATCCTCGAAACCGTACTGGAGGCCCGCGCGCCACGATCCGTGCCCGCTGTCGGCCGCGGGCACGGCGCCCGTGTCCGCGGCGCCGGCCGCCACCGCGAGGGCCAGCGCGAGGAGCGGCGTCACCGGACCACCTGCGGCACGAACCCTTTGCGCGTCATGGCTCCCCAGCCCTTCTTGCGGCGCAGCGCCGAGAACATCCCCCGCACACGCCAATACGTGGACAGCTGGCGATAGCCGAAGTTCTCCGCGACGGCCAGGCCGAACAAGCGCATCACGTCGCTGAGCCGCGGATAGCGCCGGAACGACAGCTCCTCGAGCCCGACCGCCGCGATCGAGAGCGCGACGCCGAAGCCGAACGCGACCATCAGGAACAGGACGACGAACGGGCCGTTCGCCCGTCCCAGGATCACCAGCGCGGCGAAGGCGACGTAGCCGGCCAGCTCCACCGCCGGGCCCAGCATCTCGAGAAAGAAGAAGTACGGGTAGGCCAGCAGGCCGATCCGGCCGTAACGCGGATTGAACAGCAGCCGCGCGTGGCGCGCCAGCGATTCGCTGAGGCCGCGCTGCCAGCGATCGCGCTGGCGGCCGAGCATCCGCAGCGACTCCGGGCACTCGGTCCACGCCACGGGATCGGGCACGAAGGTCACGCTGTAGGGTGTGCCGCGTCCCCGGCACAGGCGGTGGAGGCGGACCACCAGCTCCATGTCCTCGCCGACCGTGTCGGTGGCGAAGCCGCCGGCCTCGACCACGATCGAGCGGCGGAACAGGCCGAAGGCGCCGGAGATGATCAGGGTGGCGTCGAGCGCGGCCCATCCCATCCGGCCCGAGAGGAACGCCCGCAGGTACTCGAGCACCTGGAACTGCGCCAGGAGGCTCGTGGGCAGGCGCACCCGCGTGACGGCGCCGCGCTCGACCGCGCAGCCGTTGATGATCCGGATGATGCCGCCCACGGCCACCGTGTCGCGCCGCTCGAGGAACGGCCGCACGACGCGGACCAGGGCGTCGCGCTCCAGGAGCCCGTCCGCGTCCATCGCGCAGAACAGGGCGTGCGGCAGTGGTTGAGGCCGACGTTGAGCGCGTCCGACTTGCCGCCGTTCTCCTTGTCGATCACCCAGAGATTCGGATGCACGCGGCTCCGGAAGACGGCGCGCACGGGCATGGCCGGGATGCGCGCCATCGTGGCGCGGGCGGCCGGCCGCAGCTCGAACGCCTCGGTCAGGCGGGCCACGGTGGCATCGGTGGAGCCGTCACTCACCACCAGGATCTCGTACTCGGGATAGCGCAGCGTGAGGAGCGAGCGGACGGCCTCGACGCAGGTGGCTTCCTCGTTGAAGGCGGGCGCGATCAGCGTGATGGGCGGCACGCCGCCGCCGGCGATCAACTCCTCGGTATCGAGCAGCTTGAGGCGCTGGGAATAGCTGCGCAGGGCGCGGAACGCGACCAGGCTGGTGAGCAGATAGAACAGGTTGAGCAGCACGAAGTAGGCGACCACGAGGATGTTGACCGCCCACAGCGCGCTCCACCCGAGGCCCGACATCAGCTCAGCTCCGCCGCGGCCTGGCGCACGAGGTCGGCGCCCGGCCGGGCGGCCGCGGCCTCGAGCCGGGCGACGCCGCCGAGCGCCACGAGGCTGCGGGCCGCGTGGAGCACGACCCAGGGGGCCGCGTCGTCGAGCAGGGCCGCCAGCGGCTCGGTGTCGTTCGCGTCGCCAATGGCGCCCAGCGCGGCGCAGGCCATGGCGCGCACCACGGGGTCCGGGCTGCGGGCGGCGGCGCGCACGGCGGGCGCGTCGGCCGGGCTCCCGACGGCGGCCAGCAGCCGCAGCGCCGCGGCCATCAGGTCGGGATCGGTGGCGGTCGCGACGGCCTCGCGGGCGGCGCCGGCCGCCGGCATGTCGTGGACGATGCGCAGGGCCTCGGCGGCCACGGCGCGGTCGCCGGGGGCGCGGGCCGCATCGGCCAGGAGCGAGCGGAGCGCCGGCGCCGCGCCGGCGCCCATGCGGGCCAGCATCGAGGCGAGAAACCCGGGGCTCCACTCCGCGAAGCGGGGGAGCCGCTCGAGGATGGCGGCCGCTTCGTCGGTCCGGCCGTGCGACGCGAGGGACTGCGCGGCGGTCATGGCGACCAGCGGCGAGGGGTCGTCGAGCGCGGCGCGCACGGTCGCGGCATGGCGCGCGGCGCCCAGGGCGCCGAGCAGCTGCACGGCGAGCGCGCGGCCTTCCTCGCCGCCGCGGCGCGCGCGGCGCTCGACGTCGTCGAGGTAGGGCTCGGCGACCGCGGCGAGCACTTCGCGCTCCGGGCCCCGCAGGCGTTGGGCGAAGCGCAGCAGGAAGTCCACGAACAGCGCGCGGTCGCCGGCGGACACCCGCGGGACCAGCGAGGCGGGCGGCGCGTCGCCGGTCAGCACGGCCAGGAGGTGCGGCGTCCACTCCGCTTCCAGGCGCGCCCACCGGTGCATCCGGCGCTCGTTGATCGCGCGCAGCGCGAGGGTGGCGGCGCCGAACAGGAGCGCGAGCGCGAACAACGCGGCGACCGCCGCCGCGAGGCCGAGCGCGAGGCGTTCTCCGCTCACCGGCGCAGCATCAGGCGGTGGACGCGGGCCACGAGCTCGACCGGCGAGAACGGCTTGACCACGTAGTCGTCGGCGCCGAGCTGGAGACCGCGCACCACGTCCTGCTCGTTGCCCATCGAGGTGAGCATCATGATGGGCATGCCGGCGAGCGAGGCTTCCGCGCGCAGCCGGCCGAGCAGCTCGAAGCCGTCCATGCCGGGCATCTTCACGTCGAGGATGGCCAGCGACGGGCGGAGGCGCGCGGACGGCCTCGGCCGCGGAAGCCCCGTCGGTGAAGTGCTCGACCGTGATGCCCTCGCGCTCGAGCCGGTGCTTCACGACGGAAGCGATCAGTTCGTCGTCCTCCGCCGAGCGCCACCACGCGGGAAGGCGCGGCGGCCACCTGCCGGGCGGCAGAGACCGCGGTGTTGCCGCCGGCCGACCGTGCCGTGACCACGTGCCGCTCAGCGTCTGCGACGGTCTCCTCGAGCGTCGTCCCCTCCGTCCACTCGACGACCCCGGCCGAGAACGTGAACCGCGTGTCGTGTCGCTCGTCGGCGGCGCCCTCGCCGTGCAAGCGCTTGAGGGCCTCGGTGACGCGGGCGGCCGCGTCGCCCTCGCGCGCGCCCACCAGGGCCGCGAAGGTGGCGCCGGCCCAGTGCGCCACCATGGTGGCGCGACCGAGCGCGCGGGCGAGGGATGCCGCGGCCAGCGCCCGGGCGCGGTCGGCGGTGCCCCAGCCGTGACTCGTGGCGAGCGCGCGATACTGGTCGAGCTCCAGCAGCGCCAGCGAGAGCGGCTGGTGGCGCTCGCCGCGCCGGGTGGCGTGGGCGAATGCCTCGCGGAACGCCACGCGGTTGGGGAGCAGGGTCAGCGGGTCAATGCCGGCTTCGCGCGCTACGCGTTCCGCGCGCTCCAGCATCGAGGTCACCGTATCGGCGACGACGGCGACGTCGAACGGCTTCTCCACGTAGGCGTCGGCGCCCAGCGCGAAGCACTCGGCGCGGGCCGGGCCGGAGCGCAGGGCCGACACCACGATGATCGGGATGGTCGAAGTGTCGGGCCGCTCGCGGAGCCTGGTGAGCAGGGCCCGGCCGTCGGCGTCGGGCAGCACCAGGTCGAGCACGATCAGGGCGAAGGCCCGCTCCGCCACCGCCGCCTCGGCCGCGGCGGCCGTGCCGGCGACCCGGATCTCGCGGTCCGGCGCGCCCAGCACCCGCTCGAGCAGGCGGGTGATGTCGGGATCGTCGTCCACGACCAGCAGCTCGGTGCGCGCACCGGACGGTTGCACCAGCGGCTCGCGAATGACGTCGCGCAGCGCGTGAAGCGACTCCTGCAGCGAGGCGGAGAGGCTCGATACCGCGGCCGACGCCGTCGCGGCCGCTTCGCGGCGCAGGACGGCCAGGAGGTCATCGAGGCGCGCCGGCAGCTCGTCGTCCGGCGCCACCTCGACCAGGCCGGCGGCGGCGGTGATGGCGGGGAAACCATAGGTGCCGCCCGAGCCCTTGAGCGCATGCGCGATGGTACGCACGAGGTCGCGGGCCGCCGGATCGGCGCCGAGTCGCGCGCGCGCCGCGGCCAGCGTCTCGACGCGTTCGGTCAGCCGTTCGCGGAATTCGCTCAGCAGTCGGTCCATGGGCTGGCGTATATAGCGCCCACGGGGCCCGGGCTGCAACGCGGCGCACCGCGGCGCGGGCGTTGGCTTGCGGGGCGCGGCACCTCCGCGCCTAGCCTTGCTGCATGCTCGCGCGGATCACCTCCGCCGCCGTCCTTGGCATCGACGCGTACCTGGTGGACGTCGAGACCGACATCGCGAACGGCTTGCCGTCGTTCGTGACGGTCGGGATTGCCCGCGGGGGCGGTCAAGGAAGGCCGCGAGCGGGTCAACGCCGCCATCCACAACGCCGGGCTACACCTTTCCGCTAAAGCGGATCACCGTCAATCTCGCCCCGGCCGACGTGAGGAAGGACGGCTCGGCCTTCGATCTCCCCATCGCCCTCGGCGTGCTGGTCGCCACCGGCCAGATCGACGGGAGACGGGCTCTCCCGGTATGTCGTGCTGGGCGAACTGGGCCTGGACGGAGGGATCCGATCCGGTGCGCGGCGCGCTCTCGATGGCGGTGGCCGCGCGGCAGGCGGGCTTCGCCGGCGTGATCCTGCCGGCCGGCAAACGTGCGCGAGGCGGCGGTCGTGGACGGCCTCGACGTGCGGGGCGCCGCGACGCTGAGCGACGTGCTGGCGCACCTGGACGGCGGCCCGCCGCTCGCCCGGGCCGCGGTGGATGTGCAGGCGCTGTTCGCGGCCCGGGTCACGGCCGACGTGGACTTCGCCGAGGTCAAGGGCCAGGAGCACGCCAAGCGGGCGCTCGAGGTCGCGGCCGCCGGCGGCGCACAACATCCTCATGATCGGCCCGCCGGGCGGCGGCAAGACGATGCTGGCGCGCCGGCTCCCCACCATCCTGCCGGAGATGTCGCTCGCCGAGGCGCTCGAGACCACGAAGATCCACTCGGTGGCCGGCCTGCTGGCGCCCGGCGAGTCGCTCATCGCCGTGCGGCCGTTCCGCGCGCCGCACCACACCATCTCCGACGCCGGGCTGATCGGCGGCGGCAGCTACCCGCGCCCCGGCGAGGTCAGCGTGGCGCACAACGGCGTGCTGTTCCTCGACGAGCTGCCGGAGTTCCGCGGCCAACGTCCTGGAGGCGCTGCGCCAGCCGCTCGAGGACGCCGCGGTCACCATCAGCCGCGCGGCCACCTCGCTCGTCGTACCCGGCGCGCTTCATGCTGGCGGCGGCGATGAATCCGTGCCCGTGCGGCTACTTCGGCGACCCGGCGCGCGCGTGCCCGTGCAGCGCGCTGCTGGTGCAGCGGTACCGGGGCCGCATCTCGGGTCCGCTGCTCGATCGCATCGACATGCACGTCGACGTGCCGGCGGTGCGCTACCGCGAGCTGTCGGCCGAGCGGGGCGGGGAGCCGAGCGCCGCGGTGCGGGAGCGGTGCGCCCGGGCGCGGGCGGTGCAGCGCGACCGGTTCGCGGCGCGGCCCGGCGATCTTCGCCAACGCGCACATGGCGCCACGCGACATCCGCGCGCACTGCGCGCTGACGGCGGCGGCCGACGCGCTGCTCCGGACGGCCATCGCGCGCCTCTCGCTCTCGGCGCGCGCCTACCACCGCGTGCTGAAGCTGGCCCGCACCATCGCCGACCTCGCGGGCGCGGCCGCCATCGAGCCGGCGCACGTCAGCGAGGCGATCCAGTACCGCAGCCTCGACCGGCCGAGCGCGTAGCCCGCGGGCCACGGAGGGCGCCGGCGCGCGTTCGCCGCGTCAGGTGGCGAAGGCTATCTTGGAGCCGCGCCGCGCCGGCCTCGGCCGGAGCGACGAGCGTGGCGGGCCGCACCGGCCCGCCGGCAGCGCGACCTTTCACGCCGTTCGGACATCTCACACGCTGATGGGGCCCCGCGCCGTACCGACCCTGCTCGCCGCGTGCATGACCCTCCTGTCCGCGGGCCGTCTCCTCGCCCAGGCCGACATCGTGCGCGGCCGGATCACCGCCACCACCGACGCCGAGCCGATCTACGGCGCGGTCGTCACCGCCACCTCGATTTCCGGCGGCGTCAGCCGGTCGGCGCGCACCAACGGCGATGGCCGGTACACGATCATCTTCCCGGGCGGGGATGGCGATTACTGGATCACCGTGGCGGCCGTGGGGTTCACGCCCAAGCGGTTCGAGCTGAAGCGCCTGGCGGACGAGGCCATGCTGGTGGGCGACGCGCGGCTCGGGGCGATCACGCTCGACACGATCCAGGTGGTTGCAGGCCACCGGCGCGTGCCGCGCGAGGACACCGGCGGCGACGTGGCCGGGAGCGAACGTGCCGTGAATCCGCCCTCGTGCCGCCCGACCAGGCGGGCGACCTGGCGGCGATGGCGGCGACCCAGCCCGGCGTCTCGTACATGCCGGGCACCAACGGCGATCCGTCCGGCTTCTCCGTGCTCGGGCTCAGCACCGACCAGAACCTGACCACGATGAACGGCATGAACAGCGGCGCGTCGGACCTGCCGCGCGACGCCGGTGTCACGCTGTCGGTCGCGACGTCGCCGTACGACGTCTCGCAGGGCGGCTTCAGCGGCGGCGAGCTCAACGTGCGCACGTTGCCTGGCTCGAACTACGTGCCGTCCAGAGCTTGAGCGCGGTCGGCAACTGCCCCCACTCGAGTGGACCGACGCCGCCGGCCGCGCCCTGGGCCAGGAGTACACAACGCCAATCTCGGCGGCACGTTCGCCGGCCCGCTCGCGTACGACAAGTCGTTTTACAATGTCTCCTACCAGGTCGGCCGGCATTCCAACGATCTGCAGGACGCTGCTGAACACCGACCCGCTCGGCCTGCAGACGGTCGGCATCTCCACCGATTCGGTGCAGCCGTCTGCTCGGCATCCTGCGGGCGGACGGCGTGCCGGCCACGATGCCGGGCATCCCCGGCGAGCGGGTCTCAGCGACCAGGGACTCGCTGCTCGGCTCGTTCGACTTCACGCCGCCAGCTCCACGGCCAGCGGGCAGGCGCTGGACGTCACGCGTCAACGGCGGGTGGTTAACGGTTCGACCCGGCTGAGCATGGGCACGCACGCAGCTGCCGGCGGCCACCGGGTCGGCTCACCAACTGGCAGGCTCGGCGTGCAGGCCCGCCACAGCGCCTACTTCGGCTTCGTCCTCACCGAGACCGGCCTGTCGGTGAGCGGGTCGCACCGCTAGGCTCACGCCCTACCTGCGACCAGCCGGGCGGCAGCGTGCGCGTGGAGTCGGACTTCCTCGACGGCGTCGCGGCGTGCAGAACGTGAGTTCGGCGGCATGCTCGTTCCTCAACACCAGCGACCAACCGTCAGCATGGACCTCACCAACCAGCTGTCGTGGTTCAGCTCTCGACAACAAGCACCGCATGAAGCTCACGAGCGAGCTCGAGGCGCGACTCGGTACGGCATGGACGCAGGCGAGCGAACCAGCTGGGCACGTTCACGTTCAATTCGCTGGCCGATCTGCAGGCGGGCACGCCGGCGTAGCTTCACGCGCACGCTCTCACCGGTCGTCGAGCAGCGGCAGCGAGTGGATCGGCGCGCTGTCGCTGGGTGATTCGTATCGGTACAGCGACAATCTGCAGATCCAGTACGGCGTGCGGCTCGACGGCGACCGCTTCGGCATGACCCCCAACGCCAATCCGCTCGTCGGAGCAGACGTTCGGCGTGCGCAACGACGCCGTGCCCAGCCGCGTGTACGCGAGCCCGCGCGTGGGCTTCTCGTGGGCCTACGGCATCGCGCCGCAGATCGGCGGGTTCCTGGGCGCGGTGCGCGGCCCGCGCGCGGTCGTGCGCGGCGGCATCGGCCTCTTCCAGAACCTGGACCGGCGTGACCGCCCTCACCCAGGCGATGAACAACACCGGGCTGGCGAGCGGCCTGCAGCAGCTCACCTGCGTCGGGGCGGCCGCGCCCACGCCCGACGTGGGGCCAGTACCTGGGCGATCCGTCGGCGATTCCCACGCAGTGCGCCGACGGGAGCACGGGCACGGTGTTCGCGAACTCGGCGCCCAACGTTTCGCTGTTCGCGCCCAATTACGTGGCCCCCCGCAGCCTGCGCTCCAACCTGCAGTGGAGCGGGGCGGTGCTCGACAACCGGTTCAACGGCGACCTTCGGCGTGACCTACTCGCTGAACATGGACCAGACGTCGTCGCTGGACCTGAACTTCGATCCGAACGTCGACTTCCGCCTGGCGGGCGAGGATGGCCGCCCCGTGTTCGTGCCCCCAGGCGAGCATCGTGGCCTGCCACCGGCGCCATCGCCTCCAATGCCTCGCGACGCTCGGCGGCGTTCAACCAGGTGATGGAGACGCGGTCCGACATGCAGTCGCGGAGCGGCCAGTTCTCGGTGAGCATCTCCCCGACCGGCTTCAACACCAACTACAGCTGGAGCCTGGCCTACACCTACCAGAACGTGAGCGACCGGGTCAGCGCGGCTTCAGCGGCGGCAGCACGGCGGGCAATCCGCTCGACGACCTCGTGGGGCCGCTCCGACTTCGACTCGCGCCACCAGATCCAGTACAACGTCGGCGACAACTTCTTCGACTTGGTGCGGGTGAACTGGTCGGGCAGCTTCAGGTCGGGCACGCCGTTCACGCCGATGGTGGCGGGCGACATCAACGGCGACGGCTACGCCAACGACCGCGCCTTCGTCGTTCAATCCGCCGCCACGGCCGACCCGTCGCTCGCCGCGGCCATGCAGTCGCTGCTCTCGTCGTCGGCCCCCCGCGTGCGCAACTGCCTGCAGAGCCAGCTCGGGCAGGATGGCGGGGCGCAACAGCTGCGAGGGCCCGTGGACGACGTCAGCGAACATGACGATCTCGTTCAATCCGATCAAAGTGCACATGCCGCAGCGGGCCACGCTGTCGTTCCAGCTCTCGAACCCGCTGGGCGCGCGCCGATCTGATGCTGCACGGCGCCAACCACACTGCGCGGGTGGGGCCAGACGGCGACGCCCGACCCGTCGCTGCTGTACGTGCACGGCTTCAACACGCAGACGCAGCAGCTACGTCTATCAGGTCAACCAGCGGTTCGGCGCGACCAACCCGGCAGCTCAGCGCGCGTACCGCACGCCGGTCACGCTCACGGCTGTGGCTGCGCGTGGACATCGGGCCCACGCGCGAGCGGCAGGCTGCTGCTGCAGGAGCTCTGGATCGCGGCCGCACGCACGACGGCATCCAAGCATGCACCGAGCCCATCCTGCGCGCGCTCTACGGCAGCGGCGGCCTCATCAACCCGATGGCGGTGATCCTGCGGCCAGAGCCGACAGCCTGCGCTGACGCGGGCCGCAGGCCGACAGCGTGGCGACGATGAACCGCTGGTACATCATCCACCTCGATTCCATCTGGACGCCGATCGCCAAGGATCTGGCGGCGCTGCCCGACACCTACGACGAGGCCGACGTCTACGACCGCTACCGTCGCGGCGCGCGAGGCGTCGGTGGACCTGCTGCTCAAGCCTCGCCCCCGCCATCAAGGGGCTGCTGACCGCCGACCAGCGGCGCAAGCTGCCCGACATCGTCGCCAGCCTATCTCGACCCGCGGTATCTTGCGGCCATCCGCTCCGGCACGTCCGGCACGCCTGGCGGCGCGTTCGCGCCGGGCAGCGGTGTGCCCGGGCGGCATGTTCGGCGGCGGCGGCGGCGCCGTCATGATTCGGACAATAGGAGGAGCTCAATGAAAGCACTCCACGCGGTCTCCGCCCTCACCGCGGCACTGTGCGCTCGCGGGAATCGCCGCTGCGCGCTCAGGAGCGCTCAACAACCCGTCCGGTCCGGCAGATCGGGACGATCCTGGCGGCGTCGCAGGACACGCTCGCGAGCGTGGCGACGCGTCGGTGCAGGTGGGCGGCGGGAAGGTGTACGTCAACGACATCGCTGGCGCACCAGCATTCTGCTCGTACGATTCGACCCTGGGCGCCGCGCAGCGTGATCGCCGACTCCGCCGGCAGCGACCGCCGAATCCGTACGGCAGCGATGCCCGCCACGCTGCTGCCGCTACCATGGGGACTCGGCGCTCCTGGTGACCCCGTCGTCGCTCTCGATGCTGGTCCTGGGACCCGCCGGCGCGACGACCGTGCACGTCCTGGCAATGCCGCCGAGTGGCGTGCCGCGGACCCTACCCGGCGTTGCTCGGCAGCATCTTCGGCACGCCGGGCTTCGATGCGCGCGGGGCGCCTGGCTTACTTTTCGCCGGTGCGGATGACAGTTCCGCGGGCCGCCGGACCCGTCAACGGGCCGATGGCGATGGAGCCGCCGGACTCCGCGCTGATCGTGCAGGTTCGACTTTGGCGCGCGCACGCTCGACACGGTGGGCGCGATTCGGATCCCGCGCACGCAGCACGAGCATGCAGCCGCGACGACCAGGGCCGGATGCACATCGCGATGACGGCGCTGCCGATGGCGACGGTGGACGACTGGGCGGTGACGTCGGACGGCAGGATCGCCATCGTGCGGGGGCGTGACTACCACGTGGACTGGCTGGGCGCGGACGGCGGATGGACCAGCACGCCGCGGGTCGCGTTCGCGTGGGAGCGCCTGGACGACGAGCGGAAGACGGCGCTGATCGATTCGGTGCAGGCCGCGATGCAGAGACGTTCATGGATTCGATGCAGGCGCGGATCGCAGCGCCCAGACGCCGTGGCCGGCGCCGGGCGGCGCGGTGATCAGAGCGGGGTCGCGAGCCTAGCGCGGCGCCCGGCGGCGGCTCGATGACGATGATCATCGCGCCGCCGGGCGGAGGGCCCGCCGGGGGCCGGTGCGGCGGAGGCAGAGCCCGGAGGACGCGCCGGTGGAGCCACCACGAGCGATCAGCGATGACCACGCCGACGATGGTGAAGGCGACGCTCGCCGACGTGCCGGACTACCGGCCGGCCGTTCGAGCAGGGATGCGGCGCGCGCCGACGCCGAGGGCGGGTTGGAATCCCACGACCGCCGTCGCCGATGGCCGGCCCGTCTACGACGTCGTGAACGGGGGCGGGGAGCTGACCGACCGCGTGCAGCTGCCGGCGTTCCGCACCGTGGCGGGATTCGGGCCCGGCGTCATCTACATGGCGGTGCAGGACAGCAGCGGCACCGCGCACACCGCCGAGTGGGGCGCGCCTCCGGGAGGGCCGCGCCCGGTGGACGCCGCTGCGTGAGGCAGGCGGCTGGCACGACGAGTCTGACAGCCGGGCGCGGGATTCGCGCCAGAGCCCTCTCCGGTCGGAGGGGCGGTTAGGTTAGACGCGTGAGCGGGACACGCTAACGTGCGGCTGTTCGTCGCGGTGAACCTCCCGGCCGAAGAGCGGCGCCGTGCCTGGGAAGCGGCGCAGCCGCTCCGGGCGGCGCGCCTCCCGGTGCGGTGGGCCGCCGAAGAGACGCTGCACCTGACGCTCAAGTTCCTGGGCGAGGTGGACGCGGAACGGGTGGCGCCGATCGGCGACGCGCTCGCCGGCGCCGTGCGCGGCCTGCGTCCGTTCACCGTGGGGCTGGGCGGCGTGGGCGCGTTCCCGAGCCTGAGCAAGCCGCGGGTGGTGTGGGTCGGCATGGAACGCCACCCGGCGCTGGAACTGCTGGCCAACGACGTCGAGCGGGCACTCATGGGTCTCTCGTTCGAGCCGGAGCTCAAGCCCTTCAGCCCGCACCTCACGCTGGGCCGCGCCGAGCGCGGCGCCCGGGCGTCGGCTTTCGGCGACTTTCCGGCCCAGGCCGCCGCCGTCGCCTACGAGGGCTCCACCACCGTCGAGAGCGTGGACCTGATGCACAGCGTGCTGGGTCCCCACGGCCCCACCTACACCGTGCTGTCGCGCGCTCCCCTGGGCGCGCGCGAGGCCGCGTAGATGGGCTGCCTGCGGCGCATCGGCTGCCTGGTCATTCTCCTGGCGGCGGTCCTGGCCGGCTACCTCTATCGGGACCGGATCGTGGCCGCGTACCGGCGGCGTGCGCGGCGTCCCGGCGCCGCCGCCCATCGTGTACGTCGCCCCCGCGCCCGGCGCGGCGGCCCGGGCGGAGACGGCGCTCCAGCGGCTGGTGCGGCCCGGAGGGCCGGCCTACGTGGACGTCACCGCGGCCGAGCTGGCGGCGCTCATCGAGCAGCAGCTGGCGGGGCCGGGCAGCCGCGTGTTGGACTCGGTCGCCGTCGCGCTCGGCGACCAGCACGTCGAGGTGCGCGGCTCGCTGGACGTGTCGGCCGTTCCGCATCGCCTGCTGGGTCCGCTGGCCGAGGGCCTGGGCCGGCGCGAGCCCGTGGTGGCCGGGGGCACGCTGGCGGCGCAGCCCGACGGGCGCGTGGTGTGGAACATCGACGAGCTCAAGATCCGCGACTTCCCCTTCCCGCATGCGGTCATTCCGGCGATCCTCCATGTCATGAATCTCACCGACGGGAAGGCCGCCGCCGTACCGATCCCGCTGCCGGCGGGCGTGGGCGACGTGCGCGTCTCGCCGGCGGGCATCCGCCTGTACCGGGCGGCGGCGCGATGAGCCACCGGATCCTGGTGGTGGACGACGAGCAGGGCGTGCGCGAAGCGCTGCGTCAGCTGCTCGAGTACGAGGGCTACACGGTCGCGCTGGCCAACTCGGGTCCCGACGCGCTGGGCGCGTACGCCGAGTTCAAGCCGCACCTCGTGCTGCTCGACGTCAAGATGGCGGGGATGGACGGACTGGCGGTGTTGAGCCGGCTGCGCGAAACGGACGCGCACGCGCTGGTGGTGATGATCTCGGGACACGGCACGATCGCGACCGCGGTCGAGGCCACGCAGCTCGGGGCGCACGACTTCCTGGAGAAGCCGCTCGACAGCCACCGGGTGCTGCTCACGCTCAAGAACGCCCTGCAGCACGTGGTGCTGGAGCGGGAGGTCCGCGCCCTCAAGGCCGCGGTGGAGCAGCGCCACGAGATCGTCGGATCGTCCTTCGCCATCCAGCAGGTGATCGAGCGGATCGAGAAGGTCGCGCCCACGCCGGCCCGCCTGCTGATCACGGGCGAGAACGGCACGGGCAAGGAGCTGGTGGCGCGGGCGGTGCACCGGCTGTCGCCGCGCGCCAACCGCGCGTTCGTCGAGGTGAACTGCGCCGCCATCCCCTCGGAGCTCATCGAGTCGGAGCTGTTCGGGCACGTGAAGGGCTCGTTCACCGGGCGCCTTCGCGGACCGGATCGGCAAGTTCGAGCTGGCCGACGGCGGCACGCTGTTCCTCGACGAGGTGGGCGACATGAGCCCGGCGGCGCAGTCCAAGGTGCTGCGGGTGCTCCAGGAGGGCGTGATCACGCCCATCGGCTCGGCGCGCTCGGTGAAGGTGGACGTGCGGGTCATCGCGGCGACCAACAAGAAGCTCGAGGACGAGATCGCGGTCGGCCGGTTCCGCGAGGACCTGCTCTACCGGCTCAACGTGGTGCCGATCGAGGTGCCGCCGCTCCGGGCGCGGCGGGAGGACATTCCGCAGCTGGTCGAGCACTTCGTGGGCCAGCTCGCGGTGCAGCAGGGCCTGGCGCCCCGGACCTTCGCCGAGGGCGCGGTGGAGCGGCTGCGGCGCCACCAGTGGCCGGGCAACGTGCGCGAGCTGCGCAACACGGTGGAGCGGCTGATGATCCTCGCCAACGGCGAGGTGATCGGCGAGACGGACGTGATGCGGATGGTGGGGCCGGCGGCGGAGGAGGCGGGGCTGGGCGACGCGCTGCTCGACTCGCCGACGTTCGAGCAGTTCAAGCAGAACGCCGAGCGTGCGTTCCTGCTGGCCAAGCTCAAGGAGCACGACTGGAACGTGAGCGAGACGGCCCGGCGGCTCGAGATGCCGCGGTCCAATCTCTACAAGAAGATCGAACGCTATCGTCTGGCGAGGGAATCGTGACCGGCGGACCGACATCGCGGGACTGGGACAAGGAGCTGGCCCAGATCGACAAGCTCATCGCCACGGGCGCGGGGCAGAAGACCCCGCCAGCGGCGCCTTCCGGGGCCGCGGCCCCCGCGGCGCGCGAGCGCGCGCCGGCGCCGGCCGCGCCCGCCGGGCCCAGGCCGCGGTCGGTCGTGTTCACCTGGGTCCGGCTGCTGCTCGGCCTGGCGGTCGGCGTGGGCATCACGCAGTGGCCGTACGCGCGCGGCTGCGGGCTCCTGCTGTTCGGCTATCTGGGCGCCGTCGCTGGCGTGATTGTTGCCGGATTGTGGAGCACGATCTCGTCCTGGCGGACGCGGTCGCCCTACGCCCACGCCCTCTCGCTCGCCCTGGTGTGCTGGGGCGCGATCCTCGGGGCGCGCGAGGTGCTGCCGCGGATCGGCTACGCGAGGACGAGCGCCGATTGGTTCTGCTCGGCCGGCCCCGCGCCGGCGCCGGGCCCCCAGACGTCGCCGGCGGCGCCGGCACGGACGCCCACGACACCCGCGAAGCCTCAGGGAGCATTCTGATCATGGCGAAGACCTTCAAGAACTTCATCGCCGGCCAATGGGTCGCGCCCTCCACGGGCGAGTACATGGAGAACCGCAATCCCGCCGACTGGCGCGAGCTGATCGGCCGGTTCCCCAAGTCGGGCCCGCGGGACGTGGAGCGGGCCGTCCGGAGCGCGCGCCAGGGCTTCGAGCTGTGGCGCCGCGTGCCGGCGCCGCAGCGCGGCGACGTGATGCGCCGGGTGGGCGACCTGATGGTCGAGCGGAAGGAGGCGATCGCCCGCGCCATGACCCGCGAGATGGGCAAGGTGCTCGCGGAGACCCGGGGCGACGTGCAGGAGGGCATCGACACCGCGTACTACGCGGCGGGCGAGGGACGGCGGCTGTTCGGGCACACGGTGCCCAGTGAACTGCGCGACAAGTGGGCGATGAGCACGCGCCGGCCCATCGGGGTGGCGGGCATCATCACCCCGTTCAACTTCCCGATGGCCATCCCCACCTGGAAGATCTTCCCGGCGCTGCTGTGCGGGAACGCGGTGGTCTTCAAGCCGGCGAACGACGTGCCGCACACCGGCACGCTGCTGGTCGAGGTGCTGCTCGACGCCGGGCTGCCGCCGGAGGTGATCCAGCTGGTGCACGGGCGCGGCTCCGCGGTGGGCAACGCGCTGCTCGAGCACCCGCACGTGCCGATCCTCTCGTTCACCGGCTCGACCGAGACGGGCGCCAAGCTCGGCGAGGTGTGCGGCCGGCTGCACAAGCGGCTGTCGCTCGAGATGGGCGGCAAGAACGCGATGATCGTGATGCCGGACGCGGATCTCGACCTCGCCCTCGACGGCGTGCTGTGGGGCGCGTTCGGGACCACGGGCCAGCGTTGCACGGCCACCAGCCGGCTGCTGCTGCACCGCAAGATCCACGACAAGTTCCTGCGGATGCTGTGCGACCGCGTCGAGGCGCTGCGGCTGGGCGACGGGCTGCTGCCCGACACCGACGTGGGGCCGATGATCAACGAGGGCGCGCTCGAGACGACGATGAAGTACGTGGAGGTCGGCAAGCAGCAGGGCGCGTCGCTGGAGGTGGGCGGGCGGCGGCCGGGCGGGGCGCGGCTCGAGAACGGCTGGTTCTACCGGCCGACGGTGTTCGCCGGCGTGAAGGCGCGGTCGCGGCTGGAGCAGGAGGAGGTCTTCGGCCCGGTGCTCGCGGTGACGCGCATCGGCTCGCTGGACGAGGCCATCCGCGTCAACAACGACGTCAAGTACGGCCTGTCGAGCTCGCTGTACACGCGCGACGTGAACGCGGCGTTCCGGGCGGTGGAGGACATCGACGCCGGCATCACCTACATCAACGCGCCCACCATCGGCGCCGAGGCGCACCTGCCCTTCGGCGGCGTGAAGGAGACCGGCAACGGCCACCGCGAGGGCGGGTGGGCCGTGTACGAGTTCTTCTCGGAGACGAAGGTGGTGTACGTGGATTATTCCGGACGCCTGCAGCGGGCGCAGATAGACACTTACGGTGGGGAGTAAGACCGGAGAGCGGTGAACAGGACAGTTGCCAGACGCCAAGTTGCCAGTGGTTACCAGTGATGAGCCGTGAGGGGGCAGACCGGATGTCAGTACTGACCACTGGACCGACCCCTCGCGACTGGCAACTTGGAACCACTGGCAACTTGGCGTCTGGGAACTGATCTGATGGCTTGCTGTCTGAAGTCTGGCCCACTATCCTACGGGTGACCGCACCCTAGCGGAGCGAAATGGCAAGGCACTTACCCTCCGTGAGGAAGACGTCGGTCGACGAAGGCTCGCTGGATCAGTACCTCCGCGAGATCAGCGCTTACCCCCTCATTTGCCGGGAAGACGAGATCGACCTCGCGGTCCGCATCAAGCGGCACGAGGAGGAAGCGCTCGACAAGCTGGTCCGCTCCAACCTCCGCTTCGTGGTCTCGGTCGCCAAGAAATACCAGAACCAGGGCGTCTCGCTCGCGGACCTGATCAACGAGGGCAACCTCGGCCTGATCCGCGCCGCGCACAAGTTCGACGAGACCAAGGGCATCAAGTTCATCTCGTACGCGGTGTGGTGGATCCGGCAGGCCATCCTCCAGGCGCTGGCGGAGCAGAGCCGCATCGTGCGCGTGCCCTTGAATCGCGCCGGCACCCTGCACCGCATCGGCAAGCGGTCGAGCGCGCTGCAGCAGGAGCTCGGCCGCGAGCCCACGGTGGAGGAGATCGCCGAGGGGATGGACATCAGCGAGGAAGAGGTCGCCAAGACGCTCTCCATCTCGCAGAGCCACCTCTCGCTCGACGCCCCGATGACGCCCGGCGAGGACAACAAGCTCCTCGACTACCTGCCCGACACGTTGAACCCCACGCCCGACGAGCAGACCTTCGAGCACGCGCTGAGCGAGAGCATCGAGCGCGTGCTGGGGACGCTCAAGGAGCGCGAGGCCAAGATCCTCCGGCTGTACTTCGGGCTCGACGGCCAGGAGCCGATGACGCTGGAGGAGATCGGGAGCCTGCTGGGCATCACCCGCGAGCGCGTCCGGCAGATCAAGGAAAAGGCCCTGTCGCGCCTGCGGCACATCTCCAAGGCGCGCGCCCTCGAGAGTTTCCTCACCTAGGTTGAAGCTCGGCGTCATTTCGCTCGGCTGCGACAAGGCGACGGTGGATACCGAACACCTCGTCGCCGGCCTCGTGGGTCACGGCGCGCGGGTCACGCCCGACCTGGCCGAAGCCGACGTCATCCTCGTCAACACCTGCGGTTTCATCGACGCCGCCAAGCGCGAGTCCATCGAGGCCATGGTGGAGGCGGGGCGTTACAAGACGACGGGCCGCTGCCGCGCCGTCGTGGCGGTGGGGTGCCTCATCGCCCGCTACGGCGACGAGCTCAAGGCCGAGCTGCCGGAGGTGGACTACTTCTTCGGCTTCCGGGACCTGCCCGAGCTGGTGCCGCGGCTGACGCGCGCCGGATTGCTCGAGGCCGAGGAGACGCGCGCATCCCGGCGTCCGCCAGTACCTCGGCACCACGCCCCACGTGCGCTACCTCAAGATCAGCGAAGGCTGCGACCATACCTGCGCCTTCTGCGCCATTCCGCTGATGCGGGGCCTGCACCGCTCGCGCCCGCTCCAGGAGCTGGTGAGCGAGGCGGTGGAGCTGGAGCGCTCGGGCGCGCGGGAGATCAACCTGGTCGCGCAGGACCTCGGGCACTACGGGCGCGACGTTCCGGGCGGGCCCCGGCTGCCCGAGCTGCTCGGCGCCCTGCTGCGCGAGACCGGGGTGCCGTGGTACCGCTGCCTCTACGTCTACTCCGCGGGCATCACGCCGCAGCTGGTCGAGCTGATGGCGGGCCAGCCCCGCGTGGCACCGTACCTGGACATGCCGATCCAGCACGCCACCGACCGGATGCTGGCCGCGATGCGGCGGCCGGAGCGCGCGGACACGATCCGCGCCAAGGTGCGCTGGCTGCGCGAGGCCGTGCCCGACGTCGCGCTCCGCACCACGGTGCTGGTGGGCTTCCCCGGCGAGACCGAGGCGGACCACCGCGCGCTGCTCGAGTTCCTCGAGGAGCTGCAGTTCGACCGGGTGGGCGCGTTCGCGTACTCCGAGCAGGAGGGGACGCGCGCCGCGGCGCTGCCGGACGACGTGCCGAACGGCCTCAAGCAGGAGCGGCTGTCCGAGGTCATGGAGCTGCAGCGGGCCATATCCGCCGAGCGGCTGGAGCGGCTGGTGGGCCGCGAGGTCGAGGTCCTGGTGGACGGCCCGGCCCACGGCGACGACCCCGGCGTCGCGGTGGGACGCACCATCTGGCAGGCCGACGACGTGGACGGATGCACCCACCTCGCGGGGCGGGAGCGGGCCGCGCCGGCGGCGGGAAGCTTCGTGCGGGCGAAGGTGATCGAGACGCTGGATTACGACTTGGTCGCGGAGCCGGTGGCGTGAGGCGGGCCCGCTTCCACGGCGCGTGGCGCGTGCTGGTCGCCGGCGGCGCGGTGCTGCTCGCCGGCTGCCCCCGCGCGCGGCTCGCGCCGGTGCCGGGCATGCCGCTGGTGCGGGTGGGCATCGTGGTGGATCAGCCCTCCGGCGACGTCAGCGCGACCGGCCAGTACCGCGTGCTGGCGTCGGACGGCAGCATCATCGCCGTGGTGGATGCGGGGGTCACGTGGCACGTGGAGCCGGGCGGCGCGCCCGACAGCGTGTCGCTCGTCCGGCCCGACCGCCAGCAACCCGTCGAGGCGGCCCAGGTGGTCACGGTGCGCCCCGACCGTCCGGAGGACCTGGTGGTGATCGACGGGCGGCGCTACCGCGGCGAGGCGGCCGTGATCCGCGGCTCGAGCGGCGTCACCATCGTCAACCAGGTGCCGCTGGAGTGGTACGTGCAGTCGGTGGTGGCGGTGGAGCTGGGGATGCGCGCGCCCGACGTGCGGCAGGCCGTGATGGCCCAGGCCGTGGCCTCGCGCACTTACGCGGTCCACTACCAGGGGCGGCGCCAGGCGCTCGGCTTCGACCTGTACGCCACCGTGGCCGACCAGGTGTACCCGGGGGCCGACTCCGAGAAGCCGGAGGTGACCGCGGCCACGCAGGCGACCTACGGCCAGGTGGTCACCTGGAACGGCCAGCCCATCGAGGCCATGTACCACTCGGCGTGCGGGTATTCCACCGAGGCGTCGGACCAGGTCTTCCGCAACGGACCGGCATTGCCGTACCTTCGCGCGGTGTCGGACCGGTTCGGTCCCGGGAAGACGCGACTTCTACTGCAACGCCTCGCCGAACTTCCGCTGGACCGAGCAGTGGGACGGCGCGACGCTGAACGCGATCCTGGCCAAGACGCTGCCGGCGGCGCTCGGGCCCTCGGCCGCCAACCTCGGCCGGGTGACCGACGTGCGGATCGCGGCGACCTCGCCGACCGGGCGCGTGGCGGCGCTCCTGGTGGCGACGACCAGCGGCGATTTCACGGTGCCCTCGTACCGGGTGCGCGACGTGCTGCGGCCGACGCCGGACCGGCAGCTGCTCTCGACCGCGTTCCAGCTGTACGTCGAGCGGCAGGGGGGCGAGATCGTGAAGGTGACGGCCGCGGGCGCGGGATCGGGACACGCGGTCGGGATGTGCCAGTGGGGCGCGGTGGGCCGCGCGAAGGCGGGGCAGGGCTACGCCCAGATCCTCGCCACCTACTACCCCGGCACCAGACTGGAGCGGCTGTACTGATGGCAGGCGGCGGTGCGGTGTCCAACGTGCGGGTGGGGGTGGTCGGAGCGGGCGCGATCGCGCAGATCGCGCACCTGCCGGTGCTGCGGAAGCTGAAGGGCGTGCAGGTCGTCGGGATCTGCGACAACGACGGCCCCAAGGCGCGCGCCCTCGCCGCGCGGTTCGAGACCGGCGCGGCGTACGACGACATCGAGGAGATGCTGGAGCTGGCGAAGGTCGACGCCGTCGTCGTGTGCACGCCCAACCACCTCCACGAGGCGCACGCGGTGAGCGCGCTCGCCGCGGGCGCGCACGTGCTGGTGGAGCGGCCGCTCGCCCTCAACCCCGCCGGCGCCGCGCGGGTCCTCAAGGCGGCCGAGCGCTACGGGCGCACGCTGCTGGTGGCGATGAACAACCGGTTCCGCAGCGACGTGCAGGCGGTGCACGGCTTCCTCAAGGGCGGCGAGCTGGGCCAGCTCTCCACCATCCGCTGCGGGTGGCAGGTGTTCCGCCAGGTGCACCATACCCTGGGGTGGCGGTCGCGCCGGGCCGAGTCGGGCGGCGGCGCGATGGTGGACCTCGGGCTCCCGATGCTGGACCTCGCCCTGTGGATCGCCGGCACGCCGGTGGTCGAGCGCGTGTCCGCGTTCCTCGACCGCGCGCCGGGGAGCAAGCAGGTGGACGAGGTCGCCGCGGCGCACCTGTTCTGCGAGGGCGGCCTGTCCATCTTCTGCGACGTGTCGTGGCGGCACGTGGGTGAGGGCGAGCGCACCTGGCTGGACGTGCAGGGCACCAAGGGTTCGGCCTCGATCTCGCCGCTCCGGGTCTTCAAGGAGCTGCACGGCGCCCCGGTGGACGTGACGCCGACCGGCGCGGCGGGGCGCGAGAACCCGTTCTCCGCGTCGTACCGCTCGGAGTGGGCGTACTTCCTGGCGGCGGTGCGGGGCGAAGTGCAGGTCGAGGCGCCTGAGGACCAGCTCCAGCTCGGCAAAGTGCTCGAGGCCATCTATCGCTCGGCCGACGAGCAGCGCGACGTGAAGGTGTGACGTTGCGCCGCTGGTTGCCCGACCGGAAGGACCTGACGGCGGCCGCGATGACCGCCGTGTTGTTGTTCGTCGCCTATCCTCCCTACAGCCTGGTCGTTCCCGCGTTCGTGTGCCTGGTGCCGCTGCTGTGGCGCCTGGAAGACCGGCTCGATCCCGCCGCCGCGACCGACGGCGCCGCGAAGCTCGGCTTCTGGGCCGGGCTGCTGGCCAACGGCCTGGTCCTGTACTGGATGATCGTGGCGCTGTGGCACTTCACCAGCCTCTCGGCGGCCGGCTACCTCGCGTCCATCCTGGTGCTGGCCGCCTGGTGGTCGCTGCTGGTCTGGGGCACGGTGTGGGTGCGGCGGCGGACCGCGCTGCCACTGTGGGTGGTGTTCCCGCTGCTGTGGACGGCGGTCGAGTGGGCCATCGGCCACCAGGGGGAGATCCGGTTCCCGTGGCTCGGCCTCGGCACGTCGCTCACGTCGGTGCCCGTGCTGGTGCAGTGGGCCGACCTGGCGGGCGCGCGCGGCGTCACGCTGTGGCTCGCGTGGACCAACGTGATGGTGTTCCTCGCGCTGCGGCGCCGCAGCTGGCGGCCGGCCGCCGCCGCCGGCGGCCGCGCTGGTGGCCGCGGCCGGGTACGGCGCGTGGCGCGAGCGGACGACGGTGCTGCGGCCGGCGACGGTCGTGGCGGTCGTGCAGCCGAACCTGGGGTTCAAGGAGAAGGTGGAGAGCCGCGACCAGGACTCGGTCGTCGAGCGGCTGCTGCGGCTCACGGCCCGCGCCGACTCGCTCCCCGGGGTGCGCCTGGTGGCGTGGCCCGAGGGCGCGACCGACGGCTACTTCGTGGATCATCCGCAGTGGGTGCGGTGGATCGCCAGCGCGGTGGGCGGCGCGCGGATCCCGGTCCTGGTCGGCGGGCTGGACGCGCAGTTCTACCCGAACGGCACGTACGACACCTACAACGCGGCCTTCTTCTTCGACTCCACCGGGTCCGACGCGCCGTGGCCCTCGTACCGCAAGACCTACCTGGTGCCGATCGTCGAGCGCGTTCCGTTCGTGAACCCCCGCTGGTTCGGCGCGATGAAGTGGTTCGGCGGCTTCGGTCACGGCGACCGGTTCCCGGTGTACCGCTTCTCGGGGGGCGGATTCGGCGTCGTGATCTGCTACGAGTCGGCGTTCGAGGACCTGCCGCGCCGCTACCGGCGCGAGGGCGCGGATTTCCTGGTCAACATCACCAACGACGCGTGGTTCGGGCGCACGGCGGCGCCGTACCAGCACGCGGCGCACCTGGTGATGCGGGCCATCGAGACGCGCATGGGCGTCGCGCGCGCCGCCAACACGGGCATCAGCGAGTTCGTGGATCCGCTGGGCTACACCCACCGCCGCACGCCGCTCGAGACCGAGCGGGTCGAGGCGGACACGGTGTACACCACGAGCGGGCGGACGCTGTACGTGAGGTTGGGTGACTGGGTGGGATTGCTGGCCCTCGTGGGGACGGCGGCTTTGGTACTGGCGGCACTAATGAGGAAGCCTGAGGGGTGAGAGGTGAGACGTGAGAAGGATGGGTGAGACGTGAGAGGCTGAAAGGCGTGAGAGGTCGACTCCTCTCACGCCTTTGCCCTTCTCACCTCTCACTTATCCTTCTCACCCCTCACTCCTCACCTCTCACGTCGTACTCAGCCTTTCGAACACCTTCCCCTCGATGAACAACTCGAACAAGTCGCTGTCGAGCATCCCGCCCTTCACCTCGTCGCGCATGATGTCCAGCGCCCGCTGGAGCGGCACCGCGCGCTTGTAGGGCCGGTCGGCGGCGGTGAGGGCGTCGAAGATGTCGCTGATCGTCATCATCCGCGTCTGAATCGGGATCTCCTGCGGCCTTCACCTTCCGGGGATAGCCCTGGCCGTCGAGCTTCTCGTGGTGCCCGTACGCGATGAGCGGGATCTGCGACAGCTCCTGGGTCCAGGGGATCTGCAGCAGGAACCGGTAGGTGTGCGTGACGTGGCTCTCGATCTCGAGGCGCTCGGCGTCGTCGAGGCTGCCCTTGCGGATGGTGAGGAAGCGGACCTCGTCGTCGCTCAGGTAGGGCTGCGCCGCGCCGTCGATGTCGGTGAACCGCCGTTCGGCGAGGGCCAGCAGCTCCTCGAAGCTCCCCTCGGCCAGGAGGGTGGGCTCGTTGGCCTGCAGCACCGTCTTGAGGAAGCGCTCGCAGTCCTCCAGCTCGCGCCGGTGCTCGTCGTCGAGCGAGGCCACGAACGCTTCGTAGCCCTCGCGCCGGTTGGCGAGCAGCCAGTCGGCGCGGCGCCGGTGGTACTCCGCCTCGGCGGTGCGGCGGATGAACGCGTAGCGGCTCTTGAGGAGCGCCAGGTCGGGCGGGTAGAGCTTCTTCGCCTTGACCAGCACCTGCTCGCGCACGCCGACCTTGCCGAAGTCGTGCAGCAGGCCGGCGTAGCGGATCTCCTTGATCTGCTCGCGGGTGAACGCCACGGCCCGGTACGGCCCGTCGCCGGCGCGGTCCACCACCTCGGCCAGCCCCACCGTCATCGTCGCCACCCGGCCCGAGTGGCCGAAGGTGGTGGGATCGCGCTGCTCGATGGCGGTGACCGCGGCGGTGACGAAGCCCTCGAACAGCCGCTCGATGTCCTCGTAGAGCAGGCTGTTCTCGATCGACACCGCCGCCTGGCTCGCCAGCGCGTTCACGATCTCGACGGTGCGCCGGGAGAAGGGAATGACCTGCGCGTCCACGACCTCGGGCGAGGCGAGCACCGCCGACGGGTCGCGCTTGCGGTTGATGAGCTGCAGCGCCCCGATGATCTCGTTCTTGTGGTTCTTCATCGGGATGGTGAGCATCGACTTGGAGCGGTAGCGGTTGCGCTCGTCGAAGCTGCGGTTGAACGAGTATTCCACGTCGGGCGGCAGGAAATAGGCGTCGTCGATCACCACCGCCTCGCCCGTGGAGCACACGTAGCCGCCCACGCTGGCGTGGTTCAGCGGCATGGTGAACTCGACGAACGGCGCCTTGGGCACGCGTGTCGTTCTGCGCCAGCTTGAAGCGCACCTTGGGGCTGGGCGTGTCGCGGCCCTCGACCAGGTACAGGGAGCCGCCGTCCGACTGGGTGATGCGCCGCGACTGGGTGAGGATCATCTCCAGCAGCACGTCGTAGTTGCGCTCGGTCGTGAGCGCGACGCCGATCTGCGCCAGCTCGGTGATCTCCTTCGAGCGCGCCGCGACCTCGGCCCGGCCGCGGAGGATCTCGGCGCGGCCGGCCGCCTCGCGGAACGCCGGCCTTGAGCGCGGCCAGGAGCTGGCGCGGGCCGGCCGGCGCGGTGAGGAAGATCGGCGCGAGGTCGGCGCCGGGCAGGGAGGCGGGCAGATCGGTCTCGCCCGGCGCGCCCAGCGCGACGATGGCGGCGCCGGCGTCGGCGGCGGCCCGCACGCCCTCGGCGCCCAGGGTGCTGCGCAGCATCTCGTCGAGCAGCAGCACGGTGGGCCGGTCGTCGATCGCGCCGGGCCCGACGGCCGTGACGATCCGCCGGTCGATCTGCTCGGCGTCGAGCGCGGCGCGGACCTCGCCGGCCTCCCAGGCGGGCCCGTGGAGCAGGACGAGCTTGTTCACGGCCGCGGGCGGCCGCTGTCGGGCGCCGCGCCGGCCGGGCGGGTGGCGGAGTCGGGGCGGGCGGGCCTCGGGTGGTCCACGAACCGCAGGCTGTCCGGGATCTTCACGCCGCTGATGAAGCGCAGCGGCCGGCGGCTGAGCTCTTCGAGCACGTAGCCGAGCTCCTCGGAGATATTGCGGAAGTTGACCATCATCTGCGCGATCTCGGGCCGGTTCTCGGCGCCCATCGCCGACATCAGGCGCACCAGCGAGTCCACGCTCCCCATCAGCCGCTGGGTCTGGGCGAGGGTGGCGTCCACGCTGCTGGAAGGTGAGGCCGGTGCGTCGCGTTGGTGCTGTCGAGCATGGACTGCAGCCGGTCCAGGTTCGCGCTCACCCCGTTGAGGATGCGCTCGGCGCCGGGCTCGGTGGCGATGAGCAGGCGGCGCGCGCTGCCGGTGGCCAGCCGCAGGCTGTCGGCCAGCGTCCGCACCATGTCCATCGTGCCGGTGGCGGAGACCAGCGCGTGCTCGATGGTGCCCTTGAGGTCGCGCGCCAGGGCCCCGAACGCCTCGAGGGGCGAGGTGCCGCGCTGCATGCCGATGGTGTCGCCGGGGGCCAGGGTGCCGCCGCTGTCGGCTCGAGACGTTGAGCTGGAGCGTGCGAGCCGCCGAGCAGCGCGGAGGTCACCTCGGCGGCGGTGCCGCGCGGCAGCCGCAGCGGCGTGCCGTCGGGGAAGCGGTCCACCAGGCTCAGGCGGAGGATGAACTCGAGGCGGCCCGCGGTGCCCACCGGGCGCGGGGCGATGCCGGCCACCCGCCCGACCTCCAGGCCCTGCAGGTAGCACTTGGTGTCCACGGCGATGTCCTGCGCGTTGTCGGTGCGCACGAACACGTCGTAGCGGTCCACGCCCCAGCCGCTGGTCGCGATCAGGGCGATCACCACGAGCGCCACCGTGGCCACCAGGAACATGCCGACGTAGAGATCGGTGCGCTGGACGTTCACCGCCATCCGGACTCCCTCACTTCGGGTCTGCCGCCGGCGCTCTTGTCTTCCGTCGCCGCGCCGTCCACCACCCGCACGATGCGCGTCACCAGGCCCCGGACCGACGGCGTCAGGTCGCGCGAGGTGAGCAGCACGGCCCGGCGGGACCCGTCGTCGGCGCGGCTCACCTTGTCCAGCAGGTCCGTCGCCGCGCGGCTGGTGAGTCCCACGAACGGCAGCTCGAGCACGACCAGCTTCGGGTTCAGCGCCACCGCGCGGGCCAGGGCGGCGCGGCGCCGGTCCTCTTCGTTCGCCTGCGCCGGCCGCAGGGTCTGGATGCTGCGCAGCCGGAAGTCGTCGATCAACTGCGCGACCCGCGCCTCCACCTCGCGCAGGCGGTGATCCGTGGCGAAGCGCACCGGCAGCGCCACGTTGTCCTTCAGCGACAGGTTTTGCAAGAGCCCGTCGCCGGTCGGGAGGTAGCCCAGCCGCCGGCGGAACGCCAGCAGGTCGTAGTAGGGGAGCAGCGCGATGGGCACGCCGAACGCCTCGACCGCGCCGGACGCCGGCGCCTCGAGCCCCAGCGCCAGGCCGCCGAGCTGCTCGACGCCGCTGTCCTCGTCGCCGATGGCGGCCACCACCTCGCCGGGGCCGATGGTGAGACTGAAGCGGCGGTCGGCGCGGTCGGCCCGGCCCAGCAGGTCCACGTCGCGGTACACCAGCGGCGGCGCCCCGGCGATCTCGGCGACGCCCGGCCCGAGGACGATCGAGACGCGCGCGTCCGTCACGTGGCGATCACGACGAACACCGCCGAGAGCACGAAGATCGCCACGATGGTGGCGACCACGCCGCGCGTCACCGCCTGCGGGATCTCGGTCGGGCCGGCCTTCACGGCGAGCCCGTGGTAGCTGCAGAAGATCGCCACCGACGCCCCGAAGAACACGCCCTTGAGCAGGGTGAGCCACACGTCCTTCGCCGACAGCGTCTTGAGGACGATCGCCGTGTAGCGGCTCAGGGCCATGCCGCTGGTGGCCGCGGCCACGTAGCCCGAGACGAGGGCCACCGCGTCGAACAGGACCATCAGCGTGGCCACCGAGACGATGGCGCCGAGCATCCGGGGCAGCACGAGGTAGATGTACGGATCGATCCCCATCGCCTCGAGCGCCGTCACCTCGCCCATCACCCGGTTGGTGGCCATTTCCGCGGCGATGGCCGTGCCGGAGCGGCTCACCACGATGAGGGCCGTCAGCAGCGGGCCCAGCTCGCGAATCACCGCCACGACCATGATGGTGCCGAGGTTGTCCACGGCGCCGAAGCGGCCGAGCTGCCGGATGCTCTGCGAGATGACCAGGAAGGCGAGGATCGCGGCGAGGAACGCCACCAGGCCGATGGCCTGGAGGGCGGTGAAGCGGATCTGGTTGATCAGGACGCGCAGCATCACCCAGCGGCCGGCGCGCGTCAGCCGGGCCGCCGCGCGCACCGCCCGCACAACGAAGCGCGCCAGCCCTCCGAACATGGAGAGCTGGCGCGATCCAGACCGGCCGATTGCCGCGACGGCTGCCGTCACGGCATCAGCATATCACGAGCAAGCCCCCGCCTGCAAGCGGTTGCAGTCGACCTTCGGCTGCGTGTACGCCGGGAAGATCTGCAGGGCGCGCTTGTACTGCTCGATCGCGTGCTGGGTATCGCCGCGGTCGGCGTAGAGCACGGCGCGGGAATAGGCCATCACGGCCTGCGTCGGCGGCACCGGGTTGGCCTGGCGGAACTCCTCCATGGCGTGGCGCTCGAGCGGCGGCAGGTTCGTGTCGTGCATGAGCTGCTGCGCGAGGTGCGGGACCATGTCGTAGAGATTGTCCCACTTGCCGGTGACGCTCTCGGTCTTGAGGATCTGGCTGGTCTCGACGTCGAAGATGCGCGGCGTCGATCCGCAGGTTGCCGTGGCTGTCGAACAGCGTGCCGGTCACCATGTAGTGCGCGCCGATCAGCTTGCCGACCCGGACCAGCGACGCGTCGTCCACCCGGCCTTCCTTGCCGAGATTCTGCTCCTGGAGGATCTGCTGCAGCTGGGCGCGCTCGACCACGCGGACGCCCGGATTGGCCGCCACCTCGGTGACGGTGAGCGAGGCGAGGCCGCGGCGCAGCGCGTCGTAGTCCTCGCGCGGCTGCCCCATGGCCAGGCCGATGTCGAAGTCGAGCACGGCGAGGCCGGGGCGCGTGTCCTGCGCCTGCGGAGCGGCCGGCGCTGCGGCCGGCTGCTGCGCCCGGGCGCCGGCCGCGCCGACGACCAGCGCGCCGAAGGCCAAGGCGATGGTACCCGATGCCAACCGCTTCATACGTCCGACCTCCGTGGAACAGGTTTCCGCTCCATCGGCGTGAGCGCCTAGAGCGTGATCTTGAGGCCTTCCGCGGCCGCCACGATGTCCGTGCGTCCCCCGTGCCTGGCCGCGCATTCGCGGGCTTTCTCCGCGATCACGTCCGTGGCCTCGTCCGTATGCTCGGGCTCGTGGTGGAACAGGGCCAGGCGCTTCGCCCCGGACTCCTTCGCCAGCTCCACGGCCTCCACGTAGGACGAGTGTCCCCACCCCGCGTGCGTCTTGCACTCTTCCGGCGTGTACATCGCGTCGTGAATGAGCAGGTCCGCGTCGCCGATGAACTTCACGAACCGCTCGCGCCACTTCGGGCCGACGTCGTATTGTCCGGCCGGACCCAGCTCGTCGTCGGTGACGTAGACCACCGAACGGCCGCCGGTCTCGAGCCGGTAGCCGAGCGTGACGGCGGGGTGCCGCACCCGCATCGAGGTGATGGTGCACCCCTCGGTCTCGATCGGCTCCGAGTTGACGTGCCGGACCTCCAGCGTCGCGGCCAGGGCGTCGAGCGGCACCGGGAAGACCACCGGCTGCATCAGCTGCCGCAGGATCGCCTCCATCCCCACGTCACCCTGCTTCGGTCCCCACACCGTGATCGCGTTGCCCTGCTTGAAGAACGGGGCGAAGTAGGGCAACCCCTGAATGTGATCCCAGTGCGCGTGCGACAGCACGATGTGCGCGCGCACCCCGTCGGGCGTGCTGTGCGCCCGCCAGGTGCTTGCCGAGGGCCCGGATCCCGGTGCCCGCGTCGAGGATGACCAGGTGGCCGTGGCCGTCCCGGACCTCCACGCACGCCGTGTTGCCGCCGTAGCGCGCGGTGTGCGCGCCGGGCGACGGAATCGTGCCTCGCGTACCCCAGAACGTGACGGAGGTGCTCATCGCCGGAGCGCCGAATCGCGCGACCCCAACACTACCGGCAAGAGGGGCGCGATCTCAAGGAATCCGGTCACCCGCGTCATGTGACCGCCCTCACGTCCGCGCTCCCGTCAGGGAGGCCGAGCCCCTCGCGGTCCTTGATCGAGATCTCGCGCCGCGTGGTCTCGATGAGGCCGCGGTCGACCAGCTCGCGCATCGCGCGGGATACGGTCTCGCGCGACGGACCCGATCATCTGGGCGATGGTGTGGTGCGTGAGCCGGCGCGTGATCTTGGGCCCGCCGCTCTCGTCGGCCAGGTCGAGCAGGAGCCGCGCCACGCGGCCGTTGACGTCCAGCAGCACCAGCCCGCCGATCTTCTCGTCCGCCCGGCGCAGCCGCTGCACCAGCACCCGCAGCAGCTTGAGCGCGATCTGGGGATGGCCGGCCACCTGCGACTGGAAGTCGTCGCGCCGGAGCACGAGGAGGTGACGTCCTTCATCGCGATCACGTGCGCGCTGCGCGGCTCGTCGTCGATCAGGGCCATCTCCCCGAAGAAGTCGCCGTCGCCCAGGACCGAGAGGATGACCTCGCGGCCGTCCTCGCCGATCAGGACCACCTTCACCTGGCCGGCGGAGACGATGTACAGCGAGTCGCCCGGGTCGTCCTCGAACAGGATGACGCTGTTCTTGGGGTACTCCCGCTCCCGGGTGACCTCGGCGAAGCTCGCCAGGTCGGCCTCCGAGAGGTCGCTGAACAGGGGTACCTTTCGCAGTACGTCGGTCGCGGACATGGGTACCTGGCGGAGGGGGTAACTGCCCAAGTGCGCCTAGTTTACCGTTGCGTGAGACGGGTGTCAAATGCGCCGGACGCGGGGCGCTTGTTGGCAAGTGATGGCCCCCGTTATATTTGCAGATTCTGAACTCACCCCTTGTTGCGGAGCAGTGCGACGTGAAGGCTGGCATCCATCCCGATTATCACACCGTGACGGTGGCCTGCGCGTGTGGCAACACGTGGAAGACCCGTTCCACGGCGAAGGCGATCCACATCGAAATCTGCGCCAAGTGCCACCCCTACTTCACCGGAAAGCAGAAGCTGGTGGACACCGCGGGCCGCGTCGAGCGGTTCCGTGCCAAGTACCGGACTGCGTCCGAAGCCTGACCTCGCGAGCCGCGTCAGGGCGGCGCTCGAGCGGGCCGATGCCGTGGCCGCCGAGCGATCCAGCGCCCTGACGGCCCGGGATCCCGCCAAGCTCAAAGCGTTGGGGAAGGAGCACGCCCACCTCGAGCCGATCGTGCGCTCGGGGCGGCGGTACTTGAAGCTGTCCGCCGACCTGGTGTCGGCGCGCGAGCTGGCGGGTGGGGACGAAGCCGAGCTGTCGGCGCTGGCGCGCGAGGAGGTGACGGACCTCGAGCCGCAGGTCGCCGCGCTCGAGGCGGAGCTCGGCCGACCTGCTGGCCCCGCGCGATCCGCTCGACGACCGCGACGCCATCGTCGAGATCCGCGCGGGCACGGGGGGCGACGAGGCGGCGCTGTTCGCGGCGGACCTGCTGCGGATGTACATGCGCTACGCCGAGCGGCACGGCTTCAAGGTGGAGCCGATCTCCATCTCCTCGGGCAACCTGGACGGCATTCGCGAGGCGATCGTCGCGGTGCGCGGGAGCGCCTACGGCGACCTCCGCGAGCGAGTCGGGCGTCCACCGGGTGCAGCGCGTGCCGGTCACCGAGGCCGCCGGCCGCATCCACACCTCCGCGGCGACCGTGGCCGTGCTCCCGGAGGCCGAGGACATCGACATCAAGCTCGAGGACAAGGACCTGCGGATCGACGTGTTCCGCTCGGGCGGCCCGGGCGGGCAGAGCGTGAACACGACCGACTGCGCGGTGCGCGTCACGCACCTGCCGACCGGCATCGAAGTGAAGTGCCAGGACCAGAAGTCGCAGCTGCAGAACAAGGTGAAGGCGCTGGAGGTGCTGCGCTCGCGCCTGCTGGACCGGATGCTGGCCGAGCAGGAGGCGGCGCGCGCCCGGGAGCGGCGCGCCATGGTGGGCACCGGCGACCGCTCCGCCAAGATCCGCACGTACAACTTCCCGCAGAGCCGGGTCACCGACCACCGGATCGGCCTGACGGTGCACAACCTCCAGGACGTGCTCGACGGGGAGCTGGACGCGCTCGTCAAGGCGCTGCGGCTGCAGCGGCAGGAAGAGCGCATTGAAGGTGAGAGGTGAGGCGTGAGAGGTGAGAAGGCAACGGTGAGAGGTGAGAGGTCGAAAGGCGTGAGGGGGAATCGCACCGGAGTTGGCGCGCGCCTTCTCACGCCGTCGAACCCCTCACCTCTCACGTATCCGTCTCACCCCTCGCCTCTCACCTCTCACCCGGGCTCCGTGGGTGCAGCCGTGGCAGAGGCCCGCCGCGTGCTCGCCGCCGCCGGCGTGCCGGAGCCGGATCGGGAAGCCGCCGAGCTCTACGCCGCGCTGGTGGGCGGCGCCGCCAGCGCCGCGTGGCTGGATCGCGAGAGCGCCGTGCGCACCGGCGCGGGCCGCGGCGCTGCGGACGGCGGCGGAGCGCCGCGCCGCGGGCTGGCCCCAGGCGTACGCGGCGGGCCGGGCCAACTTCCGCGGTCACTGGCTCGCGGTGGATCGCCGCGTCCTGATCCCCCGGCCCGAGACGGAGGGCCTGGTCGGCCTGGTGCTGGAGTGGCTGCGCGAGGAGGCGACGGCGCGCGCGGCGCCCGCGGTGGCCGACGTGGGGACCGGCTCCGGCGCGATCGCCGTGGCGCTGGCGCTCGAGTCGCCGGCGGCGCGGGTCGTCGCGGTGGATCGCTCGCCCGCCGCGCTGGCGGTGGCGCGCGCCAACATCCTGGCGCACGGGGTGGCGGCGCGGGTCGCGCTGGTGCGGGGAGACCTCGTGGCGCCGCTGGGGCCCGGGTGCTGCGACGCGGTGGTGAGCAACCCTCCGTACGTCGCCACCGCGGACTGGGAGCGGCTCGAGCCGTCGGTGCGCGCCTTCGAGCCGCGCGAGGCTCTGGACGGCGGCGCGGACGGGCTCGATGCGATCCGGCGCCTGGTGCTGGACGCGCGGGCGGCGCTGCGCGCGGGCGGCTTGCTGGCGCTCGAAGTGGACGCGCCGCGCGCGGACGGCGTCGCCGGCCTGGTCGCCGCCGCGGGCTTTGCCTCTGGAATCGTCATCAAGGACCTCTTCGGACGCCCGCGCTACGTGCGGGCGAGGAGACCGGCCGATGGAAGCGATTGAGATGCGTGCGGAAGAGCTGGGGCGGCTGGTCGGGCAGTCGGAGGAGTACCAGGCGTGGCGCCGCGCCGAGGATCGGCTGACGGCCGACGCCGAACTGCGCCAGGCGCTGGACCGGCTGGCGCAGCTGCAGGTCGCGGCCGCGGAGAAGGCCGAGCACGGCGAGGCGCCCACGGCCGAGCAACAGGCCGAGCTGGACGGGCTGTGGAGCAAGGTGCAGGTGAGTCCGCTGTACCAGGGTTACATCGCGGCGCGGACGAACTTCGACAAGATGATGTATCGCGTCAACGAGACGATCCTGGAGGGGATGAAGAAGGGATCGGAGAGCCGGATCATCACGCTGGCCTAGGGGTGAGTACGAGCAACAGGCCTGTTCCTCAGCTTCGAGGGCGTGGAGGGCTCCGGGAAGACCACGCAGGTCGGCCGGCTGGCCGACCGGCTGCGGGCCTTGGGGCGCGAGGTGCTGGTGGTGCGCGAGCCGGGCGGCACGCCGCTGGCCGAGGAGGCGAGGCGGCTGGTCCTGGATCCCGCGCTGGCGCCGGCGCCCGCGGCGGAGCTGTTCCTCTACCTCGTCGCGCGGGCGGACCTGGTGCGGCGGGTGATCCGGCCGGCCCTGGAGCGCGGGGCCGCGGTGCTCGCGGACCGGTTCGACCTCTCGACCCGGGCGTACCAGATCGCGGGCCGGCAGCTGCCGGAGCGGGCCGTGCTGGAGGCCAACGCGCTGGCGACCGGCGGCCTGGAGCCGGACGTGGTCCTGGTGCTGGACCTGCCGCCGGCGGTCGGCCAGGCGCGCCAGCAGGCCGCGGGCAAGGTGCGGGACCGGATGGAGCTGGAGGACGCGTCGTTCCACGCCCGCGTCGCGGAGGCCTTTCGCGCGGCGACCGGCGGTACGATCGTTCACCTTCGGGCCGATCGCCCACCCGAAGCCGTGCATGCGGACGTGTGGGATGCCCTCGCTCGGCGCTTCCCGCAGACCTTCTCCCCGAGTGTGGGGTAAGTGGCGTAGTCCCCTGAGGAAGGATCCATGACTCGTCAGCGCGTCATCGTGGTCACCAGCGTCGTCGCCGTCGTCGCGTTCCTGTCGGGCGGCTGGTTCATGCAGCAGGGCAGCCGCAGCGACGAGAGCGTCTACCAGCAGGCCCGGCTGTTCGACGACGTCCTGTCGCACGTCGCGGACTACTACGTGGACACGCTGGACGAGCGGCAGCTCTACAACATGGCCATCACGGGCATGGTCAAGGAGCTGCACGATCCGTATTCGGTGTTCCTCGCGGGCAAGGACCTCACGCGGGCTGCACGAGGTCACGACCGGGAACTACGGTGGCCTGGGCATCCAGATCGAGGTGCGCGACAACGCCATCGTGGTGGTCGCGCCGCTGCCGGATTCGCCGGCCGAGCGCGCCGGCATCATGACCGCCGACCGGATCGTGGCGGTGAACGACCAGAGCACGGCGCAGTGGAACCAGGACCAGGCGGTCCGCAACCTGCGCGGGCCGGAGAACAGCTCGGTGGCCCTCAAGATCCAGCGGCCGGGGGTGGCGGAGCTGATCACCTTCAACCTGGTGCGGGCGAGGATCCACGCGCGGTCGGTGCGCACGGCCATGATGACCGACGAGCACGTGGGGTACGTGGAGCTGAACCCGTTCAGCGACTCGTCGGCGTACGAGCTGCAGGCGGCGGTGGACAGCCTCAAGGGCGTCGGCATGCGGTCGCTGATCCTCGACCTGCGCAACAACCCGGGCGGGCTGCTCGACGAGGGCATCGCCGTCTCGGAGCTGTTCCTGGATCCGGGGCAGGTCGTGGTGGCGACGCGCGGCCGGGCGCCGGGATCGAGCCACGAGTTCACGGACCGCCAGCCCCAGCGCTATCCCGACCTGCCCATCGTGGTGCTGGTGAACGCGGGCACGGCGTCCGCGTCGGAGATCGTCGCGGGGGCGCTGCAGGACCACGACCGCGCCCTGGTGATCGGGCAGCCGACGTTCGGGAAGGGCCTGGTCCAGACGCTGTTCCCGCTCACCAACGACGCGGCCCTCAAGATCACGACGGCCCGGTGGTACACGCCGAGCGGCCGGAGCATCCAGCGCCGGGCGAAGAGCGAGGAAGAGCAGGAGGCGCAGGCCGACAGCGCGGCGCTGCGGCCGGACACGGCGCGTCCCGCGCCGGGCCAGGTGTTCCACACCGATCACGGGCGCGTGGTGGTGGGCGGCGGCGGCATCGTGCCGGACGTGGCGATCCGTCCCGATTCCACGCAGCTGGTGGCGGCGCGGCTGCTCAACTCGGCGCTGGGCAAGAACGTCGTGACGTTCAACGACGCCCTCGCGGCGTTCGCCCTCGACGTGCGGGCGCGGCACGCGGTCGCCAGCCCGACCTTCGAGGTCGGTCCGGACATGCGGGCCTCGTTCCTCGCGCTGCTCGCGCGCCGCGGCGTCACGCTCGACGCGCACACGGTGACGGCGGCGCAGTCGTTCATCGACGAAGACATCGGCTACGAGGTCGCCCAGTTCAGCTTCGGGCGCATCGGCAGCGTGCGTCGCCTGTTCGACGAGGACCCGGTGCTGCAGGCCGCCGAGGGTTACGCCTCGAAGGCCAAGACGCCGGCGGACCTGCTGACGCTGGCCACCAGCGCTGGAAAGGGCTCGGCGCCGGCGCAGCGGCCGTAGTGACCGTCCGCCGTGGCGGGGCGTCCCCGGGCCGGTCTCGTCGCGAGGCCGGCCCGGTCGCGTTCCCGGCCGTACCGCCGGTGGGCATCGTCGGGGCCGGCCGCGCCGGTCTCGGCCTCGCGGTCGCGCTGCGGCGCGCGCGCATCGCGCTGGTGGGCGTGCACGGACGCCGCGAGAAGGCCGTGCCGGCGGGCGTCAAGCTCACCGTGGGCGGCCCGCCGCCGTGGCTCGGCCGCGCGGGCATCGTGGTGCTCGCGATCCGCGACGACGCGCTCCCGGCGTGCGTCGCCGACCTGGCCCGCAGCGGGGCCGTCACGCCAGGCCAGGTCGTCCTGCACCTCTCGGGCGTGCTCACCAGCGAGGTCCTCGCGCCGCTCACCGCGCTGGGGGCGCGCGCCGGCTCCATGCATCCGCTGATCGCGTTCGGGCCCGACGCGTCGCTGGCCGCCCGGCAGTGCCGGGGTGCGACCTTCGTGCTGGAGGGCGATCTCAGGGCGGTGGCGCTCTCGGACGCCGTCGTGCGGCGGCTCGGCGGTGCGCCCGTCACGCTGGCGCCGGAGCAGAAGGCTCTCTACCACGCCGGAGCGGTCTTCGCCTCCAACTACCTCGTGACCCTGATCGCGGTGGCCTCACGCCTCCTGGGGGAAGCGGGGTTCGCGGAGGACCGCGTCCTCGCGGCGCTGCTGCCCCTGGCCCGCGGCACGCTCGCCAACGTCGAGGCCGCGGGGCCGGCCGCCGCCCTGACCGGACCGGTGGCCCGCGGCGACGTGGCCACCGTGCGCCGCCACCTCATGGCCCTGCGCCACGCCGACGCGGACCTGTACCGGGCGGCGGCCCGCGAGACGCTGCGGCTCGCGCGCGCGGCGGGGCTGGAGGAGGAGAAGGCGACGAGGTTGGAGGAGATGCTCAGGTAGATAGTGCTGCCGGGGTAGCCCTGCCGCTCTGCACCGCTACTCGCTGGCGTCCACCACGCGCACCCCGGGCGGCGGCGTGAACCTGAAGCTGGACGCCGGCAGCGGCGGGTTGACCTTCAGGTGGTCGAAGGTGATCCGCCGCACGGCGCCCGACCCCTCGTCGATCTCGACGCGGCGCACCAGGCTGTCGGCGCGGTCCACCCAGATCTGGGCGCGCTCGTACGGGAGGTTGGTGGCCTGGCGCGGGACGAGCGCGATCACGTCGGCGGGGCGCGACCCGACGGTGTCGGCGCGCACCCAGCTCACCGTGAAGCGCTGGCGCGGATGGTCGAGGAATTCCTCGATGAAGTCCGCCGACTCGCCCGGCCGGCCCGAGAGGTTGGTCTTCACGACCTGCCGCGGCGCGCTGGAGGGCAGGTACACCCACATGACCTGGCCGTCGGCGAGGATGAGATCGCCGGCCGGGCGGTGCCACCGCATCGCGAACCGGCCCGGCCGCTGCTCCAGGAACTCGCCCGAGGACGTCTCGTCGGTGCCCAGCATCTGGTCCCGGATCCGCTGCGTGAAGTCGGCGCGCAGCGTGGTGGCCCGGCCCAGGGCGGCGACGGCGCCGTCCAGGATCGTGCCGGCATCCGGCGCCTGGGCCGCCAGCGGCGCGGCGGCCAGCAGACCAACGAGCGCGACGCCGCTCACGGACGCCCAGCGCCTGTGCGGCCGTGCGCCCGGGCGCCTGTCCGCTTTCACCTGACCCCCGCGGGCTCGGCGATGCGCCGGCCGATCACTTCCGCGATGGACTGCGCCTGCCGCATCAGGTCGGCGAACTGGTCGGGCGCCAGGCTCTGGGCGCCGTCCGAGAGCGCGTGGGCCGGGTCGGGATGCACCTCGATCAGGAGCCCGTCGGCGCCCGCGGCCACCGCGGCGCGCGCCATCGGAATCACCTTGTCCCTGCAGGCCCGTGCCGTGGCTCGGGTCCGCGATGATGGGCAGGTGCGAGAGCTTGTGCACCAGCGGGATCGCGGTGAGGTCGAGCAGGAAGCGCGTGGCGGTATCGAAGCTGCGCACCCCGCGCTCGCACAGGATGACGGCCGGGTTGCCTTCGGCGAGGATGTACTCGGCGGCGAGCAGCAGCTCGGTGATGGTGGCGGCGATGCCGCGCTTCAAGAGCACGGGCTTCTCGACGCGGCCCACCCGCTTGAGCAGGGAGTAGTTCTGCATGTTGCGCGCGCCGACCTGCAGGATGTCGGCGTAGCGCGCCACCAGGTCCACGTCCTCGGAGTCCATGACCTCGGTGACGACCAGCAGCCCGGTCTCGGCGCGGGCCTTGGCCAGCAGCTCGAGGCCCTGCTTGCCCAGGCCCTGGAAGGAGTAGGGCGACGTGCGCGGCTTGAACGCGCCGCCGCGCAGGATGGCGGCGCCGGCCTCGCGCACCGCGCGCGCCGCCGCGAGGATCTGCGCCTCCGACTCGACCGAGCAGGGGCCCGCCATCACCACCACGTCGTCGCCGCCGATGGTGACGCCGCCCGGGCAGCTGGATCAGCGTGTTCTCGCTCTTCCACTCCCGCGACACCTGCTTGTACGGCTGCGTGACGTGGATGATCTCCAGCACGCCCGGCAGCCCCTCGAGCCGCGAGGCGTCCACCTTGCCGTCGTTGCCCACCAGTCCCACGGCCGTGCGCTGCTTGCCCGGCATCGGGCGGGCCTGGTAGCCCATCTCCTCGATGGCGGCGACGACGCGCCGGATCTCCTCGGCGCTCGCGCCGTGCTGCATCACGATCAGCATCGCGTCCGACTCCTCATCGCTTCACCTCGAACCGCTCGCCGTCGGCGGCCACCGTCACCGGCCCGCGGTAGCGCGCGCCACCGCCGCGCGCACGTCCACCCGCTCGGCGGGCGGATAGAGGTGCGTGAGCACCAGCCGCCGGGCGGCCGCGTCGGCGGCGAGCCGGCCGACGGTCGCCGGCGTGAGGTGGCCCTCGACGCCCTGGCCGTCGGGCAGCGAGCACTCCGCCAGCAGCAGGTCGCATCCCTTGGCCCACGCGGCGAGATCGGCGCTCGGCCCCGTGTCGCCCGTGTAGACCAGGCGCCCCTCGGGCGCGGCCACGCTGAGGGCGACGCTCTCTCCGGTGTGCGGCGTGGGATGGCACCTCGAGCATCACGTCGGGCGAGAGCGGGAACGGCTCGCCGGCCTGCAGGTCGAGGATGCCGATGGGGTAGCCCGGGTCGAGCAGCCAGTCGCCGAAGCCCTCCGCCAGGCTCCGCACCAGGCGGACCGTGCCCGCCGGGCCCACGAGCACCAGCGGCTCCTCGCGCTTGGTGGCGTGGCGCAGGGCGAACAGCAGCGCCGGCAGCTCGCCGAAGTGGTCGGGATGGAAGTGCGTGAGCGCCACGTGCGACACGTGCTCCCACGGCAGGCCGCACCGGGCCAGCCCGTGCGTCGCGCCGGCTCCGCAGTCCATGAGCAGGCGCACGTCGCCCCGCTCGACCCAGTGCGCGGGGCCCGAGCGGGTGGCGGAAGGCGCCACCGTCCCGGTCCCCACCGTGACCAGCGACAGTGTCATGGTGCTCCGAGATAGACGATGCGTTTCGTGTCCTGGAACCCCGGGGCCGTCAACCGATAAAGGTACACTCCGGGCCGGACGTATGCCCCCGTCTCGTCCTTGCCGTCCCACGCGAAACGCGCGTCGCAGGTGCCCGGCGCGTCGCCGGCGGGCCGGCCGTAGCGCCCGGCGGACGAACTCGGCGCGGCAGCTGGGCCGAGGGCACGATGCGGCGCACCAGCCGGCCGCGGATGTCGAAGATCTCGAGCCGCACGCTGCCGGGCGTCGCGATGTCGAACCAGATGCAGCTGGTGACGACGCCGAGCGCGCGGTTGGGGAACGGGTTGGGGAAGTTCTGGAACAGGATCGTGGTGGCCGGCGCCGCCTGGTCGAGGACCAGGAACGTGCCGGCGCTGGCGACGATCGCGCTGTCGGTGGGCCCGACGTGCGCGACCACCTGCCAGCGGAACGGCAGGTTCTTCTCGAGCGGCGTCGCGGGCCGGTAGGTGGTGTCGGTGAGGCCGCGCGCCGTGACCACCGGCTGGGTGGGCCCCTCCGAGGCGCGGGTACACGCTGACGTCGAAGGTCATGGGCCCGGGCGGCGCGACGACCTGCGGCGCGTGCCACGCGAACAGCGGCTGGGAGTCGGCGATGGTCTCGCCGCTCGGCGTGTTGAAGGTCAGCAGCGTGACCCACGGCGGGACGATCAGGGGCCCGATGCGGCGAATGCTCTCCGACGTGCCGAGCGCCGAGCGCGCCGTCGCCCGCCAGTAGAGGCGCGTGCCGGCCGGCGCGGCGCGCGGCAGGCTCACCGCCGACGTGGTGGTGACGGTGGTGTCGAAGATGATGGTGGCCAGCGCCGTATCGATGCCGACCTGGAGGCGGACGGTGTCGGGGCCCACGCCGAAGGGCGGCGTGCCCGCGTCCCACGCGAAGGTCGGCGTGACGGCGGTGAGGTTCGAGTCGAGGGGGCCCGACGGGCTCGAAGCCGGTGGGGAAGGCCAGCAGCTTGAGCGCGTCCGGGATGCCCCAGCCGTGGTTGTTGTCGGGCGCGTCGCGGAAGCTGGCGGCGTCGAGCAGCCCGCGCCGCAGCGCGCTGGCCGGCTGGCCGAGGCGCGTGCCCTGCACCAGGGCGGCGATGCCCGCGACCAGCGGCGTGGCGAACGAGGTGCCCGATTCGAACGCGCCGGAGGCGGGCGCGACGGCGACGAACACCGCGGCTCCCGGCGCGACGACCTCCGGCTTGATGCGCCCGTCGGCGGTGGGCCCCCGCGAGCTGAACGCGGCGACGGCGCCGCCGCTGTCCGTCGCGCCGACCGCCACGATGCCCTTGGCGTCGGCCGGCGTGTCGAGCGAGCCGGCCCCGGGCCCGCTGTTGCCCATCGCGACCACCACCAGCGTGCCGCGCGCCGCCGCGCTGTCGGCCGCGAGCGTCGTCACCCCGACGTCGCCGTTCAGCTGCTGGTAGGTATAGCTGAAGCCGTTGTCGAAGCTCAGGTAGCCGAGGCTCGAGGAGATGATGTTCACGCTCGAGCGACTCGGCCATCTCGACCGCGGCCACCCAGTTGTCCTCTTCGACGCGCGTCTCGGTCGGCGTGTACTCGGTGGTCGCGAGGATGAACTGGGCCGCGGGCGCGGCGCCGACGAGCCGGCCGGGCTGGCGGGCCGCGATCAGGGAGAAGGTGGCGGTGCCGTGCGCCTGGCCGCTCGGGATTGCGCCGGCCCGACGTAGTCGCGCAGGGCGATGCACCTGGGCGCCGCTGACCCACGCCTGCGAGGTGTCGAAACCCGCGTCGAGCATCGCGATGCCTGACGCCGGCGCCGCTGTCGCCGAGCGCCTGGACGGCGGGGATGTTCAGCTGCTCCGCGGCCCAGGCCGCCGGGACCGTAGGTGGTGTCGAGCAGCGCGGCGCGGGGCGCGGCGAAGGCGGACGGGTAGCGGCGACACGGCAGGATACGAGCGCGGCTCGGCGCGGCGGAAGTACGCCCCCACCGCCTGGATGCGCCGCACGCCGGGCAGCCGGGCGAGCGCGGGCAACGCGCGGCCCGGCACCCGGGCCGACACCGCCCAGACGAACCGGCTCTGGTGCCGGACCACGCCGCCCGCCTGCCGCACGGCGTCGGCCAGGGCGTCGAGGTCGGCGTCACGGCTCGGCGATGACCCACACGAGGACGGTGGTGTCGGGTCGCGCCCAGGCGCGGGCCAGGCGCGGCGACACGTCGGAAGGCACCTGCCCGCGCAGCCGCGCCGGCCGAGAGGCCCACGGCGAGGAGCGCGGCGAGAGCGGCGCGCACGTCAGGCCGCTTGGATCTGGTCGCCCAGCCGCACCGACACGACGCTGGAGACGCCGGGCTCCTGCATGGTGACGCCGTACACCGCGTCCGCCACCGCCATGGTGCGCGGATTGTGGGTGATCACGATGAACTGCGTGTTGTCCTTGAACTCTTCCAGCAGGCGCGTGAACCGCCCGATGTTCGCGTCGTCGAGCGGCGCGTCCACCTCGTCGAGCACGCAGAACGGGCTCGGCTTGGTGAGGTAGATGCCGAACAGCAGCGAGAGCGCCACGAGGGAGCGCTCGCCCTGCGAGAGCAGGTGGATGCGCTCGGTGCGCTTGCCGCGCGGCTTGGCGACGATCTCGATCTCCGACTCCAGCGGATCGGTCTCGTCCACCAGGAACACGTCGCACGACCCCGCCGCCGAACAGCGTCTCGAACACCCGCTGGAAGTTGGCGCGCGCGGCCCCGAAGGTGCGCGGCGAACCGCTCGCGCGCCACCACGTCCAGCTCCCGCACGCTCTGCTGCAGGGAGTTCCGCGCGGCGACGATGTCGTCGCGCTGGGTGACCAGGTGCTCGAGCCGCCGCTTCTCCTCGGCGTGTTCCTCCACCGCGAGCGGATTGACGGGACCGAGCGCGTCGAGCTGCGCCTTGATCTCCTCGGCCTCGGAGCGCAACGCCGCCGGCATCGCCGGCCACGTCGGCGGGCTCGGCCAGGATCTGGTCCAGCCCCTTGCCCCATTCGGCGGCGAGCCGCTCGTCGAGCACGCGCCGCGAGCCCGCGAGCTCGCTGCCCTCCAGCTCGATGCGGTGCGATTCCTCGCCCAGCACGGCGACCCGGTCCCGCGCGGCGGCCACCCGCTCCTCCGCTCTCCCGCAGCGTGCGCTCGGCCGCGGCCAGGCCCTCGGCCGCGCCCAGCGAGGCGCGCTCCAGCTCGGTCAGCGCCGCGCGCCGCTCGATCAGCTCTTCCTGCCAGGCGGAGCGCTGCGTCTCGAGGCCGACCAGCTCCGCCTCGAGGGTCGTCAGCTCCTGGCCCAGCGTGTCGCCGCGGTCGGTGAAGTCGCGGGCGGCGCTCGTGCCGCGGCCCTCGCGGTCCAGCGCCGCGGCCAGGCGGGCTCCCACCTGCGCGTCCTCGACCTGCCAGTGGACGCGCCGCTCGCGCGCCGCCTCGTGCTCGTTCTCCAGCTCCGTGAGCCGCGCGCGCTGCGGCCGCCAGCAGGCCGTCGAGCCGCACGCGCTCCAGCTCGGCCGCCGAGAGCCCGGCGTCCACCTCGACCAGCCGCTGCTGCACGGCGCGCAGCCGGTCGGCGAGCCGCTCGACCGTCGAGCGCTCGGTGGCGAGGTCGCGCTCCAGGTGGGTCAGCTGGCGGCGCGCGTCGTCGGCCTCGGCGGCCGCGTGCCGCTCCTCGCCGCGCGAGAGCTCGACGGCCGACTTCCGCCTCCGCCGCCTCGCGCTGGCGGAGCTCCAGCTGCCCGGCGGCGTCGCCGAGCTCGCGTTCCTGGTCGGCCAGCGCCAGCGCGAGGCGGTTGGTGTCGTCGCCCAGCGCCTCGAGCTCGGCGCGGCGCCGCAGCGGCCCGCCCGCGCCGGTCGGCCCGGGCAGGAAGACGGCGCCGTTGGCGCGGATGATCGCGTCGCCCGCCGGCGCGAAGGGCCGCGCGCCCGCGAGGAGGGCGCGCACCCACCGCGCGGCGGGGCCGCCCTCCACCTGCGCGCGTGAGGTCGCCGCCGGACGCCTCAGCCGGAGGGACCGGGCTCCAGCGGCAGGAGCAGCAGCGGGCCGGTGCCGGCGTCGCGGTGCCACGCGTAGATGGCGTCGCACGCCGCGAGATCGGAGACCACCACCGCGTGCATCCACTCGCCCAGCACGTGCTCGGCCAGGCCGGCGTCCTCGCGGCGCACCCGCACGAAGTCGGCGAGGGGGCCCAGCACCGCGCCGCCGAATCGCTCGCGCGAGCCCAGCAGGGCGGCCGCGGCCGGGGCCAGCCCCACGCGGTCGCGCTCCAGCTGCTCGAGCGCGCCCTGGCGCGCCGTGGCCTGCGCCAGCGTCTCCTCGGTCGCCCGGCGCTCGGCCCGCAGCCGCGCCTCGTGCTCCCGGGCCTCGGCCAGCGCGTGGCGCGCGCGGTCGGCCTCGAGGCCGAGCGACACCAGCCGCTCGGACAGCTGGGCGTGGCGCGACTCGGTCGCGGCGGTGTGCGCGGCCGCCACGTCGCGATCGCGCGTGAGCGCCGCCCGGCGCGTCTCGGCGGCCGACAGCTCCGGGCGCAGGTCCGCCATCTCGCGCTCCAGCGCCTGCCGCTCGCCGTCCAGCCGGCGCACGCCCTCCGCCTGGCGCTGCAGGGCCTCCTCGAGGTTCCGCAGCTCGGTCCGCTGCTCCGCCAGGCGCGCGCGCGTCGCTTCCTCGGCGGCGAGGCGCGCGTCCAGCTCGGCCTGCACCCCCGCCCGGTCGTGCTCGGCCGCCTGCCGCTCCGCCGCGGCCGCGTCGCGCTCGCGCGCCACGCGCACCGCCGACGCCTGGGCGTCGGTGCGCTCGGCGAGGGCGCGCTCCCGCCGCGCCGCCGCGTTGGCGCGGCGCTCGGCCGCCAGCGCGAGGTCGCCCTCGAGCGTGCTCAGCGCGAGCCGCGCCTCGCCGACCCGCCGCTCCACTTCGCTGCGCTGCGCCTCGGCGCCGGCCCGCGCCTCGACCGCGGCCTGCCGCTGCTGGTCCTGCTCGCCCAGCTCGCGCCGCGCGTCGGGCAGCTCCGTGCCCAGCGCCACCCGCCGCTCCGCGATGATCGCCAGCGCCGCGTCCACCGCCGCCACGTCCATCCGCGCCAGCGCCGCGACCAGCTGGTAGCGCCGAGCCTGGAGCTCCGCGTGCCGCTCCGAACGCCGGCGCTGCCGCGACAGGCTCCGCACCCGGGACTCCACCTCGACCACCAGCTGCTCCAGCTGGCCGAGGTCGCCGGTGGTCTCCTCCAGGCGGCGCTCCGTGCTCCGCTTGCGGTCGCGGTACAGGCCCAGGCCCGCGGCTTCCTCGAACAGCGCGCGCCGGTCGTCCGGCCGGTCGGAGAGCAGGGCGTCCACCATCCGCGATTCGATGACCACCGCCTGGTTGGTGCCCAGGCCCGTGCCCGCCAGCTTGGCCAGCAGCTCGCGGCGCGTCACCGGCGCCTGGTTGATGAAGTACTCGGACTCGCCCGAGCGCGAGACGCGGCGCCCGAGCACGACCTCCACGAAATCGAGGTCGAGGGCGCGATCGCTGTTGTCGAAGTGCAGCGAGACCTCGGCGACGTTCTGCGGGCGCCGGCCGGTGGAGCCCTGGAAGATCACTTCCTCCATCCGCGAACCGCGCAGCACGCGGGGATTGTGCTCGCCGAGGACCCAGCGCACGGCATCGGAGATGTTGGACTTGCCGCACCCGTTGGGACCGATCACCGCGGTCACGCCCGGATCGATCTGCACCTCGACGCTGTCGGCGAACGACTTGAAACCGGCAAGTTCGAGACGGCGCAATTTCATGGACGGAACCCCACGCGCGGGCCCAGCTGCCCGGCGCTCCCGGTGGATGTGAGCAGGCTGTCGAGGAAGGCCGCCCGATCGGGCGTGTCGAAGGCGCCCGCGAACAGCCGATACGAGCCGTCGGCCTGCCCGAGCACGAAAGCCGCGATCCCGGCCGAACGCAACCGGTCCCGCTCGGCGCGCGCCGCGCCGCGGGTGGCCACCCGCCGCAGCGCGAACGACAGCGGCACCAGCGCGACGTCGGCCGTGCCGCTGCCGTCGAGGCCGGCGGCGCGCACGGCGCCGCAGCAGCGAATCGGCCGCATCCTGCGAGGCGACCGGCCCGACGTCGACGCGGTACCAGATCGCCCCCCGGACCCTGAGCGGCGCGACCATCGCCGCGAAGCCGCGCCCTTGGGCGCTGTCGGCGTCTTCGAGCGCCTGCGAGAAGCTGGTCCAGGCCGAGAGCTGCACGGCGAACGGGAGGGTGTCCACGGCGTGCGGCGCCAGGCCCCGGAAGCGCGGGCGTCACGGGCGCCGACGGTTCCTCCGCTCCGGTGTCGCGGTGGATTCGCCCCAGCCGAGCTGCCGGCGGAAATTGACCACCGCGGCGGCGGCCGCCAGCACCAGCACCAGGGCGTAAGCGCCCGCGCGCCGGCGCTTCGCTCCCGCGCGGAGCGGCCGGCGCAGGACGGGGCGGTCGGGCGGGAGCGGTGCTGCCGGCGTGCGCGGCTCGGCGGGCTCGGACTGGCGGCGGCGTCGGCGCCACGGCCGGCGGCTCCGCCTCCGCGGCGATCGGCGCCTCGGCCTCGTCCGCTGGCTCGGCCTCGACCGCTGCCTCGCGCGCGACCTCGACCGCCGTCGGCGCGGCGCGGTCGGCGCGGGGGCGCCGGCGCCTCGGCCGCGCCGGCCCAGGTGGCGAGCAGCGGCGTGCCGCGCTCGAGGGCCGCGCGGATCTCGGGCGATGCCGAGAGGTCCGCGTCGGCGCGCCCGGGGGCGAGGGCCACGAGCCCGTCCACGCCCGAGGCGAGCACCCCGAGGCAGTCGGGGGGCAGGAAGAGCAGCATCACCGCGTCTTCGTGGCGGAAGCCGGCCGACAGGCGGCGCCACCTTGGACGCGCCATCATCTGCGCCGGGTCGGGCGAGAACGTGCCCGCGGGAACGAAGAACAGGGAGCCCTCGGGCTGCGCGCGCGCGATGCGCGACAGCGAGGCGCCGTACTCGAAGACGTCGACGATCCCGTCCTCGTTCGTCTCACCCGCGACGGCGTGCAGGCGGGGCGCGTCCACGTAGCAGTCGATCAGGGCGACGCGGCGCCCGGCGTTGGCGAGCCGGCGGGCGTACTCCCACGCAGCCGCGGCCGCGCGGTCGAGATCGCCGGTGGCCGGGACCAGTGCGACCAGCGCCGCGCCCGCGGGCAGCGACGGTTCGCGATCGGTGTCGGGCGGCGCTGCCTGCGGCGGCGGGGTCACGGCTTCGGGGTGTCGGCGGGCCCGCGCGCCGTGATCCAGTAGGGCCGGCCGAGGCCGCGGGCCACCGAGTCGGCGCTGGAGCGATTCGCGAAGGGCCCCACCAGCACCCGCCAGCTCTCCGCGGGCGAGGCGGGGCTCGCCACGCGCGCCGGGTAGCCGGCGTGCAGGAGCTCGGTCGCGAGATCGCGCGCCAGCCGCTCGTTCTGCGACGCGGAAACCTGCACCCACACCAGCGACTGGCGGTCCGGCGCGGCGGCGGCGGGGATCGGCTGCGCGGGCGCGGGAGCGAGCCGTTGCGCCGGGGCGGCGCGCGGCGCGGCGGCCGGAGGCGGCGCGGCGGACGGCGTGGGGCGCGTCGCGGTGGTCGCGACCGGCGCGACCGGCCGCGGCGCGGGCGGTTGGGCGGCCCGGGCGGCCAGGGTGTCGAGCCGGTGCGCCTGCCGCGCGGCGACCACGGCCGAGGCCGGCTTCCAGTGCCCGACGAACCACAGGTCGCTGGCTCCGTCGGCGATGGCACCGAGGGAGTCGAGCGATCGGACGTCGCGCGCCACCACGGCGCGGCCTTCGCGATCGAGGAGCACGCCGCCCTCGGAGACCGTGGGCAGGTCGCTGGCCCAGCGGGTCGCGAGCCTTCCGGACAGCCGGCCCGACGCCACGCCCACCACCCACGTGTCGTCGCCCGGCCCCGCGGGCTTGACCAGCACGACGCGGCCCCACGGGTCGAACCGCAGGTCGGCGGCGGGGCCGGGGAGCGGAATGGCCGGTCGCTCCTTGTGGAGGAAGCGGTCCACCACCGCCAGCTCGCTCTTGGCCCGCAGCGCGACGTAGAGCCGGTAGCCCGACGGCGCGAAGGCGACCGCGACCGGCGTGCCGGTCAGGTGCACGTACCACGCGCGCCACTGATCGCGATCCTCGAGCACCACGATGCCGGAGTCCGTGGCGAACGCCACGGCGTCGCCGTCGCGGCTGGCGGTGACGGCGGTGGCGTCCGGCACCGGCGCGGTCAGGGACGGGCCCGGTTCGCGCGAGAGGAGCGAGAGCGAGTCGCGCCGGATCACGATGAGACGCGAGCCGATGCCGACGAAGGCGTCCCGGACGCCGCCGCCCACCGTGCCCGGCCAGGGCTGCGTGCCCCACGGCTGCGACTCGATCACGCCGCCGTCGGGGGTGATGACCAGGAAGGTCCCGTCGGACGCGAGGGCCGCGAACCGGCTTCTCGGCGCGACGGTCTTCTGGAGCGAGGCGACCAGGTCGAACGCGTCCACGGCGCCCGTGCTGTCGCGGTAGAGCAGCCGCCGGCCCGGCCCGTCCACGCCGATGACGGTGCGCGCGGGCGAAACCCGCCCGCCCGTCTCCCAGTTCTCGGAGCCGAGCCCGGGCAGCCGGTAGGCGCGCAGGGCGCCGCCGCGCGCGGGGAGCCGCACCGCCACCGCGGGCAGGTTGCGCAGGCTCTCCGGGACGTTCCGGTTCGGCGGCTCGGCGCCGGCGGCGGCGCCGCCGGACTCGCGTCCGGCACACGCCGTCACGAGGAGGAGGCAGATCGGGGCGAGCGTCTTCAAGGTCACAAAAATAGGGGCCGGAGGCGAGTCGGCAAAGGCCGAACCGGCGCCACCGGCTGCGCGGCGACGGGGGACGAACGGGGCGGCGCGGGCGGCCGGCCCGTTCGCTAGAACGGCGGTCCCAGGCTGAGCATCCAGTAGCCGCCGTGCCCGGGCCGCTGCAGCGGGATCGCGTAATCCAGCCGCACGATGGCGATGTCGAACATGTTCACCCGCAGCCCGAACCCGTAGCTGGTGAGCGGAATGCGCACCGCGTTGGGATCGTCGTTGGCCGATCGCGACCAGCGGAGCGTGGAGTTGCCGTTCCACGCGATGCCGGCGTCGTACCACAGCGCGCCCTCGATGGGCGGAAAGCCGATCGGCAGGAAGCCGAGCGTCAGGCTCCGCACCAGCTGGAAGCGGAACTCGGCGTTGAACACCGCGACGCGGGAGCCGATCAGCTGGTCCACCTCGGGGCAGCCCGTGGCCGAGGGGATGTTGGAGCGCGACGCCGTGCACATGGAGGCGTCGTACGAGCCGAAGGTGTAGCCGCGCACCAGCTCGGTGGAGCCGAGGAAGACGGGGAAGGAGTCGGCGTCGCGCCCCATGCGGTCGAGGGTCAGGAACCGCGTGGCGAAGGTGAACGGGAACTTGATCATGTCGTAGCGCCGGTAGTCGACGAGCACCTGGGTGTACTTCCAGTTCCCGAAGGTGGGCGACACCTCGACCCGGTAGCGCTGGCCGAAGAACGGGCTGGTGTAGCCGAACAGCGAATTGTCGTACACCAGCGCCACCGTCGGCTGGATCAGGTTGAGGTTGGCCCCGGCCACCGTGCTGTCGTTGTACCCGAGCGGTATGCCGGACGTGGGATCGATGGCCGTCTGCAGGTTCAGCGTGGACTCGTCGACGTTGGTGTAATTGACGCCGAGCTCGATCCGGCGGAAGCGGTTGATGGGATAGTAGGTCGCGGCGAACAGCTCCCGCAGGATCAGGCGCTGCACCTGCTGGGTCAGCAGGTCGCTGCCGCCCGGGCCGGCGCCCTGCGTGTACGACGAGGCGCCGTAGAAGAACAGCGGCTGCTGCTGGAATCCGACGTCGTAGTTCCAGCGGTGGCCGCTGTTGGCGTAGGCGGCGAGCACCTGCGCCTCGGAGAGGCGGCCGTCGACCGCGCCGGAGAAGATCAGCGACTGGTTGCCCAGCATGTCCGACAGCGAGATGGTGGTGCCGCCGTACACCCCGCGCCCGAAGTTGTCCCGCTGGTAGCCGATGCTGGGCCGGCTCACGTAGTCGGGCGTGTAGCGCACGTGGTAGGGGTGGATCCCGAACGTGGTGGTGTCGGGCAGCGCCAGGGTCGAGCTGTCGAGCAGCGCGGCCACCGACAGTGGCGGCGCCTCGCCGCTGTCCGCGTGCGCCGGCCGGGCGTCGGACGCCCGGAAGGTGCCGCCGCCGGACCGGTAGATGGACGTCGAGACGGGGGCCGGGCTCGCCGCGGGAGCGCCGGGCGCGGCCGGTGTCGTGGGCGTGGCGGGCGCGGTGGGGGCCGCGGGTGCCGCGCCGGCCGCGGGCGGGGCGGCAGGGGACGACGGGACCGCGCCGGTGGCGTCGCCCAGGCTCACGAGCGGCGCGTCCGTCGCCGGCGCCGGCCTGGCGCCCTCGACCACGGCCACGTCGCTCCTCAGGGGCAGGGCGCTCGCGTTGGCCAGGGTGATCCAGTCGGGCGCGGGCTGGCCGTACGGCGCGCGCTTCAGCGCGCGCGGATTGTCGATCGAGTAGACGTCGTAGCGGCCGTTCTCGTAGTAGGTGATGAGCATCCGGTCGGCCTGGCTCGCCCACGAGATGGCCGGCGAGAGGTCGGTGATGCCCGTGATGCCGGTGTACGCGTTGGTCAGCTGGTAGACCTGCTGGTCGCCGAAGTCGTACAGGAAGACGTTGTCGATGCCCGACCGATCGGAGACGAACGCGAGCGACCGGCCGTCGGGCGCCCACACCGGGTTGATGTTCTTGCCGCGGTCCATGTCGGGCAGCACCTGGATCGAATCGCCGTCGAGGTAGTACAGGGCGACGCGCATGTTGCTGAAGCGCAGGATGCTGAAGTCCGTGGCCGGGCCGCGGTCCGTGGTGAACGCGATGGTGCGGCCGTCGGGCGACCAGGCCGGCATCAGGTCGGCGTACCGGTCGTTGGTCAGCCGCCGCAGGTTCTGGCCGTCGGCGTCCACCACGTACAGGTCCGACCAGCCGCCGTCGGAGCCGCTGAAGGCGATCTGCCGGCCGTCGGGCGACCAGGTCGGGTCGGTGATCCCGTCCACGTCGAGCCGGAATTGCCCCACCACGCGGTCGTGCGGCACGTCGAGGACGACCAGGTTGTCCTGGCCGCCGCTCTTGGCGGCGAACGCGAACGACGTGCCGTCGGGCGACCAGGCCCCGGTCGAGTTGATGAACCGCAGCGTCTCGAAATTGGGATTGATGGACGACTGCACCAGCCGCCGCAGCACCCGGCCCGAGTCCGCGTCGGCCAGCCACAGGTCCACGAAGAAGAAGTCGCGCTCCGAGAGGTAGGCCACGTGCCGGCCGTCGGGCGAGATCTGCGGCGAGACGTGCAGCGTGCCCTTCGCCGTCTTCTGGGTGAGCAGGGCCCGCGAGAAGTGCCGGGCGCGGTCGTGATCGGCGAGCTGCGGCAGGTACATCTTCTGCACGGCGTCGCGCCAGTCGTCGGAGAACTGCTCGAGCGACTCGCCGAGGACCCGCCGGAACGCCTTGTCGACGCCGCCGGCCATCACGCCGTGGAGGATCGCGCCGATGGCCTCGTCGCCCCAGCGCTGCCCGATGTACGCCCAGATCGAGTGGCCGAAGCGGTACGGGAAGATCCGCGGGTCGTAGGTGAGCTGCTCGATGGTCGGCAGCTTGCCCTCGACGGCGGCGTCGCGCAGCCACATGGCCGTGTGGGGGTCCACCGGCCCGAGCGACAGGTACTCCGCCATGCCCTCCATGAACCACAGCGGCGGATTGATCTGGGTGAGCACGGCGAGGCCCGCGCCGGCATGCCCGTGGCTGAACACGTCGAACTGGAACGCGTGCACCATCTCGTGCTGGAGCACGTGCTCGAAGTCGGCGTAGGAGCCGGTGAACGGCACCACCATGCGGTGCTTGTACGGCTCGGTGAAGCCGCCCGTGCCCTCGCCGACGTCGCCTTCGGTGGCGTTGGTCTGCTGGAAGTCGGACGACGACGCGTAGAGCAGCAGCGGCTTGCGCTCGATCCACTGCTGCTGGAGGATCCGCGACAGCCGGGCGTATCCCCGCTCGGCCATGCGCGCGGCGTCGAGCGCGGCGGCGCGCTCGTGGCCGTAGTAGTAGACGTCGAAGTGCTGCGTCTCGATGATCTGCCAGTCGAAGTGGCCGTACTGCACCTTGTTCTGCCCGAAGTACTGCGCGCGGGCGCTCGGCGGCCGGACGAGGAGCGCGAGCCCGATCAGCAGGAGTGCGAGCGTGCGCTTCACCGTGACTCCTCTCCGGTCCATGCCGGACGCAGCGGGGCGTCGCCCCACAGTCCCTCCAGCTGGTAGAACTCGCGCAGTGCCGGGTGGAACACGTGCACCACCAGATCCACGAAGTCCAGCAGGACCCACCGCCCGCCCGCCAGCCCCTCGACGTGGTGGGCCCTGACACCGCGCTCCCGCAGGTCCTCCACCACGTGCTCGGCGATCGCCCGGACGTGGGTGTCGGACGTGCCCGAGACCACCACGAAGTAGTCGGTCGCGTCGCTGAGCTGCCGCAGGTCGAGCACGACGCCGTCCACCGCCTTGCGGTCGGCGCAGGCGCCCTCCACCCAGCGCAGCAGGTCCGGCGATTCGGGGCGCTTCACGCGCCGCCGCGCCGGCCGGCGCACCGGCCTCCGACCCGTCATAGCCTGCCGGAGGTGGAAAGGTTCCCTTCGGGCGTGCCGTCCTCGACCTGGTAGAAGACGCCCCACGCGCCCGGTCCCACGTGCGCGGCCAGCACGCCGGTCGCCGGCGCCACCAACACCTCGAGCGGGTGGTAGCGCGCGGCCAGCGCGCGGCGGACCCGCTCCGCCAGCTCGGGCGCGTCGGCGTGCGCGACGCCGAGGCGGAGCCGGCCGTGCGCCGCGGGCAGCGCGCGGTCGAGCAGCCGGTACACGCGCTCGAGCAGGGCCGCCTGCCCGCGCACCCGCGCGGCGGGGATCACCTTGCCCTCGCGGTCCAGCGAGAGGATCGGCTTCATGTCGAGCAGGCCGCCCAGCCACGACTGGACGCGCGAGACGCGGCCGCTCCGCAGCAGGTACTCGAGCGTGTCCACGGTGAGGAACATCCCGGACTGGCCGCGCACCCGCACCAGCTCGGTGGCGATGGCGGCGGCGTCCCAGCCCGCGTCGGCCAGCTCCGCGCCGCGCAGGGCCAGGAGCCCGATGCCGAAGGAGGCGCTGCGGCTGTCCACCAGGTGCACGCCGCCCGCCGCGAAGCCGCGCCGCGCCGCCTCCGCGTTGGCGTAGGTGCCCGACAGGGCGGAGGAGAGCAGCACGGCCACGACCCCGTCGGCGTCGGCGCGCGCGTGCTCGAACGCCGCGGAGAACTGCGCCGGCGACGGCTGGCTGGTGGTGGGCGGCGGTCCGTCGCCGCGCAGGCGGCGGTAGAACTCCGCCGGCTGGAGCTCGACCCGGTCGAGGAAGACCTCGTCGCCGAACAGCACCTGCAGGGGCACGATGTTGATGCCGTAGCGGTCCAGCACGGCGTCGGGCAGGTCGCAGGCGCTGTCGCACACGATGGCCACGCGCTTGCTGGCGGTGGTGAGCAGGCGGTGCTGCTCCCGCATGTCGTCGGCTTTGCGCGTCTCGATCTCGCCCCACGTCTCGGCGATGCGGAACACCGCGTCCGGGTCGTCGGTGTGGATGTGGATGCGCAGCAGGTCGGCCGTGCGCAGCGCGAGCAGCGAGCCCCCCAGGCCGCTCAGCGCCGCGCGCGCCTCCGCGGAGCTGGGGAGCCGGTCGCCGCGGACCAGGGCCTCGGTGCAGAAGCGGTAATCCTGCTCGGCGGCCACCGCCATGAGCGCCGCGGGCGCCGGCGTGTCGCTGGCCGGCGCGGGCACGTCGGTGGCGCGCATCCCCTTCTCGATCAGGCGCACCACGCCCTCGAGCATCCGCACGAAGCCCTTGCCGCCGGCGTCCACGACGCCCGCCGCCTTGAGCACGGGGAGCTGGTCGGGCGTGCGCTGCAGCGCCTCGTCGGCCTGCGCCAGGGTGCGACGCATCATCGGCACCAGGTCGGCGTGCTCGCTCGCGGCCTGCTCCGCGCCCCGGGCGGCCTCGCGCGCCACCGACAGGATGGTGCCCTCGACCGGCTTCTCGAGCGCCTCCTGGAGGCGCTCGAAGCCGCGCCGGATGGCCGCGGCCAGCTCGTGCGAGCGGACCCGCACGCGCTGCCCGATGCCCTCGTGGAAGCCGACCAGGAAGTGGGACAGCATCATGCCGGAGTTGCCGCGCGCGCCCCGGACCGACGCCTCGGCCGCGGTGCGGGTCACTTCCGGCAGCGGCGCGTCGCCGAGGCGGTGCAGGGCGTCGGCGATGGACCGCACGGTGTGCGAGAAGTTGGTGCCGGTGTCGCCGTCCGGCACCGGGTACACGTTGATCCGGTTCAGCTCGTCCCGGCCGGCCACCACCCAGGCGGCCGCCGCCAGCAGCGAGCGCCGCAGGCGGCGGCCGTCGAGGTAGCCGATCGCCGGCCTCACGTCGCTACTCCTTGACCACCCACACCCGGATCTCGGGCTTCACGTCGGGGTGCAGCCGGATCGGCACCTTGTACACGCCCAGGGCCTTGATCGGCTCCTCGAGCTCGATGGCCTTGCGGTCCACCGTGAGGCCCTCGGCCTGCAGGCGCTCGGCGATGTCGCCGGCGGTGACGGAGCCGAACAGCTTGTCGCCTTCGCCCGCCTTCATCGAGAAGGAGAGCGAGACGGCCTCGAGCTTGGCCGCGGCGTCGCGCGCGCCGGAGACCTCGGCCGCGACCTTGCGGTCGCGCTGCCGCTGCTCCGCGTCGAGGCGCCGGCGGTTGCCGTCCGTCGCCAGGTAGGCGAGCCCGCGCGGCAGGAGGAAGTTGCGGGCGTAGCCGTCCTTGACGGTGACGACCTCGCCGGAGTGCCCGAGCTTCTCGACGTCCTCGCGGAGAATCACGTCCATTAGGGTTGCCCTCGAGAGTTGTGGGCGGCGCGCGCCAGGCGCAGCCGCCAGTCCACCAGCGTGTCGGTCAGGCCCAGGAGCAGGGCGGCGGGCGCCAGCAGCCACCACAGCAGCGCCGTGCCGATGACGATCACCACCGACGCCAGCGCGCCGGTGAAACCGGCGGCGACGGCGACGGCGGCCAGCACGGCCACCCCGCGCAGCAGGTAGAGCCCGCCGAAGAAGATCAGCAGGTTGCCGCCCAGTGCCCGGGCCCAGCCGAGCCGCGGGAGTACGACGATCAGGAGCGAGAGCGCCACGCCCCAGATCAGGTGGTCGTTGAAGCGGAACGCCGCGAGCGCCGGCAGCGGCTCGCTGTCCGGCCGCCGCGCGATGCGGTGGTAGAGCGCCCAGGCGAGCGCCAGCGCCGCCAGGGTCTGCAGCAGCACGATGCCCGGCAGGAAGCCGCCCAGCAGGTGGAGTCCGGTCTGGATGGAGCGCTGCAGGTTCTCGCGCAGATCGCTGCCCACCGGCGCCACGAGGTCCAGGATCTGCCGGCTCTGGAGGAAATAGTGCTGCTCGGCCATCCCGACGAGCTTGGCGGCGGTGAGGTGCGTGGCCGCCATGAGCAGCGCGGCGGCGGCCGCCGCGCCGCCCACCGCGGCGAGCGTGGACGCCATGAAACCGCGCATCCGGCCGATCGCGAGCACGATGATCAGGCTCCCGGTGAGCAGCACGACCCAGCCCCGCTCCAGCTGCGCGAACTCGTCGTCGCCGCCCTGGAGGATCCAGGCGGCGAACAGCGCGAGCACCGCGGCCACGGCCACGTCCCGCCGGGCGGGCCGCTGCGCGACCAGATACGCCGCCAGCGGCGCGACGACCAGCGCGACCGGAGCGAAGAAAGCGATCCCGAGGAAGTAGCTGAGCGCCCCCAGGATCAGCGGGCCGAGCCTCCGGCTACTGGCCGTACCCTTTGATGTAGGGCAGCAGCATCAGCTGCCGCGCCCGCTTGATGGCGGTCGAGACCTGGCGCTGGTGCCGGGCGCACATGCCCGACAGCCGGCTCGGCAGGATCTTGCCGCGATCCGTGAGGAACCGGCCCAGCGTGCGGTCGTCCTTGTAGTCCACGACGCGGACGCCCGCCTCGCATACCGGACACGTCTTGCTGCGCGTTCTCATTCGTCTTCCTCCTCGACCGCGGCCACGACGGCCGGCTCGACCGGCACCGGCGCGGGCGTCGCCGCCTCGGCCAGCACCACGAGGAAGCGGAGCACCCCGTCGTCCAGCTTGACGGCGCGCTCGAATTCCGGCAACACCGACGGCGGCGCCTCGAACTGCGCGATGACGTAGTAGCCGGTGTCGTGCCGCTTCATCTTGTACGTGAGGGTGCGCTTGCCCCAGTGATTGACGGTGACCTGGACCCCCGCCCCGAGCAGGGCGTGAAACCGGGTCAGCCGTTCCGACACGGCGGGCTCTTCCAGCGCGCTGTTGAAGATGTAGACGACTTCGTATCGCCGAGTCACGACCGACACCTCCCTTTGGTCTGTACGGCCCCCGCCAGGTGTGGGCTGGGAGCAGGTGGTATGTGGCTGCAAAGATAACGTGAGAAGTGAGGGGTGAGAAGTGAGAGGGTTAAGTGAGAGGTGAGAGGGGGAAAGGCGTGAGAGGGCGGGGCTGGATGTGGGCCCTCTCACTTCGTCTTCTCACCTCTCACGTATCCGTCTCACTCCTCACGTCTCACCCCTCACGCTTCATCCGCCTAGAGCAATATCCCCGCGATGGTCGCGGACATGAAATTCGCCAGCGTGCCCGCCAGCATCGCGCGGAAGCCCAGCCGCGCGAGATCGTGCTTGCGCTCGGGCGCCAGCGCCCCGATGCCGCCGATCTGGATGCCCACCGAGCTGACGTTGGCGAAGCCGCACAGCGCGAACGAGGCGATGGTGAAGCTGCGCGGATCGAGGCCCGCCTTCATCGTGCCCAGCTGCGCGAAGGCGATGAACTCGTTCAGCACCGCCCGCGTGCCGAGCAGGCCGCCGATGGCGCCCGCGTCGTGCGGCGGCACGCCCATCGCCCACGCCACCGGCAGCCCGACCCAGCCGAGCACGGTCTGGATGCTGGCGGGGAACCAGGCGACCAGGCCGTGGACCCACCCGAAGCCGCCGTTGAGGAGCGCGATGATGGCGATGAACGAGATCAGCATCGCGATCACGTTGAGCATCAGGTACAGCCCCTCGGTCGTGCCGCGCGACGCCGCGTCCACCACGTTCACGTCGGTCTTCGGGACGTCGAGCTTCACCACCCCGAGGGTCTCCGGCTGCCCGGTCTCGGGCTCGAGCAGCTTGGCCATCAGGATGGTGCCGGGCGCGGTCATGATCACCGCCGTCAGGAGGTGGCGCGCCTCGATCCCGAAGGCGATGTACGCCGCCATGATCGAGCCCGAGACGTGCGCCATCCCGGCGGTCATGACCGTCATCAGCTCGGACTGGGTCATCTTGTTGAGGTATGGCCGGATGGTGAGCGGCGCCTCCGTCTGGCCCATGAAGATCGAGGCCGCCACGTTGAGGCTCTCGGCGCCGCTCGCCTTGAGGATCTTGTTCATGGCGAGCGCCATGTACCGCACCACCACCTGCATGATGCCGAGGTAGTAGAGGATCGCCATCAGGGCCGAGATGAAGATGATCGCGGGCAGGATCTGGAAGGCGAACACGACGCCGACCTTGGCGTGCTGGGCGCCGAGATCGCCGAACACGAACGAGGAGCCGTCGTAGGAGAAGCTCAGGATCCTGGTGACGACGTCGCCCAGGGTCTTGAACAGCTGGATCCCGAAGGGCACCCGCAGCACGAACACCGCGAAGGCGACCTGGAGGGCGAGCCCCCAGCCGATGGTGCGCCAGTTGATCGCCTTGCGGTTGCGGCTCAACAGGTAGCCGACCCCGAGGAACAGCGCGATGCCGACGAGCCCCACCAGCCTCGAGCGCAGCGGAATCGGCGCGGCGACGGGCGTGGGGGCGGGTGCCGGAACCGCGGGCTGCGCGACCGGGGCCGCGGACTGCGCCGCCGGCTGCGCGGCGGGCGCCTGCGCGCGCGGCGCTGGCTCGGCGAACGCGGCGGATACCGTGTTGTAGACGAACCGCGGCAGGGTGAACACCGCCAGCGCGGCGGCGAAGGTGACGGCGAAGGAGAACAGGACTCGGCGCAGGCTCATCGGGGGTCCTTTCGGTTCCGGGGCCGGAAGTGCTACTCGTCCGGGTCCGGCTTCACTCGGCGGTTGAATCGCGCCATCGCGCGCTCCGCCCCCTCACTCATCCAGCACTCCACGCTCTCGGCCATGACCGGCAGCAGGTCGGTGACCGCGTCCCGCTCCCCGGCCGGCAGCGGCGCCAGCATGAACTCGGCCAGGTCCTCCACGTCGGCGGGCGCCGGGCCCACGCCGATCCTCAGCCGCGCGTACAGCCGCGTGCCGAGCGCCGCCTCGATGCTCTTGAGCCCGTTGTGCCCGCCGTCGCTTCCCCCGGGGCGGATGCGGAAGTAGCCCACCGGGAGCGCGACGTCGTCCACCAGGACGAGCAGCCCTTCCAGCGGGCCGCCCGGCTCCGCCGGCCGGAGGCCGTGGAGCGCGAGGCCCGAATCGTTCATGAAGGTATGCGGTTTGAGCAAGTGGACGGGCCCGAACGGCGTGAGGCCGCCGGTGGCGAGGGACGGAGGCTCCCGCCGGAAGCGCGGGAGCCGCCAGCGCGCGGCGAGCGCGTCGGCCAGCCAGAACCCGGCGTTGTGCCGGGTGTCCGCGTACGCGGCACCCGGGTTGCCGAGCCCGACGATGAGCTTCAGGGGACGCCGCCCGTCTTACTTCTTGTCCTTCTTGTCCTTCTTCTCCTCGACCGCGCCCTCTTCGTCCGTCGGCTTGCGCTTGCGGATCAGCTCGGGCTCCGCGACCTCCGCGGCACCCTCCACCGGCACCGCAGCCGCCTCGCCCTCCACCGGCGCACCTTCGACCACCGCGCCGGCCACCGGCGTGACGACCTCTTCGACCCGCGGCGCGACGACCGTGCAGATGGTCAGGGCCGCGTCCATCAGGACGTGCGCGTTGGTGACCTTGAGATCCGACACGTGCAGCGACTTGCCGATCGTGAGCGCCGTGACGTCCAGCTCGACGCGCTCGGGGATGTCGGCCGGAAGCACTTCGATGGCCACGTTGCGGATGACCTGATCCAGCGTGCCGCCCTGGTTGCGCACGCCGTCGGGGATGCCGACGCAGTGGATCGGCACCTCGACCCGGACCCGCTCGCCCGAGCGGATGGCGTAGAAGTCCACGTGCACGATGCCCGGGCGCACCGGGTGGCGCTGCACCTCGCGAATCAGGGAGGGGACGGTGGCGCCGTCCAGGTCCAGCTCGACGATCGTGTTCTCGGGATGGATCTTCTCGAGCAGCCGGCCGAGCTCCACGCCGTTGACCGAGGCGGAGACCGGGTCGCGGCCCCGGCCGTAGATGACGGCCGGCACCTGGCCGCTGCGGCGCATCGCGCGCGCGGCGCCGGTGCCTTCGGTGGAACGGGATGCGGCCTTGAGTTGCACGATCTGAGCCATTGCTGAATCCTCGAAAGCGTGAGGAGCGAGGGGTGAGCCGTGAGACGGATGGGTGAGGCGTGAGAGGTTGAAGGCGTGAGAAGCGGCGACGAGCCTTCTCACCCCGTCTTCTCACCTCTCACGTATCCATCTCACTCCTCACATCTCACCTCTCACTTTGGTTGTCAATCAAACAAACTCGACACCGACTTATCCGAATGCGTGTTCGCGATCGCCGTCGCGAGCAGGCTGCCCACCGAGAGCACCACCAGCCGGTCGAACTTCTTGTCCTCCGGCAGGCTGATCGTGTTCGTCACGGCCAGCTCCTCGATCGGCGACGCCTTCAGCCGCTCGATCGCCGGCCCCGACAGCAGGGCGTGCGAGCAGCAGCAGTACACCGCCCGGGCCCCCAGCCGCTTCAGCGCGGCCGCCGCCTCCGTCACCGTCCCGGCCGTGTCGATCAGGTCGTCCGGGATCAGGCAGTCCTTCCCCTCGACCTCGCCGACCACGTTCACCACCTCGGCGATGTTCGCCGACGGGCGGCGCTTGTCGATGATCGCCAGCGAGCCGTTGAGCCGCTTGGCGAAGCCGCGCGCCATCTTGGCCGAGCCCACGTCGGGCGCCACCACCACCAGGTCGCGCAGGTGCTTCTGCCGGTAGTGCGCGGTCAGCACCGGCGAGCCGTACAGGTGGTCCACCGGGATGTCGAAGAACCCCTGCAGCTGGTGCGAATGGAAATCCATCGCCAGCACCCGGTCCGCTCCCGCGGAGCTCACCAGGTTCGCCACCAGCTTCGCGCTGATGGCCACCCGCGGCTGGTCCTTGCGGTCCTGCCGCGCGTAGCCGAAGTACGGGATCACCGCGGTGATCCGCGCCGCGCTCGCCCGCCGCGCCGCGTCGATCAGCAGCAGCAGCTCCACCAGGTTCTCGGCCGGCGGGTTGGTGGGCTGGATGATGTAGACGTCGCGCCCACGCACGTTCTCGTCGATCTTGACGAACAACTCCCCGTCGGCGAACCGCCGGATCGTCACCTGGCACAACGGCTGCTTCAGGTACGCCGAAATCTCCTCGCGCGAGGGGCCGGTTCGCGGTCCCCGCGAGCAACATCAATTGGCTGCGTCGAAGCGAGACGTCGGCCATAAAAGCCCTTAAAGCTAGTTAGCTGGTTGCCAGACGCCAAGTTGCCCATCAGACTGGTTGCCAGACGCCAAGATACCAGTTGCCAGCGGTTGCCAGCCATGAGACGGGAGAGGCCAGACGAGTTACCAGTACTGGCAACTGGTCTGGCCCCTCCCGTCTGGCATCTTGTAACCACTCACAGCTTGGCGTCTCGGCAACTGCTCTGCAATCCGCCACCTGCTCGCTACTACCGGCCTCGACGGGCGGGCTTGGCGGGCTCGGGCGCCGCCCTGGGCGCGTCGAAGCTGATGGCGTGCCAGGTGATCTTCCAGCTGCCGTCGGCCTGCTTCATCAGCGAGTGGAGCCACTTGCCCGCCAGCGGCGCGGGCGCGGCCCCCGCGCCACCCGTGGCGGGCGCGGCCGGGGCCGGCGGCGTCAGGGTGAACGTCCCCGCTTCCACCGCGAGGTCCTGGCGGCCCACCTCCGTCGTGACCGTGATCGCGAGCGTCGGGCGGGTGGGCGTGCCGAGCGCCGTGTTGAGATAGGTGCGGATGGCGTTCGAACCCGCGAACGCCGTGGTGTCGGCCAGCTGGATCACCGCGTCGCCCGCGTACAGCGCCACCACGCCGTCCACGTTGCCCTTGTTCCAGGCGGCCGCGTAGTCCGTGGCGATCTTGGCGAGCGCCGTCGAATCCGCGCCGGTCAGGGGCTGGGGTTTGTTGGAGGGCTGGCACGCCGCGACGAGCAGCAGCGCGGTGCCGGCGGAGAGGGTCGCGAACCGACGCATGATGACCTCGGGGACGGGTACGGGTGCGGTTGGTGTGCCGGGTCAGAGGTAGCGCGCCGGGGCCGCGCGCGCAAGAACCGCTACGCGCTGCGCGCCGCCAGCCGTACCGTGCCCTGGCGCTCCATCTTGCCCCACCCCTGGCGCTTGCCCTTCACGGCGGTGACCACCGACTTCCACAGCACCGCGTACATCAGCTGCCGGTACACGAAGCGCTGCCAGAACAGCCACCACAGGTCGCGGTACTTCTCGCGGTCGAGCCGGTAGGCCACGAACGCGCCGATCAGGTCCACCCCGAAGAAGATGCCGTAGAAGAAGCCGACCTCGAGCACCAGGCGGGTGATGCCGGGGAGCGGCTGCCAGTCCTGGTGCAGCGCCCCCATGGTCGCCCACGAGTAGAGGAAGTCGATGAGCGTCCACACCACCTTGAGGTCCACCAGCGGGCCCAGCGCCTGGAAGAGCACCTGGAAGACCCACACCGCGGGGATGGCCAGGCCGCCGAACCAGCCGTAGCGGAACAGCGCGCCGCGGTGCTTCCACAGGCACTGCAGGGTGCCGTACGCCCAGCGGAAGCGCTGCCGGAAGAAGGCGCGGAAGGTGGCCGGGGCCTCGGTGTAGCCCAGCGTTTCCGTATCGGCCGTGATGCGCCAGCCGGCGCGCCGGATCCGGTAGGTCAGCTCCATGTCCTCGGCCATCGTGTCGGTGAGGTAGCCGCCCACGGCGACCACCGCGCTGCGGCGCCACGCGCCCACGGCGCCCGGCACGACCGTGATGGCGTTGAGGAACGCGTACGCCCGGCGGTCGAGGTTCTGGCTGGTGATGTACTCGATCGACTGCCAGCGGGTGAGGACGTTGATCCGGTTGCCCACCTTCACGTTGCCGGCCACCGCGCCCACCCGGGGATCGTGGAAGTGCCGCACGATGGTCGCGATGCCCTGCGGCGCGATCTGCGTGTCGGCGTCGAAGCACACCAGCACCTCGCCGCGCGCGTCCTGCATGCCGCGGTTCAGCGCCGCCGCCTTGCCGGCGTTGGCCTGGCGGATCAGGCGGACCCGGGGCTCCGTCGCCGAACTCGCGGGCGACCTCGTCGCCGGTGCCGTCGGCGGAGCCGTCGTCGATGACGATGACCTCGAGGTCCGGATAGGCGTTGGCCAGCACGCTGTGGATGGTGCGGGCGATGACGGGCTGCTCGTTGTAGGCGGCGATCAGCACGCTGACCGACGGCCGGAACGCGGGGTCGAACACCTCGCGCCGCGCCCGCCGCAGCGCCAGCAGCGCCACCGGGATGATGAACACCACCCGCCCGATGGCGAGCACGACCGCGAAGATGAACGTGATGCCGAGCACGGTCTCGAAGCTGAACACGGTGTCGAAGCTGATGCGGTCGAGACCCACCAGCAGCTCGTCGTGCGGGCTCACCGTCGGCATCACCACCTCGGGCGGCACGCCGATGAGCTGCGCGATGGTGATGAACTCGTAGCCCTCGTCCTGCAGGCGGCGCACCAGCACGGGCAGGGCGCGCACGGTCGCGGCCCGGTTGCCGCCGCCGCTGTGGAGCAGGATGACGTTGCCCTTGATGCTGTCCACCTGCGAGAGCACCGAGGCCACGATGTCGTCGGCGGTGCGCACCGTCCGGTTCCCGGCGCTGTCGGTCTTGAACAGGTTCCAGTCCTGCGGATCGATCAGCTCGCCGACGGTGATGTAGCCGAGCCGCGAGGCCACCAGCACCGGGTCGGTTTCCTCGTTGGTGTTCGGCTCCTGGTCGGCGTTGTAGGGGAAGCGGAACAGGATGGTCGAGCGGCCGAGCACCGCCTCGAGCGCGCGCTGGGTGGTGTTGAACTCGAGCAGCGCGCGGCGGTGGCTCACCTCGCCCATGTTGGGATGGGTGAACGTGTGGCTGCCGATCTCGTTGCCCTCGCGCAGGATGCGCCGGGTCACCTCCGGGTAGCGCTCCACGTTCTCGCCGATCAGGAAGAACGTGCCCTTCACGCCGAGCGCCTTCAGCTCGTCGAGGATCTCGGGCGTGTACACCCGGTCCGGCCCGTCGTCGAAGGTCAGCACCAGCTTCTTGGGCTTGTAGCCGGAGTGCCGGATCACGTACGGCGAGGGGAACTGCTGGTACTCCTCGTCGGTGATCACGCCGCCGGCGGAATCCGCGTCGGTGGTGCGCAGCCCGCCGTGCGGCGAGGAGACCACCTCCAGCACGTCGCCGGTCCCCGTCTTGATCGGCGAGTACGGCGGCGGGATGGTGTCGATCACGCGGGCGCGGGGCAGCGAGTCCACCGTGTGCCGGTCGTAGAACGTCCACAGCGACGGGTCCTCGGCCCCGAGCACCCACAGCACGGCGCCGTTGATCCCGCTGCGACGGGCCAGCAGCACGTCGTCGTACGCGGTCGCCGCGTCCAGCATCCACACCTCGTGGGTGTGGGCCGAATCGTCCTCGTAGTTGAAGGTCGGGTTGAGCGCCGCGGGGTCGAAGTCCACCACCTGCGGCGGCGGGTCGTCGGGGCGGTTGTCCTGCGCCGTGAACAGGGCCTGCTGGTAGGTCAGCGCCGTCGGCGGCTTGCCGTCGGCGGGCCAGTCGAGGCCGTAGTTGCCGACGCCGACCACCAGCTTGGACGCCGGGACGCGCTGCATCGTCCGGACCAGCACGCTGTCGAACCAGGGCACCGCGGCGATCGGGCCCGGGTTCCCGGCGCCCGCGTGCTGGGCGTAGCTCATCAGGATGACGTAGTCGGCCGCGGCCGCGATCCGCTCGAGCGGCAGGTCGGGCCTTGCCGGCCTCGATGTCCACGCTGAGCTGCAGGCCGGCCGGGTGGAGCACGCCCTCGAGGAGCGCGACGAAACCAGGCAGGCGCGCGTAGTCGTCGGGCCGGAGGTTCTCCAGGTCGAGGTTGAGGCCCTGGAACTCCTCCTTGACCAGCCAGTCGCGCACCTCGCGCGCCAGGGCCATCTCGTTCCTGGCGGACGCGAGCAGCACGTGGGCGCGCACCGGGTCGAACTGCCCGGCCTCGGCGTTGTTCAGGACCGGGTGGATGTCGATGTGGTGCTCGCGGGCCACGTCCACCACGTCGAGGTTGGCCTGCGTGACCTCGGGGTCCCAGTCCTTGAAGTCGAGCGCCGTGCCCGCGCGGTCGAGGTGCAGCCACTCGGGGAACAGGTCGGTGAGGCGGTCGGCGTTGAGGCGCAGCGAGTACAGGCCGCTCCGCTGCCAGATCACGTAGAAGGCGCCGATCATCGTGTCCGGGCGGGCCGGCTCCACGACGGGCGCGGGGCGCCGGCGGCCGCGCGTGTGGCTCGCGGCGATCTCCTGGAACAGCGCGTTGCGCGAACGACGCAGCAGCTGGCGGGTGAGGCGCTGGCTGCGCCGGGGCAGCAGGGTCTGGCCGGCGCGCGAGAGGCGGTGCGCCGGGTTCGTCATGCCGGGAAACTGCGGGAGGAAGGGCACCACCAGCAGGCTGACGACGAAGATGGTCGTGAGCACGGCCACGCCGAGTCCAACGACGGTGGACGATCGGTTCACCGCCCGGCGCCGCTTGCCCGACGGATCGAAGAAGACCGGTGTCGTCACGGACCTGCAAACTAAGGGTAGGGAGCCGTGCGGCGCGAGGAGCGGCGACTGGCGAGGCGCCGCGCGCCGCCATAATATGTCTCGCCGACCCACGGCGTCGGCACCTTCCGCCCCCCCAGCCCGAGCGCGACAGCATGCCCGTCCAGGTGACCCCGGTAGCCAACAGGCGCGACCTCAAGCGATTCATCTACCTGCCCGCCGAGCTGCACCGGAGCCACGCCAAGTGGATGCCGCCCATCTACATGGACGAGTGGAAGTACTACGACCCGAAGAAGAACCTGGCGTTCCGCTACAGCGACGCCCAGCTCCTCCTCGCGTGGAAGGACGGCCGCCTCGTCGGCCGCGCCATGGGCATCATCAACCGCCGCCACAACGAGGTGATGAAGGAGCGGACGGCGCGGTTCGCCTGCCTCGAATCCACGGACGACCGGGAAGTGGTGCACGCGCTGCTGGCCCACGTGGAGGGCTGGGCGCGCGAGCGGGGGATGACGAAGATCATCGGGCCGTTCGGCTTCAACGACCAGGATCCCGAGGGGTTTCTGATCGAGGGGTTCGAGCACGAGCCCACGATCGTGACCTACTACAACTTCCCGTATCTGCTCAAGCTGCTGGAGGCCGAGGGGTACGGGAAGGAAATTGATTACGTGGTGTACCGGATTCCCATTCCGGCGAAGGTGCCGGAGGTCTACCAGCGGATCGCCGAGCGCGTGGCGAAGCGCGGTCAGTTCCGCCCGTTGGAGTTCACCAGCAAGAGCCAGTTCAAGCCGTACATCCGGCCGATCCTCGGCCTGATGAACGACACCTTCGTCGGCATCTACGGCTACTCGCCGCTCGACGCGGAAGAGATGGAAGGGCTCGCGAAGCAGTACCTGCCGCTCCTCGACCCGCGGTTCGTGAAGGCCGTGGTCAAGGGCGACGAGGTGGTCGGCTTCGTCATCGCGATCCCCAACCTGTACGAGGGGATCGTCAAGGCGAAGGGGCACATCTTCCCGTTCGGCTTCATCCACATCCTCCGCGCCATGAAGCGCGCCAAGCAGCTCGACCTGCTGCTCGGCGGCATCAAGGAGGAGTACCGGGGGCGCGGGCGTGGACACACTGCTCGGCCTCACCATGTTCCAGGCGGCCATCGCCGGCGGGTTCGAGGTGATGGACAGCCATCACGAGCTGGAGACCAACACCAGGATCCGCGCCGAGATGGAGCACCAGGGCGGCGTGATCTACAAGCGCTACCGCATCTTCCAGAAATCGCTCTAGGCCGAGCCCTTCACGCCGCCTGCAGCACCAGGGCGGCGCACCGGCCGCCGAAGCTCTCGGCCAGGAGCAGCGCGGCGCCGCCGCGCGCGCGCTCGGCTTCGAGCGCGATGCGGCAGGGCGGCAGGTCGGGATCCACCTGCTCCGTGCCCACCGAAGGCGGCACCACGCCGCGCTCCGTCGCCAGGACGGCCAGCGCCGTCTCCACGCCGCCGCTGGCGCCGAACGAATGGCCGATCGCCGCCTTGAGCGAGGTGAGCGGCGAGTCCGGCAGCCGCTCGCCGAGCACCAGGGCGAGGCCGCGGCACTCGGCGCGGTCGTTGAGCCGCGTGCCCGTGCCGTGCGTCTTCACCCAGCTCACCGCCGGCCCACCGGCCTCGCGCAGCGCCTCGAGCGCCGCGGCCGCGACGCCCGTGCCGTCGGCGTCGGGCGCCGTCATGGAGCCGGCCTCGCAGGAGAGGCCGTAGCCGCTCGCCACCGCGCGGATGCGGGCGCCGCGCGCCCGCGCGTGCGCCTCCGACTCGAGCACCACCGCGCCCGCGCCCTCGCCGAGCACCGTTCCCGAGCGGCGCAGGTCGAACGGCCGGCACGGCGCGCTGGCGCCGGCCTCGTGCGCCAGGATGCCGGACGCGGCGAACGCCGCCGCGACCTCGTCCTGGAGCGGGCTGTCGCCGCCGCCGGCCAGCGCGACGTCGGCCGCGCCCGAGGCGACCTTGGCGTACGCCTCGCCGATGGCCACCATCGCGGACACGCTCCCGGCCGAGAGATGGAAGACGGCGCCGTGGATCTGGTGCACGTGCGCCAGGAACGGCGCCGGCGGCGCCGGTCATGTAGCGGATGAGCGTGGCCGGGCTCGGCGCGCGGCCGTCGTGCGCCTCGACGTAGTCGCGGTGCTCGTCGAGCAGGTCCGCCAGCGGGCCCAGCGACGAACCCTCGATCAGCGCGAAGCGGGCGCCGTCGTCGGGACACTCCGGGAGCCCCGCGTCCTGCCAGGCCTCCTCGCCGGCCGCGACGAACAGGCGCGCCGCGCGGTCGAGGCGGCGGGTGCGACGGTCGGGCGGCAGCTCCGGCGCGGCCCCGGCGGGCCGGCCGCCGAGCGCGGCCATCGGCCGCACGCCGCTCCGCCCCGCGAGCACGAGTTCGAGCAGGGCCGGGGCGCCGAGACCTGCGGCCGAGACGGCGCCCACGCCCGTGACGACGACGCGGCGCGCGTTCATCGGGCCTCCGCGGCCAGCGCGGTGAGCGCGGCGTTGAGGCGCAGCACCGACCCGCGACCCACGGCGAGCGAGTCGCGGCCGAACGCGCTGAGCGCCGCGACGTCCGGCTCGCCGGTCTCGGGCGTGTCCACCCGGTACCAGCCGGTGGAGCGGAGCAGGTAGCTGCGCACCTGCCCGGCGGCGAGCGGCGGATCGGCGAACGCGACGGCCATCGCGGCGCCGTGCGAAAGCGCGAGGTCCTGGTGATCGATGGCGGCGATCAGCGGCGCCACGTCCCGGCCGTCGCGGTCGCGCGCCGAGAGGAGCCGCAGCTCGTGCACGGTCAGGGCGCGATCCGCGGTGAAGTCGAGGGCGACGCGGTCCACCGTCCAGAACGACGGCGCCGAGGCGAGGCGCACCAGCACCGTGTCGCCGGCGACCTGGGAGAGATCGAGGTCCAGCACCTGGCGCTTCACGATCTCGGGACCGGCCTCCCAGACCAGGCCCTGGGATCGCCAGCCGGAGGCCGCGCGGACCGAGACGGAGAGGAAGGCCTCGCGTGCGAGCCTGGCCTGGACCGCGAGCGCCAGCTGCGGGTGGGCGTTCATCGAGTCGTACCACGCCTGCGTGGCGCGGCCGTGCGCGCGAATGAACTCCTCGAGCATGTAGGCGCCCCAGGGCGAGCTGTTGGCGTCCACCACCAGGTGGGCGCGCGTCGCGCCGCGCGGGCGGACAAACGCCAGCTCGAGGCCGGAGCGCAGGTCGGCCGGATTGCCGGGATCCCGCCCGCTCACGGTGGATTCCCAGTTCCACCCGTCGGCGGCCATCACTCGCGGCAGGGCGTCGTTGCCCCGGTCGTCGGTCGCGCGGAGCGGCGCCACCAGCGTGCCGATCGTGTGCAGGGTGCCGTCGGGGCCGGGCGCGACGGTCACCGAGGAATCATGGTCCACCGCCAGGACCGTCAGCGCGTCGAGATAGTCGGTCTCCGCCAGCTCGTTGGCGACGCGCAAGCGCAGGACGCCGTCCTCGGCGTGCGCGAAGTCGAGGTTGTCCACGTCGGTGCGCTGCAGGGCCTCCGCGATCGCGCCGCCGAAGGTGCCGGAGTCCAGGCGCCAATGGTGGCCGTCCCAGCTGTAGACCAGCGGGCAGGAGATCGGAATGCCGCCGCCGCTGCTCGGGGGCGGCTGATACGAGGGCTGCGACGAGCCGCTGGAATTGGCGGCGTTGATGATCAGGACGGCCGTGACGCCCACCGCGGCGGCCAGCACCACCGTGCGTCCGGCGCTGATCTGCTCGATCTCGAGATGGTGCACGTCCTTGAGGGCCACCATGACGGGCGGCGCGTCCTTCGTCGGGTCCGTGACGCCGCCGAGCGAGTCGGAGCGGATGAACGGCCGGTGCAGCGTGAGCCACACGCCGCCGCGGAGCACCGCGCGGACGGTGGTGTGGGGGTGGCTGGCGAGCAGCTCCGCGGGCTGCTGCTGCGCGGTCTGCCAGGCCATGCAGGCGTTGAGGCACAGGGCCCCCAGCGCGGCGACGACGGCCTGCCGCAGCAGCGCATGGTGACGGACGCACAGGCTTCGAAGCGACGTGAACCACATACCGGCCTCCCTGGGTTTCCGGGGCGAACGGTGCGGCGGGCCCGTCAAGCGCGCGTCAAGCGCCGGCGGTGGAACTGCCGGTGAAGCCGGGGGTTAAGAAACACGAGCGGAACAGCGTCTCACCTATGAGACGTCGCAGTGGTGAGTTCACAGAATGGAGCAGGCTGCATGACTTCCCGTGGCTGGTTCAGCCCGATCATCGTCGTCACCGCCGCCCTCGCGGCGGGCTGCGCGCCGAGCATCCGGAGCGAGCGCGACGACAACATCCCGATCCCGCAGGGCGCGACGTGGGCGTGGGCCAACGTCGCCTCGGCCGCTCAGGACACCGGCGCCGCACGGCGCTACATCCCGCGGCGGTACACGTCGAACGAAGTGGATCCAATTGTCCAGCAGCGCTTCCGCCGCGCCATCGAATCGGCGATGCGGGCCAAGGGATTGCGCCGGGCCGAGGATACGGCCCAGGCCGATTTCGTCCTCGGCTTTTCGTTCGAAGGCACGGATGCCTACCGGCGACCCGCGGTGGCTCCGGTGGTGGGGTTCGGGTACTACGGTGGCGGGTACCGTCCCTGGGGCTTCGGCGCGCCGTGGGGGTTCTACCGTCCGTGGGGCTACTACGGCCCGTGGGGCGGCCCGTGGGGTTGGGGCCTGTCGTTCGCCGCGTATCCGGCCTACGGCTATGGCGCCGCGATGCCTTACGGCGGCGGCGAGGTACTATCGGGACGGATGGCTGGTGGTGACGCTGCGCCTGCGGAGCGACGGGGAAACGGCCTGGATCGGCCGCTACCGTGGCGAGGAGCACGCCCTGCGCGACCTGCCGCAGGAGAAAGTGCAGGCAATCGTCAACCAGGTGTTCGCGACGCTGCGCTGACCGGGAGCCCTACCAGCTTTCCGTCTTCACGTCCCCCAGCACCGCGTGCAGGTCGTTGAAGGTCACGTTCTTCGCCTCCGCGGGCAGGGGCGGGCTCACGTACTCGCCGCTCGCGCCTTGCACGTCCACCCGGAAGTGCGCGATGCGGTCCTGGCCGAGGTCGGCCGACACGAGGACCGGCATCCGGAAACTCGCCGGCACGTGTTCCTGCCGGACGCGCAGCCGGATGCGGAAGCGGCCGCCGTCGGCGGGCTCGTTCTTCCAGGCCACGTGATAGGTCGGGATCGCCGTGCCCTTCACCCACTCGTCGAAGAACCAGTCCATCGGCATGCCCAGGTGCTGCTCGACCACGCGCTGGAAGTCGGCGGTCGTCGCCGGGCAGGCCGACGGTAGGTCTGGTAGTAGTCCTGCATCGTGGCCTTGAAGCGGTCGTCCGACATGGTCCGCAGGTCGAGCATCAGCACGCGGAGCATGTTGAACACCCAGGCGCCCTTCTCGTAGATCGTCACGTCGTAGCTGGCGCCGGTGCGGTGTCCGAGCCAGATCGGGCGCACGTCGGTCTGGTCGGCCTCGATGTCGGTGCGATAGTGGTCGAGGAACTTGAAGTACTGCTCCGACGTCTTGCGCTCGATCTGGAGATACCAGAGCGCGGAGAACGAGGCGAGACCTTCGCTCAACCACTCGTCCCGGTCCGAGCTCCCGAGGACGCCGTTGCCCCACCACTGGTGGGCCGTCTCGTGGGCGCGGAACCACTCGTCGGCGCCGTCCAGGGTGGTGGTCGAGAAGGTCATCATGGACAAGTCGATCATCCCCGGGAACGACACGCCCTCCTCGTCCGGGATCTCGGTCACGAAGAAGTGGTTGTACGGCGACGGGCCGAACAGCGATGCGTACAGCTTCAAGCTGTTGGAGACATCGACGGCCACGGCCTGGCTCATGTTGCGCTGCTCGAGCATGACTCCGCCGGCTGCGACCATCCTCCGCCGCAGCTCGGCGTGCGCCGCCTCGGAGATGAGGACGTCCACGGGCGGCGCGCCCTCGAACTGCACGTGGTGCCGGTCGAACGTCCCGAGATTGAACGTGGCCTGCTCGGACGGCAGGCGCTGGAGCCAGTGCGTCACCCGCACCCGACTGCCTTCGGTCGAGGAGTCCGCCAGCTCGCCGATGCTGACGAGCGGGTACTGCATCGGGCTGTGGTAGGTGATGTCGAACGTCGAGAGCGTCGGGCCCTGGGCGTTGAACGGGTACCAGGCGGCGCCGGGCTGGACGAAGAACCAGTTCACCGCGCGATCGAACATCTCGCCGTGGTAGTAGACGGTCAGGGCGAGCGAGTCCCCGGCGGCCAGCCGGCGGCCCACCCCCACCCATAGGGCTCGGCCCTGATCGGCCTTGAACATCGGGGCTGCGGCGCCGTCGCCTCGGCGCGCCGAGTCCACGCCGAGCTTCGGATCGAGGTCGAAGAGCAGCCACGGACCCATCGGCTCCTGCGCCGCGAGCGTGAGAGTGGCCGCGCCGGCGAGATCCAGGTTGCCGCCGAAGTTCTCGGTGATGCGCAGGTCGAGCTTGCAGTGCGGCACGCGCAGGCGGTCGCGGTAGACCCACGCCGCCGCGTCACTCGCGGGCTGCGAGGCGGCGGGGAACTGCGCGACCAGGGCCCAGTGCCCATGGCTGGCGGGCTCGTAGAGGTGAACGGCCTCGCTCGCCGACGGGTCAAGGTCGAACAGGACCGCCTGGCCGTGATTGCGTGCCACGCGGGCCATGAAGAAGCCGTCGGTCTCACCGTTGAGGAGCGGACGCATCACGCCGGCGTCGAAGGAGCCGTCATGACTGCCCTTGAGCGAGTTGATCAGTCCGCTCACGTGACCGCCCACGTCGCCCGGCACGTCGCCCGGGACGAACGTGAGCGCGTGGAGCTGATCGAGCGTCGAGTCGGTGAAGATGAGGATCGCCTCGTGGAGCGAGTCGTCGAGCGTCGTGTCGCCCGCGAACCGCTTCAACTCGGCCTGCTCGGTGGGGGAGGGCGGCGTCAGGATGAACCGGCCGCTGCCCTCGAACACCGCGGCGACGGTGCGACCGCCGACCGGAGAGAGCAGGTACAGCTTGCCCGACTCGAGGATCAGCTGGCCCGCGTCGCGGCGCAGGACGAGGTGGTGAACGTCGGCCACCTGGTCCTTCAGCGGCGCGAGGTTCACCACCTCGCGGTAGCGATCCATGTAGGTGGCCGCGACGGACGGCGGCGGCGCGCCGGAACCTGGGCGCGCGGCGAACCGAAGGGCGCCGCACACAGGAACGCGGCCATGGCGAGGCGACGGGTAGACGGCAGCGAGATCATGGGAGCCACGGGCAGGCGAAGGGTGACCGGCGCACGGCGCACGTGGTGGCACCGCGCTGGTGAACGGTCGAGGCTAACGGCTGGGCGTTAGGGAGGCGTTAGGGAGGTGCCGGACCGGCAATTGGCCCCGAAGGATTCGAACCTTCATTACCGGATCCAAAGTCCGGAGTCCTGCCATTGGACGAGGGGCCAGCGGGTTGCTGCGCCCTAACTTAGCGAATCCCCCGCTCGCGGGGCAGGCGGCCACAGCCTACTCCCCGCCTTCGGCCGTCAACCTCGCCGACTGGCGTGGTCGAGGCCTTGCGCGCCACTGTTAGTTTGCTCCCGGGCGAGCGGCCCAGGGCAGGATCGAGTCATAGAGCGCCAACGACGAAACGAGAGAGCCATGTCAAGCGAAGCGAAGTGCCCGATCGACCACACCGCCGGCGGCGGCACCCCGAACCGCGACTGGTGGCCGAACCAGCTCAACCTGAGCTCCTGCACCAGCACTCGTCCAAGTCCAACCCGATGGGCGAGGACTTCGACTACGCGCAAGGAGTTCAAGAGGCTCGACTTCGCGGCGCTGAAGAAGGACCTCGCCGCGCTGATGACCGACTCGCAGGACTGGTGGCCGGCGGACTTCGGCCACTACGGCCCCCTGTTCATCCGCATGGCGTGGCACAGCGCCGGCACCTACCGCATCGGCGACGGCCGCGGCGGCGGCGGCCGGGGCCAGCAGCGCTTCGCGCCGCTCAACAGCTGGCCGGACAACGTCAGCCTGGACAAGGCGCGCCGCCTGCTCTGGCCGATCAAGCAGAAGTACGGCCGCAAGATCTCGTGGGCCGACCTGATGATCCTCACCGGCAACGTCGCGCTCGAGACGATGGGGTTCAAGACGTTCGGCTTCGGCGGCGGGCGCGAGGACGTCTGGGAGCCGGATCAGGACGTCTACTGGGGCGCCGAGAAGACGTGGCTGGGCGACAAGCGCTACTCGGGCGAGCGCGACCTCGAGAATCCGCTCGCGGCGGTGCAGATGGGCCTCATCTACGTCAACCCGGAAGGCCCGAACGGCAACCCCGATCCGATCGCGGCGGCGAAGGACATCCGCGAGACCTTCGCGCGCATGGCGATGAACGACGAGGAGACCGTCGCGCTGATCGCCGGCGGCCACACCTTCGGCAAGACGCACGGCGCCGGCCCGGTGTCGCAACGTGGGGCCCGATCCGGAGGCGGCCGCCCTCGAGGCAGCAGGGCCTCGGCTGGAAGAGCAGCTTCGGCACCGGCAAGGGCGGCGACGCGATCACCAGCGGCCTCGAGGTCACCTGGACCACCGACGCCGACGAAGTGGAGCAACGACTTCTTCGAGCACCTGTTCGGCTACGAGTGGGAGCTGACGAAGAGCCCGGCCGGCGCGCATCAGTGGGTGGCCGAAGGGCGCGCGGCGCGGACGGTGCCGGACGCGCACGACGCGTCGAAGACGCATCGCGCCGACCATGCTGACCACGGACCTCTCGCTGCGGTTCGACCCGGCGTACGAGAAGATCTCGCGGCGCTTCATGGAGCATCCGGACCAGTTCGCCGACGCGTTCGCGCGGGCCTGGTTCAAGCTCACGCACCGCGACATGGGGCCGCGCGCGCGCTACCTCGGCCCGGAGGTCCCGGCCGAGGAGCTGATCTGGCAGGACCCGATCCCGAAGGTGGACCACCCGCTGATCGACGCGAAGGACATCGCCGCGCTGAAGAGCAAGATCCTCGGCGTCGGGCCTGTCGGTCTCGCAGCTGGTGTCGACCGCGTGGGCGTCGGCGTCCACGTTCCGCGGCTCCGACAAGCGCGGCGGCGCGAACGGCGCGCGCATTCGTCTGGCGCCGCAGAAGGACTGGGCGGTCAACCAGCCCGCGCAGCTGGCGAAGGTGCTCAAGACGCTCGAGGGCATCCAGCAGGCGTTCAACGGCGCGGCAGACGGGCGGCAAGAGGGTCTCGCTGGCCGACCTGATCGTGCTCGGCGGCTGCGCCGGCGTCGAGCAGGCGGCGAAGAACGCCGGGCACGCCGTGACGGTTCCCTTCACGCCGGGCCGCATGGACGCCTCGCCGGAGCAGACCGATGTGGCGTCCTTCGCCGTGCTCGAGCCGGTCGCGGACGGGTTCCGCAACTACCAGAAGGCGCAAGTACACCGTGCCGGCCGAGGCGCTGCTGGTGGACAAGGCGCAGCTGCTGACCCTGACCGCGCCCGAGATGACGGTGCTCGTCGGCGGCCTGCGCGTGCTCGAAGACCAACGCCGGCGGCGTCGAAGCACGGCGTCTTCACCAAGCGGCCGGGGGCGCTGACCAACGACTTCTTCGTGAACCTGCTCGACATGGGCACGGAGTGGAAGCCGGTCGTCGAAGGACGAAGGACGTGTTCGAAGGGCGCGACCGCAAGACGGGCGACGGTGAAGTGGACCGGCACGCGGGTCGATCTCGTCTTCGGCTCGAACTCGCAGCTCCGCGCGCTGGCGGAGGTCTACGGAAGCTCGGACGCGCAGGAGAAGTTCGTCGCCGACTTCGTCGCGGCCTGGAACAAGGTGATGAACCTGGATCGGTTCGACCGGTCGTGATCGGAGAGGCAGGGCAGGCGTGGCGCCGGCCGGCAGCCGGCGCCACGGCCCAGCCGGCTACTGGTGGCCGAGTCCGGCACTTCGCGCCCGCGCGCGATACCATTCACACGCGCGGGTCCGCGTTTGGCCCGCCAGCGGCGATGTACTGCCTATGGGCTTATCGTCAGCGTGTAGTTGATCGCCACGCTGCTCGAGTCATTTCCGTCATTCGGCGTGACGGCCGACTGGTTGGCCTGGAACATGAGCGTGAAGGTGTAAGTCGTCGGCACGGCAACTGTCGGCGCCGTTCCAAGCAGGGCTACACCAGCGCCCATGGCACTGGTCTGCCCCTGGGGGAAGGTCAGCCACGCCGGGTTCCCGGTCAATGGTCCATTTGTAGACCTGAGTGCTGTCACCCGCCTGCACACAGGCGGTGGACGGCGATAACTCCTCGTCATAGAAAGTGCCGCTCTTACCCGCAGGCAATCCCGCAGGCACTGGCCCGATGACGCAGGCCTGCGACACTGCGCCGACATTACCCGAGAACTGCAGGGTCGTGGCCGGGGACGCACCTCCCAACTCGAGTGTGAAGAGGTACGACCCGGCAGCGGTCGGCGTTCCGACGATCACATTCTCGTCCGGCTCGAACATCATCCCGGCTGGGAGCGAACCTGCGGACGTCAACCAGTTGATGCCCCCGGGTCCTGGACAATTCCCCGAGTAGGTGAGCGGGATCGTGGCCCACGTACCAACCGAGAGCGGGTCGAGCGTGGCGTAGCTCTGCCCCGCGACCAGCGGGTTCGTGATCGTGCATGCGGTGGACGACACGACATTGAGAGTGGCCGCCAGGTGCAGGGGCGCCACGTTGGGCGTCGTAGACGTGATGGTGACGGATGCCCCGTATTGGCCCGGCACCAGGCCTGTCGTGTCGACTGTCGCGGTCCACGGCGCCGGGGTCGACGGCGAGGGGGGCGTGAATGCCGTGGTGAGCCAGTTCTGCGTACCGGTGAACCCGGCGGGCGGCGTCCCGTAGGTGAACGAGACTGCCAGCCCGGCCGCCGTGCCGCCGGTCGACGTAATCTGGTCCGACTGTGCAGCAGGAGTTGCGGTTCCCGGCGTCCAGGTGAATGCCAGGCCTCCGCTAGCCGCCGCCAAGACCGGCGCCGCGACGTTGGTCACGTTGTACGTCACTGTGATCGGCAGCGGGCCGTTGTTGGCGAACTCCGCATACACGTTGACCGCCGCGGTGTACGGCGCCGAGGTCGCCGTCGCCATCGGCGTCACGGCCAGCGTGACGCTGGTCCCCGAGACCGTCGCCGTCAGCCAGGAGCTGGCCTGCTGGGGGACGATCGCCGTGATGGGGCCAAGGGAGCCCCCCTGCACCATCACGGTCTGGGTCGGAGGCGTGGTGTTGACCGTGGTCGTGAACGTCACGGCGCTGCTCGGCACCAGGGTCGCCGTCGTGACGGTGCAGCCGTCGGTACTGGCGCTCCAGGTGCCCGCACTCGTCGGGCTCGTGTGGGTGCCGGATGCGGTGCCTGGTGTGGTCGGCACTGCGGGTGGCAACGGATTCGGAAGCGTATACGTCCCGCTGATATAGTCGGTCGTCGAGCCGAGCAGAGTATCGGAAAGCGTCGTCGCCGTTGCGGTCTGATCGAGGTAGAACGACTCGCTGCCGCTCGCCAGCGCAATGCGGGAAATGAAGGAGCTCGCGCCCGCGATTCCGAGGAACAGGGCAGCGTCGGCGGCGCCTCCCCCGGTCGGTGTCTCGAATCCGCAATAGTTCGCGAGTATCCCCTGGGTCGCCGCCGGTACGACTACGCCCAGAAAGGAGATGTTGGTGAATCCGAGAATCGAACAGGTCGCGTTCAGCTCGTTACCGATCGTGCCGGTGCATGTGTTGGGTGGGCTCGAGTTATCGCTGACCGAGAACGAAGTCCCGGTGACGGAGCCGGTGAGCGTGAAGGTCCGGGCCGGGTTGATGAGGGTGACCGTGACCGTCATCGTCGTAGCGCTCACCGCACTCATGCTCGAACCGGCGGGACCGGAGCCCACTCGGCCGGTCGAAAGGGTCGCGAGCCGGAGGCCGGACGGCGGGGTCGGCGCCGTCGCCGTGAACGACCCCGTGGCCCCTGGACTGGAGAACACACCCGCGTAATGGGTGGTCGTGGGGGTGGAGTTCTGCGGTTCTGTCGAGCCCGAGCCACACGCGCCCAGAACCGCGACGACTGGTATCAGCGCTAGGCAGCGATTGACGAGCATCATACCAACCTCTCTCGGACATGGGAGCAGGCGCTCGGAGGGCCGAGCACCTGGTGCTCACGGTCACACCACCTGAAGGCCTCGTTCGTCTCATGTCGCATCAGGGGGATCTGCCGGCTTTCGCCGCCGCTCTCACCGGCGTTCTCACCCTGACGGCACCCGACGCCGGGTTGATGTTGATCGTGTACGATTGCGTCACGCCGGGATCAGAGGGGCCGTTCCTGAACGTGACAACGAACGTGTACGCGTTGGGAGCGTTGGGGACCGTCGGTGTGCCCTGGAGGGTCGCGGTCGGCACCGTTTGACTCGGCCCCTGCACGAGGCTGAGGCCCGGCGGGGCGCCGCTCACGCTCCACGTCCACTGGGTGGGGTCGCTGGCGGTCGTGCACTCGCTGGTCGTGGTGAGGACGTTGTTGGTCCCGTCGCCATAACTCGTGCCCACGGTTCCGTCGGGCACCGCCACCGGCAGGATCGCGCACGTATTGGGCGCGGGCTGCACGAATATCGTATCGAATGCCGTGGTCGATGCGCCGGCATCCGAGAATCCGATCGTGAACAGGTATCGGCCGGCCGTGGTCGGCGTGCCCTCGAGCGTCTCGGTCGTCGATGCGACGACCTGTCCGGCGAGGCTCAAGCCTGGCGGGCTGTTGGTAATGCCCCAGTTCCCGGGCAGCGTGCAGGATCCGCCGGCGGCCAGGCCGAGACTGTAGGCGACACCGACGGTGCCTGCGGTCAGGGTCCCTGACGGGGTGATCGAACACCCGGGCTGTATGGTCACGGAGAAGAATGTGGAGATGGAGATCGGGAACCCCGGAGTGTTGTCGGTGAGCCTGACCTGGAAGGAGTACGGTCCCGCCGTCGTCGGCGTTCCGGACAGCGTGCCGTCGGATGCCAACGTGAGGCCAGGTGGCAGCGAGCCCGACGTTACGGTGAAGGCGTATGGCGTCCAGCCTCCCTGAGCCGCGATCTGCTGACTATACGCCACATTGACGGTGCCGCCCGGAAGCGGCGACGTCGACGTGAACGCGAGCGCCGGATCGACGATGAGGGTGAGCGGCTGGCTCGCGGTCAGCGGCGTGGGGGTGGTGGCATCCGTGACCTGGACCGTGATGGGGAAGGATCCACTGGTCTGCGGATTGCCGCGCAGGAGCCCGTTCGACTGGAGGCTCATGGTCGACGGCAGCGTGCCGGTCTCCGTCCACGTGTACGGACCCGTGCCACCCGTGGCGGTGAACTGCAGACCGAGGCCCTGATACACCGCATTCTGCGTGGCCCCGGGGAGCGCGGTCGGCGAGATCGTGAGCGGCGCCTTGACGATCAGGGTGAACAACTCCGTGGTCACGTTCGGGGTGGGCGTCGTTGCGTCGGTGACCTGCAGGGTGAATGCGTAGGCCCCAGCCGTCGTCGGTGTTCCAGACAGGAGACCACCGGTGGCGAGCGTGAGGCCCGACGGCAGCGTGCTCCCCGTCGCCACGGTGAAGCCGTATGGCGACACGCCTCCCGCAGCCGCGATCGTCTGGCTGTAGGCGGCGTTGACCGCGGCGCCCGGAAGCGTCGCATTGGTCGTGAACACGAGCGCCGGATTGACGACCAGTGTCAGCGGCTCCGACGCGGTCAGCGGCGTCGGCGTCGTATGGTCCTTGACCTGCACTACGATCGGGAACGAGCCGGTCGCCGTCGGCGCACCATACAGTTGGCCCGTCGAGCTCAGTGTCATGCCCTGCGGGAGGCCCCCCGTTTCCGTCCAACCATACGGGGGAACGCCACCACTGGCACCGAACTGCAGGCCGTTGGCGCCCTGATACGGAGAGCCGTAGGTGGCCGTGGGCAGCGCGGTCGGCGAAATCGTGAGAGCCCCCGTGGCTCCGGTGGCCGTCGCGGTGAAGGTGACCGGGTTGCCGGTGATGCCGGAGCCTGTGGCCGTCGCGGTTAGCGTGTTCGTGCCGGGGGGTCGTCCCAGGTCCAGCTTCCACGGTCGCGATGCCGCCGGCGCTGGTCGTCTGCGACGCGCCGGTGATGCTCCCGCCGCCAAATGTGACGGCGAAGGTGACCGCGACGCCGCCGACCGGATTGCCGAAGCGATCCGTCCCACGACGGCGGGCGGAACGGCGACCGCGTGCCTTCGAGAGCGCTCTGGTTGTTGCCGGCGCCGGCCGCCATCTGGACTGCGGGTCCGGCCACGCCGGTCGCCAGGAAGGTCACGGGTCCCGGCGACGCCCGTCCCCGGGACGGTCGCGGTCGAGCGTGTTGGCGCCAGCGGAGGTGCCCAGGGTCCACGAGCCGGCCCTGGCGAGGCCGCTGGTGTTCGTCACGACGATCGCCCCGGTGACGCTGCCCCCGCCCGACGCGACGGCGAACGTGACCGTGAGGCCCGGGACACGGATGCCCGACCCATCGAGCGCTTCGACGCCGGGTGCGACCGGTACAGGAGACACCGGCGGCCACGGTCTGGCTGTCTCCTGCGACGATCAACAGGTCGCGACCTGCGGACCCGTAGACACCACCGTACCGTGGCCGAGATGGTGAGGGTGCCGGCATCCACGGTGGTCGACACGGTGATGGTGGCCTGCCGGGCGTGACTCCGGTGACGAGGCCCGTCTGATTCACCGTCATGATCGCCGGCGCGGACGAGGACCAGACGAGCGTGATGCCGGGCGGAGCCCGTGGTGTAGGCCATGTTGGTCTGGTCGAAGAGCGCCGCGGTCAGGCGCAGCGTGTCGCCCTGGTTCACGCTGAACTGGCCGACGTTGATCACGATGCGGCGCACCAGCCGACCCTCGACCGTGCCGGGGCCCACGAACTCCTGGCAGGCCCACAGCGCGGCGGCCGCGGTCCCGACGAGTAGGAAGAGCCGGGCGCGGGACGTCAGAAGCTCCGCGAGACCGTCAGGGTGGCGAACGACTCGGCGAACGCGGGCATGGTGCCGTAGGCCGTGTAGCTCGTGTAGCGCAGCTGCAGCGAGAGCCGGCTCTGCCACGGGAGCAGGTAACTGTCGTCCGAGGTCAGGGCGGACACCCGGCGGCCCGCGCTGAACGCCTGCGAAGTCCCCGCGGACAGGTGCAGCTTGCCGAACCGGCCCTGGCCGCGGAACCCGGCGTACACGTTCTCCTGGGTCGCGGCGCCGGTCGTCTGCGTGGCGGCGACGGAAAGCGAAGGCGCCAGGCTGATCGCGGACGTCAGCGAGATCTCGTCCGACAGCGAGACGTTGTGCACCGTCATGCGCGGCAGGTGCGTGAACGGATCGAGGTCCGTGGTGCGCTGCAGGGTGTAGGCAACCGCCAGGACCGAGGTCCGGTGGAAGAGCGACGCCTGCCACGCCGTCATGGCCGTCAGGCCGATCGAGTGGGTGTTCACTGCGAACGTGTCCACCGGCGAGTTGTTCGCCACCACGTTGCTCTGCCCGGAGAGCGTGGTGGTCAGCGTGGGCGCGATGCGCCAGGACCCCGTCAAGACGACGGCGTCGTTGCTGGTCGTGGCGAGCTTCTGCCCGAGCAGATTGTCGTTCTGATGCTGCAATTCGCCCTGCAGGCTCAGGCTGTTCTGCAAGAGCCGCACGCTGCCGCCGAAGTCGTAGCCTTCGCGATCGTTGATCAGGTACGAGAGGCCGAGCGACGTGTAGCCCGGACCGACGTACTGCCAGCCCGCCTTGAGACTCGCCGTGCCGAGGTCGAGGGTGCCGTGCAGATGATAGGCGTAGTCCCCGCCGGTCGAGAGGCGGAAGGGGATCAGTGCATTGAGGACGCGGCCGAAGGTGACGCTGCCGGGGTTGGCCGAGGGACTGGTGAGGTCGCGGGTGATCAGCGCCCCGGCGGCGTCGCCGGCCACCACGAGACGGGAGTCGAAGAGCATGCCTTGTCCCGAGAGGCCGACGACGAAGTTCTCTTCGGGCCGGTTCTGTTGCTGCGGGCGCAGGGCGACGGGGATGGTATCCAGCAGCAGCGTGTCAATCTGGGCCTGCGGCACCGACGACGGATCGTCCTTCGCTTTGACGAACATGAGGTCCACGTACGACGACGATTCCTTGCCGATTCCGATCAGTCCGGCGAACAGGGAGCGCGAGTAGGTGGCGTCCGCGCCGGCGCCGAAGACGGCGCGCTGCGTCTGCCCGCCCTGAAGCGAGAAGCGGAAGATGCTGGGCCTCAGGTCGAAGCCGGCGCCGCGCACGCGCGTGCCCTGGACGGTGTACGGCGCGTAGTCCTTCGAAAAGTCGCCGAGGTGGAGCGTGACCCAGCCGAAGCGCGGGTTCAGGCCGAACTGGTCGATGTTCTGGCGGTACTGGTCGCCTTGGGAAGAGAGGACAGGCCGAAGCCGAGGTGGAAGGTGCCGAAAAGAGTCGCCTCGGGGTTCATGTCTATGCTCCACGATTGCCCGGGCCAGCGGTCGGGGATGCCGGCGGCGCCGTAGAGCTGGCCGGTGGTGGTGATGTCGCCCGAGAGCTGGGCGGGCGGCGTGCCGTGCCTGGCGGGCGCGGGCGGCGCGGCGGGCGACGTGGAATCCGTCTGCGCGCGGGCCGCCGGCGCCGCGCCGAGCGCCAGCACGGCCGACGCGATCGCCCATTCTCGCCAGGTGTGGCTCACCTGCGCTTCTCCTGCTCGGCTTGCTGGAGCGCGCGGGCGGCGGCGGTCGCTTCCGCCAGCCTGCCGAGGCGTTGCAGCAACTCGATCTCGTCCACCGCGAGCGCCCGCGAAGCCGGCATGCGGAGCCGCAGCCGCTGCACCTGGTCGAGCAGCTCGGTCAGGCGGCCGGCCCGGTCCTGGAGGCGCACGAGCGCGCGGAAGGACGCGCTGTCGCCCGGGAGAAGCTCGAAGGCGCGGGCGTAGCCCATCACCGCGTCGGAGTCGCGGGCCATGCGTTCCAGGATGGCGGCGCGGTCCTGCTGTACCTCGGCGTCGGTCGCATCGCGGCGGAGCAGCCCGTCGTAGAGGGCGAGGGCGGCGGAGTTGTCACCGCGTTGCGCGTCCAGCCGAGCGGCGTAGCGGTCGAACAGCGTGCTGCCGGGGTAGGCGAGACGGAGCTGGGTCAGCTCCGCGGGCCCCCACGCCGTGTGGAGGACCACCGTGTCGAGCGCGGCCTCGATGTCGGCCACGAGCTGCTCGCGGCGGCTGAGGAGCGGGCGCGCGGCGGCCACGCGCCCGGGCGTCACCGGGCCACTGAGGGCGTTGGTGGCGGCCAGCTCGGCGGTCTGGAGCGCGGTGGCGCCGCGCCACAGCGCGAGGCGCAGCAGGTGCTGGCGCGTGCTGTCCGACGCGGGCCGGGTGAGGTGCAGCAGGGCGAGCGGTGCCGCCGGCCCGGAGCTGTCCTCCGCGAGGGCGCGGCGGTACAAGGCGACGGCCCTCGTGGTGTCGGTCGTGCGCTCGGCGAGCGCGGCGGCGTCGTCGAGGACGGACACGGACCGCGGCGCGACGGCCAGGAGGCGCCGGTACGCCGAATCGGGCGCGCCGCTGCCTCCGAGCGCGACGGCGCGCGCAGCGCCCTGGAGCAGGGCGTCGCGCGGGGAGTGGCCGTCGGCCATCCGCCGGAAGACGGCGAGCGCGGACGCCGTATCGGCCTCGGCGGCATACGCGTCCATGAGCGGCAGCTCGGCGGCGTCGGGATCGGGCAGCAGCTCCTCGGCGTGCCGGTACGCCTCGGCCGCCTGCGGCCACTGCTTCCGCTCCGCGTCGGCTTCCCCTCTCAGCGTCCAGAGGGGGCCCGAGCGCGGGTAGCGCGCGAGGCCGGAGTCGGCGCGCGCGGCCGCGACGTCGAGGCGTCCGGCGTCGAGCCAGAAGCTCGCGGCGGCGCGGTAGGTCGCCTCGGAGGGGTGCGGCGCGGAAACGAGCGTGTCGAAGAGCGCCGCGGCTCCGGCGCGATCGGTTGCTTCGAGCAGTTGTGCCAGCTCGAGGCCGATCGCTTCGTCGGCGGGCCGCTCCGTGCGGGCCGCTCGGGCGGCGCGCACGGCCGCGCGGAGGCCGGCTTCGCCCCCGAGGGTGGCGGCGCGGATGGCCAGGAGCCTCGCGTCGCCGGGTGTGTAGCGCAGCGCGCGCGTGGCGACGGTGCGAGCGGAGTCACGCCGTCCGACCTCGAGGAGCGACGCGGCGAGGTTTCCCGCGGCCGCCGCGAGCGTCGGGTCCTCATTCAACGCCTGCGCCCAGTCGACCCGCGCTTCCGCCTTCCGGCCGGCGCGGTATGCGGCGACGCCCTCGTTGGAGTAGAGGCGCGCCGCCGTACGGCGGGCGAGCGAGTCGCCGGCGAACGGGCGCAGCGCGTCCAGCGCCGCGGCCCACCGCTGGTCGCTCGCCAGCAACTGCACCAGCTCCCAGCGCGTGGCGGCGTCGGCGGGGTCGGCGGCGAGCTGCCGGCGCAGCGCCGCCTCCGACTGGCGATCCGCCACGCTGTCCGGCACCGCACGGGCCGGCGCTTGCGCGCGCGCCGGGGCAACGGGCGCGACGGCGAGCAGGGCGCCGAGTCCGAGGGATGCCAGGGCGAGCGGTGCCGAGGCGGCGCGCCTCGCGGACCGGAGGAGCTTCACCGGCGAACCCCCGACCACGGGCTGGGCGCCGACTCATTACCGGAGACGTCCACCGCGCGCACCACGTAGAAATCGCCGGCGTGTCCATCCGGATCCGTGAAGGCGAGCGTCGTGACCGGCGCGCGCGTGACCGCGGCGTACTCGCCGGTGGGCGTGGCGGCGCGGTACACGCGATAGCCGGCCAGCTCCGGATCCACGACCCGTTGCCAGGTGACCTCGACGCCGTGCGCCGTAAGCCGCGCCGCCGCGACGAGCGGCCGGGGCGGGGGCGTGAAACGCACGAACCGCAGGGTGTCCACGACCGGCGCGCTCCGATTGCCGGCGCTGTCCATGGCGACGAGGCGATAGACGTACGTGGCGCCGTGCCGCACGTCGGCATCGCGTACGTTCCAGGGCCCTCGCGCGGTGTAGAGGCCCAGCTCCAGCGGAGCCGAGTCGCCGGCGGTCCGGGTCAGGACGTACGACGCGACGTGCGGCGCGCTCGACGCGGACCACTCGAGCGTCACGTAGCTGCCCTCGGCGTTGCGCACGATCACGCCCGTCGGCGGCGAGGGCGGCTCGTCGTCGGGGACGAGCACCTCGGCGACGGCCGGCGCCGACTCGGTGAAGGAGGGAGCGACCGCGGTGACGGAGACGCGATAGCGACCGCCCGGCGTGAGACCCTTGCCGCCGTAGCCCGAGTCCACGAACGCGGGTTCGGCGATGGGACGGCTGACCAGGCGCACGGGGTGGCTCCAGGCTCCCCCCTGCGCCTCGCTGCGGTAGACGAAGTACCCCAGCAGCGCGGAGGTTGCCGACGGCTTCCAGGTGACCCGTAGCCGGTGAGCAGCGGCCGCGACCGAGACGGATTCCGCCGGTTCCGGGGGCGCGCGATCGGCGGGCACGGCCTGGATCGCGTTGCTGGGATCGCTGGCGTTGCCGCTCCGGTCCACCGCGATGACGCGGTAGAAGTAGTGCTGACCTCCGGTCGCGGCGCTATCCACGAACCGCGGCTCGGGCGCCGGGAGAAGCGACGGCCTCAGCCGCGCATACGGCCCATTGAGGTCCGTCGCGCGCTCGACCCAGTAGCCGGCGACGTCGGGCTCGGGCGAGAGCCGCCAGACCACGAGCACCATCCCCTTGCCGGCTTGCGTCGTCACGGCCACGGGAGCGGCGGGCGGCATGTGGTCGGCGGGTGAGACGGCGAGCGGCGCGCTTGGCGCGCTCTCGCGGGCGGCGATGTCCACGGCGGTAACCTCGTAGCGGTACGTCGACGCCGTTCTCCACGTCGTCGTCGCGATAGACGAACGGCGCGGCGTCGTTGCGCAGGATGGGCGAGGCCGTAAGCGCCCGGAACGGCGCGCCGGGTGCGTCGGCGCGATACACCAGGAAGCCGATCGCGAGGTCCGAGGGGTCTCCGGCGTAGCGCGGGTACTTCCACGAGATCGTGGCGCGGTGGTCGTCCACCGCGCTCTCGACGCCAGTCGGCGCCGCCGGCGGCGTGTCGGCGACCACGATGCTTCCGGTGTAAGCCCGTCCCTGTTCGCGCCCGTCCGCGCCGGCGAGCTGCACGCGATAGTCGTACCGCGCCCCCGGGGTGAGCCCCGTGTCGGCGTAGAAGCGGCCGAGCACGACAGCCACGTCGCGGTAGAGTAGGCTGAGCAGCCCGGAGGCGAAGGGGTCGGCCGCGAGCCGGCGGAAGGTCTCGACCTCGTCCACGGCGCTCATCGCACGCTGGACGACCGGATACTCCGCGCCGAGCATGCCGGCGGCCCGCGCCGGCTCCGCGATCGCGACAACCGGCTGCGTGGTCACGCGGCTGAGCGTTCCGCCCGGCGTTCCCCGGTACACGACGAACCCGCCGAGCCGCGGCGGCGCCACGGTGAGATAGACCAGCACCGAGTCGCCGTGCGGGATCAGCAGCAGCGGTGGACGCGCCGGCTGCTGGGCTTGCAGCGCTCCGGCGCAGGCAAGCAGGAGCAGGAGTGGCCTCACGGCACCCTCGGCGCGGGCTTGGTGCTGCTGGTGCCGCCCAGCGGGAACGAACCCTGGAAGATCGCGCTCGGTATGCCGGCGCCGTTGATGCTGCGCACCTGGAACCAGTACGTGAACGGGACAACGGTCCCCGCCTGGAGCACCACGGGAATGGATGTCGTGTATACGCCCGGCTGCGACCCCGGAAGGTCCTGCCACGGCACCTTCTGGTCGCCGCCCTGGGTGGACCCGACCGCGACCTGATAGGTCATGAACCCGGACTGCGGATCCGTCTGGCCGGCGATGGTCAGCGTGACCGCGCCGGCGTTGTAGCCGGCGGCGGCCGACGGCGTCGGTGGCGGCGAGGCGTCATAGAGGATCGGCCCGGACGTGACGACCTGGCTGAGCTGTCCCTGGCCGTTGATGGCCACCACGTCCAGGAAATAGCTCTGGCCGTCCGCCAGATTGAGCGCCTGCGTGTTCAGTACGGCGCCGGCCGCCGGCGGCCCCGACCAGTCGGGCGTGGCGGAGCCCGGGAAGGGGCGGACGGCGGGGACAGCCATCATCCTCCCTCCGACGGACATCGTCTGCGGCCCCGCGGTCCTGATCTGGTACTGATAGCCCGTAATCCCGGTCTCCTGATCGGTGGACGGTGTCCCGAGCTCAACGCTCAGGACACCCGGCGTTCCGCTGAATCCGGCGCAGAACGTCGGGGTGGTCGGCGGCGTCGGGTCGATGACCGTGAAGGGGCCGTAGACGAGCGGCGGGGTCACCCCCTCGGCGGCATTCATGGCCACGACGGAGAAGTAGAACTGGTGCTGGTAGTCGAGCGGTGCGCCGGTCACGGTGACCGAAGGCGACCCGCCCGCGTGCTCCGTCCATCCTTGCGGGCCGTACGCGGTCATGGGCGTGGAGTCCACACGCCAGTAGTACGCCGCGACGCCGGACTGCGGATCCGAGGCGCGAGGCCAGGAGAACGTGGCCTGCGGCGGCTGGCCGCTCGGCGCGGAACTCCCGGAACCCCCGAGGCCGCCGTTCCAGAGGCCTGGGCTGACCTTGAGGTACGCGCCGCCGCTGGAACCCGGGAACGGTGGCTCCTGCACCTGGCAGGCAGCCAGCGTGGGCAAGTTCACGGCGGCGCTGCCTGTCGCGAGCAGCACCGGCGAGACGGCGGCCGGGTTGGCCAGAGCGGCGGCGTGCTGTCATAGTAGATCGGTCGTGACGCGCCCACCGCGCCGGTGATCCCCTGGCCGTTGGTGGCTCGCACCAGCACATACGATGGGAGCGTCGCCGAGAGCTTCTGTTGGCCGATCGTGACACTCGTCCGTCCACCAGCGGACACCCAATCCGAGGCGCTCGCGGGAGCGGTTCGCGAGGCCGAGACGGCGTATTGGTAGCTGGCGATCCCGGAAACCGGGTCTGACGCCGACCACGCCGCGAAAACGCTCGAGGGGTCGTTGCTCCAGACGCGGGCACCGTTGGCCGGATTGTCGGGGAAGGTGACGACCGGCGTCGAGGGCGGCTGGCTGGAGACGATCTGCGAGCCGCCGGTGGCGCTCGCCGGAGCGCTGCCCCCGGCGGGGAAGGTGACCGAGTAGTTCGTCCCGCCGTAACCGACAAACCCGGCGCCGCCTCGCACGCCCGCCTGGAACGTGGAGTCCACCGTGCCGCCGTTGACGCGGTCGGGCGTCCACAGCCAGCTCGTCCACGTGCCCGCGCCGCCATTGGAGAGGAACGCCGACCCCGAACCGAGCGCCGTGCTCGCCCCACCCACCACGTTGTAGAGGAACTCGCTCGTGCCGGTGGGTTGCTGGCCAGTCCACGTGAACTGCACTTCGGCCGAGTACGGCGAGCCCCCGATGGTACCGCTGACGGTCCGCCCACCCACCTTGGCGATGTACGGCCGGCCGCTCGGGATCGGGATCGCCTGCACGCTCGTCAGCGTGGGCGTCGTCAGGTCCTGAGCGAGCTGGGTGAGCCGCGTCTTCATCGCTGCCGGGGTCGCGGATCCCGCGAGTGATTGGTACGCGCTATACAGGTCGTACAACTCGCCCTCGAGCGCCGCCTGGCCCGCGAAGAACTGGCCCAGGCTCTGCGACAGGGCGAGGTGCGCGGCCCGGACTGCGCCCAGGCGGGTCGTGGCGGTCTGATTGAGCGCGGCGAACTGGACGGTGGCCGAGTCGTCCACGTGCACGAGGCCGGTGTCGCCGACGAGGTACCACAGCGCGCGACCTGCCGAGTCGGCCCACCAGGCCAGCCGGCTGGGGTTCCGCTCATTGGCGAGGTTGTCGTTCTGGAACTCCGACAGGATCTGCTGGTCCTTCGTCCAGGCGGCCAGCTCCGTGACGTACGTGGTCGCCAGCAGCTCGAGATCGGGCACGTCGCTCGTCGAAAGCTGGCCCTCCTGGGCCGAGAGCATCTGGTAGAGGGCGCTCTGGTCGCCTTCCAGCGTGACGCGCGTCTGGCGCGCCCAGTCCTGCTTTTCGAGGATGAAGTCCGCCTGAAGGGCGAACTGCTGTTGGGCCAGGGACTCGAGGTGGCCGTACTGGCCGACCATGGTGACGAACCCGGAGCTGCCGCCGGCCGCGATGCGGGCGCGGTGAGCCCCGCCTCGAAGGCCCGGATCTGGGTCAGGAGCAGCTGGCTCGCGCCGACCGATGTCCTGCTGCCGCTGCAGCAGCGCGCTCCGCGCGTTGCCCGCCGCGGTGGCGTTCACCTGGAATCCGGAGATCGTGCCGCCCGACAGTTGTTCCGTGGCGGGCGAGCCGGAGGGCACGGCGGGCGCGGTCGAGGGGGCGGTGAGCTGGCTCAGTTTGATCTGGGCGGCCTGCATGTTCTGCTGGAGCTGCGGCCGGATGGCGTTCGCGGCCTGGAGTGCGGCCTGGACGGAGTCGGCCAGCTGCTGGATCTGGACCGTGTCGGCCGGCGCATTGCCCTGCTGGAGGACCGTGTCCACGTAGAAGTCGAGGAGTCCGTCTCGCCCACCGCCGCCGAGTACTGCTCGGCGTAGACCTGCGGCAGGCCGATGAGGAGCAGGTCGGCCAGACGTTCCGACCCTGGATGCTGGCATACGCCTTGGAGAGATCCGCGCCGGTGAGCGAGACCTGCGGCGGCGCCGCCTGCGCGGCCCGATCGCGGCCTGCGCGCTCGACGTGGCGTTGTTGATCGCCTGGGCCTGAGCCTGGGCTTGGGCGATAGCGGAGTTCATGGCCGCGTTGTCGCCGAGGCCGCCGCTGATGTTGCCGTTCTGGAATTCGGCCCACACGCCCAAGGTGGACGTCGAGCCGAGGCGCTCACCTGAGGTCGGCGGCCAGGAAGAGGTCCAGGGGTGGGCCGCGTCGTCGATCAAGGCACCTTCGAGCGTCCCGGTCGCGCTGGCCACGCCGCCCAGGAGCGAAGCCGTCACGCTGACCTTCACGTAGGCGCCGAAGCTGTTCTGCGGGGCCGACAGGTACCCACCTCGACCTTCAGGTCCCCGCCGATCGAGATGACGTCGTTGAAGCTGACGTTCATGTCTCCGTCGAAGCAGAGCCGCTCGACCGATGTACAGCTGGCCGTGACGTTGAGCAGGCTCACGATCTTGAGTTGAGCGAGCCTGATGGCCCAGATGGCTCGCACCGGTGGTGGCGATGAAGCCGAGCTTGGCGTTGCCGACGATCAGCCCCGGGTAGTTGACGTTGACCTCAACGTTCCCCGCCGCCGTGCCTCCGGCGACGATCGGGATGCTCATCCGCGTCGCCCGTCAGGCTGTTCTTCTGGTCCAGCACGACGACGGAGCCCATCATTTCGATGTTCTGGCTCGTGAGGACCAGCAGACGCGGCCGTCCACGACGTCGGCGGAGGGGAGCTGAGCTCGCCGTAGAGCATCATCGCGAAACTCGCATTGGACTGCGCCTGCGCGATCTGCTTCTTCGCGATCGAGTCGCTGGCGGGCATGTTCATCAGGGCGTCCACCGCGCCCAGCCACTCCGGCTTCGGGTTGATGAAGAAGCCGCCGCCGAGGCTCAGGATCGTGACCGGGCCGGCCTGGATGTTGAGCCCGCTCGCCACGAGGAACGCGCCGAAACGGAACACGCCGGCCGAGTCCTCGATGTCGCCGACCAGGCCCGCCCCGAACGAGAGCACCGTGGCGGAAGCCCCGACCTGCAGGTCGAACCCCCAGTCGGCCTGGTCGTAGCGCAGGTCGGCGGTCAGGCTGAGCACGTTCTGGATCGAGAGCGAAGCCTGCTGCACCAGCAGGTGGAAGGAGCCGTCGCTCTGGTGGTAGAGCAGGAACCGTTTCACCCCGCCGCTGAACAGGTTGTCTACACTGATGGTGCCGCCGAACGTGAGGTAGGAGGTCACGGCGGTCTGCACGGTGTCTGCCGCCGCCCGGTGCTGCCCGACGTGGGCATCGAGGCGTTGGGGACGGCGATGGTGGTGTCGCTGTTCCCGTAGCCGAAGCTGCTCACCGCAACCGAGGCGACGCTGGCGATGGTGAGGCTGCCGCCGCTGATCCCGCTGGGATTCACCGACACGCCGTTCGCGCCGATCGTGAAGTTCTGGAAGTTCAGTCCGCCGGACACGCTGCTCAGGTTGAAGCCGAGCTGGCCGCTCAGACCGACCTCGAAGCCGGAGGCGCCCACCGGGATGGAGACGCCGGTGATCTGCAGACTCACCACGTCGAAGTTGAACGTGAACTGCTTGGCGAGCGTCGCGTTGCCCCAGGTCACGCTGCCGTCGAAGCCGATCGCGAGGCCCGGCTTGACCGCATTGCCGCTGACCGAGCCGAGCGTGATCACGTTCGTCTGCGCTCCGCTCCCCGAACTGCCGCCCGCAGCACCGCCGCCGCCGCTGGCGCCGCTGCCCGAGGTGCCCGAAGTAGAAACCGCGATGACGGCCTGAACCTGGCTCTGCTTGAGCGGCGATTCGAGGTTCAGGCCCAGGTACTGGAGCGAGAGGCTCACCGGCCCGAGGGAGATCTGTGGCGAGGAGCCGGAGCCACTTCCCGTGCCCGACGCGCCGGGGCCGATGACGACGATGTTCGCACTGCCGGAGATCTGCCCGTTCGAGCCGATGGACAGGTTCACCTGCTGCGCCTTCGTCGTGTCGAACGGCGACGGGAGGTGGACCTGGAGGCCGAGGTTCAGCACCACGGGCTGGTTCGCGCCGCCGCTCATGCCGAGCGAGTTGACGGCCAGATACGGCGCCACGATCGCCACCGGCTGCGCGAGCGAGGCGGAGGTCAGGCTGAACGCCCCGTCGGTGCCGATCTTGAGGCCCGTGAAGTTGATCGTGGACCCGCCGCCGCCCGTGCCTCCGCCGCCCGAGCCCGATCCCCCGAAGGGCAGCACGAGTGAGCCGCCGATCGTGGCGCTCAGCGCGGGCGCGTTGTAGGCGAGCGAGAGGCTGTTGATCGTCAACGTCGCACCGAAGAGCGAGAACTGCTGCGGGCCGCCGCTGTAGGTCGCGCTCGCGATCCCGGTGTGGGTGCCGACGTCGAGCCCGGAGATGGTGATCGCGGGCGGGGTCTGCGAGGTGAGGCCTGTGAACGTCAGCACGCCGCTCAACTCGACCTCGAACGAGTCGGGCGTCGCCACCACCTGCGCGGCCGGGAAGCTGCCCTCGGCGGTCGGGGCGAAGCTCGCCACCCCCAGCGACAGCGCGCCACCGTTCGGCAGCTGGCTCGGGTCCACCGTGAGGGTGAGTGACGGTCCGGACCCCGAGGTGCTGAGGCTGCCCGAGAAGAACAGCGGCGCCGCAGGCGCTCCCGAGGAGGAGAAGAGGGTCGAGAGCACCTGGCCCGAGAGCTGGACCTGGGTGCCGCTGCCGCCGAAGGCGGCCTTGACCCCGGTGAACTCGACCGTGTCGCCCGCGGCGACGCCGAACTTGGCGACCACCGGCGCGCTCGCCGATAGGACGTGCTGTAGGTGCCCAGCTGCGCGGTGCCCGAGAGCCCCGCCTTGGTCAGCTGGATCCCGTGCAGCATCAAGGTGTCGCCGCCCAGCGACTGCGGCAGCGCGACCGCCGCCGCCAGGCTCAGCGCGTAGCCCCCGCTCCCGGCGCTGAAGGACAAGGTGTCGATGTCGAGCGGAACGCCGAGGCTCGCGAGGGACAGCACGGGGCCGGCGCTGGCCCGCGACGGTGATCGCGCCGGAGTCGAGTTGCCAGGTGGTCTGGTTGACGACCACCTCGAAGGAGACGCTGGCGGTCGGCGCGGTGCCGCCGTTCGCCAGCGCGGGCATGGCCAGCGTGGGTTCTTGCCCGAGAGGTGGAGGTTGGCTCCGTCGTTCGACGTGGACACCAGCGTGTTGCCGCTGGCGTCCTTGAGCTGGATGTAGGCGATGGCGGTGTCGGGGAGGCCGAGCTTGGCCGGGATCGGCAGCACGCCGAAGATGTTGCTCGGGAAGAAGCCCTTCGCGTCCACGTAGGCGATCGTGTCGGGTTCGCGCCCTGCTTGGTCAGGATGATGTCGGCGCGGCCCGCCGTCACCGCGACGGGTCCGAGGCCGGCGGTGAACCCGCTGTCGAAGGCCATGGAGAGCCCGGGGTAGCTCTGGCCCGCGAAGTTGAGCGCCGCGGAGGCCGCGCCGCCGAGGTAGAGCCCGGACTTGTCGAGCCGCACCGTGTCGGGCACCGTCACCACGATGCCGCTCGCCGCGGGCGGCGTCCCCGGCGCGACGGCCTGCCACTGCAGCGACCCGTTCTGGATGCCGACCGACAGCGCGAAGTTGCTGGTCAGGGTCACCGAGCCGGCCGACACCTTGAAGTCGGGCAGGCTCAGGGCGAGTGAGTTGAACGTGGCCGTCACGGACGCCCCGCTTCCCGCGTCGAGCGTCCCCGAGCCGCTCAGCGTGAAGCCGTTCTGGTCTATCGTCGCCTGGTTCACGGTGAACTGGAGCAGCGGGTTCTGCGCGGGCAGGTTCCACACGAAGGGCTGGCTCACGCTGAGCGAGCCGCTCAGGATCTTGCCCTTGAGCAGGTCCACCGCCAGCGTGCCCGTCGCGCTGATGCTGTCCCGGCCGTGGGCGAAGGCAGCTTCAGCGTGGCCGCGAAGTCGAGCTGGATCTGCTGCTGGGTGCCGTTGCCGACGGTGAAGAACAGCGTGTCCTTGGACACCTGCAGCGCCAGCGGGCCGAGCTGGACGGGGCAGGGGGGCACGAAGTTGGTCATCGTGTCCGAGACCGCGCCGCTGGCGTAGATCGTGAGCGAGATGGGAACGCCGGTGCTCCCGTTCGCGCCCGGGCACTGGAGGATCTGCGGGTACGGAACGTGCCCTTGGCGGTGACGGCGATGCCTTGCGACCCGTTCGGCTGGGCCGTGAGGCTCCCGCCTACCTGCGCGATCGAGCCCCACCCGAGGCTGATGGGCGTCGGCAGGGTCTGCGACTCCACCGTGCCGGTGATGACGCCGTTCGAGAATCCGGCGTTCAGCACCGACAGCTTCAGCCCCGAGAGCCCCGCCGGCGCGCCGGCGCCGAGCCCCGCGAAGGCGATCTGCAGGTCCACGCCGAAGCCCCAGTTGCTCGGTCCCTGCCCGGTGAACCAGTTGTAGGTGATGGGCGCCGTGGTGCGGAAGGCGGTGGCCTGGACCGAGAAGCCGGCCACGCTGACCGCCGGGACCGCGAGCTGCGGCACGTTGATCTGCGGGATGGTGAACCCGCTCGGCGTGAGGTCTATGCCCTTCACGGCGATGGTGTCCGCGCTCAGGAAGGGGAAGACGAAGGCCGCGTCGAGCTGGAGATCGAAGTTCCACTTGCCCTGGGCGTACGAGAGCGTCGGCACGCGCAGGTTCCCGACGCCGAGGTTGAAGCCGCCCACGCTCAGGTACTTGATCGAGTCAATGCCGCTCGGCAGGGTCAGGTTCGAGATCGTCAGGCCTTGGTCGGAGGCGACGATCGTCGCGCTGGCCGAGTAGGTCTGGGTGGGGCTCAAGGTCAGCGCGAGCACCGTGCCCAGCGACAGGTTGAACTTGATCCCGCCCGCTCCGCCCAGCAGCGAGGCGCTGAACGAGCCGGAGGCGCTGGTCAGGGAGTCGGTGAGCGGGCGGATCCGGAACCAGCTCGAGCTCTCGTCGAGCGTCAAATTGACGTTGCCGGAGAGGCTGGCCCGTGCCGTCGAGCTGGAGCAAGAGCGATCCGGTCCCCCGCCGCGGCCCCGCTGCCCGCCGTGGTCTCCGCGCTGGCCGAACAGCGCAGGGCGCCGCCGAGCGTGAGCTGGTAGCCGCTGCCCCCCCGGTCGCGTAGGCGATCGTGTCTATCACGAACGGCAGGCCGAGCGAGGAGAGATCGAGTCCCGGCCGGAAGCGCGCACCGACGCTTCCGGAAACCACCTTGCCCGGTCGGATCCAACGGTGATGTCCAGATTCGCGATCTGGACCTTCGGCGCTGCCGCCCCCGAGCTGGAGCGCGGGGAGCGCCAGAACGATCGTGCCCGTGACTTGATCTCGGTCCCGCTGCCAGTCTGGGTGCTGGTCACCAGCAGGGCGTTGGTCGTCGGGTCGCGAACTGCAGGTATGCCACGCTCGTCGTGGGGAGGCCGAGTTGCGCCGGCAGCAGCCCACCGGCCATGGCTGCGAGATCCTGGGTGGAAGCCCTTCGCGTCGATGTAGCCGAGGTCGGTAACCGTCGAGCCGGAAGTGCGCGGCGCCCGACGCACACCGGGCGGGAGAAGCTCAGCGCGAACCCGTCGGCGAACGAATCGCTGACCTGTGCCAGGTCGCACTCCCCAGCACGAAGTGAGCGCTCGCCGTCCCGCTCGCCGCGAGCCCCGAGGGGCCGAGCGCATCTGGGTCGGCAGGTCGAGCCGGATCCCGGGGGCCACGTCGAGCGGCGCGCCGGCCGGGAGGGCCTTCCATGTCAGCGCGCCGCTCGATGCGATGCCGGCTTCGAGCGCGAGGGCCGGTCGAACAGCACCTGCCCGGACGTGATGCTCAGTGTCTGGGGGTTGAACAGCGCTTTGGCGAACGTCACACCGATCGCCGGAGCGCTGCCGAGCGTGAAGCTGGCTGCGTCCGTCAATCAGGAGTCCGGTCGTGTCGAGTGTTCGCGCATGGCGATCTGGAACGACAGCACCGGGCTCTGGCGCGGGAGATCGAGTGGAACGGTCCGGCGAAGGTCACGCTGCCCGAGGCCAGGCGGCCCTGACAGATCGATGCCCAGTGTCCCGGTGCCGCTCACCGACGACGAGGCGGCAGTGAACGTCGCGGTCGCGCTTCCCGAGAGCGCCACCGACTGCGCGCCGTTCGCGAAGGCGAAGGTCAAGGCAGCGTTCGGTCACGCTCACTTGGAGTGCCGCCAGTGTTGATGGGGCAGGGCGTCGCCAGGCCGGTCACTGCCCGGTGATCCGCCGCCGGGGTTGAGCTGCAGCGACGCTCCCGAGGCTCATCGGCTGGCTCGTTCCGGCTGGGCCACGCGAAAAGCTCGGCAGCACCAGCGCTCCCTGGATGGACGGGAGTTGAGTGATGGCGAGCGGGCTGAGCGAGGCCCGCGTTCCGCCGACTTGCTGGATCTGGGGGCCGTCGCTGCCACCAGCGAAGGTGTACGCGCACGCCGGGCTGAAGGTCTGGTTCGCGAGGTCGCCGTGATCGTGCCCGACGCCAGCGTCGCCGTCACCTGCAGCGGTTGCGCGCTCAGCACGGCGCCTGGGGCAGGCTTGGCAGGGTGACGCTGCCGGTCAGCGAGAACTGGAAGCCGTTCGCGGACTTGGCCTGCCAGTCGTTCCACGAGAGGGTGAACCCCGGCAGGTGCACGCGGTCAGCGCGACGCCGACGCCGATGCCGGAAATGGTGACGCCCGGCTGCGTGACGGCGAGGTTCTCGTCGGGGATCGTGAAGCCGGTGTCGGTGATCGAGACGCCGAGGGCCGAGGGCAGCTCGATGCCTTGGATCGAGGGCAGCGCGGGCGTGACGTCCACCTGCGCCGCGAACGTAAAGCCGGTCCGGGCCGGTAGGCGAGCGACTGGATCTGCAAATTGCCCAGTGCGCCGAGAGCCAGCCGAGGTCGGCGGCGCCGTTCCGGGGTCGCAGCGAGGTGCGACGTTGCTCGTCGAAACGGCGCCGTTGGCGACCGTGAGCGTGAGGCTCGCCCCGAATCCGACGCCCGGGCGTCGAGTTGGATCGAGGGGCGGACGGTGACCGAGTACTCTACCGTGCCCGAGGCCAGGTCATCGGTGAACGAGCCGCCGACGCCGCCGAGGCTCAGCTGCAGACGGTCCGAGCCGGGAATCAGTGGACGAACTTGCTCGGCGTGCACTGGATGCTCGCGGCGAGCTGGCCTTGCGCGTTGATCTGGCCGGTGACCGTGGCAGCCGATGTCGAGGCCGAGCAGTGGGAGCGCGCCCGGTGAGCGAGAGCGACCTGCCCGGCAGGGTCAGCGTCGCGCCCTGCAGCGCGATGGCGAGCGGGTCCTGACCACCGTCGCGACGCTCGCCCAGGGCGCAGCGATGGTGAGCATGCCGGACAGCCCGTTGGCCGTGAGTTGGGCGAACCCGAAAGGGCAGAGGCGTGCTCCCGGGCAGCGCCAGTTGCGCCGTGAGGGTGAGGCCCTGGGTCGGCGCGTAGGCGATGGTCGGGGACTCGACGACGGAGCCGCCCCCAGGATAGCGAGGCGAAGCTCGCGGGCAAGTCGCCCGGAGGGTGCCGCCCGTGAAGGTGGCCGGCGAGAGTGACCGCTGGTCCACGGCGAGGTCCGTGAGCTGGACCGGCACGGTGGTCTGGACGGGGGCGAGGATATGTAGCGTCGCGGAGCCGTTGAGCGGGTACGCGAAGGGTGTCTGGGTGTCGCGACACTCGCTCAGCCCCGACAGTCGTGCGGCCCGGCACCAGGGTCAGCGTGTCGGGAAAGCTTGTGAGCTCGTGCCCGCTCCCGTGGCGGGCCCGCCGAGGGTGAAGGTCCAGATCTCGCTTCTGCCGCCGCGGTTGGCGATCGGTAGCCCCCGGCCGTCGAGCGCGGTGACCTGCCAGGCGTAGACCTTGCCCGTCTGGAGGGCGGGCGCGCTCAGCGGTAGGGAAGGAGCGTGCGGTCCCGATGTCCTGGTCGAAGACCGGGATGTCGGACTGGATGGCGGTCGGGGCGTCTGCTGGGGACCACCGCCACGATCCGACGCGGTAGGTCAGGCCGAGGTCGGGTGGGACGACGATCGGCGTCCACTGGAAGACGGGCTGCAGGCGGTCACCTGGCTGCCGTTGCCTGGTAGCATCAGTTGCGGCGGCTCGGGGAGCGTGAACTGGGTGCCGCTGCACGTCTGGGTCAGCCGGACGCCCTGCAGGGTGAGGAGCCTCGCGCAGAGCTGGAGGGGGCCCTCCGGGATCATCCCCGTTCGTTCCGCGAGGTTCACGTACTGTCGGTTCGACGTCTCGGTCGTCCAGGTGTCCACGTCGCCGGCGGTGATGAACAGGTTGGTGGGCCCGAACGGGAACGAGTAGGGTGGGCTGATGATCTTGCCGATGACACCGCGTTGCGGGCTCTGGGCGTAGGCCTCGACGCGGAATTGCTGCGCGGTGCGGCCGGTGTAGATGATCGTCAGGACCGCGATCTGCGGATCCCTTTTCCAATCTGAGAGGAACGGGCTCGGATCCGGCTGCACGAGTAGTGTGGCCGTGAACGAGGGATTCTGGGCGTGGGCCGGCGCCGCGCCCGTGGCCACGGCGGCCGCCGTGGCGGCGGCCGCAGCCAGGCGCGCCAGAAGATGGCGGCCTGCCCGGGCCGCTGGGCGGCCGCGTAGCGCAGGGGCGAACGTGGTCACGTGGCTCGGTGTGAGATAGCTACTGCCAGGTGACCGTAGCGCCGGGGCCCGCCTGCGTGTAGGTCTGCGCGACTGACGGCGTCAAGTTGCTCTGGATCGTGAGATTCAGAGCGATCGGGCTCCCCGTGGCTGACACGTAGTAGCCGCTGGTGGGCGGCGACGTGGAGAAGGAGAGGCCGGTGAAGGTATAGCTGCCGCTGCCCAGGACTGTGAGTTGGGTGGCGGTGCCGGCGTCGTTCTGGAAGGTCACGTTGTTGAACGCAGTGATCGTCGCTTGCTGGAGCGAGAGCGGCGCGTCGTCGAGCGTCAGGTGGCCCGTGACGTTCACGCCGTAGGCCGTGAGCGTGTGCCCGCCGCCCAGGATCGTGCTCACGACGGAGCCGGTATCCACAACTGACCTACAACGGCCACCGGGGTCAGCATCATCACCGGCCCGGTCGCCTGGCTCACGTCCAGGTTCACGAAGCGGTCGGCGATCTGGAAATTGTGCGTCCCCCTCCAACGAGCGCCGTCGTAAACGTACAGCACGGACTAAACGAGAGGGTCGTGCCCGTCGCTTCGTAGACGCCCCCGTGTACGACCAGCACGCCCGTCTGGAGTTGGCTGTTCCCGCCGTTGAAGATCGCGTCACCCCCGACCACGAGGGAATCCAGCGCGTTGGTCATCCTAGGAACCCGGTGTTCGTGGTCGTGAGGCTGTTGGTCACGGTGAGGGTGTGGCCATTCAGCGACAGAACGAGGCCCGAGATCTGCACCGCGCCGGCGACGGCGTTCGCCGTCAGGCTCGGCGGGTAGACGACGGTGTTCGGAATGAAGACGGAGTCGGCGGACGTGGGCACGCGGGCCGGAGACCAGTTGGCCGCGCACGACCAGTCTTGGGGATTGGAGACGCAAGTCGTCCCTCCGCCGACGAACGTCAGGTCGATACCGCCGGCGCTCACTCCCGTCGCGGTGAAGGTGACGGGGTTGCCGGTGATGCCGGATCCGGTGGCGGTCGCCGTCATGGTGTTCGCCGGCCCCGTGCCGAGCGTCCAGCCTCCGACGGTTGCGATGCCGTTGGCACCGGTCGTCTGCGAGGCGCCGGTGACGCTGCCGCCACCAGGCGACGGCGAAGGTGACGCCAGCCCCGGCACCGGGTTCCCCCAGAAGTCATGCGCGAACATCGCGGGAGGCACGGGGACGGCTGAGCCCGGCGATGCGCTCTGGCTGTTCCCGGTCGACACGCCGATCACGTAGGCGGCGCCCGCGGTGCCCGTCGCGGTGAAGGTCACCGGATTGCCGGTGATGCCGGAGCCGGTGGCGGTCGCGGTCAGGGTGTTCGCGCCCGCCGTCGTCCCGAGGCCCCACCCCCCAACGGTCGCGATGCCGCTGGCGTCGGTGGTCTGCGAGGTGCCGGTGACGGCGCCGCCGCCCGAGGCCACTGCGAAGGTGACCACGACCCCCGCGACGGGGATGCTGCCCGCGTCGCGCACGATCACGGAGGGTGCCACGGGCACGGAGAGGCCGACCGTGGCCGACTGGTTGTTCCCGGCGTTCACCGCGATCGTCAAGGACGGAGGCGTGGAGGTAACGTCGGTGAAGGCCCTGGCGAGCTTGGCGGCGTAGGTCGACGTCGGACTGAGTGGAAACTGGAGTTCAAGGATGAATGGTCCACCGGCCGCGTGGGCACCCGTGACGCCGGTCATGGTGTCGCCGTTGATCACGGTGACCTGCGTCAGCGGCACGTTGTCAATCGTGAGCGTGGGATCGGCGCTCTGGGGCGGGAGGTCGGTGCCCGTGATCGTCACCGGCGTGCCGCCCAACACGGACCCGGTATCCGGGCTGATGCCGGTGAGGGTCGCACCCGCGTAGGTGAAGGCCCTGCGGAGTTGGGTCCGCTGGATTCCGGTACACTCACGACCACCAGGTCGAGCCCGAATGGCCCACCCAACGCATGGGGGCCAGTCACGGCGGTCATGGTGGTGCCGTTGACCACGGTGACCTGGGTCAGCGGCACATTGGCAATCGTAAGCGTGGGATTGGCGCTTTGGGGCGGGAAGTTGGTCCCCGTGATCGTCACGGGCGTGCCGCCCAGCACGGACCCACTGTTCGGGCTGATACTCGTGAGGGTCGCGCCGGCGTAGGTGAACGCCCTACGGAGGATGGTAGTGTAGGTGAACATGAAACCGGAGGCGTTAGAATCGGTCACGAATCCGAGGTGGAGGTTGAATGGCCCACCCGCCGCATGGGGGCCGGTCACGGCGGTCATGGTGGTGCCGTTGACCACGGTGACCTGGGTCAGGGGTACCACCTTGGGTCTCGCCACGATCGCGAGGGTGGAATTGGCCCTCTGGGGCGGGAAATTGGTGCCCGTGATCGTGACGGGCGTGCCGCCCAGCACGGACCCTAGTCGGACTGATACTCGTCAGGGTCGCACCGGCGTAGGTGAAGGCCCTGCGGAGCCGGGCCGTATAGGTCCCGGTGGCACTAAGTGCGAACGAGAGGTCGAGGTTGAACGGCCCACCCAATGCATGGGGGCCGGTCACGCCGGTCATGGTGGTGCCGTTGACCACGGTAACCTGGGTCAGTGGCACCCCCGCAATCGTCAGGGAGGGATGGGCACCCCGGGGAGGGGGTGGTGCCCGTAATCGTCACGGGAGTGCCACCCAACACGGACCCACTGGGCTGATGGCGGAGAGGAGCGGAGCGGCGTAGGCGTAGGCCCTCGCGAGCTGGACCCTCTCCGTGACCGTGCCGTTCGGATACGTGAGGTCGAGGTTGAACGGCCCGCCTGCCGCATGGGGGCCGGTCACGGCGGTTATGGTGGTGCCGTTGACCACGGTGACCTGGGTCAGCGGCACATTGGCAATCGTGAGCGTGGGATTGGCGCTCTGGGGCGGGAAGTCGGTGCCCGTGATCGTGACCGGCGTGCCGCCCAACACGGACCCACTGTTCGGGCTGATGCTTGTGAGGGTCGCGGCAGGCTGCCGCGCCTGCGCGAGCGGCACCGGACTGGGTGATGTCGCCGCGCTCGAAGGCCCAGTGGCAGGAGTTCTGTCTGTGCAAGCACCTACCGCCGTAACGGTAAGCAGGATGGCCGCCCACAGGGCGCGCCGCAGACCGCGCCACGACGTCCACGCACGCGACACAGATTGGTTCGTCACGGCGAGCGACCTTTCGATCGAGGATCAGGATTGTCGGGGAGGGTGGAGTGCAACCAGCTGGTAGCACGCGGCACAGATCCTGATAGTCTCACTTGGGTTTCGAAGGGCGTCCGGCGGCGGGCGCGTCTCCACTGCGTAAACCGCACCTGACGCGTCGAGGTGTCTCGCCCCGTTTCAGAAGGGCAGCTTCCTCGAGTACCGCCAACTCGCCAAGGCTCTCGCGCGGCCGGCGTGACAGCGGGTGCTCGACGCCGTATCTCTCACTCATGGACAGGATGGGGTGGGCAGGTCGAATCGGGGTCCTCGCAGTGCTGATCGCTCGGGGCACCGCCGCTCAAGCGCAGGCCGGGGTATCCGCAGCGCCATGCCGGATCGTGCAGGTTGCCGCCCACTTCGTGGCTGCCGACAGCGGCGCGTGGCTTCGCGCCGCGTGGACCGAACGAGCCGCACGCGTGCCCTCCGACCGGCTCGCCCTCCTCGGGCTCGCCGCGCTCGATCTCCGCAGTGGTCACCTCAGCGCGGCTGATAGCGGTTTCCACGCCCTCAGGGTCGGGCGAGCCGATGACGCCCTCGGGCGGTGCGTAGACCTCGGCGCCGCCATGGTGCTCTCCGATCAGGGGCGGTGGGGCGCCGCAACCACCGCGATCACCGACGTCGCCGCGGCGGCGCGCACCCAGCACGACTCGCTGGTGGAGGCGGAGGCCTTGCTCGGACTCGTCGGCCTCGAGAGCCGGGGGCGTGCGGATGCCGCGGCAGCCCACCTCGCCCGCGCCGATTCGATCATCGCGCCGACCGACACCGTTCTTCGCGCTACCGCACGCTGCACGCAGGCCAGTCTGCTCAGCGCCGTTCACGCTCCAGGGGTCGCCGCGGCCGCGGCGGAGGGAGCGGCGCTCGCCCGCCGGGGAGGCGACCCGATGGTCGCGGCGGGCTGCGAGCTCGCGGCCGCGGCGGCAGAAGCGTTACACGGTGAGATGGAATCGGCATCGCGCCAGTTCGGGACCGTGGTCACGGACGCCCATCAGGCGCACGACCTGGTGCTCGAGGGCATCGCGCTGCAGTGGCGTGGGTATGTGCGCCTGACACTGGGGAGGTACGCCAGCGCCCGCGAGGATCTCGACCGCGCGCTGGTGCTCGGGCAAACGACCGGCGCACTCTCCGTCGTCGGCTGGTCCGAACTCAATCTCGCCGCGCTGTTCGGCTCACTCGGTGACTGGCCGACCGATCGGCGGCACGCCGCGCGCGCCCACGCCGTGCTGGCGTCCATCGGCGATTCCGCAGGCCTGGGCATCCTGCGTCGCGGGGAGGGACAGGCCGCGCTCGAGGTCGGGGACACGGCCGCCGCTCGGTCGAGCTTTGAGGTCGCCGCGGAGGCCGCCGAGCACACCGGGCGGGTGGTGGACATCGTGGCCGCGCGCACCGCGCTGGCCGACCTCGCCGTCCACGAGGGGCGATTCGACGACGCAGCCGCATTGCTGCATTCGGAGCACGCGCTGCTGGCGGGAGCGACCCGATCGGGATGGGAAGACCTTCTGCCCTGGAAGGAGGCGCGCCTCGCGATCGCCCGCCGCGACTGGACCGAGGCGCTCAGCGAGCTGGCCGCGGCTCGACCCGCTCTCGATTCGTCTCAACATCTCTTTCGATACCAGCTGCGCGAGGACCAGGCTCAGGCGGAGCTGGGCGCGGGCGACACGTCCCGGGCGATCGCCACCTTGGGCCAGGCCGACGAGGAGCTGGACCGCTGGCGGGCGACCCTGGGGACTGAGGACTTACGCGTGCTCGCGTTCCAGTCCGTGGACATCATCGGCGGAGAGTCGGGCGATGCGGCGAGCGTAACGGCCGCCGCCGCTCGGACGGGGCGCATCGCGACCGCCTTCGCCCTCGCGGAACGCCGCCGCGGGCGCGACCTCACGGACCAACTCCGGCGCGCGGATGCGCTCCGACAGACGGGGACTCCGGGGGACGAAGCGGGCGACCATGGTCGCGCCTTCGAGGACGCAGCTCCCATCACCCTGCTCGAGGCCGAGCGCGCCATTCCGGACGACAGCACGGCAATCCTCGAATATGTGACGGGAATCGGCCAGGCGCCGACCACGCTCATCACCATCACGCGGCATGGAGCAAGAGCCGCCTTGCTCGCACCGGCTGATTCGCTCAACGACGCGATCGCGAGGTACGATGCGCTCGTGGATCAGGACGTTGGTGCCGCGGCGCCCGCCCGCCAGCTCGGTGCCGCGTTGCTCGCTCCGGCGCTTGCGGGCCTGGCATCGGCCATCCGCCGCTTGATCATCGTTCCGGACGGCGTATTGAACCGCGTCGCATTCGGTTCGCTGAGACTCGAGGATGGCCAGCCCCTGCTGGCCCGGGCCGCGATCGCCATCGCTCCTTCGGCGGCGGTGCTGATGGATCTCTGGAGACGAGCGCCGCGGGACCGTCCGACGGCGGTGCTGGCGTTTGGCGATCCCGTGCTCCCGCATGAGGCGCCCGCCGGGGAGACCGGCGTCACCGACAGCACCGCGGCGTTCGATGCCGGCGCCGCCGCCGGGCTCGACGCCACGGGGCGGCTCCCACGGCTTCCCTGGACGGCCGATGAGGCCCGCCTCGTAGGCACATTCGCCTCCCGTGCCGTGGTGCGGTTGCGGGGTGACGCGAGCGCGGCGTACCTGGAGCGCACGCCGCTGGACGATTACTCGATCATCCATTTTGCGACCCATGCCGTCATTGACGAGGACTTCCCCCTGGGGAGCGCGCTGGTGCTCTCGCCCGGCGGCGGAGCGTCCGGCTTTGTGGGACCCGGCGAGCTCGGCGCCCTGCACCTGACGGCCGACATGGTCGTGCTGTCCGCCTGCCGCACCGCGCGCGGACCCATCGTCGAAGGAGAAGGCGTGCGCGGACTGATCGCGCCGATTCTCGCGGCGGGAGCTCGCAGCGTGCTGGCTACACGCTGGCGACTGGACGATCGCGCCGCCGTGCCCCTGGTCTATGCGGTGTACCAAGGACTGGCGGCCGGTTTGCCGGTGGGTGAAGCCGTGCGCCGGGCGGAGCTCGCGGCATTTCACCGCGGCGCCCCGGAACGTGAATGGGCGGTATTCGTTGTGGTCGGCGATCCGCTGGTCCGCGTCCCGCTGCACCTGCCACCCCCCGGACGCGTCCCCGAGTGGCTGCGATAGGACACTAGGGGCGGGTCGTGAATTCCCCGAACACCGAGTGCCACGGCTGCCCGTCCGCCATGGACTGCACCCACCAGCGATAGGTCCGGCCGGGGAGGAGCGAAAGCGCCGCCAGAACAGTGTCAGGCGTGTCACGGCGCGCGATCACGGCACCGGTGCCGTCGAGAACTTCCACCCGGTAGATCCCGGCACCCGGGACGGCTCGCCACGCCAGTTGGGGCGCTGCACTCGTCAGGGCACCCCGCGGTGGGGTGAGGATCTCGATCCCGCGCACGGCCTCCGCGGGCGGGGCGGAGCCCCTCGGAGTTGATGCGGGGCCGCGCGCGGTGATCCGGCCGACCGCGATCCCGACCATGGCGACCAGGACGGCGGCAGCGGCAACGCCGCCTGGCGCGTACCCACCAGGGGCGAGCGACGAGCTCTCGGCCGGCCTGGTGAGTCGAACGGAGCAGTTCAAAGTCCCGGCGGCATGGTGGACACGCGGCGATATGGCCGAGTGTGCGCAGGCGCTCCGCCTCCGGACCGCGACGTTCGACCGCGGCGGCGATCGCCTCCGGTGCCGGGTGGGACGGCGGCGACTCCGCGGCCGCACCCGCCGCCCACAGCGCACCAAGCCGGTCGTCCCTCGCCCCCATCATGCCAACTCCTCCGGTCCGATGCCGCGCCGCCCCAGGGCCGCGCGCAGATCCGCGAGTCCACGGTAGATCAGATTGCGGGCCTTCGCCTTCGACCAGCCCAGGATCTCCGCAATGTCGTCGCGAGAGTACCCGGCGAGATGGAGCTGCACCGCGACCCGCCGAGCTTCCGCCAGCGCCTGCACCTCCTCTGCCACGGCGCGCGCGACCTCAGCTCGCGCGAGCACCTGCTCTGGTCCGCCGGTCACCTGCGTCGCGGGCTCCTGACCAGCCTCCTCGAAGCCCGTCTCCCGCCCAGCCCCGCCGATGCCTCGATGGCGGCGCACGACATCGAGCGCCGCGGACATCGCCGTCCGATAGACGTAGGACACGCCGAGCGAGGAAATCGTCTCACTATCCGGTCGGGCCCGCCACAGCCTGACCCGGACATCCTGCACGACTTCGTGGACGTCGCTGATAGGCACGCCATGCCGCAGCGCCACGTGACGAAGGAGATTCTGGTAGCGGGTCACGACGCCTTCGAGAGCGGCCGACAGGCTGTCACCGCCGGTGGGTGCGAGCGCCGGGTGATGATCGGGCGTCAACGCCGCTGCCGTCGGCGGACCAGATCTTAGGCGACATCAGTCGAGGTCTGCACCAAGGGTCCTGAGCAGGGTGGCATCAAGGGTCCGAGGCGCGTAACTGATGACGCGTCAATCAGGCCTCCCGACGTCCCCGTCGGAGCGGTACAACTCCAGTTGGCCCCGAAGGATTCGAACCTTCATTACCGGATCCAAAGTCCGGAGTCCTGCCCTTGGACGAGGGGCCAGCAGGTTGCTGCGGACTAAATTAGCGAATCGCCGGCAGGAGGGGCAGCCGTTCCGTGCAGGTCAGTCCTTGGCGAGCCAGGCGAGGGCGGCGGAGCGGTCTTCGAACACGAAGTCGGTGCTCTCCGATTGCGCCAGCATCTCGTATTGCCGGGCGATGCCGAAGTTGACGGGCGAGCCGACGAGCACGGCGCTCTTCCACGGCTGACCCGCCAGGCGCGGCAGCGCTTCGGCGTTGCCGATGGCGTTCAGCTCCGCCCCGCTCGGCAGGACGTTCGCGAGTCTCAGGTCCACGAGGGACTTCCCCGCGCGGAGAGCGTCCGGGTCCTCGAGCATCGCCCTCAGGTGCGCGCGATAGTCGTCCTTGGTGACGTCGCCCACCCACGTCACCAGCACCACGTTGCGTTCCCGGTCCACGGAATAGGAGATCGGCATCTGAGCATTGTACGGCTGAAGGGGCGCGTTGGTTGCGAAACGCGCAGCCGGACCACCGACCCTTCGACTAGGGGTTGAGCCAGTACGACCATCTTCACCAGCAACGTGTTCATCGGGGTGCAACCGGAACAGGTCGCGCACGTCGCCCTGGAAGTCGTTCGTCCCCTCCGGCGCCGGTCTAGCCCCGCCGCCCCTCGCTCCAGACCAGGAACAGCGTCGAGCCAGGCCGGTACTCCCAGCGGAACACCGCGTTCGACTGGAACTCCTTGAAGTCGAACCCGCCCGGGTGGTTGGTGACCGCGGTGTCGCCGTACGCCTGGTAGCGATCCTCGTAGGCGGCCGCCCGCGGGGTGGCCGACAGCTGCGCGTACGTCGGCGTAGGTCCCCTTGGAGACGAACGGCTGCGCGTACACCTGGAGCGAGGCGCTGGGCGTGAACGTGTAGTTGAGCCGCAGGGTGAGTGACACCGTGCGTCTGCGGGAGGTGCGCGAAGGTGTAGTGGGTCACGCCGGCCGAATCGGTGAAGTTGCCGTACCACTGGATGTCGTTGACGTTGCGCACGTACTGGAACACCAGTGCCGAGCCGAACCGGGAGGCGACCCGCCAGTCGAGCTCGGGGGTGAGATGAAAGGTGTGCGTGTGGCCCCGCGTCGGCGTGACGCCGTCTGGATGTTGAGGTACGGGCACCACGGACCGGCGGTCGTCACCGCCGATGCTCAACCACGGAACGAAAGTAGGGATTCTGCCGCATCGCCGGCCCGCCACGCGCGGCGCGGTCGTCGTAGGTGATGCCGAGCTGGCCGACGGTGCCGCCGACGGCGATCCCCCAGCTGTTCCTGAGCGTGACGTGCAGGTTGGTGTTGACCGCGCGCCTCCTGCGGGAGGCCCCCCGTGCTCCAGTTCTGCCACCAGTTCCAGTTCCACTGGAGCTGCTGGTACAGCCGGGTCACGCGGCGGTCGAACAACCCCACCCAGGTGCTCCACGACTGCTGGTCCGCGCGCTGCAGGTAGCCCAGGTCGTTGATCTCGAACCCGGCCGAGCGGCGCTGGTACGCCGTCTCGAAGATCAGGCATGGGCGCCGCCCACCTTGTCGAACTTGCAGCTCCTCGGCGTCGCCGGTGAGCACCGTGCGCGTGCGTGTCGAGCGGCAGCCCGCCGTCGGGCCGCTGGTAGTAGTGCACGCCGTCGGTCTGGATGCCCAGGATGGCGGCCGGAGCTGCCCTCCACCCGGCTGCACGTCGAACGACTCCGGACACTTCGTAAACGTCTTTCGGGAAGCGGTGGCGGAAGTCCACCGCGCCCGCGTAGGCGCTGCCGGTCGAGGTACGGTGCGCTGGTCGCGTCGAGGCTCGCGGTTCACGGCCGTCAGCATCCCGCCGATGCTGCTGCGCACCGTTGCGCAGGTCCTGCTTGAGGCGCAGCACCGCGAAGTTGGTGGCGGGCTCGGTGGTCTTGAGCGTGTCGCCGAACCGCTCCTGGTCGTGCGCGGTCACCGCGTCGAGGAAGCCGATGGCCAGTCCGCCGGGGAGCCGGCCGGTGAGCTTGGCCGCGCCGAGGATGGTGGTCGGTTGCGCCGGCGTCGTGTCGCCGAACGTGCCCGCCGAGCTGGGGCGTCCGGCCGATGCGACGGCTGTAGTAGAGCCCCTCGCTGGCGCAGTTCACGTCGTTGCAGTCCACGTCGAACCGGAACAGCGCCGCGCCCGGCGACGAAGAACGGCCGCCGCTCGGTCGAAGAACGACTCGTACGCCGACAGGTTCAGTACGGCCGGGTCGGCCTCCACTTCGCCGAAGTCGGGATTGACCGTGGCGTCGAGCGTGAGGTTGGACGCCACCCGGTACTTGAGATCCCCGCCGAGGGTGGCGTGCGACGCCCGGTCGAACGCGTTGTCGGTGATGACGGACGCGTCCTTGGCCACCACGTAGGGCGACGCCTCGAGGCGGCGCGGCGCCTCGAGCGCCCTCGATGCCCGTGAGCCTCGCCGAACTGCGATGACCATGCCCGGCCTTCGCCTGGCTGAGTTGCGGCCAGGCGGTACGCTCGCTGTAGCGGTAGATGTCGCGCATCAGCAGGAGACCGAAGGTGTAATTCCGCCGCACCGGGTAGCGGAGCTGCGAGAGTGGGACCCGGAATTCGGCCGTCCATCCCAGCGAGTCTATCCGGGTCGCCACGTCCCACACGGCGTCCCAGGCCTGGTCCTCCTTGTCGTCGAAGATCGCGACGTCCACCTTGACGCCGGACGCGTTGACCCAGAACTCGAAGCCGCTGCGCCGGTCGTGGTAGGCGTCCACCATGAAGCCGACGCGGTCCGAGGGGCCGAACGTGTCGCGCCGGTCGAGCCGGCGAATGATGCTGTCGGGATGCGGGTCGTACGCGCGGATGAAGACGTAGAGATTGGCGGCGTCGTAGGCGACCTTCGCCTCGGTGCGGAAGCGCGACGGCTTCCCCTGCGGTGGGCTGCCACTCGAGGAACGGCCCGATCGCCGGCGCCAGGCGCCAGACGGGGTCGTCGTCGCGCCCGTCAATGGCCGGCGCTCGATCGGCCCGCACCGCCCAGGCCTGCGTAGGCGCGGACGGCAGGGCCGGCGCACTGCCCGACGGACGCTGCGCCGGCGACACCAGGGCTTGCTGCAGGATGAGGATCGCGGCCAGGCCGAGCATGCCGGCCTCACGTGCAACAACGGTGCCCCCGCCGCGGGCCGCCCACGTCGCACATCAGCGACGCGGCGTTGGCGACCGGTGGCCGCCTCCCGCGGTCTTCGGCCGGCCCGCCGCTACGGCGCCGGGGCCCTGAGGCCGGCCGCCTCGAGGACCCGCTGGCGCTGGCCCGCCGTCAGCATGTCGCGGGCGATGACGTCGCGCACCACCCGCGCCGCGAACGAGTAGCCGCGGGACTCCGCCGCGAGCCAGCGCGTCCACTCCAGCTCGTCGAGGGCGGCCGAGAGCCGCTCGGCGTCGAGCCCGGTCGCGCGGCCGAGCGCGACGGCCGGCACCCGGTCGCCCAGGACCGACGCCGCCGCCAGCAGCGCCTGCGCATCCTTGGTGAGCCGGCGGTAGCCCACGCGGATGGCCGCCGTGACGCCGTCGGGCAGGTCGCCCGGCATGGTCTGGTCCAGCGTGCGATGCTCGGCCGGCCACGCCGCGCCGGCCGCGTCGCCGCGCAGCTCGAGCCCCAGCGCGAGCGCGTGCAGCAGCTCGACGGCCAGGAGCGGGAGGCCCGCCGAGTCCGCCTCGACGCGGCGGGCGACGCGGTCCAGCTCCGGCGCGCCGTACTCGGGCAGCGCCCAGGCGGCGAGGCGGCGCAGCGCGTCGAGGTCCAGCGGCGCCAGGCGCACCGCCGTGCCGGCGACGTCGCGTCCGATCCGGCCGCACAGCTGGTCCAGCTCCTCGCGCGCCGGATACGGCGCGACCGTCACCAGCACGAACAGCGGCGCCCGGGCGAGGTCGCGAAGGGCGGCGTCGAGCGCGAGCAGCGTTTCGCGGTCGCTCCACTGCGCGTCGTCGAGCGCCAGGAGCACCGGCTGCTCGCCGGTCGCGGCGCGCAGCACCTCCGACAGCGCCTGGCCCGGCGCCTCGGCGGCGGCCGTCCGCGCGTCGGGGAAGCGGTCGCCCCATTCGCTCACGCGGCTCGCGAACGCCGCCAGCGCGGCAGGCGGCGCCGCCGCGATGCCGGGCGCGGCCAGCAGGCCGCCCCGCGCCAGGCCCATCACGCCGCTCCAGGCGTCGGACTGGTCGGCGGGCACCGCGCGCGCCACCGCGGTCGCGCACCCGTCGAGCCGCGCCCGCGCGACGACCTCGTCGGCGAAGCGGGTTCGGCCGGTGCCCGCGTCGCCCTCCACGTACGCCAGCGCGCCCGACCCTCCGCGCGGCACGCGTCCCACTCCGCCAGCACCGCGCCCAGCGTCTGCTCGCGCCCGGTCAGCGGCGCGCGCCGCGACTCTGCGCCGCGCTCCGGCGCCGCCGGCCGGCGCCAGGCGCGCTCCTCTCCCACGCGCGGCGGCCAGCGTCCGCAGCGGCTCGCCCGCGCTCGCGCCGATCTCGGAGCGCAGCCGTTCCTCGAACGCGCGGAACGTCTCGAGCGCTTCGCCGCGCTCTCCGGTCAGCGCCAGTGCATGGATCACCGCCGCGGCGGCCGCCTCGGAGTGCGGGTCCAGCGCCAGCGCGCGGCGCGCGTGCTCCACGGCGTCGGCCAGGTGGCCCGCGCGCACCAGCGCCTGCGCGAGCCGGAGGAGCACGTCCACCGAGCGCCGCCGCCACTCGGCGCGCTCCGTGCCGAGCCAGTCGTCGAAGGCCGGCGCCTCGGGAACGGAGAAGCCCTCGAGGAACTCGCCGGCCACCAGCGTGGCCGCGCCCGCCCAGTCGCTCTGGGCGGCGAGGGTGGCGAGCTGGTCCACGTCCAGCTCGACCGCGCGCTCGGTCAAGCGCACCTGCTCGCCCGCGACCTCGATGGCCGCCTCGCCGGCGCTGCGCCGCAGGACGTGCACGGCCTCGCGCAGCGAGTGCCGCGCGGCCGTCTCCGGCTTGTCGGCCCACAACAGGCCGATCAGGTGCTCGCGCGAGCGCGTGCGGCGCGGGGAACGCGCCAGGTACACCAGCAGGGCGAGGTTCTTCCGCCACAGCAGCTCCGCCGGTGGCGCCGCTCCGTCCACGGTGAGCGCCGGAGGCCCGAGCGTGCGGCAGGCGATCACGACGCGCTTCCGCACTCGAGGGAGACGAGCCGGTGGCGGGCCGAGTCCGCGCGGGCCGCGAACGGCGCGTCGCCCCCGGCCCACAGCCGCGCCACCGCCGCATAGGCCACGCACGCGGCGGGCGCATCGCCGGTGCCGTCCAGCAGCCGCGCGCGGCGCCAGCGCGCCAGCGTCCCGAGCGACCAGTCCACCTCGGCCGCCTCGGGCGCCGCGGAGGGGAAGCCCACGGTGCGCAGGTCGTTGTTCTCGGCCCACCGCAGGTCGCGCACGGCCTGGAGCGAGGCGCCGGCGGCGGCGTGCCACTGCGCGCGCATCAGGTGGAGCAGCGGCGCGGAAGAACGGATCGCCCGCGCGCCACGCCGAGTCGAGCGCCAGCAGCGGCTCGCTGCGCTCGAGGGCCGACCGCGGGTGCCCCGCGCCGGCCTCGGCGTCGGCGTCGAGCAGCGCGGCGAAGGGGCGAGCGCTCTCGCCGGCCAGCAGGGCGCGGTAGCGCGCCGCGGCCGCCTCGTCGCCCGCGCGGCGTGCGACCAGCGCGAGCAGCCACGCCGCGCGTTGCCCGTCGAAGCCTCCGCGGGCGGCGTGCGTGTAGGCCTCGAGCGCGCGGGTCGCCTCGGGCCGCTCGCGCCGCACGGCCGCGCCGGTCGCGGAGTCCGCGAGCAGCAAGCGCGGCCGGCAATTCGGCCAGGAAGATCTCGATCTCGGGCTCCGAGCTGCGCGCGGCGAGGCGCGCGGCGGCGGCGCGGGCGGAATCGAGCCGGCCGAGCGCGATGAACCCGTACAGCTCGGCGAGCAGGCCGCGCGTCTCGAGGTCGGGCCGGCCGAGCTTCTCGAACCGGCTTCCGATGTACACGGCGCCGCGCGGCGCGTCGAAGGTGAGCTGGTAGCGCGCGCCCGCCCCCAGGTCGGAGTAACCGGCCACGTCGGGCGAGCGGAGCAGCGCATCGGTGAAGTCGGCGGCCTCGCGCTCGCTGGCGAAGCGCCACCGGTAGCCCACCTCGAGCAGCGCGTGCAGCGCGGCGGAGAACCGATCGCCGCCGGAGCTGAGCCGCCGCAGGCTGTCGAGCGCCCGGCGCGCCACCGTCGAATCGCCTTCGCCGATCGCGATCCAGGCGAGGTGCTCCCAGGCGGGGGCGAAGTCCGGCCACAGCACGGTCGCGCGCTGCATCGCGCCGTACGCGTCGCGCCGCGAGTACCCGGAGAGCGGGCCGCGGTGGAAGATCTCGTCACCCTCGATGAACCAGGCGAGGCCGAAGTCGCCGGCCCGCTCGGTGGCGTCGTGCAGCAGCGCGATGCGCCGGTTCTGTGGCGCGAAGCTGGCCTCGATCAGCTGACGGTAGTGCGGCGGGAAGGAGTCGAGCGCCACGCGGTACGGGCGCGTTTCGGCGCTGTCCTGGTCGAGGCCGAGCCAGCGCGCGACGTCGGTGAGCCGGAGCCGGCACAGCAGGCAGGTGGAGTCCACGGCGATGGCCCGCCGGTAAGCCCCATACGCCGCCTCCCACTGCGCGCCGGCGAACAGGCGCTCGGCCTCCATCCACGCGACCATGCCGGCGCGGCTGTCGGGCAGCGCGTGCACCGGGAGGTCGGCCGCGAGCTTGCCGCCCTGGCCGCTCCAGATGGCGAGCAACAGGCCGTGGGCGAGCGAGTCGGCGAGCCGATCCCACTGCTGCGCCGGGCCGCTCGCGGTGATGGCGATGGGACCGTACGCAGCCGAGCCCGGTTCGGATCGCAGCGTGAGGCGCACCACGCCCTGGCCGAGATCCTCGGCTGTGCCGTCCAGGACCAGGCCGCGCTCCGTCGAGCCGCTGTCCGGCGCGACGGCCGCCGTGAAGTCGGGCGCCCCGCCCACCTCGCGCACCAGCGCCGCGGGCAGGGAGTCGCGGAGCCAGCGCAACGGCGCCGAGGGCACCGCGAACGGCCGCACCCACAGGCGCAGCACGGCCGCGTGCGGGTGGACCGCCCCCACGCCTGCCAGCCGGCCGAGCAGGACGGCGAGCAACACCAGCACTGCCGGGCCCACCGTCCACGCCAGCACCCGCGCACGCCCGCGCGCCCGGGCTCGAGCGCGGCGCGAAAGGCCGCCGCCGTCTGCCACCGCTCGTCCGCGGACCATGCCAGGGCGCGGCGCAGCGGCGCCACCAGGTGGTGCGGCACGCCCGTCCAGTCGCCGCGGGCCGGATCGGTGGCGAACCCCCACGCCCGGCCGGTGAGCGATTCGTAGAGGATCAACCCCACGGCGAAGAGATCGGTGGCCGGCGTGACCTCGCGCCCCGCCATCTGCTCGGGCGCCATGTAGCCGGGGCTGCCCATCGCCTTGCCTTCGTCGGTGAGGGCGGGCGCGTCGTCGCCGGTGGCCTTCGCCACGCCGAAGTCCCCGATGACGGCGCGACCCTCGAGCAGGAAGACGTTGCCCGGCTTCACGTCGCGGTGGACGATGCCGCCGCGGTGGATCGGCCTCGAGCGCGGCGAGCACGTCCCGCGCCACCGCGACGGCCTCGGCCGGCGGGAGCGGGCCGCGGCGCAGCCGCTCGCCGAGCGTCTCCGCCTCGAGAAAATCCATCACGTAGTAGGAGAAGCCGGCGGCTTCGCCGGCGCGGTGGACCGGGACCAGGTTGGGATGGCTGAGGGCGGCGAGGATCTGCGCTTCGCGGACGAACCGCTCGGTGGCGTTCGCGGTGGCCCGGTCGGGCCGGATGATCTTGATGGCGACGTGGCGGCCCAGGGCGACGTCGCGGCCGAGGAAGACCACTCCCATGCCGCCGCTCGCCAGCTCGCGCTCGACTTCGTAGTCGGGAGCGAGCGCGGCCCGCAGTCGCTCCAGCAGCGTCGCCATCGGGCCGGCCCTCCTCCCTCGCCCCGGCCCCGAGCGGACCGGCTAGCCGGCGCGAAAGCTCCCCCGCCTCACCAGTTCGCCAATATGCCGCACGTCGGCCGCGAGCGCACGGTCGCCGCTAAGGCGGGGAACGCGCTCCCGTATCCGGGCCCACGCTTGCTCCAGGGCCGGGCTGGTCTTGAGCGGGCGCAGGTGGTCGATGGCCTCGGCGGCGCAGAGCAGCTCGACCGCGACGATCAGGACGAGGCAGTCGGCGGCGCGGCGCGCCTTGCGGGCGGCCGCCGGCCCCATCGAGACGTGGTCCTCGCGCCCGGCGCCGGTGGGGACCGACTGCGTGCTGGCGGGCGAGGCGAGGAGGCGCAGCTCGGTCAGGAGGTCGGCCACCGTGACCTGGAGCGTCATCAGGCCCGACTCGACGCCGGGGCTCGCGGCGAGGAACGCGGGCAGGCCCGACTCGTCGGGATTGAGGAGGCGCTCGACGCGCCGCTCCGAGATGGCGCCGAGATCGGCCAGCGCGATGGCGAGGAAGTCCGCCGCCTGCGCGACGATCTGCCCGTGGAAGTTGCCGCCGCTCTTGATCTGCCCGCTCTCGGGAAACACCAGCGGGTTGTCGGTCGCGCTGTTGATCTCGATCTCGAGCACGCGCCGCACGTAGGCCAGGGCGTCGCGCGCCGCGCCGTGCACCTGCGGCATGCAGCGCAGCGAGTAGGCGTCCTGGAGGCGCGGGTCGCCGTGGCGGTGCGATTCGCGGATCTCGCTGCCCTCGAGCAGCGCGCGCAGCCGGCCCGCGCTCACCGCCTGGCCCTGGTGCGGCCGCACGGCCTGGATGTCGGCGTCGAACGGGATGGGCGAGCCGCGCAGCCCTTCGAGCGAGAGCGCGCCCGCCACCTCCAGGGCCTCGAGCGCGCGCTCGGCCTCGAGCAGCGCCAGGACGGCGAGCGCGGTCGTGAACTGCGTGCCGTTGATGAGCGAGAGCCCGTCCTTCTCCCGGAGCTCGACCGGCGCGAGGTGGGCCGCGTGCAGCGCGTCGGCCGCCGGCACCACGCGGCCGCCGTGCTCCGCCTCGCCCTCGCCCATCAGCACCAGGGCCACGTGCGCCAGCGGCACGAGGTCGCCGCTCGCGCCCACGGAGCCGAATTCCGGCACCACCGGATGCACGCCGGCGTTGAGGCAGTCCAGGAGCAGCTCGACGATGCGCGGGCTGCAGCCCGAGTGGCCGTGCGCGAGGGTGTTGGCGCGGAGCAGCATCAGCGCGCGCGTGGCGGGCCGGTCCACGGCGGCGCCCGCGCCGCTGGCGTGGCTGCGGATGAGGTTGCGCTGCAGCGCGAGCCGCTGCTCGGCCGGGATCACCACTTCCGCCAGGCGGCCGAAGCCGGTGGTGACGCCGTACACCCGCTCGCCGCGGGCGACCTTGTCCTCGATGAGGCGGCGCGCCGTCTGCAGCGCGCCCTGGGCCGAGGGGGCGAGGCGCACCTCGGCGACCTCGCCGGTCGCGACCCGCTCCACGTCCTCGAGGCGGAGGTGGTGGCCGTCGATCTCGAGCGTCGCCACGGCTACGCGTCGTCCACGAGGAGCGGTGGCGCCGTCAGCGTGGAGGCGCGGAGCATCGCCGGCGCGCCGCCCAGCACCGACCACGCGGCGTCGCGGGCCGACTCCGACTCGAACAGCGCGACGATGGCGCCGCCGCTGCCGGCCAGCCGGACCAGGAAGGCCTCCGTCTCGCGGAGCCGGTCGAGCCAGTGCCCGATCTCCGGGAGGCGGGCCGCGACCACCGGCTCGAAGTCGTTGTGCGAGTGGGCGCGCACGGCGGCCCAGCTGGTGAAGGCGTCGGCGGCAAAGACGGCGGCGTACTCGCGCGACTCCCGCGCGCCGCGCTCGCGGTCGATCCAGGCGTAGGCGTCGGCGGTGCGCACCGGGGCGGGCGGGGGCACCACGAGGAGCGGCCGCGACGGCAGCGGCGGAAAGGCGAGCAGCCGCTCGCCGCGTCCCCAGCCGAGGGCGAGCGTGCTCCCGCTGAGGAAGAACGGCACGTCGCTGCCGAGGGCGCTGGCCAGCTCGAGCAGGTCCTCGCGCGAGAGCGGGAAGCCGAACAGCCGGTTCATCCCCGCGAGCGTGGCCGCCGCGTCGCTCGAGGCGCCGCCCAGCCCCGCGCTCCAGGGGATGCGCTTGTCGATCGTGATGGCGACGCCGCCGCGGGTGTGCGCCGCGGCGAGAAAGCGGGTGGCCGCGCGGACGACGAGGTTGTCCTCGATCGGGCCCAGCTCCGCCGGCGCGCCGGTCAGCCTCACGCCCGCGGCCGCCGGCTCGATCACCAGGTCGTCCTCGAGGCCGATCAGCTGGAACAGGGACTCGATGCCGTGATAGCCGCGGGCGTCGCGGCCGAAGACCCGGAGCCAGAGGTTGATCTTGGCCGGCGCCCGGGCGCGCACCCGGGCGCTCACGCCGCCGCCTCGCCGGTCGTGATGTCCCGCAGGGAGAGGCCGGAGCGCGCCAGCCGCCACAGGCCGATCAGCGTGATGGGGATGAACCACCCGATGTGGGTGCCGAGCGCCATGCTCGCGGCGGGCGTGCGGGCCACGCCGTAGAGGCCGAGCGCGAAGACCGCGGTCCCCTCGAACACGCCGATGAACCCCGGCGAGGACGGGATGGCCACGCCGACGGCGACGATGCCCTGCAGGAGCAGCGGCGAGGTGAGGGGCAGGGGGCCGATGTGGAAGGCCAGGAAGCCCGCGTAGAACGCGGCGGCGTTGATGAGCCAGACGGCGAACGAGAGGGCCACGACCTTCGCGAAGTCGAGCGGCGAGCGGAGGATGGTGAGCCCCTCGATGAAGCGAGCGGGTCATCCGCACGACGAACTCGGCCGCGGCGGCCGGCAGGAGGCGGCGCACCACCGCGGCCAGGCCGGCGAGCGCGCGGCGCGGGGCGTGCACCAGGAAGAAGAGGAATCCGAGCACCAGGATGAAGAACCCGCCCGACCACAGGGCGATGCCGGCGATGGTGGTGCCGCGCACGGCGGTGGCGCCGGCCGCGTGGTACGTGCCGATGGCGAAGGCGAGGAGCAGGACGATGATCAGGCCGTCGAACACCCGCTCCACCGCGATGGAGCCGATGGAGCGCGCGAGCGGCACCGGGACGAGCCGCGAGGCGGCGTAGGCGCGCGCCAGCTCGCCGGCGCGGGCGGGCAGGAGGTTGGTGGCCATGAAGCCGATGGCGGTCGCGTGCCACACCGGGGCGTACGGGACTACGGCGTCACCGGAGGCGAGGATGATGCGCCACCGGACGGCGCGCGTCGGGAAGGTCAGCGTCGCGAGGACCACCGAGGTGAGGTAGAACCAGACGTTGGCGCCTTCCAGATCGGCCAGGAGCTCGGCCGGCCTGACGCCGCGGAGCGCCCAGTAGAGGAACGCCAGCGAGATGACGATGCCGAGCAGGCCCAGCCAGAAGCGGCCGTGGCCGCGCGCGGCGCTCGCCTCAGCGCGCGGCGCCGAGTCCAAGCTGAACCAGGTCGAACACCTCGTCGAGCAGCGCCGCGACCCGCTTCGCGCCGCCGTTGGGCGCGGCGAGCAGCGACTCGATCTCGGAGCGGAGCGCGAGCGCGCGCTCGAGCGCCGCCGTGGCCGCCGTAGAGCAGCGACTCGATCGGCACCACGTCGGCGTCGTCGGCGGGGCGCGCGGCCGCGGCGACGGGCGCCGCCGGCGCCAGCAGCTCGATGGGGACGACGTCGGCCTCCTCGTCCGCGGGCGCCGCCGGGGCGAGCATCTCGAGCCCCGAGTCCTCCGGCGCTTCTGGCGCGCCGAACAGCGCGTCGAGGTCGCCCGGCGGCGGGCCACGCGTTCGGAGGTGAGGCGGGCGAGCGTGGTGTAGGCCGTGGCCAGAGGCGTGCCGGCGACGGTCTCCTCGTCCGCGGCGACGGGCTCGGGCTCGGGCCTCGGGGGCGGCCGCCTCCGCCGGCGTGACGAGGAAGGGCAGGTCGACCGGCGCCGCGACGGGCTCGGGCTCGGCGGCGGGCGTGGTGTCGAGCGCCGTCAGCTCGGCGCTGGTCGCGTCGAGCTCGACGCCGAGGGCCGCCTCGTCGCCGGCGGCCGCGCGGCGGAGGATCTCCGCCGCCCGGGCGATCGAGGCGACGAACAGCGGGAGGTTGGCGGCCGCCGCGCCGCGCTCGATGGCGTCGCGCCCGGCGTCGGCCAGGCGGCCCAGGGCGCTCGCCAGCGGCGAGCCGCCGGCGCCGGCCAGCGGCCGCAGGATGGCCGCCATCCCGAACAGGCGCAGGTCGCGCAGCACGGCCGACGGCGCGCGCTGCAGCCCGGTCGCGGCGCCCGCCAGGAACTCTCCCTGGCTCACGGCCTCGACGCGCGAGAGGCCCGCGGGGGGCACGCCTTCCTTCACCACGTGCGGGCCGGCGTCGTCGTAGAACAGCATCTCGATGGGCAGGATGTTGCCGCTGCTCGCGAAGGCGCGGAGCAGCAGCTCGGCGAAGGCGGCCGCCTCCGCGCTGTCGGCGGCGGGGCGGCCGAGGTCCACCACCTCGCGCGCGGCGCGGGCCAGCGTCCTGGCGCCCGCGTCGAACGCCGCGGGCACCGTGTCGCGCACCTCGCCCGAGGTGGCGTACACCTCGTGCACCGCGCCTTCCACGCCGGTCAGGACGTCCGCCAGGGGCGGCAGGTCGCCCAGCACCGCCACGCCGCGCAGCGCCGACATGGCCTGGGTCACGTTGAGCAGCGCGTCGCGTCCGCCCGGATCGGCGGTGAGGGCGTGGGCCGCGCGATCCATCGCGTGCGCGATGGCGGCCGCCTCGCGGGCGACGAACGCGCGCGCGCCGGCGTCGAGGCCCTCGCCCGCCGCGCGCCCGCTGGATGCCGGGCGGCCCGCCAGGCGCTCCAGCTCGGCGCCGAGCGCTTCGGCCTTCGCGGCGTCCTCGTCGGTCGGGGTGCGCACCTTGCGGAGCAGCACCCGGCAGTCGTCCACCGCGCGCACCACCGCGCCGCGGACGTTTTCGTCCCAGGCCAGCCGCCCGTCGCGCACGGCGCGGCCCACCGACTCGAGCCCCTGCGCCGCGCGCGCCATGGACTGCTGGCTCGCCATCAGCGCGCTGCCGCGGAACGCGCGCGCGATGCGCACGAATTCCTCGCTCGACTCGAAGGCGCCCGCGGGCGCCTGGGCCAAAGCGTCGAGCCGCTCGAGGTACTCGCCGGCCTCGAGCACGAAGAAGTCCGTCATCCCGATCGCGTTGGTCATGGCTCCCTCCGCCGCTCGCGCGAAGCTATGGCCCGCCGCGGGCCCGGTCAATTCGTTCGCGCATCTCGCGCACCGCCCGCTCGATGCCGACGAACATCGCCCGGCTCACGACGCTGTGCCCGATGTTCAGCTCCTCGATCTCCGGCACGGCGGCCACGGGCCCGACGTTCTCGTACGTGAGCCCGTGCCCCGCGTGCACCGCCAGGCCCAGCCCGCGGGCCTGGCGCGCCGCCGCGACGATCTCCGCCAGGGCCGCCTCCCCCCGGCGCCACGCGCCGGCCCAGCGGCCCGTGTGCAGCTCGACCGCGTCGGCGTCGAGGGCCGCCGCGGCCGCCACCGCGTCCCGGTCGGGACTGATGAACAGGCTGGTCCGGATGCCCGCCGCCTTGAGGCGCGCGAGCGCCGCCCTGATCCGGGCCGCACCGCCGGCGCAGTCGAGCCCGCCCTCGGTGGTGATCTCCTCGCGCCGCTCCGGCACCAGCGTGGCCTGGTGCGGCCGCAGCCGCTCGGCGATGCCCACGATCTCGTCGGCCGCCGCCAGCTCGAGGTTCACCACGGTGCGCACCGTGCGCGTCAGCAGCTCGACGTCGCGATCCTGGACGTGGCGGCGGTCCTCGCGCAGGTGCACCGTGATGCCGTCGGCGCCCGCCTGCTCGACCAGCACGGCCAGTCGGACCGGATCGGGCTCGTCGGTGCGGCGCGCCTGCCGCACCGTCGCCGCGTGGTCGATGTTGACGTAGAGTCTCACGCTTGCTCGCTCCCCGGGCGCCCGTTAGCTTGGCTCCTCGTGGCCTCCACACACCGTTTACTCGCCGTGTTCATCGCCGGAGCGGCCGTCGCCTGCTCGCACCGCCCGCCCGCCGCACTCGCTCCCGCGCCCGCGACCCCCGAGGCGACGGTAGAGCAGTTCGTGGCCGCCGTCAACGCCAACGACCAGGGCCGGATGGCGGCGCTGTTCGGCGACGAGCGCGGGCCCTTCGCGACCTACCGCCCCAACGCGACCGAGCGCGAGCAGCGCATGGCCATCATCCAGCGCCTGCTGGTGTGCGACTCGTCGCGGGTCAACGGCTGGGAGACCGTGCCCGGGAAGCCGCGCCGGCGGCTGCTGAACGTGGACCTGAAGAAGGGCGACCGGTGGCTGGCCGCGCCCATCACGGTGGCCGCGCAGCGCGACGGCGGCTGGCTCGTCGCCGACATCAAGCTCGACGCCCTGCTGCCCGGGGCGGGTCGTCCCAACCCCTAGTCCGTCAGCTCGAGCAGAATGCCGGCCGTCGCCTGCGGGTGGAGAAACGCGACCCGGCGGCCGTCGGCGCCCGGGCGGGGGGTCTGATCGATCAGTCGGTAGCCGGCCGCGCGGCAGCGCGCGAGCGCCTGCTCGAGGTCGGGGACGCGAAAGCAGAGATGGTGGATGCCCGGGCCGTGGCGGGCGACGTACTTGCCGATGGGGCTGGCGGGATCGGCCGAGCTCAGCAGCTCGACCTCCACGCCACCGGCGGCCAGGCTGACGACCGTGGCGCCGTCGGCCGTCTCCGGCGGATGCGGCACGAAGCCGAGGACGTCGCGGTAGAACGCAACGGCGTCCTCGAGGCTTCCCACCGCCACGCCGACGTGGGCGAGGCGGGCGGCGGGGGCAGGCGGGTCGTGTGGCGGGGTCACGCGGACATTCTAACTCGGAGTCGGAAGTCATGGCAGGGTCGCAGGCGCTGGCGGTGACGGACGGGAACTTCCAGTCCGAGGTGGAGCAGGCGGCCGGGCTGGTGCTGGTGGACTTCTGGGCGGAGTGGTGCGGGCCGTGCAAGGCCATCGCGCCGATCCTGGACCAGATCGCGGTCGAGTACGCCGGGAAGCTCAAGATCGCCAAGATGGACGTGGACGCCAACCAGCAGACGCCGGTGCGGTTCAACGTGCGCTCCATCCCCTCGCTGCTCTTCTTCAAGGGCGGCAAGCACGTGGACACGGTGGTGGGCGCCGTGCCGAAGGCGCACCTGGTGGGCAAGATCACCCAGCACATCTAGCCGATGCGAGCGTCCACCGCCGTCCTGACGGACACCGCCATCCGGCTGTGGGACCTCACGTTCCCGCGCGGCCGGGCCCTGCTGGCCCGGACCCGCGCGCCGTACGTGGCGCTGGACAGCCTCATCGCGTTCAGCAAGAAGGACCGCGACGGGAAGGTGCACGGCTACCTGGCGGCGTACCTGCCCGACGAGCTGGTGCTGCTCTTCTTCCTGGGCGGCGACCTGGCGAACGCCGCGATCATCACGCCCGCCGGGCGCTCGACCATCGCGTTCGCGGAGGCGCTGCGCCGCATCCACGCCGAATCGGAGCGCGGCGAGATCGCGTTCCACGAGGCCGAGCCCGAGCTGCTGGCCGCGATGTACGCCTCGTGCGCGCGGCCGCCGCTGGCGATGCCGCTCGATCCGCGCACGCCGGAGTCGGTGTTCAAGACGCTGTTCGAGCGGAAGTGGACGGGGCTGCTGGAGCTGATCTCGAACGGGCGCGTGAACTACCTCACCGTCAAGGACGGCCGGTTCGCCACCGGGTTCTTCGCCGAGCGCCGGGCCGAGGAGCCGCCGCTGAGCTACGTGGCGCGGCTGTTCACCTCGGTGCCGCCCGAGCCGCTCCCCATCGTGGTGGCCAAGGTCTACGACACGCCCACGCCGCTGCCGCTCCAGGCGCCGCCCGCGATGATCACCATGTTCCGCCACTACGTGTGGGACTTGAGCGACCTGATCGAGCGCGAAGCGCCGGGCGAGGGCGCCAAGCGCGCCGAGAAGGTGCGCCAGCGCCTGCTGCCCCAGCACGCGGTCTTGAGCTGCGTGGGCGGCCCGCGCGACGCCGCCCCGGCGGACCCGGTCGTGGAGCCCCTGGCCCTGGCCGAGGGCGTGGCGGCGTGGACGCGCGACCTGCTCTCGGAGGTCGAGGTCCTCGCCCCCCAGAGCGCGCCGCGCCTGGTCCGGCTCTCCGGGCGCGAGCATCGCTTCGCCCTCAACGCGGTGGGGTTCTTCGAGAAGCTGCCGTGGCGCGTGCAGTGGTGAAACGCGGGACCCTGTTCGTGCTGAGCACCCCCATCGGCCATCTGGGGGATTTTTCTTTTCGGGGCCTGGAGGTGCTGCGCCAGGTCGGCGTGGTGGCGGCGGAAGACACGCGCCGCACGCGCCAGCTGCTCGCCCATTACGAGGTGAAGCGCGAGGTGGTGAGCCTCCACGCGCACAGCGGGCCCGAGGCCATCGAGCGCCTGCTCGACCGGGTGGAGGCGGGCGAGGACGTGGCCTACGCCACCGACGCCGGAACGCCGGGCATCTCGGATCCCGGCGCGGCGCTGGCGGCGCGGGCCCACGAGCGCGGGCTCACGGTCGTTCCGGTGCCGGGTCCGGCGGCGGTGATCGCGGCGCTGTCGGCCGCGGGGTTCCCGGCCGACCGGTTCGTGTTCGCGGGCTTTCTCCCCCGCAAGGGCACGGGCCGGGCCGCGCTGCTGGCGCGCCTGGCGGCCGAGCCCTGGACGGTGGTGTGCTACGAGGCGCCGAACCGCACGGTGGCGCTGCTGCGGGACCTGGCCGCGTGCTGCGGCGCCGACCGTCCGGCCGCGGTCGCGCGCGAGCTGACCAAGCTGCACGAGGAAGTGCGGCGCGGAACGGTGGGCGCACTGGCCCAGTATTACGAGGAGCACCCTCCGCGCGGCGAGGTGACCGTGGTCGTGGGCGGCGCACCGCCGGCCTCGGCCGGCACCGCGACCGCGGCCGAGCCACCCACCGAGGGCGAGGTGAGCCGGCTGGTGGCCGCGCTGCGCGCCGGCGGCGGCAACCCGGGTGCCATCGCGAAGGAGCTGGCCCAACGTCTCGGTATCTCCCGCCACGACGCCTATCGCCTGCTGAGCCGGTGAGCCAAGCCGATCTGACCATCGGGCGGGTCCACTACGACGGCGGCGGCGACTGGTACACCAATCCGTCGAGCCTGCCGAACCTGCTCCGGGCCATCCGCGAGCGGACCACCCTGGTGACGGCCGACCGCGAGAAGGTCGTGCGCCTCACCGATCCCGCGCTGCCCGACGTCCCTTACCTCTACATGACGGGACACGGCAACGTGCTGTGGTCGCCCGACGACGTGCGCGCGCTCCGCGCGCACCTGGAGGCGGGCGGCTTCCTGCACGCCGACGACTGCTACGGCATGGACAAGTCCATCCGGCGCGAGATCGCCAAGGCGTTTCCCGACCGGCCGTTCGCCGAGGTGCCGCTGGCGCATCCCATCTACCACAACGTGTACGAGTTCCCGAACGGCATCCCCAAGATCCACGAGCACGACGGGCTGCCGGCGCAGGGCTTCGGCATCTTCTTGGGCGGCCGGCTGGCGCTCTACTATTCCTATCAATCCGATCTCGGCGACGGCTGGGAGGATCCGGAGGTGCACCACGACCCGGCGCCGATCCGCGAGCTGGCCATCCGGATGGGGGTCAACCTGTTCGTGTACGCGGTGAGCGGGGGCGCGTGAACGGCCTGCTGGGCGACCTGGCGCGGCTGCGGGCGGTGCTCGCGCGGCGGCTCGGCGCGGCGGCGCTGCTGGGCGCCCTGGCCGCGGCGCTCGCGCTGTTCGCGGTGGCGGCGCTCGCGGCCCGCGCGGGCCTGTTCGGCTGGGTGGGCTGGGCGCCGCTCGCGGTGTGGGTCGGCGCGCTGGCCGTCGTGGGCGTGGCCGTGCGGCGCATCGCGGCCACCTGGCGCGCGCGAGCCGCGGCGCTCCGGGACACGGCGGCCCTGGTCGAGCGCGAGCAGTCGCTGCGGCGCGGGACGTTCGTGGGCGTGGTGGACGCGGCGGCGGGAGCCCCGGCGGGCACGTCGGCCGCGCTCGTCGAGAGCGCCGTGCGGCGCCTGGCGGGGCGGCTGCCCGCCGGCGGGGCCGCGGCCTGGGCCCCGGCCACCATGCGCGCGCTCGGCGCGCGGGTGGGCTGGCGCGCCGCGGCGCTCGCGGTGGCGGCCGGCGCGGCGGCGCTCGCGTTCGGCTTCGCGGGCGCGGCGGCGGCCCCGCTCGCCTCGCCGCTCCGCGCGTGGCAGGCGACGTTCGGCGCCGGGGTCCGGATCGCGGTCTCGCCGCGCGAGGTGCGGCGCGGCGGCGCGGTCACGGTGCTGGCCCGCTCCCGCTCGCCGGAGTCCATCCGGCTGCACGTCCGGGAAACCGGCGACACGTGGCACGATCTGCCCGCGACGGAGACGGCGCCGGGCGTCGCGAGCGCCCGCCTCGCCGGCGTGGCGGCGCCCACCTGGGTGTTCGCCACGGTCGGCCGCTCGGCGTCCGACACGGTGCGGGTGAACGTCATCGAGCCCGCCATGCTCACCGATTTCACGGTGGTCGCCCACTACCCGGCCTATCTCGAGCGGCAGGACGAGGCGCTGCCCGCCGACTCGGGCGCGATCGCCCTGCCCGTGGGCACCGTGCTCGAGCTGCGCGGCGCGACCTCGGCGACCGTCGCGGCCGCCGCGCTCACGGCCGGCGCGGAGCGCGTGCCCCTGACGGCGGCGCGGCAGGCGTTCCACGGCGCGCTGGTCGTCCGCGGCTCCGCCGTGTGGCGGCTCGACCTCACCGACGACGCCGGCGTCCCGTTTCCCGGGCCGCTGCCGCTGCTCAACGTGCGGGCCGTGCCCGACAGCGCGCCGGTGGTCGCGGTCCCGGTGCCCGGCGCCGACACGTCGGCCCCGCTCGACCTGAAGCTCCCGCTGGTGGTGGACGCGCGCGACGACCACGCGCTCGGACGCGTGGAGGTGGTGAGCTGGCGGGTGAGCCGCCTGGGCACCGTGGACGGCCGCGTCGTGGACACGGTGGCGGGGGTGGCCGGCGCCGACCACGTGGTACAGAGCGTGCTGCTCGACCTCAACGGCCGCGGGCTCCTGCCGGGCGACACCCTGCGGTTCTTCGCGCGCGCGACCGACCGGGCGCCGCGGCCGCACGTGGGCGTGAGCCGCGAGTTCAGGATCCGCCTGAGGACGATGGCGGAGCTGCGCGAGGCGGTGCGCTCGGGCGTGGACAGCCTCGCCGGACTCGCCTCGGACCTCGCGGGTGACCAGGCGGCCCTGAGCCGGCGCACGAGCGACCTGTCGGCGCAGCGCGTGCGGAGCGCCGACCAGGCGCAGGGCGCGGAGCAGCCGTCGGCCGAGCAGGCGGAGGCGACCGCGGGCGCCGCGCCGGCGCCGCAGCCCCAGGCGGGCAGCGGCGCGCTGCCCTTCGAGCAGGCGCAGGAGGCGGGCCGGGTCGGCGAGGAGCAGCAGCGCCTGGTGGCGCGCGCCGACTCGCTGCGGCGGGAGCTGGCCCAGGTGACGCAGGCCGCCCGGGACGCGGGGCTGGACGATCCCGCCTGGCAGCAGCGGCTCCGCGACCTCGACTCGCTGCTCAAGCAGGCGATCACGCCGGAGATGGCGGCGCGGCTCGACGAGCTGCGCCAGGCGCTGGCGCGCCTCGACCCGGCCGCGGTGGAGCGGGCGCTGCACAACCTGGCCGACGCGCAGCGCGACGTGCGGCGCGAGCTGGAGCGCAGCGCGGAGCTGTTCGAGCGGGCCGCGCTCGAGGGCTCGCTCCAGACGTACGCGCAGAACGCGGAGGACCTGCGCCGCGCCGAACAGACGTGGGCGGCGCGCGCCCCCGAGCGCGGCGGCGCGGACACGGCGGCCGCCGCGGCCGAGCAGCGCGCCATGCGCCGGCAAGCCGACACCCTGAAGTCGGGGCTCGACGCGCTGAGTCCGCGGCTCCGGCAGCGCGCCGACACGGCGACCGCCGCCGCGGTCGAGGGCGCGTCCCACCAGGTGGCGCAGGCGGCGGGCCGGATGCAGGAGGCGGCGGGCGCCATGTCGGCGGCGCGGCAGAGCGAGGCGCAGCAGCGGGCCCAGGACGCGGCGCAGGCCCTGGCGCCGGTGGCGGACTCGCTGCGCCGGAGCCAGCAACAGATGTCGGCCGGGTGGCGCGCGGAGGTGCTGAAGCTGCTGCACGACGCGGAGTCGGAGACGGTCACGCTGGCCGTGGAGGAGCAGGGCCAGGCCGACCGCCTCAAGCGCGGCGAGGGCTCGGGCGACGTGAGCGGCCGCCAGTCGGCCCTGGAGCAGGGGGTGGACCAGATCACCCGCCGCCTGTCCGCGGCGTCGGGGCGGAACGCGCTGGTCTCGCCGCGCCTGGGCGCGGCCCTCGGCCAGGCGCGCGCGCAGATCGAGCAATCGCGGCGCTCGCTCGAGGGCCCGCGCGCCGACCCGAGCCAGGCGGCGGCGAGCGCGCAGGCGGCGGCGCAGTCGCTGTCGGCGGCCGCGTTCCAGATCATGCAGTCGGGCGACGAAGTCGCCGGCTCGCAGTCGGGCTCGGGGATGGCGGAGGCGCTCGAGAGGCTGGCGGCCGCGGCGCGGCAGCAGGGGGCGCTCAACGACCAGCTGGGCGGCATGCTCCCGCTGTTCGGCCAGGGCTCGCCGGGGGAGATGGTGCTGCAGGAGCTGCGCGCCATCGCGGCGCGCCAGCGGGCCCTGGCCGACGCCCTGGAGCGGCTGGGCGGGCAGGGATTGCCGGGGCGACCGGAACAGCTGGCGCCGGAAGCCCGCGACCTGGCCGACCGGCTGGAATCGGGACACCTGGACCGCGCGACCCTGGAGCGCCAGCAGCAGCTGTTCCGGCGGATGCTCGACGCCGGGCGGACGCTCCGCAACGACCAGGAAAGCGATCCGGAGCGGCGCAGCGAGACGGCGCGCGCGCAGCTCGCCCACGTGCCCACGGGCACGATCCCGGGCGAAGCCGCGCTGCGCTACCCGATGCCGAGCTGGGAGCAGCTCAAGACCCTGACCCCCGCCGAGCGCGCGATGGTGCTCGACTACTTCAAGCGGATCAATGGCCAGGCCCGGTAGGCTCGCGCTGCCGCTGCTCGCGCTGCTGCTGCCGGCGCCCGTGCTGGCGCAGTCGGCGCTGATGCGCGCGATGGAGATGGAGCAGGCCGGGCAGTGGTCGCTCGCGGCGGCGGGCTACGTGGCCGCGCTGCACCAGGAGGCGGGGAGCCCGATCGCGCTGCTCGGCCTGGAGCGCGTGGGCCAGGAGGCGGGCTGGGGGGACACGGTGATCGCGTACGCGGAGCGCGCGATCGCGGCCGACTCGAGCAACGCCACGGCCTACGGCATCGAGGTGCGCACGCTGCGCGCCATGGGCCGGGACTCGCTCGCGTCGGCCGCGCTGGCGCGGTGGGTGGCGGTGGATCCGCGCAGCCCGATCTCCTACCGCGAGTGGGCGCAGCTGGATCTCCACGCGGGGCGCGTGGCCGACGCGCGGCAGGTGATCGCGCTCGCGCGGCAGCGGCTGGGGAGCCCCACCGCGCTCGCGCCGGAGGCGGCGCGGGTGGAGGTCGCGCTGGGGTCGTGGACCGACGCGGCCCGCGAGTGGCGCGCCGGCGTGACGGCCGACGCGCAGTACGCGGAGGCGGCCGCGTTCAGCCTGCGGCCCGCGCCCGTCGCGGCGCGCGACGGCGTGCTCGGCGCGCTGCTGGCGGCGGGGCCCGGGGTCGCCGAGGGGCGACGCCTCGCGGCCAATCTCCTGCTGGGCTGGAACGAGCCGGGACGCGCCTGGGACCTGCTCGCCGCGGATCTGCCGGCCGCCGGCCCGCTGCAGGCGCAGGCGCTGCGCACGTTCGCCGACCGGGCGCTGACGCTCGACGGCCCCGGCGCGCATCGCGCGGCCGCGGAGGCGCTGGAGCAGCTCGCCGCCCTGGAGCCGCCGCCGGAGGCGGTCGCGACGCGCGTCGAGAGCGCGCGGGCCTACGCGGTGGCGGGCGACGCCGCGGCGGCGCAGCGCGTGCTGCGGCCGCTGACCTCCGATCCCGACACCGCGACCCGCGCGTCGGCCGTCGCGGCGCTGATCGAGCTGCAGATCCGGGCCGGCGATCCCGCGGCGGCCGCGCAGCGGCTCGCGGCGAGCGCGGACCATCCTCACCGGCACCGAGCGCGCCACCCTGGGCCAGAGCATCGCGATGGGCTGGCTGCACCGCGGCGACCTCCGGCGCGCCGCCGCCGCCGTGGCCGCCGATTCCTCGTTGCGCGGTCTCGAGATCCGCGGCTGGGTGGCCGTGTATGGCGGCCGGCTGCGCGAGGGCGCCCAGGCGCTGCGCACGACCGGCGCCATGGGCGGCGAGGCGGGCGACGCGGCGGCGCGCGCCGCGATGGTCGAGCTGCTCGACGCCGTGAACCGCGACAGCCTGCCGGCCCTGGGCGCGGCCCTGCTGCTGGCCGAGGGCGGCGACTCGCTCGCCGCCTCGCGCGCCCTGGTGCCGATCGCGCGGCAGGTGGGTGGTGACGGAGAGCCGGCCCTGCTGGCGTGGGCCGCGCGCGACGCGGCCGCGGGCGGCGACCCGGCGGGCGCCGAGGCGCTGTGGGGCGAGATCGCCGAGCGGTTCGCCGCGTCGGTCCAGGCGCCGGCGGCGGAGCTGGCGCTGGCGCGAGCGCTGGCCGCGCGCGGCGACCTCACCGGCGCCCGCGACCGCCTCGAGGCGATGATCCTCGCCCATCCCGAGAGCGCGCTGGTGCCCGAGGCGCGGCGCGAGCTGGACCGCGTGCGCGGGATGGTACCGTGAAGCGGCGGGGGTTCGTGCAGAGGGTGGCCGCCCTGATGGGCGGGCTCTTCGTGCGGGCGCACGGGACGTCCCGACGCACGGACGCACGGAGGGACGGACCCCGCCCGTCCCCAGGGCGCGGGCTCGCTCCTGATCCCGATGGACGACGGGCAGACCAATCACCTCAAGGCGTACGGCATCGCGTACGACGCGGTGCGCCGGGGCGGGCACACCGAGTGGCTGCTCAACTACCGCGGCGGGACGTTCCTCGTGCCCGACGACGCGGTGGTGCGCCGCGCGGCGACGCTGGCGGGTGTCGCGGTCGAGAGCGTGAGCGACGCGCAGCTGGTCGAGATCCGCGGGACGATCGAGGCCGGGAACATGGACGCCGTCATGCTCGAGCGGGCGCCGCGCGTGGCGATCTACGCGCCGCCGTTCGCGCCGCCGTGGGACGACGCGGTCACGATGGCGCTCCAGTACGCCGACATTCCCGTTCACCCGCGTGTGGGACCCCGAGGTGCTCGGCGGCGCGCTCTCCGGACTTCGACTGGCTCCACCTGCACCACGAGGACTTCACGGGCCAGGACTCGAAGTTCTACCTGACCTACGCGGGCGCCTCGTGGCTGAACGACATGGTCCAGGCGGACCTGGCCACCGCGCGGCAGCTCCACTTCGCCAACGTGCCCGCCCTGAAGAAGGCGGTCGCCGCGCACGCTCCGCGCCTACGTGGAGAACGGCGGCTTCCTGTTCGCGATGTGCACCGCCACCGAGACGCTGGAGCTTGCCCTGGCGGCGCACGACGTGGACATCGCGGCCGCGTTCGCCGACGGCACGCCGATGGACCCCGACGCCGACGCGAAGCTCGACTGGTCGCGGGCGATGGCCTGCCAGAACGCCCACCTGGAGAAGGACCCGGCCATTCCGGTCTTCTCCGACATCGACGGCCACCAGGTCAACAACCCGGCGCAGGCGGCAGCCGCTCGGCGCGTTCGCGCTGTTCAACTTCAGCGCCAAGATCGACCCGGTGTTCACGATGCTGGTGCAGTGCCACCGCCAGGTCATCCCGGATTTCTACGGCGTGACCACGAGCTTCACGCGCAATACGCTCAAGGCGGCGGACACGATCCTCGCCGAGGAGCCGGGCGCGCCGTGGGTGAAGTACATTCACGGGGACCTCGGCAAGGGTACCTGGACCTACCTCGGCGGCCACGACCCGGAGGATCCCCAGCACGAGATCGGCGCACCGCCCACGGACCTGTCGCTGCACCCCATCTCGCCCGGGTACCGGCTGATCCTCAACAACGTGCTGTTTCCCGCCGCCCGGAAGCGCGAACTCAAGACATGACCGCGCCGGACGAGCGGCTCGCCGCCGCGGCGCGCGCGACGATCGCGGAGGCGATCGCGGCGGCCGGCGGCCGCGAGGTGTCGTTCGTCGCCGACGTCGCCCCCGACGGCACGGTGATCCGCGCCGAGGCGGTGGCGCGCGGCACCGTGGACGCGGTGGTGGCGCTGCCGGGCGTCGCCGCGCGCGGCCAGATGGTGCTGCACAACCACCCCAGCGGGCGGCTCGAGCCGTCGAACGCGGACCTCGACGTCGCGGTGCGCCTGCACGACGGCGGGGTGGGCTTCGGGATCGTGGACAACGGCGCGACCGCGCTCTACGTGGTGGTGGAGGTGCCCAGGGCCCGCGCCACGACGGCCCTGGACGCGATCGAGGTCGCGAAGCAGCTGGCGCCGGGCGGCGCGGTGGCCGCGCGTCCTCGGCCTGCACGAGGACCGGCAGAGCCAGCGCGACATGGCCGCCTACGTCGCCGACGCGTACAACGAGGGCGGCGTGGCCCTGCTCGAGGCGGGCACCGGCGTGGGGAAGAGCTTCGCCTACCTGGTGCCCGCGCTCGGCTGGGCGGCGGCGAACGGCGAGCGCACCGTGGTCTCGACCAACACGATCAACCTGCAGGAGCAGCTGGTGGGCAAGGACCTGCCGCTGCTGGCGCGCGCCCTCGGCACCGACGAGCGGCCGATCCGCTACGCGCTGCTCAAGGGCTGGCGCAACTACGTGTGCCTGAGCCGGCTGGAGCAGGCGGGGCGCGGCATCGGCACGCTGCTCGAGCCCGACCGCCGGGACGAGCTGGAGACGGTGGGCGCGTGGGCGGCGCGCACCGCGGACGGGAGCCTCTCGGACCTCAGCTTCACGCCGAGCGGCGAGCTGTGGGACGAGATCGCCGCGGAGTCGGACCTGTGCACCCGGCTGCAGGTGCCCGCACTTCGAGCGCTGCTTCGTGTTCGCCGCCCGGCGCCGCGCGGCCGACGCCGACGTGGTGGTGGTGAACCACCACCTCCTGGCCAGCGACCTGGCGGTGCGCGGCGCGGCCGGCAACTGGCAGGAGGCGGCGGTGCTGCCGCCCTACCGGCGCCTGGTGCTGGACGAGGCGCACCACCTCGAGGACACGGCGGCCGACCACCTCGGCGCGCAGGCCACCTCGCGCGGCGTCGAGCGGCTGCTCTCGCGGCTCGAGCGCGGCAACCGCGGCGTGCTGCCCGCGCTCCGGTCGGCGCTGGCGACGGACGCCGACGAGGTGCTGCGCGAGGCGGCGCTCGAGGTGGTGAACGCGCGCGTGGCGCCCGCGCTCGCGGAAGCCCGCCGCGCGGCCGAGCTGCTGTTCCGGCTGCTCGACACGTTCCTGGCCGGCAAGGCCGACAACGTGGTGCGCCTCACCGACGGCTTCGCCGACGATCCCGTCTGGGCGGCGGGCCTGGGCGACGCGCTGGACGGGTTCGGCTACGCGCTGAGCCTGCTCAAGGACGCGCTGCTGGCCCTGATGGACCGGCTGGGCACGGAGGCCGAGCCGGTGGCGCGGATCGAATCGCTGGTCGCCGAGCTGCGGGGCATCGCGAGCCGGCTCGAGGGCGCGCGCGACGCGGTGCGCGCGGCCCTGCGGCCGCCGGCCGGCGCGCCGCTCACGGTGCGCTGGGTGGAGCGGCGCGGCGGCTCGCACGTGGCGCTCTCGGCCGTGCCGCTGGAGCTGGCGCCGCTCCTCCGGGACCTGCTGTTCGACCGGGTCGAGACCATCGTCCTCACCAGCGCCACGCTGGCGGCCGGCGGCTCGTTCGACTTCCTGGCCGGCCGCCTCGGCCTCGACCTCGCGCCGGCGTGCGCCGGCGCGCGCGAGGTGCTGCCCTCGCCGTTCAACTACCGCGACCAGTGCCTGTTCGCGATCCCCGACGACGTGCCCGAGCCGCGCGACGACGTCGAGGCGCCACGGCGCGCGCGTGGCCGAGATCGCGGCGGACCTCGCGCGCGCCTCGGACGGCGGCCTGTTCGTGCTGTTCACCAGCCATCGCGCGCTGCGCGAGGCCGCGGCGGCGCTCCGCGCCCGCCCCGACGTGGCCGGCCGCTGGCCGCTGCTGGTGCAGGGCGAGGGGCCGCGGGACCAGCTGCTGCGCGCGCTTCCGCGACGCGGGCTCGGCCATCCTGCTCGGCACCGACTCGTTCTGGGAGGGCGTGGACGTGCCGGGCCAGGCGCTGCGCGCGCTGCTGCTGGCCAAGCTGCCCTTCCGCGTGCCCACCGAGCCGCTCACGGCGGCGCGCTGCGAGGCGATCCAGGCGGCCGGCGGCGACCCGTTCAACGACTACCTGGTCCCGCTCGCGGCCCTCAAGCTCAAGCAGGGCTTCGGCCGCCTGATCCGCTCGCGCACCGACGTGGGCGCCGTGGTGCTGCTCGATCCGCGGGTGCTGCGCAAGCGGTATGGGGGGGCGCTGCTGGAAGGATTGCCGGACGCGCACCGGATTGTGGGGCCGTGGAACGAGCTGATCGACGGAGATCGAGGAGTTCTTTCGAACTGCATGGCGTGAGAGGTGAGAAGTGAGGGGTGAGAAGGATAGGTGAGAGGTGAGAGGTCGGATGCGTGAGAGGTGGGCCGCCTTCTCACGCTTTTCACCTCTCACGTCTCACCTCTCACTTTCCTCCTCACTCTCACCTCTCACCTGGGAGAAGGACCGGGGCAGGATGGTGCGCCCAGGCAAAATCGTCTGCGTCGGCCGAAACTACCGCGCGCACGCCGCCGAGCTCGGCAACGCGGTGCCCGAGCGGCCGCTGCTCTTCCTCAAGCCGCCGTCCGCCGTGATCGGCGACGGCGAGCCGATCGTGCTGCCGGCCGCCTCGCGGCGCGTCGAGCACGAGGGCGAAATCGGCGTGGTGATCGGCGCGCGGCTCACGGCGGCGACGAGGCGGCGGCGCGCGCGGCGGTGGCGGGCATCGTCTGCGTCAACGACGTGACGGCGCGCGACCTGCAGAACACCGACGGGCAGTGGACGCGCGCCAAGGGCTTCGACACGTTCTGCCCGGTCGGGCCGCGGGTGCTCGCGGTGGGGCCCGACTTTCGACTCTGGCGCGCCTCGAGGTGCGCTGCCGCGTGAACGGCGTGGAGCGCCAGCGCGGCCGCGCGGCGGACATGGTGTTCGCCATCCCCGCCATCCTGGCCTTCATCTCGGGCGTGATGACGCTGGAGCCGGGCGATCTGGTGGCGACGGGGACGCCGTCCGGTGTCGGGCCCCTGGTGAACGGCGACGTGGTGGAGGTCGAGATCCCCGGCGTCGGGATCGCTGACGCAACCCGGTCAGGGCTCCGGCGCGCTAGGGCCCCCGCGGCGGCGACTCGAGCGCGCCGCGCACGGCGCCGAGCAGGTCCGGTATGGTCCAGGGCTTGGTGAGGAAGGGGTACCCGGGCTCCATGGCCTCCGGCACGTCGCCGCGGCCCGGGTAGCCGCTGGTGAACAGCACCCGCACCAGCGCGGCCGCGCTCGCGCAGCTCCCGGATCAGCTCGTTGCCCCCCAGCCGCGGCATCACCACGTCGGTGATGACGAGGTCCACCGCCGGTCGCCCTCGAGCAGGTCCAGCGCCTCGCGGCCGTCCGACGGCCACCAGCACCACGTAGCCCGACTTGCGGAGCACCCGCGTCGCGGCGCTGCGCAGCGCCGCCTCGTCCTCGACCAGGAGGATCGTCTCTCCCGCGCCGCCGCTCGCGCGCACCGCCGCCTCGGCCGGAGCCGGCGCGGCCGCGCCCGCCAGCGGCAGGTAGACGCCGCACCTCGTGCCTTCTCCCGGCCGGCTGGAGACGTCCACGTAGCCGCGATGCTGCTTGACGAGGCCGTACACCATCGCCATCCCCAGGCCGGTGCCCACGCCGACCGGCTTGGTGGTGAAGAACGGCTCGAACACCCGGCGCAGCGTGTCGGCGTCCATCCCCGCGCCGGAGTCGGCCACCGCCAGCACCACGTAGCTCCCCGGCACCGTCCCGGTGTGGCCGCGGCAGAACTCCTCGTCGACCGTGATGCGCTCGGTGGCGATGCGCAGCTGCCCGCCGTCCGGCATCGCGTCGCGCGCGTTGGTCACGAGGTTCATCACGATCTGCTCGACCGCGCCCGGGTCGGCGAGGACGCGCGCGTCGCCCGCGGCGAGCGTGAGCACCAGCTCGATGCTCTCCGGCACCAGGCGCCGCACCACCCGGCCGAAGTCGCCGAGCAGCTCGTCCATCCCGAGCGTCTGGTACTCGAGCGGCTTGCGGCGGCTGAACGCAAGCAGCTTCCCGGTCAGCGACGCGCCGTGGCCGCGCGGCGAGCCGGATCGTCTCGAGGTCCTCCGCGAGTCGGCGAGCCCTCGGGCAGCTCGTCGGTCAGCAGCTCGCGTGGTCGTGAGGATGGTGCTGAGCAGGTTGTTGAAGTCGTGGGCCATCCCGCCCGCCAGCTGGCCCACCGCCTCCATCTTCTGCGCCTGGCGCAGCTGCTGCTCGAGCGCGGCGCGCTCGCTCACGTCCAGCGCGATCACCAGCCGCGCCGTCCGGCCAGCCACCTCCATCGCGTGGCTGGTGACTTCCACCTGGAACGTCGAGCCGTCCTTGCGGCGGTGGCGGAAGGTCCCGTGCCGCGCGCCGTCGACCTCGGGCGTGGCGAGGTGCCGCATCAGGTCCGGAACGTCCTGCGCGGTGCGCAGCTCAGTGATCCGCATCGCGAGGAACTCCTCGCGACTGTACCCGTACTGGCGCAGCGAGGCTTCGTTGACCGCCAGGAAGCGCAGCGTCGCAGGATCGAACAGAAACAAGGGCGTCGGATTCGCGTCGAACAGCAGGCGATAGCGCTCCTCCGACGCGCGCAGGGCGTGCTCCGCGGCCTTGCGCTGCGTGACGTCGCGGACGATCGCCGTGAAGTAGCGGCTGGTGCCCAGGCGCACCTCGCTGACCGACAGCTCGACCGGAAAGGTCGTGCCGTCGGCGCGGCACCCGGTGACCTCGCGGCGCTGGTCGATCACGTGCTTGACGCCGGTGGTGAGGTACCGCGCGAGATGGCCGGCGTGCTCCTCCCGCTCGGGCGAGCTCATCAGGATGCTCACGTCGGCCCCGGTCAGCGCGTCCACCGTCCGGGCGAAGATCTCCGCGGCCGCCGCGTTGGCGGAGCGAATGGTGCCGGCCTCGTCAATCGTGATGATCGCGTCGCCCGCGTGGGCCATCACGTGCTCGGCGAGCACGTGCTCCTCCTGGGCCGCGGCGCTGAGCGGGCGGACCAGGAAGCGCCAGAACACCACCGCCACGATCGCCGTGAGGGTCGCGGCGTCCACGGTGGTCGTGACCAGAATCGAGGCGTGCGGGGCGAGCCAGGGCAACGCGACGTTCACCACGCACTCGGCCGCGAAGACGATGCCGAGGAATGTCGCGAACATGCGGATGGGCGAGCGCAACGGAATCACGGCGGCCCGAGGCGGCATCGGATCCTGCGGCGAGGGGTGTGGTAACCCGGGGCAAAATGCGGTATTTGCACTCGGCGGCGCAAGCACTTTTCCGCCCGAGTTGGGTGCCGGCCGTCGAGGGCGTACATTTGCTGGAGCACGGGGTATCACCCTCGAGCGGATGGGCGGCATCGTCGGGCCGCCGGGGGCCCCGAGGCAACCACCGATCGGATCGAGAGGGCGTGCGCGGTGCACATCGCCAAGCGTGTCGGAGACTTCCCCGGGTACCCGTTGGCCAGCATTCCGCGCCGCAAGCGCGAGCTGATCGCGGCGGGCGTGGACGTCATTGACGTGGGCGCCGGCGATCCGGTCGAGGCGCCACCCGCGCTTGCGTCCGAGGCGCTCGCGGAGGCGCTGCGCGACCCGGCGATGAGCAAGTACGGCTTCCAGCTCGGCCTGCCGGCGTTCCGCGAGGCGGTGGTGCGCTACCACCAGCGCCGCTTCGGGACCGCGTTCGACCCGATGACCGAGGTGCTCCCGCTCATCGGCTCGAAGGAGGGCCTGGCCCACTTCGCCCTGGCGACGACCAACCCGGGCGACGTGGTGATCGTGCCCGAGCCGGGCTACCAGTGCTACATCGGCGGGGCGATCGCGTCGGGCGCCGAGGCGCGCATCGCGCCGCTCCGGCCGGAGGCGAACTTCCTGGTCGAGCTGGGCGAGCTGCCGCAGAGCGTGCTGCGCCGGATCAGCCTGGTGTACCTGAACTACCCGAACAACCCCACGGCGGCCGTGGCGCCGCGCGACTACCTGGAGCGGACGGTGGCGGTGTGCCGCGAGTACGGCATCGCCCTCGCCTACGACAACCCGTACGTGGAGATCACCTTCGACGGTTATCGCGCGCCGAGCATCTTCGATATCGAGGGGGCGCGCGAGGTGGCGGTGGAGTTCCACTCGTGCTCGAAGTCGTTCACCGTGACCGGGTGGCGCCTGGGCTGGGCCGTCGGGAACCGCCAGCTCATCGCAGCGCTGACGACGGTCAAGTCGTATCACGATACGGGGCCGTTCCTGGCCGTGCAGAAGGCGGGCGCGGCGCTCCTCGACCACTCGGAGGCCGTGGTCGCGGAGGTGATGGCGCGGCTCACCGTGCGGCGCGACGCCGCGGTGGCGGCCCTCACGCAGGCCGGCTTCGAGGTCGAGAGCCCACGCGCGACGCTGTACCTCTGGGTGCCGCTGCCGGAGGGGCTCAAGTCGGCGGAGTTCCAGCGGATGGCGCTGGAGGAGGAAGGCGTGGTCGTGATGGCGGGCAGCGGCTTCGGGGCGTCGGGCGAGGGCTTCTTCCGCGTCGCGCTCACGGTCGGCGAGGACCGGCTGGCCGAGGCCGCGGAGCGCATGGGAAGGGTGCTTGCGAGAGCGTAGAGCGTTCACGCTGCACGAGGGGCGCAGCTGGCCCCGGTGGTGGCTCGCCGCCTCGGTGGTGGCGCACGTCGTCGTGCTGGGCGCCATGATCGAATCGAGCATGTCGTGGCACCTGGAGCACGCGGGCCGGCTGCTGGCCCTCGGCGCCGAGTCCCCGGGACAGCTCCCGCGGCAGATCGTGCTGTACGAGCCGACGGCCCCGCGGCGCGGCCACGGCGAAGGCAACGGCCAGAGCGAGAAGCCGAGCCGCGCGGCGGGAGTCGAGGCGCCGGTGATCCCGTTGCCGGAGGCGCCGCCGGTGGACAGCGGCACGCCGGCGCTGCGGTCCGGTGCCGGCGGCCGCGACACGGTGACCGTGGGCGCGCGCGGCGCGCGGAGCGGGCGCGGCGCGCGCGGCGTCACGAACTACACGCCGCAGCTCGGCGACGGCAAAGTGTGGGTGGACGCCGCCACCGGCGAGGTGAGCACGGCCTCGCACGAGATCCGGCTCGATTCGGTGGTGGCCGTGCGGATGCAGCAGCTGGCCGATTCGATGGAGAAGAACCCGCTCCCCGACGCCAACGCCAACCCCTACGTGTCGAAGCCGTGGACGTTCCGCGTGGGCGGCAAGACGTACGGCATTGACTCGAAGGGCATCCACCTCGGCGACATCACGATCCCGACGGCGGTCCTGGCGTTCCTCTCCACGCCGCAGGGCAACATTGACCAGGCGCGCGCGAACCAGGCGTACATGGCGATGCGGGCGGACCTGCTGCGGGCGGCCGCGCGGGCGCAGACCATGGACGACTTCCGCGAGGCCGTCAAGGAGATCCGCGAGCGCAAGGAGAAGGAGCACGAGGAGCAGCACCCGCCGCCGCCGAGCACGCCGCAGCCCAACACGCCGCAGCCGGCCCAGCCATGAAGCTGGTGGATACGGACGAGACGGTGCTCGTCGTCACGGGGATCGAGGTCCCCGCCGAGATGAACGACCGCCCGCTCGCCTACCGCCTCAAGGCCGAGATTGACCGGCGCGGCGAGGGCAAGGCATTCCGCGGCGGGCTCGTCGTGTCCGACGCGTGGTTCGCGCAGAACCGCATCTTCCACCTCTGTCCGGTGGTCGCCGTGGGCGGCCCCGGCGTGAACGCTCTCGCGGCCAGCCTCGTCGGCGACCTGCCGATGCTCGTCAAGCGCGAGGATCGCGCCTTCGTGCAGGGCCAGTGGGACGGCGAAGAGAAGCGGGCGAGCCTGTGGGGCATGGACCGGCGCTCCACGGCGGAGGCGGTCGAGATCTTCGTGAAGGAAGGCTTCTGCGAGGCGTTCCTGCAGGCGGCTTGGAAGACGGCGGCGCCCGCGAAGAGCTAGGCGGCTCTCAAAGCCTCGGCGACGCGCTCGAGGGTCAGGTCTTTCCCCACCACCGCGATCAGCTCGTTGACGGGCTCGGAGACCGTCGTGCCGGTGAGCGCGATGCGCACCGGCTGCATGACGGCGCCGAACTTGATGCCCTTCGCCGCGGCGAGCCCGCGCAGCAGCGGCGTCGAGCGCGGGCGCCGTCCAGTCCGACACGGCGGCGAGTGCTTGGGCCGCACCGCCTCCAGCGCGGCGCGATAGGCGGCCGGGTCCTTGGCGACGTAGGCCGCGGCCTTCTCGTCGAACGACGACCGGGTCGAGCCCCGCGCGCAGCCGGGCCTGGCGCCGCACGTCCAGCACCGTCCAGCTCCGCGGGAGGACGGCCGCCACGATCGCCTCCGCCCGCTGCGGTCCACCGCGTCGGACGGCTGGAAACCCGGTGACACCAGCCGCGCAGGCACCGAGGTGTTTCAGGTACTCGCCGTTCATCCAATGGAGCTTCTTCGGATCGAAGACCGCCGCGTTCTTCTGCAGCCCCTCGAACGTGAACGCCTCCACCAGCTCCGCGACGTCGAAGAACAGCTCGCGGTCGCCGCCGGGACTCCAGCCGAGGAGCGCGAGGAAGTTCGCCATCGCCTGCGGCAGGATCCCCTCGTGCTGATAGTCGGCCACGGCGGTGGCGCCGTGGCGCTTGCTGAGCTTCTTGCCGTCGGTGCCGAGGATCATCGGCACGTGGCCGAAGACGGGCACCGGCGCCCCGAAGGCATGGTATATCTGGATCTGCTTCGGCGTGTTCGAGATGTGGTCGTCGCCGCGGAAGACGTGCGTGATCCGCATCGCGATGTCGTCGGAGACCACCGCGAAGTTGTACACCGGCGTCCCGTCGGTGCGGAGGATGACGAAGTCCTCGAGGTCCTTCCCGTGGAAGGTGATCGGCCCGTGGACCGCGTCCTCCCACGTCACCTCCTCGTGGCTCACCCGGAAGCGGATCGCCCCGTCGTCGAGGTACGCCTTCCCTTCGTCGAGGAGGCGGCGCGCATCGGCCTGGTGCCGCGCGAGCCCGGCGCCCTGGAAGACCGGACCTTCGTCCCACGTGAGGCCGAGCCACGTCATCCCGTCGAGGATGACCCGCGTGAACTCGTCGGTGGAGCGCTCGCTTGTCGGTGTCCTCGACGCGGAGGACGAAGGTGGCGTCGCGGTCGGGGCCGTGCGTCCGGGCGTGCTGGACGAACAGCCAGTTGAAGAGCGCGGTGCGCGCTCCCCCGACGTGCAGGCTGCCGGTGGGGGACGGGGCGAAGCGGACGCGGATCACGCGGCCGGCGCGCCCCCCGGGGCGCCCGCCTTCTCGATCTTGGCCCAGGTGTCGCGCAGCGTGACGGCGCGGTTGAAGACCAGCCGGTCGCCCCGCCGTCCACCCGGTCGCGGCAGAAGTAGCCGGTCCGCAGGAACTGCAGCGGCTGCTCGGGCGTCGCCTCGGCCAGCGACCGGCTCCACCTTGCAGCCGGTGAGCACTTCGAGCGAAGCCGGGTTCAGGACGTCGGCGTAGCGCTTGGTCTGCGAGCTCCGCCGCCGGATCCTCGCCCAGGAACAGCCGGTCGTAGAGCCGCACCTCGGCGTCCAGGCAGTGGGCCGCCGAGACCCAGTGGGACGTGCCGAGCACCTTGCGGCCGTCGGTGGTGGTCCCGCCCTTCGAGTCGGGGTCGTAGGTGCAGCGCAGCTCGGCCACCTCGCCGCTCGTCGGGTCCTTGATCACCGCCGGTGCAGGTGACGTAGTACGCGAACTTGAGCCGGATCTCCCGGCCCGGCGAGAGGCGGAAGTACTTCTTCGGCGGGTCCTCGCGGAAGTCGTCGCGCTCGATCCAGATCTCCCGGGAGAAGGGGAGCTTGCGGGTGCCGGCGGCGGGGTCCTCGGGGTTGTTCTCCGCGTCGAACCACTCCACCTGGCCCTCGGGATAGTTCTCGATCACCACCTTGAGGGGCCGCAGCACCGCCATCACCCGCCGCGCGCGGCGGTTGAGGTCCTCGCGCAGGCAGTACTCGAGCAGCGCGGAGGAGACGGTGCTGTCGCGCTTGGCGACGCCGATGGTCTCGGCGAAGGCGCGGATGGCCTCCGGGGTGTAGCCGCGGCGGCGCAGCCCGGCGAGGGTGGGCAGCCGCGGGTCGTCCCAGCCGGACACGATCTTCTGCTCCACCAGCTCGAGCAGCTTGCGCTTGCTCATCAGCGTGTGGGAGAGGTTCAGCCGCGCGAACTCGATCTGCTGCGGATGCGGCAGGTCCGGCAGGTGGTCCAGCACCCAGTCGTAGAACGGGCGGTGGTCCTCGAACTCCAGGGTGCAGATGGAGTGCGTGATGCCCTCGATCGCGTCGGAGACCGGGTGCGCGTAGTCGTACATCGGGTAGATGCACCACGCGTCGCCGGTGCGGTGGTGCGACTCGCGCTTGATGCGGTAGAGGACCGGGTCGCGCAGGTTCATGTTGGGCGACGCCATGTCGATCTTCGCGCGCAGCACGCAGGCGCCGTCGGGGAACTTGCCGGCGCGCATCGCGCGGAACAGCTCGAGGCTCTGCGCCGCCGGGCGGTCGCGGCTCGGGCTCGCGCGCCCGGGCTCGGTGAGGGTGCCGCGGAACTGGCCGATCTGCTCGGACGACAGGTCGTCCACGTAGGCGTGGCCGTGCTCGATCAGGTACTCGGCGTACCCGTACAGCCGCTCGAAGTAGTCGGACGCGTAGTACAGCCGGTCCTGCCAGTCGAAGCCCAGCCAGCGGACGTCGTCCTGGATCGCGTCGACGTACTCGACGTCCTCCGCGGCGGGGTTGGTGTCGTCGAAGCGCAGGTTGCACAGCCCGCCGAATTCGCGCGCCAGGCCGAAGTTGAGGCGGATGCGACTTGGCGTGGCCGATGTGCAGGTAGCCGTTGGGCTCGGGCGGGAAGCGCGTGTGCACCCGGCCCGCGTGCTTGCCGCTCAAGCCGTCGGCCTTGATGATGTCCCGGATGAAATCGGTGCCGGGCTTGGCTGGGGCGTCAGGCATTGGTCTTCCTCGCGGCCCTTCCGGCCTTCAGGGTGCCGGTCGGGGATGGAGCGAATCGCATGCGGATCACAACGGAGAGGGAGGGATTCGAACCCTCGTAACAGGTATTAGCCCGTTAAACGGTTTAGCAAACCGCCGCCTTCAGCCTCTCGGCCACCTCTCCGGGCTTCGGCTCGGTGGACCGACGCGCAGTCCGGCGCACCGAGCGGCAGGGAATATGGCTGCGCCGGGCGCCGCCGCCAAGCCGCCTTGCGGAATCCGCCGCGCGGCGCAGCATTCCATGCCTTCGACACCACGGACGGCACCATGGAAGACGGCAACGGGGAGATCTCGCGGCGCGAGTTCGTCGCCGCGACCGGGAGCGCGGTAGGGATGGCGATGGCGCCGGGGGCGCTGTGGTACGGCGCGCGGCGGGGCGTTCCGCCGGCCGGCCCGGTCGTGCTCTTCCAGGGCGACTCGATCACCGACTGCGGGCGCGACCGCGCGGTCGCCGAGCCGAACCACGCCGGCGGCCCTGGGCACCGGGTACCCGCTGCTGATCGCGGCGCAGCACCTCACGGCGAGGCCGGAGGCGGGGTTCAGGTTCTTCAACCGCGGCGTCAGCGGGAACAAGGTGCCCGACCTCGACGCGCGCTGGCAGGCGGACGCCCTCGACCTCAGGCCCGACGTGCTGAGCGTCCTGATCGGCGTGAACGACCTGTGGCACAAGCTGATGGGCCACTACACGGGCACGGTGGAACAGTACGAGTCCGGGTACGCGGCGCTGCTGGCGCGCACCCGGCGCGCGCTGCCCGACGTGCGCCTGGTGGTGCTGGAGCCGTTCGTGCTGCGGACCGGCGCGGTGAACGACGCGTGGTTCCCGGAGTTCGACGAGCGCCGCGCCGCCGCCGCGCGGGTCGCCTCCGGCGCCGGGGCCACCTTCGTCCCGCTGCAGGTGATGTTCGACCGGCTCACGGCCCGCGCGCCCGCGACGTACTGGACGGCGGACGGCGTGCATCCCACCGTGGCCGGCCACGGCGCCATCGCGCAGCAGTGGATGCAGACCGTCGCGCTGTGACCGCGACGCCGGACTACGCCGACGACCTCGAGACCACCGTGCGCGGCGCGGCGAAGCGGCTCGCGGGCGTGGCCGACGCCGCAGCGGCGCGCCGCCCGGCTCCGGGAAAGTGGTGCGCGAAGGAGATCATCGGGCATCTCGATTGACTCGGCCTCCCACAATCATCAGCGCTTCGTGCGGGCCCGCTGGCAGGAGGACCTGGTCTTCGCGGGCTACGAGCAGGACGCGTGGGTCGAGGCGCAGAGGTACCAGGCCGCTCCCTGGTCGGAGCTGCTGGACCTCTGGCTGAGCTACAACCTGCACCTGGCGCGCGTGATGCGGGCCACGCCCGAAAGCGTGCGCCTGCGCCAGCACACTCGGCACAACCTCGACCAGCTCGCCTGGAAGCCGGTGGCGGTCGAGGAACCGGCCACGCTCGAGTATTTCATGCGGGACTACGTGGAGCACCTGAAGCATCACCTGCGGCAGATCGAGGCGCTCAGCCTGCCGGGGGCGGAAGGGGTGGGTGCAGGCAGCACGTGAGGGGTCGAGCATCGCGAGAGGGCGCCGCCTCCCTCTCACGCCTTTGAACGTCTCACTTCTCACTCACCCTTCTCACCCCTCACGCCTCACCTCTCACTCTTTCATTTCGGCATGACTCCATATCACCGCGGGGTCGTCGCCCGCGAACGCCTGCACGTGCACCATCCATCCGAACAGGTGGGGAACGAACCGCCCGCCCACGGCGTCGCACGCCTCGCGCGTGGCGATCGGCGAGCGCGGCCCGAAGACCCGGGCGCCGTCCTTCGTCTCGGCCCAGCGCCGCCGCGCGCCCACCGGCGGGACGCACCAGTTCACGTGCTCGTGCCAGCGCGCGATGCTGAGCGGGATCCGCCGGTTCAGCTCCTCCAGCGACGCGTTGCGCGGCGCGGTGTACATCACGCCGATCAGCGTGAAGCCGCCGCGGCCGTCGGGCCGGTAGAGGAGAGAGGTGGGCCGGGTGACGTCGAAGCTCCGGCGCGCCGCCAACCCGTTCGCGCGGTTGGTGTAGTGATAGACGGGCTGCGGGACGTTCGGGAAGAACGCTTTGTAGCCGTCCGCCTCGGCCTGGTGGACGTCCTGGTACTTCGCCATCGCGCGCCGGACCACGGCCACGACCGAGTCGGCACGGGCCGAGTCGCCGGGGGCGAGCGGCCACGCGGGGGTCATGACCATGTGCGGGTCGGCCGCCATCGGGCCGGCCATCGAGCGGTCCATGGCCATGCCGACTTCGGCGCTGGTGGTGTCCTGGGCCCGGCAGGGGGCGGCGAGCAGGGGTGCGGCGACGAGGGCCGCGAGCAGGGTGCGGATCATGACACGTGAGACGCACCGGGGCGCCGGTTCTTAAGGCGCGCCCCGGCGCGGCACGCGTGGCCCGCCGCTCAGAAGTGGTACAGCGCGTTCACCGACACCGTGGGTTGGGTCTTGCTGGGTGCTCCGCGGGTCTCGAACACCGCCCGGTCGGACGTGTCGAGCCGGAGGTCGCCCCGCACGATGCAGCTTGGTCCCAGCGCGCAACTCCGGGGTCAGCGTGATCTCCGACAGGGTCTGCGGCGTGCCGGTGCGGGCGCCGTCACGGTCGTCGAAGCGCTCGGCGCGCAGACTGAGCGCGAACCGCCCGGCCGGGCGCGAGTCGCAGGTAGCCGGCGGCTCCGGTCCACACGGCCATCAGGCCGCCGGGCGCGGCCGCGGTCTCCCGTCCCCAGTCGCCGTTGAACCCGAACGACACGCGGTCGGTGAGCTTCCATGTCGCCGCGACGTCCACCACGTCCCGGTAGTGCACGTCGTCGTCGTTCTGCTCGGGTCCGGCGATGCCGTTGAGGTAGATCGACAGACGACTGGACGGCGTGAGCCCGAGCTGGAGGTGCACCGTCTTCCCGCGGTTGTTGTCCTGCACGTCGTCCCAGCCGTTGGCCACCATCAGCATGGTGGACACGACGGGCGAGACCACGTAGCTGGCCCGCACTCCCGTGTGGGTGAAGGGAATCGCGTAGCCGAACAGGAAGGAGTGGGTGGCGTTGTCGTTCCACCCGTCGTAGCCCTCGATGACCTCGTAGCCGAGGCCGGTGATGAACTTCCCGGCGTCGAGGCGCAGCCCGTTGCCGAGCGGCGCGACGAAGCTGACGAAGGCCTGATGCAGGTCGATGTCCTGCCCCTCGCCCGTCGAGTCGCGGAACAGGCCGCGCGACGCGACGATCCGCGACACCGCTCCCGCCGTGAAGTCCACCCGGAAGCCGAGGTCGCCCGCGGCGGCGGCGGCGCGCTGCACCGCCAACTCCACCTCGTCGATGCGGAAGGCGTCGTCGTCGTAGTCGAAGACCCGGAACTGATTGGTCCGCGACGCAGGCGCGTTGAAGTTGTAGGAAAGGCTGGTCGAAACCAGGCCGTGGAACTCGATGGCCGGACGCGCCGAGTCGGCGGCCGGCGCCGCCGCCTGGGCGGCGAGCGGCCGGGGCAGCAGCAGCGCCGCCCCGACCGCCAGGATGCGCAGAGCGCGCACCGGTGCCCCGCCTAGTCGGCCGTGTCGAGGTAGGCCTTCTCTCCGTGCAGCGATTCGTCGAGGCCGGCCTCCTCGGCCTTGGCCGTCACGTGCACCGGTGTGATCCGGTTGATGATGGCCAGCATCGCGTACGTGAAGCCGAAGGCCCAGACCGACGACACCACCACCGCCGCGGCTCCTTGCCGAAGAAGGCGGCGTTGCCGGCCAGGAGGCCGTCGGTGCCGTGCGGGTTGAAGGCCGTGGTGGCCAGCAATCCCAGCATCAGGATGCCGAGGAAGCCCCCGACGCCGTGCACGCCCCAGACGTCGAGCGCGTCGTCCCAGCCGCAGCCGGTTCTTGAGCGACACCGCGAAGTAGCACACCACGCCCGAGACGCAGCCGATCAGCACGGCGGTGCTCGGCGAGACGTAGCCCGCGGCGGGGGTGATGGTGGCGAGGCCGGCCACGGCGCCGGTCAGCAGGCCGAGGAAGTGGGGCCGCTTGCCGAACAGCCAGTCCACGAACAGCCACGCGACCGCGCCGAACGAGGCGGCGACGTCGGTGTTGAGGAACGCCACGGCCGTGGTGGAGTCCACCCGGAACTCGCTGCCCGCGTTGAAGCCGTACCAGCCGAACCACAGGAGCCCGGTGCCGAGCGCGACCAGCGGGATGGAGTGCGGTCCACGATCCGCCACCTGCCGCTTGCCCACGTAGAGCACCGAGGCCAGGGCCGCCATGCCGGCGATGTTGTGCACCACGATGCCGCCGGCGAAGTCGAGGACGCCCCACTGCTGCAGGATCCCGCCGCCCCAGATCATGTGGACGAACGGGAAGTACACGAACATGAGCCAGCCGGTGAGGAAGAGCATGTACGCCTTGAAGGTCACCCGGTTGGCGAACGCGCCGGTGATGAGCGCCGGCGTGATGATCGCGAACATCATCTGGTAGGCGCAGAACACGATCATCGGGATCGTGTCGTTCGGCGACGGCGTGCTGAGCGTGATGTTGCGCAGGAACGCCCAGTCCAGGTTGCCGACGATGCCGAAGAAGTCGGTGCCGGTCTTGAGGTCGCCCGAGAAGCAGAGCGAGAAGCCGCACAACCACCAGAGCACCGTCGTCCAGCCCATCGAGACGAAGCTCTGGATCATGATGCCCAGCACGTTCTTCCGGCCGACGAGGCCGCCGTAGAAGAAGGCCAGGCCCGGCGTCATCAGCATCACGAGACTCGAGCAGAGCAGCATGAAGCCGGTATTGCCCGTGTCGAGATGTAGCATCCCGCGTATCTCCCTTCAGGCTCGAGAGGACAAAAAAATCGGCCCGCACCACCCAAACGTCGGCGGTGTGGCCGGAGCTCCTGCGTACAACGTGAACGAGCGGTTCGGTGTGTGGCGGCCCGCGCCGGGCGGAGGCCGCTGCCGCCGGGCGAGCGCGAGCGATTCCCGCGTGACGGGACAGCGGCCGCTGCGCCAAACCGCGAGCTGCGCCGCGGCGGCGACGCCGGACAGGCCATGGCCGCGCGACGCCATTCCCGGCGCGCGAACCCGGCTGCGCGGGGCACCCGCCGCCCCGGCCACGATCATCGGACTGCCCGCGCGCCAGTCATGACGCGGTGGCATCAGCCGCCACTGCCCCAAAGGGCTGCCGGGCGGCGCCGCTGGCGGGACACTGATGTGCGGCGCCGCGACCGACAGGTCCACGACGATCGGCACGCCCGCGCCGATCTTCGCGATCACCACCGCCGGGCCCAAGGCCAGCGTTCCCGCCGCCACCAGCGACGTGGAGAACAGGCCGCAGGCGCGCGCAAGGCGGAGTTGGGGTGTCGGGATTACGTTGGAGATATCCGCCGGCAGCCCCCGGCCTGGAATAGGGGCGTTCGGTGCAAGCCGGCTGGCATACTGCTGGAGAACCAAGGCCATGAGCGGCACCAAGCGAGACGACTACCCGCTTCGCAATAATCGCGCCGATGTCGGGCCGCCGCCAGGCGGCGGCGACCCGCCGCACGACCGCGGTGCGCTTGCGGCGGCCCGGGCCGGGTGTTTCTTAGGGGCGCGCCGGGGACGGGTCCGTTGAGGCCGGGTGCGGCGGCGGCGTTGTGGATGGTGGCGGCGCTGGCGTGCTACTCCACCGGCGTGTGGAGCGAGCGGGTGGCCGCGCGCCTCAAGCCGTGGCACCTCGTCATGTTCTGGCTCGGCTGGGCGTGCGACACCACGGGGACGAGCCGCATGGAGCGGCTGGCCGGCGGCCTGCGCCTCAGCTTCCACGGCGTCACCGGAGCCGTGGCCCTGGTGCTGATGCTCGTGCACGCCGGTTGGGCGACGGTCGTGCTGGTGCGGAACGACGAGCGCGCGATCCGCTCCTTTCACCGCCTCAGCGTGCTCGTGTGGACCCTGTGGCTGGTGCCGTTCGTGAGCGGCGCCCTCTTCGCGTAAGGAAGGCCCCATGAACAACTGGACCCGTCGTGACGTGGTGAAGACCGGCCTGGCCGCCTCGCTGGGCGCCCTGGCCCTGCCCGGGGCTCTCCGCGCGGAAGGCGCCGCGCCGGCCGACGGCGCCGAGCTGCTGGCCGAGACGGGCGGCGCCGCGCCCCGCGAGCGGCTGCTGCTCGACCGCGGCATGGCGCTTCCACCTCGGGCACGCCGACGATCCCGCGCAGGACTTCGGCTACGGCCGCGGCGAGGAGTTCGGCAAGACGGGCGAGTTCATGCCGGCGCCCTCGAAGCCGGACTTCGACGTCAGCGGCTGGCGGACGGTGGACCTGCCGCACGACTGGGTGGTCGAGCTGCCGTTCGAGAACGCCCCGGCGCTCTACGGCCAGGGCTTCAAGCCGATCGGCCGCGACTACCCGGCCACCAGCATCGGCTGGTACCGCCGCGACGTTCGACATGCCGGCGGGCGACCACGGCCGGCGCCTGAGCCTGGAGTTCGACGGCGTGTTCCGCGACTGCCTCGTCGCGCTGAACGGCATCTTCCTCGGCAGGAACCTGAGCGGCTACGCGCCGTTCAGCTTCGACATCAGCGACCTGGCGAACTACGGCGGCCGCAACGTGCTGCTGGTGCGCGCCGACGCCACCGAGCACGAAGGGTGGTTCTACGAGGGCGCGGGCATCTACCGCCACGTGTGGCTGGTGAAGACCGACGCCGGTGCACGTGCCGCAGTGGGGCACGTACGTGCACGTCGCGCGGTGACGGGCGGCGCCGGCGACGCTCACCGTCGCGACGCAGGTCGAGAACGAGAGCGCGCGAGGCGCCGCGTGTGCCGCGTGCGCTCGACCGTCGCCGATCCCGGCGGGCGGGTGGTGGCGACGGCCGTCGACGGTGCCGGCGCGCCTGGCCGCGTGGAGCGGGCGCGAGTTCACGCAGCACCTGACGCGTGACGGCGCCGGCGCTCTGGTCGCGTGGACACGCCGCAGCTCTATCGCGCTCACCACGGCGATCGAGGCGGGCGGCGCGACCGTCGACCGCTACGAGACGCCGTTCGGCATCCGCACCGTCCACTTCGATCGCGGACCGCGGCTTCCTCCTCAACGGCGAGCGCGGTGGAGCTCAAGGGCACCTGCAACCACCAGGACCACGCCGGCGTGGGCTCGGCGCTGCCCGACCGGCTGCAGGCGTATCGCGTCGAGCGGCTCAAGGCGATGGGCGTCGAACGCCTACCGCACGTCGCACAATCCGCCCACGCCGGAGCTGCTCGACGCCTGCGACCGGCTCGGCATGCTGGTGCTGGACGAGACGCGGATGATGTCCTCCAGCGACGAAGGGCTGAGCCGAGTTCGAGCCGGCTGGTGCGGCGCGACCGCAACCATCCCGCGCGTGTTCGCCTGGTCGATCGGCAACGAGGAGTGGCTCGTGCAGGGCAGCGAGCGCGGGCGCGCTGATCGCGGCCGCCATGAAGCGGCTGGCGCGCCGGCTGGATCCCTCGCGGCCCATCACCGAGGCCATGAACGGCGACTGGGGCAAGGGCCTCACCAACGTCGTGGACGTGCAGGGGTTCAACTACGTGCACGCCGACATGGACGAGTTCCACCGCGCCCATCCGCACCTGCCGACGATGGGCACCGAGGTGGCGAGCACGGTCTCGACGCGCGGCATCTACGCCAACGACCCGGCCGCGGCTACGTCAGCGCCTACGACCTCAACTTCCCGCCCTGGGCGGCGACGGCCGAGCACTGGTGGACGTACTACGACGCGCGGGCGTGGCTCGCGGGCGGCTTCGTCGTGGACCGGCTTCGACTACCGCGGCGAGCCGACGCCCTACAAGTGGCCGTGCATCAACTCGCACTTCGGCATCCTGGACACCTGCGGCTTCCCCAAGGACAACTTCTACTACTACCAGGCGTGGTGGGGCGCCGAGCCGGTGCTGCACCTGTTCCCGCACTGGAACTGGGCCGGCAAGGAAGGGCAGGACATCGACGTCTGGGTGCCACAGCAACCTCGAGCGCGTGGAGCTGTTCCTCAACGGCACGAGCCTCGGCGCGCAGGACGTCAAGCGCGACGGGCACCTGGCGTGGAAGGTGCCGTACGCGGCGGGCACGCTCGAGGCGCGCGGCTCCAGGGGCGGCCAGGTGGTGCTCACCGACAAGCGCGAGACGACGGGCGCGGCGGCGCGCCTCGTGCTCGACCGCGGACCGCGCCGCGATCGCGGCCGACGGCGAGGACGTCGCGGTGGTCACGGTGCGAGGTGGTGGACGCGGCGGGCCGCGGCGTGCCGGTGGCCGACGACGGCGTGAGCTTCCAGGTGTCGGGGAGCGGGCGCATCATCGGCGTGGGGAACGGCGACCCGAGCAGCCACGAGCCGGACAAGGGCGACGCGCGCCACGCGTTCAACGGGAAGTGCGTGGTCATCGTGCAGGCCACGGCCGAGGCCGGCGAGATCCGGGTGGACGCGACCGCTCCCGGCCTCGCGCCCGGATCGGTCACCGTGACCGGCCGGCAGGCCACGCCGCGGCCCGCCGTGGGTTGACGGCCCCCAGGCGCGGCACTAGCTCTCGGATGCGACACGAACCGAGGTGAGAACGAAGGCATACCGCCGGCGGTGAAGGCCTCGATGCGCATCCTCCTCGTCTATCCGCAATTCCCGGACACGTTCTGGAGCTTCAAGCACGCCCTGCGCTTCGTGCGCAAGCGCGCGTCCTCTCCGCCGCTCGGCCTGCTCACCGTCGCGGCCATGCTGCCGGCCGAGTGGGACCTCCGGCTGGTGGACACCAACGTGCGCGCCCTCGGCGCCGCGGACCTCGCGTGGGCGGACTACGTCTTCCTCAGCGCCATGAGCGTGCAGCGGCCCTCGGTCGAGCGCATCCTCGCGCAGTGCCGCGAGGCCGGCCGCCCGGTGGTCGCGGGCGGACCGCTGTTCACCGCGCAGCCCGAGCAGTTCGCCGCGGTGGACCACCTCGTGCTGAACGAGGCCGAGCTCACGCTGCCGCCGTTCCTCGCGGACCTGGCCGCCGGCCGCGCGCAGCGGATCTACCGCACCGCGGAATTCGCCGACCTCCGCCGGACGCCCGTCCCGCGCTGGGACCTGGTGCGGCTCGGCCGCTACCAGTCCATGCCGCTGCAGTACTCGCGCGGCTGCCCGTTCGACTGCGACTTCTGCGACGTCACCGCGCAGCTGGGGCACCGGCCGCGCGTCAAGCAGGCGGGCCAGGTCGTCGCCGAGCTGGACCGGCTCTACGCCCTCGGCTGGCGCAACGGCGTGTTCTTCGTGGACGACAACCTCATCGGCAACAAGCGGAGCGTCATGACCGAGCTGCTGCCGGCGCTGATCGAGTGGCGGAAGGGGCGCCGCGGCATGTCGTTCGGCACCCAGGCGTCCATCAACCTCGCCGACGACGCGCGCCTCATGGCGATGATGACGGCCGCCGGGTTCGACACGGTGTTCGTCGGCATCGAGACGCCGAGCGAGGGCGCCCTCGCCGAGTGCAGCAAGAAGCAGAACCTGGGCCGCGACCTGGTCGCGGACACGCGGCGCATGCAGCGGGCCGGCCTCCAGGTGCAGGGCGGCTTCATCCTGGGGTTCGACAGCGACGCGCCGTCCGCGCCGCAGAAGCTCGCGGAGTTCATCCAGAAGAGCGGCATCGTGATGGCGATGGTGGGACTGCTCCAGGCCCTGCCGGGCACCCGCCTGCACGAGCGCATGCGGAAGGCCGGCCGCCTGGTGCGCGGCGGGTCGGGCGACAACGTGGACGGGACGACCAACATCGTGCCGCTCGCGGGCGGCGACGGGCTGCGCGAGTCCTATCGGGATCTGCTGGAGCGCCTGTACGCGCCCAAGGCGTACTACCGCCGGGTCCGGGCGCTGCTGCGCGAATACCGGCCGCCGCGGATCAAGGGCCGGATCGACCTCGGCTACCTGCGGCAGCAGGGCCTGGCGGCCGCCCGCTCGGTGATCCGTCTCGGCATCATCGGCCGCGAGCGGGTCGAGTACTGGAAGCTGGTGGCGTGGACGCTGGTGCGCCGGCCGAGGCTGCTGCCGATGGCCGTGACGCTGGCGATCTACGGGTACCACTTCCGGATGATCACCGAGCTGCACATCGCCTAGCATGCCGCTGCCCAAGGCCCTGCACGTTTCCGCGCTGGCGATCGCCCTCGCCTCGCTCGTGGCGCCCCGCGCCGCGAGGTCGCAGGAGCCCGTGCTGCGCGGGGGCGCCGGCGTCGTCCGCGGCATCGTGCAGACCGGCCCCGACGAGCCGGTGCCCTACGCAGTGGTGGCGCTGCAGCCGCGCTTCGCTCAGCGGTTCACCGACGCGGCGGGATCGTTCGCGTTCATCCACGTTCCGGCCGGCACCTATCACCTCGTCGCCAGGCAGGTGGGCTTCAAGCCGGTGGATACGACCGTGGTCCTGGCGGCGGACCAGGCGCTCAACCTGACGGTGACGCTCGAGCGGATCACGGTGGAGCTCGAGGCGATCACCGTGGTCGCGAGCCGGGGCTGCACGCAGCCGGGTCCGCCGGACGCCGGGTCGCACGAGCTGCTGGCCCTGTTCAGCGAGCTGAGGCAGAACGCGCAGCAGTTCAAGCTCCTCGCCACCACCTACCAGTTCCGCTACTGGATGGCGCGGACCTTCACCGACCTCGACGAGGTCGGCAACGTCGTCTCCCGGACCACCGATACCGTCGAGTACCTCAGCAGCGCGCAGGTCCACTACCGGCCGGGCGACGTGCTGGGCGTCGCGACGCTGCCCGACGGCACCACCAGCCCGGCGTTCGTCCTGCCGACCCTGACCGATCTGGCCGACAGCGGCTTCCAGGCCAATCACTGCTTCTCGTTCAGCGGCCGTCGTGGACCAGGACAAGGCGGAGGTGGTGCGCTTTCACTTCCGGCCGCCGGAGAGCATGACCTCGCCCGACCTGGAGGGCGACGTGGACCTCGATCCGCGCACCTACCACATCGTGCGCGCGAGCGTCGTCCTCACGCACTCCGAGACGGCGCAGGCCGGGGTGCGGGCCGCCGGGGCGACCATCACCTTCTCGGAGCTGCTTCCCAACGTGGTCGTCCAGCAGCGCGTGACGGGCTACCAGGACCTGGCGGCGCCCGTCCTGCAACTCGGCGGCGCGAAGCACATCTCGCGCTACCTCGAGGACCAGCACCTCGTGGCCACGCGCTTCCTGCACCCGCTGCCGGGCGGACAGCCACCCTCGCCGTAGCCGCCCGGCCGGCTCCGCGCGCTACATCCCGCCGCGCCCGGTGCTCAACTGCTTGATCGCGTCGCTCACCGCGGCCTTCGCGTCGGCGCGGGTGAGGCGGCCCTCGGCCTCCCGGAGGCCCGCCAGGGCCATCGGCCTCGGCATGCCGAACCGGTACGCCTGCAGCGCCCAGCGGCGCACGGCCGGGCTCGCGTCGTCGAGGTGGCCGGCCAGCAGCGCCCCGGCGCGGGTGTTCCCGCGCGCGACGAACGCCGCCAGGACGAACGACGCGTTCTGCGTCGCGCCCACCAGCGAGTCCACCGTCCCCAGCCGGGCCGTATCGTTGGAGAACGCGATCAGGCGCAACGCCGCGGTCTGGATGGCGTCGCGGTACGACGGCGTCACCAGCGCGGCGTCGATGATCCGGTCGGCGTGGGCCGAGTCGGCGTGGCCGAGGGCCATGACGGCGGCCGCCCGCACCTCGTAACTCGAGTCGTGGGCGAAGGCGTCGCCGGCGAGCGCGACGGCCTGCGCGCCGCCGATCCGCCCCAGGGCGTCCAGGGCACCGCTCCTCACGGCGGCGGAGGTATCGTGCGCGGCGGCTGCCAGCGCGGGAAGCGCGAGCGCGGCCGGGAAATCGCCGAGCGCGTCCACCGCCTCCTGCCGCGTCAGGAAGTAGTCCGCGTGCGTCGCGGCCTCGGCGAGCGCGGCGCGCCGCCGCGGCGTCGTCCTTCCGGTCGGCCAGCTGGCCGATGACCCACTCGCGATTCCACAGGTCCGGGTCGCGCCCGAGCTGCGTGGCGAGCCAGGCCGTGGGCTGCGGGAAAGTGAGGCTCTTCAGCACCGCGTTCCCGTCGTCGAAGATCACCATCGTGGGCGGGCCGCCGAGGCCGGCAATCGTCACCGTCTGGTCCCGCGCATCGAGGTCCACGCGCCGGGTCACGTCGCCGGCCGCGGTGCCGACCCGGACCACCAGCGGCATGTGGAACACGGGCGGAATCGTGAACTTGAGGCCCGTGCTGTCGGGCTTGAGCGAGTCGAGCTGCGTCTGCTTGATGTCGAGCGTGAGCGCGTGCGCGGTCGAGTCGTACGTCGCCGCGACGTCGAGCTGCGGATACCCCGCCTGGTACACCCACTCGCTCCAGAACCGGTCGAGGTTCTCACCGGTGGCCGCGACGAACGCCTGGCGCAGGTCGTCGCTGGTCGCGACGCCGAAGGCGTGGCGCGTGAGGTAGGTGTGGACGCCGGCCCAGAAGCGCTGCGGCCCCAGGTAGTCCCGCAGCATCTCCAGCACCAGCGCGCCCTTGGGGTAGATGTTGTTGGAGCCCAGGGAGGCGAGCGGCATCGGGCGCCGCTGCTCGATCCGCAGGAAGTCCTGGTACTCGTTGAGGTAGTAGTCCTGCGCCACGTGCGCGCCCAGCTTCTGGCCCCAGTACTGGCCCGGCATGAACTCGGCGAAGCCCTCGTTCAGCCACATGTTCGCCCAGTTCTCGGTCGTCACGTAGTCGCCGAACCACTGGTGCGCGAGCTCGTGCGGGATCAGGAGCCACTGGTACCACGGCCGGTCCTGGTACGCCGCGCGCGTCGGGGAGCCAGTCCACCAGCGTGGTCGCGCTCACGTTCTCCATGCCGCCGAAGAAGTCGGCCACGGTGGTCTGGGCGTACTTGTCCCACGGGTAGCGGATGCCGGTGAGCCGCGAGTAGGTCCCGATCATGTCCGGCGTCACGTGGAACAGGCGCCACGCGGCGGCGCTGTCGGCGTGGTAGACGTAGTAGTCCACCGGGATGCCCTGCCACGTGTCGTGGATCCTGGCGAGCGGCGCCACGACCAGCGACACCAGGTAGGTGGCGGACGGCTCGCTCCTGGTTCCAGGTCACCGTGCGCTGCCCGCCGCGCACCACGTCCGAGACCAGGCGCCCGTTGGAGACCGCGAAGTCCTCGGCCGGGACGGTCGCCACCATCTCCCACGTCATCTTGTCGCTCGGGAAGTCGAAGGTCGGGAACCAGTCGTGGTTGTTGTGGTCCTCGCCCTGGCTCCAGATCTGCTGCGGGCGGTGCGGCAGGCCGTCACTGGTGATGTAGGTCAGCCCGTCGCCGTCCTTCACCTTGCCGTGGTAGGCGACGCTGAACGTCAGCGTGTCGCCGAACCCGACCGGGCTGGCCGGAAAGACCACCAGCGTGTCGCCGCTGCGGGTCGTGCGGAGCGGCTTGCCGCGCCGGTCCGTGACCGACGTGTTGGCCAGCAGCGCCCCCTCGTCCAGGATGACGGAGTCGAGGCCGGGGCGCAGGGCCACCAGCGTGGTGGTCACGCTGCCCTCGAACGACAGCGAGTCCCAGTTGAAGTCCGACACCGCGATCCGCTGGTGGATCAGGTCGTAGTCGTGGGAGCGCGTGTAGTGGTCGTTCGCCATCAGCTCGGCGTTGGACTGGGCGAGCGCCGGACCGGCCGCGGCCGTGAGCAGGAGCGCAAGCAGTGTGACCCGCATGGAAGGGACCTCGTCGGGGGAAGGGCAGCGGGGGCGATGGCGCCCGCCTTCACTCGGAATGTCGAACGAATAGTACGTCGCCGGGAGAGGGATTGTTTCCCCCGGCCCGGGCGCGCGCCGTCGGACCCGGCCCACGGGGCGCGTGGCGGGCGGCCCGCCGGGATGCGATCCTTCGTTCCGGCGCCTCGTGGCGCCGGCTGCCGGGAGGGACGGTGAGATTCTGCCCCATGGAGCTGCCGCTGGCCTTGCTCGCCGCGTGGGTTGCACCGCTGGGGGCCCAGAGTGTGCCCGGGACCGTGCGGCTCGCGTTCACCAATACCGCGCGGCGGGCCGATCACCTCGAGCTCACCGGCTTCCTGAGGGACGGGCGCCCGCTCGACGCGTCCGACCTTCAGGTCCGCCGTCTGGGCGAGGGCGTCACCGAGATCTCCGCCACCTCGCCAGGACTGGCGAACTGGGAGTTCCGGCTCCGCGAGAGCGAGCCGGTCTACGGCTTCGGCGAGCGCTACGATGCGCTCAACCAGGTCCGCCGCGTCCTGGTGAACGCCTCGAGCGACCTGCCCGAGGCCAAGGGATCCGGGACCTACATCCCGATCCCGTTCTTCATGGACCTGAGGGGCTACGGCCTGTGGGTGGACACGTACGCGGAAGCGACCTTCGACCTCGGCGCCTCCGACCACGACACGTTCGTCGTCCGGTTGCGGGACACGCGCCTGCGCATCGTGTTCTTCGAGGGTCCGCAGTTCCCGCTCATCCTCGAGCGCTACACGGGGATGGTGGGCCGCGCCAAGCTGCCGCCGTACTGGGCGTTCGCCCCCTGGAAGAGCCGCAACTGGCATCCGCGACATGGCGGCCGTCTACGAGGACGTCGAGCGCTACCGGCAGCTCGGCCTGCCCGCGTCGGTGCTGGTCTTGGACAGCCCCTGGGCGACGAACTACAACACGTTCCAGATGAACCGGCAGCAGTTCAGCGATCCCGAGGCGATGGTCCGGCACATCCACGACCTCGGCTTCAAGCTGTGCCTGTGGCTCACGGCGTTCATCAACGACACGACGTTCACGCCGAGCGAGCCGGAGCTGGTCGGCAAGATCCCGCTGACGGCGGCCTCGAACTTCGAGGAGGCGCGGCGAGCCGGCTACTTCCTCAAGACCGACTCCGGCGACGTCTACCTGGCGACCTGGTGGAAGGGACGGGGCGGCTGGTGGACTTCACCAATCCGGCCGCCACGGCGTGGTGGCAGGACCAGGTGCGCAAGGCCATCCGGCTGGGCGCCGACGCGTTCAAGGCGGACGGCGGCGAGGGCAGCTTCATCCGCGATGCGCGGTTCGCCGACGGCGAGGACGCGGCCGTCATGCGCACCCGCTACTCGGTGCTGTACGACCGGGCGCTGGAATCGCTGATCCAGAGCGACCTGCACGGCGACGGCGTGCCTGCTCATGCGCAGCGGCTCGGTGGGCAACCACAACCTGCCGTTCTTCTGGGCCGGCGACAACGAATCCAATTTCGGCGACGGAGAACGGCCTGCCGAGCGTGGTGACTGGCGGGCCTCAACGCCGGGCTCTCGGGCATTCCGCTGTGGACGAGCGACCTGGGCGGCTACGAGAAGGACGCGCGGACGCCGGGCGACGACGTGCTGTTCGTGCGCTGGACGGAGTTCTCCGCGTTCTCCCCGGTCATGCAGCTGCACTCCGCCATCAACCTGGGCCCCTGGGACTACGGCGCCGAGGCGCTGGACATCTTCCGCCGCTACTCGCGCCTGCACATGAGCCTGTTTCCCTATCGCTACGCGGCGGCGCAGGAGAGCGCGCGCACCGGCATGCCGCTCATGCGGGCGCTGGTGCTCTTCCATCCAGCTCGACGCCGCGGCGCGGCGGCCACCGACGAATACTACTTCGGCCCGGATCTGCTGGTGGCGCCCGTCGTGACGCCGGGCACGCAGCGCAGCGTCCACCTGCCCGAAGGCGAGTGGCTGGATTACTGGAGCGGCGCGCGGTACACGCGGGCCGACGGACCTCGTGGTGGACGCGCCGCTCGATCGCATCCCGCTGTACGTGAAGGCGGGGGCGATCCTGCCGAAGATCCCCGAGGACGTGATGACCCTCGTGCCCTGGACGGGCGCGGGCCCGGCGCCGGTTCCGACGCTCGACGACCGGCGCGTCTACGAGATCTATCCCGGTCCGCGCGCGGAGCCTGGTGGATTTCGAGGGCCGCCGCCTCGACATGACGTCCGAAGGCGGGCGGACGACGCTCGCGCCTGACCGGTGCGCCCGGCGCGAGTGACGATCGTCTGGCGCTTCCAGCATCCGTCGCGCGTTACGCTCGACGGCCGGCCCATCGAGACGCGGACGGAGGGCGACGCGGCCTCGGTGACCTTCGCCCATGCCGCCGACGCGCAGGTGGTCTCGTGGTGACGTCTTCTCGTGAGCCGCCGTGCCAGCGGAGGGAGGGGGACTCGAACCCCCAAGGGCTTGCGCCCGGCAGTTTTCAAGACTGCTGCCTTACCAGTTAGGTCTATCCCTCCGAGCCGCTAACCTATGCACCGGCCGACGCCGCGCACAACGGCGGGCTGCGATCGGGCGGCTGCCGGCCCCGGACGCGACAAGGCCCCGGCGGTTGTCGCCGGGGCCTGTGCGTCTCGGGCCTCCTACTGGCCGCCGTTTCTCTTGTAGGCCATCGCGGCACGCAGCTGCCGCTCAGCCACCCGGCACGCGTCCATCGCGGCCGCCTTGTGCCCGCCAAAGTCGTCCGGCGCTTTCTGCAGGAAGTCGAGCGCGTCGTCGAGCGCGGTGATCGCCGCCTGCAGGCGGGGGAACCGCGGCTGCTGACGGGCCGCGGCCGTCCGCGGAAGGATGAGCCCGGCGGCCATCGCGAGCGGGATGGATGCGAGTGCCCTGCTTGCCTCTCTGCGGTTCATGTCGCCTCCACGGGGAAGGGGGACCGGTGGACAACGGCCCTATTCTATGCCGTGGAGCGAATCCCGCCAGAGGGTTGGGTATATGCTCGGGAAACCGTCGTGCCGGGCTGGGAAGGGGCCGCGCAGGCGGGCCCTCGGGCGCCTCTTACAACTGAGTGCTGACGGTCCGGTTACTGCCGAATCGCCCGCTGCACCCAGGTGCAGATGGGCTCCACCGCTGCGCGCGCCTGTGACGCGACCCGCGTGATGGCCCGCGGGCCCCAGTTGATCGGGACCCCGATGCCGTAGACGTGGCCGCCGCGCCGATGGTCAGCGTGGCGAGCTCGGCCGGCAGGTGCTGGGAGAAATCGAGGTAGAGCTGGCGCGTGGGCACCATCATCCCGCCGGCCGACACGCTGTCGCCGTCGATCGCGACCACCGTATCGCCGACCAGGAGGCCGCGCGCTTTGAAGGGCGAGTGGTCGCCGATCCACCCCACCACGGCCCGGTCGCGCGAGATGCCGACCAGGGCCACGTCGGGGCTGGTCGCCGCCCGGCACGAGTCGACCGGGATGGCGGCGATGGCGCCGGTCAGCTCGCCGGCGAAGTCGGAGAGCGTCGGGTAGTTCGCGCGGTTCTTCTCGTAGGTGGCCAGCGCGTCCTCGAGCCAGGGCACCAGCGCCATGTTGGCGCCCATCGCCTCGCCCCGGAGGGGCCAGGCGAGCGTCGGCTTGGCCGCGAGCAGCGCGCGGATCGTGATGGCGCGCGCCAGTTGCTCGCCCAGGTCCTCGTCCCAGAAGATGGGCGCGTACCCGCGCGCGCCATGGCGGCCTCGACCGTGGGCCGCAGGTGCACGGTGCGCTCGAGGATCTCCGGGTGATCGGCGAACAGGCGCCGCACGATGGCGTGCGCCATCTGGTGCCCGGCGGCGAGCCAGATGTAGCTCGGGGAGCGGAACGAGCGGTCGGGGAAGGCGGGATCGGGCGCGAGGAAGATCCGATCGCCCAGCGCGCTCGACCAGCTCACCGGATCCACCGACGGGCTGTACGCGCGGGTCCAGAAGGTGCGGGCCAGCGTGATGTCGTAGCTGGTCCCGCCGTAGCCGGAGTACGCCGCGAGCAGGCTGTCGGGCGCCTTGCTGCCGGCGAGCGCGACGTAGGCGTCGGACAGGTCCCGCTGCCGCGTGGCGGCGTCCATCCCCTCGAAGGCGAGGGGGGCGGCGCGCGGCGCGAACGCCCGCGCCGCGTCGATGAAGCGGTCCACCGCGCGCTTCTGCGCCGCGTCTCCGCCGAAGCAGCGGTGCACGCCCGGCGCGATCCAGCCGCAGGCCGAGTCGGGCGTCCGGGGCGGCGTAGTCGTCGAGAATCGGGCCCACCGGCGTCGGCCCGAGGCCTCGGCCAGCGTGAAGGCGGAGTCCCCGCGCTCGGTGCCGAGGGCCACGTCCCACTTGTGCAGCGGGCCGATGGACGGGATGTCGGCGGTGTCGGAGAGGCGCAGCACCAGCCCGATCAGGTCGAGCGTCGAATCCACGCGGACGGTGGTCCGGCCGAGCGTGAAGGAGGTGGTCCCCGGCGGCAGCTCGGAGCTGCAGGCCGCCAGGACCGAGGGCGAGGACGAGCGTGGCGGCGGCGCATCAGTGCCGGAACTGTCGTCTGCCGGTGAGGATCATCGCCAGGCCGTGCTCGTCGGCCGCGGCGACGACCTCGGGGTCGCGCACCGATCCGCCGGGCTGGATGATCGCGCGCACGCCGGCCTTCGCCGCCTCGTCCACGCCGTCGCGGAAGGGGAAGAACGCGTCCGAGGCGAGCACCGCGCCCGCGATGTCGTGGCCCGCGGCGCGCGCCTTGTGCACGGCGAGCATGCGAGCTGTCCACGCGGCTCATCTGGCCCGCGCCGATCCCCAGGCCTGGCCGTCCCGTGCGATGAGGATGGCGTTCGACTTCACGCTCATCACCGCCGCCCACGCGAAGCGCAGGTCGTCCAGCTCCTCGGCCGCGGGCGCGCGCGCGGGTCGCGACCTTCCAGCCGCTCTCGTCCGGATCGAAGCGCGCGTCGCGACTCGGACGAGGAAGCCGCCGCGGACGCGCTTGAAGTCGAGCCCGCCGTCGGCGCGGTCGCGCGCGGCGGCACCTCGAGAGATGCGGAGGTTCTTCTTCGCGCAGCATCTCGAGCGCGTCCGGACTGAAGCCGGGCGCGACGACCGCCTCCACGAACAGCTCCGCCATGCGCCGCCGCCGTCTCCTCGTCCACGCACGGTGTTGAAGCCGACGACGCGAGCCGTAGGCGCGAGACCGGGTCGGTCGCCAGGGCCCGGCGATACGCCTCGAGCCGTCGTCCGCCGACGGCGAGCCCGCACGGCGTCGTGTGCTTGATGATGACGCAGGCGTTTCGCCGGCAACGGTCCAGCGGCGCAGCAGCGCGGCGTCGAGGTCGAGCAGGTTGTTGAACGACAGCTCCTTGCCGCCGAGCTGCGCGAGGTCGGCCAGCCCGCCGCTCTCGCCGCGTCGACGTAGAAGGCGGCGTTCTGGTCGGGGTTCTCGCCGTAGCGCAGCGCCTGCCGGCGCTCGAGCGCGAGCGAGAGGAACGCCGGCAAGCCGGCGGTCACCCGCGGCCTGCTCGCGCGCGAGCCGAGCCACTCCGCGATGGCCGCGTCGTACGCCGCGGTGTGCGCGAACACCTTGACGGCCAGCTCGCGGCGCGAGCGTCCGGCAACGCGCCGCCGCGCAGCGCAGCGCGTCAGGACCCGCGCGTAGTCCGCCGGGTCCACGACCACGGTGACGCTCGTAGTTCTTCGCGGCCGACGCGGAGCATCGAGGGCCCGCCGATGTCGATCTGCTCGACCGCCTCCGCGAGCGGTCACGCCGGCGCGCGCCACCGTCTCGCGGAACGGATAGAGGTTCACGGCGACGAGATCGATGGGCTGCGATGCCGTGCCGCTCGAGCGCCGCCATGTCGCCGGGCACGGTCGCGCCGGGCCAGCAGCCCGCCGTGCACCGCCGGGTGCAGCGTCTTCACCCGCCCGTCCATCATCTCCGGGAAGCCGGTCACCGCTCGACGGCGTCGACCGTGACGCCGGCGGCGCGAGCGCTGGCGGTGCCGCCCGTGGAGACGATCTCCCAGCCGAGCCGCGTGCAGCTCGCCGAGGCGAACTCCACGAGGCCGCGCTTGTCGGACACGGAGAGGAGGGCGCGGGGCATTACCATTTCTCCGCGATGGCCTGGATGATGTCGGCGAGCGCGACCACGTCCGTCATGTCAACCACCTCGGCCGGCGAGTGGGCGTAGCGCAGGGGCCAGCCCATGCCGACGTCGGGGACGCCGAAGCGCGTGAACGTCGAGCCGTCGTTGCCGCCGTTGGTCGCGCCCCAGCCGAGGCGGATGTGCCGCGCGCGGGCCAGCGCGAGCAGCGAGTCCGCGAGGGCCGGCGGCGTGACCGCGCTCTGGTCCACGGCGCGGACGGACGGCGCCGCCGCCCAGGGGCGCGTCGGCGAAGGTCTTGATCTCGAGCGGTGCGTCGGAGGAGACGAAGGTGTCAATGGCATGGACGCGCGCGGGGTGCTCGGGCGCGAGGCGTGCCGCCTCGTAGCGCGCGCCGTCGAGCCCCACCTCCTCGCGCACCGAGAAGATGAACAGCACGGCGTGGCGCAGCAGGCGCGGATCGAGGCGGCGCAGCGCGAGCAGCTCGGCGGCGCAACCCACCCGGTCGTCCATCGAGCGGCCGGTAGCGCGCGTCCCGGCGAGCGGCACGAAACGCTTCGGCATCGTGACCGCGTCGCCGACCGCGATGCCAAGCGCCTCGGTGGCCGCGCGGCTGCCGGTGCCCGGATCCACCTTGAGCGCGCCGGGGCTCCGCCGCGGCGCGGGTCCCACGCTGTCGCGCGGCGCGAAGACGGCAGGCACGACGCCTCGCGCCGTGTGCACCAGCGCCGGCTCCGCCTCGAACAGCGAGGGATAGAACCCGCCGGCCGGGCGCAGGTCGAGGCGCCCGTCGTTCTCGATGGCGGTGACGGTGAACCCGATCTCGTCCATGTGCGCGACGAACACCACCAGCGGCTCGCCGGCGCCGGCGCGCACCAGCACGTTGCCGGCGGAGTCTATGGTGGGGCTCGCCCACGCCGGCAGCAGGTGGATCACCGCGTCCCGCACCGGCGCCTCGTGGCCCGACACGCCGTAGGTCTCGATCAACCTGCCGAGCACGTCGCGGGCCTCCGCGAGGCGCGCGGCGTCCTGGGCGGCGGCGCGCCCGGGCGCCGCCGATCCGGCGGCGAGCGCCAGGAGCGCCGCCGTGCCGGCCCGCCGCCACCCACGGTCCTCACGGGAGCGCCCGCCAGGAACTGGCGCAGGCGGTCCGCGAGCGCGGCCACGTCGCGCAGCGATATGGTCTCGACGCTGGTGCCGGCGTAGCGGGTCGGCAGGCTCCAGGCCACGCCTTCCCGCCAGCCCTCGCCGGCGGGCAGGCTGTCGCGCCGCGCGGGCGCGGCGCCGAGGTCGAGCGAGTCGGCGGGGCCGGCGTCGCCGAGCACAACGACGTCGGCGCCCCGCGGCGCGCGCTCGGCCAGCAGGTACGCGGCGCCGTCCCAGCGGAAGTGGCGGCGGCGGGTGAACGCGACGACGGCGGTGCCGCTCGGGCTCCCCGGCGCCGGCCGGAGCGCGGCGTCGAGCAGCGCCGCGCACGCGGCGCGCGCGGACACGTCGGGCGCCGCCACGAGATCGAGGCCGTAGTGCTGCGCGGCCTTGGCGCGCGTCACGGGCGCGAGCACGGCCACGCCCAGCTGCGCGACCTCCGCCGCGGACGACGCGCCCACGTCCACGTACGCGTTGTCGAGCGAGAACGGCTCCTCGCTCGCGGTGGGCCGGCCGCGCGCCAGGTGGATCGAGCGCACGCCCACGACGCCGGCGACCGGGCCGCGGCGGCCGAAGACCGTCACGCGCTCGCCCTCGAGCGCCTGGTCGAAGAGCGGGCCCGCCGGCGTGATACCCACGCGGCGCAGCGTCAGGTAGCCGTCGGGCCATGACCTCGCCCACGACGTAGCCCAGCTCGTCCATCGGGCAGAGCGCCACGCGCACCGGGGTGCCGCTGCCCCGCGTCCACACGACGTTCCCCGCGCGGTCGAGCTCGCGCCCGGCAGCGCCGCGGCGAGGCTCTCGGCCACCGCGTCCTCGAGCCCCGAGACCGCGCTCATGTCGGCCAGTCGCACGACCAGCGAGTCGAGTCGCTGGGCGCGCGCGGGCGTCGCGAGCGCCAGCAGCGCGGCGGCGGCGGCGCTAGGCGACAGCCAGCGCATGTTCGAACGAAGGGGGAAGGTCGGCGGCGGGAGCGAACGCTTCGCCGGCCGCCGAGCAGACGGGCGCGCCGCCGCGCCGCGCGAACGCCGCGACGGCCGCCGGCAGGAGCCGGTGCTCCACCGCGAGCACGCGCGCGGCGAGCGTACTCGGCCGTGTCGCCCGGCCGCACCGGCACCGGCCACTGCGCGACGATGGGCCCGTGGTCGTACTGCTCGTCCACCAGGTGCACGGTGACGCCGGTGACGCGGGCGCCGCTCGCGAGCACCGCCTCGTGCACCCGCCGGCCGTACATCCCCGCGCCGCCGAAACACGGCAGCAGCGCCGGATGCACGTTGAGCATGCGCCCGCGATACGCCCGCACGACCGCGTCCGGCACTTTCTTGAGATAGCCGGCGAGGACCACCAGCTCGGCGGCGTGGGCGGTCAGCAGCTCGAGCAGCCGGGGAGCGTCGTCACCGCTCTCGACGACGGTGGCCGTCGGCACGCCGCGATCCGCGGCCCGCGCCAGGGCGCCCGCCGAGGCCTTGTTGGAGATCACCAGCGCGATGACGGCCGGCGACGGCGGTCCGGGAAACGCATCGAGGAGGGACTGCAGGTTGGAGCCATGGCCCGAGGCCAGCACCGCGACGCGCATGCTCAAAAGAAAGACGGGCGCCGGACGGAGGAGCAAGTCAGGGCCGCGGGGTCGCTAGGGCCGCGAACCACCGCCCCTCTCGCCTATTTCACCGACAGCGAAAACGTCCCGAACGTCCCTTCCGGTACGTGTTGGCGATCAGCCGGTACGCGCCGGTGTACGGCAGCGTGAAGGTGATGCGCGCGTTCGTGCCCCCGCCGTAGTCGTCGTCGGCCGCGAGCTTGGAGCCGTTGGCGTCCTGGATGATGGCGTAGGCGTCGAAGTCGGCCGACAGCACGTCCACCTCGATGGACTCGCCCGCCTGCCCCATGTACGTCCACGCCTGGTAGACCGATCCGTCGGACAGCTTGGGATCGTTGGCCGCGAGCTGCCCCGTCATGGACTGGCCGCGCATGATCTGGCCCACCGTGCCCGGGAGCAGCAGGCCGACGCTGCGCAGGCGCACCGTGTACCGGCCGTAGCGGCCCTTCGTGGCGGAGTTCGCGAGGATCTCGTACGTGCCGGCGGCCGGGATCGCCCAGGTGATGCGGGCGTTGGTGCCGCCGCCGTCGTCGTCGTCGCGGGCGAGCACCGAGTCGGCCGCGTTCTGCAGGATGGCGTAGGCGTCGAATTCGCTGGAGATCACGTCGATCTGCACGATCTGCCCGGCCTGGCTTCGAAGCTCCACGCCTGGTACACGCTGCTGTCGCGCAGCTTGGCGTCGTAACGGGTGAGCTGGCCGCTGGCTTCGCTGTTCATCGCGAGCGTCCGGGTCGGGGCCGGGGACCGGCCGCGCCGGCGCGCCGCCGGCGCAACCGGCGAGGGCCAGGCAGGTCAGGGCGAGCAGGGAACGCGTCATGGTGGTCTCCGCGGCTCGCGGTGGAGCCGCCGTGGGTTGGGCGTGGATCTACCGGACGGACAGGATGTAGCGGCCCGCGCGCGCGCTCGTGGCCGGCGCTGTTCACGACGATCCGATACGTGCCGGACGCCGGCAGCGTGAGCGCGAGGTGGGAGTTGAGGTCGCCGCCGGAGTCGTCGTCCTGGCCCAGGCGCGTGCCCGGCGGCGTCGAGCACCTCCAGGTAGGTGTCGAACTCGTCCGAACGGACGTCGATCGTGACCGTCTCGCCGGCCGTGCCCTGCAGCTGCCAGACGTCGGCCAGCGTGCTGTCGGCCATCAGGAGGTCGCCGGGCTCGAGCTCGCCGGCGCATCGCCTGGCCGACCGCGATGCGCGCCGACCTCGCCGGGAGCGGGGATCGCGTTGACGGGCGGGAGCGGGCGCCGGGCCCGGGGCGCTGCACGGCTCGGCGGGCGGACTGCCGGCGGCCTGCGCGGCCAGCGCCGGCGGGCCGGCCGCCCAGGCCAGAAACGCCAGGCCGGCGAGCGCGCCGGCGGCAATGCCGCGTGTCACGCCCGCCGGCCGGTGTGCATCGGACCTACCGCGACGTCAGCGGACGGTCAGGGTATAAGTCCCCGTCCGCCGCTGCGCGCCGTTGCTGTTCACCACGATCTGGTACGTGCCCGGTCGCCGGGAGCGTGAAGGCCAGCCCCGAGTTCGGGTGACCCGCCGACTCCGCGAGCACGTGGCCGATGGCGTCGAGGAGCTGCAGGTACGTCGGGAACGTCGTCCGACTGCAGCTCGATCGAGATGCTCTGGCCCGCCGATCCCTGCAGCTGCCAGATGTCCGCGTAGGTGCTGTCGAGCCCATGCAACTGGTCGCCCGCCTCGAGGCGGCCGCGCACCGACTGGCCGGCCATGATCTGCGCCGATCTGCCCCGGCGCCGGAATCGCGTTGGTGGGGCTCGCCACGGCCGCCGGCTGCGCCATCGGCGTCGGCTGCCCGATGGGCTGCGGCGTCGGCTGCTGGATGCGGCTGCGCCGGGATCATCTGCATCGGCTGCCCGGTCGCCTGCACCTGCAGCGTGTACGCGCCGGGCGTCGTGGAGACCAGGCCGGTCGTCACGCCGAGCCGGTAGAGCCCGGTCGTCGGGCACGTCCAGCGCAGGCGGGCGTTGAGACCCTCGCCGCCGTCGTCGTCGTGCGCGACCTCCGTACCCGACGGGTCGAAGACGATGAGGTAGTTGTCCCAACTGGACAGGATGTCGATCTGGACCGGCTGGCCGGCGCTGCATTGGAATCCGTACAGGTGGATCGGCTTGTTGTTCCAGGCGACGCCGCCCGAGACCAGCGTGTTCTGCACCTGCTGGTTGAGACCGACCTGCCCGATGGACGACATGGAGTTGATGGTCGGGATCGAGCTCACCACGGGCTGCATCGTCGCGCCCTGCCCGCCCTGCAGCTGCAGCGTGAACGCGCCGAACTGCCCGGACTGCAGGGTGTTGGCCACGATCTGGTACGTGCCGGTGTAGGGCAGCTGCTGGACGATGCGGGCGTTGAGCCCGCCGCCGCCGTCGTCGTCGTGGGCGATGGGCTGGCCGCTCTGGTCGCGCAGGTACAGGTACGAGTCGAACGCGCTGGACATCAGGTCGATCTGGACGGTCTGGCCCGCCGTGCCCGTGAAGGTGAACAGCTTGTAGTGCGAGCCGTCGCTCAACGTGGGATCGGCCGAGCTCAGCTCGCCCGTGACCGTCGTGCCGATCGGGATCTGCTGCGACACGCCCGACCGCGCTGCGCCACCTGCGCCGACGCGGCGCGCAGCTGCAGCGTGAAGGAGCCCGTCTCGCCGCGGCTCAGCGTGTTGGCGTAGACCTGGTAGACGCCCGTGTACGGCAGCGTCTGGACGATGCGCGAGTTGTGGCCGCCGCCGCTGTCGTCGTCGTGCGCGAGCGTCTGGCCGTTCTGGTCCTTGAGGTACAGGTAGGCGTCGAAGTCGGCGGACATCAGGTCGATCTGGACGGACTGCCCCGCGGTGCCCATGAACGTGAACATCTTGTAGTGGGTCTGGTCCGCCATGACCGGATCGGAGAGCAGGAGCTGCCCGGTCACCGACGTGCCGATCGGAATCTGCTGCTGCGCGCGCGCCGGAAGCGCCAGCGCGGCCGCCAGGACGACCAGTACCGCCAGGGTGCGGCCGGCGGCAGCACCATGCCGAAGCGACATGTCCACGTTCCTCCTCGAGACCTTGGGTTGGAGCCGACGAACCCCGCGGAGCAGGCTCCGCGAAGGTGAGTATATGGCGGCGGAGACGGGGCGCAATACCGCGCCGCGCCGCCGCCCGTTGGTGATGCCGATCACCTCGCGGGTACAGCCGATGATGCGCACCGCGGCGGCGAAATCGGGAGCCACATCGATGCCTTTCGCGCGCGCCCGGACCGCGTCTTCCGGCGACTCCGCCGACGCGATCACGAGGCCGTGGCCGCCGAGCGCGAGCGCGGGCTCGGCGTCGCTGAGCCGGTCGCCGACCATCCACGAGTCGGCCAGCGCGAGGCGGTGCTCGCGGGCGGCCAGCTCGAACAGGGCGACGCCGGGTTTGCGGCAGTCGCACGGGCCGGTGATGTCGGGATGGTGCGGGCAGAAGTAGGCGCCGGCGAAGCGGACGCCGCTGCGGCGCGAGCAGCTCGGCGATGCGCGCCTGCACGGCGGCGAACGCGTCCGGGCCGTAGAGGCCGCGCGCCATTCCCGACTGGTTGCTCACCACCACCAGGGGCCAACCGGCGCGGGCGAGGTCGGCGAGCCCCGCGGCGACGCCGGGGAGCAGCTCGACGGCGGCGGGATCGTGCAGGTAGCCGGGGTCGCGGACCAGCGTGCCGTCGCGATCGAGGAAGACGGCGGCGCGCATGGGCGGGCTAGCCGAGGGCCGCGGCGACGGCCGCGACGACGGCATCCTCGTCCTCGCGCAGGATCGTCCGCACGTCCAGCACCACGCGACCGGCGCTCACGACGGCGACGACCGGCGGCTCGGCTTCCCGGAGCCGGCGCGCGAACGCGGCGGGCGCGACGTCGGGGGGCGCGAGCTCGACGCCCGCGCTGGGCAGCTCGACGCCCGGGAAGGCCCCGCCGCCCACCGCGGCGCGGGTGGCCGTGACCAGGGGCCGGGCCGCCGCCGGGAGGCGGGCGGCCAGCGCGCCCGCCCGCGCGGCGAGCACGGGGAGCGGCGCGGTGAGCATGCGCAGCACGGGCACGTCGCGGCGCGCGCCCTCGGGATCGCGGTACAGCGCGAGCGTGGCGGCGAGCGCGCCCAGCGTCAGCTTGTCGGCGCGCACGGCCCTGGCCAGCGGATGGGCGCGGCAGCGCGCCACGAACGGCGCCGCGCCCACGAGGATGCCGGCCTGCGGCCCGCCGAGCAGCTTGTCGCCGGAGGCGACGACGGCCGTCGCCCCGGCCCGGACGGAGGCCGGCAGGGTGGGCTCGCCCGCCAGGCCCGCCTCCGCGAGGTCGAGCATCAGCCCGCCCCCCAGATCGTAGACGACCGGGACGCGGCGCTTGCGGCCCAGCGCCACCAGCTCGGCGAGCGCGGCCTCCGCCACGAAGCCCTCCTGGCGGAAGTTCGAGCGGTGCACCTTGAGGATCGCCACGGGTGGCGCGGCGGCGCGCTTCCCCGTGCGTCCGTGCGTCTGTGTGTCTGCGCGTCTGCTCTTCAGCGCCTTCTCGTAGTCCGCCAGCCGCGTCCGGTTGGTCGTGCCCACCTCGACGAGGCGCGCGCCGCTCGTCTCCAGGATCTCCGGAATGCGGAAGCCCCCGCCGATCTCGATCAACTCGCCGCGCGAGACGATGACGTCGCCGCCGGCGGCCGCGGTGGCGAGGGCCAGGAGCAGCGCCGAGGCGGCGTTGTTCACGACCATCGCGGCGCCCGCCCCGGTCAGCTCGGTCAGGAGGCCGGCGCAGTGCACGTGGCGGTCGCCGCGCGCACCGCGCTCCGCGTCGTACTCGAGGGTCGAGTACCCGGGCGCGTAGTCGGCGATGGCCCGCCAGCGCCGCGTCGGCGAGCGGCGCGCGGCCGAGGTTCGTGTGGAGCACCACGCCCGTCGCGTTGATGCAGCGGCGCAGCGTCGGGCGCACGGACCGGCGGAGCGCCTCCGCGACCGGCGCCGCCCAGGCCTCGCCGCCCTGCGGCGCCGTTTCCGGCGCGAGCCGGGCGGCCGCCAGCGCCTGGCGCACCGCCTGCACCTGGGTGGCGCGGGGCACGCCGCTGAGGACCGCGGCCACCGCCGGCTCCTGGAGCAGCCGGCTCACCGCCGGCAGGCGACGGCGCTCGTCGGTCATCGCGGCGGCGTCGGGGGCCGGGGCGGCGCCGGCGAGCCGGAGTCGTGGCGCGCGGGGAGCGAATCGGGGCGCGGCAGCGCCGGCGAGGAGTCGCTGCGCGCCGGCAGGGAGTCGCGTCGCGGCGCGGGTGGCGTGGAATCGCGCCGCGCGGCGCTGGAATCGACGTGGGCGGCGCTGGTATCGCGGCGCGCGGCGCTGGTATCCGCCTTGGCGCCGGTCGGCGCGCGCGGCGGCGGGGGCTTGGGCACCGTCAACGACGCGTGACTCGCCGGCCCCGTGACGCCGGTCAGCCCGCGCATGCCCGTGACGCTCACGAAGTAGCGGCTGCCCGCCCGGAGGGGCTCGGCCAATCGAATCATGCGCCGGTCGGTCGGTGCGGGACGGACCGCGAGCATGTGCATGGCCTTGGTCGTGTCGGGCCGCGGCCCGACCGGGCCGGACGGCCCGCGTCCCCTGCCGCCGGGCCGGGGTTCGCGCGGGGCCGCGGTCGGCGCGGCCGGAGCGGCATGGCGCTTGGTCGTGTCCCGCGCGGCGGCGGCGGCCGCGGCGGCGGCGGCCGCCGCCTTGGTGACGCTGTCGAATACCGCCGGCGTATAGACGTGCGTCACTTCGAGCGTCCGGGTCGAATCGTCGGCCGGCGCGACGTGCACCATCGACGTGTCGGTCTCCTGGGCCGGATCGAGCGGGCGGTCGAAGATGACCCGCAGCGTGAGGCTGTCGGCGAGCTCGACGCTGCGCACCCGCGGGCCCACGGTGTCGTGGGTGAACGCGTACAACTGGACCCTCGCGGTGTCCTGCAGGCTCACCCGCGCCGTATCGAACGCCTCGCGCGGGTCGCGGCGGCGGTTGCCGTTCTGGTCGATGACGCCGTACACCAGGTAGTCGCCGGCGGGCATCGTCGCCATCGTGAAGTTCCCGCCGGAATCGGCGAGGGAGCGGTAGGGGAGCGAGTCCGGGAGCAGGACGGCCTCGACCAGCGCGCCCGCCGCCAGCTTGTTGCCCGCCCAGTCCACGATGGTCCCGCTGAGCGTGGCCGACGGCAGGTCGGGGCCCGTCGAGAAGACGACCACCGTGCCCTTGCGCAGCCGGTTCTGGCGGAGGTCCACGATGACGGGGAGCAGCTCGACGCGGTAGATGCGGCCCGGCTTGAATCCGCCCTTGGGCTCCACGGTGAGGTGGCTGTGATGCCAGTCCACGCTGTACTTGCCGGCCACGGGAGAGAGCAGCACGGCGCCCAGGATGTCGCGCGGCGTCCCCGTGATCTGCTCCCCGATCACTTCGTCGAAGTCGATCTCGACCCGGCTCGGCGGCGTCTGGAGCACGGCGCCCGACTCCGGCACCACCCGCACCACGCGGGGCGGCGTCGTGCGCGGCGGGCCGCCCGGCGGGTCGCCCTGGAACGCGCATCCCAGGGCGAGCGCGGCCGCGGCCGCCGCCGCGCCTACGCGCAGCCGAGGGCCGCGAGCTTGGCGGCGATCGCGTCGCGCTTCGCCGACCACTGCTGCTCCTTCTCGGTTTCGCGCGCGACCACCTCGGCCGGCGCCCGGGTGCGGAACGTCTCGTTGCCGAGCTTGCCGCGCACGGCCGCGAGCTGTCCGTCGAGGCGCGTCAGCTCGGCCTTGAGCCGCGCGCACTCCTTCTCCACGTCGATCGCGTCGCCCAGCTCCACGAACAGCTCGGCGCCGTCCGGCAGCAGCGCGTGCGAGCCGATGCGCCCGGCGGCCGCGTCGCCTGCGACGGCCTCCAGGCGGCCCACCTTGGCCAGGCGTTGGATCATCTCGCGCGCCGCCTCGCTCGCCGCCCGCTGGCGCGCGGACAGCCGGCTCACGCGCACCGGGAGCTCGGTGCCCGGCTTGACGCCGTACTCGGCCCGCACCTCGCGCACGCCGACGACCAGCGCCTGCACGAACGCGAAGTCGCGCTCGGCCTCCGGATCGTCGCGCCCCGCGTCGTCGCCGGGCCAGGGCGCCACCATGATCGAGTCGTCGCCCCGGCCGGGGAGGCGGCGGTAGAGCGCCTCGGTGATGAACGGCATCGCCGGGTGGAGCAGGCGGAGCACGCGGTCGAAGACGTGCGCCGCCACCGCCCGCGCCACGTCGCCGCCCGGCGCATCGTCCCGCAGGCGCGGCTTGATCTCCTCGAGGTACCAGTCGGCGAAGTCGTCCCACAGGAAGTGGTAGGGCGTCCCCACCGCGTCGTTGAGCCGGAACCGCTCCAGGTGCTCGGTGGTCTCGCGCGCCACCCGGGCGAGCCGCGAGACGATCCAGCGGTCGGCCAGGGTGAGCCGCCCGGCCGGGAGGTCGGCCAGCGCCGGCAGCGGCGCGTCGCCGAGCGAGGAGAGCAGCAGCCGGCCGACGTTCCACAGCTTGTTGGCGAAGTTGCGGCCCGACGCGAACGACGTGTCCAGGTCGTGGGGGTCGAGGATGATGTCGGTGCCCACGCCGAGGCCGTTGGTCACGGCGAACCGCAGGGCGTCGGCCCCGTAGCGGCCGACCACCTCGATGGGATCGATGCCGTTGCCCAGCGACTTCGACATCTTCACGTGGTGCGTGTCCCGCACGGTGCCGTGGAGATACACCGTGTGGAAGGGCACGCGCCCCACGAAGTGGATCCCGGCCATGATCATCCGGGCGACCCAGAAGAAGATGATCTCCGGCGCGGTGACCAGGACGTCGGTCGGGTAGAAGCGCGCCAGGTCCGGCGTGGCGTCCGGCCAGCCCAGGGTCGAGAACGGCCACAGCCAGGAGCTGAACCAGGTGTCGAGGACGTCCTCGTCCTGGCGCAGCGCGTGGCCGCACGCCGGGCACGCGGTCGGGTCCTCGCGGAAGGCGCTCTGCAGGCCGCAGCCGTCGCAGTACCACACCGGGATGCGGTGGCCCCACCACAGCTGGCGCGTGATGTTCCAGTCGCGGATGTCCGGTGAGCCACTGCTCGAACTCGTCGCCGCGCCGCTCCGGGATGAACCGCACCTCGCCCTTGCGGTACGGCCGCGAGCGCCGGCGCCGCCAGCGGCTCCATCGTGACGAACCACTGGTCGCGAGAGCCGCGGCTCGACCACCGTGTCGCAGCGGTAGCAGTGGCGCACGGCGTGGAGGCGGGACTCGACCTTCTCGAGCAGTCCCCGCTCCTTGAGCATGGTGACGATGGCCTTGCGCGCCTCGAAGCGGTCGAGCCCGAACAGCGGCGCCGGCACCCGGCCGCCGGGCTTGCCGTCCAGCGCCGCGTCGGCCATCCGCGCGTCGGGCGTCATCACGATCGGCGTCGCGAGGCCGTGGCGCTGGCCCATCTCGAAGTCGTCGGCGTCGTGCGCCGGCGTGATCTTCACGAAGCCGGTGCCGAAGCCCGCCTCGACGTGCTCGTCGGCGATGATCGGGATCTCCAGCTCCGCGATGGGCAGGATGACGTGCCGGCCGACCAGCGGCCGTCGCGCCGCGTCCTCCGGGTTCACGGCGACGGCCACGTCGCCCAGCATCGTCTCGGGCCGCGTCGTGGCGACCGTGACGTGGCCGGGCGCGTCGGCGAACGGATAGCGGATGTAGTACAGCGCGCCCTCGACGTCGGCGTGCTCCGCCTCCTCGTCGGAGAGGGCCGTGTGGCAGCGCGGGCACCAGTGGATCACGCGGTAGCCGCGGTAGATGAGCCCTTCCTCCTACAGCCGCACGAACACCTCGCGCACCGCGCGGCTCATCGCCGGGTCGAGCGTGAAGCGGGTGCGCGACCAGTCGCACGAGCAGCCGATGGCCTTGAGCTGCTGCAGGATCGTGTTGCCCTTCAGGTGCACGTGCGCCCACACCCGCTCGACGAACGCCGCGCGGCCGAGGTCGAAGCGGGTCTTGCCCTCGGCGGCCAGCAGCTTCTCGACCACGTTCTGCGTCGCGATCCCGGCGTGGTCGGTGCCCGGCACCCACAGCGCCGCGCGGCCGCGCATCCGCTCGAAGCGGACCAGCACGTCCTGCACGGTGTTGTTGAGGCCGTGCCCCATGTGGAGCACGTCGGTCACGTTGGGCGGCGGGATGACGATGACGAACGGCCGCGCGCCGGCGGCGGTCGAAGGCGCGAACAGCCCGCGGGCCTGCCAGTCGGCGTAGAGCGGCGCCTCGATGGCGGCCGCGCTGTACTGCGACGACAGCGGCGCGGCGTCGCTCATCGGGCCGTCATACCTGCAAAAAGGCCCGCGTGAAGCGGGCCGCGGAGCATGGGCATTCCCGGTCCCTCAACCGCGCGCGGCCAGCGGCGTGCTCGGACCGGTCACCGCCCGGCCCTCGCCGTCCGCTCCCGGCACCAGCAAGTGGTTCAACACGGTGCGCACGCCCGGCACGGCGCGCACCACCTCGCCGGCCAGGCTCACCTCGCTCGCGTGCGCGACCCGGCCGCTCAGCTCGAGGATGCCGCCCTCCAGCACCCGCACCCGCACGGCGCGGCGCCCGAGCACCGCGTCGCGCCGCAGCGCGTCGAGCACCCGGCCTTCCAGCCGCTCGGCCTCCTCGTCCGACCACGGCTCGTCGCGACGGCGGCGCGCCTTCCAGCGCCCGAGCGCCCCGGCCACCCGCCGCGAGTTCACCCGCCCCACCCGCTCGGCGGCGAAATACCCCACGACCAGGCCGAGGCCCGCGCCTGTGGCCAGCAGGAGGAGGTCGCCGACGGTGACGGGTGAGCGATGCTCGTGGCGCGACACGTTACTCCGGTGGAAACGGGGGTGGCCCTTCGCTACATTCCTCCAGTCTCTAACACTGGCGAAGCGGGCCTCCTGTCGCAAGTTGCGCCCCGTCTCGCCGCCCGAATTCGGTGGGAGGGTTCGCCCGGCTCGGACGGGCGCACCGCCCGGAGGTCCATGGCTCAGGATCTGGTCGTCACGCTCCCCGACGGATCGGAGAAGCACTTCCCCTCCGGGACCACGCCGCGGGCCATCGCCCAGTCCATCGGCGCGGGGCTCGCGCGCGCGGCGGTCGCCGCCCGGCTCGACGGGCAGATCGTCGAGCTGGACCGGCCGCTCGAGCAGTCGGGACCGTTCCAGGTCCTGACCGAGAAGGACCCGGACGCGCTGTACGTGCTGCGCCATTCGGCGGCGCACGTGCTCGCCACCGCGGTGCGCCGCCTGTTTCCGGACGCCGGCATCGGCTTCGGGCCGCCGATCGACGACGGCTTCTACTACGACTTCGAAGTGCCGCGCCCCTTCGCGCCCGAGGACCTCGAGAAGATCGAGGCCGAGATGCGGCAGGTGGTCGCCGCCGACTACCCGATCGTGCGCGAGGAAGTGAGCCGCGCCGAGGCGCAGCGCCGCTTCGCCGCCGACCCATTGAAGCTCGAGCGGCTCGGCGAGATCGGCGACGGGGAGACGATCTCCGTCTACCGGGACGGTCCGTTCGAGGACCTGTGCCGCGGCCCGCACCTCGCCAACACCGGCCGGCTGCAGCACTTCAAGCTGCTGCACGCGGCCGGCGCGTACTGGCGCGGCGACGAGAAGCGCCAGATGCTGCAGCGCATCTACGGGACCGCCTGGTTCTCGAAGAACGACCTCGAGGCCTACGTGCGCCGGCTCGAGGAGGCCCGGAAGCGCGACCACCGGATCCTGGGCAAGCAGCTCGACCTGTACAGCATCCAGGACCTGGTGGGCCCCGGGCTCGTCTTCTGGCACCCCAAGGGCGCGATGCTCCAGTTCCAGCTGCGCCGCTTCATCGAGGACACGCTGCTGGAGCGCGGCAACCAGCTGGTCTACACGCCGCACATCACGCGGGAGCAGCTGTTCCTCAAGTCGGGCCACCTGCCCATCTACGCGGAGAACCAGTTCCCGGCGATGGCGGCGGGCGAGGGCGAGGCGGAGGACGTGCGCTACCGGGTCAAGCCGATGAACTGCCCCGGCCACATCCTGGTCTACGCCGCCCAGCAGCGGAGCTACCGCGATCTGCCGCTCCGCTTGACCGAGATCGCGAACGTGTACCGCAACGAGCGCTCGGGGACGCTGCACGGCATGCTGCGGGTGCGCGGCCTGACGATGGACGACGGCCACATCTTCCTCCGGCCCGACCAGATCGAGGAGGAGATCTTCGCGCTGCTCGACATCGTGGAGCTGGTGATGGGCCAGACGTTCGGCCTCAATTACCGGCTCGACCTCGCCACCCGGCCGGAGAAGAAGCTGGGCAGCGACGAGGTGTGGGAGCAGGCCGAGCGCGCGCTCGAGGCCGCGCTCAAGCGGCGCGGCGCCACCTACCGGCTCGACGCGGGCGGCGGCGCGTTCTACGGGCCCAAGATCGACATCAAGTTCGACGACGCCATCGGCCGCGAGTGGCAGGGGGCCACGATCCAGCTCGACTTCCAGCTGCCGGAGCGCTTCCAGCTCGAGTACACCGGCTCGGACAACAAGCCGCACCGGCCCGTGATGATCCACCGCGCCATCTACGGCACGATGGAGCGGTTCGTCGGGTTCCTGATCGAGCACTTCGCCGGCGCCTTCCCGCTGTGGCTCTCGCCCGAGCAGGTGCGGGTGCTGCCCATCGCCGACGCGCAGACCGAGCCGGCGCGCGCGTTCCAGCTGCGGCTCCGCGCCGCGGGGATCCGGGCGGTGCTCGACGACCGGAGCGACACGCTGAACTACCGCATCCGCGAGGCCGAGATGCAGAAGGTGCCGTACATGGCCGTGATCGGCGCGCGGGAGGCCGAGGGGGCGTCGGTCGCGGTGCGGGTGCGCGGCGCCGGCAAGAAGCAGGACGTGCTGGCGCAGGACGCGTTCCTGGCGCGGGTCACCGACGAGGTGCGCACCCGCTGGCGGGGGCCATGATGGCGAGCCTCGATCCCCGGACGACGCCCGTCATCGTGAGCGCCGTGCGCACGCCCATCGGCCGGTTCCTGGGCGGCCTGGCGCCGCTCGCCGCGCCGCAGCTCGGCGCCGCGGCGGTGCGCGAGGCCGTGCGCCGCGCCGGCGTCGCGGCCGGCGACGTCGAAGAAGTGATCCTCGGCAACGTGGTGCAGGGCGGCGTGGGCCAGGCGCCGGCCCGGCAGGCGGCGCTTGCGGCGGGCCTGCCCGGCACGGTGCCGGCGCTCACCATCAACAAGGTGTGCGGCTCGGGCCTGAAGGCGGTGATGCTCGCGGCCCAGGCCATCAAGGCCGGCGACGCGTCGTGCGTGGTGGCGGGCGGCATGGAGTCCATGTCCAACGCGCCCTTCTACCTGTTCGGCCTCAGGACCGGCGTGAAGCTCGGCAACCAGGCCATGGTGGACGGCGTGATCCACGACGGGCTGTGGTGCTCGTTCGGCGACTGCCACATGGGCGCGTACGCGGAGTACACCGCGACCAAGGCCGGCGTCTCGCGCGAGGACCAGGACCGCTTCGCCCTCGACAGCCACCGCAAGGCCGTCGCCGCGCAGGCCGCCGGCCGGTTCGACGCCGAGATCGTCCCGGTCGAGATCGCGGACCGCAAGGGCACCGTCACCATCGCGAAGGACGAGGCGCCGCGCGCCGACAGCACGTTCGAGGCGCTGGCGAAGCTGAAGCCCGCCTTCGTGAAGGACGGCACCGTGACGGCGGGCAACGCGCCCGGCCTCAACGACGGCGCGAGCGCCCTCGTCGTCACGTCGCTCGCCTTCGCGCGGGAGCGCGGCCTCAAGCCGCTGGCGCGCATCACGGCCTACGCCACGGGCGGCGGCGAGCCGAAGGAGATCTTCTTCGCGCCCATCGTCGCCGTGCAGGCGCTGATGAAGAAGGAAGGGAAGGCGATCGGCGACTACGACCTGATCGAAGCCAACGAGGCGTTCGCGGTGCAGGCGCTGGCCGACGGCCGCGGCCTCGGCTGGGACTTTGCGCGCGTCAACGTGAACGGCGGCGCGGTGGCGCTCGGCCACCCGATCGGCGCCAGCGGCGCGCGCGTCCTCACCACGCTGCTCTACGCCCTCGAGGCCCGGTCCGCCGCGACCGGCCTCGCCACCCTCTGCCTCGGCGGCGGCAATGCCGTCGCCCTCTCCGTGGAGCGCATCGCATGAACGTGGCCGCGCCCGCCGCCCCCTGGTCCTTCGCGCGCGCCCGCTGGGCCGCGCTCTCGGTCGCCGCCGGCGTCGTGGTCGTGGCGCTGGCGTCGCAGCTGGCGGTGCCGCTCCCCGGCACGCCGGTGCCCATGACGCTGCAGCCGCTCGCCGTCCTGCTGGTGGGCGGGATCCTCGGGCAGCGCCGCGGCGCCGCCGCCATGGTGGCCTACCTGCTGGCCGGCGCCGCGGGCCTGCCGGTGTTCACGCCGTTCGGCGCGCCGGGGCTGCTGCGGCTCGTGGGGCCCACGGGCGGCTACCTGCTGGCCTTCCCGTTCGCGGCCGCGCTCGTCGGGTGGATCACCGCCCGGCGAAGCGGTTGGCCGAGCCTCGTGGCCGGCCCGCTCGCGGGCATGCTCGCCATCCATCTCGGCGGCCTCGCGCAGTTGCTGGTCCTGACCGGCAGCGTGTCCGCGGCCGTCGCGCTGGGCACCCTTCCGTTCGTGGCGGGGGACGTCCTGAAGGTCCTGGTCGCCGCGCTGGTCCTGCGGCGGACGACACGTTGGACGCGGGCGCTCGGGTGAGCGCCCGTCGCGCGGTTGGAGGGGCCTGAGCGGATGGCGCGCGTGGCGGTGATCGGCGCGGGCACGATGGGCAACGGCATCGCCCACGTGTTCGCGCAGCACGGCTGGGACGTGGCGCTGGTGGACGTGGCCCAGCCGGCGCTCGCCAAGGCGCTGGCCACCATCTCCGACAACCTCGACCGCCAGGTCAAGAAGGGCGGGCTCACCGCCGAGGAACGCGACGCGGCGCTGGCCCGCATCGTGCCCGGCACCGACCTCGGGGCCGCGGCCGACGCGGGGCTGGTCGTCGAGGCGGCGGCCGAAGACGAGCCGATGAAGTTCCGGCTGTTCGGGGAGCTCGACCGCGTGGCGGCGCCCGGCGCCATCCTGGCGAGCAACACCAGCGCCATCTCGATCACCGCGCTGGCGGCGCGTACCCGTAGGCCCGAGGCGGTGATCGGGATGCACTTCATGAACCCGGTGCCCGTGATGCCGCTGGTCGAGGTGATCCGCGGCCAGGCCACCGGCGACGCCACCACCGCCCAGGTGATGGCGACGGCGAAGGAGCTCGGCAAGACGCCCGTCGAGGTGAGCGACTACCCGGGCTTCGTGTCGAACCGCGTGCTGATGCCGATGATCAACGAGGCCGTCTTCTGCCTGATGGAAGGGGTCGCGTCGGCGGAGTCCATCGACACGGTGATGCGGCTGGGCATGCATCACCCGCTCGGCCCGCTGGCCCTGGCCGACCTCATCGGGCTCGACGTCTGCCTCTCGATCCTCGAGGTGCTGCACCGCGGCCTCGGCGACGACAAGTACCGGCCCTGCCCGCTCTTGCGGCGCATGGTCGCCGCGGGCCAGCTGGGCCGGAAGAGCGGCCGCGGCTTCTACGACTACCGCGCCGGGGCCGCGTCGTGAGCGCCACCGCCGTCCGCCCCGAGGAGCAGGCGCAGATCCTCCAGCTGGTGCGCGACTTCGCCGCCGAGCACATCGCGCCCAACGCCGCGCGGTGGGACGCGGAGAAGCACTTCGCGCGCGACGTGATCGACCGCCTCGGCGCGCTCGGCTTCCTCGGCATGATGGTGCCCGAAGCCTGCGACGGGTTGGGGCTCGACACGCTCACCTACCTCAAGGCCGTCGAGGAGATCGCGGCGGCCGACGCGTCCATCGCCGTCTCGGTGGCCGTCCACAATTCGCTGCCGAGCCAGATGCTGCTCCGGCACGGCACCGAGGCCCAGAAGGACCGGTGGCTCCGGCCGATGGCGCGCGGCGAGAAGCTCGCCGCCTTCGCGCTGTCGGAGGCCGACGCCGGCTCCGACGCCGCGGCGCTGCGGGCCCAGGCGCGGCGCGCGGACGGCGGCTGGGTCCTGAACGGCGCCAAGGCCTGGGTCAGCAACGGCGGCACCGCGGACCTCGTGCTCGCCATGGTGCGCACCGACGGCGACGGCGAGCGGCGGGGCGCGCGGGGCATCGGCTGCTTCGTGGTGCCGAGCGACGCGCCGGGCTTCGCGGCCGGGAAGCCCGAGGACAAGATGGGCCTCCGGGCCTCCAACACCTCCGCGGTGTACTTTCAGGACCTGCGGCTGCCGGACGATCACCTGCTCGGCGACGCGGGGTCCGGCTTCATCTACGCGCTGGAGGCGCTGGACAGCGGCCGCATGGGGATCGCGGCGCAGGCGTGCGGGATCGCGCGCTCGGCCCTGGACCACGCGTGCCGTTACGCGAAGGAGCGCCGCCAGTTCGACCGCGCCATCCGGGAATTCGAAGCCATCCAGTTCAAGCTCGCCGACATGGCCACCCGCCTCGCCGCGGCGCGGGCCCTGCTGCACGAAGCGGCGCGGCGCAAGGACGCCGGCGAGACGGTGACGGCGTGGGCGGCGATGGCCAAGCTGCACTGCTCCGAGACGGCGATGTGGGTCGCCACGCAGGCGGTGCAGGTGTTCGGCGGCTATGGTTTCATGCGCGACTATCCGGTCGAGCGCCTGATGCGCGACGCGAAGGCGACGGAGATCTACGAAGGCACGTCCGAGATCCAGCGCGTCGTGATCGCGCGCGAGCTGCTCTCATCCACCTGAACGGGAACCCGAACTGACGATGGACATCTTCGAATCGCTGGCGGCCACCGATCACGAGCAGCTCATCTACTGCCACGAGCCGTCGTCGGGGTATCGCGGGATCATCGCCATCCACAACACCACGCTGGGCCCCGCCCTGGGCGGGACCCGCTACTGGCACTACAAGTCCGAGAGCGACGCGGTGATCGACGCGTTGCGACTCTCGCGCGGCATGACCTACAAGGCGGCCGTCGCCGGCCTCTCCCTGGGCGGCGGGAAGTCGGTGGTGATGGCCGACCACGGCACCCAGGACCGCGAGGCCGTCTTCCGCGCCCACGGGCGCTTCATCGAGTCGCTGAAGGGCCGCTACATCACCGCCGAGGACGTGGGCACGAGCCCGGCCGACATGGACCACATCCACCTCGAGACCGAGCACGTGGTGGGGCTGCAGGGCCGCTCGGGCGATCCCTCGCCGGTGACCTCCTACGGCGTGTACCGCGGGATCAAGGCGGCCGCCAAGGTGCGCTTCGGCAGCGACAGCCTGGCCGGCAAGACCATCGCGGTGCAGGGATGCGGGCACGTGGGCTACTACCTGTGCGGCTACCTCCACGAGGAAGGCGCGCGGCTGGTGGTGACCGACATCGACACCGACAAGGTCAAGCGGGTGGTGGAGGAGTTCCGCGCCAAGGCGGTGGGGCTGGACGAGATCTACGGCGTCCAGGCGGAGATCTTCGCGCCCTGCGCGCTGGGCGCGGTGATCAACGACGGGACCATCAAGCAGCTGAAGGTGAAGATCGTGGCCGGCGGCGCCAACAACCAGCTCGCGGAGGAGCGGCACGGCGACCTGCTGGAGGAGAAGGGCATCCTGTACGCGCCCGACTACGTGCTGAACGCCGGCGGGCTCATCAACGTGAACAGCGAGCTGGAGGGCTGGTCGGCCGAGCGCGCCAAGCGCAAGGCGGGCGAGATCTACGACACGCTGCTCCGCCTGTTCGACCTGGCGAAGGAAGAGGGCATTCCCACGTATCGCGCCGCGGATCGCTTGGCCGAGCGGCGCATCGCCGCGGTGGCCAAGTTGAAGCGGACCTGGGTGTGACATGACGAGCTGGCAGCCGGCATCCGAACTGGTCGCCGCCGATCCGGTGGTGGCGGACATCCTCGCGCGCGAGACGGCGCGCCAGGCCGAGGGCCTGGAGCTGATCGCGTCGGAGAACTTCGCGTCCCCCGCGGTGCTGGCCGCCATGGCCTCGCCGCTCAACAACAAGTACGCCGAGGGGTATCCGGGCAAGCGCTACTACGGCGGGTGCGAGGTGGTCGACGAGGTCGAGCAGCTGGCGATCGACCGCGCCCGCAAACTGTTCGGCGCGGCGCACGCCAACGTGCAGCCGCACAGCGGCAGCCAGGCCAACCTCGCCGCCTACCTGGCGGTGGCCAACGCCGGCGACACGCTGATGGGACTCGCGCTGCGGCACGGCGGGCACCTCACCCACGGCGCGGCGGTGAGCGCGTCGGGGCGCCTGTTCCGCGCCGTGCAGTACGGCGTGCGCGAGAGCGACGGGCGCATCGACCTGGACCAGGTGCGGGACATGGCCCGCGCCGAGAAGCCGAAGGTCATCGTCGCGGGCGGCAGCGCGTATCCGCGGATCGATCGACTTCGCGGGCTTCGCCGCGGTCGCGAAGGAGGTGGGCGCGACGCTGGTGGTGGACATGGCGCACTTCGCCGGCCTGGTGGCCGGGGGCGTGCATCCCTCGCCCGTGCCCCACGCCGACATCGTGACCACGACCACCCACAAGACGCTGCGCGGGCCGCGCGGCGGGATGATCCTGGCGAGCGAAGCGCTGGCCAAGGCGGTGGACAAGCAGATCTTCCCGGCCACGCAGGGCGGCCCGCTGATGCACGTCATCGCGGCCAAGGCGGTGGCGCTCGGCGAAGCCCTGCAGCCGAGCTTCCGCGCCTACGCGGCGCAGGTCGTGGCCAACGCCAAGGCGCTCGGCGCCGCGCTCGCCGAGCGCGGCTTCGTGCTGGTCTCGGGCGGCACCGACACCCACCTGCTGCTGGTGGACCTGCGGGCCAAGGGCCTCACCGGCAAGCTGGTGGAGGAGACGCTGGGGCGCGCCGGGATGACGGTGAACAAGAACACGGTGCCCGGCGACCCGCAGTCGCCGTTCGTCACCAGCGGGGTGCGGATCGGCACGCCGGCCCTCACGACCCGCGGCATGCGCGAGGACGAGATGCGGCTCATCGCCGGCCTGATCGACCGGGCGGTCGAGGGCCGGGACGACGCGAAGACGCTGGAACGGCTGAAGCACGAGGTCCTGGAGCTCACGGAGCAGTTCCCGCTGTACGGACTGCCGCTGCGGACCGTGGCGGCAGGCCGGGTGTAGGCGTCTGGCCGGCGTCGCTCGCGACGCCCCAGAAGGGAGGCCCCGATGACGTCCGGAGGCGACCCACGGGTACCGCGCCGCTCGGCGCAGATCGTGCAACACTCGCTCGACGACCTGCGCTCGCAGCGCAAGCGAAGCAGGCTCCTCAAGACCGTGTTCGGCCTGGTGCTGCTGGTCGTGCTGGTGTACGGGGCCAACGCGATGATCATCAACCGCCCGGTGCGGGCCTCGCTCGCGAAAGACCCGCGCACCGCCCCCATCGTGATGCTCGCGCACTTCGACCGGTACGTGATTCCCACCACCCTCGTCCTGGACCTGCAGGCGCCCGGCGTGACCGACACCACCGACCTGTGGCGCGGGCTCTTCGCGGTGGGCCGGGACCTCGGCGGCCTCACCCTGGTGGACCGGGTGGTCCTCGCCCGTCTCGGCACGCCGGTCTACGCGTTGAGCGGCGACGCCTTCCGCCACCTCGGCCACGATTTCTGGGTGGCCCGCAACCAGGTGCTGGTGCTGCGGGCGCTGGTAGACGCCCTGCAGCTGCCCCTCGGGGGCAAGGTGCCGCCGATGGACTTCGGCGACGCGGCCCGGCGCTGGGCCGGCGCCAACCCGTAGCGCCGCGTTCGCCCGCCTGACCGACGCTTGACCCACCGCGCCGGCGGAGTTCGTCGTGTCCTCGGGAGCGTTCTTCGCGCCGCCCGCATGACCGACGCTTGACCCACCGCGCCGGCGGCGCGTAGCTTCGCGTCATGGCCGATGGGCGACGTCGTCCCCGCGCGCCCCGGCCCTCCGGGCCGGTCACCCCGCACAGCGCCGACGAGCTGGAAGTCTATTTCAACGACTACGTCCGCGGCGCCCGGGTCGGGTTCGTCGCGACCCCCAAGTGGCGTCCCCCCACCGACATCTACGAGACCGACGACAGCTTCGTCGTGGTGATGGACATCGCGGGCGTGGAGCCCGGCGAGTTCACCGTCTCGCTCGACGCGGGGATGCTGACCGTGAGCGGCGAGCGGAAGGAGCGCGCCAGCGGGCGCCGCGAGTACCACGCGATGGAGGTGAAGGTCGGGCCGTTCGAGCGCACCTTCCGGCTGCCCAAGCCGGTGGACCCGGCGTCGCTCAAGGCCGCCTACGAGCTGGGCTTCCTCGAGATCCGGCTCGCCAAGCTGCCGTCGGCCCCGCCGCGCGCCGTGGACGTGGTGAGCCGGTGAGCGCGCCCACCCCGCTGCCGGACGTCGCGGTGCCCGCGCGCCTGCCGGTCCTGGCCCTCGCGCAGACCGTCGTCTTCCCCCACGTGGTGCTGCCGGTGGCCGTCACGGCGCCGCCCACGGTCGAAGTGATCGACCGCATCGTGGAGTCGCACAAGCGCCTGCTGCTCGGCGTGATCAAGGCGGCCGAGGGGAGCGACCTGGCGCCGGGCGTGATCGAGGGCGCGTCGCCCGAGGTGCTGCACGGGGCCGGCACGCTCGCCTCCGTGGTGCGGCTCCTCAAGCTGGCGGACGGCAGCCTCAGGATGCTGGTGCAGGGCCTGGAGCGGGTGCGGCTGCTCGAGGTGCGCGCCGAGGGCGACGGGCTCACGGCCGGCTTCGAGCCCATCGCCAGCACGGTGACCGACGCGCTCAAGGCCGAGGCGCTGAAGCGCTCGGTGACGGCGCAGATGGATCGCGTCATCGAGATGACCGGCCTCTCGACCGAATTGCAGGAGATGCTGGCCGGCATCGGCGAGCCGGGCAAGCTCGCGGACTTCGTGGCCGCGAACCTCGACCTCGCGGTCGAGGCCAAGGCCGAGCTGCTGGCGACCGGCGACGTGAATGCGCGGCTGGAACGGCTCGGCGGGCTGATCACCCAGGAGCTCCAGGTGCTCGAGGTCGGCACCCAGATCTCCGAGAAGGTGAAGTCGCGGCTCGACGAGCATCAGCGCGAGTACGTGCTGCGCGAGCAGCTCAAGGCCATCCAGGAGGAGCTCGGCGAGGGCGGCCCCGAGGGCGAGATGGGCGAGCTGCTGAAGAAGCTCGAGGCGGCCAAACCGTCGGAGGAGGCGCTGGCGGCCGGGCGGCGCGAGGTGGAGCGATTGGCGCGGATGTCGCCGCAGTCGGCCGAGTACCAGGTGAGCCGCACGTACGTGGAGGTGCTCGCCGGGCTGCCCTGGAGCGTGCTGACCGAGGACCGGCTCGACATCGCGCACGCGCGCCAGGTCCTGGACCGCGACCACTTCGATCTCGAGAAGGTGAAGGACCGCATCATCGAATACCTCGCCGTGCGGTTCCTCAATCCGGACGCGCACGGGAGCATCCTGTGCTTCGTCGGGCCGCCGGGGACCGGCAAGACCAGCGTGGGCCAGAGCATCGCGGAGGCCCTCGGGCGCGGCTTCGTGCGCATGGCCTTGGGCGGGATGCGCGACGAGGCGGAGATCCGCGGCCACCGGCGGACCTACGTGGGCGCGATGCCGGGCCGGATCATCCAGCTGCTGCAGCGGGCCGGCTCGCGGAACCCGGTGTTCATGCTCGACGAGGTGGACAAGGTCGGGAACGACTTCCGCGGCGATCCCACGTCGGCGCTGCTCGAGGTCCTGGACCCCGCGCAGAACCACGCGTTCGTCGATCACTACGTCGAGGTGCCCTTCAGCCTGCGCGACGTGATGTTCATCGCGACGGCCAACACGCTGGCCACCGTGCCCTCGCCGCTCATCGACCGGATGGAGGTGCTGGAGCTGCCGGGCTACACGCCGCGCGAGAAGATGGAGATCGCGCGCCGCTACCTGGTGCCGCGCCAGCTCAAGGAGACCGGCCTGGACGGGCGCGAGGTGGTGGTCACCCCGGGCGCGCTGCAGAGCATCATCGCCGAGTACACGCGGGAGGCGGGCGTCCGGCAGCTCGAGCGCGAGATCCAGCACGTGCTGCGGCAGATCGTGGTGGACGTGGTGAGCGGGAAGGCGGCCGGGGTGCGCGTCACGACGCGCACGGTGCGGCGGCGGCTCGGGCCTCCCAAGGTGCTGCCGGAGGTGGCCGGCCGCGTGCCCGAGGTGGGCGTGATGACCGGGCTGGCGTGGACGCCCACCGGCGGCGACATCCTGTTCATCGAGGCGCTCAAGATGCCGGGGAAGGGCGCCATCACGATCACGGGCCAGATCGGCGACGTGATGAAGGAGTCGGCGGAGGCGGCGTGGAGCCTGGTGCGCTCCAAGGCGTCGGCGCTGGGGGTCGGCCCCGAGGCGTTCCAGGCCGTGGACGTGCACCTGCACGTGCCGGCGGGCGCCGTGCCGAAGGACGGGCCCTCGGCGGGCGTGGCCATCGCCACCGCGCTGGCCTCGCTGTTCTCGGGCCGCCCGGTGCGTCCCGAAGTCGCGGCCACCGGCGAGCTGACGCTGCGCGGCCACGTCTTGCCGGTGGGCGGCATCAAAGAGAAGTTGATAGCGGCGGAGCGGGCCGGCATCCGCCTGGTGCTGGCGCCGGCGCGCAACGCGGCGGACGTGGCCGAGCTCCCGGAGGAGGTCCGCAGGAAATTGGAGATCCGTCTGGTGGACACGGTGGACGCGGTGTTCGACGCGGCGCTGCTGCCGGCGGCCAGGGCGGCCGCGCCGAGCGAGCCGCGGCGCGCGCGGGGCGACCGGCCGCTGCCCCGGCCCGCGGCGCGGAGCGCGCCGTGAGCCAGCTGGAGTTCGCCGACGAGCTGCTGGCGCGCATCGGGCCCCGGGCCGGCCGCTTCGACCCGCGGGCCTTCCTGTTCGTGCTCGCGGCGCTCGAGCACCAGCAGCGCCGGCTCCCGGAGCGGCGGCACGTGACCGGCGGCGAGCTGTCCCACGCCTGCCGCGAGCTGGCGCTGGAGCAGTACGGCCTGCTGGCGCGCACGGTGCTCGCGCACTGGGGCGTCGCGACCACGGCCGACATCGGCGAGATCGTCTACGCGTTGATCGACGCGGGGCTCCTGGTCCGCCAGCCCGAGGACCGGCTGGAGGATTTCGAGGACGTGTACGCGTTCGAGCATGCGTTCGAGAAGGAGTATGAGTGGGGTGGTGACGTGAGAAGTGAGACGTGAGAGGTGAGAAGGATGAGTGAGAGGTGAGAAGACGAAGTGAGAGGACGGGACTCACCTTCTCACGCCGTTCGACCTCTCACTTCTCACCTGGCCTTCTCACCCTTCACTCCTCACCTCTCACCGGGGGGTGGACGGGAAGGGAGGGGTGGCATGGACGACAAGCAGTGGCCCGCGTGCATGAAATGCTCCAAGGGCTTGCTCATCCCGCTGTCGGACTACGGGCGCGACGGCGCGCCGATCACCTACAAGGCCTGGGTCTGCACCAATCCCGATTGCGGCTTCAACATCCGGATCGACAACGGCGAGATCTCGTTCGGCCGCGCGATCGGGCAATCGCACAAGTGAGCGTGCCGGGTCGCGGCGCCGCGCCGTGACGCGCAACCTCTCCCGCCCGCCGGGCCGCGGATGACCCAGACCATGCGCGTCAGGCATCCCGCCGTCGCCGGCCTGTTCTACCCGGCCCAGGCCGCGCAGCTGGTGAGCGCCGTCCGGCAGCTGCTCGCGGTGCCGGGCGCCGAGCCGCGCGCGGCGCGCGCCGCGATCGCGCCCCACGCCGGGTACGTCTACTCGGGCCGCACGGCGGGCGAGGTGTTCGCGCGCCTCGACGTCCCGCGCCGCTGCATCGTGCTCGCGCCCAACCACACCGGGCTCGGCGACGCCGCCGAGGGCGGCAGCGTGTACGCGGTCGGCGCGTTCGTCACGCCCATGGGCGAGGTGCCGGTGGACGAGACCCTGGCGGCCGCGCTGCTGGCGCGCTGCGACCTGCTGGAGGACGACCCGGCGGCGCACGCGCGCGAGCACGCCGTCGAGGTCGAGCTGCCCTTCCTGCTCGCCCGGCAGCCGCGGCTCATGGTGGTGCCGATCGTGCTGGGCTGGAGCGACTGGCCGCGCACCCGGCGGCTCGGCGAGGCGCTGGCGGAGGTGGTGCGCGCGGCGGAGGAGCCGGTGCTCCTGGTGGCCAGCTCCGACATGACCCATTACGAGACCGCGGCGTCGGCCGCGGCGAAGGACGCGCTGGCCCTGGCGGAGGTGGAGCGGCTCGACGGCGAGCGGCTGCTCGACGTCACGCGCCGCCACGGGGTGACGATGTGCGGGCGGGTGCCGGCCGCGGCCGCGATGCACGCCGCGCGGCTGCTCGGCGCGACGCGCGCGGACGTGGTGCACACCTCGCACTCGGGCCAGGTGACCGGCGAGGACGGTTCGGTGGTCAGCTACGCGGGGGTGATCGCGGCATGAGCGTGGTACCGGTGCTGTCGGCGGCGGAGGCGGTGGAGTGGGACCGCCTGGCGCGCGAGTTCGCCAAGATCCCGAGCCGGGTCCTCATGGAGTCGGCCGGCCGGGCGGTGGCGGCCGCGGTCGCCAAGGAGTTCGGCGGCCGCCTCCCGCTCGGCGTCGTGGTCGCCTGCGGCACCGGCAACAACGGCGGCGACGGCTTCGTCGCGGCGCGCGCGCTGGCGTCGCTCGGCGTCAGCGTGACCGCGGTGGCGTTGCCCGGCGAGCCGTCGCCCGACTGCCTCGAGAACAAGATCCTCGCCACGATGCACGGCGTGCACGTGGTGGAGCCGGACGACGAGTGGGGCGGCTGCGGCGTCGCGGTGGACGCGCTGCTGGGCACCGGCGCCAAGGGCGCGCCGCGGGGCGCCGCCGCCGGCAGCATCGAGCGGCTGATGCGGCTCGCCGCGCCGGTGGTGGCGGTGGACGGTCCGTCGGGCCTGGACCTCTCGACCGGCGTGGTGCACGCGCCGTGCGTCCGCGCCACGACCACCGTGACGTTCGGCGGGTTCCGGCGCGGGCACCTGCTGCAGCGCACGGTGTGCGGCAAGGTGCTCGTGGCCGATATCGGGTTCCCCCCGCCCGATCCCTCGTGGCCGAGCGCGGTGACCGACGCGTGGCTGCGCGAGGTGCTCCCGCCCTTCAGCGCGGAGATGCACAAGGGCGAGCGGGGGCGGATCCTCGTCGTCGGCGGCAGCGAAGGCATGGCGGGCGCGGTGATCTTCGCGGCCAAGGCGGCCGCGCGCAGCGGGGCGGGGCTGGTCAAGATCGCGGCGCAGGAAGCGACGGTGCGCGCCGCGCAGGCCAACAATCCCGACCTCATGACCGTCACCACGGCGCTCGACGGCCAGCTCGAGGGGCCGCTGGCCGACGCGCTGGAGTGGGCCGACGCCGTGGTGCTCGGCCCCGGCCTCGGGCGCGGCGCCGCGAGGGAGCGCTTCGTCGCGCAACGTGCTCGGCGTCGCCAAGGGCGCCCTGCTCGTGGACGCGGACGGCCTGATGGCGTTCCGCGGCGCCGCCGCCGAGCTGGCGGGCCTGCTGGCCGGGCATCACGCGCTGCTCACGCCGCACCGGGGAGAGTTCGCGGCCCTGTTCCCCGATCTGGCCGAGCGCACCCGCCACGATCCGTTCGCCGCGGCCGCCGAGGCCGCCACGCGGGTGGGCGCGGGCGTGCTCCTCAAGGGCGTGCCCACGGTGGTGGGCTCGCCGGGCGTGCCGCCGCTGGTCTCGGCGGCCGGCAACCCGGGACTCGCGACCGGCGGCACGGGCGACGTCCTGTCGGGGATGGCGGCCAGCTGGCTGTCGCGCGGCGCTCCGCCGCAGATCGCCGGCGCGGCGGCCGCGCACGTGCACGGCCGCGCCGCGGAGAACCTCGCCCAGCATCGCTCGGTACGCACCCTGCGGCCCGACGACCTGCTGTCGGTGCTGAGCCCGCTGTGGCGCGAGCTGGTGGAGAAGGACATCCGCGTGGAGCCGCCCTTCATGGCCGCGCTCGAGCCGCCCGCCGTCCATTGATGCGCGGCGCCGCGCTGGTCCTGCTGCTCGCGGCCCTGGCGCCCCCGGTGCGCGCGCAGCCCGCCAGCTCCCGCTTCTGGCGGCCGGAAGAGCGCACCCTCGTGACGGACCTCGCGGGCGTCACGGCCGTGGCCGCGACGCAGATGGTGGTGTACGCGGCGACCCGCGACGCGCTGGCCGTCTACGACCGCAACGACCTGTCGCTCACGGACGTCGTGGGGATCATCGACGGCTATCCGGGCGGGCAGGTCACCGCGATGGTCGCCGATCCGACCAACGACACCGCCTGGCTCGCCGGCGCCGGCGGCTGGGCGTCGTACCAGCCGCTGGGGCGCCGCTTCGAGGGCGGCATGCTGCCCGGTCCCTCCGACCAGGTGGTGCTCGACGCGAACGATCCGTCGCGCGGCGCCTACTTCCACACCGGCGCCGGCTGGTACTTCGTGCCCGCCGTCGGTCTCGCGGCCCAGCCCGCCCGCGACGTGCCGCCGCCGGGCCGGCGCATCGCCGCGCTGAGCGCGCAGGAGCTGCTGAGCCGGGCGCCGGGCTTCGACCTGGTGCGGCTCCGGATCCAGCGCGACGCGCAGCTCAGGACCTGGCGCCTGACGTCGGCCGTCGTGCCGACGGCCTCGACCGACGCCTTCGTCGCGACCGACGGCAACGGCCTGTTCCGGGTGGACGTCAACACCTACGACGCGCAGCGGCTTCCCTCGGGACTCCTGGCCACGCCGACCGGCGCGGTGACTGCGTCCGGCGACGAGATCTGCGCGGGCGTGGACGCGCGGTTCCGGTCCGTGCGCCGCGGCGTCACGTGTTTCTCGGCCGACCTGTCGCGGTTCTCCACCTACGAGGGCAGCGCGGTGACGGGCCTGCCCGGCACGGTGATCCGCCGCCTGCTCGCGACGCCGCGCGCCGTCTGGGCCGCGACCGACCAGGGCGCGCTCCGCGTGGACCGCGGGAGCGGCGCCGTGCGCCAGTTCGACAACTTCGCCGGCCTGCCTTCGTCCGACGTGCGCGCGCTCGCTCCCGCCCCCGGCGGCGTGTGGATCGGCACCGCGCGGGGGCTCGCCTTCCTGCCGGACAGCGACGCCTCGATGAAGGCGACCGCCTCCGTGTTCGACGTCGCCGTCCTCGCGCTGGCCGTGCACGGCGACACGCTGTGGCTCGGGACGTCGGCGGGCCCGTACGTGCTCGCGCCCGGCGCCGAGGCGCCGGTCAACGGTGCGGTCGACGCGCCGTCGCTGGCGGTGCCGGTGGTGGCGCTCGCGTTCAAGGGCGACACGCTGCTGGCGGCCACCGACTCGCGGCTCGCCTGGCGCGCGGGCGGCGCCTGGCACGACGCGGGCTCGCCGGCGCCGTCCATCGGGGCCTTCACCGCGGTGTGCGGAGACCCGCTCGGGTTCTGGGTGGCCGGCACGATGGGACTCGCGTTTTTCCAGCCTGCGCGCGGCGTGTGGCGGGCGCTCACGCTGCCGGGCGACGTGCCGCAGCCCGTGGCCGACGTGGCGGCGAGCCGCGACCACGTGTGGGCCGCGACGCCCGGGGGCGTGCTGCGGCTGGAGCGCGAGGTGCTGGACCGGTGAGCGGCGGCCTCGAGACGCCGCTCGGCCCCGGCGCGGAGTTCGACCGCATCCGCGCCCTCGCCGCCCGCTGGGGCGCCCGCGCGCGCGGCCTCGGCGACGACTGCGCGTTCATCGAAGCCGGCGGCGAGCGGCTCGCGGTGTCGCTGGATCTCTCGGTCGAGGGCGTGCACTTCACGCGGGAATGGCTCACGCCGGCGGAGATCGGCTACCGGGCGGCCGCGGCCGCGCTGTCGGACCTCGCGGCGGTCGCGGCCGAGCCGCTCGCGCTGCTGCTGGCCCTCGGGCTTCCCGCCGGCGAGCCGGAGGCCACGGTGGAAGGCCTGGCCGACGGCGTGGCGGACGCGGCGGCGGACTGCGGCGCCACCATCGTGGGCGGCGACCTGTCGCGCGCCCCGGGGATCGTGATCGACTGCTGCGTCATCGGGCGCGCCGGCGCCGAGGTGCGGCGCCGCGGCGCCCGGCCCGGCGACCTGCTGCTCGTGACCGGCGCGCTGGGCGGGCCGCTGGCGGCGCTGCTCGAGTGGCGCGCGGGCCGCGAGCCGCCGGCGGCGGCGCGCGAGCGCTTCGCGCGGCCCGGCTCCCGCCACGCCGCGGCGCGCTTCCTGGCGGCGCACCGCGCGCACGCCATGATCGACCTGTCCGACGGCCTGGCCGGCGACCTCGGGCAACTGCTGGCGGCGTCGGGCGTCGGAGCGTCGCTGGCGGTGGACCGGGTGCCGGTGCTCCAGGCCGCGGCGGAGGTGGCCGCGCGCCACGGCGAGCCGGCCTGGCGCGTGGCGGCGCGGAGCGGCGAGGAGTACGAGCTGCTGGCCGCCGTGCCGCCCGACGCCGCGCCCGGGATCCTCGCCGAGTGTCCGGTGCCGGTGAGCGTCATCGGCGCCGTCGAGGCCGAGACCGGACTCAGGGCCACGGAGCGCGGCGCCGCGGTCGAGCTGCCGCCGGGCTTCGACCACTTCGCCGGGTCCTGACGTGCACGCCGTCCTGTACCTGCTGGCCCTGGTGGGCGGCACCATCTGGTACGGCTCGACGGTCATCATCGCGGCGCTGCTCAGGCGCCCCCACCACAGCACCAGCATCTACGAGCGCGCCGCCCACGACTGGGCGGGGCTGCTGCTCCGCGCGGCGGGCGTGACGGTCACCGTCGAAGGCACGGAGCACCTGTCGCCGACCGAAGCGCAGATCATCATCGCCAACCACCAGTCGTGGTTCGACATCCTCGCCGTGTTCTTCGTGCTGCCCGTCGAGGTGCGCTTCGTCGCCAAGAAGGAGCTGTTCGCCATTCCGTTCTTCGGCTCCGTGCTCAAGGCCCTCGGCCACGTGCGCCTCGACCGCACCAACCTCAAGCAGGCCATCGGCGCGTACGAGGTGGCGTCGCGGTACATCCGGGACGAGCGGCTCAGCGTGCTGGTGTTCGCGGAGGGCACGCGCTCCAGGACCGGGTTGCTGCAGCCCTTCAAGACGGGGCCGTTCGTGCTGGCCATCGAGAGCGGCGCGCCGGTGGTGCCGGTGTACGTGGCCGGGACCTTCGGCATCCTGCCCAAGGGCTCGATCCGCGTCCGGTCCGCGCGCGTGCACGTCGCGGTGGCGCCGCCGCTTCCCACCACCGGCCTCACGGTCGAGGATCGCGGCGCGCTGCGCGACCGCGCGCGCGAAGTGATCGCGCGGCTCCGCGCCGCGAGCGTTGACGCCTCGCGCGACGCCGCCTAGGTTGCGCGTCATGAGCACGATCATCGACGTACACGGGCGGGAGATCCTGGACAGCCGCGGCAATCCGACGGTCGAGGCGGAAGTGGTCCTGGCGTCGGGCACCTCGGGCACGGCGGCCGTGCCGAGCGGGGCGTCCACCGGCGAGCACGAGGCACTCGAGATGCGCGACGGCGACTCGGCGCGCTACGGCGGCAAGGGCGTGCGCGACGCGGTGCGCAACGTGAACGAGGTGATCGGGCCGCGGCTCGAAGGCGCCGACGCGTACGACCAGGTCGGGGTGGACGATCAGCTCCTCGATCTCGACGGCACGCCGAACAAGTCGCAGCTCGGCGCGAACGCGATGCTGGCGGTCTCGCTGGCGGTCGCGCGCGCGGCGGCCCGCGACCTCGGCCAGCCGCTGTACCGCTACCTCGGCGGCGTGATGGCGCACGTGCTGCCGGTGCCGATGATGAACGTGCTGAACGGCGGCGCCCACGCCCCGAACAACGTGGACGTGCAGGAGTTCATGATCGTGCCGGTGGGCGCGGACAATTTCCCCGAGGCGTTGCGCATCGGGGTCGAGGTCTTCCACTCGCTCAAGAAGGTGCTCGCCAAGCAGGGGCTCTCCACCGCGGTGGGCGACGAGGGCGGGTTCGCGCCCAACCTCGCGTCGAACGAGGCGGCGCTCGAGGCGCTGCTCGTCGCGGTGAAGGACGCGGGCTACACGCCGGGCGAGGACGTGGTCTTCGCGCTCGACCCGGCGGCGTCGGTGTTCTACGACAACGGCAAGTACGTGTTCAAGAAGAGCGGCGGGGCCTCGCGGACGGCCGGGGAGATGATCGAGCTCTACCGGTCGTGGGTGGACAAGTACCCGATCGTCTCGATCGAGGACGGCCTGGCCGAGGACGACTGGGAAGGCTGGGCGAAGATGACCGAGGCTTTGGGCGACCGGATCCAGATCGTGGGCGACGACATCTTCGTCACCAACATCGACCGGCTGGCGCGCGGCATCGACGAGGGCGTGGGCAACGCGATCCTGATCAAGCTGAACCAGATCGGCACCTTGACCGAGACGCTCGACTGCATCGACCTCGCCAAGCGCAACGGGTACGCGACCGTGATCAGCCACCGCTCGGGCGAGACCGAGGACACGTTCATCGCCGACCTCGCGGTGGCGACCGGCGCGGCGCAGATCAAGACCGGCAGCGCGAGCCGCACCGACCGGGTGGCGAAGTACAACCAGCTGCTCCGGATCTCCGAGGAGCTCGACGAGGTGGCCTTCTATCCGGGGAAGTCGCTGTACCGCCCATGAACCGGAAGGTGCTGATCGGCGTGGTGGTGGCCGGGATGGCCGGGTTCGCGGCCGAGGGCGGGGAGTACAGCACGCTGGACCTGCTGCGGCTCAAGGGCCAGGTGCGGCGCGAGCAGGAGGCGATCGTGCGGCTGCGCTCCGAGGTGGATTCGCTGTCGCGGGTGCAGAAGGCGCTCGCCTCGGACCCGCGCCACCCAGGAGCGGGTGGCGCGGGAGGTGTACGGCATGATCCGGCCGGGCGAGATCCTCTACCAGGTGGTGCCGCCCGACAGCGTGCGGAGGCCGTAGACCCCAGCGGGGGCGCGGCGCATCGCCGTCTTGACCGACTCCGGGGCGGGGACTAGCTTTGGTGCCAACGACGCGGGGTGGAGCAGCCTGGTAGCTCGTCGGGCTCATAACCCGAAGGTCGCGGGTTCAAATCCCGCCCCCGCTACTCGAGAGGCGGTCCCATAACTGGAGCCGCCTCTCTTCGCGAGCAGGCCAGAGTAGCTCAGGTGGTTAGAGCAGCGGAATCATAATCCGCGTGTCGGGGGTTCGAATCCCTCCTCTGGCATAACGACTTAGCTGCCTAGCTGGAACCCTCCGCAGGACAGACCGGCAGACCCGGTCAAACCCCGGCGTCGCGCCCGGGGGCCCTGGCTTCACGCTCGGCCCGACTACTGTTGGAACATGGTCCCGCATTCCCGCAGCTCGACTTGCGAGCTGGGAAGAAGCGTGGGTCCACACGCGCCGTGTCCTGTATGCCCCAGGTCGTCCTCGAAATCGACGTTCAGCGTCGCCTCCCACATGCGTGCCTGGGAGCCCAAGAGACCATAGCCGGCAGGGGGCGGACCGCTTGGCCACGAGGACCAGGTACCACTGAGTTGCACCCAGCCCGTAGAGTCAGTTTGCCACGAGCCGTCGAGGCTTGGACCCAAGGCGACATAGGGCTGGCAGTAGTCGGAGCCCAACCAGCACGCCATGACATAGACCCAGACGTTGTCGATGGTCGTTTGGCGGGGAGCATAGACTTGCAGTCGGATGGTGGGACCGGTGTAGTCGGCCGACCATTGCGCCCGGAGGATTTTCGGAATGAGACGATGCACCCAGATGACGGGATTGCCGGCTGAGTCTGCTACGAACGACGTATCCAGTTGATCGTAGAAGCGACTGCGGAGATGCAACACGACCATGGTCCCGAAGGGGAAGCGCGCTCCATCGATACCGCCGCCCTCGAAGTGCCAGTCGAAGCCTCCGTTGATACCTACCCCGCCGTTCATGCCGATCTGCGCCATGCTGCTGTCCAACGTCTCCCTGAACGCCGGCCAGACGCTTACCGAGTCGACGTGCGGAGACGTCGCCAACCTGGTGTGGTCGCAGCCTGTCGCAGTCAGGATGGCTATCGCGAGCGAGGCCAACGGTGCGACCCGCATAGTGCTCTCCTGAGCTGCGTGGGGCGGGCCATGCGGCCGCCTTCCGACTGCGCACGAGTCTAGGAGCAGGGCGTCATGCGGGCGTCAAGCACAATCACGAGCGGAGAAGCTGGGATAGCAGGCGCGCCTCGTGCGGAGCCACCTTGTCAGAAGGTGAGCGACGCGCCCACGCCCCACTGGCCCCCGGGCAATGGTATGACCCCGGCGCGGAAGAGGCTCGGCGGCATCTCCCGCCACCTGTCACCGTGCACCAGCGATCCGAGTCCATCTCCGACGAGCGCGCCGGCCCCGCCGCCGCCAATGGTGGTCAAGACCACCCATCCGACCGAAGCCAGGAACGGCCCGACGCAGGGCACGATGCTGAACATGCCGGTCGAACGACACAGAGGCCGCGTTTCCACGCCGAAGGCAGCTCCAGCGACTGCGCCCGCGAGGCCGAAGGCGGTGGCACCGAGCCGGGCGTAGGAGTGCCTGCCGTCCCACACCTCCATCCGCTTCACCTCCCGCAGCTCGACGCGGCACGTGTGCGCAGAGTCAACGCCGACCAGGACTCCACCATCGCCCTGCGCCAGCAACTCCCCTACACAGGGCCGAGCGCCGGGCGTCGAGGGTGTGACCCGCACCCGAGGGCTGGGGACAGGCGGCGGCGGAAGCTGTGCCCGGAGCGGCGCGCTCGCCACGACCGCGGCGAAGGCCAGGAAGATCGCGGATAGGTTATCAGTCCACGTGCTCATCATGCGCTCCGGTTGCTCGGCTTCAGAACGCCCACGACGCGCCGAGGCCCAGGCGACCACCGGGCGCCACGCGCAGGCTGATTCGATCACCGCCCAGCGGCACGCTCACCCAACGATCCGTGACGATGGTGCCGCCGACGATCCCACCCAGCAGTCCCCCAATCAGTCCGCCCGCCACCAGGCCCCCAGCCGCCACGGCAGCAGGGCTGAAACAAATGAAGCCCTGACAACTCGCGGCACTTGCGGCGCCCACGAGGGCGAGCCCGACGCCGCCGACAACAGCGCCGACGCCCGCGCCGTCCCAGAAGCGACTGTGCGTGCCGAGGCTCACCTCGAGACTGCGAACGGAGTCGAGCGACACGGAAACGCCTAGCGAGTCCGCCTGATGGCCTGCGCGGCTCCATGCCGGGCGTGGCCACTCCGGCTCAAGAACGATCTCGCGCCCGCGTACCGCCCGGACGGTGCCCACGGTGCGATCCAATCCAGCGGCGGGCGCGGTCACACGGACGCGCATACCCGGAGTGAGGAGCGGCCCTCCCTGCGCGCGGAGGGAACCGGCGTACGGGAGAACAGTGAGGCTCATCGTGATGACGCCGATGTGCGCGAACTTCATGGTGCACCCCCCGCCGCTGTGTCCGTCAGGCCAAGTTGCGGCTTCCGACTGCGCACGAGCCTAGGGGCAGGGCGTCATGCGGCCGTCAAGCGTATGAAGAACGCGCCGGTCCGATACCCGCAGATTCCCCCCGGCATTCCCTCGCTCTCCCTAACGCCTTCCTAACGCTCGCGGGCTAGGCTCGGGTTGCCCCCTGCGCCCCGCCTCGCCCGGACGCAGCAAGTCAGGGGTGACGGGCCATCCTCGAGGAGCACGCATGGATCTCACCCTGCAGACCGTGGATCGTTTCGAGGAGTTGCTGCAGCGCCAGGACACCCAAGGCCCCTACGACTTCAAGAGCATCTTCAGGACCGGGGGCTTCTTCGTGAAGCGGGCTTCCCAGAAGAAGCTCGCCCTCCTGAAGCGTCTCGACGAGCCGCTGCGCAGCGTTCTCCGGCCGGGCGAGCGCATCGCCTTCCTCGGCACCGGGGTCCTGTATTCGCTCTGGGAGACCTACCTCATCGGGTCCATCGTCTACTACCTGAACCGGCGGGCGCTCATCCTGACGAACGAACGTCTGCTGCTCATCCAGATTGACTCTCGCCGGCGTCCCCAGCGCTTGAAGTCGCAGATACTCCTCGCCGACATCGAGCGCATCGGCTCCTCGCCGTTCGGCAATGCCAAGGTGCGATTGCGCTCCGGCGCCAGCTACGTCTTCGCCAGCGTGCCGCGCCGAGACCGCAAGCACCTGGCCGAGTTGCTGAGCAGCCTGCAGCGCACCGCAACCAGGCAGAGCGAGACGCATCAGCTCGAGCAGCTGTGCCCCTATTGCTATGCCGTGCTCCCGGGCTTTCCGGTGGCGTGCACCACCTGCGGGAGCGCGCTCAAGTCCGTGAAGAAAGCCGCCCTGCTCTCGCTGCTGTTTCCCGGCATCGGGACGATCTATCTCGGCTACAACGGACTCGGTGCGTTCAAGGTCGTCATCGGTGCGATCTTCTGGCTCAGCGCCTGGACGCCGGACCCGCGGTATCCGATGACGCTGGGCGAGCGCGCCGTCGCCGCCGTCATCGTCCTGGGGATCGTACACGCTCTGGCGGCGTGGGCGAGCTGGATCCTGGCACGCAAAGGGCACTATCCGGCCGGAGCCCCCAAGGGCGCGCCCGCCACAGTCGTGCCCTAGTGCCACGATGACCGACCAGAACCTCAGGAAGCTCCTCAGTCGCCACATCGCCTTCGTCCGTGCCTCCTGCGACGCCTACGATGGGGGGTTGCGCGGCGAAGCGGTCCGGATCGGAACGGCGCTGCGCGTCCTGTTGCATGACACCGCCGACTCCACCTCACTGCTCAGGAATCTGCGAGCCAAACAGGTACCGCTGCTGTCGACCTGCGGGGCGATCAGGAACCCCACCCACATGGTGTTGTTCGACGGGCTGGTGGGAATGTCGGGAGGGAAGGTCGACGCCAAGCTCGGGCGGACCACGGCGCGCGTCGAGAGGCCCGCCGAAGAGTGGTGGATGCAGACCGTCTCCGTCCGCGACGGCCGCGCCCTCTCGCGGGCAGTCATCGCGCTCTCGGCCGACACCGCGTTCGTCCAGGGAGTCTGGTCGGTCGGGGGCGTCCTGCGAGTGCCGGACCACCACCTGATGTACCTGCGTCAGATGGGCTACGAGCTCCTCAACAGCCCCCAGCTGGCGGCCCTGGGCGGCTGACCCCGACGCCGGGTCCCCCACCTTCCCGATGGGGCGCCGGCGACCGATCTTCATGACCGTTCAACCGGCGCAGGAATCCGTCCTCGCTCGCGGCCTACAGGAGGAGTCGTGCGACCTCGGCGCGCATTGCTCGCAGTGCTGGTGTCCTGCTTCCCGGCGGTGGCGGCTCGTGCGCAGTCGTTCCACAGCGCGGCGTCGTTGGGCGGAATCACCGGCGTGGAGATCGTCGTCGAGGACCTGAGCCCGGGCCTGCAGCAGTTGGGGCTCGCCGAGCTGACCCTGCGCACCGACGTCGAGCTGCGGTTGCGGCGGGCGGGCATCCGCGTGTTGGGGCAGGTCGAGGCGTGCGACAGCTTGCCGTGCGTCTACGTCCACGTGTCGGCCACGACGGGGCCGCGCCTGTCGGCGTACTTCGTGCACGTGGGGCTGCAGCAGATGGTGAACCTGACCCGCGATCCGTCCTTCGCCTTCTCGGTGGAGACCTGGCACGCCCAGGGACGGGTCGGGATGGTGACGGGTGACGACCTGCCGGGCCGGGTGCTCGACGCCGTCCGGGGCGAGGTCGCCCAGTTCATCAACGTCTTCCACAACGCCAACCCGGGACACTAGCCCCGGCGGACCCGCCACTCACCGGTGCTACGCGCTCCGGTACACGTCGGTGCTCAAGTACTTGAGGCCGGAGTCCACCATCAGCGTCACCACCGTGGCCCGCGGACCCAGGCGCTCCGCCGTCCGCAGCGCGGCGACCACGTTGGCTCCCGACGACGTCCCGGCGAACAGCGCCTCCTCTCGCGCCAGGCGCCTGGCCATCGCCTTCGCGTCGGCGGTGCCGACGGCGACAATGTCGTCCACCAGCGCGGGGTCCCAGAGCGGCGGCGAGAAGCCGACGCCGACGCCCTCGATGTGGTGAGGACCCTCTCGCCCTCCCGAGAGCACCGGCGATTCCGCGGGCTCGACGGCGACGATCCTGACGCCTGGCTTGTGCCGCTTCAGCACCGTGGCCACGCCCCGCAGCGACGCCGCCGTACCCACGCCGTGGACGAACGCGTCGATCGCTCCCTGCGTCTGTGTCCAGATCTCCTCGCCCAGCGGATGGTAGCCCGCGATGCTGTCGCGATTGCCGAGCTGGTCGGTCCAGAAGGTGTGCGGTGCCCGGCTCAGCTCGCGCGCGGCCTCGACCATGGCGAGGATCAGCTTCTTGGTGGTCTGGCCGCCCTCGCTCGGCACCAGCGTCAGCTCCGCACCGAGCGCCGCCATGTGGTCGCGCTTCTCCTGGCTGAACGCGTCCGACGTGACGATGTGGATCCGGTAACCCCTCGCGGCGCACACCAGCGCCAGGCTGGTCCCGGTGCTGCCGCCCGTGTACTCGACGACCGTGTCGCCGGGCCCGAGGCGGCCGTCGGCCTCCGCGCGCGAGATCACGGCCGCCGCCATGCGGTCCTTCATGCTGCCGGTGGGATTTTCCCACTCGAGCTTGGCCAAGAGGCGCGCGCCGTTGGACGGAACGATGGTGCGCAGCTCCACCAGCGACGTGTTGCCGACGGCGTCGAGCACGTGCATCAGATCCATCCCTTCCGGTCCGCGAACCTCCAGGCCACGCCGCACCTCACCTGGCTATACCTAATACTCGGCGTCGCGCTCGGCTGTCAGGGGTCCGAATTTTCCGAGCACGATGGTCACGTTTGCGGTGTGGTCTTCGCGCTTGACGCGTCGCCGGGCGGGCCATAGATGCTGGAGGCGCCTCTGCTCCGTGCGGAGCCGCCCGGCAGGACGTGCCCATGCTGATTCGCGCGCCACGGCGCGCAGGGAGGTTGAATGAAGGTCGCGCACAAACTCGGTATCGCATTGGTGGTGCTCCCGGTCCTGGCGGCTTCGGCCGGCCGGCCGCCGCGGCTCGCGGCGCCGCAGTCGCCGTTCGGTGACGTGACGCTGAGCGCCACGCCCGCGCAGTACGAAGGCAAGTGCCCGGTTCGGATCCACTTCATCGGCACGGTCGGGATCACAGTGCATCCGATGGCCTTCAACTACCACTTCGAGCGCAGTGACGGCGCCCGGAGCCAGCTCAAGGTGGTCCGGGTGAACAACCCGAACGCGCAGCTCTGGCATGTGAACGAGTGGTGGCAGCTCGGCGCTCCGGGCCAGCACGTCCAGGTCTGGGAGAAGCTCCTCGTGGCTTCGGGCAACACGCGCATCGAGTCGAGCCAGGCGAGCGCAGACATCACCTGCAAGTAGCCGCCGGCGGCGCGGCACATCGAGCCCCGGCCCGACGTTTCGGGCCGGGGCTCTTGCGTCGAGCGGCGGCATCGTGGGTTGCCGCCGGGCATGTAGATTCCTTCGCCATGACTCCCCGCCAGCAATTCCTCGGCGCGCGGCTCGCGTACGTGGGGGTCGTGCTCCTCGCCACGCTGTCCGACCTCCATTTCTCGGGCGACCTCACGGCCGCGAGCGAACGGCTGGCGCGGGCGTTCACGCCCTCGCTCGGCTGGCGCGACGCGATTGACGGGCTGCGGAACGTGGCGCTGTTCGCCGGCCTGGGCGGCGTGTGGGTCGTCACCTCGCTCACGGGCAAGGTGGAGCGCGAGGTGCGCAACGCCACGCTGATCGGCCTGGCGCTCAGCGTGAGCGTCGAAGGCCTCCAGGTGTTCTCGCCCGTCCGCACGGCGAGCCTGGTGGACGTGGCGACCAACACGGCGGGTGCCCTGGGGGGCGCGGTGGCGACGGCGCTGCTGATCGCCGGCACGCAGCGCTCGCGCGGCGCGCGGTCCTACCTGGGCCTGCCGATGTGGCTTCCGGCCGGCGCCTACCTCGTCGCCGTTCTCGCCGAGGCGCTTGTCCCGCTGTTCGACTCGGTGCCGCTGCCCGTCGAGGGAGGGCCCCTGTCGTCGCTGCGCGTGGTGGTGCGGTCGGTGGCTCCGCTCTCGCTCAGTCCCGGGCGGCTGTTCGACGTGGTGCTGTTCGCGCCCGCGGGGTTCCTCGTGGTCGTGCTGCTCGGGGAGCGTGGTCTCGGCGCGCGGCGCGCGTGGGGCGTGACGGCGGCCGCCGGCGCGGCCCTGATGTTCGCCGCCGAGCTGGCGCACGGGACGATCCGGCTCACGATCCGCTGGGAGGCGGCGACCCTGCACGCGGTGGCGTTCGCGGCCGGCGCATGGGCGGCGGCGCGCTGGCTGGGGCCGCTCACCCGGGAGCTGCGCGGCGCCGCGCGGGCGCGGGCGGCCATCACCGCCTACGCGGCGCTGCTGGCCATCTGGGCCTGGCGCCCGCTGGTGCCGCAGACGGATTTCAACCAGCTGCTCGCGCAGCTGACGCCCGACCGCCTGATCCCGCTCGCGTCGCTGGCGGGACGGGAGGACGTGTTCAGCGCGCTGCACGTCGCGCAGCAGTTCCTGCTGTACCTGCCGCTCGGCGCCCTGCTCGCGGTCTGGCCGCTGCGGCTCACCGGCCGCTGGGCGCACCTCTGGCCGGCGCTGTGGTTCGCCGTCGCGCTGGAAGTGGGCCACGTCGCGCTGGCCGATCGCTTCTTCGACGTGACCAACGCGCTGCTGGCCTGCGCGGGGCTGGGGCTCGGCTGGGTCGCCGTGCGGCGCTCGGGCTTCCGGCCCTACGGCGCCGCGCTGCCGGCGGGCCGCGCGAGATGATCGGCGCCCGTTGCCGTCGCGCCGCCGGACCGGCACCTTTGGCCCACCAGCAGGCGCACCGGCACTCGGCCTTCACCCGGAGCCTCACCGTGCGATTCGTCTTCGCCCTTCTGCTCGCCGCCGCCCAGCAGCTTCCCGGCCAGGTTCCCGACACCGTGCGCGCCACGGTGCACCGGCTGTTCGGCACGCGGGACTTCGCCGCCGAGCGGTTCGGCCCCGCGCGCTGGATCGAGAACGGCGCCGCCTACACGACCGTCGAGAAGGCGGCAGGCCACGGCATGGACATCGTGCGCTACGAGACCGCGACCGGCGCGCGGACCGTCTACGTCTCGGCCAAGCAGATGACACCGGCCGGCGACAGCGTCGCGCTCGACTTCGACGACTATTCCTGGTCGGCCGACCGGACCAAGCTGCTGCTGTTCACCGACACGCGGCGGGTGTGGCGGCAGAACACGCGCGGCGACTACTGGGTGCTCGATCGGGGCACGGGGCGCCTGACCAAGATCGGCGGCGACGCGCCGGCCTCGACCCTGATGTACGCCAAGTTCTCGCCCTCGGGCGACCGGGTGGCGTACGTCGAAGCCGGCGATCTCTACGTGCAGCGGCTGTCCGACGGCGCCATCACGCGGCTCACGACCGGCGCGAGCGCGACGCTCAAGAACGGCATGACCGACTGGGTGTACGAGGAGGAGTTCGACCTGCGTGACGCATTCCGCTGGTCGCCCGACGGCGCGCGGATCGCCTACTGGCAGTTCGACATGTCGGGCGTCGGCACCTTTCTGCTCATCGACGACACCGACTCGCTGTATCCGTTCACCATCCCGGTGCAGTACCCGAAGGTCGGCACCGCCAACTCGGCGGTGCGGGTCGGCGTGGTGGCGGCCGCGGGCGGGGCCACCACGTGGATCCAGGTGCCGGGCGACCCGCGCGACAACTACGTGCCGTGGATGGAGTGGGCCGGTCCCGCCGAGCTGCTGATCCAGCACATGAATCGGCGGCAGAACGCCGACGACCTGCTGCTCGCCGACGCGGCCAGCGGAACGACGCACACGGTGCTGGCCGAGCGCGACAGCGCGTGGTTGGACCTGGTGGGCGACGTGCCGTGGCTCGACGGCGGGCGCCGCTTCCTGTGGACGAGCGAGCGCGACGGCTGGCGCCACGTGTACTCCGTCTCGCGCGACGGCCGCGACGTGCGGCTGGTGACGCCCGGCGCGTTCGACGTCGTCAACGTGGAGGGCGTGGACTCGGCCGGCGGCCAGCTGTACTTCATCGCGTCGCCCGCGAACGCGACGCAGCGCTACCTGTATCGCTCGCGGCTCGACGGACGCGGCGCCGCCGTGCGGGTGACGCCGGCGGGCGCGACGGGCACCCACGGCTACGACATCTCGCCCGACGCGCGGTGGGCGCTGCACGGCGCCTCGACCGCGGACGCGCCGCCGACGCTCGACCTGGTGAGGCTGCCGAGCCACGAGGTCGTGCGCGCGCTGGTGGAGAACCAGGCGCTGCGCGAGGCGTCGCAGCCGTTCCTGTCCCGGCCGACCGAGTTCTTCACGCTCGGGGTGGAGCCCGGCGTCACGGTGGACGGGTATATGATCCGGCCGCGCGACTTCGACTCGACCCGGACCTATCCCGTGCTGGTGTACGTGTACGGCGAGCCGGCCGGCCAGACCGTGCGCGACGGCTGGGGCGGGTCGGGGTCCCTGTGGTATCACGCCATCGCGGACCTCGGCTACCTGGTGGTGAGCTTCGACAACCAGGGCACGCCGGCGCCCAAGGGCCGCGCCTGGCGCAAGAGCGTGTACGAGGAGATCGGCGTGCGCTCGAGCCGCCAGCAGGCGGAGGCGATCCGGGCGCTCGCCCGCTCGCGCCGCTACGTGGACTCGACGCGGGTGGCGATCTGGGGCTGGAGCGGCGGCGGTTCGAGCACGCTGCAGGCGATGTTCCGGTATCCCGACACGTACCAGGTGGGGATGGCGGTCGCGTCGGTGGCCGACGAGCGGCTGTACGACACGATCTACCAGGAGCGGTACATGGGCCTGTTGCCCGACGACTCGGCGGCCTACGACCGCGCGTCGGCGATCAACCAGGCCGGCGGGCTCAAGGGCAGCCTGCTCATCGTGCACGGCTCGGGCGACGACAACGTGCACTACCAGGGCGACGAGCGGCTGGTGAACCGGCTGGTGGCGCTGGGCAAGCCGTTCGACGAGACCGTCTACCCCAACCGCTCGCACTGCATCTGCGAAGGGCGGGGCACCACGGAGCACGTCTACCAGCTGCTGACCCGCTACCTGCTGGAGCACCTCCCGGCCGGAGCGCGGTGAGGCGGACGTGACCGGTCGGCTCGCGCGCGCGCGGCGCGTGCTCGCGGCGCTGCTCGTCGCGGCGCCCGCGGCGTGCCACAAGGCGGCGCCGCCTCCGGCGGCGACGGCCGCGTCCCTGGCCGTGCTGGACTCCACGGCCGAGGCCGGGCTCGCCGCGCGGTATGCGGCCCGGACCTGGCTGGGCAGCCTGCCCGGCGGCACGGCCACGGGCAAGCTGGACGCCGACGAGATGCTGCGGGCCTTCGCGCGGAGCGACTCGGCGCCCGTGGTCTTCGGGGGAACGGTCACGGCGATCCTCGCCCACGCGGAGGGCAAGGTGGTCGTGGTCGAGCCCGACTACCACGACGCGGATACCATCGCCGACTTCGAGCTGTGGGCCTCGTGCCCCGACAGCCTCGCGGCGCTCGCGTCGCACCAGGAGAGCATGCCACGGCGTGAGGTGGCGGTGGTCTCGCGCGTGCGCAGCGTGCAGCGCCTGGTCTGGTCGCTCGACGAATACTCGAACGGCGCGCGCGACCGGTACTACGTGGAAGGCAGCTGTCTCGCCCTCGTGCCGCTGCCGCAGGCGGCGCAGTGACGCCGGCCACGGTGGACGGGGCGCCGGAGCCCGCATAGACTACGGTTCTCCATGCGCATTTTCGTGGTCGGTGGACTGATCGGCGTGGCCGCCGCGCTCGCGGCGGCGGGCCCGCTCGACGCCCAGGGCGTCCTCGCGGTGTGCGATCCGGGCGCCTTCCGCACCTGCAACAGCGTCCAGATCGTGGTCCAGCCGCTGTCGCGCGTCCCGTTCGAGACGTTCAGCCTCACCTGGCGCACTTACCCGGGATTCGGCGGCCCGTTCACGGCCGATACGGCGAGCGGAGCGGTGGATTTGAGCCCCAGGCGCATGAACCTCATCGCCGATCCGTTCATCCTGTCGGGGTATGCGACGGCGCGGGCCCGGCCCTTCGACCTGCCGCACCTGCTGATGAGCATGCGCAGCTCGCGAGGCCGAGGCGGCGGGGGAGCGCGGCGGCGCTAGTCGCAGCGCCCGGCGATCGGTGCCGGCCCGACGTGCCGGCCGGATGGTGCCACCTGGAATCGGAGTCGGAGGCAGATCGGAATGCCGCAGATCGTCGTCGCCGATGAAGCGCCGAAGCGCAGCGGATCGTACCTCGTCCCCCCGGCCACACCGGCCTCGCTCGCCCCCCTGCTCATGGCCGCCGGGATTGCGCTGGCCATCGCCGGATGGCTGGACGTGCTGCTGTTCTACTGGCCGCCGCACTTCGGCGACAAGGGCTGGGAGTTCGGGACCATCGCCCAGACCATGGACGCCCTGCCACTGCCGACCCTCGGTCTTCTGCTGCTGGCGATGGGGCTGCGCGGGGCGGCCGCGGGGCGGATGTGGACGCGCCCCATGGCCCTCGGCTTGACGGGTGTCGCCCTGGCCTGCGCCGGATTGCTGGCCCTCTTCTGCCTCGACATCGACACGGCCTACATCGCCATGAACCGTGCGGCGCGGGCGGCCCTGGCGCAGGGCGGCGCGCCCAACCCGTACCTGTCCTCGGACCTCAAGCGCGGGATCGCGAAGACGGTCATCCTCGGCGCCACGTACGCCGTGACCTACGCGTCGCTGGCGTGGATAATGTGGCGCGGGCCTTCCACCTACGCGGAGTGAGCCGGCACGCCCTCTCGCCGCTCGGCCGGAGGGCCGCGTAACCTCAATCAGCACCTCGCCATAGGCCGATGTGACGCAAGGCTTAGCGGGCGGGTCGGCCCCAAGGTTATAGTAAGTGTCCCGTGCACCCGGCCGTCGCCCCCCCTGGCCAGTCCAAGCTGCCCGTCCTCTTTCGGTTGGCAGCGGGCTGTTGCGTACTCGCCGCCGCCAGTCTCGTGGCCACCTGCCGCGTGTCGGACCTCGTCAATCCCGGGAAGGTCGGCGCCCTCAGCCTGACGCCGGTGCAGCTGGTGGACTCGGCGCAGGCCGGAAGCCTCGCGCCGCACGTCAGCACGTTCGCCCTGCACATCACGACCGAGGCCTTGCCGTGGATGCTGCGCGTCATGCACCGCAGCGCCTGGCTCAAGCCGTCCGACAGTGCGGGCACCGCGCCCGACACGCTCCGGATCACGCTCGATCCCAGCGGCCTCGGGGCCGGTGACTACCGCGACACCCTGGAGTTCAGCGTCGCCGGCCCGACCATCGCGCCGGTGTACGTGCCGGTCGAGTTCCGGGTCACCGGATGCGCCGTGGTGGACACCGCGCCGGGCGCGGTGCTCGCCGATTCCCTGACGACGGCCGACTGCGGCGCGCCGCACCGGAGCGGCCGGGTCGCCAAGCTGTACCGCTTCACCGGCGCCGCCAACGACTCCATCACGCTGCACCTCGCGTCGGCGGCGTTCGGCGCCTACCTGGTCCTGGACAGTGGGGCGGCCCAGGCGGGCATTCCCTCGCTGGCCGAGAGCGGCACCTGCCGGGCCGGGGTGGCCGGGGCGTGCCTCGCGTACCTGCGGCTGCCGCAGGCCGGCAGCTACGTGATCGAGGCGACGAGCGTGGCGAGCGCGGCGACCGGGGCGTTCACGCTGAGCATCACCAAGCCGCGTCCCCCGGCCTCACCCGACAGCCTGGCGCAATTCGCGGCCGACGGCGTGACGCCCGTGCCGCCCGGCGGCGCGGTCGCCGCCGACAGCATCGTGCTTCGCGCCTCGCTCGCGGATCCCGACAGCGACTCCGTGCGGGTCGAGGTCGAGGTGCGGCCGGTCGGCACCGCGTTCACGGGCACCGCGACCGCGGCCAGCGCGTTCGGCCCGTCCGGCGCGCGGGCCACGGCCGTCGTCTCCGGCCTCGCCAACTTCGCGTCGTACCGCTGGCAGGCGCGCACGGTGGACCGGACGGGCCGGGCGAGCGCCTGGGCGCCCTTCGGCGGCGGCGGCGCCGACTTCCGGGTGAGCGTCCCGCAGCCGCCGCTCGCGCCGGCGAACCTCGCGCAGCTCAAGAGCGACGGGGTCACGCCCATCCCCGTGGACGGCACCACCGATCAGTCCGCGGTGCTCTTCCAGGCGCTGGTCGCGGATCCCGACTCGGGTGACGTGGTCCGGCTCGAGGTCGAGGTCAAGCCGGTCGGCACCGCGTTCGTGGACACGGCCACCGTGGCGAGCACGGCCGTGCCGCGCGGCACGGTCGCCACCGCGACCGTCACCGGCCTCGCGGACGGCGTGGGTTACCACTGGCAGGCGCGGGCGGTGGACGAGACGGGGCGGGCGAGCGCCTGGGTGCCCTTCGGCGCCAACGCCGAGTCGGTGCCCGACTTCCGCGTGGCGCTCTCGGCCACGCAGCTCGCCGTGCTGACGCAGCCGAGCACCACGTCGGCGGGCTCGGCGATCGCGCCGGCGGTGCAGGTGGCGGTGCAGGACCTGTCCGGCAATACGATCACGAGCTTCACCGGCACGGTCACGGCGGCGATCGGCAGCGAATCCCCGAACCGGGGACCGCTCTCGGGCACCACCGCGGTCGCGGCGGTCGCCGGCGTGGCCACCTTCTCGAACCTGCGGCTCCACAAAGCCGGAAGCGGTTACACGCTGCTCTTCTCGGTCGTGCGCGATCGCGACCACGAGCGCGGCGTTCAACGGTGACGCCCGGAACGGCGCAGGGCGCTGGCCTTCACCGTGCAGCCTTCGCCGGCCACGGCCGGCGCCGTCATTGCCCCGCCGGTGCAGGTGACGGCGCGGGACTCGCTCGGCAATACGGCGACGGGATTGCAGCGACAGCGTCACCCTGGCGCTCAGTCCGGCGGCGACGACGCTCTCGGGCACGCGCACCGTGGCCGCGGCAAACGGCGTGGCGACGTTCTCACCTGCTCAAGGTCAACAAGGCGGGAGCGGGCTACGCGTTGGCGCGAGCGCGACCGGAGTGACCGGAGCGACGAGCGCAGACCTTCACGGTCGTCCCGGCGACGGGGCGTCAACTGGCGGTGATGACGCAGCCCGCGGACTCCGCCTCGAGCGGCGTGGCCCTGACGCCGCCAGCCCGGCATTCAGGTCGAGGACTCGAGCGGAAACCCGGTGGCCGTATCGGGTGTCACGATTACCGCGTTCGTGAACAGCGGACCCTCCGGCGATACGCTGACCGGCGCGACGGCCACGACCGGCGCCAATGGACTCGCGACCTTCGCCGCGCTCACCGTCAAGGGCAAGGTCGGGCACGTACGTCCTGGGCTTCAGCGCCCAGGGATACCAGGGCGTCGTGTCGAATGCCGTCGCGCTCGGGGCGGGCGCCGCCGCGCAGCTTGGTGATCACGACGCCGCCGTCGAGCTTCGCCCAGAGCGGCGTCCCCTTCGCGCAGCAGCCGGTGGTGCAGCTCGAGGACGCCTCGCGCAACCTCGTCGCGCAGTGCGGGGTCGACGGTGGCGGCGAGCGCTCGACTCGGGCGGCGGCACGCTCGGCGGCACGAAGACGATCGCGACCAACGCCACGGGCGCCGCCGGGTTCACGAACTTGTCGATCAGCCGGTTCCGCCGGGATCGCGCGCGCTGATCTTCACCGCCGCATCGCCCATCACCGGCGCGATCTCAGGCACGGTGACGGTGAGCGCGGGCGCGGCGGCGCAGATCGCGAAGTTCGCGGGTGACAGCCAGACCGCTGCGGTCGGCGCGGCCGTGCCGGTGCCGCCCGCGGTCATCGTGCGCGACGCCAGCAACAACCCGGTGGCCGGCGTCGGCGTCACGTTCGCCGTCGCGACGGGCGGCGGGGCCGTGGTCCCGACTGCCGCCGTGACGACCAACGCGAGCGGCGTCGCGGCCGTCACGTCGTGGACCCTCGGCGCGGCCGCCGGAGCGAACACGCTGACGGCGACCGCGACCGGCCTCACGGGCAGCCCCGTCACGTTCCACGCGACGGGCGTGCCCGGCACGGCGAGCCCGGCGAAGTCGGTCGTGACCGTCTCGAGCGCCTCGGTAGCGTCGGGCAGCGCGGTGACGCTCGCGCTCCAGGCGAAGGACTCCGCCGGGAACAACCTGACCGTCGGCGGCGCGACGGTCGTCTTCAGCGATTCGGGCGGCACCAGCACGGGAACGATCGGGACGACGGCCGACAGCGGGAACGGGAAGTACACGGCGACGTTCACCGGCGTCGCGGCGGGGACGCCGACCACGATCCGCGCGGCGATCAACGGCGCGGCCGTGACGAGCGCGCTGCCGACGGTGACGGTGACGCCGGGGCCGGTCGCGGCGGCGAAGTCGGTGGTGAGCGTCGCGAGTCCGACCGTGGTGTCGGGCGCGACGGACTCGTTGCGCCTCCAGGCGAAGGACGCGGCCGGGAACAACCTCACGACGGGCGGCGCGACGGTCGTCTTCAGCTCGTCCGGCGGCACGAGCACGGACACCATCGGCGCGGTGGCGGACGGCGGGAACGGGACCTACGTCGCGCTGCTGACGGGCGTGATGGCGGGCACGGCGGACACGATTCACGCGACGGTCAACGGCGCCGCCGTGACCGGGACGCTGCCCACCGTCACCGTGACGCCGGGCGCGGCCAGCCAGCTCTGCGTTCACCACGCAGCCGGTGAGCACGACCGCGGGCTCGCCCTTCGGCGTCGTCGTGACGGCGCGTGACGCGGCGGGCAACACGGCCACGGGCTTCTCAGGGTCCGGTGACCGTCGCCATCGCGGCCGGCACCGGCAAGGCGGGCGCATCGCTCGGCGGCACCAGGACCGTCGACCGCCAGCTCGGGCGTCGCGACGTTCGGCGGCCTCAGCATCGACAGCACGGGCACGGGCTACCAGCTGAGCGCAACCGCGACGGGCGTCGGCGCGGCCACCAGCAACGCGTTCAACATCACGGCGGGCACGGGCGGACGCCTCGTGTTCACCACCGAGCCGGCCAACACCACGGCGGGCGCCGCGTTCGGCACGGTGGTGACGGCGAAGGACACCCTGGGCAACACGAACACCGGTTTCGTCGGACCGGTGACGCTGGCCATCACGCCGGGCACGGGCAAGGCGGGGGCGACGCTCCTCGGGACCACGACCGTGACGGCCGCCGCCGGGGTCGCGACGTTCGCCGGCCTCCAGATCGACAGCGCCGGCACCGGCTACACGCTCACGGCCAGCACCACCGCCGGCGGGCCGAGCGCCGGAGTCAGCGCCGCGTTCACCGTCGCGCCGGGCGCGGTATCCGCCGCCAAGTCCAGTGTGACGGTCTCGCGCGTCCTCGGTCGCGTCGGGCGGCGCGGCGACGCTCGCACTCCAGGCTCGGGATGCGTTCGGCAACGCGCTGGCGACGGGCGGGGCGACGGTGGTGTTCGCCGATTCGGGCGGGACGAGCACGGGGACCATCGGGGCGACGACCGACAGCCTGAACGGGAAGTACGTCGCCACCTTCACCGGCGTCCTGGCCGGGACGGCGACGACGATCCACGCCACCATCGGCGGCGCGGCGGTGACGAGCCTGCTGCCCACGGTGACGGTGACGCCGGGACCGATCGCGGCGGCGAAGTCGGCGGTGACGGTATCGAGCGGGACGGTGGCCTCGGGCAGCGCGGTGACGGTGACGCTGGCGGGCAAGGACGCGGCCGGGAACGCGGTGGCGGTGGGCGGGGCGACGGTGGTCTTCAGCGACTCGGGCGGAACGAGCACGGGGACGCTCGGGCGCGGTGGCGGACAGCGGGAACGGGAAGTACACGGCGTCGTTCACGGGGGTGCTGGCGGGGACGGCGACGACGGTGCGCGCGTCGGTGAACGGGGTGGCGGTGCCGAGCGGCTTGCCCACCATCACCGTCACCCCCGGTGCGGTGAGCGCGTCGCAGACCACGGTCGGGGCCGCGCCCTCCTCGATCGCGGCGTCCAACGGCGGCACCACCGCGACCGTGACGGTGACGGCGAAGGACGCGGCGGGGAACCCGGTGCCGGGCGCGACCGTGGTGTTGTCGGCCGGCGGGAGCGGCAACACGCTGACCCAGCCGTCCGGGCCCACCAACGCCTCCGGCGTCGCGACCGGCGCGTTCGCGAGCACGGCCGCGGGCAGTCATACCATCACCGCGGTGGTCGCGGGCGTCACGGCCACCGAGCAGCCGGCCGTGACGGTCACGGCGGCCGCGGCGGCGGCGCTGGCCTTCGCGGTGCAGCCGAGCAACGCGGCCGCGGGCGCCGCCATCGCGCCGGCGGTGACCGTCCAGGTCAACGACGCGTTCGGCAACCTGGTCACCGGCTCGACCGCGAGCGTGACCATCGCGCTGGGCAGCCAACCCCGGCGGCGCCACCCTCGGCGGCACCCTGACGCGCGCGGCGGTCGCCGGCGTGGCCACGTTCGCCGACCTGACGGTGAACAAGGTCGCGACCGGCTACGCCCTGTCGGCCACCAGCGGCTCGCTGACGGGCGCCTCCAGCACCGCGTTCGCGGTCGCGGCCAGCGGCGCGTCGCAGCTCGCGTTCACCGCGGAGCCCGCGGGCAGCGGACGGCGGGCGCGGCGTTCGGCGTGACGGTCACGGCGAAGGACTCGCTCGGCAACACGGCCAGCGCGTTCACGGGCAGCGTGACGGTGGCGATCACCAGCGGCACCGGCAAGGCCGGCGCCGCGCTGCGCGGGACGCTCACGGTGCCCGCCGTCGCCGGCGTCGCCGCGTTCTCCGGCCTCAGCATCGACAGCGTCGGCGCCGGGCTACACGTTGACGGCGACGGCGTCGGGCGCCGCCAGCGCGACCAGCTCGGCGTTCAACGTGACGCGCGGCGCCCGCAAGCCGCCTGGTCTTCAGCACGCAGCCGGCGAGCACGACCGCCGGCTCCGGCTTCGGCGTCGTGGTCGACGGCGCGCGACTCCCTGGGGAACACGGCGACCGGATTCACCGGTACGCGTCGGCGTCGCCATCACCGGCGGCACCGGGAAGGCGGGGGCGGCGCTGCGCGGCGCGGCCAGCCAGCCCGCGGTGGCCGGCGTGGCGACGTTCAGCGGCTTGAGCGTGGACAGCGCGGGCACGGCTACACGCTGACCGCCGGCGCGACCGGCACGACCAGCGCCGTCAGCTCGGCGTTCAACGTTTCGGCCGGGACGGCGACCGGCCTGGCCTTCACGACCGAGCCCGTCTCGCGCACCGCGGGCACGGCGTTCGGCGTCGTGGTGACGGCGCGTGACTCCCTGGGCAATACGGCCGCCGGGTTCGCCGGCACGGTGAGGCCTGGCCATCACGGCCGGGACCGGCCGGCCCGGGCGCGGCGCTGCTCGGTACCGCGGCCGTCGCGGCGGCGTCCGGCGTCGCGACGTTCGGCGGCCTCAGCATCGACAGCGCGGGCGCCGGCTACACGCTGACGGCCAGCGCGACCGGCCCGGCGAGCGCGATCAGCTCGGCGTTCAACCTGACGGCGGGTGCGGCGGCCTCATTCACCAAGACCGCGGGCGACAACCTCACCGGGCCGGTGGGCACGACGCTGGGCACCACCGCAGCAGGTGCGGGTCGCCGACGCGTTCGGGAACGCGGTGTCGGGCGTGTCGGTCACCTTCGCGGCCGATTCGGGCGGCGGCTCCGTGAACCCGGTGACGGCGACGACCGACACGGCGGGCCACGCGGCCACCACGCGGACGCTCGGACCGCTGGCGGGCACGCAGACCACGATCGCCATCGCGACCATCGGCGCCGCGCCCGATACCGTCCGCTTCCACGCGACCGCGACGGTCGGCGGGGCGACGCAGATGGCGCGCGTTCGCGGGCGACGCCGCAGGTGGACACGGTCGGCGGCACGCTGCCCATCGCGCTCGCGGTGAAGGTCACGGACGCCCTCAACAATCCGGTCTCCGGCGTCACGATCACCTGGACGGTGACGGGCGGCGGCGGCTCGCGTGAGCGTCCCGACGTCAGTGTCCAACGATTCCGGCCTGGCCCGCACGAGCTGGACGCTGGGCACGACGGTGACCCCGACCGACAGCACGCAGACGCTGAGCGCCACGGGCGTGGGCTCGGGAGCCAACTTCCGGGCCACGGCGCATCCCGCCTCGGTGAGCGCCGCGCAGTCCACGGTGGCCGCGGCGCCCGGCTCCATCGTTGCGGGCGGGGCGCATCCACCATCACGGTGACGGCGCGTGACGGGTTCGGCAACGTGATCCCGGGCAAGGCCGTGGTGCTCGTCGCCACGGGTACGGGGAACGCGCTCACGCAGCCGGCGGGCAACACGGGCGCGAACGGCGTCGCGACGGGCTCGCTGACCTCCACGGTGGCCGAGACCAAGACCGTCACGGCGACCGTCGGCGGCGTCGCGGTCACCCAGACCGCGCCGTTCGTCGTGACGGCGGGCGCCGCGTCCACGGCGAACTCGACGGTCGCGACGTCGAGCGGCACCGTGGCCTCGGGCGCGAACGTCACGCTGACCCTGCAGGCGAAGGACGCCGCCGGGAACAACCTCACCAGCGGCGGCCTGCTGGTCGCGTTCACCGCGAGCGGCGGGACCAGCACCGGCACGATCAGCAGCACGACGGACAACGGCAACGGGACCTACACCGCGAGCTTCACCGGCGTCGCGGCGGGCACCGCGACGACCATTCACGCCACGATCGGCGGCGGCGCGGTGACCAGCGCCCTGCCGACGGTGACGGTGACGCCGGGGGCCGCCGCGACGGCCACCTCGGCCGTGACGGTCTCGAGCGGCACGGTCGCCTCGGGGAGCAGCGTGACGCTGACCCTCCAGGCCAAGGACGCGAACGGGAACAACCTCACGGGCGGCGGCCTGACGGTCGCCTTCAGCGCCAGCGGCGGGACGAGCACCGGGACCATCGGGACCGTCGTGGACAGCCTGAACGGCCGCTACGTGGCCACGTTCACCGGCGTGACGGCGGGCACGGCGACGACCATCGGCGCGACGATCAACACCGCGGCCGTGACGAGCACGCTGCCGACGGTCACCGTGACGGCCGGCACGGCGCGGCAGCTCGTCTTCACGACCGAGCCCGCGGGCGCCTCGGCGGGCACGCCCTTCGGCGTCGTGGTGACGGCGCGCGATTCCGTGGGCAACACGGCCACGGGCTTCACGGGCGGCGTGACCGTCGCGATCACGCCGGGGACGGGGAAGGCGGGGGCGGCGCTCCGCGGCAGCGCGACCGTGCCCGCCGTGAGCGGCGTCGCCACGTTCAGCGGGCTCAGCGTGGACAGCGTCGGGACCGGCTACACGCTCACGGCCAGCGCGACCGGGCCCCGCCGGCGCCGTCAGCAGCGCGTTCGCCGTCACGGCGGCGCCGGCCGGCGTCCTGGTCTTCACGGCGCAGCCTCCGGCGACCGGCGCGGCGGGCGACGCCATTCGGCGTGACGGTGACGGCGCGCGACTCGCTCGGGAACACCGCGACGGGCTTCACCGGCACGGTCACCCTGGCGATCACCGGCGGCACGGGGAAGGCGGGCGCCGCGCTGCGCGGCGGCAAGTCCGTGGCGGCCGTGGCGGGCGTGGCGACGTTCAGCGGGCTCAGCGTGGACAGCGTGGGCACCGGCTACACGCTGACGGCGAGCGCGACGCGGCCCGGGCAGCGCCACGACGCACGTCGTTCGCCGTCACGCCCGCCCCGGCCAGCGCCGCTGGCGTTCACGACCGAGCCGCCGGCGAGCTCGGCGGCCGGCGCGCCGTTCGGCGCCGGCGGTCACGGCGCGTGACTCGCTGCGGCAACGTCGGCGACGAGCTTCGTCGGCAGCGTGACGGTGGCGATCGGGACCAACCCGGGCGGCGGGACGCTGAGCGGCACGGCGAGCGCCACGGCCGTGGCCGGGGTGGCGACGTTCAGCGGCCTCAGCATCGACAAGAGCGGCACCGGCTACACGCTCACCGCGAGCGCGACCGGCTGACCGCGGGCGCGACGAGCACGCCGTTCAACGTCACCGGCGGCACGGCGACGCAGCTCGCCGTGTCACGACCCAGCCGCCCGCCACGCGCGACCGCGGGCGCCGGCTTCGGCGTCGTGGTGACGGCGCAGGACGCGCAGGGCAACACGGCCACGGGGTTCACCGGCAACGTGACGCTGGCGATCTCGGCGGGCACCGGGACGGCCGGGGCGAGCCTCCGCGGGACGGCGACCGTCGCGGCGGTGGCGGGCGTCGCGACGTTCAGCGGCTCAGCGTGGACAGCGCGGGCACCGGCTACACGCTCGACGGCGACGGCGACGGGACCGACGGCGGCGACGACGGCCGCGTTCAACGTCGTCGCCGGCGCCGCGCGGGCCTCCTGGTGTTCACGACCGAGCCGCCGGCCAGCGCGGGGCGGGCACCGCGTTCGGCGCGGTGGTGACCGCGCGTGACGTCGATCGGCAACGTGGCGACGGGCTTCACGGGCAACGTGACGGTGGCCATCGGCACCAACCCCGGCGGCGGGACGCTGAGCGGCACGGCGAACCGTCGCCGCGGTGGCGGGCGTGGCGACGTTCAGCGGCCTCAGCATCAACAAGGCCGGCACCGGCTACACGCTGACGGCGAGCGCGACCGGCGTCGCGACGGGCGCGACGAGCACGGCGTTCAACGATCACGGCCGGCACGGCGACGCAGCTGGCGTTCACGACCAGTCCGCCGGCGAGCGACGTGGCCGGCGCCGGCTTCGGCGCGGTGGTCACCGCGCAGGACGCCCAGGGCAACACGGCGACCACGTTCACCGGCAACGTGACGCTCGCCATCACGTCGGGCACGGGCAAGGCGGGCGCCAACCTCCGCGGCACGGCGACCGTGGCGGCCGTGAGCGGCGTGGCGACGTTCAGCGGCCTCAGCGTGGACAGCGTGGGCAGCGGTTACACGTTGACCGCGAGCGCGACCGGGCCCACCAGCGCGGTGAGCGGCGCGTTCGCGATCACGCGCCGCGCCCGCCGGCGTCCTGGTGTTCACGACGCAGCCGCCGGCCAGCACGGCCGCCGGCGCGGCGTTCGGCGCCGTCGGTCACCGCGCGCGACTCCCTCGGCAACACGGCGACCGGCTTCGCCGGCAGCGTGACGGTGGCGATCGGGACCAACCCGGGCGGCGGCACGCTCGGCGGGACCGCGAGCGTCGCGGCGACGCGCGGGCGTGGCGACGTTCAGCGGCCTCAGCATCAACAAGGCGGGCACGGGCTACACGCTGACGGCGCTCAGCCACGGGCCCCGCGACCGGCCACCAGTGGCACGTTCAACATCACCGCCGGCACCGCGAGCCAGCTGGTGTTCACGACCCAGCCGCCGTCGAGCACCACGGCGGGCACGGGCTTCGGCGTCGTCGTGACGGCGCAGGACGGTGCCGGCAACACGGCGACCGGGTTCACCGGCAACGTCGCGCTGGCCATCTCGAGCGGCACGGGGAAGGCGGGCGCCAACGCTGCGCGGCACCGCGAGCGTGGCGGCGGTGGCCGGCGTGGCCACGTTCAGCGGCCTCAGCGTGGACAGCGTGGGCACCGGCTACACGCTGACGGCGACGGCCACCGGCGCCACGGCGGCGATCACGACGGCCTTCAGCGTGACGCCGGCGCCGGCGAGCCGGCTCGCCTTCACGACCCAGCCTCCGGCGAGCACGGTCTCGGGCGGCACGTTCGGCCTGGCCGTGGCGGCGCGCGATTCGCTCGGCAACGCGGCGACGACGTTCGCCGGCAGCGTGACCGTGGCGATCACCAGCGGCACGGGGAAGGCGGGGGCGTTGCTCCGCGGCACCACGACGGCGTCGGCCGTCGGCGGCGTGGCCTCGTTCAGCGGCGTCAGCGTGGACAGCACGGGAACCGGCTACACCCTCAGCGCGACGTCCACCGGCCTCGACGACCGGCGTGAGCACGGCGTTCAACGTCGTCACGTCGGCGATCAGTCCGTCGCTCTCGACGGTGGTCGCCGCCCCGGGCACCATCACCGCGTCCACCGGCGCCGGCGCCTCGACGATCACGGTGACGGTGCGCGACAGCCTGGGCAACCCGATCCCCGGCGTCACGGTGATCATTGCGGCCAGCGGCAACGGCAACACGCTCGGCCAGCCCTCGGGTGTCACCAACTCGAGCGGCGTGGCGACGGGCTCCTTCGCCAGCACGCTCGCCGGAGCGCACACGGTCACGGCCACGGCCGGCGGCGTTTCGCTCAGCCAGCAGCCGTCCGTGACCGTGAATCCGACGACCCCGAAGGCGCTGGTCTTCGGCGTCGGGCCGAGCAGCGTGGCAGCGGGAGCGTCCATCACGCCGGCGGTACAGGTCCAGGTGCAGGATTCCTTCGCGAACGTCGTCACCACCTCCGCCGCGCCGGTGGCGGTCGCCCTCTTCAACAACCCGGGCAGCGCGACGCTGGGCGGCACGCTGACCCAGAACGCAGCCTCGGGCGTCGCCACGTTCGGGGACCTGACGGTCAACAAGGTCCAGAGTGGCTACACGCTGGCGGTGACGAGCAGCGGCATCACGGGCGCGATCAGCAACGCGTTCGCCGTCACGCCGGGCACGGCGAGCCAGCTGGTCGTCACGACCCAGCCCCCGTCGAGCACGACCGCCGGCGTGGGCTTCGGCCTCGCCGTGACGGCGCAGGACGCGCAGGGCAACGTCGCAACGCGCGTTCACCGGGAACGTGACGGTCGCGATCACCGGCGGCACCGGGAAGGCGGGCGCGAACCTGCGCGGCGTCGCGACCGTGGCCGCCGTGGCCGGCGTGGCGACCTTCAGCGGCCTCAGCGTGGACAGCGTGGGGAGCGGCTACACGCTGACCGCGACGGCCACGGGTCCGGCGAGCGCGGTCACGTCGGCGCTTCGCCATCACGCCTGCGCCGGCGAGCATCCTGGCGTTCACGACCCAGCCGCCGGCGAGCACGGCGGCCGGCGCGGCCTTCGGCGCGGTCGTCACGGCGCGCGATTCACTCGGCAATACGGCAACCTCGTTCGCCGGGCTCGTGACGGTGGGGATCGGCACCAACGCGGGCGGCGGAACGCTGGGCGGCACCCCCACGGCGACCGCGTCGAGCGGGGTGGCGACGTTCAGCGGCCTCAGCATCAACAAGGCGGGGACGGGCTACACGCTGACGGCCAGCGCCTCCGGCCCGACCGGCACCACGAGCAACGCGTTCAACATCACGGCGGGCGGGGCGAGCCAGCTGGTGTGGACCCAGCAGCCAAGCGCGGTCGTTTCCGGAGTCTCGATGACGCCGGCCGTGACGGTGACGGTGGAGGACGCGTCGGGGAACGTGGTGACCGGGGCGAGCGGAACGGTGACGCTGACCCTGACGACGCCTGCTGGCGCCATCCTGACGGGTGGCGGCGCGACGGGGGTGAGTGGCGGCGTCGCGACGTTCAGCGGCCTCAGCGTGGACAAGGTGGGGACCTACACGCTGACGCCGAGCGACGAGCATCGAGCGGCGTGGCACGCTGCCGGTGTCCAACAGCTTCACCGTGAGCTCGGGCGCGGCGTCGGCGGCACAGAGCACGGCGAGCGTGCCCGCGGGGACGGCGGGGAGCGCGACGACGGTGACGATCATCGTGCGTGACGCCAACGGGAACGTGCGCACCGGGAGCAACGACGTTTCGCTGCTGGCGGCGACGGTATCGGGCTCGAACACGGCGACGGCGACGCTGGCGAGCGCCGGGAGCGGGACCTACACGGCGAGCTACACGCCGACCGTGTCGGGCACCGACAACATCGCGATCACGCTGAGCAGCGCGGCGATCGGCGGGAGCCCTTACACCAGCGTGGTGAGCCCGGGCGCGGCGTCGGCGGCACAGAGCACGGCGAGCGTGCCGGCGGGCACGGCGGGCAGCGCAACGACGGTGACGATCACCGTGCGCGACGCCAACGGGAACGTGCGCGACCGGGAGCAACGACGCTTCGCTGCTGGCGGCGACGGTATCGGGCTCGAACACGGCGACGGCGACACTGGCGAGCGCCGGGAGCGGGACCTACACGGCGAGCTACACGCCGACCGTGTCGGGCACCGACAACATCGCGATCACGCTGAGCAGCACGGCGATCGGCGGGAGCCCTTACACCAGCGTGGTGAGCCCGGGCGCGGCGTCGGCGGCACAGAGCACGGCGAGCGTGCCGGCGGGGACGGCGGGCAGCGTCACGACGGCCACGATCACGGTGCGCGACGCCAACGGGAACGTCCGGACCGGGAGCAACGACGCGGCGGCGCTGAGCGTGGTGGTTTCGGGCGCCAACTCGGCGACCCCCACCCCCACGAGCAACGGCAACGGCACGTATTCGGCGACCTACACGCCGACGGTGGCGGGTTCGGACAACATCGCCATCACGCTGAGCAGCGCGGCGATCGGTGGGAGCCCCTACACCAGCGTGGTGCAGCTCGGGCGCGGCGTCGGCGGCACAGAGCACGGCGAGCGTGCCGGCGGGCACGGCAGGGAGCGCAACGACGGTGACGATCACCGTGCGCGACGCCAACGGGAACGTCCGGACCGCGAGTAACGACGCGGCGGCGCTGAGCGCGGTGGTTTCGGGCGCCAACTCGGCGACCCCGACCCCCACGAGCAACGGCAACGGCACGTATTCGGCGACCTACACGCCGACGGTGGCGGGTTCGGACAACATCGCCATCACGCTGAGCAGCGCGGCGATCGGCGGGAGCCCTTACACCAGCGTGGTGAGCCCGGGCGCGGCCTCGACGACGACCTCCACGGTCACGGCGAGCATCCGACGGAGCATCATCGTGGGACGACGGACACGATCACCGTGCAGCTCAAGGACGCGAAGGGCAACAACCTGACGAAGGGCGGCGACGTTCGTTACGATCTCGCCGTCGCGGCATCGGCACAGGAAGCCTGAACACGCCCGATCGACAACGGCGACGGCACTTACACCGCGATCTTCACGCCCCTGACGCCGCGGGAACGGCACGTTCACCTTCACGGCGCACGCTCAACGGCTGCGCACGATCACCAGCACCGCCACCATCACGGTGACCCTGTGACGCCCGCCACGACCGGGCCGCTCAGGGGACCACGGGCGGCGCTCCCGAGGCCCCGGCTATTGAGTCCGGGCGCCCTCCTGCCCAACATTACCTCGTGATCTGCCCCAACTGCTCCGCCGGCGAGATCTCGCCGCTGACGCACCGCTGCGAGCTGTGCGGCTTCACGCCCTACGGGACCGTGGCCGTGCAGCCGCCGCAGGCGGAGGCGGTGGACGACCTCGCGCACCAGGAGCTGGGCGAGCGGTTCCGCCTCGACACGTTCCTGGGGCGCGGCGCCGCGTCCGCCGTGTACGTCGCGCGGCAGCAGGGGTCCGATCGCCAGATCGTGGTGAAGGCCATCCCGCGGCCGCCCGGCGTGAAGCCCGACGCCGACGAGCGCTTCGAGCGCGCGGTCGAAGCGGTGGCGGGCCTCGAGCATCCGCACATCGTGCCGGTGTTCGATCACGGATGGACCGAGCACCTCTACTGGTACTCGATGGAGTACGTGCACGGCCGCTCGCTGCGCAATTTCCTGCTGCAGCGGGGGCCGCTCGACCTGAAGGCGTGCCAGCGCGTCGTGGCGCAGGTCGCCAGCGCTCTCGACTACGCGCACCGGCGGGGCATCGTCCACGGCTGCCTGAAGCCCGAGAACATCCTGATCGACGCCGACGGCTGGGTGCACGTCTGCGACCTGCTCGTCACCCGGACCATCGCCGCATCGGCGCCGGGCGCGGCGGCCACGGAGCCCCCGGCGGGCGCCCGGAGCGCCGAAGCGCGCTCGCCCTATGCGGCCCCCGACGACCTGACGTCGCCGTTCTCCGACCAGTTCGCGCTCGCGGTAGTGGTGATCGAGTGCCTCGGCGGCTCCGCGCCGCTCGACCGCGTCGGCATGTCGCCCCGGGCGGCGCTTGCGGCCCAGCGGCCCGATCTCCCGCTCCAGGTGTTGCACGCGGTTGAGCGGGCGCTGAGCCCCAAGCCCATCGATCGCTTCCCCGGGGTGCTGGACTTCGTCGCCGCCCTGGAGACCTACTCGGTCGCCCTGCCGGACGCGCGCCCGTCGGGCAGCCGGTCCGACATGGTCCTGATGGTGGACGACTGGGAGCCGCCGGCGAACCCGATCAGCCGTCGCCGCCTCATCGGCGGTGGGGTGTTGCTCGTCGTGGCGGCGGTGCTCGCGGGGATGTTCGCACCGGCGGTATTCCAGCGCGCGCCGAACACCGTGATCGGTCAGGGCACGTCGTCGCGCGGCGCGGCGGCGACCGACAGCGCGCCGGCGCCGGCGCGGTCGCCGGCCGGCTCGACGCAGGCCGCCCGGCCCTCCGGCGCCGCGCGTCCCGCCGCAAGCTCGACGGCCGGCGCCTCGCGGTCGCGTGCCGCGGCGCCGCGGCCGGCCCCGCGCGCAGCTCCGGCGCCCGCGCGGCCCGCCGAGCCCGGACACCTGTTCGTGAACGCCACGCCGTGGGGCCAGCTCTACGTGGACGGCCAGCTGATCGGCAACACGCCCAGGGCCAACCTGGCGCTGCCGGCGGGTGACCACACGATCCGCGTGCTGCGCGAGGGCTACAATCCGTTCGAGCGCACGATCAAGGTCGAACCCGGACAGACCGTGCGCCTCACCGACATCACGCTCGTCCAGCATCCGTGAGGCGGGCGGCGTTCGCCCTCGCCGTCGCCGCGTGCGCCCTGGCGCGGCCGGTGCGCGCGCAGACGCCGTCCGAGCTGGTGAGCCGCGGCATCCGCGCCTATCAGAACCTGGACTACGACAGCGCCGCGGCCATGCTGTCGGCCGCGCTGGTCCGGCCCGGCGCGGCGCTCGCCGACAGCGACCGGGTCCGCGGCCTGGTCTACCTCGGCGCCAGCGAGCTGTACCGCGACCGCCGCGACTCCGCGGCCGCGGTGTTCGGACGGCTGCTGCGCCTCGACCCCCGCTACCACATCGATCAACTGGTCTTCCCGCCGGAGATCACGGGCCTGTTCCAGCAGGTGCGGCTCGTGACGCGCGCCGTGACGGTGGTCGTGCCGGCGCAGGTCGAGCTGGGCGCGCCCGGTGACGCGCTGCCGATCGCGCTGTACGCGACGACCTACCACCCGGTGGACGTGGTCGTGCTGCGTCCCGACGGCACGCCCCTGCGGACCCTGTACCAGGGCAACCTGGGCGACAGCCTGGTGGTGCGCTGGGATGGCCGCGCCGCCGACGGCACGCCCCCCGACAGCGGCCGCTACCAGCTGGCCGTCTCCTCTCACGCCGCCGACAGCCGGGTGGTGCGCTCGGTCGCGATCCCCCTCGACGTGTCCCGGGTGCGGCGCGACACGCTGCCCTGGCCGGCCCCGGTGCCCGATTCACTCGTCCTGCCCGAGCAGGCGCCGGGGCGCAGCGGGATGCGCGCGCTCGGCGACGGCTTCGTGGCGGCGCTGGCCGTGGTCGTGTTGCCTTCGATCGTCGCGAGTGGCGCGAGCGCGGCCGGCGGCCGCTTCATCGTGGCCGGAGGGCTCAGCCTGGCCGCCGTCCTGGGCTTCCGGGGCGAGCGCCGCCCGCAGCCGATCCCCGCGAACATCGCCGCCAATCGCGCCCTGCAGTCGACGTGGCAGCGCCAGACGGATTCGGTGCGTGCGGCGAACGTCGCCCGCGAGGGCGAGGTGCGCCTCCTGATCCGCGCCGGCGCTGCCCGCGTCACGGAGGGACCGTGAGGCGCGCCCTTCCGTGGCTGCTGATCGCGCTCGCGGCCCGGCCGACGCCGCTCACGGCGCAGCTCCCGCACTACCTCGGCGTGGACGTCGGGCTGTCGCGGCTCCAGTTCCAGAGCGCCTCGCCCGGTGGGGGCGAGAAGCTGAGCGGGTTCGCCGCCCTCGGCCACTGGCGCATCGTGCTGCGGCCCGTCTCGCTCGACCTGTCGTACGCGCAGGGCCGCCTCGCGGCCGACACGGGCGGCGCCGCGGCGCGGAGCTTCGTCGAGGGCACCGTGTTTCTCACCGCCCGCCCGGTGCCGTGGCTGGCGCTCAAGGCGGGTCCGCAGCTTCGCGCCTACGCCGCGCCCGGCGGCACCGAACGCTGGGTGTGGTGGGAGGGCCGAGCGCACGCCGACGCGCCGCTCTTGGACGGCGAGTGGCTGGCGTACGGCGAGGTGTGGGTGGCCGTGGCGTCGAGCGTGAACGTGATCCCCGGCGCCTCCGGCGCCCACGGGGCGGAGGTGGGCCTCACGCTCAAGCTGCCGCAGTCCCCGGTCTGGGGACGCCTGGCCTACGCCGTGGACCAGGCACGCTTCAAGAACGGCGCCCGCACCGAGAGCCTGCAGTCCGTGGTCCTGACCGCGGGATTCGGCGGCCGCTAGGGCGCCCGTCCGCTGGCCGGGGCCGGGCGGTACATTCCCTATCGTTGCCGACAACTCCCAGGAGGCTCGATGAGCGTGAAGCCGCAGACCCTCTCCAACCACGTCCGCTACGTTCCGCTCTTCCACTTCGTGTTGGCCGCGATCCTCGTGCTGTACCTGATCTGGACGATCGTTCGCCTGATCAGGGTTCCCAATGTGCAGCACGCGGTGGATCTGGTCATGGCGGTGGCGTTCGTCATCATGTTCGCCTACATCCGCCAGTTCCCGCTCCGCGTCCAGGACCGGCTCATCCGCCTCGAGGAGACCCTGCGGATCCAGCGGCTCGTTCCGGACCTGGCCAAGCGGGTGGAAGAGTTCTCCATCGCGCAGCTCGTCGGTTTGCGCTTTGCGTGCGACGAGGAGCTGCCGGCGCTCGCGCGCAAGGTGCTGAACGAGAAGGTGATGAGCCGTGCGGAGATCAAGCGGATGGTCAAGACCTGGCGGCCCGACTACCTCCGCGCCTGAGCCTCGCGTAACGCATTTGGCCCCAGCGGGTTACGGCTCGCTGGGGCCGCTTCGTCCGTAGCGTAACTGACGCCCGAGTGACGCCCGTCGGGTATTCATACCACGTGAGCGATTTCATTGCCCGCGTGGAGCGCGAGCACGGTCCGTCGGTCGAGTCGGTGCGCGTCTCGCTGCACGAGTCCATTCTGGGCGCGTGGCGCGGGTTCTTCTTTTGTCATGCCCGCGATCACTACCGGGTGGGCGAGGTGCTCCGCCTGACCCTCGTGGGAGGGCGCACCCGCACGGCGGTGGTCTACGCGACCGAGGTCGTGGCAGGGAAGGCGATGTGGGTGGTGGACTTGATCGGCGCGGATCCCCCGGCCAAAGCGGCCGGCGCGGACGCCGCCGTCCACGCCGGCTAGGCTTCCATCCCGCGAGGAAGCTCTAGGCCTTCGCGCGAACCGCGCAGAAGTACCCTTCAGCCTGTCGAATGGGGAACGTCGAGCCGGCGCTGCTTCTCCAGCCGCCGGCGAACCCCGCCGTGGTCATCCGGCGCACGAACAGCGTGGTGAAGCCCGCGTCGAACGGCTGGGGGCCGCGCGCGTTCGACGCCGAGCCCAGCCGCATGACCACGGTGACCGCGCCGCTCGGCGCGTGCTGTTCGTAGACCGCGACGCCGGGAGCGCTCGCGTCGGCCGAAGCGAGGCTGCCCATCTGCACGGCGCCCACCGAATCCGGCACCACGTCGGTGGTGCCGCGGTACGACTCCTGTGCCCCCTCGACCGCCACCCAGGCGCTGTCCTGCGGCACCAGCTCCATCCGCCCGCTCACCGCCTTGCCGGCGCGGGCCCCTCCGGTCGCGACCAGCGTGATGTCGTACGTGCCGGCCATCGCGGCCGTGGACGCGCCGGGCGGCAGCGCTCCGTCCACCGGCCGGCAGGCCAGGGCCGGGTCCGGGCGGGCGCGCGGCGCGGCGCAGCCGGCGAGCAAGCCGAGAGCGAGCAGTCGGGTCCAGCGACGTTCGCGCAGCATACAACCAAGATCGCTCCACGCGCGCGCCGGAGCTACCTTCTCCGACGCCGCCACTGACCGGAGTCCATATCATCGTTCGCCGACGCCGCGCACGGAACCTCACCGTTGGGCCCGCGTAACACGACGTCTATGCGCCGCCGGCAGGTCCGCCGGGCCCTTGTGCTCCTTGGGCTCCTGGTCGTGGTGCGCCCGGGCCAGGGCGTGGGCCAGCAGCCCGCTCGAGACAGTAGCGGGGCAGGCGCGGCTCTCGTCACGCCCGACGCGCGGGACATCGTGATCCGGGCCATCGCCCGCCGGCGCGCGATGCTCGAGGCCGCGGGCGGTTTTCGCTACGACGCCTTCTCCGAGCTGGTGGTGCACGACCCGGCGCAGCCGGCGGGCGGCTCGCGCGCCGTGCCGTACTTCGCCGAGATCCGCAGCTCCGTGTACGCCCATCACCCCTCTGGATACCAGGAGATCATCCTGGCGCACCGGCGCTCGGGCGAGGGCGGCGCGGCGCGCAACGTGGTGGCGGTGAGCGACATCGCGGACTTCGATCGGGATCGCATTCCCCTCGCGCGGTACGTGGACCTCGTCTCGCGCCCCACCGAATTCGGCCGCGCCATCGGCGAGCGCAGGTCCGGCGGGGCGGGTGACGTGACGATCCCCTCGCCCGTGGCCGAGGGGGCAGCCCAGCGCTACGACTACCGGATGCTCGATACGGTGGTGGTGGACGGGCACCGCGCCTTTCGCCTGGCCGTGTTGCCCCGGTCGGGCTCGGCTCCGCTGTTCGTCGGCACCATGGTGGTGACCGATTCGACCTGGGACGTGGCGGCGATGGACCTGGGGCTCACCGACGCCGTGCGGTTCCCGTCCGTGCTGAACCTCCGCTACCGGGAGACGTTCGCGGACGTGGGCGCGGGACGCTGGATGCCGGTGGAGATCCGGCTGAGCGGCGAGGCGCGCCCGCGCATCACGGGACCTCGGCTGCCCGACGAGGTAGCCGGCGTCAGCGTACCTCATCTGCCCGGCCACGTGCTGTTCGAGGAGGTGGCGCGTCTCGACAGCTTCAGCTTCGGCGAAGCCGCGCCGCCGGCCGGGATGGGCGAATACCGCATCGTGGTGCGCGACCAGACGGCGCGCGGCGACAGCGCCGCCTGGAGCGGGCCGCCCGCCGTGCCGTTGAGCGACGCGGAGCTGGCGACGATGGCCCGCCAGGATTCGCTGGCGCGGGAGGCGCCGAGCCTGGCCGAGCGCGCACGGCGCGGTGTCGGGTTCGTCGCCGACCTCGCCGCCGACCCCGATTTCTTCCACTTCAACCGGGTGGACGGCGTGTACCTCGGCGCCGGGCACGAGTGGCGCGTCGCGCCCGACGTCGCCGTGCACACCCGTCTGGGTTACGCGCTCGGCGACCGGACCTGGCAGTACGATCTGGGTGGCCGCGTTCTCCTCTCGGACGCGCAACGGTTGTGGATCGGCGGCACGTATCACGACGAGACCACCAGCCGGCCGACGCTCGTTTCGAACGGCTACAACCCGACCTATCGCGCCCTCTTCGCCCAGCTGGACCCGCTCGATTACTACCGGGAGCGCGGCTTCGGCCTGATGCTCTCGACCAAGGTGGCGGATCGCACCCAGCTCGACGTGGGCTACGACGACGGCAGGGAGTCGAATCTCGGGGTGACGGTCACGACCAGCTCGACCCGCCGCCCGATCCGCCCCAACCCGCTCATCGCGCCGGGCGACATGCGGTCCCTGACCGGGACGCTGACCTGGGACTCCCGGCAGCTGCTGCGGGCGCGGGGCACCGACCTCCCGCTGGCGAGCGCCGCGTGGACGCGCGTCACGCTGCAGGGCGAGGTCGCGGCGCACGACGTCCTGGCGAGCGACTTCTCGTACCGGCGCTACTCGCTGCAGGTCGTGCGGCAGCAGCGCACGCTCTGGGGCACGACGACGGTATCCGCGGCCGCGGGGCTCGCGACCGGATTCGTCCCGCCGCAGCGGTACTTCACCGTGGACTTCGGGATGGAGTTCCTGACCTTCCAGGGCAACGGCTTCAACACCCTGGCCGAGACCAACTTCTCGGGCAACCGCGTCGCCCTCGTGGTCGTGAGCCACCAATTCGACCGGATGCTGCTGCATCTGCCCTTCACGCTCAGCATCCACGGGGGAGCGTTCGTCACCGGCTTCGCCGCCCACGCGCCGTTCCCGGGCGATTCGCTCCTGGCCACGGCGTCCCGGCCCTACACCGAGGCCGGCTTCGGGCTCGGCAACCTCACGCCGTTCCTCTCGCCGTTCGACCTCTCGGCGCACTTCACGTGGCAGCTGTCCGCCTATCCCACCAGGCGCTTCCGCTTCGGCTTCGGCTTCGGGGGTTTCTGAAGCGCTCGACCGGGACGCCGTCGCTCTCGTTCGAAACGACTTGCGCGGCGTCGTCCCCATCCGAGGACGGCGCCGCGCAGGCTGGAACGGCCGGGTATCCGGCGGGCTACGGACTCACGCCGAAGGTGAAGATGGTCCGCGAGTTGAACTCCTCCCCGGGCCGCAGGATGGTCGAGGGGAAGGCGGGGTGGTTGGGCGAGTCCGGGAAGTGCTGGGTCTCGAGGCAGAACGCGTTGCGGTGCCCGTACACGTGGCCGCCCTTTCCGGTGATGGTGCCGTCGAGGAAGTTGCCGGTGTAGAACTGCAGGCCGGGCTGCGTGGTGTACACGTCGAGCGTGCGGCCGCTGGCGGGATCCACGGCGCGGGCCGCGTGCACCAGGCCCGGACCCGTGCGGTTCAGCACCCAGTTGTGGTCGTAGCCGCGGGCGCGCTTGAGCTGCTCGTCATCCCGGCCGATCCTGGCGCCGATCGCGGTCGGCGTGGTGAAGTCGAACGGCGTGCCGGCGACGGGCGCGAGCTCGCCGGTGGGGATCAGGGTCGAGTCCACCGGCGTGTAGCGGTCGGCGTTGATCCACATCACCTGGTTCATCACGTCGCCCGATCCGTCGCCCGCCAGGTTGAAGTAGCTGTGCTGCGTCAGGTTGAGGGGCGTGGCCTTGTCGGTCGTGGCGTGGTAGTCCACCAGCAGCTCGTTGCGGTCGGTGAGCGTGTAGGTCACGCGCACCTCGAGCTTGCCGGGATATCCCTGGTCGCCGTCGGGGCTGGTGTGGGTGAACGCCACGCCCACGCCGCTGTCGCTCCAGATCGGCTCGGCGTCCCACACCACCTTGTCGAAGCCCACCGTGCCGCCGTGCAGCGAGTTGACGCCGTCGTTGGCGGGCACGTGATAGGTGGTGCCGTCGAGCGTGAACTGCGAGCGGCCGATGCGGTTCCCGTACCGCCCGATGATGGCGCCGAAGTAGGGCGAGGCCTTGAGGTAGCCGCCGAGGCTGTCGTAGCCCAAGACCACGTCGCCGAGCCGCCCGTTCCGATCGGGCACCTTCAGCGACACGATGATGCCGCCGTAGGTCATCGCGCGCACTTCCATGCCGTGCGCGTTGGTCAGGGTGAACAGATCCACGTTCTCCCCGGCCGGCGTCGTCCCAAATTGCGCCTTGGTCACACGCGCTCCTTGCTGGGGTCCGAGCGTGGCGGGCGGTGCGTAGAGCCGCGCGTTCTCCGCGGCGGCACCGGCGGGGAGCTTCACCATGGCCCGGTCGTAGGTCATCAGCCCGTTGACTTCGATCTCGACGTCGGTCGTCTGCGTGTACACCGCGGCCGAGAGTCCGTCGGCGATGAGCGGGCGCAGCCGGGCGAGCAGGGCGCGATACCCCGACCACAGCGAATCGGTGCTGGTGAAGCGCCGGTAGCCCCAGCGCGCCGCGCTCGATCCACAAATGGCCCGGCACCGGCAGCCCCAGGCCCCCGAATTCGCCCAGGACCGCCGCCCGGCCGGCTTCCAGCGCGGGCATCGCGGGGCCGGGGTAGTCGTGCACGTCCATCACGTCGCCGACGTTCTGGTCGGTCCAGCCGCTCGCGTCGTCCACCAGGCGCGAGGGATCGTGCTGCTTGAGCCAGGCCACGTAGCGCCCGGTGTCGTGCTGGCCCCATCCCTCGTTGAACGGCACCCACATCACGATGGCCGGATGGTTGCGCAGCGCGTCCACGACCCGCGGCAGCTCGGCCGCGAACTCCTGCCGGCCCTCGGGCGTGTCGTTGTTGCCGCTGGGCATGTCCTGCCAGACGAGGAGGCCGAGCCGGTCGCACCAGGTGTACCAGCGCTCCGGCTCGACCTTCACGTGCTTGCGGATCAGGTTGAAGCCGAGCCGCTTCAGCGTCGTGAGGTCGAAGCGGATGGCGGCGTCGGTGGGCGCGGTGTAGAGCCCGTCGGGCCACCAGCCCTGGTCGAGCGTGCCGAACTCGAACAGCGGGCGGTCGTTGAGGAACAGGCGATTGACGCCGGCGCTGTCGCGCTGGACGGAGATCTTCCGCATGCCGAAGTAGCTCGTGATCCGGTCGCCGCCCGCGAGCCGCACCTCGAGACCATAGAGGAAGGGATGGCTGGGCGACCAGAGACGCGGGTGCGCGATCGGGATCGTCACGGTGCTGTCGGACGGGACGGCGGCGAACGCGACAGGCTTGGTGCCGTCGAGCACCCGGACCCTCATGCCGGGCGCCGGCGCGCCGCCGGCGACGGCGACGCTCACGCGCACCGCGCCGGCGTCGAGGTCGGGCGTGACGACCAGGCCGTCCACGTGCTCCCGCGGCACCGGCTCGAGCCACACCGTCTGCCAGATGCCGGTCACCGCCGTGTACCAGATGCTCCGGGGCCTCAGGACCTGCTTGCCGCGGGGCTGCGGGCCGCGGTCGGTCGGGTCCCACACGCTCACCACGAGGTCCTGCCGCGCGCCGGGCTTGAGCGCGTCGGTCACGTCGAACGTGAACGGGTCGTAGCCGCCGGCGTGCTCGCCGACGCGCGTGCCGTTCACGTACACCGTGGCGTCCCAGTCCACCGCGCCGAAATGCAGCAGCAGCCGGCCGCTGGCGAGCGGCGGCGCGCGGAACGCGCGGTGGTACCAGAGGCGCTGGGAGTCGCTGACGGCGCGCCGCACCCGGCTCAGCTGCGACTCGATGGGGAAGGGCACAAGGATGCGGCCGTCCCAGGCCGCGGGCTGCGCCCCGTCCTTGGGCCCGACGGCGTAGTCCCACCATCCGTTGAGGTTCACCCACGCCGGCCGCACCAGCTGGGGCCGCGGGTAGTCGGGGAGCACGCGGTCGGCCCTCACCTCGCGCGCCCAGCGCGTCACGAGGGAAGGCGGCGCCTGGGCGAGGCCGGCGCCGGCCGGAGCGACGCTGCCGGCGGCGGCGAGACAGGCGGCAAGCCAGGTGCGGAGCGGCGGGCGGCGGGCGTGCATCGTCATGGCAGTGTGTCCCAGACCATCAGTTCGGTCATTCCGGAGAACGCCGGGAGATCGTGCTCGAACACGACGCGGATCCGGTCGGTCTCCACCGGCTCGATGTGGACGCTGTTCAGGGCCCAGGTCTCGGGCACGAGCGGCGTCTGCTGCGTCACGCGGGCGTCGGACCATCCGCGCCCATCCCAATACTGCACCACATAGCGCTTCGGCGCCTTCACGCCGGCGCTGTCGCCCCACAGGTAGAGGTCGAGCGCGCGCACCACGTGCCGCGCGCCGAAGGCGATCGCGACCCAGTCGCTCCGGTTCGGCGACCCGTAGGCGGTCCACCGGTTGCGCGAGGCGCGGGTGAACGCGATACGGCCGTCGTTCACTTCCGCCACGCTGTCCTCTCGCCCGGTGAAGGAGGCGGACGCGCGAGGAAAGCCCCGGCCGCTCGCGTTGTAGGCGAGGTCGTGCACCGGGGCGGTGGGCGCCTGGAGCGGCAGTGGCAGTTTCGCCCACGCCTCGATCTCGGTGAGGCCGCTCGTCGCGCCGGGCCGATGCGTCAGCACCACCCGGATCCTCGGCGTTACGATCCGCGGGAACGCCACGGTGTTGGCGCGGTGGCCCGCGGGCAGCGCCGGCGTGCGTCGCTGGCCCGCGATCCGCACCCACCGCGATCCCCGCCACTGCTCGACGCTGTAGCGCCACGGCGCGCGCACCGCGCCGCCGTCGTCCACGAAGTAGAGCGCCACGCGGTCCACCGGCCGCGCGATGCCGAAGTCGAGCGCGAGCCAGTCGGTGGCGTGACCGGAGCCGGCGGCGGTCCAGCGGTTGCCCGGCGCGCGCGTCGTACCAGTAGTTGCCGTCGTTGGCGTAGAACGGCGGCGTGGTGGGCGCGCTGAACGAGGCGGTGACGCGCGGGTACGGCGTGCCGTCGTTGTTCACGGCCAGGTTGACCGGCCGCTCCACGGGCGGGAGCGGCCGCGCCGGGCCCAGCGGCGCCGCGAGGCGGCCGAGGCGAGGCGCGCCAGCCACGCGGCGGCCGTCCACGAACAACAGCAGGCCCCGCCCGCGCCGGTAGCGGCTTCCGTCCCGGTCCCAGATCACGGCGACCCGGTGCCCGTGGTACGCCACGCCGTCGAGCGCGAAGTAGGGCCACGCGTCGGGCGCGAGCGGCCGCACCTCGAGCGTGTCGTCGGCGCGCGGGCGCAGGCCCACCAGCCCGGTGATGACCAGGTCCACGTACCCCGAGTGGAAGTAGTGCTCGCTGTGGTAGAACGAGTTGGCGCCGTCCCACGAACCGTTGTCCGGATTGGCCGACTCGGCGATGTAGGGCCGGCCGTGCCACCGCTGGTCCAGCGTGTAGGTCGTGAAGCAGCCGGAACCAGTCGGCCCCGGTGACGACCGTCTGGTGGTAGTCGTCCAGCAGATTGGCCATGGCGGCCAGCGTCTGGGTGGTCGCGTACGGCCACTCGTTGCCGCTCCACCAGCAGCACTGCGGCGACACGTAGAACAGCGGGTCGTGCCGCTCCGCCGTGGTCGGCCCCCGCGGCGAGAAGAAGAACGCGGTGTCCATCAGGAAGCGCCACGCGGCCTCGTAGCCGGAGTCCGGCAGGTCGAACTGCCAGGGCACGAAGCCGATCTCCTCGCGGCCGTGCGGGTCCCCGGCCCGCGGGCCCGACGCGTAGGTGCGCGTGCCGCCGCGGATGCCGCCCTTCTCGGCGTGGGCGAACTCCTCGAGGAAGAACGTGCGCGCCGGGTCCCACAGCTGGTCCTCGACCTGGCGCTTGAGGTCGGCGGCGCGCGCGGCGTAATCGCGCGCCGCGCCGCTGTCGCCGAGCAGCGCGGAGGCCCGCGCGATGGCCCGCTCGTCGGCGAAGACGTAGCTGTTCAGCGTCGGGCGGTAGCCGTCCGCGCCCGAGAACGCGTCCGCGGTCTGCCGGCTGTCGATGTTGAACTCCATCCCGTCGTGCATCCCCGCCCAGTGGTAGAGGCGGTGCGCCGGGTCCCAGTGCTCCGCGTCCCAGCCGGCCACCTGCGCGCGCAGGTGCGGCAGCATCGCGCGCAGGAACGCGGTGTCGGGCTGCACGAGGAAGAGGGCCCACACCGCGTCGCCGTACCAGTTGCTGTAGCTCCGCGGCTCGGCGCCCGGCGTCTCGAACCAGTAGCGGGCGTAATCCTGCGCGTAGCGGCGGTTGGTGAGCCAGCGCGCCTCGTACAGCTGATGGCCCAGCGGGCAGCTGATGGCGCCGTAGGCCCCCGACCAGAACGGCCGGTCGAGGAACTCCGTGAAGCTGTAGCCCGAGGCGGGCGAGCCGTAGGTGAGGTGCCGGGTCAGCAGGTCCCAGCGGTAGTAGTAGGTCGCGTCGATCGCGGTGTCGGGCGACTCGAAGGCGGGTACGTTGGCCGCGTACCAGTCCCAGTCCCGGTTGTCCAAGGCCTGGCGCCGGGCCAGGTCCCGCCCGTCGAGGATCGGCGTGTCGGCGCGCGAGCAGGCGGTGAGGCCGAGACCGAGGACGAGCCACAGGACAGGGTGCCGGGCGATCATCCGCGATGGGCTCCTGGGCCGGATGGTGGGCGGCCCGATAATAGGGTTCGGGGCCGCCGACCGCCAATGCGAGAGGGCCCGCACCCGGCACGCGCGGGGCGGCGCCGTCGATATCCGAGGCCCTTCGTTGTAAATTGAAGGGAGTGACGTCCACACCTGGTCCCGGCGGCCCCATCCCGGCCACAGCGGTTGCGCTCGACATCCTCGCGCCCTACAAGCGCGCGGACTGGAAGCGCAGCGTGTGGCAGGTGGTGGACACGGCCGGCCCGCTCGCGGCGCTGTGGGTCCTCATGCTGCTGTTCGTGGACCGGGCGTACTGGCTCTCGCTGCTGCTCGCGGTGCCGGCGGCGGCGTTCCTGATCCGGCTGTTCATCATCCAGCACGACTGCGGGCACGGGGCCTTCTTCCCCTCGGCCAGGATCAGCAACCTCACCGGGTTCCTGATCGGGATCTTCACGCTGACGCCGTACGACTACTGGCGGAAGATCCACGCCATGCATCACGCGACCTCGGGCAATCTCGAGCGGCGCGGTTTCGGCGACATCGACACGCTCACGGTGCGCGAATACCTCGAGCGGAGCTGGTGGCAGCGGCTCCGTTACCGGCTGTACCGCAATCCGCTGGTCCTGTTCGGCATCGGCCCGCCGTTCCACTTCGTCATCCGGCACCGGTTTCCCACCCTGGTGCCGCGCTCGTGGAAGCGGGAGCGGCGCAGCATCTACTGGACCGACCTGGGGCTGGTGGCGACGGTAGGGGTGATGGCGCTGACGATCGGGCTCCGGCGTTTCCTCATGGTGCAGGTGCCCATCACGCTGCTCGCGTCCTCGCTCGGCGTGTGGCTGTTCTACATCCAGCACCAGTTCCGCGAGACGTACTGGGAGCACGAGCCCCAGTGGGACTACCTCGCGGCCGGGATGCGGGGCAGCTCGTACTACGCGCTGCCGCGGGTGCTGCAGTGGCTGACGGGCAACATCGGCCTGCACCACATCCACCACCTGAACAGCCGGATCCCGAACTACCGCCTCCAGCAGTGCCTGGACGAGAACCCGGTGCTGCAGCGCGTCACGCGACTCACGCTGCGGCACAGCCTGGCGTGCGTGTTCCTGAAGTTGTGGGACGAGGAGCGGGGCACCCTGGTGGGCTACGGGGTCGCGCGGCGGGCGAAGGCCGGCCGGGGGGCCATCGGGGCCAGTGCGCCGGCCGGCGGAGCCTTGCCAGCGGGGGATTGACAAAGTCTCAGTGGGGCCTCATTTTAGGCCCGCAAATAGGCGTACGCATTTGCAGCAGCTTGTCGGGGATGTCATGACAGCACCGCTGCGGGGCGTTTCCCAGGCGGTGTTTTTCGTATTACCGACTTTGCACTGGCCATGGTGGCCGGTGTGTACCGGGCAGAGATGCCCACCTTATCAGGAGTAGTCTCGTATGGCGCAGGGAACGGTGAAGTGGTTCAATGACGCGAAGGGTTTCGGGTTCGTCCAGCAGGACGGCGGCCAGGACGTCTTCGTGCATCACACCGCCATCATCGCGGAGGGGTTCCGCTCGCTCGCAGAGGGCGATCGGGTGGAGTTCGAGGTCAAGCAGGGCCCGAAGGGCCTGCAGGCCGCGAACGTGCGGAAGATTACCGCCTGACCTAGCGTCAGGCCGCTTCACCGGCGCCGGCTCCGCGAGGAGCCGGCGCTTTCATTTGCGGGCCGGGCGCGGCGGCCGAAACCGTGCGACCGCGGCCCGCGTACGCTAGGTTTGAAGCGAGTTCCCTATGACGACACCGACACCCGATCTCTCGCGCCTGACCATCAATCGGGACCCGCCCGCCCGCGGCGTGCGGCGGGCGTTCCGCACGACCGCGCTCATCGCGGCCGGCGCGCTCCTGCTGCTGCTGGTGGGGGCGTGGGCGCTGCGGCGGCGCGGTGCGCCCGTGGTGCGCGTGGCGACGGCGACGCTGGTGGGTGGTGGCGCGGGCGGCGGGGGCGTGGTCGCCAACGGCTACGTCGTGGCGCGCACGCAGGCCGCGGTGTCGGCCAAGCTGCCGGGCCGCCTGGCGTACCTCGGCGTGTCCGAGGGCTCCCACGTCGTGGCGGGACAGCTGATCGCGCGCCTCGACAACGCCGACTACACCGCGGCCGTCGGGGAAGCCCAGGCGAACCTCGCGGCCGAGCAGGCGACGCTGATCGAGGCCCGGGCGGACCGCGACGAGCTGGTGCGCGAGGAGCGCCGGGCCCACGACGTCCACGCCCAGAACGCGCAGCTCATTTCGCAGGCCGGCCTCGATTCGGTGGACAGCCACGCCGCGCAGGCGGTGGCCCGCGCGCAGGCGGAGTCGTCGCGGGTGGACGCGGCGGCCGCCGCGCTCGGCGTGGCCCGCGCCAACCTGGAGAATACGTTGATCCGCGCGCCGTTCACGGGCACGGTCCTGAGCAAGGACGCGGAGGTGGGCGAGGTGGTGGCGCCGTCGGTGGGCGGCGGCCTCACGCGCGGCGCCGTCGTCACCATGGCCGACTTCGCGACGCTCGAGGTGGAGGTGGACGTCAACGAGGCGTACATCTCGGGCATCCGTGCGGGCGAGCCGGCGCGGATCACGCTCGACGCCTACCCCGACACCACGTTTCGCGGGGCGGTGCGCCTGGTGGTGCCGACGGCCGACCGGCAGAAGGCGACAGTGCAGGTGAAGGTCTCGATCCTCGACCACGACCCGCGCATCCTGCCCGAGATGGGCGCCCGCGTAGAGTTCCTGGCGGGCGCGCGCGGTGCAGCCGCGGCGACGTCCCGGCCGCGCGTGAGCGTGCCGGCGGATGCCGTCCACACCGACGGCGCGGAGACGGTGGTCTGGGTGGTGGCGAGCGGCCGCCTCGAGCGCCGGGTCGTGGATGCCGGTCCCATGAGCGGCGGCATGCGCGAGGTGCGCTCCGGCCTCACGGGCGGCGAGACGCTGTTGGTGGGAGGGGTCGAGACGCCCGCGGCTGGGATGAAGGTGACGGTCAAGCCGTGAAGCGTGAGGGGTGAGAAGTGAGGGGTGAGAAGGATAGGTGAGAGGTGAGAGGTTCGAAGGCGTGAGAGGGTGGCGGCCGAAAGGGTGGCGGAGCAGCATCCTCTCACCTAAACTTCTCACTTCTCACTTATCCGTCTCACCCCTCACGTCTCACCTCTCACTTTGCCCGCGAGGTCCGTCCTTGGCTCTCGTTGAACTGCGCGGTCTGACCAAGAGCTTCGAGCGCGATTCGCAGCCCATCACCGTGTTCGACCGGCTGGACCTGGAGTTCGCCGAGGGCAGCTTCACCGCCCTGATGGGGCCCTCGGGGAGCGGCAAGTCCACGCTGCTCAACCTGGTGGCGGGGCTCGACAAGCCCACCAGCGGCACGGTGACCGTCGCCGGCGCCGAGGTGAGCGCGATGGGGCCCGGTGCGCTGGCGGAGTGGCGCTCGCGGCACGTGGGTTTCGTGTTCCAGTCCTACAACCTGCTGCCGGTGCTGACGGCGTATCAGAACATCGAGCTGCCGCTCCTGCTGACGCGCCTGTCGAAGGCGGAACGGCACGAGCACGTGCAGACGGCGCTGGGCGTGGTGGGGCTCACCGACCGGGCCGAGCACTTCCCGCGCCAGCTCTCCGGCGGCCAGGAGCAGCGCGTGGCCATCGCGCGGGCCGTGGTGTCGGACCCGACCATCATCCTGCTCGACGAGCCCACGGGGCAGCTGGACGCGAAGTCGGCCGCCGAGATCCTGGAGCTGCTGCAGCGCCTCAACCGCGAGTTCCACAAGACGATCATCATGGTCACCCACGACCCGCACGCGGCGCAGGCCGCGGGCCGGTCGCTGCACCTCGATAAGGGAGTGCTGACCGCGTGAAGTTCTTCCCGCTGATCTGGGCGAACCTCACGCGCCACAAGCGCCGCTCGGTGCTCACCACGCTGAGCGTGGCGCTGGCGCTCTTCCTGTTCGCCTCCCTGCGGTCGGTGGTGACGACCCTGCACGCGAGCGCGGAAGTCGGCAGCGAGTCGCGGATGATCGTGCAGAGCGCCAAGGCCATCGTGTTCTTCCTGCCGATGAGCTACCGGGAGCGGCTGCTGGCGGTGCCGGGCGTGAAGGCCGTGACCTGGGCGGATTGGTTCGGCGGCGTCTACCAGGACCCGAAGAACTTCTTCGCGTCCTTCGCCGCCGACGCCGAGTCGTACCTCGACATCTACCGCAGCGACTTCACGCTGCCGGCCGACCAGCGCGCCGCGTTCATCAAGGAGCGCACCGCCTGCATCGTCGGCCAGCACCTGCTCGACAAGTACGGCTGGCACCTCGGCCAGAACGTCACGCTCCAGGGGACCATCTTCCAGGGCGACTGGACCTTCACGATCCGGGGCGTCTACCACGCCACCAATCCGTCGTTCAGCGAAGACGCCCTGATGTTCCACTACGAGATGATCTACGAGAAGTACCCCAACTGGGTGCAGCCCGGCTGGTACGTGCTGGAGCTGAAGGACCCCTCCCTCGCGCCGCAGGTGGCGGCCACCATCGACTCGGAGTTCAAGAACTCCAGCGACCCGACCAAGACCGGCACCGAGCGCGCGTTCAACGCCGGCTTCGTCACGATGTGGGGCAACGTCAGCTTCCTGATGGACAGCATCGGGATGGCGGTGGTGTTCGCGATCCTGCTCGTCGCGGCCAACTCGATGATGCTGTCGGCGCGCGAGCGCACCAACGAGGTCGGCGTCCTCAAGACGGTGGGCTTCAGCGACCGGCTGCTGTTCGGCCTGGTGATGGCGGAGGCGAGCGCCATCGCGCTCACCGGCGCGGTGCTCGGCCTCGGCGGCGCCAAGGCCCTGTACCGCCCGAGCGGCTTCAGCGCCATGGGCTTTCTCCCGGGCTTCGACGTCACGCCCGGCACCCTGGCCCTGGGCCTCGCGATCGCCGTGGCGCTCGCGCTGGCGAGCGGCCTGGTGCCCGCCATGACCGCGGCGCGGCTCTCGGCCGTGGCGGCGCTGAGGCACGTCGAATGAGGATCCCGCTGATCTACAACGTCCGCAGCCTGGCGCGCCGGCCGGTGTCGAGCGCGATGACGGCGATCGGCGTGGCGCTGGTGGTGGGCGTGTTCATCGCCATGCTGGCGCTCGCCAACGGCTTCAAGATGGCGCTGGTGCGGACCGGCTCGCCCGACAACGTGATCGTGCTCCGCAAGGGCGCCGACTCCGAGCTGTCGAGCGGCATCTCCCGAGACAACGCCGCCATCATCGCCGCGCTGCCCCAGATCGCCACCGCGAGCGACGGCGCGCCGCTGGTGAGTCCCGAGGTCTTCGTGCCGACCAACCTGGCGTCCGCCGGCGGCGGCGACGCGCAGCTCGTGGTGACGCGCGGCGTGACCACGCGGGCCTTCGAGGTGCGGCACGGCATCCGCATCACCGCGGGCCGGTGCTTCGTCCCCGGGCGCGACGAAGTGATCATCGGCACGGCGATCGCCCCGAAGCTCGCGCACAGCGCCGTGGGCGACACCATCCACATGGCGGGCCGCGGGTGGCTCGTGGCCGGCCACTTCAGCGCCGGCGGCTCGGCGTTCGAGTCGGAGATCTGGGGCGAGAACGATCAGCTGATGCCGGTGCTGCGCGGCCAGGTCTACCAGGTCGTCGCGTTCCGCCTCAAGGACCCGTCGCAGTTCGACGCGGCGAAGCAGGCCCTCGAGAACGATCCGCGGCTGCAGGTGGACGCGCACCGCGAGTCGGAGTTCTACGCCTCCCAGTCGTTGGTGCTGCGGCAGATCCTGAACTTCCTCGCCGTCTTCATCACGGGCATCATGGCCATCGGCGCGGTGTTCGGCGCCGTCAACACGATGTACGCGGCCGTGGCGTCGCGGACGTCGGAGATCGCCGTGCTGCTGACGCTGGGCTTCAAGCCGCGCAGCATCCTGGCGTCGTTCCTCACCGAGGCGACCTTCCTGGCGCTGGTGGGCGGGTTGCTGGGATGTCTCGTGGCCATACCCATCAACGGCATCGTGACCAGCACCACCAACTGGTCCAGCTTCAGCATGATCGCGTTCTCGTTCATGGTCACGCCGCAGATCCTGATCTCCGGCGTGGTCTTCTCGCTCGTGATGGGGGTGCTGGGCGGCTATTTCCCGGCCCGGCGGGCGTCGAGGATGCCGGTGGTACAAGCCATAAGGTGAGCAGTGAGATGTGAGGGTTGAGAAGGATAGGTGAGAGGTGAGAAGGCGAAGTGAGAGGGCGCGCCTCCCCTTCTCACGCCTTTCGACACCTCACCTCTCACCTATCCTTCTCACGTCTCACTCTCAGCTCTCACGCTTTCACATCAGTTCGCCTTTCCACACCGTCACCGCCTGTCCCCCCAGCAGCACCCGATCGCCCCGCACGCCGACCTTCACCACGCCGCCGCGCGGCGAGGCCTGGTAGGCGAGGAAGTCGTCCTTCATGAGGCGCCGCCGCCAGTAGGGTCCCAGCACGCAGTGCGCCGATCCGGTGACCGGGTCCTCGGGCACGCCGACGGCCGGCGCGAAGAACCGCGACACGAAGTCGAGCCCCGCCGTGGCGGCGCGCGCGGTGACGATCAGGCCGCGGTAGGGCAGGGCCGCGATCGCGGCGATGTCCGGCGCCAGCTTGCGGACCGCTTCCTCGGACGCCAGCTCGGCGATTCCGTCGAACTGGCTGACGCCGAACGCGACCGGCGTCGCCCCGAGCGCGCGCCCCAGCTCCGGCGGCGCCTCCGCCGCGGTGTCGGGCTTGGCGGGGAAGTCCAGCGCGATCCACGCGCCGGTCTTCATCGCCAGCAGCCGGCCGCTGCGCGTCTCGAACGTGATCGGCTCGGAAGGCGGCACGGCGCCGCTCTCCCACAGCCAGTGCGCGCTCGCCAGCGTGGCGTGCCCGCACAACTGCACTTCGGCCGCGGGCGTGAACCAGCGCAGCCGGAACACGCCGGCCTCGGGCGCGAGGAAGGCCGTCTCCGAGAGATTCATCTCGCGCGCGACCTGCTGCATCCAGCCGTCCTCCGCGGCGCGGTCCAGGACGCAGACGGCGGCCGGGTTGCCGGCGAACGGACGGTCGGTGAACGCGTCCACGACCACGATGGGTTGGCTCATGGCCGGAATATTGCCGCGGGGGCGCGGCGCGGCCACCTTTCGCGCATGACCGACGTCGCGCTGGTCGAGCGGGTTCGCGCCCATGCCTCCCGGCTGTTCCCGGAGCCGGGCCTGGCGCTGCTCGCCGTGTCCGGCGGCGGCGACTCGCTGGCGCTGCTCGACCTCTTCGCGACGCTCGGCCCCGAACTGGGGCTCACCCTGCTCGTGGCGCACGCCGACCACGGCATCGCTCCGGGCAGCGACGCCGTCGCTCGGACGGTCGAGCGCCAGGCGCGGGAGCGCTACGGGCTCGAGACCGTCGTGGGCCGGCTCGCCCTCGGCGCGGGGGCGAGCGAGACGCGCTCGCGGGCGGCCCGCTACGGCTTTCTGCGCGCCGTGCAGGCCGAGCGCGGCGCGCGCTACCTGCTGACCGCGCACCACGCCGACGACCAGGTCGAGACCGTGGTGCTGCGCGTCCTCCGCGGCTCGGCGCCGGCCGGGCTCCGCGGCATCGCGGCCCGCGGCCCGCACGGACTGGTGCGTCCGCTGCTGCCGTTCTTCCACGCCGAGCTGCTGGCGCACGCCGAGCGCGCGGGCCTCGAGGTGGCGCAGGATCCGGCGAACCGGGACCCCAGGCACCTGCGCAGCTGGGTGCGCACGGTGCTGCTGCCCGTGGTGGGCGAGCGCATGGGGCCGGCGGCGACGCGCGCGCTGCTCGATGTGGCGCGGCACGCCGGGCGGGAAATGCGCGCCTGGGACGCGGTGCTGGACACGCTTCCCGGCCTCGCGCTGCGCACGGCGGAGGGGCGGTTCGAAGTTGCCGGGGCCGTGCTGCGCGGCTATGATAACGTGTTGGCCGGCCGCATCTTGCGAGCGGCCGCCGCGCGCGCCGGTCTGCGCATCACGCCCGCGTCGGCGACGCGGCTCGCACGGTTCGCCGGCCGCGCCGGCAGCGGGCGCCGCCTCGCGCTCGGCGACGGACTGACGGCCGAGGTCGCCTTCGACGCGCTGGTGGTGGGGCGCATGACCTGCCGGTGCCGGGCGCCGTCGCGCTCGACGCGGCCGCCGGCGAGGCGACGTTCGGCTCGTTCGCGCTCGCCTGGCGGGCCGAACCGCGCGCCGCGCCGCCGTGCCGCGCGGCGGGTGGACGACCTGGCTGGCGGCGGGGAGCCTGGTGGTGCGCGGGCCCCGGAGCGGCGACGCGCTCACGCCGCTGGGCGGCGTGGGCCGGCGCAAGGTGGCCCGGCTGCTGATGGAGGCGCGGGTGCCGCGGTCCCGCCGCGCGGCGTATCCGGTGGTGGCGAGCGGGGAAGACGGGAAGCGACGTCGTGTGGATTCCAGGGGTCGCTCGCGCGGCCGCGCGGATTCCCATTCCGGGCAGGGAGGCGGTGCGCGTTGACGCTCGAGCTGGCTAGTATCGCGAAGGTCATGGGTGGCCGCGCCGTCCGGCGCATCGTCTACCAGCCCGAGACGATTCACCGGCGCGTCGAGGAAATGGGCGCCCAGATCACCGAGGCCTATCCGGACGGCGACCTGCTCGTGCTCGGGCTGCTCAAGGGGAGCTTCATCTTCCTGGGCGACCTGGTCCGCCAGATCGGCCGGCCCATCCAGATCGACTTCCTGGTGGCGGCCTCCTACGGCAACGCCACGGTCTCGAGCGGCGACGTCAGGCTGCTGTACGATCCGGCGACCCGGCTGGACGGGAAACATATCCTGCTGGTCGAGGATATTATTGATACGGGGAGGACGTTGAATCGCCTGATCGAGCTGCTGGGGAAGCGCAATCCGCTGAGCCTGAACATGTGCGCGCTGCTCCACAAGCACATCGCGCCGAACCTGATGCTGGAGCCGAGGTTCCTCGGCTTCGACGCGCCCAAGGAATTCCTGGTGGGGTACGGCCTGGACCACGCCGAGGATTTCCGCCACCTCCCGTTCATCGCCAGCCTGGCCGAGTGAGCCGAGATGCCTGAGCGGTTGCCACCTCCGCGTTTCAGCTGGAGCAAGCTGTCGAAGACGGCGGCCTTCTGGCTGATCGTGCTGCTGATTCCCGTGGTGCTGGTCGAGCTGACCAGCAACCGGGGCGCGGAGACGACGGACATCGCCTACTTCGATTTCAGCCGCGAGCTCGACCACGACAACGTCAATTCGGTCGAGATCACGCAGGGGCAGGACCCCGAGGTGCACGGCGAGTTCAAGGCGCCGGTGCACATCCAGGGCCACGACGTGGTGCGCTTCACGCACCCAGCTGCCCTTCCAGCCCACCGAGGCGTTCGCCGCCGCGCTAATGCAGCACAACGTGCAGATGCGCGCGCGGCCCGCGCGGCAGGGCTTCCTCGGCCTGTTCGTCGAGCGTGCTCCCGTGGCTGGCGCTGATCGGCATCTGGGTCTTCCTGTTCCGCCAGATGCAGAGCGGGGGCTCGCGCGCCTTCGCGTTCGGGAAGTCGAAGGCCAAGCTGCTGACCGGCGACACGCCCAAGATCACCTTCGCCGACGTGGCGGGCGCCGACGAGGCAAAGGTCGAGCTGCAGGAGATCATCGAGTTCCTCAAGGACCCGCAGAAGTTCACGCGGCTGGGCGGCCGGCTGCCCAAGGGCGCGCTGCTGATCGGCCCGCCGGGCACGGGCAAGACGCTGCTGGCCAAGGCGGTGGCCGGCGAGGCCGCGCGGCCGTTCTTCTCGATGTCGGGCTCGGACTTCGTGGAGATGTTCGTGGGCGTCGGCGCGAGCCGGGTGCGCGACCTGTTCGAGCAGGGCAAGGCGCACGCGCCGTGCATCATCTTCATCGACGAGATCGACGCGGTCGGCCGGCACCGCGGCGCCGGCCTGGGCGGCGGCCACGACGAGCGCGAGCAGACCTTGAACCAGCTGCTGGTCGAGATGGACGGCTTCGAGTCCAACGACGGCGTCATCCTGCTGGCGGCCACCAACCGCCCGGACGTGCTCGACCCGGCGCTGCTCGCGGCCCGGCCGCTTCGACCGGCAGATCGTGGTGGACGCCCCCGACGTGAAGGGCCGCGAGGGCATCCTCCGCGTGCACGTGCGCAAGATCCCGCTCGGCGCCGACGTGCGGCTGGAGACGCTGGCCAAGGGCACGCCGGGCCTCTCGGGCGCCGACCTCGCCAACCTGGTCAACGAGGCCGCGCTGCTCGCCGCCCGCCGCAACAAGCCGCGGGTGGACATGCCGGACTTCGAGGACGCCAAGGACAAGGTGATGCTCGGCGTGGAGCGGCGCAGCCTGGTGCTGACCGAGGACGAGCGGCGGCTGACCGCGTACCACGAGGCGGGGCACACCATCGTCCTGCTGGCGATCCCCGGGCTCGACCCGGTGCACAAGGTCACCATCGTGCCGCGCGGCCGGTCGCTGGGCAGCACGTCGTGGCTGCCGGAGGAGGACCGGCACAACTACACCAAGTACTTCCTCGAGGGGCAGCTGGCCGTCGGCTTCGGCGGCCGCGTGGCCGAGGAGCTGGTGTTCGGCCCCGAGAAGGTGACGACCGGCGCCGCGAGCGACATCGAGATCGCGACCGAGACGGCGCGCCGGATGGTGACCAAGTTCGGGATGAGCGACAAGGTCGGCGCGATCGCGGTGGGCGACCGCGAGCACGAGATCTTCCTCGGCCGGGAGCTGGCGCAGCGGCGCGAGATCAGCGAGCGGACGAGCGAGATGGTGGACGAAGAGGTCAAGCGGATCATCGACACGGCGTACCAGCGGGCGCGGGACATCCTCGGCGGCAAGCGCGAGGTGCTCGACGCGCTGGCGGCGGCGCTGCTGGAGCGCGAGACGCTGGAGCGCGACGAGATCCAGGCGGTCGTCGCCGGCCAGCCGCTCCCGCCGCGCCGGGAGACGCCGGTCTTCGGCACCCCCGTGGAGAGCGCGCAGCGCCGGCCGCGAAGGGTCCGGCAGCGGCCCTCGGGGTGCCGAAGGAAGCGCCGAGCCCGGCGTGAGAGTGACGGCGCTCGCCGGCGACGTCCCGGCGGCGCTGGCTTCCGTCCTCGCCGCGCACGGCGTCGAGGCCTCGCATGCCGAGGCGTTGGCCGCGGGCGGTGCCCCGCTGGCCCTGCTCCTCGAGCCGCTGGACGAAGGTGACCAGGCCGCGCTGGTCGGCGTCGCGGCCCGCAGCGGCCTCGACTGCCACACCGGAGACGGATGGGCCGTGGTGGCCGGCACGCTCGCCCGGCTGGGAGGACTCGCGCGGCCCGGCGGCGCCTCGCCCCTGCCCGAACGCCTCGGCCTCGCGCTGGGGCGTTTTCTCATGGACGCGCAGGACGCGCCGGGCGGATGGCGCACGGCCCGCCGCGTGATCCCGCTCGAGCGCGCCTGCGTGGTGGGCATCCTCAACGTCACGCCCGATTCCTTCAGCGACGGTGGACGGTACGCGACCCTCGAAGCGGCGGTGGCCGGCGCGCGGGCGATGCAGGCCGCGGGCGCCGGCGTGATCGACGTGGGCGGCGAGTCCACGCGCCCCGGCGCGGCGCGCCCCGACGAGGCGGAGGAGCTGCGCCGGGTCGTGCCCGTGGTGCGTGCGGTGGCCGAGGCCACGGGGCTGCCGGTGAGCGTGGACACCCGCCGCAGCCGCGTGGCGGCCGAGGCGCTCGAGGCCGGCGCGGAAATCGTGAACGACGTGTCGGCCCTGGCGCACGATCCGCGGATGGCGGAGACCGTGCGGGCGGCCGGCGCCGGCGTGGTGTTGATGCACATGCGCGGCGATCCGCAGACGATGGACGGCCTCGCGAGCTACCGCGACGTCGCGTCGGAGGTGGCGGCCGAGCTGGCGGCGAGCCGCGACCGCGCGCTGGAGGCCGGCATCGCCCGCGAGGCGGTGGTGCTCGACCCGGGGCTCGGCTTCGCGAAGGCGCCCGAGCACAACCTCGCCCTGCTGGAGCGGCTCGGGAGCCTCACGGCGCTCGGGCACCCCGTGATGGTGGGGCCGTCGCGCAAGCGGTTCCTCGGCGCGGTGACCGGGCGCCCCGTGGATCAGCGCGACGCCGCCACGGCGGCCGCCTGCGTGGCGGCGCGGCTGCGCGGGGCGCGGCTGTTCCGGGTGCACGACGTGGCGGCCGCGCACGAGGCGCTGGCCGTGGCCGACGCGGTGCTCGGCGCCGCGGGCGCGGGGAGCTAGCCATGGACGAGCGGATCCGGCTCCTGCTGCCGCAGTGGCGCGACGTGGTGGAGATCCTGATCGTCGCCTACGTCATCTACCGGGCGCTGCTGCTCGCCGTCGGCACGCGCGCGCTGCAGATCCTGCTGGGCCTCGTGCTCCTCGGCGCCGTGTACGTGGCCGCGGTGATGCTCAAGTTCACCATGATCACGTACCTGCTCGGCCTGGTGTTCACCTACGGCGCGTTCGCGGTGCTGATCGTGTTCCAGCCCGAGCTGCGGGGCGCCCTCGCGCGCCTCGGCCAGTCGCGCGTCATGCGCTTCTTCTACCGGGGCCAGGCGCACCAGGTGGCCGAGGAGATCGCCGAGGCGGCCGACCGCCTGAGCCGCGCCGGTACCGGCGCCATCATCGCCGTCGAGGGCGAGGTGGGGCTCGGGGACTACCTGGCCAGCGGGACGCCGCTCCAGGCCAAGGTGTCGGCCGACCTCGTGACCACCATCTTCACGCCGTACTCGCCGCTGCACGACGGCGCCATGATGGTGCGCGGCGACACGATCGTGGGCGCCGGGTGCATCCTGCCCCTGACCCAATTCCCGGTGGACGACAAGACCCTCGGCACGCGGCACCGCGCGGCGCTCGGCCTGTCGGAAGAGACCGACGCGATGGTGATCGTGATCTCCGAGGAGACCTCCGTCATCTCGGTGGCGCACCGCGGCAGCCTGGAGCGCGGCGTGAGCGTGGCGCGCCTCCAGGAGCTGCTGGCCACCGGCCCGTTCGCCCGCGCGGCCGCGCCGAGCCTCGAGCCGGTGCCGCCGCTGTCGCCGAATCCGTAGACCGAGGCGCTCACACCCTACACCCTGGACCCTACACCCACGCTGAGGCTCCGGCAGGGTGTGAGCGTTGCAGCACGGCTCCCCGACCCCTCCAGGCCTAACCTCCAGTTGCGCACCTAGTTAACTTCAGTGGTTGATGGACATCGAGGCTGTCCGGTCCCGCATCGCGGCAGCGGCCGCGCGCGCGGGGCGGCCGGCCGGCGCGGTGCGTATCGTGGCCGTGACCAAGGGCCAGCCCGGTCGAGCGGGCCAGGGAAGCGGCCGCGGCGGGCCTCGTGGACTTGGGCGAGAACCGGGTGCAGGAAGCGCTGGGCAAGCAGGAGGCGTGGACCGACGCCCCGGTGCGCTGGCACCTGATCGGCCACCTGCAGCGCAACAAGGTGCGCCAGGTGGTCGGGACGGTTCGCGCTGATTCACTCGCTCGATTCGGTCCGCCTGGCCGACGCCCTCGAGGGCGCGGCCGCCGCGGCCGGCCTCGTGCAGGACGTGCTGGTCGAGATCAACGTGGCGCGGGAAGAGCGGAAGAGCGGCGCGATGCCGGAGGAGGCGCCGGCGCTGGTGCGCCACGCCGCGGCGCTGCCGCACCTCCGGGTGCAGGGGCTCATGGCGATCGCCCCGTACACGCCGGATCCGAAGGTGCAGCGGAGCGTGTTCAGCCAATTGCGGGGGCTCAGAGACGGCCTGGCAACTTCCGACTTGGAGCTTGGCGTCTTGAGCATGGGCATGTCGAACGATTTCGAGATCGCCGTGGAAGAGGGGGCGACGATGGTGCGCCTCGGGACGGTTCTTTTCGGGGAGCGTGCTGCATGAACGACGACGTGTTCCGCCTGACGCCGCTGGACCTGCGCAAGCAGGAGTTCCGGAAGGTGATGCGCGGATTCGATCCGGCGGAGGTGGACGACTTCCGGGCGCGTGCCGCCGACGAGCTGGAGAAGGTGGTGCGCGAGCGCATGGCGCTGGAGGAGCAGCTCAAGCGGACCGAGGAGCAGCTCGCGTCGTTCAAGGAGCGCGAGCAGGCGATGAACGCGGCGCTGGTGTCGGCGCAGCAGCTCCGGGCGGAGACGCGCGAGCAGGCCGAGCGCGAGGCGCAGATGATCGTGCGCGAAGCCGAGGCGGAAGGCGAGCGCCGGGTGGACCGCGCGCGCCGGGAGATCGAGCGCCTGGAGGCCACGGCGCAGAACCTCGGGCGCCAGCACCACGCCTACCTCGCCGCGCTGCGCAGCCTGGTGGAGCGGCAGAAGGCGGAGCTGGACGCGATGGCCGACGCCCAGCCCGCCCCGTTCGGCAAGGTGGCGGGCGCGATCCAGCCCGCCGCCGAGGTGCCGGAGCCGCGCGACCGCAAGGCGTCGCCGAAGTGGATCAAGAACATCGTCGAGGAGTGAGCGACGAAGCGGTTCGCCGCGCCGCCGACGCGGTGCGCGCCCGCCACGCGCGCCCGCCCGAGGTGGCGATCATTCTCGGCACGGGCCTGGGCGGCCTGGGCCGGGAGATCGCGCTCGAGGCCGAGATCCCCTACCAGGACATCCCCGGCTTCCCGCTCTCGACGGTGGAGTCGCACGCGGGCCGCCTGCTGTGCGGCACGCTGGCCGGCCACGCCGTCGTGGCGATGGCCGGGCGCTTCCACCGCTACGAGGGCTACAGCCTCAAGCAGGTCGCGTTCCCCGTCCGGGTGATGCGCGCGCTGGGCGCCCGCATCCTGGTCGTCTCCAACGCGTGCGGCGGGATGCACCCGCTGTGGTCGCCGGGCGACCTGGTCCTGCTCGCCGACCACATCAACCTGCTGGGCGACAACCCGCTCGTCGGTCCGAACGACGAGAGCGAAGGGCCGCGCTTCCCCGACATGTCGGCGCCCTACGACGCCGAGCTGCGCCGGCTGGCCCGCGCCGTGGCGCTGGAGCGGCGCATCACGCTCCGTGAAGGCGTCTACGTGGCCGTCGGCGGGCCCAACCTCGAGACGCCGGCGGAATACCGGATGCTGCGCTTCATCGGCGCCGACGTGGTGGGGATGAGCACGGTGCCCGAGGTCACGGTCGCGGTGCACGTGGGGATGCGGGTGCTCGGCGTCTCCATCATCACCGACATGGGGCTGGCGGACGCGCTCGAGCCGGCCGACATCCGGCGCATCATCGCGACGGCGGCGGAGGCGGAGCCGCGCTTGACCGCGCTGATCCGGGGCGTGCTGGAGCGGGTCGCCGCGTGAGCGCGCCGGACGGGCGCTTCCCGCCGCTCGCCGCCGCGGCGGCCGATCCCGACGCCCTGGAGCGCGAGCTCCTGGCGCGCTGGAAGACCGAGGACCTGTTCCACGAGTCGCTCCGCCGCACCGCGGCCGGGCAAGCCCTTCGTCTTCTACGAGGGCCCGCCCACCGCCAACGGGCGCCCCGGCATCCACCACGTGGTGGCCCGCACCATCAAGGACCTGGTGTGCCGCTTCCAGGCCATGCACGGCCGGCGGGTGGGCCGCATCGCGGGCTGGGACACGCACGGCCTGCCCGTCGAGATCGAGGTGGAGCGGCAGCTCGGCCTCACCGGCAAGCTCGACATCGGCGACGGCCCCGGGGCGAAGGTCTCGGTGGCCGAGTTCAACCGGCTGTGCCGCGAGAGCGTGTGGAAGTACAAGGCCGAGTGGGAGGCGCTGTCCGACCGGATCGGCTACTGGCTGGACTACGAGCACCCGTACGTGACCTACACGGCCCCGTACATCGAGTCGGTGTGGTGGCTGCTGCGCCAGCTCCACGACAAGGGCCTGCTGGTCAAGGGCCACAAGGTGCTCCCCTACTGCCCGCGGTGCGGCACCACGCTGTCGAGCCACGAGCTGGCCCTGGGCTACGACACCGCCAAGGACCCGTCGGTCACGGTGCTCTTTCCGCTCGAAGGGCGAGGCCGACCGCGCGCTGCTGGTGTGGACCACCACGCCGTGGACGCTGGTGTCGAACTTCGCCATCGCGGTGAACCCGGACCTCGACTACGTGGAGGTGGAGCACAAGGGCCGCCGCCTGATCCTGGCCGAGGCGCGCGCGCCGTTCGTGCATCCGGGCGGCGAGGCCGAGCCGCTGGCGGCGCTGCCGGTGCTGCGCCGCTGCAAGGGCCGGGACCTGGTGGGGCTGCGCTACCGGCTGCCGCTCGAGGTGGTGCCGCGGCCCGCGGGCGAGCGCCAGCTGGTGGTGCCGGCCGATTTCGTGACCGCCGACGACGGCACCGGCCTGGTGCACCTCGCGGCGTTCGGCGCCGACGACTTCGTGGTGGCGCGCGCCCGCAACCTCGCCTTCGCGATCCCGGTGGACGCGGCCGGGAAGTTCCGCGGCACCACCTGGCCGGCCATCGAAGGGAAGTTCGTCAAGGACGCCGACGCCGCCATCATCCAGCGCCTCAAGGACGATGGGTACCTGCTGCACCGCGAGACGGTGGAGCACACCTATCCCTTCTGCTGGCGCTGCGACACGCCGCTGCTCTACTACCCGCGCGAGTCGTGGTTCGTCCGCACCACGGCCATTCGCGAGCGGCTGCTCGAGCTGAACCGCGGCATCGCCTGGCACCCGCCGGAGATCGGCGCCGGCCGCTTCGGCGAGTGGCTCGAGAACAACGTGGACTGGGCGCTCTCGCGCGACCGCTTCTGGGGCACGCCGCTGCCGGTGTGGGTGTGCGAGAGCGACCCCGGCCACGTGGAGGTGATCGGCTCGTACGCCGACCTCGCCGCGCGGTGGGGCCGCCCGCTGCCCGCGGACTTCGATCCGCACAAGCCCGGGATCGACGCGGTCACCTGGCGGTGCGCGACCTGCGGCGGCACCATGCGGCGCGTGCCCGAGGTGATCGACGCCTGGTTCGACTCGGGCGCGATGCCGGTGGCGCAGTGGCACTATCCCGTTCGAGCACGAGCGCGAGTTCCGCGCGCAGTTCCCCGCCGACCTGATCGCCGAGGGCGTGGATCAGACGCGCGGCTGGTTCTACTCGCTGCTCGCCATCTCGGCGGGCGTGTTCGGCGCGGCGCCCTACCGGAACGTGGTGGTGAACGAGCTGGTGCTCGACGCCGCCGGGCAGAAGATGTCGAAGAGCCGCGGCAACGTGGTCGAGCCGATGGCGGTCATCGGCAAGTACGGCGCCGACGCGGTGCGGCTGTTCCTGCTCGCCTCCAGCCAGGTGTGGCTGCCCAAGCGGTTCGACGAGGGCGCCATTCCCGACGTGGCGGGCACGGCGCTGGAAAAACTGCGGCACACCTACAACCTGTTCCCGCTGTACGCCGAGGACTGGCGGCCGTCGGCCGCCGACCCGGCCCGCGCGGAGCGGCCGCTGGCCGACCGCTGGCTGGTGGGCCGGCTGGCGCGCACGGTGCGGGCGGTCGAGGCGGCGTGGGCCGCGTACGACGTCACGACCGGGACGCGGGCGATCCTCACGTTCGTGGTGGACGACCTGTCGAACTGGTGGGTGCGCCTGAACCGCGCCCGCTTCTGGGTGCCCGGCGGGCGGGCCGATCCGGCGGCGCTCGCCACGCTGCACGAGGCCCTGATCGTCACCGCGCGGCTGCTCGCGCCCGCGGCGCCGTTCCTCTCCGATGCGCTGCACCGTGCGCTGGCCGGCACCTCGGTGCACCTCGCGGCGTTCCCCGCGGCGGAAGGGCTCGCGGAGGACGAGGCGCTCGACCACGCCATGGACGTGGTGCGGCGGCTCGCCTCGCTGGCCCGGAGCGCGCGCGAGGACTGCGGCATCCGCGTGCGGCAGCCGCTCGGGCGGCTGCTGGCGGCCATCCCGGCCGACGTGGACCGGGCGGCGTTCGAGGCGCTGGTGCCCCTACTGAGGTCGGAAGTCAATGTCAAGCTGGTCGAATTAGTGACCCACGGAACGGACCTTGTCACGCTGGAAGCACGCCCTAGCTTTCGTGCCCTCGGAAAGCGATTCGGGAAGGCGACGCCAGCGGCGGCCGAGGCGATCCGCCGGCTGTCCGCCGAGGCGGTGGAGCGCTTCGAGGCGGGCGAGCCGGTGAGCATCGAGATCGAGGGCCGGCCGCACCCGCTGGAGCCCGGCGACCTCACGGTGCACCGGCAGGCGCGCGGCGACGTGGTGGTCCGGGCCGACGGCGGCGTGGTGGCCGCGCTCGATCCGACGCTCACCGAGGACCTGAAGCAGGAAGGGCTGGCCCGCGAGGTCGTCAGCCGCGTGCAGCGCCTGCGGCGCGACGCGGGCTACCAGGTCACCGATCGCATCGAGATCTGGGTGAGCGGCGACGGCGCGGTGGAAGCGGCGACCCGCCGGCACGCCGACTACATTGCGGGAGAGACGCTGGCCCGCGCCCTCACCGTCGGCCGCGGCGGACCGGCGGTGGATCTGGCGCAGGAGATCGAGCTGGACGGCCTCCGCGCGCAGCTCGCGGTGCGGCGGGCCGGTTGAAGGCGGTGGACGCATTGGGAGAGGGACCATGAACAAGCGGCAGTTGGCGCACTTCGAGAAGCGGTTGCTGGAGGAGCGCGCCCGGGCCATGAAGGAGATCGGCCACTACGACGAGAGCTTCAACGCCACGCTGCAGGCGGCGGACGGCGACCTCTCCTCGTACTCGTTCCACATGGCCGACCAGGGCACCGACGCCATGGAGCGCGAGAAGGCGTTCCTGATGGCGTCGAAGGAAGGCCGCTTCCTGTGGCACCTCAACCAGGCGCTGCGGCGGCTCTACGAGACGCCCGACAAGTACGGCAAGTGCGAGAGCTGCGGGGAGGAGATCGCGTTCGACCGCCTCGACGCGCTGCCGCACGCGCGGCTGTGCATCCGCTGCAAGGAGAAAGAGGAGAATGGCAAGCGGCATTGAGCGGCGCCGCTTCGCGCTGGTCGTCTTCGCGATCGTCGCGCTCGACCTGCTCACCAAGATCGTCGCGGTGCGGGCGCTGCCGCCCTACCTCGGCGTGCCGCTGATGGGCGACGCGTTCCAGCTCCGCCTGGTGTACAACTCCGGCGCGGCGTTCGGCCTCAACGTGGGCGACCACTCGCGCTGGATCTTCATGGTGCTCTCGGTCGTCGCGATCGTCGTCCTCATCTCCATGCTCCGCACCACGCGGCCCGGCGACTGGCTGCGCCTCTACGCGCTCGCGGCCATCTGCGCCGGCGCGTTCGGCAACCTGATCGACCGCATCCGCTCGGCGCGCGGCGTGGTGGACTTCCTGGACGTGGGCGTCGGCACCGTGCGCTGGCCCACCTTCAACGTGGCGGACATGGCGGTCACCTGCGGCGCCGTCGCGTTGGCGCTGTCGCTGTGGGGTGAGGGCAAGAAGGGCACCGCTCCGGCGCCCAGCCCGGACGCGTCACCACCGCCGGGCGTGTAGCCGCCCGTGTCGCTGCCGCCGGCGACGCGCTTCTCCGTCGCGGTCCCCCGCGCCGAGCGCCTCGACCGGTTTCTCGCCGATCAGCTCCGCCTGTCCCGCACCGCCGCGGCGCGCCTCATCGCCGAGGGCGCGGTGCTGCTCGACGACCGTCCCGCACGGCCGTCGGCGGAGCCGGAGCGCGGCACCGTGATCGCGGTGGCGTACCCCGAGCGGCCGCTGCGCCATCTCGCGCCCGCCGACATCCCGCTCACCGTCGTGTTCGAGGACGAGGAGCTCGCCGTGGTGGACAAGCCCGCCGGCCTGGTGGTGCACCCGGCGCCCGGCCACTGGGACGACACGCTCGTCAATGCGCTGGTGGCGCGCGGCCTGAAGCTCGGCGGCGGCGCCGCCGGACGGCTCGGCATCGTGCACCGGCTCGACAAGGACACGTCCGGACTGCTGGTCGTGGCCAAGACGGAGCGCGCCCACCAGCGCCTCGGTGACGCCCTCGCGGCCCGCCGCATCGAGCGCCGCTACGCCGCCCTCGTGTGGGGCCACCTCGGCTCGGAGGTCCGGCGCATCGACGCGCCGCTGGGGCGCCACCCTTCCGACCGCAAGCGCATGACCGTCGCCCCGTCCGGGCGCCGGGCGGTCACCCGGGTGAAGACGCTGGCGCGCGGCGGCGTCGCCGACCTCGCGATCGCGGGCCTGGAGACCGGCCGCACCCACCAGATCCGCGTGCATCTCTCGTCCATCGGCCACCCCGTGGTGGGCGACGCGGTCTACGGCGGGGCGGAGCAGCGACGCTCCGACGCCACCGCCCAGGACGCGGAGCGGCTGGGGCGGTCCGCGCCCCGCCAGGCGCTGCACGCCGCGTGGCTCCGCTTCGCCCATCCGGCCGGCGGCGCGCCCCTGGATCTGCGCTCCGAATGGCCCGCCGATCTCCTGCCGACGCTCGCCTTCGCGCTGGGTGACGCGAATTTGCTTGCTGTCCCTAAACCCTTGGAGTATCTTGGCTTCTTCGCCTTCGGTGCGTGGGATGAGCGCCCGTAAGCTGCTCCTGTTCCGGTCCGGAGGGCAGGTGTTCGCGGTGGATGCCGGTGCGGTCCTGGAGATCCTGCCCGCCTTGCCGGCGACGCGCATTCCCGGCGCCCCCGTGGCCGTGCGCGGCCTGGTGAACGTGCGGGGCATGTTGGTGACGGTCGTTGACGCGGCTCGCGCCATCGGCGTGGGCTCGGCGCTCGACGCGGGGGGCGGCAACCTGATCCTGGTCGAGACCGGCTCCCGCTCCGTGGCGCTCGCGGTGGACGAGGTCCTCGACCTCGTCTCGGTGAGCGACACCGCGTTGGACGATCGCGCGTCCCTGCCCGGCGTCCGTCCGGACCTGGTGCGCGGCGTGGGCACGTCCGGCGGCCAGACCTTCGTTGAACTCGCGACCGACGTCATGCTGGAGCCCTTGCTGCCGTAGGAGGTGGGTGTGGGCCATCGAGTCCTCGTCTGCGACGACGCGATCTTCATGCGGACGATGATCACCGATATCCTGTCCGGGGCCGGCTACGAGGTGGTCGGCGAAGCCGAAACCGGGCTGCAGGCCATCGAGCGGTACCGCGCGCTGAATCCCGATCTGGTGACCATGGACATCGTCATGCCCGACATGGGGGGCATCGACGCGGTCCGGGAAATCGTGAAGCAGGATCCCAACGCCAAGATCCTGATGTGCAGCGCGATGGGGCAGCAGGCGCTGGTCGTCGAGGCCATCCAGGCGGGCGCGAAGGACTTCGTCGTCAAGCCGTTCCAGCCCTCGCGGGTGCTCGAGGCGGTCCAGCGGGTGCTGGGATAGGATGGACGTCAGCCGCTACGCGGACCTCTTCCTCAGCGAGAGCCGCGAGCACCTCACCGCGTTCAACCACTTGCTGCTCGAGTGGGAGCGCGAGCCCGCCGCCCGGGAGCCCGTGGACGGGATCTTCCGCGCCGCGCACTCCCTGAAGGGAATGGCGGCGACGATGGGCTACGCGGCGGTGGCGGAGCTGGCGCACCGGGCCGAGAACCTGCTCGACCTGGTGCGGCGCGGGCCGGCGCCGGTGACGCCGGCGCAGCTCGACCTGCTCTTCCGCGCGGCCGACGCGCTGGAACAGGCGGTGAGCGCGGCGGTGGCGGGCCGCGACGACGCGGCGCCGCACGCGGCGCTGGCCGCCGAGCTGGACGCGGAGGTGGGACGCGCGGCTCCGGCGCCGGCGGCGGCGCGCCCCTCGGTGCCGGCGATGCCGGCCGCGGGCAAGGGCGTGGCCGTGCGGGTGACGCTCGCCCCCGACGCGGTCCTCAAGGGCGCGCGCGCCCTGCTGGTCCTCGCGCGCGCCGCGGCCCTGGGCGCGGTGCAGGCCGTGACGCCGACGCCGGCCGAGATGGAAGCGGATGCCTTCGAAGGGCGGTTCGCGTTCCGGGTGGACACGGCGGCCGCCCCGGAACAGATCGAGGCGGCGCTGCGCGCGGCGGGCGACGTCGAAACGGTCGAGGTGGTGGACGAGACCGCGGAGGCCTCGCCGGACCTCGGCCGCGGCCGGCACATCCGCGTGGATCTGCGCCGGCTCGACGAGCTGATGAACCTGATCGGCGAGCTGGTGATCGCGCGCGGCCGCCTCGACGGCCTGTCGGCCCGCTTCGCCGAGCCCGACCTCGCCGACGTGACGCGCGACATCGGCCGGCTGTCCGCGTCGCTGCAGGGCGAGATCCTGCAGGCGCGGATGGTGCCGGTGTGGCAGGTGTTCGACCGATTCCCGCGCATGGTGCGCGACCTCGCCCACCAGATGGGGCGGCAGGTGGCCTTCCGGGTCGAGGGCAAGGAGATCGAGCTCGACCGGGCGATCCTGGACGAGATCGCCGACCCGCTGGTGCACCTGCTGCGCAACGCGGTGGACCACGGCATCGAGCCGCCGGCGGAGCGGGTGGCGCGCGGCAAGCCGGCGCTGGGCCAGCTGGTGCTCGCGGCGGTGCGCGAGCGCTCGTCGGTGGCCATCCGCGTGACCGACGACGGGCGCGGGATCGACCGGTCGCGGGTGCTGCACCGGGCGCAGGAGCTGGGCCTGGTGCCCGACGAGGTCGAGCAACTGAGCGACGACGACACGCTGGCGCACCTGATCGCGCTGGCGGGCTTCAGCACCGCCGAGCACGTGACCGACGTCTCGGGCCGCGGGGTGGGCATCGACGCCGTGACCACCAGCGTGCGGGCGCTGGGCGGGTCGCTCGAGGTGAAGTCGGAGGACGGGCGGGGCACCGTGTTCACCATCCGGCTGCCGACCACCCTGGCCATCGTGCGCGCGCTGCTGGCGCGGGTCGGTACCGAGACCTACGCGCTGCCGCTGACCCACGTGGCGGAGATGACGGAGTCGCGCCGCGGCGACGTGCAGCTGGTGCAGGGGCGCGAGATCCTGCTGCTGCGCGGCCAGGCCGTGCCGCTGGTGCGGTTGTGGGAGCGGCTGGGCGTGCCGCACTCGGGCCCGCGGCCGGCCAGCCAGCCGGTGATCGTGCTGGCGATGGGCGAGCGGCGCTCGGGCGTGGTGGTGGACGCGCTGCTGGGCCAGCAGGAGATCGTGGTCAAGCCGTTCGAGCCCCCGCGCGGCACGACGCCCGTCTTCAGCGGCGCGACCATCCTCGGCGATGGCGCGCCCGCCCTGATCCTCGACGCCGGCGGACTGATCTAGCATGGGAGCGTGATGGACGACATTCGCGATCTCAAGGCGCTGCAGCTCGACGCCCTGCGCGAGGTGGAGAACATCGGCGCGGGTCATGCCGCGACGGCGCTGTCGCAGATGACCAACCGGCGCATCATGATCTCCGTCCCGCAGATCACCGTGACGCGGCTGGAGGACGTGGCGGGACTGCTCGGCGATCCGCCGCAGGTGGTCGCGGCGATCCTGCTGCACATGATGGGCGACCTCACCGGCCGCACGCTGCTCGTCTTTCCCGAGGCGGCCGCGAAGCGGCTGTGCGACCTGCTGCTGCGGCGGGCGCCCGGCACCACGGCCGAGTTCGGCGCCATCGAGCAGTCGAGCCTCAAGGAGGCGGGCAACATCCTGTGCGGCGCGTTCATGAGCGCGTTGTCGTCGTTCATGGGGATGCTGCTGCTGCCGTCGGTGCCGAGCCTGCTGATCGACCTTTCCTCGGCGGTGATCACCTCCGCCTACCTCGACTTCGGCAGCGAGCGGGACTACGTGCTGTGCGTGGAGACGCAGTTCCAGTTCGAGGCCGAAACGGAGGCGCTGCGCGGTCACTTCCTCCTCGTGCCGGATCTCGCCTCCCTGCGCGCGATTCTGCAGGCGGTCCGGCTCACCTGACGGCGGAGGCGGCGATGGCGGGAACCGTGGCCTCGGATCGCGATCTCGCCGTCCTCCGGTCGTTCGTGCGCCGGATCGACCCTTCCGACGCGGGCGCGCACAACAACCTCGGCGTCCTCTATTTCCGCAAGGCGCTCTTCCCGGAGGCGGTGGGGTGCTTCGCGCACGCGCTGGAGCTGGACTCCAAGATGGCCGTGGCCCAGCGCAACCTCGAGATCGCCTACCGCCGCAGCGGCTACTACGACCGGCTGATCACCGAGCTGCGTGACCGGCTGCGCCGCCACCCGGAGGACCGCGAGGCGCGCTGGGAGCTGGCGCGCGCCTTCTCGGCCGTGGGGCAGTACGAGGAGGCCCAGGGCGAGTACACCACGCTCCTGACCCACGACCCGCGCGACCTCCCCTCGCTCATCCAGCTGGGCCTGCTGGAGCAGCGGCTCGGGAACCTCGAGGTGGCGCTGGAGTGGTTCGAGCGCGCGCTGGAGGCGGACCCGCAGTCGTCGGTGATCGAGTACCACCGCGGCGAGGTGCTCTACAACCGCGGCCAGAACGAGACCGCGCTCGGCGCGCTGGAGCGCGCCGTCGCCCTGAACCCCGACAACGCCGAGGCCTACCACCTGCTGGCCTTCGTCCTGGGCGACCTGGGGCGCCATGCCGACGCGCGGGCCGCGGCCAAGCGCGCGGCCCGGCTCAATCCGGCGCTGGCCCGCGCCCAGGCCAACCTGGTCCTGGAGCCGCGGGACACGCGCACCATGCCGGAGCGCGCGGCCGGCCGGACCTCGGGGCGCGCGGAGCGGCCGGGCACCGACCGCACCAGCCTGGCGCACTACCACCTGGCCCACGCGTTCCGCCAGAAGGGCTACTTCCAGGAGGCGCTGCACGAGTACCGGCTCGCCCTGGAGCGCGGCGAGGACCGCGGCCTGGTGCGGCGCGCGATGGCCGAGGTGCACCTGCTGCGGCGCGACCACCCCGCCGCGCTGGAGCTGTACGACGAGCTGGTCGCCGAGGAGCCGGGCTCGGCCAAGTACTGGAACGAGCGCGGCGTCAGCCTCCACCAGCTCGGCCGCCGCGACGACGCGCTGGCGTCCTACCGGAAGGCGCTGGAGGCCGACCCGGGCTACGCGCCCGCCGAGAACAACCTCGGCGTCGTGCAGGTCTCGCTCGCCCAGGTGGAGCCGGCGGTGCAGGCGTTCCGCGACGCGCTCGCCCGCTCGGCGGACCTGCTGGCGGCCCGGCTCAACCTCGCGCTGCTGCTCACGCAGATGCGCCGGCACCAGCTGTCGCTCGAGGCCTACCGCCAGGTCATCGAGATGGCGCCGGAGTCCGCGGTGGCGTGGAACGGCGTGGGCATGGTGCTGGTCGAGCTGCAGCGCTACCCGGATGCGCGCAACGCCTTCGCCCGCGCGGTGGAGGCCGACCCGGATTCCGCGGCCGCGCACTACAACCTCTCGTTCACGCTCTCGCACCTCGGCGAGTTCGAGGGGGCGTTGCGCGAGGTGAAGCGCGCGCTCGAGCTGGACCCGTACTACGTGCCGCAGAAGTACCTGCTCGCCATGGAGCTGCCGGAGGGCGAATCGTCGCAGGCCGGGCTGCCCGAGCTGCCGGCGCAGCGGCCGCTGGGCGAGGGCGAGGAGGCGTTCGTCTTCGACTCGCGGCTGCTGGACAGCCTGTTCGCCGAGCTGCGCACCGGCGCGGTGCCGGCGCCGCCGCGCGGCACGGCCGCGGGCGATCCGTTCGCGCTGGCCCGCGACTACGTCTCCAAGTCGCTGTTCGAGCGCGCCGCGGCGGAGGTCACCCGCGCCGTGGGCCGGGGCGGCGACCGCGCCGAGGCGGCGGTGCTGAGCGGCGACATGTTCGTCCGGCGCAACCTGTTCGGCGAGGCGCTGGAGCGCTACCGCGAGGCGCGCGCCATCGCGCCCGACCATCCGCGGGCGCGCGCCGGCGAAGTGCGCTGCCTGCTGGCCCTCGACCGGGTCACCGAGGCCGCGCCCCTGGCCGAGCAGCTGCTGGCGCAGATCCCCGACGTCGAGGCGGCGCTGCTCGCCGCGGAGGCGCGGGGCCGCGCGGGCGATCCGGCCGCGGCGCTCGACGTGCTGCGGAAGGCGCAGGTGCGCTCCCCGGAGCGGGCCGACGTGCGCAAGCTCCTCGGCGACGTGGCGCGCGCGGTGGGCGACGGCGACCTGGCGCGCGAGGCGTACCGCGGGGCGCTCGACCTCGATCCGGGCTACGTCGAGGTGTGGGTCGAGTACGGCCGGCTGTGCGAGCGGCGCGGCGACGGCCGCGAGGCGGAGCAGGCGTACCGCTCGGCGCTGAAGCACCTGCCGAGCTACGGGGTGGCGTCGCTCGCGCTGGCGCGCCTGCTGCACGAGGAGGCGCGCGGCGCCGAGGCGATGGACGTCCTGATCGCGATGCTGGCGCGCGACCCCTACGACTTCGAGGCGCTGGTGCTGCTGGCGCAGGTGCTGCTGGAGCGCGGCCGGGAGGCCGACGCCCGCGCCGCGGCCGAGCGCGTGGTGCGCTTCCAGCCCGACCACGTGGGCGCCCGCTACCACCTCGGCCTGGCGCTGGCGCGCGAGCGCCGCTACGGCGAGGCGATCGCCGAGTGGGACCGCGTCATCGCGCTCGAGCCGTCGGGGCCGCTGGCGCAGCAGGCGCGCGCCCACGCGCGCACCGCGCGCGACCTGGTGCACATCTTCGCGGGCGAGGCCGCGTAGCCGTGGCGATCGAGGGCCCCCTCAAGGAGCTCGGTCTCCACGACGTCTTCCAGCTGCTGGACCTGAGCCGGAAGACGGGGGTGCTGCGCATCACCAGCCACCTGCGCGACAACGACGGCACGGTGTTCTTCGACAGCGGCAACATCGTCTTCGCCGCGATGCGCTCCAATCCGCAGCGCATCGGCGACCGCCTCCTGGCGGGCGGCCGCATCACCGCCGAGGAACTGGAGCGGGCCCGCGCGCTGCAGCAGCGCGAGGGCGGAAAGCGGCGGCTCGGGCAGATCCTGGTGGAGATGGGCGCGCTGACCCCGCGCGAGCTCGAGCGCGAGGTCGAGCGGCACATCGAGGAGGCGGTGTTCGAGCTGCTGTCGTGGCGCGAGGGCGCGTTCTCGTTCGCCGAGGGCGGCCTGGAGGGCGCGCCGGCCGACGCGCTGGTCTCGCTGCCCACCGAGAAGGTGCTGATGGAGGGCGCGCGCCGGATCGACGAGTGGTCGCGCATCGAGACCCAGGTGCCGCACCTCGGCGTGGTGCCCTCGCTGGCGCCGCTCGACGCCGCGGGTCCCGCCACGCAGCTCGACCTGCACCCCGCCGAGTGGGAAGTGCTGGCGGAGGTGGACGGCGAGCGCGACCTGCGCCAGATCGCCTCGGCGCTGCGGGTGAGCGAGTTCGAGGTGGCGCGCACCGTGTTCGGCCTGGCCACCACCGGCGTGGTGGGCCTGCGCGACCCGACGGCGCTGCGGAAGTCGCGGCCCAGCCTCGGCGACGACGCCGACGCGCTGGTGGCGGCCGCGGAGGTGCGGCTCGAATCGGGCGACGTCGAGGCCGCGCGGGAGGCGGCGCAGACCGCGCTCGCGCTCCGGCCCGAAGAGCCGCGGGTGCACCTGGTGCTGGGGCGCGCGCAGCTGGCGGCGGGCCTCTACCCCGAGGCGGTCGAGGCGTGCCGCCGCGCCATCCGGCTCGCGCCCGAGCTGGCGGACGCGCACCGCTGGTGCGGCTTCGCCCTCGCCGCCACCGGGCGGTTCCGCGACGCGCGCGAGAGCTGGGAGCGCTGGGAGCAGCTGGTGGACGGTCACGCCGACGAGGCGCAGCGCCGCCAGGTGACCGAGGCGCGCGCGGCGGCGGCGGCGTTCGAGCGGATGCTGGGCGGCGAGCGTGGCTGACGACATCCGCTCCCTGACCGGCGCGCTCGCGCGCGACCCCGCCAGCCTCGCCTACGCGGAGCTGGCGGAGGCGCTGCGCCGCCGCAACCAGCCCGAGGAGGCGCTGCGGGTCGCCCTGCACGGCCTGTCGCGCCACCCGCAGCACGCGGACGGCCACGACGTGCTGGCCCGCATCTACTCCGACATGGGCGACCTGGACCGGGCGCGCCTGGCCTGGAGCAAGGTGCTCGAGATCGCGCCCGACCACGGCGGCGCCCTGAAGGGCGTCGCCTTCGTGCGCTTCCGCCAGGGCGACGCCGTGGCCGCGGCCGCGGCGCTCGAGCAGGCGCTCGCGGCGGACCCGTCGGACGAGGCGGCGCGCCGGGCCCTCGAGACCGTGCGCCGCGGCGCGCCGCCCCCGCCCGCGCCGGCGGCCGAGGCTCCTCCGCCCGCCGAGCCGCCCGCAGCGGCGCCCGCTCCCGCCGCGGCCGCGCGCGAGACGGCGTCCCGCGCGCGTCCGCCCGTCTTCAGCGGCTTCGACCGCTCGACCGCCGACATCCTGCTCCTCGACGAGCGCGGCCTCGTGCTGGCCGGCGGCCTGGTGTCGTCGTCCGGCGCCGACGTCGGCGAGGTGGCCGCCGCGGGACTGGCCGGCGTGTCGGGCGAGGCGACGCGCACCGGGGAGTACCTGGGCCTCGGGACCTGGCGCACCATCGTGGCGGAGGCCGAGACGGCCAACATGGTGGTGGCGCCGGTGGGTGAGGGCGCGCTGCTGCTGGTGCGGCGCGACCGCAGCATGCCGGTCGGGCTCGCGCTGCGGTTCGCCGAGCGGGCGCGGGGCGCCGCCTCCGCGTGGCTGGCGGGGCAGGGCGCGTGAGCACGCCGGACCTCGACCGGTCCAAGCCGGGTGCGGCAGCCGCGCCGTCCGCGCGATCCGGCCCGGGTTCGGGTACCACCGACGATCTCGGCCGCGCCCTCGACCGGATCTCGCGGGTGCGCGGGATGCGCGGCTCGATGTGGGTGTCGGCCGACGACGGCATCCCCGTGGCGCAGCTCCTGATGGAAGGGGTCCCCGGCAAGGCCGTCGCCGCCCTGGCGGCGTCGCTGGTGCGCAAGGTCAGCGGCACCGCGGGCGCGGTGGGCGCGGGCAAGGTGCGGTTTGTGCAGATGGAGGCGGCCGGGGGCACGCTGCTGGTGGCGCTGGCGCCGCCGGACCTGCTGGTGGTGGCGCTGGCCGACAGCCGGGTGAACATCGGCCTGGCGCGGCTCGAGATGATGCGGGCGGCGCTGGCGGTGGCGCCGTGAGCACGACGGTCGTCGAGCCGTGGGCGGAGAAGCCCCTGCTGCGCTACGTGGCCGAATCGAGCGCGCGGCTGGTGGTCGTGATGACGTCGGCGGGCCAGGTGCTGGCCCAGCACGGGTTCGTGCGGGCGGTGGACTTGATGGCGGCTTCGGCGCTGGGCGCCGCGATCATGGCGGCTTCCGGCGCGCTGGCGCAGCAGGTGGGCGAGCGCAGCTTCGGCGCGCTGTTCCACGCCGGCGAACGGCACGGCATCCACCTCGCGCCGTGCACCACGCCGCGCGGCACGCTGATCGTCCTGACCGTGTTCGGGAGGGAGACGTCGATCGGGCTGGTGGAGCTGTTCTACGAGGAATTCGCGGTGGCGTTGCGCCGCGCCGCGCCGGCCGAGCAGTTGCGCGAGCCGGTGCTCGCCGCCGACTTCGAGGCCGACTTGAACCGCAGCCTGTCGTCGCTGTTCCAGCCCCGGTGAGCGTATGTCGCTGGTGAACTTCACGACCCGCGAGATCACCTGCAAGATCGTCTACTACGGTCCCGGACGGTCGGGCAAGACGACCAACCTCCAATACGTGTACTCGCAGGTGCCCGCCGACCGGAAGGGCCGGATGGTGTCGCTCGCGACCCAGACGGACCGCACGCTGTTCTTCGACTTCCTGCCGCTGGACCTGGGCACCATCTCGGGCTTCGCCACCAAGTTCCAGCTCTACACCGTGCCCGGCCAGGTGTACTACAACGCCACCCGCAAGCTGGTGCTGCAGGGGGCCGACGGCGTGGTGTTCGTGGCCGACAGCCAGCTGCGCCAGCTCGACGAGAACATCGAGAGCCTGCAGAACCTGCAGGCCAACATCCTGGAGCACGGGGTGGACGCGCGGACGCTGCCGATGGTGCTGCAGTTCAACAAGCAGGACCTCCCGCCCGAGCTGATCCTGTCGCCGCAGGAGCTGGACGACGCGCTGAACTTCCGCAACCTGGCCACGTTCCCCGCCGACGCGCTGCACGGCGTGGGCGTGTTCGAGACGCTCAAGGGCGTCGCCGCCGAGGTGCTGCGCCGCCTGAGCCAGGGCGGTGCCGGCGCGCGGCGCATCTAGCATGGACCTCAACCCGCGGTTCCGCTTCGAGGGCTTCGTGGTCGGCGCGAGCAACCGGCTCGCCGCCACGGCCGCGCGCACCGTCGGGGAGTCGCCCGGATCCGCCTACAACCCGCTGTTCCTCTACGCCAAGTCGGGCCTGGGCAAGACGCATCTGCTCCAGGCGGTGGGCTTCCTCGCGCTGGAGCGGCAGGCCAACCTGCGCGTGGAGTACCTCACCCTCGAGGAGTTCGTCGAGCGCTACCACGCCGCGGTGGCCGCCGGCCAGGTCGAGGCCTTCCGCCGCAGCACGCTGGAGACGGACCTGCTGCTCCTGGACGACGTGCAGTTCCTGGCGGAGCACCGCGAGATGCAGGCCGAGCTGCTGCGCATCACCGAGGCGCTGCAGGCGGCGGAGCGGCAGATCGTGCTCGACCTGCGACCGGCCGCCGGGCGAGATCGCCGACCTGGACGAGCGGCTGGTCTCGCGGCTCTCGGGCGGACTGCTGGTGGACATCGCCTCGCCCGACTTCGAGACGCGGCTCGCCATCCTGCACCGCAAGGTGGCCGAGCGCGGCGTGGAGATGCCGGCGGGCGTGCTGGAGACGGTGGCCGAGGTGGGCGCCTCCAACGTGCGCGAGCTGATCGGCTTCGTGAACCGGCTCATCGCGTTCCAGGCGGTGGGCGGCGGCTCGCTCACGCCCGAGGCGGCGCGCGCCCTGCTCACCGACGAGCTGCCGCCGGCGGCGCCGGCGCCCCCGCCCGAGGCGGCGCGCGCGCCGAGCCGGGCGGTGCCGGCCGAGCCGGACGAGTTCTCCGCCTTCCTGTCGGCGGTCACGACCACCGTGGCGCAGACGGTCGAGGCCTGGCGCTCCCGCGTGGGCGAGGCCGTGCTGCGCTGGCAGGGCGAGGGTTACCGCACGCACCGCCTGGAGCAGCTGCTCCTCGCGGACGAGATGCCGGACATCGGCGACGAGCTGGCGCAGTTCGCCTCGCGGGTCGAGGAGCTGCGGCGCCTGGCGGGCGAGGCCGCGGCGTTCGACCCCGCGGCCGCCGGGCAGGCGGTGTTCCACGATCCCGAGCGGATCGAGGAGGCGCGGGCCCTGACCGAGCGCGTGAAGGAGGGCGTGGAGCCGCCGCCCCCGCCCTCGCACGGCCTCACCTTCGCGGAGTACATCGAGGGCCCCTCCAGCGACGCGGCGGTGCGCGCCGCGCGCGCCGTGGTGGCCGAGCCCGGCCGGCGCTTCAACCCGCTGTTCATCACCGGCCCGAGCGGGACCGGCAAGACGCACCTGCTCCACGCGGTGGGGAACGCGCTGGTGGAAGCGCGCCCCGACGCGGTCGTGGCCTGCCTCTCGGCCCAGGCGTTCACCGACGAGCTGGTGCAGGCCATCGACGCGGGCCGCATCGAGTGGTGGCGCCGCCGGTTCCGGCGCGCCGACGCCCTGCTGCCTGGACGACGCGCAGCTCCTGGCGGGGCGCGACGCCACGCAGGAGGAGCTGTTCAACCTGTTCAACGCGTTCACCGACGCGGAGAAGCAGCTCGCCTTCACGGCCGACCGCGCGCCGGGGCAGCTGGCCGGCGTCGCGCCGCGGCTCCTCACGCGCTTCGAGGGCGGCCTGGTGGTCGAGCTGGCGCCGCCCGACCGGACCATGCGCGGCGCGATGGTGCGGCGGCTGCTGGAGACCCGCCACGTGGCGGCCGACGGCGACGCGATCGAGTACCTGGCCTCGCGGCCGGCCGACAGCGCCCGCGCGGTGCAGGGCCTCGTCAACCGCGCCATGGCGCGGATGGATCCGGCGTCGGAGACGCTCACGCTGCAGGCGGCGCGCGTCGCGGTCGAGGGCCGGTCGCAGCGGCCCTCGCAGGCGCAGGCCGTCTCGGCCATCGTGCCGGCCGGGCTCGACCCGGTGATGAGCAGCCGCGAGAAGGTCGTCTGGGATTGGCCGGGCGCCGCCGACCGGCTGATCGAGGAGCTGCGCTGATGGCCATCAAGGGCAGCCTCAAGGAGGCGAGCCTCCCCGACGTGCTGCAGCTCCTGTCCATGGGCCAGAAGACGGGCTGCCTGTCGGTCGCCGACCGCAGCAACTTCGGCTACGTCTACTTCGACCGCGGGCTCATCACCTACGCCTCGATCGTCAACCGGCGCGACCGGCTCGGCGACATCCTGGTCAAGGGCGGCCTGATCACCAACGACCAGCTCGAGGCGGCCATCGAGCGGCAGTCGCGCGAGCGGGACAAGCGGCTGGGCGAGCTGCTGGTCGCGATGGAGTTCATCTCGCGGCCGGACCTCGAGCGCTACATGCGCGTCCAGATCGAGGAGGCCGTCTACTACCTGTTCACCTGGGTCTCCGGCACGTTCAGCTTCGAGAGCGACGTCGCCCCCGAGGCGCAGGACTTCCTCGTGCGCATCACGCCGGAGTCGCTGCTGCTCGAGGGCGCGCGGCGGGTGGACGAGTGGAGCCTCATCGAGAAGAAGATCCCCTCCTTCGACCTCATCTTCGTGATAGACCGCCCGCGGCTCGGCACCTCCGGCGTGTCGCTCACGCCCGAACAGGAGCGCATCCTGCCGCTGCTCGACGGCAAGCGCGACGTGCTGCGCCTGGTGGACGACTCGGGCCTGCTCGAGTTCGACGTCGGCAAGGCCCTGTACGGACTGATCACCGCCGGCTTCGCGCACCGCCTCGGCCGCACCCAGGCCGAGGAGCTGCCGATGGGCAGCGACGCGCGCGTCGAGGAACACCGCAACCTGGGCCTGGCCTTCTACAAGACGGCGATGCTCGACGAGGCGGCGCGCGAGTTCCGCCGCGTCCTGGATCTCCGGCCGGGCGACAGCGAGGCCCACTTCTTCCTCGGGCTGGTCGCGCTGCGCCAGGGGCGCTGGGGCGACGGCGTGGACGCGTTCCGCCACGCCGCGGAGCACGGCGGCGGGCAGGCCGCGGTGCTGCACAACCTGGGGGTGGCGCTCGAGCAGATGGGCCGCCTGGCCGAGGCGGACGCCGCGTTCGCCGAGGCGGCGTCCCGCGCCCCGGACGACTGGCGCGTGCTGCTCGGATGGGGCATCGTCGCGCTGAAGCGGGGGCAGGGCCCGCAGGCCGTCGAGCGGCTGGACCGCGCCAAGAAGCTCGCGGCGGGCGCGCAGCCCCCCAGCGCCGTGTGGTACTGGGCGCGCTCGCTGGCCGCGGTGCTGGCGGGCCGCGAGGCGGAGGCCCTCCCGCTGGCCGAGGAGGGGCTCGCCCGGTTCCCGCACAGCGCGCCGCTCAAGAACAACATCGCGGTGCTGTGCGAGCGCCGCGGCGACCTGGAGCGGGCCGAGAAGCTGCTCGCGGCGACCCTCGAGGAGGAGCCGTCGCTGCCGCAGCTCTCCAAGAACCTGGGGGACCTGCTGTACCGCAGCGGCCGCACCGACGAGGCGCGCCAGGCGTACCAGCGCGCGGTCAAGCTGGCGCCGCGGCTCGGCGACGACGTGTACTTCAAGCTGGGCAACCTCGCCATCCGGGACCGCGACAGTCAGCGCGCGGAGGCCTACTGGCGGGAGGCGTTGGCGCTGAACCCCTCGCACGAGCTGGCCCGCGCCAACCTCGAGACGCTGGAGCGGATCTGAAGGCGCCGCCCGACGACCCGGCCTTGCAGTCGCTCATGGGCAAGGTCGAGCGGGAGCGCGGCCTGGCGTTGTCGAGCTACAAGCAGCCCTGCCTGAAGCGCCGCCTGGCGGTCCGGATGCGCGCGCGCGGCGTCCACAGCTACGGCGCGTACGCCACGGTGCTGGACCGGCTGCCGGAAGAGTACGACCTCCTGGTGGACGCGCTCACCATCAACGTCACGAAGTTCTTCCGCAATCCGGAGACGTTCGCGCTGCTCCGGGAGCAGGTCGTGCCCCGGCTGTGGGCCGCGCCCGGCCCGGTGGCCGTCTGGTCGGCGGGCTGCGCGTCGGGCGAGGAGCCGTACTCGCTCGCCCTGCTGTTCGCCGAGATCGCGCGGCTGGGCGCCCTGCGGACGCGCCTGCGGATCGACGCCACGGACCTCGACCCGGGCGCGCTCGACGCGCTGCGGCGCGCCGAGTATCCGCCCGCCGCGGTGGAGGACGTGCCGCCCGAGCTGCTGGCGCGCTTCTTCTCGCCGGGGCCGCCGTTCCGGCTGGACCCCGCGGTCGCGCGGCTGGTGCGTCCGCTGGCGCACGACCTCACGCGCGAGGCGCCGCCCGGGCCGCCCTACCAGCTGATCGTGTGCCGCAACGTGGTGATCTACTTCGACCGGTCCACCCAGGAGCGGCTGTTCGCGACCTTCGCCGACGCGCTGGTGCCCGGCGGCCGGCTGCTGCTCGGCAAGGTGGAGACGCTGTTCGGGCCGGCCCGCTCGCTCCTCGAGGTCGAGGAGCCGCGCGAACGGCTGTTCCGGCGCCCATGAGGGAGCGCCTGGTGCGGGTGGCCGACTGGGCGGTGGATGCCGGCGAAGTCGCGCTGGTGACCCTGGGGCTCGGCTCGTGCGTGGCCATGGCGCTGTACGATCCCGAGACCCGCACCGGCGGCCTCGCGCACCTGCTGCTGCCCACGCCGTCGCTGGCGCGCGACCGCTCCAATCCGGGGCGGTTCGCGGAGACCGTGCTGCCGCTCCTGCTGGGGCGGATGGCGGCCGCCGGCGCCGAGCGGGGGCGCATCACGGCGCGGCTGGTGGGCGGGGCCAGCATGTTCGGCTCGGGCGCGGCCACCCCGGGACCGCTCGCCATGGGCGAGCGCAACGTGGTGGCGGCGCGGCAGGTGCTGGCGGCGGCGCAGGTCCCGGTGGTGGGCGAGGACGTGCTCAAGAATCACGGGCGGTCGGTGTACTTCTTCCTCGACGACGGGCACGTCGAGGTGCGCACGGTGGCGCGTGGCACCGTCGTCCTCTAGCGGCGCCGGCGGCGCCGCCGTACCCACCGTGCTGGTGGTGGACGACAGCGCGCTGATCCGCCGCGTGCTGTCGGATCTCGTGGCCGCGTCGGGCGAGTTCCGGGTGGTGGCCACCGCGCGCAACGGGCTCGACGCGCTCAAGAAGGTGCAGGCGCTCCAGCCCGACCTGGTGACCATGGATCTCGCGATGCCCGAGCTGGACGGGTTGAGCGCCATCGAGCGGATCATGCGCGAGGCGCCGCGCCCGATCGTCGTGGTGTCGGCCCGCGCGGGGCGCGGCACGGCGGAGGCCATCCGCGCGCTCGAGCTGGGCGCCGTGGACCTGGTGGAGAAGCCGGAGCGCGGCGGGGCGGAGGAGCTGGCGTCGCTCGGCCCGCGCCTGCTCGAGGTGCTGCGCGCGGCGGCGGCCGCCGACCGCTCCCAGCTGGGCTGGCTCGAGGCGCGAACGCCGGCCGCGCCGCGGGTGGCGCGCGCGCCGGGCGCGGCCCGCTTCGCCCTCGCGGTGGCCGCCTCGACCGGGGGGCCGCGCGCGCTGGTCGAATTGCTGCCCGCGCTGCCGCCGGGCCTGGCGACGGCGGTGTTCGTCGTCCAGCACATGCCGGCGAACTTCACCCGCAGCCTGGCGGAGCGGCTCGACGGGCTGTGCGCGCTGCGCGTGGTCGAGGCGGCGGCGGCGACCGGCGTCGCGGCCGACACGGTGTACGTCGCGCCGGGCGACTTCCACATGCGCTTGCGCGCGGGCGGCGCCGCCGCCGCGGCCACGATCGAGCTGGCGCAGGATCCGCCCCTGTGGGGCGTACGGCCCGCGGCCGACCACCTGTTCCGCAGCGTCGCGGAGGTGTTCGGCACGGCGGCGGTGGGCGTGGTGTTGACCGGCATGGGCCGGGACGGCGCCGAAGGGCTGGGGGCCATCCGGCGCGCCGGCGGGGCCACCTTCGCCCAGGATCGCGGCACGTCGGTCGTGTACGGCATGCCCCAGGCGGCGGTGCAGGCGGGGGCGGCGGCCGAGGTGGCCCCGCTCGGCGCGCTGGCCGGGAAGGTCGTGGCGGAGATCCGGCGCCGCGCGGGAGGGCGCGCGTGACGCCCGCCGCGCCGGCGCTGCTGGTCGCGCGCGTAGGCACCGAGCACTACGGTTTCGACGTCGCCGAGGTGCGCGAGATCGTGGCCATCGCGGACGTCGCGGAAGTGCCGACGGTCTCCCGGGCGGTGCGCGGGGTGATGCCGCGCCGCGAGCGCCACGTGTCGCTGGTGAATCTCGCCGCCCTGCTCTCGGGCACGCCGCCGCCGTTCGAGACCAGCGCGGAGGCGGTCGTCGTGACCGCGGGCGGCGCGGACCTGGCGCTGGAGGTGGACGAGGTGGAATCGGTGGTGGATCGCGGCGCCGAATTCGTCGCGGCCGCCGCGGCCGGCGGACTCCCGGCGCGCGGGGTGTGGCGTTGCGGCACCGTGCTGGTGACGGTGCTCGACGCCGGGCTGCTGGCCGAGCGGGTCGCGGCCCTTCGGGAGCGGGAACCGTGAGCGGACAGGGCGATACTCTCCAGGTGGTCGTGTTCCGGGTGGGCGGGCACGAGTTCGCGTTCCACATCTTCGAGGTGCAGCGCGTCATCAACTACCACCCGCCCGCGGCGCTGCCCAAGGCGCCGGCGTTCCTCGAGGGCGTCCTCCAGGTCGAGGGCGCGGTGGTGCCGGTGATCGACCTGCGCAAGCGCTTCGAGCTGCCGCACGCGCCGCTCGGCGCCGAGACCCGCATCATGGTCGTCGAGGCCGACGGCGCGGTCGTCGGCGCCGTGGTGGACGCGGTGGTCGAGGTGCTGCGGGTGCCCGCGGACCGGGTCGCGCCGCCGCCTCCGGTGGTGCGCGGGCTCGCCGCGACCTACGTGCAGGGCATCCTCACCCTCGCCGCGCGCACGGTCGTGCTGCTCCACGCGGGGCGGCTCCTCACCTCGGCCGAGCGCATCGCCCTCAAGGAAGTCGGCGCGGAGACCGCCCATGGCTGACGACGGCGTCCAGGGCTTCAAGGAGCGGCGCGACCGGATCGCGGCCGCGCTCGACGCCGCGGCCAGCGCGGCGGCGCTCGCCACGGTGAAACAGGACATCATCACCCTGTTCAAGCAGGTGGACGGCGCCCTGGGCGAGCTGGCGGCGCTCAAGGACGAGATCAAGAAGCTGGTGGACCGCTACAAGGAGCGGGAAGCCGACACCCGCACCGCCTCCGCGCCGGAGTTCGACTCCGCGCGCCCGGTCGTGGCCGCCGACCACATCGGCGCCTCGACCTTCATCGAGAAGGGGTGGAGCCTCATCTCGCTCGGCGACTACGACGGCGCGATCAAGTCGCTCACCAAGGCGCTCACGCTCTCCCCGGGCGACGCGCAGGCGGAGTCGTTGCTGGGGTGGGCGCAGATGTTGCGCGAGGACTACGACGACGCGCTCGGCACGTTCCAGCGCGTCCTCACCAAGGAGCCCGCCAACTCGCTCGCGCGGATCAACCTCGGGTACATCTGCCTCAAGAAAAAGATCTTCGGCGAGGCGATCGAGCACCTGTCCAAGGCGATCCGCATGGCCAATGACAAGAAGGCCATCCTGTACGCGAATTACTACCTGGGGCTGGTTTACCTGCAGCGCGAGATGTTCGAGGACGCGGAGAACTTCTTCCGCAAGACGCTGGAGCTCGGCCCGAACCTCATCGAGGCGTACTACGAGATGGGCCGCGCCCAGTGGTTCGCCGGCCGTCAGGACGCGGCGAAGGGGACGTGGCAGGCCGGCTTCACCGCGAACAAGTTCAATCCGTGGGGCAAGAAATGCCGCGACGTGCTGGCGGCCGTCAGTGGCGGCGGGGCGCCGCCGCCGCCCCAGTGACGCGCGCTTGACGCGCCTTGGCGCGGCCGCTATCCTCAGTCGCCATGCAGGGGCCTAACTCTCAGTCTCGGCTGCAGTTCGGGGCCGTGAACGCCGGCTTGTTCGTGGGCGCGGCCCTCGTGCTGATGGCCGGATACGTCCTGCTCGCCCGCGGCTCGACGACGGCGGCACCCATTCTGCTCGTAGTGGGCTACTGTATCCTTCTGCCCCTCGGCCTCATCTTGTAGGTAGGGGCGGCAGGTCCGCGGGCGAATAGCTCAGTTGGTCCAGAGCGCCTGCCTTACACGCAGGAAGTCGGGGGTTCGAGTCCCTCTTCGCCCACTTCTTGCAGGCCAGCGCCCCAGTGACGGTCATCGGAGGATGCATCACATGACGTGGCGTGGAGAGAGCGCTCCCCTGTGGGCGCGGGTCATCGGCGTCAGTCTGCTGGGCCTGGGGTGCCTCGTGGCGCCCGCCACCGCCCAGCTGTCGCGTTTGGCGGCTTCGCCCAATGCGCCCAAGCTCCTGGTCGCGCCGTTCGGACGGGACAAGGTCGCGGACTCGAGCCTGGCGACGGTGGCCGGCGACGTGGTGCGGCAGCGCATGCTGACGTCGCACACCGGCGACTTCGCGACCATCACCAAGGAGGCGGTGTGCAAGGCGCTCGAGGAGAGCGGCTTCTCGTGCACGCAGCCCCTCGAGCCGAGCCAGATCGGCCAGCTGGCCCATCTGCTGAACGCCCGCTACATGGTGGACGGGATGGTGTTCCCGCGCGGCCCCGACTCGGTGCTGGTGCTGGCGCGCCTGCTGCAGACCGTGCGCGAGAACCCGCTCGCGGCGAGCGCCTCGGCCGCGGTCGGCCGCGACAAGGTCGCGGGCGCCGTCGGCAGCCTGGCCGACCGGCTGGCGGAGAAGTTCCGCTCCTTCGAGCCCATCATCGCCTGCCGCACCGCGCTCGACGCCAAGGACTACGCCAAGGCGACGGAAGCGGCCAACCGCGCGCTGCGCTACGACCACGAGAGCGGCGGCGCGTACCTGTGCATCGCGCAGGTGCTCCAGGCCAACAACGGCAATCCCGACTCGGTGCAGGCGGCCTACGAGCGCGCCCACGACGCCGATTCGCTGAACACGCTGGTGGGCCGGCAGCTGTACCTCATCTACGACGCGAAGCACGACACGTTGCAGATGCTGCACATGCTGCACCACATCCTGCAGGTGGACGTCGCGGACAACGAGATCAAGAAGGTGGCGGTCGAGATCCAGGTGCGCCGCGGGCATCCCGACAGCGCCGTGATGATCCTGGACGACGCCCTCAACCGGAACCCGAACCAGATCGACCTCCTGATCCTGCGGGCCATCTCGCTCGGGGCCGAGAGCAAGTTCGCCGACGCCGCGGCCTCGATGGCCTCGGCGGCCGCCATCGACTCGGGCAAGATCGACTCGCTGTTCGTCGCCCGGACGCTCGCCTTCTACGACGCGGCCAACGATTCCTCGGACGCGTTCACGTGGCGGAAGATCTGCACCGTCAAGACGCCGGGCGACGCGGACTGCTGGTTCAAATACGCCAGCGGGCTGTACGACCGGCATGACACGGCCGGCGCCTTCGCGGCCATGCACGAGCTGCTGCAGCGGCACCCGGAGTCCGGTCGCCCGCAGATCGTGCTGGCCAACTGGTTCCGCGCCGCCGGGCAGACCGACTCGTCGCTGGCCTACGCCAAGGCGGCGGTGCAGGCGGACACCTCGTGGCGCCCGCAGGCGGCGCAGATGTTCATGGCGGCGGGCTATGCCGCCTTCCAGGCCAAGGACTATCCGCACGCGATCGACCTGCTGGGCCAGGCGCAGCCGTGGTCCGCGCCCGCCAACGCGCCGACCATCGCGTTCCTGCTCGGGAGCTCGCAGTTCCAGATCGGGCTCGCCGTCCTGCAGGTGCTGCAGCCGTACAAGGTCGATCCGCGGGTCCGAGCGACGAGTGGACTCGGCCTGCGCCATGAGCAAGACCATCCTCGACAACTTCACGCCGGCGCAAACGAACATGGCAGCCGGCGCGTCGGTGAGCCGGGACGCTGCGAACCAGATGCTGACGTACATGGGCAACGTGACGACCGCGCTCACGCCGATGCGCACGCGGCTCAAGTGCCCGCAGTAGCTTGTAGCGGCCCCTGCCGGTTTCTATATTGAGTGGCTCGGCCGCGGGGGGCTGTAGCTCAGCTGGTTAGAGTGCCGGTCTGTCACACCGGAGGTCGCGGGTTCGATCCCCGTCAGCCCCGCCATACCGCGCCCCTCCTGCCCCAGGCAGGGGGGGCGTGTGCTTTCGGCGAAGGTGAGAGGTGAGGCGTGAGGCGTGAGGAGGATCAGTGAGAGGTGAGGGGTCCAAAGGCGTGAGAGGGGAACGCCCCCTTCTCACTTCGTCTTCTCACCTCTCACGTGAACCTCTCACGTCTCACCTCACTCACCCCTCACCCGGTGGCGGCGACTTCCACCACCAGCCGGTCTTGCTCGAGGAGATCGCCACGCTGCTGGCCGGTTGCAAGCGCGTCCTCGACGGCACCGTGGGCGGCGGCGGGCACGCCGCGCGCCTGGCGGCCGGCGGCGCGCGGGTGCTGGGCCTCGATCGCGATCCCGAGGCGGCGCGGGCGGCGCAGGCGGCGCTCGGCGCGGCCGGCACGGCCCGCCTGGGAGACTTTGCCGAGGCGTCCGGCGACGCCGACGTGATCGGGTTCCGCCCGGACGGCGTCCTGCTCGATCTCGGCGTGTCGTCCCGCCAGTTCGACGAGCCGGCGCGCGGCTTCAGTTTCCGTCCCGGCACCGCGCTCGACATGCGCATGTCGGGCGACGGGCCGACGGCGGCCGATTGGCTCTGGCAGGCGGCCGAGCCGGACCTGGAGGCCGCCTTCCGCGACGGCGCCGACGAGCGCCGCGCCCGCGCGCTGGCGCGGGAGATCGCCCGCCGCCGGATGAACCGGCCGTTCCTCATCAGCGACGACCTCGTGGGCGCCATCCGCGCGGTGCTGGGACCCAGGAGCGGGCCGGACGACTTCGCGCGCCTGTTCCAGGCGGTGCGCATCGCGGTGAACGGCGAGATCGAGCGGCTCACGCGCGCGCTGCCGGCGCTGCTCGAGCTGCTCGTGCCGGACGGGGTGATCGCGGTGGTGAGCTATCACTCGGGCGAGGACCGCGTGGTCAAGCACACGATGGCCGACTGGGCCCGCGCCTGCGTCTGCCCGCCGGAGCAGCCGGTGTGCACCTGCCGCGGCCGGCCGCTCGGCAGGCTGCTGACGCGGCATCCGGTCCGCGCCGCTGATGCCGAGGTCGCCGCCAACCCCCGCGCCCGCAGCGCGCGGCTCCGCGCGTTCCGGAAGGCGGTGCCTCCGGTGTCCGGCGGCGATCAAGCGGGCGGCGCGACGGAAGCGTTGGGGTTACGTCCGCCCCAGGCCGGCGCGGCATGACGCTCCGCGGCCGGCACTGGGTGGCGCTGTGGCTCGCCGCGTTCCTGGTGATGGCGGCGCTCGTGGTGTGGCGCCAGTCGGCGGCGATGGCGGCGGCGCGGCAGCTCAAGGCGCTCCAGACCACGCGCCAGGCCCTGGAGGTCACGCGCGCCGCGGCCGGCGCGAACATCCGCCGCGCCGAGAGCCGCGCCGTGCTGGTCCCGCTCGGCGCAGGCGCGCCTCGGCCTGCGCTTGCCGCAGGACACCGAGATCGTCATTCTGCAGGACCCTCGAGCCCGGTGACCGGGTGATCAAGGCTCCCTCGCGCATCACGCTGGTCGGCATCGCCTTCGCCCTGGCGGCGCTCGCCGTCCTCGGTCAAGGCGGTGGACGTGCAGCTGGTGCACGGCGACCAGTGGCGCGAGCGCGCCCGCGCCCAGCAGACGGTGCGCGTCGCGCTGCCGGCGCGGCGCGGCGCGCTGTTCGACCGCAACGGCGTGCCGCTGGCCGTGAGCCAGGCCACGTACGGCGTCGGGCTCGCGCCGCAGGAGGTCTCCGACCGCGGCCACGCCGTCGCCCTCCTGTCCAAGGTGGTGGGCCGGCCGCAGGCGGAGATCGGCCGGGACCTGTTCGGCTCCGATCGCGTGTGGTTCGAGTGGCCCGGCCCGTTCACCTGGAACGACGTCGCAGCCGCTCAAGGCCCTGCGCGGGGTGTACCTGCGAGCCGAGGCTGGAGCGGTTCTATCCGCGGCCGGACCTGGCGCCGCGCCTGATCGGCCGCGCCGACGACAGCGGCCACGGGGCGAGCGGGCTCGAGCGCTCGCTCGACAGCGACCCTCGCCGGACGCGCCGGGCAGCGCCGTGATGCTGCGCGACCAGAGCGGGCACACGTATCCCGTCGCCGTCCCGCCCGGCCGTCGAGCCGCAGGCCGGGCGCCGACGTGGTGCTCACGCTCGACGCCGAGCTGGAGGAGATCGCCCAGCACGCGCTCGCGGTCGCGGTGGACTCGGTGCCGCGCGAGCGGTGGCGACGTGGTGATCATCCAGCCCGCGACCGGCGAGGTCCTCGCGATGGCGAGCGTGCGCACAGACGACGGCCGAGGGCAGCGGCATCGGCGACACCTTCGAGCCGGGCTCCACGGCGAAGGTGTTCACCGCGGCCGCGCTGCTGCGCGACGGCAAGGCGACCGCCGGGCGACACGGTGTTCGCGCGAGAACGGGACGCTAGGCCTTGAACGGCCGCGTGATCGAGGACGAGCACCCGTCCGACGACGCTGACGCTGGCCGACGTGATCCGGCTCTCGAGCAACATCGGCATGGCGAAGTTCAGCCAGCGCCTCACGCCGGCCGAGCAGTACGAGGCGCTGCGGGACTTCGGCTTCGGCACCGCAGACGGGCGTCGAGCTCGCGGGCGAGTCGCCGGGCCGGCTGCGGAATCCGCGCGCCTGGACCGTCGGAGAGCCCGGCCAGCCTGGCGATGGGCTACGAGCTGGCGGTGACGCCGCTGCAGCTGGCCGCGGCGTACGGCGCGCTGGCGAACGGCGGCGTGCTGCTCGAGCCGACGCTGGTGCGGCAGGTCCGCGACGCGGACGGCGAGCACGCGGTGGACCGCGCGCGCGCGTCCGGTGCGGCGGGTGGTGGACGCGGGCATCGCCGCGCAGCTGACGCAGATGCTGCAGGGCGTGGTGGAGGAGGGCACCGGGACGGCGCGCCGCGCTGGGTACCTACCTGGTCGCCGGGCAAGACCGGCACGGCGCGCCGCGCCGTCGGTGGGCACTATCTCCCGGGCGACTATTGCGGCCAGCTTCGTGGGCATCTTCCCGGCCCAGGACCCGCAATTGGTGCTGGTGGTGAAGCTCGACGATCCCCAGGGCGAGTACTTCGGCGGCTCGACCGCCGCGCCGGTCGTGCGCACGATCCTGGAGGCGGCGCTGGCCACGCCCGGCGTCGCGCTCGACCGCGGGCCGGCTGGTGCGGCCGCTGGCTCGCGGATTCCGGGACCGACTCGGCGGGTCCGCCGCCGGCGCCGGACGCCGGCGTGGTGGTGGCGTGGCCGACCGCCGCCGTCGCGGACGCGACAGCGCGGGGCCCACTCCCCGGTCCCGGTGCCCGACGTGGCGGGCACGTAGCTGCGGGCGGCGGCGCGGGCGCTGCACCGCAGCGGCTTCGAGGTGCGCATCCAGGGTTGGGGCCGCGTCGTCGGCACGATGCCCGCGGCGGGCGCGCCGGCGATCGCGCGCGGCCGCACCGTCGTCGTGCACGCGGGGGGCGACCGTGCAGGCTGAGGCGCTGCGCTCGCGCCTGGAGCGCGAGGGGCTGCTGGTCGCGCTGGCCGGCCGGAGCGCCGGCCGTGATCCCGGCCATCACGACCGACAGCCGGCACGTCGAGCGGGACGCCCTGTTCCTCGCCTACGTCGGCAGCGCCGTGGACGGCCACGCCTACGTCGCGGCGGCCGCGCGGGCCGGCGCCGGCGTTCGCGCTGGTGGAGCGCGAGGTGCCGGAGGCGGCGGTGCCGCAGGCGCTGGTCCGCGACGGGAAGCGGGCCGCGTCGGTGGCGGCCAGCGCCTTCTTCGGCAATCCGGGCGACGCGCTGGTGCTGCTCGCGGTCACCGGGACCAACGGCAAGACCACGACGGCGCACCTGCTGCGCCACCTGTTCGGCGACCGCGCGCCGGCCGGCTCGCATCGGCACGCTCGGCGCGATCGACGGGCGGGGCGACCTGGTGCCCACGGCGGCTCGCTCACCACGCCGGGCCCGGTCGAGCTGTTCCGCGGCGCTCGCGCTGCTGCGCCACGACGGCGTGCAGACCGTGGCGATGGAAGCGTCGTCGCACAGCCTCGACCAGGACCGGATCGCCGGCCTGGCGTTCCGCGCCGCCGTCTTCACCAACCTCACCCGCGACCACCTCGACTATCACGGCGACGAGGCGCACTACCTCGCCGCCAAGCTCAAGCTCGACCGCTACCTGGCGCCGGGCGGCTTCCAGGTCGTGAACGCGGACGACCCGGCGTGGGCCGCGTTGCCGCCGCGGGCGGAGCGCATCACCTTCGGCCTCACGGCGCCGCGCGGACGTGCGGGCGGAGGACGTCGAGGGCGACCGGCTGGGCATGCGTTTCAACCTGGTGGTGCGCGGCGCGTCGGCGCCCGTCGCGCTCCCGCTGCTGGGCACGTTCAACGTGGAGAACGCGCTCGGCGCGGCGGCCACGGCCATCGCGCTGGGGCGCGAGCTGGACTGGGTCGCCAAGCGGCTCGGCGCGGCGCCGCAGGTGCCCGGCCGGATGGAGCGCCTCGCCGAGACGCCGTGCGTGGTGCTGCGCGACTACGCGCACACGCCCGACGCGCTGGAGCGCGCGCTCGCGGCGCTGCGCCCGCTCACCAAGGGGCGGCTGGTGGTCGTCTTCGGCGCCGGCGGCGACCGCGACCGGGGCAAGCGGCCGCTGATGGGCGCCATCGCCGCGGCGTGACGCGGACCTGAGCGATCGTGACGTCCGACAACCCGCGCACCGAGGACCCCGAGCAGATCATCACGACATCGAGGCCGGCATGGCCGGCACGCCGCACCTGAGGATCGTGGACCGGAGCGCCGCCGTGCTCCGCGCCCTCGCCATCGCCAAGCCCGACGACGTGATCCTCCTGGCGGGCAAGGGCCACGAGACCTACCAGGTCGTGGGCGACGGCGCACGTGCCCATCGACGAGCGCGCCATCGTCGCCGCGGCGGTCGGCGCCGCGCATGACGGGGGCGCGCCGTGACCGCCTTCGCCTGGACCGCCGCCGAGGTGACCAAGGCGCTCGGGATGCCGGACGCGTCGTGGAGCCACGCCTACGCCGGCGTCTCCACCGACACGCGCGCGCTCAAGGAGCGGCGAGGTGTTCGTCGCGCTGAAGGGCGAGCGGTTCGACGCGCACGACTTCCTCAGCGACGCGCGCCTGGCCGGCGTGGGCGCCGTGGTCGTCCGGCACCACACGCCGCGCTGGCCGGGGTTCGACTGGTTCGAGGTGGACGACACGCTCGTGGCGCTGGGCCAGCTCGCCCGCCACCGCCGCGACGCGTTCGCCGGTCCCGTGGTCGCGATCACCGGCACGACGGGCAAGACCAGCACCAAGGAGTTGGCGGCCGCGGCGCTCGGCGCCAGGCTCCGCGTGCACAAGTCCGACCGGAACCTCAACAACCTCGTGGGCGTGCCGCTCACGCTGCTGGCGATCGCCGGTCGAGGCGGAGGTCGCGGTGGTCGAGTGCGGCGCCAGCGTGCCCGGCGAGATCGCGCGGCTGCGCGACATCGTCAGGCCCGACGTCGCCGTGGTCACCACCGTGGCCGAAGGGCACCTCGAGGGGTTCGGCAGCCTGGACCGCGTGTTCGACGAGAAGACGGCGCTGCTCCAGGGCGCGCCGACCGCGGTGGTGGGCACCGCGCCGCCCGCGCCTGGCCGACGCGGCGCGCCACGCCGCCAAGCGGGTCGTGACCGCGGGGGTCGAGCCGAGGGGCGAGTGGGCCGCCGACGACCTCACGCTGCTGCCCGACGGCCGGCCGCGCTTCACCGTGCGCGGCGTGGCGGTCGAGCTGCCGCTGCGGGGCCGGCACATGGTGGCCAACGCGCTGGTGGCGCTCGCCGTCGCCGACGCCTCGGCGTGCCGCTCGCCGACGCGGCGCGCGGGCTGCAGGAGGCGCGGCTGCCGGCCGGCCGCTCCGAGGTGCTGGACGCTGGACGGCATGACCGTCGTCAACGACTGCTACAACGCCAACCCGTCGTCGTTCGGCGCGGCGCTCGACCTCGCTGGCCGCGATGCGCGGCGAGCGGCGGGTGGTCGTGGTCGCGGGCACGATGCGCGAGCTGGGCGGCGCCTCGCGCGACCTGCATCGCGAGGTGGCCGAGCGGCATCGTGGCCGCGAAGCCCGCCGTGGTCGCGGCCGTCGGCGAATTCGTCCCGGCGTTCGAGGCGCTGAAGGGCAAGCCCAAGCGGCTCGAGCTGGTGACGGGCGCGACGCCGGAATCGGTCGCGGCGGCCGCTCGCGGCGCTGCTCCGGCCGGGCGACCTGGTGCTGCTCAAGGCGTCGCGCGGCGTGCAGCTGGAGCGCCTCATCCCCCTGTTGTGGCCCTCGGCGTCGGACGGGACGGGCCGAGGAGGCTCACCCGTGATCTACCACTTCCTCTGGCCCTACGCGCACCAGTACACGCTCGCCAACCTGCTCAGCTACATCTCGTTCCGGGCGGGCGCCGCGATCGCGACGGCGCTGTTGATCGCGTTCATCATCGGGCCGGCCATCATCCGCCGGCTGCAGGCGCACAAGGTGGGGCAGATCGTGCGCGCCGAGGGGCCGGCCACGCACCTGGGCAAGCGCGGCACGCCGACGATGGGCGGCGTGATCATCCTCATCGCCGCCGTGGTCTCCACGCTGCTGTGGGCCAAGCTCGACAACCGCTTCGTCCTGATCGTGCTCCTGGCCACGGTGTGGATGGGCGCCATCGGGTTCGTGGACGACTACCTCAAGGTGGTGCAGCGCCGCTCGCGCGGCCTGGTGGCGCGCTACAAGCTGGCGGGCCAGATCTCCTTCGGCCTCGCCCTCGGCGTGGCGCTGCTGATCTTCCCGTGGAGCGGCACCGTGCTGCCGCCGGCGTCCACCACGCTGCCGTTCCTCAAGTACGTGTACGTGGTGATGCAGCCGGCGCTCTACATCGTGTTCGTCACCTTCGTCGTGACGGCCTGGTCCAACGCCGTGAACCTCACCGACGGGCTCGACGGCTTGGCCACGGGACTCACGGCCGTCGCCGCCTTGAGCTTCGCCGTCTTCTCCTACCTGATCGGCCGCACCGACGCGTCGGAGTACCTCTACCTCTTCTACCTGCCCGGCGCCGGCGAGCTGGCCGTGTTCTGCGCCAGCCTGATGGGCGCGTGCCTGGGCTTTCTCTGGTTCAACGCGCACCCGGCCAAGGTGTTCATGGGCGACACCGGCTCGCTCGCGATCGGCGGCGGGCTCGGCACCACGGCCATTCTCCTCAAGGCCGAGTTCCTGCTGGTGCTGGTGGGCGGCGTCTTCGTGGCGGAGGCGGCGTCGGTGGTGCTGCAGACGAGCGTGTTCAAGTACCGGCTGCGCCGCCACGGGCGTCCGTACGCGGAGCAGCATCGCGTGTTCCGGATGGCGCCGCTGCACCACCATTTCGAGCAGCTGGGCTGGCACGAGTCCACGGTGGTGACGCGGTTCTGGCTGCTGGGGCTCATCTGCGCGCTGATCGGCCTGGCGACGCTCAAGATCCGATGATCCCCGACGCCTGGAAGACGGGCGAAGTCGCGGTGGTCGGCCTGATGCGGAGCGGGCGCGCCGCGGCGGAGCTGCTGCGGCGGCACGGCGTGGCCGTGTACGGCTCGGATGCCGGACGGAAGCCGGAGGTCGAGGAGAACGCCGCGGCCCTCCGGGCGCTGGGCGTGCGCGGTCGACGTCGGCCGCCACGACCTGGAGCGCATCGCCCGGGCGCGGGCGGTGATCGCCTCGCCGGGCGTGCCGCCCGACGCGGCGCCGCTCGCGGCGGCGCGCGCGGCCGGGGTCACGGTGCTGGCCGAGCTGGAGCTGGGCGCGCGGTGCCTGCCCGACACCCGCCTCGTGGTCGTGACCGGCACCAAGGGCAAGTCCACCACCACCGCGTGCATCGCCCATCTGCTCCGGGCGGCGGGCCTGAGCGACGCGCCGGCCGCCGGCAACATCGGCACCGCCGTCACGTCGGTCGCGCTGGCGGCCCGGCCGCCGGCGTGGCTCGCCGTCGAGGCCAGCTCCTTCCAGCTGCACGACGCGCCGAGCCTGACGCCGGCCGTGGGCGTGCTGACCAATCTCTCGCCCGATCACCTCGACCGGTACGGCACGGCGGAGGCGTACTACGCCGACAAGGCGCTGCTCTTCCGCAACGCGAAGCCGGAGAGCCGCTGGGTCGTGAACGGCGACGACGCGGCCGCCCTGGCGATGGCGGCGCGCGCCCGCGGCTCGCGCGAGACCTTCTCCCTCGCCCAGCGCGGCGCCGCGGGCTTCTACGACCGCGCGGCGAAGTGGCTCCTGCTGCGCGGCACGCCGCTGGTGCGGCGCGCGGACCTCCAGCTCCTCGGCGACCACAACGTGGCCAACGCGCTGGCCGCGGCGCTGGCGGTGCCGCCCGAGGTGGACCGCGAGTGCGTGGCGAAGGCGCTCGCCACCTTCCGCGCGCTGCCGCACCGCCTCGAGCCGGTGCGCGAGCTGGACGGCGTGCTGTGGATCAACGACTCCAAGGCCACCATCCTGAGCGCGGTCGAGGTCGCGCTCGCCAGCGTGCCGCGGCCGGTGGTGCTGCTGCTGGGCGGCCGTCCCAAGGTGGACTCGTTCGCGCCGCTCGCGCCGCACCTCACCCACGTGCGCGCCGTGGTGGCCTACGGCGAGGCGGCGCCGCTGATCGAGCGCGACCTCAAGGGCGCGGCGACGCTGGAACGCGGCGGCGACTTCAAGCGACGTGCTCGCCCGCGCCCGGGCGCTGGCCAGGCCGGGCGACGCCGTGCTGCTGGCGCCGGCCTGCACCAGCTTCGACATGTTCGCCAACGCGGAAGAGCGCGGCCGGACCTTCCGCGCCATCGTGGAGGCGTGGTAGTGGCGCCGCGCGCGCGATGGCTGGGCTGGGAGGCGCGGCTGATGCTGATCATCACCGCCGTGCTGGTCGTGTTCGGGCTGGTGTCGGTGTACGCGGCCTCCTCGGCGCTGCTGCAGCGCGGGCAGCCGGTGGGCATGACGCTGGCGCTGGTGCAGGCGGTGGGCGCCGCGGTGGGCGGGATCCTGCTCATCGTGGTCTCGCGACTGGACCTGGGCCGCCTCCAGAAGCTGGCCTGGCCGCTCATGATCGGCACCCTCGTCCTGCTGGTGATCCTGCTGCTGCCGTTCACCCACGCCATCGCCCCGCGCGTCAACGGCTCGCGCCGCTGGCTCAAGCTGGGCGTGTCGTTCCAGGTCTCGGAGCTGGCGAAACTGGTGGTCGTGATCTGGACGGCGATGCTGTGCGCCAAGAAGGGCAAGGAGCTGGGGCACCTCAGGAAGGGCCTGGTGCCCGTGCTCACCATCGTGGGCCCCATGGCCCTGCTGGTGCTGGCCGAGCCCGATCTCTCGACCGCGGTGGTCCTCGTCTTCCTGGCCATGATCGTGCTGTTCGCCGCGGGCGCGCGCATCGGGCACTTCATCCTGCTGGCGGCGATCGCCTTCCCGCTGGTCTGGGACCGGATCCAGCACGTGCAGTACCGGCTGCTCCGGATGACGGCGTTCCTGGATCCCGGCGCGGACCGGCTGGCCAGCGGCTACCAGATCAACCAGTCGCTGATCGGCATCGGGGCGGGGAAGCTGTTCGGCGTCGGTTTCGGGGCGGGCCAGCAGAAGCTCGGCTTCCTGCCGTACCCCTACTCCGATTTCATCTTCGCCACGATCGGCGAGGAGTGGGGCTTCGTCGGCGTCCTGTTCCTCGTGCTGCTGTATTCGGCGTGGCTGTTTCTCGCGCTCCGCCTGGCGCGCTCGGCGAGCGACCCGTTCCTCCAGTACCTCGGCGTCGGGCTCGCGGCCATGATCGGCGTGGACGCGTTCCTCCACATGGGCGTGGGGCTCGCGCTGGTGCCCACCACCGGCCTGGTGCTGCCCTTCATTTCGTATGGACGCTCGAGCCTCATCGTGGCGCTCGTCGCCACGGGGCTCCTGCTGAATCTCGGCACCAAGCGGCGCGCGGTGGCGCGGTAGCCGGGCCACACCGGGCACGCTCGGGGCTCGCAGCGACGAGCCTTCCTCACAAGCGACGACGAAGCAGCGTTCCCAGGGACCCTCGGACTGACGATCGCTCGCGTCCGGTCTCGTAGGCCCTGCCACGGCGGCGGTGACCGTGCTCGGCAGGGACCAGGCCGCCACGGCGGCCGTCCTGTCGCCTCCGCGTGTGATGCGACTTCGTATGCGAACTCGGTCCCCGGCCCGAGGATGCCGGCAGCGCCGCCTGCGCGAAGGGCCGACGTCATGCGGCCGTGGCCCGGCAAAGGGGAGCCGCAGCATTGTGTTTGACTCGAGCGAAGTGACGCCCGCCTAACGCTCCGGTGCTACGCTTGCGCCGTGTCGAGTAGCTCGACGACGGAGGCCCGACACCTCCCTCGACCGGACCGATCCGAATGAACCGTCTGTGGCAGCCTCTCCTCGCGCTCGCGCTGACGGCGGGAACCGCTCTCGCCCAGGACACCATCCCCGAGCCGCTGCGCCAGGCGCGAGCGCTCATCGCCGCCGGCAAGATCGACGACGCCATACGGCTCGCCGACCGGTACACGCGCGATCACCCTCGTGACGAGACCGGGTTCCTGGTGCTCGGCGACGCGTGGTTCAAACAAATGCCGATCGGCAGGTTCAAGGCTGCGCAGGCGTATCAGAAGGCCGAGAGCCTCGCGCCGCGCGATCCGGCACCCCCGTTCCGCTACGCGTCCGTCGGCCTGTGGCTGGCCGGCGACGATGGCGAGATGATGGCCGGTGCGGGGCTGCAGCGCGTGCTCGAGCTGGATCCCCTGTATCCCGACGCCTGGGACGACTGGCTGACGCTGTTCCGCAACGCCGGCGCTCGTCGCCGCATGTCCAACTTGCTGCAGCCCTTCGCGGCGAATCCGCTGATTCGTTCGCGGCTGGCCCTCCTCGCGATCGAGGACGAGCGTTACGACCGCGCGAACGAGCTGCTCGATTCGGCGCTGGCCGTGGACTCCACGAATACCGCCTGGCTCGCCTTGCGCGCGCAGAGTGCGTTCGAGGCTGGAGACACGACCGCCGGCTGGGAGTTCTACGGCCGTGCGTTGGCCTACGCCGACCTCGACTCGACCGACGCGCTGTGGCGCCAGGTGATCGGCATCGCCCGCCCCTTCGAAGTGAAGCTGTGGGAGGCCGGCATCGCGCCGGGCCGGAAGGAGTCGTGGCTGGAGAGCTTCTGGGCGCGACGCAATCCCAATCTCTTCGCCGGCGTGAATCAGCGTGTGGCAGAGCACTTTGCGCGCCTGCGATACGCTCGCAAGCACTATCCACTGCTGCATCCGATGGTCTCCTACCAGCGGAGCGAGATCGCTCGCGCGATGAACATGGAGCCTTCGACCGGCGAGCGGGAGTACTACGAACGCTGCGAGATGTACGAGGTGCTGCTGCCGGCCCACCTGCATGTGGTTCACGGCGGACCGGGCGCCGACGTGATCGTCGGGATGCCTCTGCCCGGAGTCAGTTCGGCCGGCGACCGGGCGAGGATGGGCATGGCAGACGGGCAGGAGCTCCTGACGGCCGATGAGCAGGCGCAGCTTGGGGCGCTCGCGCACAACATCGGTCAGTACTCTCCGGTGACGCCCGGCCTCGCGCAGTCTCTGTTCGCGCCGCTGAATCTCGACCTCCGGGGCATGGACAGCGTCGCGGCGCGCATCGGGTACAACCTCGCCACGGGTCTGGACGATCGCGGCATCATGTACCTGCGCTTCGGCCCTCCCGACGCCCTGGCCGTGGGCGGGAAGAACGACGCCGATCCGCGTTGCAGTGTGCCCGACATCGAGCGGTGGCGGTACGCCGGTCTGGGTGAGGTTCGCTTCGCTCGCCCGAGCGCGTTCTCGAAGGGCGAGCGGACCGTGCCCGACATGGTCTTTCGCGCGATGAACGAGGAGCAGTTCGCCGCCGCACAGACGGGTCTCACGAAGGACGCGACGTCCGAGGCGGCGCCGCTGGAGTTCGGCATCTGGACCGCGCAGTTCGCCGACCGCGCCGAGACGGCGACCACGGACCTCGTCGTCGTCTCCACGCGGGGCGCGGTGGCGGCATCCCTGGAGGCCCTGACGGGCCCCGGCGCCATCTGGATCAGCCACAGCGGGGCGGTCACGGTCCCGGACTATCCGGGTCGCTACGTGCTGGTGGCCCAGGCGCAGGACTCGGGGTCGCTTGGACGCCAGACGCTGGCGGTGAAGCTGCGTGCGTTCACTTCGGCCCCGGTGGTCAGCGACCTGCTGCTGGCGCCCACCTGGGACGCGCCGAACGCCCGACCGCGCGGCGATGCTGCAGCACGTCCAGCGGACGCTGGTGTTCGCCGCCGGCACGACGATTCGCAGCTACGCCGAGGTGTACGGGTTGCGGGCCGAGGGCGGGACGGTGCGCTACCTCGCGCGCTACGAACTGCTGCGGACCGACGCGCCCGAGCGCGACATCCGGCTGGAGGAATGGCCGGGAGCCACGAAGCTGGAGTTCGAGCGGGTCCGTCCCGCGGCGCCGGATGGACTCGAGGTCGAGACGCTCGACATCGTGCCGGCGCAGCTGCCGCCCGGCCGGTATCTGCTGCGCGTGCGCGTGCAGGACCTGGTGGCGGGCGCCGACGCGGGACGCGGCTCCATCAGCTTCGCGGTGCGCTGAGCAGCGGCGCGCGCCGCCGCGCGGCGCGTTCGCGTCTCGACTGCGCGAAGGCGCGTGCATAGCTTGGTGTCCGTGAGCGAGCCCGAGAGCGCAGCGCGGTGACCACCGTCCTCTTCACCGGCGGCGGCACCGGCGGCCACCTGATGCCGGCGCTCGCCATCGCCGAGCAGATGGTCCGGCTCGATCCGAGCGTGCGGCCGTTCTTCGTCGGCGCCCGACGCGGGGTCGAGGCCGGCGTGCTGCCCCAGCGGCCCTGGGGCTACGAGCTGCTGCCGCTCGAGCCGCTGTGGCGGCGCCGCTGGTGGCGCAACGTGCGTCTCCCCCTCGCGCTGTATCGCTCCCTCGCGCTCGTCCGCGCGATCCTCGCGCGAGAAGAGCCCGCCCTCGTGGTGGGCACCGGCGGCTACGCCGCGGGCCCGGTCGTGTGGGCGGCGATGAACCAGGGCGTGCCCGCGGTGCTCCAGGAGCAGAACGCACTTCCCGGGCCTCACGACGCGCTGGCTCGCCCGCCGCGCCCGGCAGGTCCACCTGGGTTTCCCGGAAGCGCGCGAGCGCTTGAAGCTCGGTCCCCAGACGGCGGTGTTCGACAGCGGAAACCCGATCCCGCCGCCGCCGGCGCAGCGCCCCTCCAAGCCGGACGCGAAACGGAAGCTCGGCTTCCCCCCGACCGCCCCCTCGTCTTCGTGACGGGCGGAAGCCAGGGGTCGCTCGCGGTGAACCGCGCCGTGGCCGACGCCCTGAGTGCGGGCGATTTCCCGGCCGGCGTCTCGCTGCTCTGGCAGTGCGGGGCGGGCTCGCTCGAGCAGTTCTCGTCGTTCAACGCCGCGGGGCACATCACCCTCGCCGCGTTCATCGATCCGGTGGCCGACGCCTACGCCGCCGCCGACCTGGTCGTCTCGCGCGCCGGCGCGATGACCCTCGCGGGCCTCGCCGCCTGGGGGTTGCCGCCCATCCTCGTCCCGCTCCCGTCGGCGGCCGCCGGACACCAGCTGTCCAACGCCCAGGCGCTGGCCAATGCGGGTGCCGCGGTGCTCCTGCCGCAGCAGCAACTGACCGGGGCCACCTTGGGAGCGGAGGTCCGAGGTCTCCTCGATGACCCTGCAAGAATGGCTGCCCTCGAGAAGGGAATGGTCAGCCGGGCGCGGCCGGAAGCGGCCTCCACCATCGCCTCGGAAGCCCTAAAGGTGATGTGGAAAACCTAGGGTACACTCTTTCGCAAGCCTAGGTGGGATTTTATATTAGCCGCCTGTTGATATCGCTTTTTTCAGCTGCGGACCCTCGCCCCGTGCACTTCATGGGGGTCGCCGGCGCCGGGATGAGTGCTCTGGCGTTGCTCGCGCGGCGGCGGGGGGTTGTGGTCACGGGATGCGATCGCGAGCCGGATGGGCCGGGTGCCTCCAGCTCGATGGATGTCCGTGGTGCCGGTGGCGTGGTTTTCGCGGGTCACGACCCCAGCCACGTGAGTGGGGCCCGGGCCGTGGTGGTGACGGCGGCGGTTCCCCCGGATCACCCGGAACTCGAAAGGGCGCGGGCACTTGGAATTCCGATCGTGCGCCGTGCCGATGCGCTGGCAGCCGCAATCGCTCCTGGTCGGGTCGTCGCGGTCGCCGGGACTCACGGCAAGACTACGACGACGGCAATGACGACCGAAGCGCTGGCGGCCGCCGGACTGGATCCGACTGGGATCGCTGGCGGCCGCGTCGCTTCGTGGGGCGGGAACACCAGGTTCGGCGGTGACGCCATCTTTGTGGTTGAGGCGGACGAGTACGACAAGTCGTTTCTCGCGCTGTCCGCCGAAGTCGCTGTCATCAATAACGTTGAGGCCGATCATCTCGAGTGCTATGGGAGTCTCGACGCTCTCGAGGATGCCTTCGCGCAATTCGCCCGGCCGGCGCGCCGGGTGATCGCGGGCGCGGACGATCCGGGCGCGTGCCGGGTGGCGGTCCGGTCCGGGCGCCCGACTTGGATGGTAGGCGTTGCCGCGCAAGCGGATGTGCGCATCGGCAACGTGCGGCAGGCGCCGACGGGAAGCACGGCGACGGTCGCCTTGCCCGGCGGCCGATCGGTGGAGCTGAGGCTCAAGGTGCCGGGGCTCCACAACGTGCGGAATGCGGCTGCCGCTTTGGCGGTGACAATCGACTTGGGTGGGAGCCTCCAGCCGGCGCTCGACGCGCTGGCGGCGTTCGGAGGAGTGGGGCGGAGGTTCGAGCTGGTCGGGTCGGCGTCGGGGGTGACGGTCGTGGACGACTACGCCCACCACCCGACCGAGATCGCGGCCACGCTCGAGGGCGCCCGGCAGGCGTATCCGGGCCGGAGGCTGGTGGCGGTGTTCCAGCCGCACCTCTTCTCCCGCACCGCGCTGCACGGGGCGGCGATGGGCAAGGCGCTCGCGGCCGCCGACGTCGTGGTCGTGACCGGCGTGTACGCGGCGCGCGAGGCGCCCATGGAGGGCGTCACCGGCCGGATCGGTGGCCGACGCCGCCCGGCGTCCGGACGGCGAGGTGCACTGGGTGCCCGAGCGGAAGGACCTGGTCGCCGAGGTCGCGTCGGTGGTGCGCTCCGGCGACGTCGTGCTGACGCTCGGCGCGGGCGACGTGACGGCGGTGGGGCGCGAGCTGCTGGCGAGGCTCGCGGAGCGGAAGGGCGCGTCGGCGTGATCCGGCTGGAGCGGGTGGCGATCGCCGTGGCGGTGCTGGGCGCGGTGACGTCGCCGTGGTGGGGCCCGCCGGCCCTGAGCCGGTTCCGCTTCTTCGCCGTGCGGCGCATCGAGGTGAACGGCGCGCGCTATCACGCGCCGGCGACCGTGATCGCCGCGCTGGGACTGGCGCCGGGCGCGAGCGTGTGGGCGAGCACGACGGCGATGGAGCGGCGGGTCGCGGCGCTCGCGGGCGTGCGGTCGGTGGAGATCTCGCGCCGCCTGCCGGGCACGCTGGTGGTGAGGATGGACGAGGTGGAGCCGGTGGCGCTGGCCGTGGGACCGGCGGGGCTCGTGCCGGTGGATTCGGAGGGCCGGCCCCTGCCGTACGATCCGGCCGCCGTGCCGGTGGATGCGCCGGTCGTGGCGCACGCGGACGGGGCGCTGCTGGAGGCGCTGGCGACGGTGCGGTCGACCGACCTCGGCCTGTTCGCTGACATCGCGGCGGCGCGTGCCGCCGCCGGAGGGGCTGTGGTGCTGGACCTCGAGGATGGCCGGCTGCGCATCGGGACACCGCTCGATCCGGCGGTGGTGCGGGCCGTGGTGGCGGTGCGGCGCGACCTCGCGGCCCGCGGCCAGCGATGGGCCGAGCTGGACGGGCGGTTCCGCGGCTGGGTCGTGGTGCGGCGGGCGGACGAGGCGGCGAAGCCGGCGCGGCCGGCCAAGCCCGCCCGCACCGCGCGGCCGGCCCGGCCGGTGCGGCGGCGGGCGGCCTGATGCGCGAGCTGGTGTGCGGGCTCGACGTCGGCACGACCAAGACGTGCGCGGTCATCGCCGAGATCGCGGGCGACCTGCCGCGCTCGCCCGAGGCCCGCATCCTCGGCGTGGGCCGGGCGCGCACCAGCGGCGTGCGGCGCGGCGTGGTGCGCGACATCGACGAGACCACGCGCTCGGTCGTCGAGGCCGTGGCGGCCGCCGAGCGGATGGCGGGCTTCAAGGTCGAGGGCGTGTGGGTCGGCATCGCGGGCGAGCACGTGCGCGCGATCACCTCGCCCGGCGTGGTGGCGGTCACCGGCCCGGAGATCCGCCAGGCGGACGTGGACCGCGTGATCGAGGTGGCGCGCGCGGTGGTGCTCGGGCCGGACAGCGAGATCCTGCACGTCATTCCGCAGGAGTTCATCGTGGACCGGCAGCGCGGCATCTCCGATCCGGTGGGGATGACCGGTACGCGGCTCGAGGTGGACGTCTTCCTGACGACGATGTCCAGCTCGGTGGGGCAGAACCTGCGGCGCGCGATCGAGCGGGCGGGGTACAACGTGGCCGGGTTCGTGCTGGAGCCGCTGGCCGCGAGCTACGCGACGGTGACGGAGGACGAGCGGGAGCTGGGCGTGGCGCTGGTGGAGCTGGGCGCCAGCAGCACCGGCCTCGCCATCTTCCACGACGAGAAGTTCCGGCACCTGTGGACGTTCGGGTTCGCCGGCGCGCACGTGACGAGCGACATCGCGATGGGGCTGTCGGTGACGCAGGCCGACGCCGAGCGGCTGAAGGAGCGCTACGGCATCGCCTACCGGCCCCTGGTGGACCCGCAGGAGACGATCGAGCTGCCGAGCCCGGCGGGGCAGGAGCCGCGGCAGGTGCTGCGCGACATCCTGGCGGACATCATCCACCAGCGGCTCGACGAAGTGCTGAGCGCGGTGGCGCGGGAGATCGAGCGGGTCGGGTACGTGGGCAAGCTGCCGGCCGGGGTCGTGCTGACCGGCGGCACGGCGCAGCTGGCGGGCATCGTGGAGCTGGCCCGCGACGTGTTCGGGATGCCGGTGCGCCTGGGGGTGCCGGGACAGAACCTCTCGGGCAACCTGATCGACGCGGTGGAGCAGCCGCGCTTCAGCACGGCGACCGGGCTGGCGATGTACGGCATCCACGAGATCGCGAAGGGTACGGCGCAGGCGGGTGCACGGGCGGTGACGGTGGACCGGGTGCTGGGCTCGGTGCGCCGCTGGTTGACCGATTTCTTCTAGACCACGCTTCGGGAGCGCGTCATGATCTTCGAGCTCGAGGAATCCGTTCAGCAGAACGCGCGGATGAAGGTCGTCGGTGTGGGCGGCGGCGGCGGCAACGCCGTCAACCGCATGATCGAGGAGCACCTGACCGGGGTGGAGTTCATCTCGGTCAACACCGACGCCCAGGCGCTGCTGAACTCCCGGTCGGACATCAAGGTCCAGATCGGGAAGAAGCTCACGCGCGGCCTCGGGGCGGGGGCGCGGCCGGAGATCGGCCGCCAGGCCATCGAGGAGAACCGCGACGACGCGGGCCGCACCATCCACGGGGCGGACCTGGTGTTCGTGACCTGCGGCATGGGCGGCGGCACCGGCACCGGCGCGGCGCCCATCATCGCGGCGATGGCGCGGGAGATGGGCGCGCTCACGGTGGGCATCGTGACCAAGCCCTTCCTGTTCGAGGGCAAGAAGCGGATGAAGCAGGCGGAGATGGGCATCGCCGAGATGCGCAAGCACGTGGACACGATGATCGTCGTGCCCAACGAGCGGCTGCTGGCGGTGGCGGGCAAGGGCATGCCGTTCCTCGACGCGCTGAAGAAGGCCGACGAGGTGCTGCTCAATGCGACTCGCGGCATCTCGACCCTGATCAGCGTCACCGGCCTGGTGAACGTGGACTTCGCCGACGTGCGCACCGTGATGCAGAACGGCGGCTCGGCGCTGATGGGCACCGGGACGGGGAAGGGCGACAACCGGGCGCTCGAGGCCGCGCAGCAGGCCATCTCGAGCCCGCTGCTGGACAACGTCTCGATCAACGGCGCGACCGGCGCGCTGGTCAACATCACCGGCGGCGCCGACCTCACGCTGGGCGAGGTCACCCAGATCAGCGACACCATCCACGACGCGGCCGGCGAGGACGCGGACGTGATCTTCGGCGCGGTGGTGGACCCGGCGATGGAAGGCGAGATCCGCGTCACCGTGATCGCGACCGGCTTCGACCGGCGCGACGTCAAGGAGGCGGGGCCGCGCGCGGCGGGCGTCATCCAGTTCCCGCAGCGACAGTCGGCGGGGCTGCGCGCCAGCGGCACCCAGCAGGCCGCGGCGGCGGGCGGGGCGAGCCCCGCGCCGGCCGGTCCGCGCCGCTCCGGCACGGCGCCGGCGACCGGCACGCCGCCGGCCGCGGAGCCGCTCTCCGACATGGAGATCCCGACCTTCATCCGCCGGCAGATGGATTGAGCTCGCCCGCGCGGAGCCGGGCGGCGTGGCTCGCCGTGGCGCTCGTCCTGGTGGGCGGCGCCACCGCGGCCGTGGCGCGCCAGCACGGCTACCTGGGCGGGCTCAAGACCGCCCCGGCGGTGGTGGTCGCCGGCGCTCCGGTCGAGACCATCGCCGACACGCTGAAGAAGAGCGAGACCGTGTCCCAGCTCTTCCAGCGGCGCGGCGTGCACCGACGTGAACTGGCCGGCGGTCGCGCAGGCGGTGCGCAACTTCCAGCCCGCGCGGCTCAAGGCGGGCCTGGTCTTCCTGTTCCAGCATCGCCACGGCGACTCCACGCCGCAGGCGGTGGCGGCGCGGATGTCGCGCGACGAGCGGCTCCACCTGGTGCGGGTCGCCGATCACTGGGACGCCTCGGTCGAGACGATCGCGTGGCGCACCGAGCCGCTGGTGGTGGACGGCAGCATCACCAGGGACGCCGGCTCGATCGCCGACGCGATGGACGCCGCGGTGAGCGACGCGGTGCTGGCGCGCGGCGAGCGCAGCGAGCTGGTCTGGGACCTGGCCGACGTGTACGACTGGGAGGTGGATTTCACCCACGACCTCCAGCCGGGCGACCACTTTCGCGTGGTGGCCGAGCGGCTCGTCTCCGCCGAGGGCGAAGTGCGCATGGGCCGGGTCCTGGCGGCGCGGCTCGACCTCTCCGGCAAGCGGCTGTACGCCTTCCGGTTCGACAACGGCGACAAGCCCGCCTTCTGGGACGAGACCGGCCGGTCGCTGCAGCGGGACTTCCTCCGTTCGCCGCTGCGCTACCGCCGGGTGAGCAGCCGGTTCAGCAATTCCCGCTGGCAGCCCATCCTCCACTACTACCGCGCGCACCTCGGCACCGACTTCGCGGCCGACTACGGGACGCCGGTGCGGAGCGTGGGCGACGGCGTGGTGACGTTCGCCGGCCGCGAAGGCGGGTACGGCAACCTCATCATCGTCCGCCATGCGCGCGGCTACGAGACCCGGTACGGGCACCTGTCGGCCTTCGCCGAGGGCATTCACCCCGGCGCGCGGGTCGAGCAGAACGAGGTCATCGGCCAGGTGGGCAGCAGCGGCCTCTCGACCGGCCCGCACCTGCACTTCGAGGTCCGGCTGAACGGACGGGCGATCAATCCGCTGCGCCAGCTGGGCGGCGCCGCTCCCGGCGCGCCCCTGCCGGCCGATCGCCGTGCCGCGTTCGACCAGGAACGGCGGCGCCTGCTGCAGCTCCTCGAGCCTCCTTCCCCGGCCGTCATCGCGAGCACGCCGCGCACCTGAGGCGCGGCCTCGGCACCGCTTCGAGCCATCCGGTGGACCTGTATCCCGCCATTGACGTGCGTGCCGGGCGGGTCGTGCGCATGCGGCGCGACGACCCGCACGCCCAGGTGGTCTACGCCCACGACCCCATCGCGCTGGCGGAGCGCTACGCCCGGGAGGGCGCGCGCTGGGTGCACGTCGTGGACTTGGACCGGGTGTTCGGGTTCGGCGAGGCCGGCGCGCTGCTCGCGGACCTGGTGCGGCGCGTCGCGGCGCACGTGCAGGCCGGCGGCGGCGTGACGACCCCCGCCACGGCGGGCGCCGTGCTGGACTGCGGCGTGCGGCGGGTGATCGTGCACGCGAAGGCGGCGCTGGCGCCCGGCGGCCTGGCCGCGGTGGCGGCGCGGTGCGGCGGCGCCCGTCTCGCGCTCGCCCTCGACGCGGCGCACGGCCTGGTCGACCTGGGCGAGGGGACCGCGGCGAGGCCCGCGGCCGAGCTGGCCGGCGAAGCCGCCGCGGCGGGCATCGGGACCGTGGTGCTCACCGACCTCTCGCGCGAGGGGCGGCTCGGCGGGGCGGACGTCGCCGGCGCGACGCAGCTCGCGCGCGAGGCGGCCGTGGACGTCATCGTCTCCGGCGGCGTCGGCTCGCTCGAGGAGCTGAGCGCGCTGCGCGACGCCGGCGTGGCCGGTGTGGTCGTGGGACGCGCGCTTCTCGACGGACGGTTCACGCTGGGCGAGGCACTCGCGTGCTCGTCCTCATAGGCCTCGTGGCGGCGGCCGCCGCGCTGGCCGTCTACCTGCTGCTGGAGCGGGTGGGAACGGCGGGCATACCTCTCGCGGTGCTGCGCGCGGTGGCGTGGGGCTCGCTCGCGGCCTTGCTGCTCGACCCCGGATGCCGGCGCACCGCCCCCTCCGCTCCCGTGGTGTTGCTCGACCATTCGTTCTCCATGAGTGACCCCGGTTCGGCGGCGGGAGCCGGCGGGGCGCGCTGGCGCGCGGCGCTCGACACCGCGCGGGCCATCGCGGGACGCGGCGGCCGCATCCTGCTCTTCGGCGCGCAGCCGGAGGCGCTCGCGCCCGGCGCCGCCCCCGACGCGCCGGCCACCCGGCTGCTGCCCGCGTGGCGCGAGGCGGCCGCCCTGGGCGGGCCGGTCGCCGTGGTCACCGACGGCGAAGTGGACGACGCCCAGGACCTGCCCCCCGATTTCCTGCGGTCCGCGAGGGTGGTGGTCCTGCCGCGGCCCGAGCGCGCGGACGTGGGCGTGGCCGGACTCGACCTGTCACCGGCGCTCCGGGCCGGCGACACCGCCACGGCCGTCGTGGTGCTCGTCGCGGCCGGCACGGCGCCGTCCGACACGGCGTCGCTGGATCTGCTCGAGGGCGCGCGCGTGGTGGCGCGGACGAAGGTCGCGCTCGGCGGCGGCGGCAGCCTGAGGCGCGAGCTGCGGTTCGTGCCGGCCCCGCCGCCGGCGGGCGCCGAGCGGGAGGTGCGTCGCTTCGTGGCCCGCGTGAGCGGCGTGCGCGACGATGCCGAGCCGCGCGACGACGCCCGCGAGACGCTCGCCGAAGTCTCGCGCACCGGCGCCATCACGCTGCTCTCCGACAGCCCGGACTGGGACTTCCGGACGTTGGCCGCGACGTTGCCGCTGACGGCCGGCGTGCCGGTGAGCGCCTACGTGCGCGTGGCGCCCGGCGCGCCGTGGCGCGACGCCCGGAGCCTCAAGCCCGTCGGGCGGGACGCGGTCGAGGCGGCGGTGCGCGGTGCGTCGCTGGTGGTGGTGCACGGCACGGCCGCGGGCATGGCGCCGCTGGCCGCCCTCGCGCGCCACGCCCTGTGGCGGTGGACGGCGGCCGGTGACGCCGTGGCCGGCGACTGGTATGTCGCGCCGGCCGAGACGGCGTCGCCGGTCGGCGCGGCGCTGGGCGGTGTGCCGGCCGACAGCCTGCCGCCGCTCGAGTCGCTCGCCGAGCGGCCGGCCGACACGGCGGCGTGGACCGCGCTGGCGGCCCGGCTGTCCCGCCGCGGGCGCGCGTGGCCCGCCATCACGGGAGCGGAGGCCGGGGACCGCCGCGTCGTGCGCGTGGCCGGGTCCGGCCTGTGGCGCTGGGCGAGCAAGGGCGGCGTGGCGGCCGAGGCCTACCGCTCGCTCGTCGCCGCCCTCACCGACTGGCTGCTGGCGCAGCCGGCGGGCGCCGGGCAGGCGCTCGCGGCGCGGCGCGATTCGCTCAATCGCGGCCTCGACGAGCTGCTGCCGCGGCCGCGCACGCTGGCCGGCCAGCCCGGCGCGCGGATCGAAGCGGAGGCCGAGCGCGAGCCGCTGAGGCGCAGCACGTGGCTGTACGGCGTCGCGCTGGGGGCCTTGGTGCTCGAATGGGCGGCGAGGCGGAGACGGGGGATGCCGTGATGCAAGGTGAGGAGTGAGACGTGAGAGGTGAGACGGATACGTGAGAGGTGAGAAGACGAAGTGAGAGGGAGGGCGCCGGTCCCTCTCACGCCTTCCCACCTCTCACTTCTCACCTATCCTTCTCACGTCTCACGCCTCACTTCTCACCGGGGAGGGTCTCTGGCCGGGCTGTGGTCGCGAATTCGCCGTCTCGCCGTCACCGACGTCGGCGCCTTGCTCCGGGGCTTGGGCAAGGCCGATCTCGACGCCTTCGAGCGCGAGCTGATCGAGGCCGACCTCGGCGTGGGCGCCGCGGAAGACCTGGTCGCGGAGGTGGGTGACCGCGTGCGGCGCGGCAAGCTCAAGAACCCGGACGAGGTGCGCGCCGCGCTCGAGGAGCGGCTCGTGGCCATGCTCGCCGCGCCGGGCCGCGGCCTCGCCGGTCCCGGCGTGGTCGCGCGCGCCGATCCGGGCCCCACGGTGATCCTGATGGTGGGGGTCAACGGGACGGGCAAGACGACCGCCACGGCCAAGCTCGCGCGCCGCCTCGCGCGCGAAGGCCGCAAGGTGCTGCTGGTGGCCGCCGACACCTACCGGGCCGGCGCCGTGCAGCAGCTCGAGGCCTGGGCCGAAGCCATCGGGTTGCCCTGCGTCCGCGGCGCCTCCGGCGGCGATCCCGCGGCCGTGCTGTTCGACGCCATCGAGGCGGCGCGCGGCCGCGGCCTCGACACGATCATCGTGGATACGGCCGGTCGCCTGCATACGGCCGACGACCTGATGAAGGAGCTGCAGAAGGTGGCGCGCGTGGCGGGCCGCAAGCTGCCGGGCGCGCCGCACGAGACCTTCCTCGTCCTCGACGGCTCCACCGGCCAGAACGCCGTGCAGCAGGGCAAGGTGTTCAAGGCCGCGCTGCCCGTCACCGGCCTGTTCGTGACGAAGCTCGACGGCACGGGCCGCGGCGGCACCGTGGTGGCGCTCGCCCGCGACCTCGGACTCCCGGTGCGCTTCCTCGGCGTGGGCGAGGGCCCCGACGACATCGAGGTGTTCGACCCCGTGACCTACGCGCAGAGGTTGCTGGGTGCCTGAGCTCTCGGGCGGCTCCGACTCGCCCGTCCAGTACCTCAAGGGCGTGGGCGAGCGCCGGGCGGAGCTGCTGGCGCGGCTCGGCATCAAGACCGCGCGCGACCTGCTCCACCACATTCCGTTCCGCTACCTCGACGCCACGCAGATCACGCCCATCGTGCGGGCGCGGAGCGCGCGCATCGGCACCGAGGTCACCGTCGTGGGGCGCGTGATCTCGACCGGCGTGCTCCCCACGCGCCGCGGCCTGCGCGTCTTCCAGGTGGTGTTGCAGGACGCCTCCGGCCTCATCGAGTGCGGGTGGCCAGGCCGTCCGTTCCTCGAGCGCTCCATCACCAAGGGCCAGCTGCTGCTCGTCACCGGCCCCGTGCGCCACTTCCACGGCAAGCAGCTCCAGCCGCGGGAGTGGGTAGTGCTGGCGGACCAGGACGAGGAACCGCGCGGGCAGATCCTGCCCGTCTATCGCGTGACCGAGGGGCTCACGGTGCGCCAGCACCGCTCGCTGGTGGACCGCCACCTCGACGGACTGCTCGCCAACGTCGTGGAGGAGCTGCCCGCCGCCTGGCGCACCGCCGCCGGCGTCGGCGCGCTGCCCGACGCGCTGCGCCAGGTGCACCGGCCCGAGAGCGCCGAGGCGGCCGAGGCCGGGCGCCGCCGCCTCGCGTTCGAGGAGCTGATGCTCTTCCAGTTGGTGCTGGCCCGCGCACGCTGGCTCGCCAAGCAGTCCCGCGCCGGGATCCGCTTCGAGGTGCGGCGCGAGTTCACCACCCAGCTGCGCAAGCACCTGCCCTTCGAGCTGACCGCCGCGCAGAAGCGGTGCATCAAGGAGATCGTCGCCGACCAGACGGCGCCGGTGCGCATGAACCGCCTGCTCCAGGGCGACGTGGGCTCGGGCAAGACCGTGGTCGCCTTGTTCGCGATGCTCGTCGCGGCCGAGAACGGCTTCCAGGCCGCGCTGATGGCGCCCACCGAGCTGCTGGCCGAGCAGCACGCCGCCACGCTCACGCGGCTCCTGGCGCCGCTGGGCGTGATGCCCGAGCTGCTGGTGGGCCGCATGTCGGCCGGCGAGAAGGCCGAGGTGCGCGAGCACCTCGCCTCCGGTGCCTCCCGCCTGGTGGTGGGCACCCACGCGCTCATCCAGGGCGAGGTGGCGTTTCACCGCCTCGGCCTCGCGGTCATCGACGAGCAGCACCGCTTCGGCGTCGCGCAGCGCGCCCTGCTGGTCGAGAAGAACCCCGCCCAGGGCCCCGACGTGCTCCTGCTCTCGGCCACGCCCATCCCGCGCACGCTGGCGCTGGCGCTGTACGGCGACCTCGACGTATCGCGGCTCGACGAGCTGCCCCCGGGCCGTAAGCCGGTCCGCACCGCCATCCGCGACGACCGCGCGCGCGTCAGGGTCTACGACTTCGTGCGCAAGGAGGTCCGCGCCGGCCACCAGGCCTACATCATCTATCCGGTCATCGACGAGACCGAGAAGCTCGACGTGAAGGCCGCGGCGAAGATGGCCGAGTACCTGGGCAAGGAGATCTTCCCCGACCTGGCGGTGGGCCTGGTGCACGGCCGCATGCCGCCGGACGCCCGCGACCTCGTGATGCGGCGCTTCCGCGCGGGCGAGGTGGCCGTGCTGGTGGCCACCACGGTGATCGAGGTGGGCATCGACGTGCCCAACGCGACGGTGATGCTGATCGAGCATCCGGACCGCTTCGGGCTCGCGCAGCTGCACCAGCTCCGCGGCCGCATCGGCCGGGGCGCCGCCGCGAGCCACTGCATCCTCATGGTCCAGGACGTGGGCCGCGATCCCGAGTCCGCGGCCCGGCAGCGCCTGGAGAAGTTCGCGGCGACCACCGACGGCTTCGCCATCGCCGAGCTGGACCTGGCCGAGCGGGGGCACGGCGAGCTCGTGGGCGCCCGGCAGGCCGGGCCGGTGGAATTCCGCTACGCGGACTGGTCCAAGGACGGCGACCTGCTCACGCTCGCGCACCGCCTCGCCCGCGACGTGATCGCGGCCGATCCCACGCTCGGCGCCCGCGGCCTGCGGCCGGTGGTGGCGCAGATCGGCCGGCGGTTCGAGCGCGGGCTGGAGTTGTTCCAGGCGATTCCAGGATAGGCGGGCCTGCCGGCCGCGGTGCGGTCCGGCCGTCGAAGCGCGCTGTCGAATGCGGGTTAGACCAGCGGTTCCTGCTGCGTGCTGCAGTGGATCGTGCCGAGGCCCAGGACGAAATCGGTGGCGTGGATGCCGACCACCTTCCGCTTCGGGAAGAGGTCGGCGAGGATGCCGAGCGCGATGCGGTCGTTGGGATCGTTGAAGGTCGGCACCAGCACCGCGCCCGTGCCGATGTAGAAGTTGGCGTAGCTGGCCGGCAAGCGCTCCCCATCGAACACCACCGGCTGCGGCATCGGCAGCCGCACCACCTCCAGGCGCCGTCCCCTCGCGTCCCGCGCGCCGCTCAGCCGCTCGGCCGCTTCGTGCAGCGGGCGCTAGTTGGGATCGGCCCGGCGCGTCTCCTCGGCGAGCACCACGCGGCCCGGCGCGACGAAGCGCGCGAAGTCGTCCACGTGCCCGCCGGTGTCGTCGCCGGCGATGCCGGTGCCGAGCCAGACGACCTTCTCCGCGCCGAGGTAGTCGCGCAGCACGGTCTCGGTGCCGGCGCGGCCGAGGGCGCGGTTGCGCGCCTGCTTGCCCGTGAGCAGACACTGCTCGGTCGCGAGCAGCGTGCCCTCGCCGTCCACGTCGATGGCGCCGCCCTCGAGCACGACGCTCATGCGCGTGCCGCGAACGGCGGCCTCGGGACGGAAGACCGGCACGCCCAGGCGACGGGCGACCCGGCGTCCCGCCGCCTCGTCGGCCGCGAAGTTCGGGTAGCGCGCCCAGCCGTTGAACTTCCACTTCACCGCGGCCAGCTCGCGCCGCCCGCCGCGGCGGCGCACCACGCCGAGGGGCAGGAAGTCGCGGGTCCACGAGCGGTCGGTGGCGGCGACGACGAAGTCCACGCGGCGGAGCGAGACGCCGGAACTCTGCGAGCGCGCGCGACGCGCGCGCCCGCTCGCCGCGGCCCCGCACGATCAGCCGGATGCGCTCGCCGTCCTGGAGGTGGCGCGCCATCTCGGCCATCACCCACGGCACGGCCTCGAACTTCCCCGGCCAGTCGGAAGGCTCGTGCGGCCACGCGAGCCAGGTGGCCGCGTGCGGCTCCCACTCGGCGGGCATGCGGTAGCCGAGAGCGAACGGCGTCGGGGCCGGCGCGGCGGCCGCGCGGCCTCGCGCGCCCGGCGTTCGGCCATCAGCGGGCGGCTCCGCCGCCGAAGCGGCTGGTGATGCCCGCGTAGGCGTCGATGCGCCGGTCGCGCAGGAACGGCCAGTTGCGCCGCACCGACTCCTGCTGCGCCAGGTCGAGCGGCACCACCAGCGTCTCCTCGCCCTCGCCCGCCTCGGCCAGCACGACGCCGAACGGGTCGGCGACGAACGAGTGGCCCCAGAAATCGAGCCCGCCGCCGGCCGGTCCCTCGTGTCCCACGCGATTGACGGCGGCCACGAACACGCCGTTGGCGATGGCGTGCGAGCGCTGGATGGTCTGCCACGCCGAGAGCTGCGCCGCGCCGAACTCGCGCCTTCTCCTTCGGGTGCCAGCCGATGGCCGTGGGATAGCAGAGGATCTGCGCGCCCTGCAGCGCCGTCAGCCGGGCCGCCTCCGGATACCACTGGTCCCAGCAGATGAGCGGCCCCAGCGCCGCGTGCGGCGTGGGCACGGTGACGAATCCGAGGTCGCCGGGCGTGAAGTAGTACTTCTCGTAATAGAGCGGGTCGTCGGGGATGTGCATCTTGCGGTACATCCCGAGCCGCTCGCCCGCCGGTCCGATGACCACGAGGCTGTTGTGGTAGATGCCGGCGGCGCGCTGCTCGAAGACCGGCGCCACCACGACCACGCCGTGCTGCTTCGCCTCGGCGGCGATGGCGTCCGTCGTGGGGCCCGGCAGCGGCTCGGCCAGCTCGAAGAGCGCGGGGTCCTCGACCTGGCAGAAGTACGGCGAGGCGAACAGCTCGGGGAGGACGACGATCTGCGCCCCGCGCGCGGCCGCGTCGGCGATCGCGCGGCGCGCCTTGGCGACGTTGGCGGCCTTGTCCCGGCCCATGGCCATCTGGACGAGGCCCAGCTTGAGCGGGTGCGGCGACATGCCGCCGAAACTAGCGGAGGGGCCGGGCCGACACTAGGGAGGGGCGGGGAACTTCCGCGGGCGCGCGTCGTATTCGGAGTATCAAGACCTTTCAGGAGTCGTCGCATGGCCACCACACCGAATCCCCCCGCCGTCCATCCCATCACCGAACGCGGTTACGCCCATCCCGAAGTCCTGGTCTCGACCGACTGGGTCGCGGAGCACCTCAAAGACCCGGGGGTGCGCATCGTCGAGTCGGACGAGGACGTGCTGCTCTATGAGACCGGCCACATCCCCGGATCCGTGAAGGTGGACTGGGTCGCCGACCTCAACGATCCGGTGCAGCGCGACTACGTGGACCGGGACCGCTTCACCAAGCTGCTCCGCTCGCGCGGCATCAACGACGACACGACCGTCGTCTTCTACGGCGACAAGAACAACTGGTGGGCGACCTACGCCTTCTGGGTGTTCCGCCTGTTCGGCCTCAGGAACGTCAAGGTGATGGACGGCGGGCGGATGCGCTGGTCCGACGAGGGACGGCCGCTGGTCACGGAGATCGCGCGGCACCCCGAAGGCGCGATCAAGGTCGGGGACCGGAACGACAAGGCGATCCGCGCGTTCCGCGACGACGTGCTCGCGCACGTCCAGGCGCACCACAAGCTGGTGGACGTGCGGAGCCCGGAGGAGTACCGCGGCGAGCGGATGCACATGCCCGACTATCCCAACGAGGGCGCGCTCCGGGGCGGCCACATCCCCGGCGCCAAGAGCATCCCGTGGGCGCGCGCGGTCGATCCGGATACGCACTGCTTCCGCACCGCCGCCGAGCTGCGGACGATCTACGAGCAGGAGAACGGGCTCGGCAAGAACGACGACATCATCGCGTACTGCCGGATCGGCGAGCGCTCGTCGCACTCCTGGTTCGCGCTCAAGTACCTGCTCGGCTACGCGAAGGTGCGAAATTACGACGGGTCGTGGACGGAGTGGGGCAACCTGGTCAGGGCGCCCGTCGAGAAGCCGTGAGAAGGCGAGACGGAGTGAGCAGTGCAGTTGCCAGACGCCAAGTTGCCAGTGGTTACCAGATGTGAGGTCTGAGTGGACAGAGAGACGCGCATCGCGTGGCTGGTGGATCACTTTCAGCATCCGCGTCATCGCGGGGCGCTGCCCGACGCCGACGTGCGGATGCCGGGCGGGAACCCGGGGTGCGGCGACGTCCTGACCGCGCACGTGAAGGCGGGCCACGACCCCGATCGCGTCGAGGCGCTCACGTTCGAGGGCGCCGGCTGCACGCTGAGCCAGGCCGCGGCCTCGATCCTGGCCGAGCGCGTGAACAAGCAGCACCCGACGTTCGAGCAGGTCGCGGCGCTCACCTACGAGGAGATGATGGACCTGCTGGGCCGCGACCTGGTGAGCTCGCGTCCGCAGTGCGCGACCCTCGCGCTCGGCACCCTCAAGGCCGCCGTGCGGCGGCTCTCGATGGACGGCCAGCTGCGCGCGGCAGGGAAGACCGACGAGGAGATCCGTGCGCTGCGTGGCGAGGCTGCTGAGGCGCCCGCAGAGGCCGGCCTGGTCTTCGGGGAGAGGGCGGCAAGCGCCGCCACGGCCGCCGGCGGGCGATTGCCGGATCCGCTGAAGAGCAGGGGGTAGGGTGTGGGGTGTAGGGTTGGAACCTGGCGGCAAGCCTTCTACTATTAATCACTATGAATCCACTCAACATTGTGCGGCAGCCGGCCGCCGCCAGCCAGACGATGTACGACGAAGCCTTCGTCACCCCGATGCGCGAAGAGCTGGTGCGGATCGGGTTCCGCGAGATGCGCACGCCGGAGGAAGTGGACGCGCAGCTCGCGCACCAGACCGGCACCACGCTGGTCGTGGTGAACTCGATCTGCGGGTGCGCCGCGGGCCGGGCGCGCCCGGGCGTGGCGCTCGCGCGTGCAGCACGCCGCACGGCCGCAGCAGCTCACGACGGTGTTCGCGGGCCAGGACCGGCCGGCCACCGACCGGGCGCGGAGCTATTTCGAGGGCCAGCCGCCCTCCTCGCCGCAGATCGCGCTGTTCAAGGACGGCAAGATGGTGTTCATGATGCAGCGGCGGGAGATCGAGGGCCGCGATGCGCCGGAGATCGCGGAACATCTGATGCAGGCGTTCGATAAGTATTGCGGCTGAAAAAGTGAGAGGTGAGTAGTGAGGGGTGAGAAGGATAGGTGAGAGGTGAGAGGTCGAAAGGCGTGAGAAGGCAGGCGCCGCGGCCTCTCACGCCTTTCAACCTCTCACCTCTCACCTATCCTTCTCACGTCTCACCCCTCACCTCTCACTCCGGTCAGATCCTGACCGGCACCCTGTACCCCACCCTCGTCACCCCGTTGCCGGACTCGACGAGGAGCCCGTTGAACGGAATATTCGGCGGCCCGGTCCGGTGTCCGAGTTCCAGCACGAACAACACGGCGCTCCCCAGCGCCGCGAGCTGGCCCCCGACGATCCACGCGCGCGCCGACCGGTCGTCTCGCACCACCCGCTGATACGTCGCCTCGGGACGGGCATCCACGTAACGGCCGTCCGGCCCGATCGAGCAGGTGAGGGCGCCGCAGTACTCCACCAGGTCGGCGTAGGCGTTGTTGCCGGCGTTGTGCTGGTGCACGCCGAGGGCGGTGGCGCCGACGGCCAGCGCGGCGGCCGCCCACTTGCCCCACTTGATGGCCGGAGGGTTGTGGTACGCCGCGGCCACCGTGCTGTCGGTCTGCGCGACCGCCGGATGGCTGGGGACAGCGACGCACAGGGAGGCGGCGAGCAGCACCGCACGCCCCACCTGGCCCCGGGCACCCCTGTGCGTCTGTGCGCCTGCGCGCCGCCGTTACTCGTCATCTGAACGCCGTCACCTCCCCCCGTTCCGACACCGCGAGGAAGAACCGGCCGTCGACCACGAGCGGCTGGACGACCGGTGGGTGGATCTTCGCGGTCCAGCGCTTGGCGCCGGTCGCGTCCACCAGCATGACGTCGCCTCCGACGCCCGCGACCAGCACGCCTCCCGCCACGGGCGCGGGCCCGCCGCGCGCCACCACGCCCAGCGCCACCCTGAAGGCGTGGTCGGGCGCGGCGAGCGGCACCCACCACAGGTCGCCGGCGCCGGTCAGCGCGAACGCCGTGTCCCGCTGCACCGCCACGGCGCCGACCACCTCGCTGCCCACGTCGAGGCTCCAGCGGGTCGCCAGCGACGCGGTGTCGCAAGCCTCGAGGCGGCCCGTCGTGGTGCCGAAGACGACCACGCTGTCGGCGAGGGCGGGGGCGGCGAGGACGTCGCCCGCCGTGCCGCGCCGCGCGCGAATCACGCCCGTGGCGCGATCCAGCAGGTAGAGCGAGTCGGCCGCGGTGGCGACGATGACGCCCCCGGTCACGACCACCGGCGCCGCGCGCACCGCGCCGCTCAGCTGCGTGTGCCACACCGGCCGGCCGCCGGTGGTCGAGAGCGCGGTGAACATGCCGTTCAGCGCCGCCCACGTACAGCTGGTCGTCCTGGAGGGCGATGGGGGCGGCCACGTCGCCGAGCCGCCGGCCCCACGCGACCTTGCCGGTGGCCAGGTCGAGCGCGCGCACCTGGCCGTCGCCGGTCTGCGTGGCGAAATACAGCCGGTCGTAGTCCACCAGCGGCCCGCTGCCGATGTTCTCGCCGAACCTCCGCCGGTAGATGATCGCCCCCGTGGCCCGGTCGAGCACCGCGATCTGGCGGTCCACCTGCGAGAGCACCACCAGGCTCTCGGTCAGCGCCGGCGCGCCCACGACGCCGCGGCCCACGTCCCGCGTCCACAGCGGCGCCGGATCGGAGCCGAGCGTGTCGGCGACGGCGCTCGCGCGCTGCGCGGAGCCGAGATAGTCCTTCCAGCGCCGCTCCTGCGCGGCCGGCGCGGCGCGGAAATAGTTCGCGCACGCGTTGACGGCGAGGAACGCGGCGGCTAGACTCACCCGCCACGCCCCATGTCGAACCGCCTCGAGATATCCGCGCTCCCCGCTTCCACCGGTACGACGGTCGCCGTCCACGGCTGGGTGCTCACCACCCGCTCGTCGGGCAAGATCGCGTTCGTGGTGATTCGCGACGGCACGGGATACCTGCAGGGCGTCGTGGCGAAGGCGGAGGTGCCCGACGACGTCTGGCAGCGCTTCCAGTCGCTGACCCAGGAAACGGCCGTCCGCCTGGTGGGCGAGGTGCGCGCCGACAAGCGCTCGCCCGGCGGCGTCGAGCTCGCGGTGAAGGACCTCGAGGTCCTCGGCCCGAGCGTGGATTTCCCCATCACGCCGAAGGAGCACGGGACCCCGTTCCTGCTCGACCACCGTCACCTGTGGCTCCGCAGCCGGCGCCAGGTGGCGATCATGAAGATCCGCCACGAGATCATCCAGGCCATCCGCGATTTCTTTCACGAGCGCGGCTTCTTCCTGGTGGACACGCCGATCCTCACCGGCAGCATCGGGGAGTCGAGCGGCACGCTGTTCGCCACGGACTACTTCGACCTCGGCAAGGCGTACCTCGCGCAGACCGGCCAGCTGTACGTCGAGACCGCCTGCGCCGCCCTCGGCAAGGTGTACTGCTTCGGCCCCACGTTCCGGGCCGAGAAGTCCAAGACGCGGCGCCACCTCACCGAGTTCTGGATGGTGGAGCCGGAGGTGGCGTTCAACACCTCGGACGACAACATGCGCCTGCAGGAGGAGTTCATCGCCGCCATCGTGGCGCGCGTGCTCGACCGGCGGGCCGAGGAGCTGAAGGAGCTCGAGCGCGACACGGCGAAGCTCGCCGGCGTCGTCGCGCCGTTCCCGCGCCTCTCGTACACCGAGGCGGTCGAGCTGCTCAAGTCCAAGGGCTCCTCCGTCACGTGGGGCTCCGACCTCGGCGCCGAGGACGAGACGCTGATCGCCGAGGCCAGAGACCGGCCCGTGTTCGTCTACAACTACCCGCGCGCCGCCAAGGCGTTCTACATGAAGGAGAACCCGGACGACCCGCGCACCGTGCTGTGCGACGACTGCCTCGCGCCCGAAGGGTACGGCGAGATCATCGGCGGCAGCCAGCGCGAGGACGACTACGACCGGCTGCTGGCCCGGATCCGCGAGCAGGGCCTTCCGGAGGAAGCGTACGGCTGGTACCTCGATCTCCGGAAGTACGGCACCTTCGTGCACTCGGGCTTCGGCCTCGGCCTCGAGCGCACGGTGGCCTGGATCTGCGGGCTCGAGCACATCCGCGAGGCCATCGCCTACCCGCGCACGATCTACCGCATCACGCCGTAGCTTCGCCGGCCTTCACCTCGTCCCACAAGGCGTCGAGCGCCGCGAGGTCCGCGCGGCCCAGCTCCACGCCCCGCTCCTCGGCCTTCCGCTCCAGCGCCCGGAACCGGCGCACGAACTTCTCGGTGGCGTGGCGGAGCGCGTTGGAGGGGTGCACGCCGGCCTTGCGCGCGACGTTCACGGCCGCGAACAGCACGTCGCCGATCTCCTCGGCCGGCTGCGCGCGCGTCTCGCGCACCTCCTCCTCGAGCTTGTCCAGCGGGCCCGCCACGTCGTTCCAGTCGAACCCGACGGCCGCCGCGCGCTCCTGGTAGCGGAAGGCGCGCTCCAGCTCCGGCAGGCCGGGCGGCAGGTGCCCGAGGTGGCCGAACGCCTCGCCCCGCGCCGCGTGCTCGGCGCGCCGCTCCTCGGCCTTGATGCGCTCCCATTCCGGCTTCGGCTCGCCCGCGAACAGGTGGGGGTGGCGGCGCCGCATCTTCCGGGTCAGCGTGTCGGCCACCTCGGCGAACGTGAAGCTGCCGCGCTCCTCCGCGATGACGAGCTGGAAGCAGAGGTGCAGTACCAGGTCGCCCAATTCGGACGCGATCCGCGCCTCGTCGCCCTCGGCCAGCGCCTCGTCCAGCTCCGCCACTTCCTCGCGCAGGTAGGGGCGGAGCGTTTCCCGCGTCTGCATCCGGTCCCAGTCGCACCGCCGGCGCAGGTCGCGCAGGAGGTCCAGACAGGCCCCAAACGCCGTATCGTCTTGCATTTAGCCTCCCGGCCGGGTACGGTACTCAGTTTGTGATGCGAGAGCAAACCACCCCCGCCGACCGCACCTGGATCGAGGTCGACCTCGAGGCCCTCGTGGCCAACGCCCGCACGGTCCTGGAGCGGGTGCCCGGCAGCCGCCTCCTGCCGATCGTGAAGGCGGACGCGTACGGCCTCGGCGCGGTGAGCGTCGCGCGGGCCCTGGAGCGCGTGGATCCGTGGGGGTTCGCGGTGGCCACGGCGCACGAGGGCCGCGAGCTGCGCGAGGCCGGGCTCACCCGGCCCATCCTGGTGCTGGGCCCGCGGACCGGCGCACTGGACCTGGTCGCGAAGCACGGCTTGACGCCCGCGCTGGGCAGCGTCGAGCAGGTCGGCGAGTGGCTCGCGCTGGCGCCCGGGCGGCCCTTCCACGTCGAGGTGGACACGGGGATGGGACGGTGGGGGCTGGCGTGGAAGACGTTCGGCGCCGAGGCGGCGCGGTTTCGCGACGAGCCTGGATTCGAGGGCCTGTTCACGCACTTCCACTCGCCGGGCGAGGCGCCGGCGTCGGTGAAGGAGCAGTGGGAGCGGTTCCAGGGCGCGCTGGCGACCCTGCCGCGCCGGCCGCGGCTGGTGCACGCGGCCAGCAGCGCCTCGCTGGCCGACTTTCCCGAGACGACCGCCGACCTGGTGCGCCCGGGGATCTTCCTGTACGGCGGCAGGACGGGAGCGCTGCGGCCCCGCCGGGTGGTCGAGTGGCGCGCGCGGGTGCTCGCGACGCGCTGGCTCGAAGCCGGTGAGACCGTGAGCTACGGGGCGACCTGGCGGGCCGGCGCGCGCAGCTGCGTCACCACCATCGCGGCGGGCTACGCCGACGGGCTGCCGCGGTCGCTGTCGAACGTGGGCGCCGCGCTGATCGGCGGCCGGCGCCTGCCCTTCGCCGGGAGGGTGACCATGGACTTCACGATGGTGGCCTCGCCCGACTGGGCGCCGGCGGTGGGCGCGGCGGCGACGCTGATCGGGAGCGACGGAGCCGAGAGCATCGAAATGGAGGACCTCGCGACCGCGGCGGGAACCATCAGCTACGAAATCCTGACGGGGCTGGGCCGGCGCGTGACCCGGGTGTACCGGTGAGCCGGTTCTTCCTCATCGTGCTGGACGGCCTCGGCTGCGGCGAGGCGCGCGACGCCGCCGCGTACGGCGACGTGGGGAGCGACACGCTCGGCAACGTGGCCCGCCAGGTCGGCGGACTGAAGCTCCCGGTCCTGGAGAGCCTGGGGCTGGGGTGCATCCGTCCGCTGGTGGGCGTGGCCGCCGTGGAGCGGCCGCGCGCGGCCTGGGGCCTGATGCGCCCCGTCGGCGCGGGCAAGGACAGCACGACGGGCCACTGGGAGCTGTGCGGGCTGCCGGTGCTCAAGGCGTTCCCGACCTACCCCAAGGGATTCCCGCGCGCCGTGGTGGAGGAGTTCGCGCGGCGCACCGGCCGCGGCGTGCTCGGCAACAAGACGGCGTCGGGCACGGCGATCATCGACGAGCTGGGCGCGGAGCACCTCGCCACCGGCGACTGGATCGTCTACACGTCGGCCGACTCGGTCTTCCAGGTCGCGGCGCACGAGGCCAAGATCCCGCTGGCCGAGCTGTACGCGGGCTGCGAGACGGCGCGCGCGATGCTGACCGGCGAGCACGGCGTCTCGCGGGTCATCGCCCGGCCGTTCGTCGGGACGCCGGGGGCGTTCGAGCGCACGGGGCACCGCCGCGACTTCTCGCTCGAGCCCATCGGCCCCACGCTGCTGGACGTGCTGGCGGAGCGCGGCATTCCGCGCCTCGGGATCGGCAAGGTGGACGACCTGTTCGCCGCCCGGAACATCACGTCCACCCACACGCCGACCAATCCCGAAGCGTATCGGCTTATTCGCGACGCGCTGCAGCATGTAGATTCCGGGCTCGTGTTCGTGAACGTGATCGAGTTCGACCAGAGCTGGGGGCACCGCAACGACGTGAGCGGGTTCCACCGGGGGCTGCTGGAGCTGGACCGGGAGCTGGGCGGCCTGTTGCCGCTGCTGCGGGGCCGCGACCTGTTCGCGCTCACCGCGGACCACGGGAACGACCCGACGTCCACGTCCACCGACCACGCGCGCGAGAACGTGCCGTTGCTGGTGTGCGGCCCCGAGGTCCGGCCGGTGCCGCTGGGCGAGCGCGCCAGCTTCGCCGACCTGGGGCAGACGGCTGCGGAGTACTTCGGCGTGGGCCCGCTCGCGGCGGGGACCTCGTTCCTGCGCGAGGTGCTGGCGTGACCGACCGCCTGGTGGAGGCGGCGCGGGCGGCGATGGCCCGCGCGTACGCGCCCTACTCGCGCTTCCACGTCGGGGCGGCGCTCGAGGCCGAGGACGGCACCGTCTTCCCCGGCTGCAACGTCGAGAACGCGTCGTTCGGCGCCACGTTCTGCGCCGAGCGCACGGCGCTGGTGTCGGCGGTGGTGGCGGGGCGGCAGCGCTTCCGGCGGCTCGCCATCGCCAGCGACGCGGCGGAACCGGTGGCGCCGTGCGGGTTATGCCGGCAGATGCTGGCGGAGTTCGGCACCGAGCTGGAGATCGTGTCGGTCGGGGCCCGGGGCGGCCAGGTGACCTGGCGGCTCGACGCGCTGCTTCCCAGCGCCTTCACCTCCAAGGATCTCCGGGAGAGCGTATGAAGATGGGCCGCGTCGTCGGGTCGGTGGTCGCGACCCGCAAGGACCCGTCGCTGGTGGGCGCCAAGCTCCTCGTGGTCGAGAACCTCTCGCCCGACCTGAAGAGCGAGGGCGGCTACGTGGTGGCCGTGGACGCGGTGGGCGCGGGCGCGAGCGAGGTGGTGCTCTACGCGTCCGGCTCCTCGGCGCGCCAGACGCCGGCGACCAAGGACCGGCCGGTGGACGCGGTGATCATGGCGATCGTGGACAGCTTCGAGGCGCATGGGAAGAATGTCCGCCTGGCGTAGCGCGGTCGTGATCGGGCTGGTGGCCGGCATCGTCGGCTGTCGTGAGAACATCACGACGTCGGGGCGGTGCCCGTCGCTGTGCCCACGGAACAACGTCCAGCTGGCCGACACGCTGCTGGCGATGGCGGACACGGCCGACACCAGCCTGCGGGGCTACGTCCTCGCGAGCGAGGCGTCCTACCTTCTGACCTCGACCCTGGACTCGCTCCAGAGCGTCGCCCTCATCCAGTTCGCGCCGCGGGACACGATGTGGACCGCGACCGAAACCAGCGGGAAGGTGGACTCGCAGTACATCGGCACGCAGGACAGCGTCGGCCTGACGCTCCAGATCCTGCAGCGCGACACCTCCGTCAAGCAGCTGCGACTGCTGGTGTACCGTCTGCCGGCGGTGGTGGACACGGGAGCGACGTACGCTTCGATCGCGAAGTACCTGACCGACACGTATCTCGTGGACACCGTGCCCGTCCTCGACACCGCGCAGGGGGGAGTCCGACGTTCCGGATCGCGGACAGCCTGGTGATTCCGCCGGGCGATTCCGGCGTGGTGTCCCTCGCCGTCGGGATCGTGGCGAGCGAGCAAGACGGCCTTCACCATCGGGTCCGGAAACCTGGGCACCTCCGCGCCGGTGCTGACCTACTACGTGCACGCCAAGGCCCCGTTCGATACCACGAGCCACGACATCGCGGTCGAGGCGTTCGTGAAGGAGTTCGTGATGAACCCGCCGCCGGCCCAGCCGCCGCCCGGCGTCCTGGCGATCGGCGGCATCCCGACGGCGCGCGCCACCCTGCGGCTCGCGCTGCCCAAGATCGTGGTGGATTCGGAATCCATCGTCCGCGCCACGCTGCTGTTCAACACCGTCGGGCCGGCGGGCGGGTTCGCGCGCGACAGCTTCTACCTGCTGGCGGAGCCGGTGGTGCGCGACTACGGCGTGAAGTCCGTGCTCTGGCCCGACTCCTCGGTGAGCGGCACGGCGCTGGTGCACCAGGGGCAGTCCGGCCCGGTCGAGCTGGACATCGCGCCGATCCTCCGGTTCTGGGGCACCACGGTGGGGGATTCGACGCCGCGGATCGTCGTGGTACGCGTGTATCCGGAAGGGACCATTCTCGGGGCGGTGACTTTCGCCGGCCGCGCGGCGGGCGCTCCCGGTCCGCAGCTGCGCGTGACGTACGTCAAACCGTACTCCTTCGGGGTGCCCTGATGCGGCCGCTGCCGGCCGTACTCGCGGCCGCCCTCGCCGTCGTCGTCGTGCCCGGCGCGCGGGCGCAGGATTCGGTGTTCGGCATCCGCGGGCTCGGCTTCCTCGATCGCAGCGTGTCGGGCAAGAGCAGCGCCCTCGGCGGCGGGTTCACCCTGTTCGACCCGGCCGCCGCCGTGAACCCGGCCGCCCTCGCCGGCTGGCACGCCACGGCGGGCTGGGCCGTGGCCGCGGGCTCCGACCGCAGCTTCAACTCCGGCACGGGCACGTCGTCGCTGAGCGCGACGCGGTTCCCCGTGGTGGGCTTCGCCGGCGGCGTCGGCGAACACGTGGTGCTCGCCGTCACCGCGTCCGACTACCTCGACCGCAACTGGAGCGTCGAGCAGACCGATACGCTCACGCCGCGTGGGACGCCGGTGGTGGCGAACGACAACACGCAGTCGGTGGGCGGCGTCACGGACCTGCGCGTGGCGGTGGCGTACCGGCTCACCGGCATTACGCTGGGCATGGGCCTGCACGCGCTCACCGGCTCGGCGGTGACGTCCGTCAGCCGTCAGTTTCCCGACGACTCCTCCTTCATCCCGTTCAACGTGCAGCAGCAGACCAACTACAGCGCGGTGGGCGTTTCCTTCGGCGCCCTGGTGAGCCCGCTGAAGAACGTGATGGTCGCAACGAGCCTGCGCCTCAACGGCCGGCTCCGTGCCTCGACCAGCGATACGGCGGCGCTGGTCCCCCTGCCGGTGGAGTGGAACGGTGGCCTGTTGTTCCAGCCGGTGACGGGCGTGGCCATCAGCGGCTCGGTCGGCTACGCCGGATGGTCCAGCGCGGCGGACGCGCTCGCCGCCGCCGGGCAGGTGCGCTCGCGCAACGTGTGGAGCGCCGGCGTGGGGGTGGAGGCCCTGGTGTGGCGGGTGGGGGGGAGCCTGGTGCCGATCCGCGTCGGGTACCGGTGGCGGCAGCTGCCGTTCCCGATCCCGACCGACACCACGGTGACGAACGTCAGCGCCCTGACGGAGCACGCCGTGACCTTCGGTCTCGGCTTCGACACCGCGGGCGGCCATGCCACGGTGGATCTCGGACTCGAGAGCGGCTCGCGCGTGGCAGGCGCGCTGAGCGAGGGGTTCACCACCCTGTACCTGGGCCTGACGATCCGGCCGTGAGGGTCTTTCTCCACACCTTCGGCTGCAAGGCCAACCAATACGACAGCGAGGCCGTGCGGCAGCGTCTCGAGGACGCGGGCTGCGCGGTGGTGGATGCGCCCGAGGGCGCGGACGCCGCGGTGGTGAACTCGTGCACCGTGACGCACGTGGGCGAGGCGAAGATGCGCGCCCTGGTCCGGCGCCTGGCGCGAGGGAACCCGGGGATCCGCACGGTGGTCATGGGGTGCGCCGCCGCGCTGGACGACGGGCGCATCGCCGCGCTGCCCAACGTGACGTCGGTGGTGGCGGGGCCGGACGGCGCGGCGGTGGCGCGCGCGCTCGGCGTGGCGCCCGGGGCGGACTCGGCGCTGCGGCGGTTCGCTTCCGGCTCGCGCGCGTGGCTCAAGATCCAGGACGGCTGCGACGAGCACTGCACCTTCTGCGCGACCGTGCTGGCGCGCGGGCAGGGGCGGTCGCGGGAGCCGGAGGCCCTGGTGGCCGAGGCGGCGCAGCTGGCCGCGGAGCACGCCGAGATCGTGCTCACCGGGGTGCACATCGGCACCTACGGCGGCGACCTGGACGGCCGCTGGACCCTCGCGGCCCTGGTCGCCCTGCTGGTCGAGCGCGTCCCCGACGTGCGGTTCCGGCTCTCGTCGGTCGAGGCGACCGAGGTGGACGCGGCGCTGGTCGAGCTGATGGCGAGCGCACCCGGGCGCCTGGCGCCGCACCTCCATGCGCCGCTCCAGTCCGGGAGCGACGCGGTCCTCAAGCGGATGGGGCGGCACTGGTACACGGCGGCAACCTACCGCCGCGCGGTGGAGCGCCTGGCCGAGCGCGTGGCGCCCCTGGGGCTCGGCGCCGACGTGATCGTCGGTTTCCCGGGCGAGCGCGACGCGGACCACGCGGCGACGCTGCGCCTGATCGAGGAGCTGCCCTTCACCTATCTGCACGTGTTCCCGTATTCGGAGCGCGCGGGCACGGCCGCGGTGCGGCTCGGCCCGCCCGGCCGAGTCGACCGCGGCGCGCGAGCGCGGGGCCGAGCTGCGCGCGGCTGGCGGCGGCGAAGGAAGCGGCGCACCGCGAGCGCCGCAGCGGCCAGGCGGCGGACCTCGTGCTGGAAGCGCGGCGCGGCGGCCTCCGCGAGGCGGTGACGGAGGACTACCTCGCGGCGTGGCTGCCGGCCGACGCCCCCTGGGCCCTCGGCCGTTCGCGCGTGGCGGCGCGTCTGGTGACGCGCGGGCCGGAGCTGTTCGCCGAGGCCGTGTGACCACGCCCTCCTTCTTCATCGAGACCTACGGCTGCCAGATGAACGCGGCCGACGCCCAGCTGATGGCGGGGATCCTGCTGCGCGAGGGCTTCACGCGCGCGCCCTCGGCGGACGAAGCGCAGGTCGTCATCGTGAACACCTGCGCCGTGCGCGACCACGCCGAGCAGCGGGTGATCGGGCGGGTGGGGGAGCTGAAGCGGAGCAAGCGGGCGGGCGACGTGCTCGGCGTCGTGGGCTGCATGGCCCAGCGCCTGGGCGAGCGGCTCCTGGAGAAGGCGCCGCACGTGGATTTCGTCGCCGGCCCCGACGCCTACCGGCAGCTGCCCGACCTGGTGGGGCGGGCGCGCGAGGGTGAGCGGGCGGCCGAGACCGGCCTGCTGGCGACCGAGCACTACGAGGACGTCGTTCCCGAGCGCGACACGGCCGCGTCGGCCTGGATCACCGTGCAGCGCGGCTGCGATTACCGGTGCACGTTCTGCATAGTTCCGATGACGCGCGGCCCCGAGCGGAGCCGGAAATTGGCCGACGTGGTGCGCGAGGCGCGGTCCCTGGCCGAGCGCGGCGTGTCGGAGGTGACGCTCCTTGGCCAGACGGTCAACTCGTACCACGACGGCGAGCACGACTTCGCCGACCTGCTGCGGGCGGTGGGCGCGGTGGACGGCGTCCGCCGCGTGCGGTTCACCAGCCCGCACCCGAACGACTTCAGCGAGCGCGTGGTCGCGGCCATGGCGGAGGTGCCGGCGGTGTGCGAGCACGTGCACCTGCCGGCGCAGAGCGGCTCCAGCGCCGTGCTGCGCCGCATGCTGCGCCGCTACACGCGCGAGGGCTACCTTCGGCTTGTCGAGCGGATGCGGGCGGCCATCCCCGGTCTCGCCGTCACGACGGACCTCATCGTGGGCTTCCCGGGCGAGACCGAGGCGGAGTTCGCGGCCACGCTGGCGCTGGTGGGCGAGGTCGGGTTCGACGACGCCTTCACCTTCCGCTTCAGCCCGCGCGAGGGGACGGCCGCGACGCGGCTTCCCGGCGCGGTGCCGGACGACGTGGCGGCCGAGCGGCTGCAACGGCTCATCGCCGAGGTGCGGCGTGTGGCGCGGGCCCGCAACGCGGGCCTCGTCGGCACGACGCACGAGATCCTGGTGGAGCAGCGCGCGCGGCGCGGCACCGCGCTCCAGGGGCGTACGCGCCAGCACCGGGTGGCGATGGTGGACGGTCCCGACGCGTGGATCGGCAGTTACCGGACGGTGCGCTTCACCGGTACCACGGGGGCAACCTTCAGTGCGGTGCCGGTCGAGCCGGCGCGCCAGGAGGTCGAGCGATGAAGAACGTGCTGGAGGCGGTGGTGATGCGCGAGTACGAGGCGTTGCTGCCGCGGGTGCCGGACGCCTGCGGCTGTCCGCAATGCCGGGAGGACGTGCTGGTCTACGCGCTGAACCGCCTGCCGCCGCGGTACGTGGTGACCCTCACCGGCGAAGTGATCTCGGAGGTCGAAGCGGAGGCGGAGCAGGGTGTCGCCGACGTCACGGTGGCGCTGATGGAGGCGTTCCGCGTCGTGGGCGAAGCGCCGCGGCACATGAGGAGTCGCATCGCGCCCTGAGCGCGGCGGGCCGGCGGTAGCATGCCGGCCGTGGTGTGGTGTGCGTTGGGCATGGCGGCCGGCGATATCGCCGGCCTCGTGCTTTCCGGGAGCGGGTGGCTGGTGGCGCCCGCCCTGGCCGTCGGCGGGCTGCTGGTCTGGCGCCGCGAGGCGCGCGGTGCGGCCGTGCTGACGGCCGCGGCGGCCGGCGTGATCTGGGGGGCGGCGACGGCGGCGCGCGCGGCACGCGACTGCCGCTCGCGGTGGCGGGAAGGCGAGCGCGTCGCCGTCGTGGTCGAGCCGTGGGACGTGCCCGTGCGCGGCGGTGCGTCCCGCGCCACGGTTCTCTGGCCGGACGCGTGCGCCGGCCGGCTCACGGTGGAGTGGCCGTCGTGGACGCCGCCGCCGGAGGGCGTGGCGGCGCTCGTGGGCACGTGGCACCGGAACCCGCGCGCGCTCTCGCCCTGGCCCGTCCGGCCCGAGCGCGCGGGCCGCCTGGTGGCGCGCCGGATGCGCCCGCTGGCCGAGTCTCCGGGCCTGCGCGCGCGGCTCCGGCTCGCCGCCGAACGCCGAATCGCGGCGCTGTTCGCGCCGGGCCGCGCGCCGCTCGCCGCCGCGCTCACGGTAGGCACCGGCGACCTGCTCGACGCCGACGTGCGGCAGCGCTTCGCGCACGCCGGCCTCGCCCACATCCTCGCCATCTCCGGCCTCCACGTGGGCATCCTCGCGGGTGCGCTGCTGCTGGTGCTGCGTGCCGCGCGCCTGGGCGACTCCGCCGCGCGCCTCGCGGGCGCGGGGCTCGTGGCGGCCTACGTCGCGCTGCTCGGGTGGCCTCCGCCCGCCGTGCGCGCCCTCGGACTGATCGCGATCTGGTGCTGGGCCCGCGTGCGGCAGCGGCCGCTCGTGCCGTACGCGCCGCTCGCCACTACCGCCCTCGGGGTGATCGCGTTCGATCCGTTCGCGGTCACCGAACCGGGGCCGTGGCTCTCCTTCGCGGGCGTCTACGGGTGCATCACGGCGGCCCGGGCGGTCGGCGCGCTGCGGCGCGAGCGCTCGCTGCCCCGGAACCGGCGGGTCACGGCCCTCCTCTCCGTCGCGGCCGTGTCCGGCGGCGCGACGCTCGCCACGGCGCCGTTCAGCATCCTCGCCTTCGGGACGATGGCCCCCGCCGCCCTCGTGTCCAACCTGCTCGCCGTGCCGCTCGCGGGCTTCGTGGTGCCGACGCTCGCCCTCACGCTGGCGCTGGCGGCGTTGCTCCCGGCCTGGGCCCCGGTGGCGGCGGGCGCCGCGTCCGTCGGGCTCGACGCCCTGGACGGCGTGGCGCGGCTCGCGGGCGCCCTGCCGCTGGCCACCGTTCCGTTCGCGCGGACCGGGCTCGCCGCGCTCGTGCTGGCCGCCGTGGCCGCCGTCCTGCTGCGGCCCTACCCGCGGACCGGGCGCCGGGCGGCACTCCGCGCCCTCCGCGGCCGCGGCGCCGTGGCCGCGGCGCTCGCCGGCTGCGCGGCGGTGTGGTGGCCGCTCGTCCCCGGCGGCGCGGCGGGTTACAGGCCGGGATGGCTGGCGCTACATTTTCTGGCCGTCGGCGAAGGCGACGCGGCGGCCATCGTGACGCCGGCCGGGCGGTGGATGGTGGTGGATGGCGGGCCGCGCACGCTGGGATTCGATGCCGGCGCGTCGGTGGTCACGCCGTTCCTCAGGCGGAGCGGAGTGCAGCGACTCGCCGTCGCGGTGGCGTCGCATGGCGACGCCGATCACCTGGGCGGCATGCCCGCCGTGGTGCGGAACTTCGAGCCGGAGTTGGTGCTGGAGCCGGGCCAGCCGCGCACCTCGGAGATCTATCGCCGCTTCCTCGCCGCCGCGGCGCTGGCCGGGAGCCGGTGGCGCCCCGCGCGGGCAGGCGACAGCCTCACGCTCGACGGCGTGCGGCTCCGGGTGTGGCACCCCGACAGTGCGTGGATGGAACGCGATCTGCCGGCGAACGAAAACTCGGTGGTGTTGACGCTCGACTACGGCGCGTTCCGCGCGGTCTTTCCGGGCGACGCCGGGCTGGCGATGGAGGGCGCGCCGGACATCGTCGGACGGATGCCGGCGGCCACGCTCCTCAAGGTGGCGCACCACGGGAGCAAGTCGGCCACGGGGCCGGCGTGGCTGGCGGCCGTCGCGCCGAGGCTGTGCGTCATCTCCGTCGGGCCGAACAAGTACGGGGAGCCCGACCCCGGCGTCGTCGCCGCGCTCGCCCGCGCGGGCTGCGCCGTCTTCCGGACCGACGCGGGCGGGACCGTCACGGTGGAGACGGACGGCAGGGAAGTGCGCGTCCACGCCGGGCCGCGCGACACGACGTTCATCCTCACGCGGGGGGAGCCGTGAAGTCGTCGCTGTCACGCGTCATCACGATCGAGCGGTTCATCCTGGACCAGGAGGAGCTGCACCCGGAGGCCACGGGCGAGCTCTCGAACCTGCTCTACGACATCGCCCTCGCCGCCAAGATCATCAACAGCCACGTCCGCATGGCCGGCCTCGCCGACATCATCGGCAGCGCCGGGCTCATCAACGTGCAGGGCGAGGTGGTGCAGAAGCTCGACGAGTTCGCCAACGCCACCATGAAGCACGCCCTGCTCCGCACCGGGCGCGTGTGCCTCATCGGCTCCGAAGAGGACGAGCTGCCCGTGCCCACGCCGCCCGGCCAGGCCGCGGGCAAGTACGTGGTGCTCTACGACCCGCTCGACGGCTCGGCCAACATCGACGTGTGCGTGTCGATCGGGACGATCTTCTCCGTGCACAAGCGGCTCAGCCCCGACGGCGCTCCCGGCGTGCTCTCCGACTGCCTCCAGAAGGGCCGGGAGCAGGTCGCGGCGGGGTACATCCTCTACGGCTCCAGCACCATGATGGTGTACACCACCGGCCAGGGCGTGCACGGCTTCACCTACGATCCCTCGATCGGCGAGTTCCTGCTCTCGCACCCCAGCATCAACACGCCGGCGCTGGGCAAGTACTACAGCGTCAACGAGAGCTACTTCCCGCGCTGGAACTCGAAGGTCCAGTCGCTCATGAAGTGCTACAAGGGACTGGACTGCGGCTACGAGCCGAAGACGTCGCGCTACATCGGCTCCCTGGTGGCCGACTTCCACCGCAACCTGATCGCGGGCGGCGTGTTCTGCTATCCGGCCGACACCAAGTCGCCGGAGGGCAAGCTGCGCCTGCTGTACGAGTGCTCGCCGCTGGCCATGCTGTGCGAGCAGGCGGGCGGCTACGCGTCCGACGGGCAGCGCGCCATCCTCGACATCGAGCCCACGGAGCTGCACCAGCGCTCGCCGCTGTTCGTCGGCAGCCGGGACGACGTGCGGCTCGCCGAGGAGATGCTCGCCGGCGCGCCCGCGTGAACGAGCGCCGCACCAGCTCCGGCATCGAGGTCCGGCCCGTCGTACGGGCCCGGCGACCTGCCGCCCGACCTCGACGCGCGGCTCGGCGCGCCGGGCGCGTTCCCCTACACCCGCGGCGTCCACGAGTCCATGTATCGCGGCCGGCTGTGGACCATGCGCCAGTACGCGGGCTTCGGCACGGCCGAGGAGACCAACGCCCGCTTCCGCGAGCTGCTGGCCGCGGGCCAGACCGGCCTCTCGACGGCGTTCGACCTCCCGACCCAGATGGGCTACGACTCCGACCACCCGCTCGCCGCGGGCGAGGTCGGGCGCGTGGGCGTGGCGGTGGACACGGTGGACGACCTGGCCCGCGTGTTCGCGGGGATCCCGCTGGACCGCGTCACCACCTCCATGACCATCAACGCCACCGCGCCGGTCCTGCTGGCGATGTACCTGGTGGTGGGCGAGGAGGCCGGCGTCGCCGCGGAAAAGCTCGGCGGCACCATCCAGAACGACGTGCTCAAGGAGTTCATCGCCCGCGGCACGTACGTCTTCCCGCCGGAGCAGAGCCTGCGCCTGACGACCGACGTGTTCCGCTACGTGCTGGCCAACCGCCTCGCCTTCAATCCGATCTCGATCAGCGGCTACCACATGCGCGAGGCGGGCGCCACCGCCGCGCAGGAGCTGGCCTTCACCTTCGCCGACGCGCTCGCCTACCTGCGCCACGCGAAGGCCGCCGGCCTCGACGTGAACCGGCTCGCGGCCCGCATCTCCTTCTTCTTCGCGGCCCACAACGACCTGTTCGAGGAAGTGGCGAAGTTCCGCGCGGCGCGGCGCCTCTGGGCGACGCTGGTGCGCGAGGAATTCGGTGGTGACGAGGCCGCGTGCCGGCTTCGCTTCCACGCCCAGACCGCCGGGTCCACGCTCACCGCGCAGCAGCCGATGGCGAACGTGGTGCGCGTCGCCGTGCAGGCCCTCGCCGCCGTCTTGGGCGGCACCCAGTCGCTCCACACCAACAGCTTCGACGAGGCGCTGGCGCTGCCCACCGCCGACTCGGCGCGCCTGGCGCTGCGCACCCAGCAGGTCCTCGCCTTCGAGTCCGGCGTGACGGGCACGGCCGATCCGCTCGGCGGCTCCTACTACGTCGAGGCGCTGACCGCCGCGCTCGAGACCAAGGCGCGCGAGATCATGGCCGAGGTCGAGAGGCGGGGCGGAGCCGTCCGCGCCATCGCCGATGGCTGGGTCCAGCACGAGATCGCCCTGGCCGCGTACGCCGCCCAGCGCGCGGTCGAAGCCGGCGAGGACGTGGTGGTGGGCGTCAATCGCTTCCAGGACGGCGCCCCGCTCGAAGCGCCGCGCTTGCCCGACTACACCGCGCTCGCGGCCCGGCAGATCGAGCAGCTCCGAGCCGCGCGCGCGGCTCGCGATGCCGGCCGCGTGAGCCGCGCCCTCGACGGCCTCCATCGGGCCGCCGCCGAGCCGTCGGCGCCGCTCATGGAGGGCATCGTCGAGGCGGTGCGTGCCCGGGCGACGGTGGGCGAGATCACCGGCGCCATGGAGAGCGTGTGGGGGCGCCACGGCAGTTCCTTGACAACCTCATCACGTATCGGCTAACCTTATATATCTCTTTGCGTTAGGTCACTAGGCGCGATGCCGACGTACGAGTACAAGTGTCCCAAGTGCGGTACCCGGTTCGAGCGGGTCCAGAAGATCTCGGCGCCGGCCGGCGCGAAGTGCCCCAAGTGCGGCGCCAAGGCCGAGCGGCAGATCTCCGGGGGCCACGCTCTCGTCTTCAAGGGATCCGGGTTCTACGAGACCGACTACAAGCGCCCAGGCGACAAGGCCAAGCACGACAAGGCCAAGAGCGACACGGCCACCCAGCGGCTGAAAGACGGAGGCGACAAGCCCGCCGCCTCGCCCAAGCCCGAAGCCCCCAAGTCCGACTCGAAAGCCGACTGAGCGTGGCCCGGGAGGAGATCAGGGCCGAGCTCGCCCGAGTCGCGGCCCAGCTCGGAGCGCCGCCGGGCGTGGCCGTCGAGCTCGAAACGCCGCGCGAGAAGAGCCACGGCGACGTGGCCACCAACCTCGCGCTGGTCCTCGCCAAGACGCTCAAGGCCAAGCCGCGCGAGGTGGCCGAGCGCATCGTGGCCGCGCTGAGCTTCCCGCCGGGTGTCGTCGCCGCCGTCGAGGTCGCGGGCCCGGGCTTCATCAACTTCCGGCTCGCGGCCGACCAGCTCTCCGGCACGCTCCAGTCCATCATCGCCGCCGGCGCGGCCTACGGGCGCACGCCGGTGGGGAACGGTGCGCCGGTGAACGTCGAGTTCGTGTCCGCCAACCCGACGGGGCCGCTGCACGTCGGGCACGGCCGGCAGGCCGCGCTGGGCGACGCGATCAGCGCGCTGCTCGAGTGGACGGGCTGGAAGGTCACGCGCGAGTTCTACTACAACGACGCCGGCGCCCAGATCATGAAGCTCGCGGCGTCGGTGGCCGCGCGCGTCGCGCAGCTATCCGGCCGCCAGGTCGAGGTGCCCGAGGGCGGCTACCACGGCGAGTACATCCGCGAGCTGGCCGAGCGCTACGTGGCCGCCCATCCGGCCGACGCGGCCGCGGCCGACACCGAGGCCGTGCGCCGCTTCGCGGTCCAGGCGCTGCGCGAGGAGCAGGACCGCGACCTCCAGGCGTTCGGCGTGCGGCACGACGTCTACTTCCTCGAGTCGTCGCTCTACGCCGACGGACGCGTGGAGGAGACCGTGCGGCGCTGGACGGCCGCAGGCCACACCTACGAGCAGGACGGCGCGCTGTGGCTCCGGACCACCGACTTCGGCGACGACAAGGACCGGGTGGTGCGCCGCAGCGCCGAGAAGGGCGGCGAGTACACCTACTTCGTGCCCGACGTCGCCTACCACGTGAACAAGTGGGAGCGCGGGTTCAAGCGCGCCATCAACGCGCAGGGCTCCGACCATCACAGCACCGTCACCCGGGTGCGGATCGGCCTGCAGGCGCTGGGCCTCGGCATCCCGGAGGGCTACCCGGAGTACGTGCTGCACCAGATGGTGACGGTGATGAAGGGCGGCGAGGAGGTCCGGCTCTCCAAGCGCGCCGGCAGCTACGTCACGGTGCGCGACCTGGTGGACGAGGTGGGCCGCGACGCGGTGCGCTACTTCTTCCTGATGCGCAAGGCGGACTCGCACCTCCAGTTCGACATCGACCTCGCCCTGAAGCGCAGCGAGGAGAACCCGGTGTTCTACGTGCAGATGGCCCACGCGCGGATGAGCGGCGTGTTCCGGGTCGGCGGCCTGGACGCCGCCGCCGTGACGGCCGAGGGCGTGGACGTCGCGGCGCTGACCGACTCCGAGCGAGGCGGAGCTGCTCAAGGTGCTGGCGCGCTTTCCCGACGCGGTGGCGCGCGCGGCCGAGGCGCTCGATCCGCCGCGGCTCACCACCTACCTGGAAGAGCTCGCGCGCGCGGCGCACCTTTGGTACCACCGCTGCCGGGTGCTGGGCGAGAGCCCGCCGGTCGAGCGGGCGCGGCTCGCGGTGGCGCGGGCCACGCAGATCGTGCTGGCCAACGGGCTGGCGCTGCTGGGCATCACGGCGCCGGAGCGGATGTAAGAGGCGGACGGGCACAGGCGGCACGGAGCACAGGACGCACAGACGCACAGGGAGATGGCATGAGCCTGCTGGTCGTGGGAAGCGTCGCGCTGGACTCGGTCGAGACGCCGTTCGGCCGCACCGAGAACGCCCTCGGCGGCTCGGCCGTGTTCTTCGGCGCGGCGGGCTCGCTGCTCTATCATCCCGTCCAGATGGTCGGCGTGGTGGGGCGCGACTATCCGATGGCCGACCTGCAGCGCCTCGCGGCGCGCGGCCTCGACCTGCGCGGCGTGACGGTGGCCGACGGCGAGAGCTTCCGCTGGGCCGGCAAGTACGGCTTCGACCTCCAGACGCGCGACACGCTGGAGACCCGGCTCGGCGTGTTCGCCAACTTCAAGCCGGTGATCCCGCCCGAGTTCCGCGACGCCGAGTACGTGTTCCTCGGCAACATCGACCCGGAGCTGCAGCTCGACGTGCTCGAGCAGGTCCACAAGCCGAAGATGGTGGCCTGCGACACGATGAACTACTGGATCCAGGGCAAGCGCACGGCGCTGATGAAGCTGCTGGAGCGCGTGGACACGCTGCTGGTGAACGACTCCGAGGTGCGGGAGCTGTCGGGCGACTGGCACATCCACCGCGCGGCGCGCTGGGTGCTGGACCGCGGCCCCAAGTACGTGGTGGTGAAGAAGGGCGAGCACGGCGCCGTGCTGGTGGACCGGGAGCGCATCTTCTACGTGCCGGCCTATCCGCTGGACGACGTGTTCGATCCCACCGGGGCGGGCGACTCGTTCGCCGGCGGGTTCATGGCGCACCTGGCGCGCACCGGCGACCTGTCGGACGCGCAATCTCCGCCTCGCGATGGTCTACGGCTCGGCGATGGGCTCCTTCGCCGTCGAGCGCTTTTCGGTGGGCCGGTTCGAGGAGATCACGCTGGCCGACGTGATGGCGCGGGTGCGCGCCTACCACGACCTGGTGCATTTCGAGCTCGATCCCGCGGCGCGCGATGCCGGTCGGCGCTGACCGCTACCGCGCCGCCGGCGTGGACCTGGCCGCGGCGGAGGCGGCCAAGGCGCGCATCGCCGAGCTGGTGCGGAGCACGCGCACCGCGGCGTCGGTCGGGGCGGTGGGCGCGTTCGGCGGCCTGGTGCGCCTGCCCGCCGACGTGCCGAATCCGGTGCTCGTCGCCTCCACCGACGGCGTGGGCACCAAGGTGCTGGTCGCGATCCGCGCCGGCCGCCACGGCACGGTGGGCGAAGACCTGGTGAACCACTGCGTCAACGACATCCTGGTGCACGGCGCGCGTCCCATCGGCTTCCTCGACTACTTCGCGTCGGGCCGGCTCGACCCCGCGGTGGCCGCGGAGGTCGTGAGCGGCGTGGCGCGCGGCTGCCGCGCGCACGGCATGCCGCTGGTGGGCGGCGAGACGGCGGAGATGCCGGACGTGTACCGCGCGGGCGAGTACGACCTGGCCGGCACGATCCTGGGCGTGGTGGCCGAGGGCGAGGCCCTGCACGGCGACCGCGTGCGGCCCGGCGACGTGCTCGTCGGGTACGCCGCGAGCGGCTTCCACACCAACGGCTACTCGCTCCTCCGGCGCGTCGTGTTCGGCGACATGGCCCTGGGCCTCGACGATCCGTTCCCCGAAACCGGCCGGACGGTCGTGGACGAGCTGCTCGCCGTGCACCGCAGCTACTTCGCCGCGGTCTGGCCGGCGCGTCCGCGGCTCCACGCCCTCGCCCACATCACCGGCGGCGGCATCCCCGGCAACCTGGTGCGCGTGTTGCCCGATTCCGTTGACGCCGTGGTAAGGAGCGGCGCGTGGCCCGTGCCGGCGGCGTTCCGGGTGGTGGCCGCCGGCGGCTCGGTGACCGACGAGGAGATGCGCAGCGTGTTCAACCTCGGCCTCGGGCTCATCGCGGTCTGTGCGCGCGGCGACGCCGACGCGGTGCGCGCCGCGGCCGCGCGAGGCCTGCGGTCGAGACGTGGGAGATCGGCGAGGTGGTGAGCGGGACCGGAACCGTGCGGTGGGAGGCTGCGGCGTAGGCGTGGATTTCCGCGAGGCGATGCAGCGCGCGCTGACGCTGGCCTGGGGCGGATGGGGCCGCGTGGGACGGAACCCGCTGGTGGGCGCGCTGGTGCTGCGCGACGGCGCGGTGGTCGGCGAGGGGTTCCACGCCGAGTTCGGCGGGCCGCACGGCGAGGTGCTGGCGCTGGTGGCCGCGGGCGAGCGGGCGCGCGGCGCCGACCTGGTGGTGACGCTCGAGCCCTGCGCCCACCACGGGAAGACGCCGCCGTGCACCGACGCGATCCTCGCGGCCGGCATCCGCCGCGTGGTGTACGGAGCGCGCGACGAGGATCCGGTGGCGCACGGCGGCGCGGACGTGCTGCGCGCGCGCGGGCGTCGAGGTCGCAGGGCGGCGTGCTCGAGGCGGAATCGCGCGCGCAGAACGCGGCGTTCTTCCACCGCTTCTCGGGGCGCGCGCGGCCGTTCGTGGCGCTGAAGCTGGCGCATCTCGCTCGACGCGCGCATCGCGGACGCGGCCGGGCACTCGCGCTGGGTGTCGGGCGCAGAGGCGCGCGACTGGGTGCAGTGGCTGCGCGCCGGCTTCGACGCGCTGGCGGTGGGCGGCGGCACGGCGAAGGCCGACGACCCGAGCCTCACGGTGCGCGGCGCGGTGCAGCCGGTGCGGCCGCCCATCCGGGTGGTGCTGGACCGCCGCGCGGAGCTGCCGCTCGACTCGGCGCTGGTCAAGACGGCGCGCGAGACGCCCACGCTGGCGCTGGTGGGCCGCGACACGCCGGCGGCGGCGCGCGGCGGCGCTGCGGGCCGCCGGGCGTCGAGGTGGCGGCCGCCGACGGCCCGCCCGAGGCGCTGGCCGAGATGGCGCGACGCGGCATCGCCAGCGTGCTGGTCGAGGGTGGCGGCGTCGTGGCGCGGCGCTTTCTCGAGGCGGACGTCGTGGACCGGTTGTACCTGGTGATCGCGCCGCTCTGGCTGGGCGACGAAGGCGTGAGCGCCTTCCCGGCGGCCTGCCGGGGACGGCCATCGAACATGCCGCGCGCTGGCGGACGGTCGAGCGCCGCGCGCTCGGCGACGACACGCTGCTCGTCCTGGACAGGCCCTGAGATGTTCACCGGAATCGTGACGGCGATGGGCGCGGTGCGCCGGGTGCGGCGCACGGCCCACGGGCTCGAGGTCGTGATCGAGCATCCCTACCGGCGCAAGCCGGCCATCGGCGAGAGCATCGCGGTGGACGGCACCTGCCTCACCGTCGTGAAGACGGGGCAGGCGGACCTTCACGGTCGAAGCGGTCACGATGACGCGCAGCCGGACCAACTTCGGCGAGTACCGCGCCGGCCGGCCGGTCAACCTCGAGCGGTCGCTCAAGCTCGGCGACCTCCTGGGCGGGCACATGGTCGCCGGCCACGTGGACGGCGTGGGCACGGTGGTGCGCCGGCAGGTGCTCGACGACTCGGTGCTGCTCGACATCCGGGCGCCCAAGCTACGTGGCCGACCTGTCCGTGCTCGCACGGCTCCGTCGCGGTGGACGGCATCTCCATGACCGTCAACGCGTTGCCGCGCCACGGCGTGGTGCAGATCTCGGTGATCCCGCACACCCTCGAAGTCACCACGCTGGGTAGAGCCCGGGTGGGCACGCGGGTACATTTAGAGGCTGACTTGATCGGGAAGTTCGTGCAGCATCTCCTGGCGCCGCATGCGGCCGCCCGGAGGAGAGGGAGGCATCGCTAGATGGCATTCGGGACGGTGGAGCAGGCCATCGCGGACGTCCGCGCCGGGCAAGATCGTGGTCGTGGCGGACGACGAGGGCCGGGAGAACGAGGGCGATCTGGTGGCCGCGGCGGAGAAGATCACGCCCGAGCTGATCAACTTCATGACGGTGCACGGCCGCGGGCTCATCTGCCTGACGCTGACCACCGAGCGCTGCGAGGCGCTGGGCCTGCCGCAGATGGTGGAGCACAACACCGAGGCGCACGAGACCGCCTTCACGGTCAGCGTGGACGCGGCCGCCCGCTTCGGCGTCACCACCGGCATCAGCGCCGCCGACCGCGCGGCGACGATGCGGGTCGCGATCGATCCGGTCACCGTGCCCTCCGACCTGCGGCGCCCGGGGCACGTCTTCCCGCTGCGGGCGCGCCCCGGCGGCGTGCTGCAGCGCGTGGGCCAGACCGAGGCCAGCGTGGACCTGGCGCGCCTCGCGGGGCTGGTGCCCGGCCGGCGTGCTGTGCGAGGTCCTGAACGCCGACGGCACGATGGCGCGGCGGCCCGAGCTCGAGCGCTTCGCCACCGAGCACCGGCTCACCTTCATCACCGTCGCGCAGATCGTGGCGCACCGGCTCCAGAACGAGCGGCTGGTGCACCGCGTGGCGGAGGCGCGGCTGCCCACGCCGCATGGGCGAGTTCCGGATCGTCGGCTACCGCAACGACGTGGACGACGCGGAGCACGTGGCGCTGGTGTACGGCGACGCTGCCGGCCGGCGCCGAGGTGCTGGTGCGCATCCACTCCAAGTGCCTCACCGGCGACGTGTTCGGCTCGGCGCGCTGCGACTGCGGCTGGCAGCTGCAGACCGCGATGCGGATGATCGCCGAGGCGGGCGCGGGCGTGGTGGTGTACCTCGACCAGGAGGGGCGCGGCATCGGGCTCCTCAACAAGCTCAAGGCGTACGAGCTGCAGGACGCCGGGCACGACACGGTCGAGGCGAACGAGCGGCTCGGCTTCCTGCCCGACCTCCGCAACTACGGCATCGGCGCGCAGATCCTGCTGGACCTGGGCGTCAAGGCGATCCGCATCCTCACCAACAACCCGATGAAGCTGGTGGGCATCGAGGGCTACGGCCTGTCGATCGTCGAGCGCGTGCCGATCATCCCGCCGCGCACCGACGAGAACGCCGGCTACCTCGACGTCAAGCGCGACAAGCTCGGCCACCTGTTCGCGCACTGATGGGCCCGCGCCCGGCAGCGCCGGACTCGCCGCACCGCGCCGGACCGCGTGGCGGTGGTGGCGAGCCGGTTCAACGAGAACGTGACGCCGGCGCCTGCTGACCGGCGCGGAGCAGTGCCTGCGCGAGCGCGGCGTCGCCGCCGAGCGGGTGGACGTGGTGCTGGGTCGCGGGCGCCTGGGAGCTGCCGGTGATGGCGCGCGGCCTCGCTGCGAGCGCGGCGGCTACGCGGCGCTGGTGGCGCTCGGCGCGGTGATCCGCGGCGAGACGGCGCACTTCGAGATCATCGCCGGGGAGTCGGCGCGCGGCCTGATGGCGCGTGGCGGTGCAGTACGGGGTGCCGGTGGGGTTCGGCGTGCTGACCTGCGACACGCTGGAGCAGGCGCTCGAGCGCTCGGGCGGCGCGGCGGGGAACAAGGGCTACGAGGCGACGGCCGCGGCGCTGGACGCGGCCGCGGCGCTGCCCGCGCGCGATGGCGATCCGGGCTGAGACCCGCGCCCGCGCCCTCGCGCTCCAGCTGCTCTACGCGTGGGACCAGGTGGCCGGAGCCGCGAGTCGAAACGGCGCGTCGTGTGGTCGCGGGTGCTGCCGCTGGTGGACGTCGTCGCCCGCGGTGCGCGACCGCGCGCTGGGCCTGGCGGAGGCGGCGGTCGACGCGCGGCGCGCGGCTCGACGCCGGCGCTGGAGCAGCGCGGCCGACCGCTGGCGGCTGGAGCGGCTCGCGGTGGTCGATCGCAACATCCTGCGGCTCGCGGCGCTGCGAGCTCGAGAGCCCGGCGCGATGCCGCCCAAGGTCGTGATCGACGAGGCGGTGCGGCTCGCGCGCTGGTTCGGCGGGCCCAAGTCGCCCGGCGTTCGTCAACGGGATCCTCGACCGCCTGGCGCGCGACCGGGGCCGGCTGTGAGGATCCTGCGTGGTCAACTGGCGCGACCGCACGCAACCCGCAGGCCGGCGGCGCCGAAGTGCACCTGCACGAGATCTTCGGGCGCCTCGCCGCCGCGCGGCCACGAGGTGCACCTGCTGACCAGCGGCTACCCGGGCGCGGCCGCCGAGGCGCAGCTCGACGGCATGGCGGTGCACCGGGTGGCGGGCGAGTACGGCTTCGCGGCCGCGGGGCGGCGCGCGTTCGCGCGCCTGGCCCGCGCGCTCCGGCCCGACGTGGTGGTGGAGGACGTCAACAAGCTGCCGCTCTACCTGCCGCGGCTGTGGCGCGGACCGTTCGTGCTCCTGGTGCCGCACCTGTTCGGGACGACGGCGTTCCGCGAAGTGTCCTGGCCCGTGGCGCTGGTGGTCTGGGCGGCCGAGCGGCCGATGCCGGCGGTGTACCGCCGCGCCGCGGTCCACGCCATCAGCGACAGCACGCGCGACGACCTGGTGCGGCGCGGCTTCGCCGCCGAGGCGGTGCGGGTGATCTATCCGGGCGTGGACGCCGCGCACTATCGTCCCGATCCGGCGGTGGCGCGGGCCGCCGGGCCGCGCTTCCTGTACGTGGGGCGGCTCAAGCGGTATAAGGCGGTGGAGACGGCCATCGCCGCGCTGGCCCTGGTGCGCGGGTCGGCCGTGCCGGACGCCGAGCTGTGGATCGCGGGCGACGGCACCGATCGCGGCCGGTTGGAGGCGGTCGCGGCGCGCGCGGGTGCGGGCGTGACGTTCCTCGGCCGCGTGTCCGAGGCCGAGAAGCTGAAGCTGTACCGGGAGGCGTGGGCGGTGGTGTTCCCTTCGCCCAAGGAGGGCTGGGGGATCACCAACCTGGAGGCCGCGGGCTGCGGGACGCCCGCCGTCGCGTCCGACAGCCCGGGGCTCCGGGAGTCGGTGAAGGACGGCGAGACCGGGCTGCTGGTGCCGCACGGCGACGTCCCGGCGATGGCGGCCGCGCTGGGCGACCTGGCCCGCGACGCCGCCCTTCGCGAACGTCTGGGGCGCGGGGCGCGCGCGTTCGCGGAGTCGCTGAGCTGGGAGCGCGCGGCCCGCGAGACGGAAGCTCACCTCGAAGCCACGCTGGCCGCCGGGCCGCGCGGCGAGGAGTGACGATCATGGAGACGATGATCACGGCGCGTCACGGCGAGATCGCCGAGGTGCTGCGCGTGCGGGCGGAGCGGGTGATCGAGCGCCTGGTCCGGCTGGCGACGCGGCCCACCGCGGCGCACGTGACCTTCGGCCAGGACCATCAGCGGGCCACGGCCGAGGTCATGCTCACGGCCGCGCGCGGCCAGGTGCACGTGGCCAGCGCCGAGGCCGCCGATCACCGCACGGCGCTGGACCGCGCCGCGGCCAAGCTGCGCCGCCAGCTCGACAAGCTGGAAGCCAACCCCCGCCGCCGCGCGGGCCGGGCCCGGAGCTGACCACGGTCCGGCTGCGCGACCTCATCGAGCAGCGGTCCGAGACGCTGCAGCTCGAGGTGCTGACCGGCGACGCCGGGCTCGAGCGCGCCATTCCGTCGGCCGAGGTGTCGAACCCCGGCCTGGTGCTGGCGGGCTACACGGCGCGCTTCACGCCCGACCGCGTGTACGTCCTCGGCGAGACGGAGATCTCCTACCTGTTCGCCCTGCCGGACGCGGAGCGGCGCCAGCGCATCGAGTCGCTGTGCGACCTCGGGTGCCCCTGCATGTTCGTCACCAAGGGGCTCGACGTGCCGGCGGAGCTGGTGGACCTGAGCCGCGAGCGCGGCGTCGCGGTGATCCGCTCGCGCCTGAAGACGTCGGAGTTCTACAACCGCCTCAAGCCGTTCCTCGAGGAAGTGTTCGCCGCGCAGACCGCCATCCACGGCTCGCTGGCGGACGTGTACGGCGTGGGCCTGCTGTTCCTCGGGCGCTCGGGCATCGGCAAGAGCGAATGCGTCCTCGACCTGGTCGAGCGCGGGCACCGCGTGGTGGCCGACGACGTGGTCCTGGTCCGGCGGCTCGGCCACGACGTGTTGATCGGCCGGGGCCACGAGCACCAGCACCACTTCATGGAGATCCGCGGCATCGGCCTGATCGACATCGCCGCGCTGTTCGGCATCCGCGCGGTGCGCCAGCAGAAGCGCATCGAGGTGGTGGTGCAGCTCGAGGACTGGGACAGCGCCCATCCCTACGAGCGCACCGGCCTCGACGGCGACGAGACCACGGTCCTCGACGTGAAGCTGCCGCGGGTCGTGGTGCCCCTCAATCCGGGCAAGAACATCACGGTCATCGCCGAGATCGTGGCGATGCGGCACCTCTTGAAGTACGCCGGCGTGGACTCGGCGCGGGAGTTCAACGAGCGGCTGATCGGCCGGATGCAGGAGCAGCGCCTGATCCGCGAGTACCTGGAAGAGGACTATGAGTGAGCCGCTGACCGGCGTGGTGGTCGCCCACTCGGAGCTGGCCGCGGCGCTGCTGGCGGCGGTGCGGGCCATCGCCGGCGACGAGTCGGGCCTCGTGGCGGTGTCGAACACCGGCTGCGACCGCGCCGGGCTCACGCGCGACCTCGACGCCGCGATCGCGGGCCGCCCGGCGGTGGTGTTCACCGACATGGCGGGCGGCTCGTGCGCGTTCACCGCCTCGGCGCTGGCGCGCGGCCGGCCGGACGTGAAGGTCGTGACCGGCGTGAACCTCGCGATGCTGGTGGACTTCGCCTTCCATCGCGAGCTGCCGGTGGCGGAGGCGGCGCGGCGCGCCGTCGAGGTGGGGCGCACGGCGGTGGCGGCGGTCGAGAAGTGAGCCTGGTCCTCTACCGGATCGACGACCGGCTGATTCACGGCCAGGTCGTCGTGGGATGGGGCCAGCGGCTCGGCATCAAGTTCATCGTCCTGGTGGACGACGCCGTGCGTGCCAACGTCTGGGAACAGGAGCTCTACCGCATGGGCGTGCCCGGCGCGATGGACGTGGTGTTCGCGACCGTCGTGGAGGCGGCGCCGCGGATCGCGGAATGGGAGGCGGACGCCCGCAAGGGCCTGCTCCTGACCGGCGACGTGGAGACGATGGTGGCGCTGTGCGCCGCGGCGCCCGCCGTGCGGCGGGTGAACCTCGGCGGCATCCACGCGCGCGACGGCCGCACCGAGCGGCTGCGCTACGTGTTCCTGACCGAGGCCGAGGCGGCCGCAGCTCACGGCGCTGGCGGCGCGCGGCGTCGAGGTGACGGCGCAGGACCTGCCGACGGCGAAGCCCGTGCCCGTCGCGGAGCTGGCATGACGCCGGCGACCTTCGCCGGCGCGCGTGGGCGTGGGGGCCCTGGCGGGCTTGGACTGCGTCAGCGTGCCGCAGGCGATGCTCGGCCGGCCGCTGGTGGCCGGCTTCCTCGGCGGCGCGGTCGCGGGCGGGCCGCTGGCGGGCCTGGCGACCGGGGCGGTGCTCGAGCTGTTCGCGTTCGAGACGCTCCCGGTGGGCGCCTCGCGCTATCCCGACTGGGGGCCGGCGGCCGCCGGGGCCGGCGCGCTGGCGGCCCAGCGCGGCGGCACGTGGGACCCGGCGTGGATGGTGGGGATCATGGTGGTGGCGCTGCTCGCGGCGTGGCTCGGCGGCCTCAGCATGATCCTGGTGCGGCGGCTCAACGCGGCGCAGCTGCGGCGGCGCGCGCCGGCCCTCGACGGCGGCGACGTGGGCGCGCTGGCGGCGCTGCAGGCCGGCGGCATCCTGCGCGACCTGGTGCGCGCGGCGGTCCTGACCGCCTTCACGCTCGCGGTCGGCGAGCGGGTGGCGCGCCACGTCGAGCTGGGCTGGCGCGCGCCGCGGGCGGTGGCCGACGTGGCGGTCCTCGGGACGGCGCTCGGCGTGGCCCTGTGGAGCGCGTGGCGGCTGTTCGGCCAGGGCCGGCCGCGGCGCTGGTTCGCCGCCGGCACCGTGGCGGGCGTGGCGCTGGTGGCGGGGCTGCTCGCGTGGTAGCGCGCGCCGACGCGATGCCCGGCTTCCGCTCCGTGCTGGTGCGCCTGTTCACCATCCAGGCGGCCTTCACCTACGAGCGGATGCTCGGGATCGGGTTCGCCTTCGCCTCCGAGCCGGCCGCTGCGCGGGCTCGGCCGCCGGGACGGCGGGACGCCGGCCTTCCGCGCCGCGCTGGCGCGGCAGGCGCGCTTCTTCAACGCGCATCCCTACCTCGCGTCGCTGGCCGTCGGGGCCTCGACGCGGGCGGAGATGGACGGGGTGGCCCCCGAGCGGATCGAGCGCCTGCGCTCGGCCCTGATCGGTCCGCTGGGCTCGCTCGGCGACCGGCTGATCTGGGCGGGCTGGCTCCCGGCGTGCGCCGCCATCGCGCTGCTGCTCGTGGCGTGCGGGGCCCGCGGCTGGGCCGTCGTCGTCGTTCCTCGTGCTCTACAACCTGATGCACGTGTGGTTGCGGGTGTGGGGGCTCACGGTGGGGTGGCGCGCCGGCGTCGGGGTGGCGGGGGCCCTCGCGTCGCCGGGGCTGCAGCGGGCGCTGGAAGTGGTGGCGCCGCTGGCGGCGCTGGCGGTGGGCGCGGCGCTGCCGTCGGTGCTGGGCTGGTACCCGTTCCGCACCCACTGGGAAGTGTTCGCCGCGGCGGCGGCGGCGCTGCTGTTCGCCCAGGGCGTGCGGCTGCTGCAGGGGCGGGCGACGGGCATCGTCGTGGCCGCGCTGACCCTCGCGGTGGTGGTGGGCGTGGGGATGCTGTGGTAGTCGAGCGCACGGCGCCCATCGTCAACCGGCTCGGGCTGCACGCCCGGCCGGCGGCGGAGTTCGTGAAGATCGCGAACCGGTTCCCCGCGCACATCGTGGTCCGCAAGGACGACCTCGAGGTGAACGGGAAGAGCATCATGGGCATGATGATGCTGGCGGCGGAGTGCGGGAGCGCACTGGTGATCCGCGCCGACGGGGACGACGCCGAGCAGGCGGTGGACGCGCTGCTGGCGCTGGTGGCCGCGGGCTTCGGGGAGGACTGATGCCGCACCGGGTGATCAAGGGTATCGCCGTTTCGCCGGGCGTGGCCGTCGGCCCCGCGCTGGTGGTGCGCTGGGAGGCCCCGGTCGTGCCCGACGTGCCGATCGGCCCGGACCAGGTGGCGGCCCAGACGGCGCGCCTGACCGAGGCGATGGCCTTCGCGCGCGAGCGGATCGCGCGCAGCCGGGTGAAGGCGGCCGAGCGCGCGGGCGAGGAGGAGGCCCGGATCTTCGACGCGCAGCTCATGATCCTCGAGGACCAGGACCTCAGGACCGGCACCGACCGCCTGATCCGCGAGAACCACTTCTCGGCCGAGCGCGCGTTCCAGCTCAAGATGCTGGAATGGCGGGGCCTGTGGACCACGACGGGCAGCGCGATGCTGCGCGAGCGGCTCGCCGACCTCACCGACGTCGAGATCCTGGTCCTGACGCACCTGATGGGCGTCGAGGAGCCCGCGCTCGAGCACGCGCGGCCCGAGGCGCCGGTGATCCTGGTGGCGCGCGACCTGACGCCGGCGTTGACCGTCCAGCTCGACCGCGACGCCGTGCTGGCGATCGCCTGCGAGGAAGGCACGCGCACCTCGCACGCGGCGATCCTGGCGCATTCCATCGGCATCCCCGCCGTGATGGCGCTGCCCGAGGTGCTCGAGCGGGTGGCGAGCGGCGACCTCGGTGGTGCTCGACGGGTGGGCGGGCACGCTGCAGGTCGAGCCGTCGGAGGCCGTGGTCGAGGCCGCGCGGCGGCGCGACCGGCAGCGGCGCGAGCTGGAGCGCGACCTGGAGGCCGGCTCCGAGCTGCCCGCGCAGACCACCGACGGCGCGGTGCTCGCGGTGCGGGCGAACCTCGACCTGCCCGAGGAGATGGAGGCCGCGGTGCGCCACGGCGCCGAGGGCGTGGGCCTGATGCGCACCGAGTTCCTGGTCACCGGCCGCGGGCAGATGCCCACCGAGGACGAGCAGACGGAGCTGTACCGCCGCGTCGGCGCCGCGTTCGCGCCGCACCCCGTGGTCGTGCGCACCTTCGACCTCGGCGGCGACAAGTTCCCGGCGCCCTTCCGCCGCATCGCCGAGGGCAACCCGATGCTCGGCTGGCGCGCCATCCGCGTGTGCCTCGACCAGCCGGAGATCTTCCGGCCGCAGATCCGCGCGATCCTGCGCGCCGCGGCGCACGCCAAGCTGCGCCTGATGCTGCCGCTGGTGACCCGGCTCGACGAAGTCATGCGCACCCGCGAGATGGTGGCCGAGGAGGCGCGCGCGCTGAGGAAGAGCGGCATCGAGGCGGCCACCAGCGTGCCGATCGGCATCACGGTCGAGACGCCGGCCGCGGCGATCATGGCCGACCGCCTGGCGGAGGTCTCCGACTTCCTGTCGGTGGGGACCAACGACCTGGTGCAGTACACCCTGGCGGTGGACCGGGGCAACGCGCGCCTGGCCGAGCGCTTCAGCCCGCACCATCCGGCGATCCTCCGCCTGCTGGCCAACATCGCCCGGGCGGCCCGCACCTCGCGCCGCGAGGTGTCGGTGTGCGGCGAGATGGCGTCCGATCCGGTCTCGGTGTACCTGCTGGTCGGTCTGGGCTACCGCGTGCTGTCGGTGGCGGGACCGAGCCTGCCGATGGTGAAGTGGCTGGTGCGGCAGATCAGCGCCAAGGACGCGGCCGGCTGCGCCGAGGCGGCGCTCGAGTTGCCGACGACGGACGAGGTGAGCGCGTTCGTGCGCCGCAGCGTGGGCACGGTGGTGGATCTGCGCCTGCTCGACCCTTCGTCGCCGTTGCCAGCCCGCGCGCGCAGAGCTAGCTTCCGCAAATAGCCACCCCAACACGAGACGACACATTGAGTAACGAGCGACGCTGGCTCTTCACCTCGGAGTCGGTCACCGAGGGGCATCCCGACAAGATCGCCGACCAGATCTCCGACGCCGTCCTCGACGCGATCATCGCCAAGGACCCCGAGGCGCGCGTGGCGTGCGAGACGTTCGTCACCACCGGCATGGCGGTGGTGGGCGGCGAGATCACCACCTCGACCTACGTCAACATCCCCGACATCGTGCGCGGCACGGTGGAGGCGATCGGCTATACCGAGGCCGTCGTACGGCTTCGACGCCGAGACGTGCGCGGTGCTCACGACGATCGACCGGCAGTCGCCCGACATCAAGCAGGGCGTGGACACCGGCGGCGCGGGCGACCAGGGCATGATGTTCGGCTACGCGTGCGACGAGACCAAGGAGCTGATGCCGCTCCCGATCCAGCTGGCGCACGCGCTCACCCACCGGCTCGCCGAGGTCCGCAAGGGCGGCAAGCTCCCGTGGCTCCGGCCCGACGGCAAGTCGCAGGTCACGGTCGAGTACGAGGGCGACCGCCCCAAGCGGGTGCACACGGTGGTGGTCTCGACCCAGCACGCGCCGACCATCGGCAACGACGAGCTGCAGGGCCGAGATCGTCGAGCACGTCATCACGCCGGTGGTGGGCGAGTGGATCGTGGGCGAGAAGCCCATCACCCACATCAACCCGACCGGCCGTTTCGTGGTGGGCGGGCCGCAGGGCGACGCCGGCCTCACGGGCCGCAAGATCATCGTGGACACCTACGGCGGGTACGCGCGGCACGGCGGCGGCGCGTTCAGCGGCAAGGACCCGTCGAAGGTGGACCGCTCCGGCGCCTACGCGGCGCGCTGGGTGGCGAAGAACGTGGTGGCCGCCGGGCTCGCGCGCCGCTGCGAGGTGCAGGTGGCTTACGCCATCGGCGTGCGCGAGCCGGTCTCGCTGCTGGTGGACACGTTCGGCACCGGCACGGTGCCCGACGCGGTCCTGGAGAAGGCGGTGCGCGAGCAGTTCGACCTGGTGCCGCGCGCCATCATCGAGGCGCTCGACCTCCGCAAGCCGCTGTTCCGGGCCACCGCCGCCTACGGCCACTTCGGCCGCAAGCCGGTGCGCGCCTCCGTCGAGGGCAGGGACGTGGAGCTGTTCACCTGGGAGCGTACGGACCGTGCCGCCGAGCTGGCCGACACCGCGAAGCGGCTGGCCGGCGCCGCGCGCACCGCGAACCGGTAGGAGAGCGACGACGATGGCGATGGCGACCAAGCAGGACGCCTACGACGTGAAGGACCTGGCCCTGGCCGACGAGGGCCGGCGCCGCGTGGAGTGGGCCGAGCGCTCGATGCCCGTGCTGCGGCTCATCAAGGAGCGGTTCGCGAAGGAGCAGCCGCTCAAGGGCCGGCGCCTCAGCGCCTGCCTCCACGTCACCACCGAGACGGCGAACCTCGCCGTCACGCTCAAGGCGGGCGGCGCCGACGTGGCGCTGTGCGCCTCCAACCCGCTCTCGACCCAGGACGACGCGGCCGCGCACCTGGTGCGGGACCACGGCATCTCGGTGTACGCGATCAAGGGCGAGGACCACGAGTCGTACTACGAGCACATCCGCGCCGCGCTGGCGCACCGGCCCGACGTCACGATGGACGACGGCGCCGACCTGGTGGGCTCGCTGCACATGATCGCGCTCGAGCCGCCTGGACGACCTCGCCCCGCCGGTGCGGCGCTGGGTCGAGTCGCTGTCCAAGGACGGCGCGGGCCGCGCTGGTGAAGGGCGTGATCGGCTCCACCGAGGAGACGACCACCGGCGTCATCCGCCTCAAGGCGATGGCGAAGGACAAGGTGCTGCAGTTCCCGGTCGTGGCGGTGAACGACTCCGAGACCAAGCACCTGTTCGACAACCGCTACGGCACGGGGCAGTCCACGGTGGACGGCATCGTGCGCGCGACCAACCTGCTGCTGGCGGGCTCGACGGTCGTGGTGGCGGGCTACGGGTGGTGCGGCCGCGGCGTGGCCAGCCGGCTGCGGGGCGCGGGCTCGAACGTGATCGTGACCGAGATCGATCCGGTCAAGGCGCTCGAGGCGCAGATGGACGGCTTCCGGGTGATGCCGATGGCCGACGCCGCGCCCGAGGGCGACGTGTTCGTCACGCTCACCGGCGACGTCAACGTCGTGCGGGTCGAGCACATGCGGCGGATGAAGGACGGCGCGATGGTGGCCAACAGCGGGCACTTCAACGTCGAGATCGACCTCGAGGGCCTCAAGAAGGTCGCCAAGGGCCCGCGCGCGGTGCGCGAGTTCGTGGACGAATGGGTGCTCGACGGCAAGCGCGTCCACATCCTGGCCGAGGGCCGGCTGATCAACCTGGCCGCGGCGGAGGGCCACCCGGCGAGCGTGATGGACATGTCGTTCGCCAACCAGGCCCTGGGCGCGGAGTACCTGCTCAAGAACGCGGCCTCGCTGGCGAAGGACGTGCATCGCGTGCCGGTGGAGATCGACAAGGAGATCGCGCGGCTCAAGCTCGCCGGCATGGGGATCAAGATCGACGTCCTCACGCCGGAGCAGCAGCGCTATCTCGCCTCGTGGGATCTTGGCACCTGAGGCGGCCGGCAAGGCGCTGGTCGAGGTGCGCGTGGCGCACCTCGGCCTCGACCGGAACACCAACGCCCCGGTCGTCGTCCTCCAGGAGAAGGACGGGCAGCGCGTCCTGCCGATCTGGATCGGGCCGGCCGAAGCGAGCGCGATCGCGATGGAGATGGCCGGGGTCAAGTTCAGCCGGCCGCTGACGCACGACCTCCTGAAGCAGGTGATTCTCGGGCTGGGCGGTGAGCTGAAGCGGGTGCTCATCACCACGGTGAAGGAGAACACCTACTACGCCGAGCTGCACATCCACCGCAACGGGGACTGGGTGCAGGTGGACGCGCGGCCGTCGGACAGCATCGCCATCGCCCTGAGGCTCAAGGCGCCGATCTTCACCCATCCCGACCTGCTGGACACGGCGCCGGTCAACACCATCGAGCCCGCGCCCGACCAGGGGCCGCTCGACTCGGAGTCGCTGAAGACCTACCTGCAGAACCTCGATCCGGAAGACTTTGGCAAGTTCATGCCCTAGGCGGGTCGGAGCGGCGCGCGCGCCGCTCGCCGTGATGGGGCTTGCGGCGGCCGCGTTGCTGGCGGCCGGACCGGCGCTGGCGCAGCGGCCGGGCGCGGCCGCGCGCCGCCCCGCGCCGGCGGCCCGGCGCCACGCGCTCCCAGCCCGCCGCGCGCGTCGGGCCGCTGGTGCTGGCCGGCCGCGTGGTGCGGGTGCGCGGCGCCGACAGCCTGGCCCTGCCGGGCGTCCAGGTGGTCGCGCACCGCGTGGGCACCGACCGGCAGGGGCCCCTCGACTCACTGAGGAGCGACGCCCGCGGCCGGTTCACGTTCCGGGTGGCGCGCCCCGACACGGCCGCGATGTACGTGGTCTCGACGCTGTACGCCGGCATCGGCTACTTCTCCGCGCCGTTTCTCGCCGACCGCGCCCGCGGGCTCGGACTCCATCGTGCTCCCCGTGTTCGACACGAGCAGCGCCGGCGCGCCGCTCGACGTGGCGGTGCGGCACCTGGTGGTCTCGGCGCCCGACCAGGCCGACGGCTCGCGCGACGTGCTCGACATCGTGCAGGTGTCGAATCCCGGCACGACCACGAAGGTCGAGCGCGACAGCGCCCCGACCTGGCGGATGCTCCTGCCGCGCGGCATCGAGGCGTTCCGCGTCGGCGAGGGCGACGTGCCGGCGAGCGCCGTGACGCGGGTGGGCGACAGCCTGCTGGTGCGCGCGCCGTTCCCGCCGGGGGTCAAGCAGGTCGTGGTGATCTACGTCGTGCCGCAGGGGATGAAGACGCTGCGCGTGCCGGTGGACCAGCCCACCGCGCAGCTCGAGGTGCTGGTGGAGGACAGCCTCGCCAACGCCACCGGCGCGGCGCTGGCCTCGGCCAACCCGCTCGAGATCCAGGGGCGCACCTTCCGCCACTTCTCGTCCACCCGCGTGGTGCGGGGCGAGACCGCGGAGATCAGCCTTCGGCGCGCCGGCCGGCGGGCGGAACCTGGGCTGGCTCGCCATCGCGCTCGCGGCCCTGTCTGCTCGCGGGCGGCGGCTGGGTGGCGGCGCGCCGCCGCGCGGCCCCGGGCACGGCGGGCGGCGCGGCGGCGCCGTCGGGCGGCGACGCCGCGGCCGGATCGCGCGGGAGCCGGACCGCGACGCGCTGGTGCGCCAGATCGTCGCGCTCGACGCGCGCTACGAGGGCCGGGCCGCCGAGACGTCGCCGGAGGAGTGGGCGGGCTACCAGGCGCGGCGCGCCGCGCTCAAGGCGCAGGTCGCCGAGAGGCTTGCGCGCGGCTGAGCGGCCCGTGGTAGATTGCCGAGTCGTCACAACCGTCGTCGTACGCGAACGGGGATCTCGGAAGCCGGTGTGAATCCGGCGCGGCCCCGCCACTGTAACGGGTAGGGATTCGTCCCACCCTTCGCCCACATGCCACTGGCCGACGGCCGGGAAGGCGGGCGGAGGGGCCCGGAGCCAGGAGACCTCGCCGTTCGCGCTCCACCCAACAGCCCTCGAGGGAGGGGGCGGTGGCCCGATTCCTGGCGTTGCTCCTCTTGGGCTCTAGCCGCGTGCAGTCCGCGGCAGCCGGCCGGCGGAGTTTCCATCACCGATGACTGGGGCCGCACCGTCGCGCTCGCCGCGCCGGCGCGCCGCGTCGTCTCGCTCTCGCCCGCGAGCACCGAAATCCTGTTCGCCATCGGCGCCGGCCCGCGGCTGGTGGGCCGCACGCGGTTCTGCGACTACCCGCCCGCGGCGCTCGCCGTGCCCGACGTGGGCGACGGTATCGCGCCCAACGTCGAGGCGGTCGCGGCGCGCCGGCCCGACCTCGTGGTGCTGTACGCGTCGGCCGCGGACCGGCCCGCGCTCGCCGGGCTCACCGCCCTCCACATCCCCGTCGCGGTCCTGAAGCTCGACCGGTCCGCCGACGTGGCCCGCGCCGCGCGGCGCCTGGGCACGCTGACCGGCACCGCCGCCGCCGCCGACTCCCTGATGATCGCGTTCACCGACTCGCTCCAGGCCGTGGCGGCCCGCGTGGCGTCGCGGCGCGGGCGCCGGCCGCGCATCTACGTGGACGTCCAGGCCAGCCCGCCCATCACGGTGGGGATGGGCAGCTACCTCTCCGAGGTGCTCGAGGCCGCGGGCGCCGTGAACAGCTTCAGCGACATCAGCGCGCCGTCGGCGCCCGTGAGCCTCGAGACCATCGCGCTGCGCGATCCCGATGCCGTCCTGGTGCTCGCGTCCGACACCGCGCACCCGCCCGAGCTGAGCGCGCGGCCCGGCTGGAACGCCGTGCGCGCCGTGCGCGAGGGCCGGGTCCTGGTCGTGGACGCGGATCTCTACGGATCGCCGGGGCCGCGCATGCCGCTGGCCGCCGCCGATCTCGCGCGCCGCATCGCGCGGCTCGAAGCGGGCCCCGGCCGGTGAAGCGGCCGTCCACGCCCGCGATTCCTCGCCGCGCTCGGGGCGGCGGCGCTGCTCGCCGTGCTGCTCGGCGTCGCGCTGGGCGCCGCGCCGCTCTCGCCGCGCGAGCTGGTGCGCGCGCTGCTGGGGCGCGGCGACGGCACGGCGGCCGCCATCGTCTGGTCGCTCCGCCTGCCGCGCGTGGCGCTCGGGTTCCTGGTGGGCGGCGTGCTCGCGGTGGCGGGCGCGGCGCTCCAGGCGCTGGTCAGGAACCCGCTCGCCGATCCCTACCTGCTCGGCCTCTCGGGCGGCGCCGGGCCTCGGCGCGGTGATCGCCCTCGCGGCCGGCGTGGTCTCGGCCTGGGCGTTGCCGGCGGCCGCGTTCGCCGGCGCGCTCGTGGCCATGCTGGTGGTCTACCGGCTCGCGGTCGTCGCGGGGGGCGTGCTCGACAGCCGCATCCTGCTGCTGGCGGGCGTCGTGGTCGGTGCCTTCGCCGGCGCGCTGCTCTCGGGATTGCTGGCCGTCAGCGAGGCCGCGCAGGTCAAGACCGCCACGCTGTGGCTGATGGGCGGCCTGGGCGGCGTCGGCTGGGTCGGCGTCGTGGCGCTGGCGGTGTACGCGGCGCCCGCGCTCGCGGTGCTGGTGGCGGAGGCGCGCCCCTTGAACCTGCTCGCCCTCGGCGAGGAGCCGGCGCAGCACCTCGGCGCCGACGTGGCCCGCACCAAGCGGCGCGTGTACGTGGCCGCCTCGCTCCTCGCCGCGGCCTCCGTGGCGGCGGCGGGGATGATCGGTTTCGTGGGCCTGGTGGTGCCGCACGCGGTCCGCCTCGTGAAGGGCCACGACCACCGCGTGCTCCTGCCCGCCGCGTTCCTCCTGGGCGGCACCTTCCTCGTGCTCGCCGACACCCTGGCGCGCACGGCCTTCGCGCCGCTGGAGCTGCCGGTCGGCGTGGTGACCGCCGTCGTGGGCGTGCCCATCTTCGCGATGCTGCTGCGGCGATGGACGAGCCGGTGATGACGGCGGGCGAGCGGGGCGGGCGGCGCGACGGAGCCCGCCGCCAGGGCGGATTCCGCCGGCCGGTCTTCGAGCTGAGCGGCGCGGTGGTGCGCTACGGCGCGCGCGCGCCGGCGGTGGACGGCGTCTCGTTCACCGTCCGCCGCGGCGAGTGCGTCGCCGTCGTCGGCCCCAACGGGGCGGGGAAGACCACGCTGCTCCGCGCGCTGCTCGGCCTGGTGCCGTGCACGGCCGGCCGCGCGCTGGCCCTGGGCCGCGACGCGCGAAGCTGGCCGCGCGACGCAGCTGGCGCGGGTCGTGGGCGTGGTGGCGCAGCGCGAGGAGCCGGCGTTCCCCGTCACCGTGCGCGAGGCGGTGGAGATGGGCCGCTACCCGCACCTCGGGCCGTGGCGCGCGATGGGCGCCGCCGACCGCGACGCCGTCGGCCGCGCGATGCGCCGCGCCGACGTGACGGCGCTGGGCGAGCGCTGGGTGGCGACGCTGTCGGGCGGCGAGTGGCAGCGCGTGCGGATCGCGCGGGCGCTGGCGCAGGAGCCGCAGGCGCTCGTGCTGGACGAGCCCACCGCCTCGCTCGACCTCAAGCACGAGATGGAGCTGTTCGAGCTGGTGGCCGACCTGGTGCGGCGCGATCACCTCGCCGCGCTGGTGGTCTCGCACCACATCAACGTCGCGGCGCGGTTCGCCGACCGGCTGGTGCTGCTCGCGGGCGGGCGCGTCGTGGCCGACGACGTCCCGGAGCGGGTGCTCGAGCCCGGCCGGCTGGCCGAGGTGTTCGATTGGCCCGTCGCGGTGACCCGCCTGCCCGACGGCTCGCCGCAGCTCTATGCCGAGCGTCGTGCGCCGCTCGCGCCGGGAGAGGGCACGCCGTGACCGCGCGCCCGGGCTGGTGGCTCTTCGTGGGCGCCGCCGCGGCCGCGCCGCTCGCCGCGCAGCAGCCGGGCGACACGCGTGCGCCTCGACCCGATCGTGGTGACGGCCACGCGCCTGCCGACGCCGCTCGCCGCGACGACCTCGGCCGTCACCGTCATCACGGGAGAGCAGCTGCGGCGGCTCGGCATCGCCACCGTGGCCGAGGCGCTGCGCGGCGTGCCCGGCGTGGACGTCGTCGAGACCGGCCCGCCGGGCGGCGCGACGCAGCCTGTTCCTGCGCGGCGGCGAGAGCGACTACGTGCGCGTGCTGGTGGACGGCGTGCCGATCAACGCGCCGGGCGGCGCCGTGGACCTCGCGGCGCTGACCACCGCCGACGTCGCGCGCATCGAGATCGTGCGCGGCCCCGCGAGCGTGCTCTACGGGTCCGACGCGGTGACCGGCGTGATCCAGATCTTCACCCGCGGCGGCGCGGCCCCGGGCTGGGAGGCGGGCGCGGCCGGCGGCACCTTCGGGTCGGAGAGCTACGACGCGCGCGTCGCCACGGGCGGCGAGCGCGCGGCCGTGAGCCTCGGATGGTCGCGCGTCGCGGACGGCGGCATCTACGCGTTCAACAACGCCTACCGCAACGACGTGACCGGCGGCTCGCTGACGCTCATACCCGACGCGCGCACCAGCGCCCGGCTGTCGGCGCGCTACGACGACAACGTGTACCACTACCCGACCGACGGCTCGGGCAACGTGGTCTACCACAACCAGTACCAGACCGGCCGGACGATGACGGCGAGCCTGGACGCGGGCCGCTTCCTCACCCCGCGCCTCGAGGCGCGCGTGCTGCTCGGCGGCTCGGAGGGCAGCGGCCGGGTGGACCAGGAGCCCAACACGCCGGCCGACACGCTCGGCTACTACGCCTTCAGGAGCTTCGACCGGCTGAGCCGGCGCAGCGCCGACGCGCGGCTCAACTTCCACGCGGACGGCTCCGTGATCACGGCGGGGGCCGCGCTCGAGACGGAGGCGGAGCGCGGCAGCAGCCTGTCGCTGAGCCAGTACGGCCCGAGCCCCGGGTCGCTCACGGTGAGCCGCTGGGACCGCGCGTACTACGTGCAGGCGCTGTCCGATCCGGACCGGCGCCTCACGGTCAACGCGGGCCTGCGCCTGGAGCGGAACGAGGCGTTCGGGCGGTTCGTCACGTACCGGACCGGCGCGGCGTACCGGCTGGGCGCCACCAGGCTGCGCGCCACGCTGGGTTCCGCGTTCAAGGAGCCGAGCTTCTTCGAGAACTACGCCACCGGCTACGTGATCGGGAACCCGGCGCTGCAGCCGGAGCGCGCGACGAGCTGGGATGCCGGCGTAGAGCGGTCGCTCGCCGGTGGGCGGCTGTGGGTCTCCGCCACCTGGTTCTCGGAGCGGTTCCGGAACCTGATCCAGTACACCTTCGCGCCGCCCACGCCCACGTCGCCCAACTACTACAACATCGCGGCGGCGAACGCGTCGGGCCTCGAGCTGGTGGCGCGCGCGGCCCCGGCGCGCGCGCTGGCGCTGGAGGCGCACTACACCTGGACGCGGACGGAGGCCACGGATTCCGGCTACGACGGCGCGACGTACGCCGCCGGCCAGCCGCTGCTCAGGCGGCCGGCGCACGCCGGGCAGCGCGACGGCCACGGCCGGCCTCGGGGCGCGCGCCGGGGCGAGTGTCACGGCTTACTGGGTGGGGCGCCGGGAGGACGAAGACTTCTCGGGCGCGACGCCGGCGCGCGTGACGTTGCCGGCCTACGTGCGCCTGGACCTGGCGGGCAACGTGGCGCTGCGCCGCGGCCGCGGCGCGGCCCCGGACGTCACGGCGACCCTCAAGGTCGAGAACCTGCTTGACGCGCGATACGAAGAGGTGCTTCGCTTCCCCGCGCGGAGGCGTGCCGTGTACCTGGGCGTGAAGCTGGAGGGCGGGCGATGAGGTGGCCTCGGCTGTTGCTGCTCGTCGCCGCGGGCGCGGCGTGTCGGGGGAGGGAAGGCGCGCCGGCCGCCGCGGCGCCGCCGGCGTTTCGCATCACGGCCGTGGCGCTGGTGGACTCGGCGGGCGCGAACGGCGCCGCGGGCTCGGGCGCGCTGCGGCGCGTCGAGGTCCAGGTGGGCGCGCGGCGGGACACCGTGCCCGGCGTGATCACCGCCATGGCGCCCGGCGTGCTGGCCGACACCGCGCTGGTCGGTTTCACCTACGAGGGCGACTCGGTCACCGGCGTGTTCGTCTACTCCGCGGCGCGGCGCAGCGTCACCCGCCAGCCGCTGCTCCCCGGGCTCGCCGACTTCGCCTCCCCTTACACGACGCCGAGCTTCGCGCCGGACGGCCAGTCGTTCCTCTACGTGTCGTACGATTCGGCGGCCGACTCCGTGCGGCCCACGCTGCGGCGCTGGCCGAGCCTCGACATCGTGGCGAGCGGCCCCGGCGTGCCGGTCGAGGAATCGGACGTCGCGCCGTATTCGACGGAATGGCACGGCCGCGACACGGCGGTCGCGACCTTCTCGTTCAGCGACTGCCCGGCGCCGCTGTCGCTGCGCACGGCCTTCGTCCTCTCGGCGGAGGCGATGCGCTCCGACACCGTGCTCGGCGTGAGCGAGCCGCCGGGGACCCTCCACTGGTGGCCGTGGCGCGATTCGGTGGCGCTCCCGATTCCGGGCGTGCGTGCGTGGCTGGTGGCCAGCACCGACGGCCCGGGGCTCGGTCCCGGCTTCGTGGTCGCGGTGCGGGGCGGCGGGATCGCGGGCTACGCCGACTCCATCCACGACGTGGACTTCCAGCTGCCGGGCACCACGTGTCCGGGCGTGCCGCTGAGCGGCCCGCAGGACGCGTACGACGCCTTCCTGCGCTCGGTGTCGGACACGCTGTGGTCGCCGGAATTCCAGGTCACGCCGCCGAACCAGCGCGACGACTACGGGTCGCCGCCGCGGGTGGTGCGCTACAAGTGGAGCGACGGCGAGCGCGTGATGTCCAAGGCCATCGCGTGGAACCAGCGCACCCGGCGCTTCGACGTGCTGGCGCCGGCGCCGGAGGATACGAGCGCCACGCCGTAGGCGGCGCACCCCGCGGCGGTCGGCTATCTTCTCCCCATGCCGCTCGTCACCACGCCCGCCGTCATCCTGCACGTGATGCCGTACGGCGACACGTCCAAGATCCTGCGCCTGCTGACGCGCGACCTCGGGCCTGCAGAGCGGGATCGCCCGCGGGGCGCGGCGGGCCAAGGCCGCCACGGGGCCGCGGCTCGACCTGTTCGCGTACGGCGACGCCTCGCTGCGCCTGCGCGAGTCGCGCGACCTGCATCCGCTCACCGCCTTCGAGATCATCGACCCGCACGCGGCGCTCTCGCACGGCGTGGACCGGTTCGCCGCGGCGTGCGCGCTGGCCGAGCTGGTCCTCAAGGCCGCGCCGGCCGAGGCGGCCGCCGGGTTCTTCGCGGCGGTGGCCGGCGGGCTCTCGGCCCTGGCGGGCGCCGCGGACGACGACGTGGCCGCGACGGCGCTCGCCGCCTGCTGGGCCGCCGTGCGGGCCCTGGGCTTCTCGCCGTCCCTCGACCGCTGCGTGACCTGCGGCGCGCCGGTGGGCGAGGGCGAGGCCGTGCATTTCTCCGCCGCGGCCGGCGGCGCGCTGTGCGCCGCGCACCGCAGCGGCGCGGGCGGCATCGCCCGGCTGGCCGGGCCCGACCGCGAGGCGCTGGCCGCGCTGCTGGGCGGCATCCTGCCCGAGCCGCGACTCGACGCGCGCCACGCGGCGTCGCACCGGCGGCTGCTCCTCTCCTTCATCCGCTACCATCTCGCCGAGGACCGGCCCCTGCCGGCCATGGCCTTCTGGGACCAGGACGCGTGGAACGTCACCTCGTCGTAGGCACCGCGGGCCACATCGATCACGGGAAGACCGCGCTGGTGAAGGCCCTGACCGGCGTGGACACCGACCGCCTCGAGGAGGAGAAGCGGCGCGGCATCACGATCGACATCGGCTTCGCGCCGCTGGCGCTGGGCGACGTCGAGGCGAGCGTGGTGGACGTGCCGGGGCACGAGGGATTCATCAAGAACATGGTCGCGGGCGCGACGGGCGTGGACCTCGCGCTGCTCGTGGTGGCGGCCGACGAAGGCGTGATGCCGCAGACCACCGAGCACCTCGCCATCCTGCGCTTCCTCGGCGTGACGCGCGGCGTGGTGGCGCTCACCAAGTGCGACCTGGCGCCCGACGCGGACTGGCGCGCGCTCGTGGCCGGCGAGATCCGCGAGAAGGTGGCGGCGGCCTTCGGCGGCGAGGGCGAGGCGTGGCGCGAGTGGCCGGTGGTCGAGGTGTCGGCCGTGACGGGCGCCGGCCTCGACGCGCTGCGCGCCGCGCTGGCGGAGGAAGGGCGCGCGGTGGCCGCGCGGCCCTCGGACGACCGCTTCCGCCTGCCGGTGGACCGCGCGTTCGCGCTGGCCGGCGCGGGCACCATCGTCACGGGCACGGTGTGGAGCGGCACGGCCGCCGAGGGCGACCACCTCACGATCCTGCCGTCGGGCCTGGAGGCGCGGGTGCGCAGCATCGAGGTGCACGACCGCGCGGCGCGAGCGCGCCACGCCGGGCCGGCGCACCGCGCTCGCGCTCGTGGGGCCGGCGCACGAGCAGGTGGCGCGCGGCGACGTCGTGGTCTCGGGCGACGGCTGGCGCGCCAGCCACGCGCTCGACGTGTCCCTGACGCTGCTGCCGGAGGCGGTAGCGAAGCTCAAGCCGCGGCTCCGCGTGCGCGTCAACCACGGCACCGCGGAGGTGCTCGCCCGCATCGCGCTGCCCGCGGACAGGCGCGGCCGGCGGCGCGCCGACGGCCGCCTCGCCGTGCGCCTCCTCCTCGAGGCGCCGCTCGTGGCCCGCGCCGGGGACCGGTTCGTGGTGCGCTCGTACTCGCCCGTGACGACCATCGGCGGCGGCGTGGTGGTGGACCCCTGGGCGGACGAGCGAGTGGTGGCACGCGCGCAGGGGCAAGCAGACGTTCCCGCCGGCGCCCGACGGCGACGCGGCCCTGGTGGTCGCTGCTGGTCGCGCCGGCGCGGCGCGCGCGGCCTCACCCGCGCCGAGCTGGAGGTCGCGGCCGGCGTGGACGCCGGGCGCCTGGCCGCGGCGGTCGCCACCGCCACGGCCGCGGACCTGGTCGAATCGGACGGCCGGCTGTTCGCCGCCGCGGAGGTGCAGGCACTCGCCGCGGCGCCTCGGCGAGGTGCTCGAGCGCTTTCACGCCGAGCACCCGCTCGAAGCGGGGATGCCGGCCGGCTCGTGGCGCGCGGCGGCGGGTGCGGTGCCGGAAGCGCTGATCGACCTCGCCGAACGCCGGCTCGCGGCGGAGCACCGCCTCGAGCGCGAGGGCGCCCTGGTGCGCCGCGTGCGCTGGGCCCCCCGGCTCGGCGGGGCGGCGGAGAAGCTCCGCGCCGCGTTGCTCGAGGCCCTGCGGGCCGCCGACGCCGAGCCACCGTCCATCGCGGAGCTGTCCGCGCAGGCATCCCGGCGCCGACGTGCACGGGATGCTCCGCGCTGATGGCGCGCGAAGGGGTCGTGGTGGCGGTGGGGAAGGAGCGGTTCTACGAGACGGCGGCGCTCGCCAGGGAGCGCCAGCGGGTGGTGACCCTGATCACAGAGCTGGGGGCGGCCACGCCGGCCGCCATCCGGGAGCGTCTGCAGCGCTCCCGAAAGTGGTTGATCCCCCTCTTGGAATGGTGTGATACGCAAGGAATTACGGTCCGCAACGGCGACCAGCGGGTGCTCGGAAGTGCGCCCCACGCTTGACGTTTCCCTTGCCGCGGCGTAACTTCGCCGAACGAATCGGGGTACCACGTTCACTCTCAACAGGAGCCGGTCAACCAGGTCCTTTTTCGTTAGAAGAAATGGAGTGTCAGGGATGCGGCGCTACGCTTGCGCGTGGCTCGTGGTAGTGATGGCCCTGGCCACTCCGTCGCTGGCACGAGCACAGGATAGCACGCGGCGAGGCGGCCAGGTCGAGCTGCTTCAAAACTTATCCGAACCCGTTCAACCCGACGACAACGATCCCGTTTCGTCTAAGCGCAGCTTTGTTCGCCAATGGGCATCGTCCGGTCGTCAGCCTCCGCATCTACAACATCCTGGCCCAGCTCGTAGCGATCCCGACCCTCCAGGGCTCGGGACGGCCGCTCGACGGCGTGCCGCTGGATTGCCTGGATCAGAGCGGGGGGTACTGCAACTACTCGGCGTACTGGGACGGCAACTACCTGAGTACGGGTCGGGAGGCAGCGTCGGGGATCTACGTCTACCAGCTGGTGGTGGACGGGTCCCGCCAATCGAAGAAGATGGTGGTCACGAAGTAGACGTCCGCTCGGACGAGCGATGCGCGCGCCGGCCACGAGCCGGCGCGCTCGTTTTGGGCCCCAGGTGGGCAGGCGACGGAAGAGCGGAGTGCAGATCAGTTGCCAGACGCCAAGTCTGAAGACTGGTTGCCAGACGCCAAGTTGTCAGCGGTACGGTAGGCCAGACCAGTGGTCAGTTACTGGCAACCTGTCTGCCCTCTGGCAACTGGAATCTGATAGCCACTGCTGTACTTGGCGTCTGGCAACTGTTCTCGGTCTGCCTTCTGCTCACTGGGACCTTGCCTTTCGCGTGCCGTGCTGGCAGATTCTCGGCCAGCGCGGCAAGCCCTGCCGGGCACGTGCCTTGCCCTCTCCGGGTGTGCTATGCCGAACTACGAGAAGCTGACCATCAAGAGCGCGGAAGCGCTCGAGGCGGCGCGCGCCGAGGCGCGGCGCCGCGGCAATCCCGTCGTCAACGACGCGCACCTGCTCTGCGGCGCTGCTGGCGGCCGACGAGGGCGTCGTCGCGCCGCTGGTGGGCAAGGTGGGCGTCAACGTCGCGCAGCTCAGGGACGAGGTGGTCGCGGGAGCTGGATCGCTTCCCCAAGCAGTCGGGGACGGGCGACGAGCCCACCTTCTCGCGCGAGTTGCTCGCGGCCCTCGACCAGGCGGAGCGCGAAGCCACGAAGCTCGGCGACGACTTCGTCTCGACCGAGCACCTCTTGCTGGCGCTGGCCGAGACCCGGGGCACGTCGGCGCGCGAGCTGTTCACGGCGGCGGGCGTCAAGCGCGACCAGCTGCTCGCGGCGCTCACGGCCGTGCGCGGCGCGCACCAGGTGAAGGACCAGCACCCCGAGGGCCAGTACCAGGCGCTGGAGCGGTTCACCCGCGACCTCACGGAGCAGGCGCGGAACGGCAAGCTCGATCCGGTCATCGGCCGGGACGAGGAGATCCGCCGCGTCATCCAGGTGCTGAGCCGTCGCACCAAGAACAACCCCGTCCTGATCGGCGAGCCCGGCGTGGGCAAGACGGCCATCGTCGAGGGCCTCGCGCAGCGCATCGTCAACGGCGACGTGCCCGAGTCGCTCAAGAACAAGCGGCTGATCTCGCTCGACGTCGGCCAGCTGGTGGCGGGCACCAAGTACCGCGGCGAGTTCGAGGAGCGGCTCAAGAGCGTCCTCAAGGAGATCGTGGCGGGCGAGGGGCTGTTCGTCGTGTTCATCGACGAGCTGCACACCATCGTGGGCGCCGGCGCGGCCGAGGGCGCGGTGGACGCCGCCAACATGCTCAAGCCCATGCTCGCCCGCGGCGAGCTGCACGTGGTGGGCGCCACCACGCTGGACGAGTACCGCAAGCACATCGAGAAGGACGCGGCGCTGGAGCGGCGCTTCCAGCCGGTGCTGGTGGGCGAGCCGTCGGTGGCCGACACCATCGCCATCCTGCGCGGCCTCAAGGAGCGCTACGAGGTGCACCACGGCGTGCGGATCACCGATCCGGCGATCGTGGCCGCGGCGACGCTCTCGGACCGCTACATCGGCGACCGGTTCCTGCCCGACAAGGCGATCGACTTGATCGACGAGGCCGCGTCGAAGCTGCGGATCGAGATCGACAGCCTCCCCCAGGAGATCGACGAGGTGGAGCGGCGCATCGTCCAGCTCGAGATCGAGAAGGCGGCGCTCTCCAAGGAGAAGGACAAGGCGAGCCGCGAGCGGCTCAAGGTGCTGGAGAAGGAGCTGGCCGACCTGAAAGAGCGCTCGGCGGCCATGAAGGTGCGCTGGCAGGCGGAGAAGGAGGCCATCCAGCGGATCCGCGGCCTCAAGGCCAAGGTCGAGTCGCTCAAGGCGGAGGCGGAGCAGGCCACGCGCCGGGGCGACCTCGCCAAGGCGGCCGAGCTGACGTACGGCGCGGCGCCGGGCGTCGAGCGCGAGCTGAAGGAGGCGGAGGCGAAGCTGGGCGTGCTGCAGAAGGGCGGGCAGTACCTCAAGGAGGAAGTGGACGCGGACGACGTGGCGGAGATCGTGGCGCGGTGGACGGGCATTCCCGTCACGCGGATGATGGAGTCGGAGAAGGAGCGCCTCGCGCATCTCGAGGCGCACCTGGGGGCGCGCGTCATCGGCCAGCCGGAGGCCGTGGCCGCGGTGGCCAACGCGGTGCGGCGCTCGCGCGCCGGCCTCTCGGACCCCAACCGGCCCACCGGCTCGTTCATCTTCCTGGGGCCCACCGGGGTGGGGAAGACGGAGACGGCCCGCGCGCTGGCCGAGTTCCTGTTCGACGACGAGCGCGCGCTGGTGCGGCTCGACATGTCGGAGTACATGGAGAAGCACGCGGTGTCGCGGATGCTCGGCGCGCCACCGGGCTACGTGGGCTACGAGGAGGGCGGCCAGCTCACCGAGGCCGTGCGGCGGCGCCCCTACAGCGTGGTGCTGTTCGACGAGATCGAGAAGGCGCACGCCGACGTGTTCAACGTGCTGCTGCAGATCCTGGACGACGGCCGGCTCACCGACTCGCAGGGCCGGACGGTGGATTTCCGCAACACCGTGATCATCATGACCAGCAACCTGGGCAGCCAGTGGATCCTGGAGCTGGGCACGGGCAACTGGGAGGAAGTGGAGACGCGGGTGCTCGAGGCGCTGCGCCAGCACTTCCGGCCCGAGTTCCTGAACCGGGTGGACGATACGATCATCTTCCGGCCGCTCGGGCCAGCGCGAGCTGGAGCAGATCGTGGACCTGCAGCTGGCGCGGGCGGTGGCGCCGCTGGCGGAGAAGAAGCTCACGCTCGACGTGACGCCCGCGGCCAAGCACCTGCTGGCGAGCGACGGCTTCGACCCGGTCTACGGCGCGCGGCCCGCTCAAGCGCTCCATCCAGCGGCTGCTGCAGAACCCGCTGGCGCTGGCGGTGCTGGAGGGCCGGTTCGCCGAGGGCGACGTGATCCGGGTGGACCGCGCGGCGTCGGGGAACGCGCTGAGCTTCGAGAAGGCCGCGCGTGCCTAGCCGGCGGGAGCAGGACGAAGCGGGCGTGCGGCTGGCGCTGGCGCAGGCCGAGGCGGCGCGGGCCGCGGGCGAGGTGCCCGTGGGCGCGGTGCTGGTGCGGGACGGAGCGGTGCTGGCGTCCGGGCGCAACCGCATGCGTGAGCGGAGGGATCCCCGGCTGCATGCGGAAATGGACTGTCTGGATGCGGCGGTGCGGTCCGGATTGACGCGTGGCGACGGGAGCCTGGGCGCCACGCTGTACGTCACGCTCGAGCCCTGCGCGCAGTGCGCCGGCGCCATCGTGCTGGCGCGCGTCCCCCGCCTGGTCTTCGGCGCGTGGGACCCCAAGGCCGGCATGGCGGGCTCGCTGCACGACCTGCTGCGGCACCCGAAGCTGAATCATCGGGTCGAGGTCGGTGCCCGGCGTGCTCGAAGCGCGAGTGCGCCGGCGCTGCTCGAGGATTTCTTCAAGGAGCGCAGAGGCTAGAAGAGCGGAATACAGGGTAGTTGCCAGACGCCAAGTTGCCAGTGGTTCCAAGATGCAAGAGGTGAGAGGCCAGACCAGTTGCCAGTACTGGGAACTGGCCTGAACTCCGCCCGCTCACCACTGGTAACCACTGACAACTTGGCGTCTGGCAACTGTTCTGCAATCTGAGTCCTGAGATCCGGTGGCCGTGAAAGAGAACGGGGGCGCCTGAGCGCCCCCGTTCGCATGCCGAACCCATCAAGACCTGGCTACTTGGCGCGCGACTCCAGCGGCCGCATGCCCGGCGCCGCCGGCGCCGTCGCCGAATAGGTATTCACCGCCGTGTACGTGTGGTTCACGATGTCAACGTTCGCCACGGTCCAGTACTCGTGGCTTGGCCAGTCGAGGGCCACCGACGTGTTGCGGTACACTTCCACGTCGTTGAAGTAGATCTTCACCGTCGCGTGGGTCGTCCAGACCCCGCTGTAATTCTTCACGATCACCCGGTAGGTGCCGCTTTCGGGCCCGGAGAGCGTGATGTTCTCGGGTCCGTAGCCCACCGTGTTGTCCACGTCGAGCGACGGGTTCCCGGCCGAGCCCGTGGCGCCCCAGTCCAGCGGCGTGTCGTCGGGCGTGCAGTTGGCGTAGTAGCAATCGGTCAAGGCGTCGTTGGTGGTGCCGCTCGGCTTCACCAGGTGGAGGTCGATGTCGCTGTTGATCGAGTCGTTGGTGTTGGTGTCCCAGGTGAGCTGCGCCCGGAACGCGGCGACCGCGCAGTTCGTCAGCGTGGCGCTGGCGTACCAGAACGAGCGAGCGCTGCCGTTGTCGAACCGGTACACGATGCCTTGCTGACCGCAGAACAGCGGGACGGTGGCGGCGTAGGCGCCGCTGGAGACGGTGATGACGCCCCAGGCGCGCAGGGTGCCGCTGATCACCACGAACCAGTAACCGTTCGCTGCGCTGTTGGTGGTGCCGATGACGTCGTACGCCGAGTTCGACACCGAGATGTTGGTGCTGGCGTCGAGGGGCGTGATGGTCGGCGAGCCGGTCGTCCCGTTGAAGCCCAGCGTCAGGCCGGCCGGCGGGCACACCGACGCGTCGGCGGAGCTGCAGGTGATGGTTCCGAGGTTCTGCGCCGGGCCGGTGCTGTCCTTCTTGCAGGACGCGACGGCGAGGGCGGCGAGGGCCAGGGGCACTGCCCCTAAGCGGACTAGCCTCATGTGCTGCCTCCGATACGGCGGGGGGAGTCGCGGGCGTCGTGTGGCGGATGAAGACCGCGCGCGGGTGTGTTTCAGGTGCCCCAAGATACGGCTTCGGCGGCGAGACAACGAGTGATGTTCGTCACGTCATTCGCCCGAAAGCCGAGTGTTTGGGCCGACGTTCCATTCCGCGGAAGTCCCGGCTACGTTTCTTCGCACCCGGACAGGTGGCCGAGTGGCTGAAGGCGCCGGTCTCGAAAACCGGTGGGCCCGTAAGGGTCTCGTGAGTTCGAATCTCACCCTGTCCGTCTCGGTAGAGGTCGGAAAGCAGTTCGGAGATTGCAGGCGAGTTGCCAGACGCCAAGTTCGCAGTGGTTACCAGAGGCGAGTGTCCGGAGTTCAGACCAGTTGCCAGTACTGACCACTGGTCTGGTACCGAACCGCTGGCAACTGGTAACCACTGGCCACTGGCAACTTGGCGTCTGGCAACCGGGATTGGATGGGTGGCCGAGTGGCTTAAGGCGCACGCCTGGAGAGCGTGTGGGCTCCAAAAGGGTCTCGTGGGTTCGAATCCCACCCCATCCGTTGGTCTTTCGGGGTCGCGTCTCCTCCTCCCTCAATCCTCGATGATCTCGGCGCCAAGTCCCTCGCGTCGCTTGAGGCCGCCCTTCATGGCCTGGAGCGCTTCCGGGGAGTGCCCCTCGATGGGGCCGGTCGGCTCCACGCTGTAGATCCTGCCGGGACCCTCGCCGGCGGACAGCTCCGCTCCCCACGTTGCGGCATCGAGAGTGCGGGTGAGAAAGACGTAGCGGGTCGTCCGATCCCTCTTGCCGAAGTTCGGGGTATGGCCCGGCTCGATCAGGTCTCCCGGCTTCAGGTCGGCCCGCGTGCCGTGATAGAGGCGCCACGCCGGACCTCGACCAGATAGACTCTGCCGGGTCCCTCGCCGACCGCCAGCTCCGCCCCCCAAATGGCCGCATCCAGGTTGCGGGTCAGGTAGACGTGGGTCGTGCCGGCCGGCGCCAAGGCGTGAGGCCCGCAGGCCATGAACGGCCACAGGCTGCGCCCGCCCCCCCGGGTACCTGGTAACCCCAGCCAACTGGCCCCCCTAGCAACTGGTAACCACTGGCAACTGGCAACTTGGCGTCTGGCAACTAGTTGTGTACGTTTGTCGCTCAATATGCCGCCTGAAGAGCGCCGGCTCGTCCTGGACGCCGGAGCGGTCGCCCGCACGCTGCACCGGATGGCCCAGGAACTGGTGCGGCAGACTCCAGATCCTCATCTCCTCGTCCTGATCGGCGTGCAGCGCCGGGGCGTCGAGCTTGCGGCGCGCCTCGCCGCCGAAGTGGCCGCGCTTGGGGCACGTGGACGTGCCGCGCGGCTCCCTCGACATCACGCTCTACCGCGACGACCTCGAGGTGGTGGGCCCGCGGCCGCTGATCGGGCCCACGGTGCTCCCGGTGGCGCTCGACGGCCGGCACGCCTGGATCGTGGACGACGTGCTGTTCAGCGGGCGCACCGTGCGCGCGGCCCTGGACCAGCTGGCGGACTTCGGCCGGCCGGCGCGGATCGGGCTCGCCGTGCTGGTGGACCGCGGCGGCCGCGAGCTGCCCATCCAGGCCGACGTCGTGGGCGAGAAGGTGACGACCAGCCCGGCCGACCGGGTGGACGTGTTCATCAAGGAGCTGGACGGGCGCGACGCGGTGGAAGTCGCGAGCGCGGCGCGGGGGAAGCCGTGAGCGCGAACCGCCTCGGCAAGGACCTGCTGGGCCTCGAGCACCTCACGGCCGACGACATCGAGTTGATCCTCGACACCGCGGAGCCGTTCAAGGAGATCAGCGAGCGGGCCATCAAGAAGGTGCCGGTGCTGCGGGGCAAGACCATCGTCAACCTGTTCTTCGAGGCCTCGACCCGCACCCGCATCAGCTTCGAGTTCGCCGAGAAGCGCCTGTCGGCCGACACGGTGAACGTCGGCAGCACCGGCTCGTCGGTGGTGAAGGGCGAGACGCTGGTGGACACCGCCCGCAACCTCGAGGCGATGCGCATCGACATGGTGGTGATGCGCCACCCCTCGAGCGGCGCGGCCAAGTTCCTCGCCGAGCGCATCGAGTCGAACGTGGTGAACGCGGGCGACGGGAAGCACGAGCACCCGACGCAGGGGCTGCTGGACCTGCTGACGATCCGCGACCACCGGCCCATCGCCGGCACCAAGGTGTGCATCGTGGGCGACGTGCTGCACTCGCGCGTCGCGCGGTCCAACATCTGGGGCCTGCTGAAGCTCGGCGCCGAAGTCGCGGTGTGCGGCCCGCAGACGCTGCTGCCGCTCGGCATCGGCGAGCTGGGCGTGACGGTGTTCCGCCGCGTCGAGGAAGCGATCGAGTGGGCCGACGTGCTGAACGTGCTGCGGCTCCAGCTCGAGCGGATGCAGGCGGGCTACGTGCCCTCGACGCGGGAGTACTATCGGGTGTTCGGCGTCACGCTGGAGCGCCTCGAGAAGGCCCCGCGCGAGCTGCTGATCATGCACCCGGGGCCGATGAACCGCGGCGTCGAGATCGACTCGCGCGTGGCCGACGGCCCGCACGCGGTCATCCTCGACCAGGTCACCAACGGCGTGGCGGTGCGCATGGCGGTGCTGTACCTGCTGGCGGGCGGCAAGCCCGAGCTGGCCGAGAGCGCGAAGGGAGCGCCGGAAAGGTGACCGCCATCCTGATCAAGGGCGGCCGGGTGATCGACCCCTCGCGCGACTTCGACGGGCCGGCCGACGTGCTGCTCGAGGACGGCAAGGTCAAGGCGGTCGGCGCCAAGCTCGCCGCGCCCGCGGGCGCCGAGACGCTCGACGCCAAGGGCTGCGTGGTGGCGCCGGGGTTCGTGGACCTGCACGTGCACCTCCGCGAGCCGGGGCGCGAGGACGTCGAGACCATCGCCACGGGGGCGCGGGCCGCGGCGGCCGGCGGCTTCACGTCGGTGTGCGCGATGCCCAACACCGACCCGGTGACCGACAACCAGGCGGCGGTGGGCTTCATCGTGAGCCAGGCGCGGCGCGCGGGCACCGCGCGGGTGTACCCCATCGGCGCCGTGTCGCTGGGCCAGAAGGGCGAGCAGCTGGCCGAGTTCGGCGAGCTGGTGGGCGCGGGCGCGGTGGCGGTCTCCGACGACGGCCGGCCCGTGGCCACGGCGCACCTGATGCGCACGGCGCTCGAGTACGCGCTCACCTTCGGCATCCCGGTCATCGACCACTGCGAGGACACCTCGCTCTCCTCGGGCGGCGCGATGCACGAGGGGCTGGTCTCGACGCGGCTGGGGCTCAAGGGCATCCCGCGCTCGGCCGAGGACGTGATCGTGGCGCGCGACATCCAGCTGGCCGAGCTGACGGGCGGCCACGTGCACCTGGCCCACTGCTCGACCGCCGGCGCCGTGGACATGATCCGCGCCGCCAAGAAGCGCGGCGTCCGGGTGACGGCGGAGGTGACGCCCGCACCACCTGGCCCTGACCGACGCGGCCTGCGCGGGCTACGACACCCACGCCAAGATGAACCCGCCCCTCCGGGAATCCCCCGACGTGGCGGCGTTGCGCGCCGGGCTCGCCGACGGCACCATAGATTGTATCGCCACGGACCACGCGCCCCACCACTACGACGCCAAGGAGCAGGAATTCGACAATGCCCCGTTCGGCGTGGTGGGACTGGAGACGGCGCTGGGCGTGGCGCTGACGGAGCTGGTGGAGGCCGGGGTGCTGGACCTGCCGGCCCTGGTGCGCCGCCTCTCGACGCGGCCGGCCGAGATCGCGCACCTTCCGGCCGGCACGCTGGCGCCGGGGGCCGCGGCCGACGTGGTGGTGTTCGATCCGGCGGCGTCGTGGACGGTGGAGCCGGCGCGCTTCTTCTCGAAGAGCCGGAACACGCCGTTCGCGGGCCGCGCAGCTCAAGGGCGTGGTGCGCTGGACGATCGTGGGCGGGGCCGTGGTGCACCGCCACGGCGACGCGCCGGCCGGGCGGTGAGGCGGCGCTGAGCACCGGGCCTCGAGGTGAGCCGGCTCGAGATCGCCCGCGAGATCTGCCGCGCGGGGCGGCGGCTGTCGGAGCGCGGCCTGATCGCGGGCACCGACGGCAACATCGCCGCGCGCTGCGGCACCGACCGCGTGCTGGTGACGCCGGCCGGGCGCGACAAGGGCGAGCTGGCGCCGGGGGACCTGGTCGAGGTGGACCTGGCGGGACGCGTGGTGCGGGGGCCCGCCAAGCCGTCCAGCGAGCTGGACATGCACCTCGTGATCTTCAAGCAGCGCGCGGACGTGGTCGGCCGTGGTCCACGCGCACCCGCCGACCGCGACCGGGTTCGCGGTGGCGGGGAAGATGCTGGGTGACGGCTCCCTCGCGGAGCTGGTGACGCAGTTCGGCATGGTGCCCATCGTGCCGTACGGCGCGCCCGGAACGCCCGAGCTGGGCGAGCGCGTACGGCCCTTCGCGCGGGAACACGACGCGCTGCTCCTCGCCAATCACGGAGCGGTGACGCTCGGCCCGACGGTGGAGGCGGCGTGCTACCGAATGGAGAGCCTGGAGCAGAGCGCGCGTATCTTACTGGTCGCGCGGCTGCTGGGAGGAGCCCGGCCGTTGTCGCCGGAGGAGATCGCGAGACTCGTCGCGCCACGGAGGATGACATGACGCGAAAGAGCACCAAGAGCCAGTCGGTGGTCGAGCGGCTGCTGGAGCAGCAGCATCAGTACCAGGACTGGCTCGAGAAGCTCGAGGAGGAAGCCGCCGGCGCCGCGCCGTCGCACGTGACGCAGCGCGTGCAGACGGACTACGCCGCCCGGCTCGACGAGGTCACCCGGGAGCTGAGCGAGCACGAGGACGGCGTGCGCCAGGCGCTCGCCGACGCGGAAGCGCGCTCGGAAGGCCTGACCCGGCAGCACACCGAGCGCACCGACGAGCTGGCCGAAGCGCGGCTGCGGCGCCAGGTGGGCGAGTTCGAGGAGGAGCAGTACGAGGAGATCGCGAGCCGCTGCAAGGCGGCGTTGAGCGAGTTGTCGAAAGAGCTGGCCACGGTCGAGCGCGACATCGACCGCTACGAGGAGATCCTCACGCTCATCAAGGGCGTCACGCGCAAGAAGGCCGCGCCCGCGGTCGAGCTGCTGCCGCCCGAGCCGCCGCCGGCCCCCGCGCCGCCCCCGCCCGCGGCCGAGCCGGCCCGCGCACCGAGGGTCTCGCAGCCGCAGATGGATGTGGACGAGATGGCGTTCCTGCGCTCGCTGAACGAGCGCGGTGCGGCCGCCAAGGCCGAGGCCGCCAAGGTTGATGCCGCCAGGGGCGAGGTGCCGCCACCCCGCGTCGAGCCCATCCCGGCCGAATTGCCGCCGCCGGTCGAAGCGCGGAAGCCCGAGCGTCCGGCCGCGCCGCCTGCGCCCGCCGCGGCCGCGCCGGCCGCCGGCGACGGCAAAGAACGCCGGCCCCCGGAGAGCCGGGAGTCGGAGGGTGGAACGAAGACGCTGGTGTGTACCGAGTGCGGGACGAAGAATCTCCCGTCGGAGTGGTACTGCGAGAAGTGCGGCGCCGAGCTGGCGCCTTACTGAGCTTTTTGCTTCGCCAGCAGCCGGGCGAGCCGCGACTTCTTGCGCGCCGCCTGGTTGGGGTGGATCTGGCCCTTGCTGGCGCCGCGGTCGAGGGCCTGCGCGGCGGCCTTCACCGATTCGGCCGTCGGCGTGGCCCGCGCCTTCTTCACCGCGGTCTTGATCGCGGAGCGCTGGGCGCGGTTCAACAGCGTGTGGGTGCGGGTCTGCCGCATCTTCTTCTTCGACGACTTGAGCTTCGGCACGACGTCTCTCCGGTGAGCTGACCACTGCCGTGGGCGAGCGCGAAGAGTAGTGGCGCGCCCGCGGCCAGTCAAGCGAAGTGCGTGTTTTGACAAGGGTTTCCGCGCGGGTTAGGTTGCCCCCTCCCCGAGCCGAAGAGACGCTCGAAAAGCCGGTGAAAGACGTCCTGCTGGTCCTCCCCGTGATGCTGTTTTCGGTCGTCGCCCACGAGTACGCGCACGCCTGGACGGCGTACCGGCAGGGCGACCCGACGGCGTACATGCTGGGCCGGCTCACCCTGAATCCGCTGCCGCACATCGATCCGATGATGACCGTGCTGTTCCCGGCGCTGCTGTTCTGGATCACGAGCCTGGCCGGGCACCCGTTCACCTTCGGCGCGGCGCAGGCCCGTTCCCGTCAACCCGAACAACTTCCGCAACTACCGCCGGGGCGACCTGATCGTCTCCTCGGCCGGCATCGTCACGAACCTGATGCTGGCCGTGGCGTGCGCCGCGGTGTTCGCCGCTGTGGGCCTCGTGGGCCAGGCGCTGCCCGCATCGGCCGGCTTTCTCGCGCTGCTGCAGCGGATGATGTTCTTCGGGGTGTTCCTCAACTTCATTCTGGCGGTGTTCAACCTCATCCCGCTGCCGCCGCTGGACGGCTCGCATCTCTTCTACCACCTGCTGCCGCCCGCGCTCGGTGCGCGCTACCGCGCCGTGGGGCGCTTCGGCTTCCTGGTGCTCCTGGTGACGTTCCTGGTGCCGAGCCTCTCGCGCGTCTGGGACGTGCTGCTCTGGCCCGCCTCGGCGGCGACCGGGCTCGCGCTCTCCGCCGTCGGCGGCCTCGCGCTCCCGGGGGCGCTGGCCGGCTTGTGAGCGGCGACCTGACCGCGGGCGCGCCGCTGCCGGACGTGGCGGCGACGGGAGCCGTCGGCGCGGGCGGCGCGTCGGCCGTGGGTGCGCCGGGCGAGCCGGCCGCGAGGGCGGATTCGTCGTCAATCTGGAGCGCTACTCCGGGCCGCTCGACCTCCTGCTGGCGCTGATCCGCCGCGAAGAGATCGACATCTGGGACATCCCCATCGCGCGCATCGCCGACCAGTTCCTCCTGGCGATCAAGGTGCTGGGGCTCGACGAGGCGGCGGAGTACCTCGAGATGGCGGCGCGGCTGCTCCGGATCAAGGCGCAGATGCTGCTGCCGCGGCGCGGCGACGAGGAGCCGTGGGAGGATCCGCGCCACGAGCTGGTGCGGCGGCTGCTCGAGTACCAGCAGATCCGCGAGATCACCGACTGGCTCGCGAAGGCCGCGCGGCGCCGCGCCGACTGCTACGTGCGCGGCTGGATTCCGGCGCCGCCCGACCTGCCGGCCCCGCCGCCCGTCCTGGACCTCGCCGAGCTGGTCGAGGCGGTGGAGCGCGTGCTGGCGATGATGCCCGACCCGGTCATCATGCGCGTGATGCCGCGCCCGCTCAACGTGGAAGCCGCCACCCGCCGCGTGATGGAGCTGCTGGCCGAGCGCGAGCGGTTCGGGTGGCGCGACCTGCTGGGCGCGCGGCCCACCATCGTGGACGTGCTGAGTTCGCTGGTATCGCTGCTCGAGCTGGCGCGGGGCGGGACCCTGACCCTTGCGCAGACCAGGCCTTTCACCCCATTCGAAGTGGCCCGTGGACCAACGTACCAGGCTGCTTGAGGCGGCCCTGTTCGCCGCGCCGCGCCCGCTCGCCCTCGACGAGCTGGCGGTCTTGGACGCGGACGCCACCGAGGACGACTGGCGCCGCGCCCTGATGGAATTGCGCGACCACTACGAGGCCGAGGGCCACGGCGTGCAGCTCGGCGAGGTGGCGGGCGGCTGGCAGATCACGACGCTGCCCATCTTCGCCGAGGCCATCGAGCGCGCGGCGTTCGCGGCGCGGCCGGCCAAGCTCTCGGCCGCGGCGCTCGAGGTGCTGGCCATCGTCGCCTACCGGCAGCCGGTGGGCCGCGCGGAGATCGAGGACATCCGCGGCGTCTCGTGCGGCGGCGTGCTGCGGATGCTGCAGGAGCGCGGGCTGCTCGACGTCGCGGGCCGCTCCGAGGGCCTGGGCCGGCCGATCCTCTACGCCACGACGCCGCTGTTCCTCGAGCTGGTGGGGCTGCCCGAGCTGTCGGACCTGCCGCGGACCGAGGAGCTGGCCGTGGCCTTGAAGCCCCAGCAGACCCGCCGAACCGTGACCACGCTCCGCCTCGCGCGCTTCCTGGCGCGGGCGGGTGTCGCGTCGCGCCGGGGCGCGGCGGAGCTGGTGGCGGCGGGCCGCGTGGCCATCAACGGCGCGCCGCCCAGGGGTCCCGGCGACCCGGTGGATCCGGCCGCCGACCGCGTCACGTTGGACGGCCGGCCGCTCGCGGTGGCGGAAACGACCTGGCTCGCCTTCCACAAGCCGCCGGGCTTCGTGACCTCCAGGTGCGGAACCCCCCGCTATCCGAGCATATTCACTCTGCTGGAAGAGGCACCGGCCCTGGTGTCGGTGGGCCGCCTCGACGTCTATTCCGAGGGCCTGCTGCTGTGCACCACGGACGGGGAGGCGGCGAACCGCCTGATGCATCCCCGCTGGCAGGTGCCGCGCACCTACCGGGTCGAGGTGACGGGCCAGCTGGGCCGCGAAGCGAAGGCCGCGCTGGCACATGGTGTGCCGATGGGAGTCGAACCGCCGGTGCGCCCCGCCGAATGGCGATTCCATCCGTCGGCCAAGGGCGGCGAGCTGGAGCTGGTGCTCAAGGAGGGCCGCTCGCGGGTCGTGCGGCGGGTGGCCGAGGCGCTGGGCCTCGGCGTGCGGCGGCTGGTGCGGACGCAGTACGGACCGGTGGCGCTCGGGGCACTCGAGCGCGGGAAGTCACGCCGGCTCGGTGCTCGGGAGACGGCGGCGCTGTACGCGGCCATCGGGCTCCCGCATCCACCTTCTCTTTCTCGATAGGCCATCGCTCGTATGGAGCTGCAAGACACGACCATCATGATCCTCGGCGGCAGCGGGCTCGTCGGCCACGCGGTCGCGCGCCGGATGCTGGAACGCAAGCCCAAGGCCATCGTCATCGTCGCCTTGACCGAGCGCGAGACCAGCCAGTCGGCCGCCGCGCTCGCCCCGCACGCGGGCGGCACGGCGATCGTCACCGAGTTCGGCAACGTGTACCTGCCGGCGTCGCTGGCGCGGGCGGACCGCGCGACGCTCACCGACTCGGCCGACAACCGGCGGCTGCTGATCGACGACCTGTACGGCGACCTGTCCGAGGAGGTCATCGGCCGCAGCCACCTGGTGCAGCTGCTGGTCCGCTACCGGCCCGCGGCGGTGGTGGACTGCATCAACACGGCGACGGCCTTCGCCTACCAGGACGTCTACCGCTCGGCCCGGGCGCTGCACGCGCTGGCCACGCAAGGGCACGGCGGACCTGGCGGCGGTCGAGAAGCACCTCCTCACCGAGCCGATGCCGCAGCTCACCCGGCACGTGCAGATCCTGATGGAAGGGATGCGCCGCGCCGGCGTCCGCGCCTACGTGAAGATCGGCACCAGCGGCACCGGCGGCATGGGCTTCAACATTCCCTACACGCACTCCGAGGAGCGGCCCAGCCGCACGCTGATGACCAAGTCGGCCGTGGCGGGCGCGCACACGCTGCTGCTGTTCCTGCTCGGCCGCACGCCCGAGGCGCCGGCCACGCTCGAGATCAAGCCGACGGCCGCCATCGGCTGGCGCGAGATCGCCTGCGGCCCGGTGCGGCGCGCCGGCAACCCGATCCCGCTCTACGACTGCCCGAAGCCGATGCCGCTGGGCAAGGCGTTCGGCGACGGCGCGAGCGGCTGGGTGTCGCTCAACAAGCCGCTCGAGTCGGCCTACATCGACATGGGCGAGAACGGCCTCTTCTCCTACGAGGAGTTCGCGACCATCACGGCGCTGGGGCAGATGGAGTTCATCACGCCGGAGGAGGTGGCCGACCACGTGGTGGCGGAGGTCGAGGGCCGGCCCACGGGGCACGACATCATCGGCGCGATGGACGCCGCCACCGCGGGGCCGACCTACCGCGCCGGCATCCTGCGCGAGGCCGCGATGGAGCGGCTCGCCGACCTCACGGCGGAGCACCACGTGCCGTCGGTGGCGTTCGAGATGCTGGGGCCGCCGCGCCTCAGCAAGCTGCTGTTCGAGGCGTACCTGCTCGCGCAGCTCACGCCGAGCGTCGAGCAGCTGGCCACGTCGGACGCGGCGCAGCTGGCGAAGGAGGCGCAGGCCCTGGTGGATCGCGACGCGGCGCTCCGCGCGGAGATCCTGTCGGTCGGGATCCCGATCCTCTGCCCGGACGGGAAGACGATGTACCGCGGCGCCACCGTGGTGGTGCCGCCGGCCGAGGGCGACCCGCTCGCGGCGGCGCCGCGCGGCTGGGTGGACCTCAGGGCCGTGAACGCGGCGCTGTGGATCGAGCGGGCCCGGAAGGTCGTGGCGCAGGCGGAGGAGCGCAGCGCGCACCGCGCCGCCTCCGGCAGCGACGAGGAGTGGTTCGGCGTCAATCCGGTCGAGCCCATCGCGCCGTGGCGCCTGGCCACCTGGATCTTCCGTCACGAGGACAAGGGCGAGCGGATCAAGCGTTGAGCGATGGACACCAAGCCGGTCGAGGCGGTGCTCACCGAGGTGGGCAAGGCTTTCCGGCTGTGCCGCTTCTATCCGGCTAGCCATCCCGCCGCCCGGCAGGCGCTGACCGACCTCGCGGCGGCGCTGCCGGCGCTCGCGCCGGCCGGCACGCTCGAGCTGCGCATCGGGCCCGCGGGCTTCGCGCTCGGCACCACGCCGCTGGCCCCGCGCCAGCCGCCGGTCCAGGAGTTCGCCAACCTGCTCTACGCCGCCGGCCATCGCGCGATGACGCTGCAGCCCGGCGTCACCGCCGACGAGTTCGCGGCGCTGATCCGCGCAGGCCGCGTCCGGCGCCACGCGGGCCGGCGCGGCGCCCGGCGCGGCGGCGAAGGCGCCGGCGCTCCCGCACATCACGCTCGAATCCGCCGCCCGCAAGTCGTCGGCCGCGCCGCGCGCCGCGTCCGCCGGCGGGGCGGTGGCCGTGGCCGCCGACGGGCCGGCCCCCTCGGCGCGCTCGACCGGCGTGTTCCGGCCCAACGCGCTGCCGCCGGAAATCGAGGCGCACCGGCTCGCGGCGCTGCTCGAGGTCGCGATGCCGGGCGGCGCCATCGCCTCCATCAACCGTCTCGGCGTCGTGGCGGTCGAGCTGAGCGTGCAGCGCGACTTCGCGACCTTCGCGGAAGCGGTGGCGTCGCTGGCGCGCTGGGCGAAGACCGACGACGCGGCGGCCGCCGAGGCGGCGCGGAACGCGCTCGGCACGGTCATCAACGACGGCACGCTCGCGGGCCTGATCGCGTTGGTGCGCGACCCGCGCGCGGCGCCGGCGGGGAAGCAGGCGGCGCTGACGGCCCTCGGCGGTGTGGGCGAGCGCGCGGTGCCCGCGCTGTTCGACGCGTACGTCGGTGCGGCGGACCGCGCCGCGCGCGCGGCGTTCGGCGGAGCGCTGCGGGCGGCGGGTCCGGCCTCGGTGCGGCACCTCGCCGGCCGCGCGGCGACCGAGCACGTGGACTCGGTGCGCGCCGCCGCGGCGCTGCTGGGCCGCACCGGGAGCGCGGAGTCGGCGCCGGTGCTGGCGCTGCTGGTGCGGCACGCCGACCCCGGGGTGCGCGCCGCGACCGTTGGCGCGCTGGCGCGGCTGGGCGGCGGCGAGGCGGGCCGGCTCGTGATGGCCGCGCTGCACGACCGCGAGCCCGCGGTGCGGCTCGGCGCGGCGCGCGCCGCTGCGCGCCTGGCCGACCACGGTTTCGGTCCCATCCTGCTCGGCCGCCTCAAAGAAGAGACGGATGAGGCGGTGGTCGCCGCGCTCATCGACGCGCTGGGACGGCTGCGGGAGGCGCGCGCCGGTGCCCGCCCTCGCCGAGCTGGCGCGCGAGGCGAGCGGCATGTTCCACCGCCACCCGCTGGCCGTGCGCGTGGCCGCGGTCCGCGCGCTGGCGGCGATCGGCACGCCCGAGGCGCTGGCCGCCGTGGGGCCGTACCAGGCCGACCGGCATCCCGACGTGCGCGGCGCCGCGCAGCCTCCCGCGCCGTGACGCCCGCGCGGGGCGCGTGATGTCCGCCCGCCGCATCGCCATCCTGCCCGACGTCGTCGCCAACCGCATCGCCGCGGGCGAGGTGGTCGAGCGCCCGGCGTCCGTGGTCAAGGAGCTGCTGGAGAACGCGCTCGACGCCAAGGCGAACGCCGTCGCCATCGCCATCGAGGCGGGCGGCAAGACGCTGGTGCGCATCGCCGACGACGGGGAAGGGATGGGGCGCGAGGACGCGCTGCTCGCCCTCGACCGCCACGCCACCAGCAAGCTGCACGTGGCCGACGACCTGGTGGGGATCGGCACCTTCGGCTTCCGCGGCGAGGCGCTGCCCTCGATCGCGGCGGTGAGCCGCTTCGAGCTGGAGACCGCGGCCGCGGGCGACCCGGTGGGCACGCGCCTCACCTCGAACGGCGGAATGGTCGGCTCGGTCGAGGACGCGGTGCGCCAGCCCGGCACCACGGTCACCGTCCGCTCGCTGTTCTTCAATACGCCGGCGCGCCGCAAGTTCCTGCGCTCGGCCAGGAGCGAGACCCGCGCCTGCGTGGACGCGGTGACCACGCTCGCGCTGGCCCTGCCGCACCTCGGCGTCGCGATGCTGGCCGACGGCAAGCAGGTGATCGAGGCGCTGCCCGCGCCGTCGCTGGCCGAGCGCGTGGCGCAGGTGCTGGGGCGCCGCTTCGCGGCCACGCTGCTGCCGGTGGCGTACGAGGCGGGCGCGGCGAAGATCACCGGCCTGGTGCAGCGCCCGGCGGAGGCGGCGCCCACCGGTCGCGCGGCGTTCCTGCTCGTCAACGGCCGCCCGATCCGCGACCACTTCCTGGTGCGCGCCGCGGAGCGCGGCTACCGCGCCACCGTGCCGGCCGGCAGCCGGCCGAGCGTGATCCTGTGCCTCGAGGTCCCGGCGGGCGACGTGGACGTGAACGTGCATCCGGCCAAGCTCGAGGTGCGCTTCCGCGACCGCTACGCGCTCGAGGCCGCGGTCGAGGAGGCGGTGCATCGCGCCCTCGGCGACGTGATCAGCGCGGCGCCGCTCGGCGCGGCCAAGATGCCGTGGGAGCACCTCGCCGTGACGTCCACCGGCTCGGGCACCTCGCCGGCGGCGGAGCTGACGAGCGGCGAGGAGGAGGGGCTCGGCCTCCTCGACGCGGAAGGCCTGGACGTCGCCGAGGAATCCGACGTGGCCGTCGAGCCCGAGCCCGCGCTCGACGTCGAAGACGGGCGCCGCATCCGCGTGCTGGCGCAGGTGCACGAATCGTACATCCTGGTCGAATCGAGCGACGCGCTGCTGATCGTGGACCAGCACTCGGCGCACGAGCGCGTGCTCTACGAGCGCACGATGGAGGCGCTCGAGGCCGGTTCCGGCTCCGCGCAGCAGTTGCTGTTCCCGCTCACGATCGAGTTCACGCCCGCCGAGCTGGACGCCATCGAGGCGCACGCCGAGCCGCTGGCCAAGCTGGGCTACGAGCTGGAGCCGTTCGGCGGCCGCACCATCGCGGTGCACGCGGTGCCGGCGCCGCACGCGCGGTTCGACGCCGAGCGCTGCCTCAGGGACGTCGTGGCCGACCTGGCGGGCGGGCGGTTCGGCGGCCTCGCGAACCCGCTGGAGCGGTTCGCTTCCACGTTCGCGTGCCGCGCCGCCATCAAGGCGGGGCAGGCGCTGACGGAGCGCGAGATGCAGGAGCTGGTCGACCGTCTCTTCGCGACCGAGCTCCCCGCGCACGACGTGCACGGGCGACCGACCATCGTGCAGCTGCCGCTCGGTGAGTTGGAGCGGCGGTTCGGGAGGCGCTAGATGCCCGCGCCGCCG
>CAVQXV010000007.1:0-260558 GCA_963718005.1 uncultured Gemmatimonadales bacterium
AAAGCCGTTGGCGCCCACAAGGAACCCAATCGCAACGGCAATGCCCCACGCCAGAGTAGTAAGCGGCAACAAGGTGAGGCTGAGCTGGAGGAGTCCCGCGGCAATTCGCTCATCGGACGCGAGACGTTGATGCCCAACTCGAGCTTGAGGGAGGCCGTGGCCACGCTGACCGTCAGCAGCCCGGAATAGAACCCCAAAATGCCAAAGTCAGCCGGGCCGAACAGTCGCGAGAGAATCGGCGCCGCCGCGATCGTTAGGGCTTGCGCTCCGGCCGTGCCCCCGGCCACGCTGACCACGTTGCGCACGAAAGGCCTAGCCGCGAGCGATCGAAGCACCGCGCACGAGTCACGCGACGCTCACTCCACTGCTGACCTCGCAGCCCTCACCCACCACGGCGACGGCCTCCGAGGCAGAACAGTTGCCGCCGGGTCGTCGCAAGACTGCCCGGCGTACTCGACTCCGCCCGACACTTGCCACGAGGCTCCGTGCCCAGGGGCGAGACCGTCATGCGCTTGAGTCGGGCGCCTGCTAGACGCACAACTGTCAGTGTCGAGGGGAAGTGCGCGACCGTGTCGCTGTAGCAGCGTCATACACACCCTTGAGGGCGGATGCCACGACAGGGTAACCGAAGCGGCGCTTGGCGTACGCTCGAATCTCCTGAGGATCGGGGGCCTCCGCCGCCACCATCGAGATAAGTGCTTCGGCGAGCTGCGAGACGCTCCCTTTCTCTACGAGGAGGCCCCCCTCAGGGGAGACGAAGTCCTCCGGTCCGCCGCACCGCGTCGCGATCACGGGGAGGCCCGTCGATAGCGCCTCAATCAGCACCACCCCGAAGTTCTCAGCCAGGCTGGGTAGAACGAGACAGCAGCGCGCCACATGGAGGCCCGGACGCCGTCGCGTGGCAGACTCCCGAGAAACGTCGTTTGGCCAGCGACTCCGGCGGAATGTGCCAGCGCCTCGAGGGAGGAGCGCATCGGGCCGTCGCCGCCGACTGTCAAACGAACGTCATCACGACCCCGAAAGCTCGCGGCGAAGGCTCTTATGAGCACATCAATTCCCTTGCGGGGCACCAAGTTCGCCTGCGCGTGGAAGAGGAACGGCAGCCTACCACGTCTCTCTGGCGGCAACGTCCAGTACTCGGGATCAACAGTACAGGGGATCACGTGCACGGAGAGCCGTGGGACGAGAGCCTGAAGTCTCTCAGCTAGCGGTCTGCTGATGGCGATGACTGAGTCAGCCCCGGCGAATACCCGCCTCGCGGACCGCAGCGAGCCGCGGGGGAGAAAACTCAATTGAAACGCGGTGTTCACCTCCGTCACGATTGACGGCGCGCCCCAACGCTTAGCAACGCGGAGCGCGGCGTGACCTGCCCACAGCGCGCCAAAAGCGTGGACGACGTCCGGCCGTCCGTTCTCGCGGATATAACGACCGACAGGCGGGCAGAAAGCGCTGACCACACGCGCCCCCCCAAGGTGAAGCGGAGACCAGGCGTCCATCCGTGGCACCGGAGCACACGGTGCCTCGTCATCAGCCATCGACACCTGGAAGTGACTTTGTCTCAATGCGGTCACCCCCAGCGAGCGAACGCGACGCGCCTCCACATAACAGACGCCCACTTGGAGCCGCTGCGCCTCAAAGCGAGCGCGTAGTCGCGGAAAAACGGCGCCACAGTGGGCTGGTCAACGGTGGCATACCAACACGGAAGGAGCAGCACGTGCATCGGAATCCTCGAACGAGAAATTCAGGCGCAACTGTGGTCCGTGCATCGCGCCTCAGCGGACCGCTGCACCCGGGGCTTGATGATCGAATAGCTCGGTAAACCCTGTCTCAAAAGCCTGCCAGTTGTAGCGATCCCGCACTGCCTCCAGCCCCCTCAACCCGTAGTCGCGACGCCGAGACTCATCCTTGAGGAGTGTTGCGACCTGCTCTGCCACTGCGTCTATATCGAACGGGTAATCGACAACGAGACCGCAGCCATTCTCGGACACCAGGAACTGATCCTCGGCCGTCCGGCTGGTGAGCACCGGGACTCCCGCGGCCATCGCATCAAAGATCTTCGTTGAGTAGCCGTAGTCGGCCTTGGGCTGTACGGCTCGAAGAGGTTGGCGCGACGAGATCAACACGCCAAATAGGTTGAGACCTGCTTCGTCGGTACCGTACCCAAGTAGCGGACTTGCTCCGAATGCCTGCCCACCAAGGCAAGGAATTCGCCCTCCCAGGCATTTGTGATGGGTCCGGCCAGCACAAGACTAGTCCGGACTCCCCTTCTGTTTACGGCCGCCACCACTTCGACCAGAGGTTCAATCCCGCTATATCGAGGCGAGATAACTCCTATGCGCCCAATCACGTACTCCGCATGTTCCGGTCGCGGAGCGGCCGCAAGCCGCGACGCTCCACTAGGCACGTTCGGCAGATAGTAGATTCGCCTCACGCCCATGCCGCGGAAGCGGTCAACCATCAGGGGTGACACCGTCAACAGAACATCAGAAGCACGCGCAAGAGCACCTTCCACCCAGCGCACGGGCCCTTGTAGCCACCCGCTGTGCGGTAGAATTCCCAACAGTTGCTCGGTATATGGCTCGTGCGCATCGAAAATGACGCGGTGCTTTGGACGCATCAGCTTAAGCACCACCCTGCGGGCCAAGTGTGCAACTCGTGGCACACCAGCGCAGTGTAATGAGACCGGAGCCCGCGCCACGTCATCCACGCCAATACGCGCCCGAGTCGATACACCGACCGCCATTGTGATCCACGCGGACTACGCACGCGCAGTCGCTCAATGTGCATCCCGTCACGGTCTTCGGTGATGCGGCTAGTCCCGAACCTGTCCCAGGCCAGCACCGTGACGCGGTACCCCGCTCTGACCAGGGACGCAGCTTCCTTCTCGACCCTCGCGTCATGCTCGAACGGATCCATCAGCAACATCACAACGAGGGGCGCCGGGCCCCCGTCTCCGCCTCTCTCCTCACTCGGCCCATCGCCTGCGTCGGCCTATTGGGCAACGCTCGGAACCTGGCCCACCCCTCTGGTCAGGAGCTCCTGCGTTCCCTTGTAGCCGAGGTTAAGCAATGCGTCCATGACGGATAGCCCAGGCACAAACCGATCTGTGCTGGCCTGTGGGTATGGCTGGGGGACGAACTGCTGACTCTCGAGCAGCACGTGCTGGCGCGCGAAGCACTCTGCCTCCTGATACTTCGGGCCACCACCCCCGAACAGGTACGTCGACCCTCCAACGGCACGGACTATCGATGCAAGCAAGTCGCTCGCGTGCCCCTCCCCGACGTCCAGATCGCTACTTCGTACGAAACGGCAGCGCGCACCGAGGCGTCCTGCCACGAGTCAATTAGCTCTTCATTGAGCGCCGCAAGGCGATCCGGCGCTGCCTCGAAAACACCCTTCAGATCCTGAAAGACCTCACGGAAATGCGCTTCACGTCCGTAATTCGCCTGTATGGTTCCGAGGTGCTTGCGCCGCCACGGAACCAAGGAGTTACACTCGACCTCCGCTATCGATTGTCCGAACAGTCCTTTTTTGCGGATGGGAACCGTCAGCCAGAGTGGAATACCCCGCGACAAGATCTGCACCCGCTGCGTGTAGCTCTGAACCGACATTTGAACCCGGTCCAGGAAGACGAAGACGTCACAGCGCAGTATCTTGTCGAAGTAGCCCAGCCAGGGCAGGTAGTTGGGCTGATGAATCGCCACCCGCACCGTTGTCGCCGTGGAATTCACATCCCAGGCGGAGGCCAAGCTACCGGACGAGCCACCGGACAACTTCGAACGCTTCGGCAAAATGTGCCCCTACCTGGCCGCCTCGCGTGCGTAGCAGGCTACGAATAAAATCTTCGTCGACGTAGTCCCTTCCGAGCTGCGAGTAGTAGCACTTTAGTGCCGACAGCTTCCTTTCGGCATGGCGCTGTTCCAGCGCGACAAAGCAGCTAGTGACGAATGTCAGGTTGTTCCATGGCACTTCGTATCCCAGTATCGAAGTGCGCTTGAAAGCCCGAAAGCCCTCCTCGGCAATGACCTGGTGGTCCTGGTGCGTGTCGTGGGCAGACGGAAGCAACACAAGATCCGGGTTGATCTGTCGCGCCCGAAGGACCAAGTCCTCCAGGATCTCCTGTCGATACTGCGGAAAGCGTCGGACTGCATAGCCCAGAATTTCGAGCGAGGTCTCGACCACGCCTAGCTCGGCCATGGCCCTGGGCATCTCGCTTCGCAATATGTCGCGCGGGAGCCCCTGTGGCACCGACTCCTCGGCCGCCGAGAACGCAACGCAGTGAACGCTGACGCCTGCCTCGGTCAACCTAGCTATGGTCCCGCCGCAGCCAAACTCAGCATCGTCTGTGTGCGGAGCGAGCACCAGTACCCTCTCGAATGGCAGCATCTGATCGGGCAAACCTCCTCTGTCCACGGTCGCCAACGGGTTCTCGCATGCCCTGGAACACACGGCCATAGCCCCACAACGGGTTCCCCGCCCTGTGGCTCGACTGGTCCCTGAAGGTACTACCTGTAAAGATAGACTGTGAAATCGTTGACCCGGTAGTCGTGCCTCAGCACAATGCGCGGTGTGATGGCTTGCTGCAGGTCACCAAGCACATCAGAGGGCCTCGCATAGTGACTCTCTCGGTCTTTGGCGGCGCTATAGACGCTCAAGAAATTCACGGCGACGGCAACACGACAACAGGCGAACATCCGAGCGACAATCTGAGACACGTACTCCTTCCAGAGGGGGTGCGGCAGGAAGAACAGGCCAGACCCCAGCAGGAAGTCGTAGCTGCCGTCAGGGAACGGCTGTTCATCCAGATCCCGGCATTCCAGCCGCGCACCCGGATGCTGCTTCCGCGCAATCTCGATCATCTCCGGGGACAGGTCGATGCCGCAGTACGTCGCGGGCGGCGTCCCAGCCTCTTGCAGATAGGTGATCAGATCGCCAAACCCGCACCCAACATCGAGCACAGACCTGCCCGACAGGCCACCGACTGCGCAGAGAACCTCAAAGCGCGTCCGCTGGGATGCCGAGCTGTTCCACAGCGCACGGACGTCCTCGCCGTAGGTTGCGAGCCGGCGGCGAAAATGATCGACGTACGACCGCTTGTAGGCGGCGAGCTGGCCCCGCAGACCGCCTGCTACGTCGGGTTCGCCCACTTTGCCCCTCAACGAAGTGCGATTCTCAGCGGTAGAAGGACCGCACGGCGTCGGCCACCCGCCCAACGTCGCTCTCGGTCAGCTCCGCGAACATCGGCAGGCTCAGCAGCCGATCCGAGGTCCGCTCCGTCACCGGGAAACGCCCCTTGAAGCCCAAGTGCGCGTACGCCTTCTGCAGGTGCAGCGGCAGCGGATAGTGCAGCCCGGTGCCGATGCCGAGCTTGCCGAGGTGCGCCTGCAGCTCGGCGCGCCGGTCGGCCCGGATGACGAACAGGTGGTAGACGTGGCGGGCCCACTTGGCTTCCTGCGGCGCTCCACCTCGGCGATGCCGGCGAGCGCCTCGCGATACCATGCCGCCGCCCGCCGCCGGCCCTCGATCCAACTCTCGAGGTGCGGCAGCTTGATGCGAAGGAACGCCGCCTGGATGGCGTCGAGTCGGCCGGTGTAGCCCTCGGTCTCGTGGAAGTACTTCTCGCCCTGCCCGTGCTCGCGGAGCCGCCGACCGCGTCGAGCAGCTCGGCCTTGTCGCCGGTGACCGCGCCGGCGTCGCCGCAGGCGCCGAGGTTCTTGCCGGGATAGAAGCTGAAGGCGGCCAGGTCGCCGATGCTCCGACCTTGCGCCCGCGGTACGCGGCGCCGTGCGCCTGGCAGGCATCCTCGAGCACCCAGAGGCCGCGGGCCTTCGCGATGGCGAGGATCGGGTCCATGTCGGCGGGATGCCCGTACAGATGGACCGGCAGGATGCCCACCGTGCGCGGCGTGATGGCGGCCTCGATCCGCGCCGGATCAATCGTCATCGTCCGCTCGTCGATGTCTACGAACCGAGCGTACCGCCCGCCTGCGTGACGGCCTCGGTCGTGGCGATGAACGTGTGCGGCGTCGTGATGACCTCGTCGCCGGGCTTGAGGCCCAGGGCCTCAAGCGCGAAGCGCAGCGCGTCAGTGCCGCTCGCCACGCCGGCGCAGCCGCGGGACGCCCACGTACGAGGCGAACTCCGCCTCGAAGGCGGTCACCTCGGGTCCGTTGATGAAGCGCGCGCCGCGCACCGCGCGCGCGGAAGGCCTCGACCAGCTCGTTCTCCAGCGCCTTGTGCTGCGTCACCAAGATCCAGAAACGGGATCGGAGCGGCGCTCGTCCCCGCGGTCATCGTTGCCATGGACTCGCTCACAGTTCCTGAGGTTGGAGCATCCGGAGCACGCGGGCGGGATTCCCCACCACGACGGCGCCCGGGGGAACGTCCTTGGTCACCACCGAGCCGGCGCCCGACGAGCGCCGACTCGCCGATCGTGACTCCGGCGAGAACCACGGAGCCAGTGCCGATCGCCGCCCGGCGCTTGACCAGCGTCGGCGTGCACGTCCACTCGGCCTCGGTCTTGAGGCCGCCCGCCGCCGCCGTGGACCGCGGCACCAGATCGTTGATGAAGTTCACGTTGTGGCTGACGAACACTTCGTCCTCGATCGTCACGCCCTCGCAGATGAACGTGTGGCTCTGGATCTTGCAGCGGCGCCCGATCCTGACGCCCTTCTGGATCTCCACGAAGGTGCCGACCCGGGTCTCGTCGCCGATCTCGCAGCCATAGAGGTTCACGAACGCGTAGATCTTCACGTCGCGCCCCAGCTTCACGTCCGGCGCGATGCGCTGATACATCTCGTCCATTCCCAGCCCCGTGGCAATCGCTCTCCCTCCGCCCGCACTCTACCCGCGCCCCCAATGTGCGCCTAGTCGTCTCCTGTGCACCGGACGGGCATTGCCGCCCCTGTTGCCTAAACCCCGGCCCCCACCCCACGATTCGCCGTCCCTCGTCTCTCAGTCCTCTCCGCTACCCCACGCACGAGGGTAACGAACGTGTCCTCAACCTCTTGCCACGACCGTGCAATAGGGAGTTGTTGCGCGCGCAATGCCCTAGCCCTCGCCTCCGCCGGATCGTCCAATGTGCTAGCCACCGCATCAGCCAGTGCGCCGGCACTGCAGTCATGCACAAAGCGCACCGTGTCCGCAGGGAAGTAATACGCCACCGCACGAGTCCACGTCACAACCACCGGGATGCCTAGCCGAACGAATTCCATCAGCTTGGTCGACAATACCACATCGATGAAAGGGTCTCTCACCACCGGAACAACGCCGATTCCGACATCCTCCAACTTCGGGACAAGTTCCTCCATCCTGAGCCGGCGACCGCCAATGTCCACCGCGCCGGCCACGCCGCTTGACACAGACATCCGGTCGGCAGGGCCTCCACCGCATCGCCGTCACCCCAGATGGAACATCGAACGTCGCGGCCACGATTCCGCAGAATCTCATGGCCTCCACGAGCGTACTGACGCCCATCCGCGCGGCGACGGTGCCATGGTACCCAACGTGACCGGATGGCGACCGCGGGCGCAGCAACGGAAACAAGACTCCGTCCGGGTGGTTCAGCACCACGGTAACCTTGCGCGCTGGAGTGCCACGGGACTCGGTAACAACACGATGCAGCTCGGTGGATACACCAGAACGGCATCCGCAACCGCAGACGCGAGGCGCTCTTCCGCGGCTAGCATCCAAGCTACGACTCGGGTCCAGACTCGGACGCCGAACTTGCTCAGGAACAATTCTGGACCCGGGTCCGTGGATGTCCAATATGAGCCGAGCCCCACGCAGGCGAGCCGGCACGCCCGCGAGGATCACGCTATTAGGCACATTGTTCGCGTGAATCACGTGAATGGTCCGGCGCCTGTTCACTCGGCACACCATCCGGGCCGCCCAAAACACAAAGCCCAGGTAGGCGGAGGCGTACCGGGCAAGGGCGCTGCCCCGGTAGCGACGACGACGACGGCGCAATAGCACCACCCCGTTGTGTCGCCCGACTGAATGCTCACCGTCGGCCGCGAGCCCGACCTGATACACTCGCCAGCCAGCGCGCACCATCGCCTCGCAATGGCGGCGCACGCGAGGGTCCGTCGGCTCGTGGGAATACGCCACCGATACGTAGGTCTTTCGCGCTAAGCGGGGTTGTTGCGAAGGAACCGAGTCCGCGTCGGCATGGCGCGGCCCACTGCGTCCGCCAGGTCCCGCTCGTAAGACCCGGGGAATACTACCTTGTTGCTTCAGTGCCCCAACCAACTGCTCGCGCTCCGGCGCGAAGCGCGACTGGCAGCCCCCCCTCCGCGATGGACCGCTGTGCCGCCTCCAGCAAGCGGACCACCCTAAGACCCGCTGCGCCGTCAGACACCAGCGCGCTCTCGCCGCGGACCGCCTTGAAGACGTTGTCCACCTCGACGGCCAGGGCTTCCTTGCCGTCGAGCTGCGGCGCCACCATGTCGCCCGACCGGTACGACACCAGCGACTTGTACGGATCGTCGCCCTCGTCCGCGAACGAGACGCCCTTGTCGTACACCTTGATCTTCTCGCTCGGCTGCACGTCGTCGTACACCACCATCTTCTTGCTGCCGCCCAGGATGAGCTGCCGCACCTTGGCCGGCGCCAGCCAGTTCACGTGCACGTGGGCGAGGAACGAGTTCGGGTACTTGATCGTGATGTAGGCGATGTTCTCGGTCGGGCTCCGGCCGTGGGCCACGCCCACCGCCAGGATCTCCTCCGGCTCGCCGCCCACCAGGAAGTCCAGGATCGAGATGTCGTGCGGCGCCAGGTCCCAGATGACGTTGATGTCGCGCTGGAACAGGCCCAGGTTCACGCGCACCGAGTCGAAGTAGTACAGCTCGCCGAGCGCGCCGCTCGCCGACCAGCTCCTTCATCTTCTTCACCGCGCCCGTGAACACGAACGTGTGGTCCACCGCCAGCAGCACGCCCTTCTTCGCGGCCAGCGCCTCCAGCTCCTCCGCCTGCTCCACCGACGAAGTCAGCGGCTTCATCACCAGCACGTGCTTGCCGGCCACGAGCGCCGCCTTGGCCAGCTCGTAGTGCGTCGCGGTCGGCGTCGCCACCACCACCAGGTCCAGCTGCTTGTCGCCGAACAGCGCCTCGGGGCGCTCCGTGATGGTGGGCACCCGGTACTCCGCCCCCGTGCGCTCCGCCCGCTTCAGGTCCCGGTCGCACACCGCCTCGACCTTCACGTCGGGGTGGCGCGCGAAGTTGCGCACCAGGTTGGGACCCCAGTATCCGCATCCGATCACGCCCACGCGCAGCGGCGGCATGCCAGCCTCTTTCATCGGCACCGGCGGCTCACGCCGCCCGGCCGGAATTGAACAGAACGACGGGAATGGTCCGGAACAGGATCCTGAGATCCAGCCACAGCGACCACCGCCGGACGTAATCCATGTCCAGCTCGCACATCTGCCGGTAGGTGAGCAGGTTCCGTCCCGACACCTGCCACAGGCCGGTGATACCGGGCGGCACCTGCAGGCGCCCGTACTGCCAGCGGTCGTACTTCTCCACCTCGTACGCCACCGGCGGCCGCGGCCCCACCAGGCTCATCTCGCCGTTCACGACGTTGAAGATCTGCGGCAGCTCGTCGAGCGAGTAGCGCCGCAGCCAGGCGCCCACCCGCGTGACCCGGTCGTCCTGGACGAGCTTGTAGACCTTCGCGCCGTCCGCCGCCGTGGTCGCCGTGCTCGAGTCGTCGTCGGTGAGCATCCGCGTCACCAGGTCGCGATGCGCCGCGTCGGACGCCCCGTGCGTCATCGTCCGGAACTTCCACACGCGGAAGCGGCTCCCGCCCTGCCCCAATCGCTCCTGACGGAAGAACACCGGCCCCCGGGAATCGAGCTTGATGGCCGCGGCGATCAGCGCCATCACCGGGGCCGTCACGAGCAGCGACGCGAACGCGCACGTCAGATCGAAGGCGCGCTTGACGTACAGCTGCCACCCGCGCAGGCTGGGGGTCGAAAGCTCGATCAGGTAGTGCCCGCCGTACGACATCACGCGCGGCTCGACGCCGGCCAGGCCGAACTGCCGCGGCACCGACAGCAGCTGGCAGCCGGCCGTGAGCGCCGCGTCCACGACGTCGTTCAGCCGGTCCTCGGGGATGGCGCCGCACAGCACGACGGTCTCGGCTTCGGACTCGTGGAGCAGGCGCGCGAAGTCGTTGACGTGGCCGAACGCCTCCGGCGAGGGCGGCACCGCCACGTCCACGATCCCGACCGACCGGTACCCGGCGTCCTCGCTCAGGGCGGGACTCTCGATGGCCTGGCGGCAGCGCTCGGGCTCGCCCACCAGCAGCGTGCGCACCGCGTGCTGCGCCGGCGGCGCGACATGCGCGACGAGCCGGTCGAGCGTCTGGCGCTCGATCACCAGCCCGATCCACACCAGGATCGTCGTGACGACGTACTGCGCCAGCACGCCCTCGGCGCCCGCCGTCCAGATCCGCATCCACATCGGCAGCGCCGTGGCCAGCGCGCAGGCCAGGAACAGCCGCCTCGGGTCCCGGCGCCGGTCGCCGCCGCGGCCGTAGTTGCCGGTCAGGAGCAGGCTCAGCACCAGCGCGAAGGCGTACTGGGAGCCGTTGAGCATGCCGCGCGGCGCCGCCTCGCGCAGGCGTCTGCGCCGCCGCCGCGCCCGACGGCCGAGTAGTCGCGCACCGCGCGGAGCAGCGCGCGCATGACCCAGTACGCCGCCAGGTCGGCCACGACGAGCACGACGAACCGGCGCACCGCCCGCGCCACGTGGCGCCGGCGGTTGCCCGGCGCGCGGCGCTGCAGGCGCAGCCGGACCCGCGTGTCTTCGTTCGCGGCCGCGCGCACCGTCTCGGGCGTCGCGCGGCTCGAGGCGCAGGCGAGCCGACCGCCCCTCGAGTCGCCGGAGCGGCGGCCGATGAGGCCAGTGGATTCGCCGTCCGGAGACGGCATCGTCAGATCAGTGGGGGCCGCTTCCACAAGGCCTTAATTGTAGCTCCCGCGCGACAGTTCCACTACCTCGGGTGCCGCGCCGTTGTTGTGATGCAACTCACACCCCCGCTGGCGGTTGCGGGCCCCGCCTGAGCTTGAGCTTCAGGCTTTCGACCCCGCCCTTCGTGATGGCGCTGGTCCCGGCCGCTTCCCAGCCCCGCGCCTCGGCGTCGCGCAGCCTCGCCTCGCGCTCGTTCGACGACAGGCGGTCCACCTTGTTGAGAGCCACGATCACCCGGGGCCCGGAGGCCGGCGCTCCGCCGCCGCCCCCGCCGTCGGCCACCAGGCCGTGCAGGACCTCCATCACCACCTCCGCCTGCAAGTCCCAGGCCGGATGGCTCGCATCCACAACGTGGACAATGACATCCGCGTCCGCCGCCTCCTCCAGCGTGGCCCGGAAACTGGCCACCAGGTCGTGCGGCAGCTTGCGGATGAACCCCACGGTGTCGGTGAAACGAACACGAGTTAGTGGGTTGTGGGTCGTAGGTTGTGGAGAGAACCTCACCTCGCGGCTCTGGGTGTCGAGCGTCGCGAACAGCCGATCCTCGACGTGCGCCTCGGCGCCGGTCAGGGCCCGCAGCAGGCTCGACTTGCCGGCGTTCGTATAACCGACCAGCGCCACGCGCAGGACGTCACGCTCGCGCGTGCGCCCGCGGAGCCGGGCCCGGTGGTCCGCCACCTCGGTCAGCTTGGTCTTGAGGGCGCCGATCTTGGTGCGGATCATCCGGCGGTCGGTCTCGAGCTGCGTCTCGCCGGGCCCGCGGAGCCCGATGCCGCCCCGGATGCGCGAGAGGTGCGCCCACATCCGCGTCAGCCGCGGCAGCAGGTACTCGAGCTGCGCCAGCTCGACCTGCATCTTGGCCTCGCGGCTCCGCGCGCGGATGGCGAAGATGTCGAGGATGACCTCGGTGCGGTCCATCACCCGCATGCCGAGGGCCTCCTCGAGGTTCTTGCCCTGCCTGGGGCTCAGCTCCTCGTCGAACACCACCACGGTGGCGCCGATGTCGCGCACCTGGCGGCCGATCTCCTCCGCCTTGCCGCGGCCGATGTAGAGGTCGGGCGTGGGAGAGGCGATGTGCTGGACGACGCGATCCGCGACGGCGGCGCCGGCCGTGTCCACCAGCCGCGCCAGCTCGTCCAGGTGCTCCTCGACGTCGCGCGCGTCGGCGCTGCCCTTCTTGGGCGCGCCCACCAGCAGCGCCCGCTCCACCGGCGCCGCGGTTGACTTCATGTCTTTGGCGATGACGAACTCCCTACAAGTCGAGCGCGGAAGTTAGCGTTGACTCGGCCCGTTCGCCGAGCGGATATTGGGCGCAGGCGCCTGCCCGCACGGGTTTGCGCACGTCCGCGACCGTCCGGTCCCGATGACGGCGCCTGTTCATCCATCTTTGGGAGCGTGGGCATCACCTTCGTCGAAGGGGCGGTCCGTGGACCGCAGGGCGCCGAGGAGCGGGTCCGCTTCCTCATTGACAGCGGGGCGATGTACTCGCTCCTGCCCGACCGCGTGTGGAAGGCCATCGGCCTCAAGCCCACCCGAATTGAGGAGTTCCACCTCGCAGACGGCACCGCCGTGCGCCTGCCCGTTTCGGAGTGCGTCATCTCGCTCCCACAGGGAGAACACCATTCGCCGGTGATACTGGGTGATCCGGGCGACGTCCAGCCGCTGCTGGGCGTCGTGACTCTCGAGGTACTTGGCCTGGTGTTCGACCCCTTCCACCAGACCCTTCACCAGATGCACCTGAGGCTCTGAGGCCTCTCAGCCGGCGTCGCGGGCTTTCTTTTTGAGCCCCTCCCACCACTCGATGCGCTTGGCGACGTCCTTCTCGAAGCCGAACTGCGTCGGCTCGTAGAACTTCGTGCCCGCGAGCGCCGGCGGCAGGTACTCCTGCGGCGTGTAGGCCTCGGGCACGGCGTGCGCGTACTCGTAGCCGGCGCCGTAGCCCAGCTCCTTCATCAGCTTGGTGGGCGCGTTCCGGATGTGGAGCGGCACGCCCTCGGCCGGATGCTCGCGCGCGGCGGCCAGCGCCCTGCCCCACGCCTCGTACACGCGGTTGCTCTTGGGCGCGGTGGCGACGTAGACCACGGCCTCGGCCAGGGCCAGCTCGCCCTCGGGCTGGCCGAGGAAGTGGAGCGTGTCCTTGGCGGCCAGGGCGACGGTGAGGGCGCGCGGGTCGGCGAGGCCGATGTCCTCGCTCGCGGCGCGCACCACGCGGCGCGCGATGTAGAGCGGGTCCTCGCCGCCGTCGATCATGCGCGCGAGCCAGTACAGCGCGCCGTCGGGGTCGGAGCCGCGCATCGCCTTGTGCAGCGCGCTGATGAGGTTGTAGTGCTCCTCGCCGCCCTTGTCGTACTTGGCGAACCGGCGCTGCAGCGCGTCGGCCACCCCCTGCAGCGTCAGGCGCCCGCCCGCCCCCGCGTACTCGGCCGCCGCCTCGAGCGCCTGCAGCGCGCGGCGGGCGTCGCCGTCGGCTTCGCGGGCCAGCAGCGCGAGCGCGTCGTCGTCGAGCGCGACGTGGAGCTTGCCGAGGCCGCGCACCTCGTCGGCGAGCGCGCGGCGGATCAGCGTCTTGACGTGCTCCTCGGTCAGCGGCTCGAGGACGAACACGCGGGTGCGCGAGAGCAGCGCGCCCGTGATCTCGAAGCTCGGGTTCTCGGTCGTGGCGCCGATCAGCGCGATGGTGCCGCGCTCGACGTGCGGCAGGAACGCGTCCTGCTGCGCCTTGTTGAAGCGGTGGATCTCGTCGCAGAAGAGGATGGTGCGGCGAGCGTACTGCGCCAGCCGCTCCTCGGCCTCGTGGATCACCTCGCGCACCCGCGGCACGCCCTCGGTCACGGCGCTGAAGGGCACGAACTCGCGGTCGGTGTACTGCGCGAGCAGCAGGGCGAGCGTGGTCTTCCCGGAGCCGGGCGGGCCCCAGAAAATCATCGAGCCCACCTCGCCGCGCTTGATCAGCTCGCCCAGGGCCTTGCCCGGGCCCAGGAGCTGCTCCTGGCCGAGGAACTCCTCGAGCGTGGCCGGCCGCATGCGCGCCGCGAGCGGCTGCGCCGTGGCGGGCGGGGCGAACAGCGAGGGCTGCTTAGCCATTGGCCGGCAGCACGGTGAGCCCTTCAAACCTCGCCGCGTGGGCGAGCTGCTTGTCGAAAGTGACCATCTCCACGCCGGCGCGGCGCGCTCCCGCCCAATCCAGGGCGGCCGCGAGTTGGAGCGCATCACCCGCACCAAGGACGTAGTGCCGCAGCGCGCGCTCCGCCTCGAGCCGGACCTCGGCGCTGGGCTGGACCTCGACCCACTCGGCCGCCAGCGAGTTCAGCCGCTCCGTCGCTTGCAGTTCGCCCGCCTCATCGAGTTCGCCAGCCCTCCGGCGGCGGCGCAACCCCGAGACGCACTCGATCCTCGTGGCCCACCACACGGCGATCTCGGGGTCCTCGCGCAGGAGCGGCAAGGCCCGCTCGAAGTGCCGGTCGTGCGCGCTGACCGCCACGAGCGCCGACGAATCCCAGAATCTCAACGCCGCTCCTCGCGCTCCTCGATGACAGCGCTCACCAGCAGGCCCTCGGGCACGTCGGGGACCGGCAGGTCCCAGAACCGATCCGGCACGTGGCCGGCGCCGCGCACGATGACGCGACCGTCCCGCTCCAGATCGCGCACGCGATCCCAAGCCGCCCCCTCCCGCGCTCCCGAAATCAGCGGGACGATCTTGGCGATCGGAGTCCCACGCTCGGTGACGAGGACCTCCTCACCGCGCTTGACGCGCGCGAGGTACTTGCTGAGCCCGGCCTTCAGCTCGGACACCTTGGCGGCCTTCATGTGACCTCATAGGTCAGATGCATGTGACTAATATAGTCCGATGGCGCGGCCGCGGGTAGCGTGGGCCGATGCCCGTTGGCCCGAGCCGGTCGGTCCGGCCAGCTACAGCTGCCGCCCTCGGCGGTGCCGCTCGGTCCGGCCAGCCCGACCGTCGCCTTTCGGCGCGCCGCCACGAGCGAGGGGGATGCCCCTCCCGCCCGGGAGCGGATTCGCACCGGCCGCCAGACGCGTCGCGCCACAGGCGCTGCGGGGCCCGATCCCGCGCCGCCGGCCGGCCGAGGCCCGCCAATGGCCCGATCGGCCCGCCTGGAGGCCGCCGGCGCGTCCAGATCGGTGATGGGCCGGTGATGGCTGCGTCGCAAGTTCGTATGCGAAGTCGCGGGCGCAACGAAGGAGCCAGGATATGGCGGACGGGGCCGCGACGTGACCGGAGGCATCATGCCGGGCCGAGAGGCACCGCCGAGTTCGCATACGAAGTCGGTCCGGAGCGTGGAACGCCGCTATACGGGCTGGCACGGCGTGCTGACGGCCGCCCTGGCCCTCTCGCACGTGCTCGAGAGGGAGATGGACCAGGCCCTCGCGATCGTGCCCCTGAGCGCCGCCGGCTTCGTCGTCCTGCTCGCCATCGAGAGGGACGCCCCTCCCACGCAGGAGGCGCTCGCCCGCCGCCTCTCGCTGGGGGCCGGCACGGTGAGCGAGCTGCTCCGGCGCCTGGAGCGGAGCGGCCTGGTGCGCCGCAACCCCGCGCGCCTCACCGAGAGCGGAGCGATCGTGCTGGCCGAAGCCGAAGGCATCGCGGTGCGGGTGGAGCGCGCATGGGCGCGGCGGCTCGCCGCGGCGGCCGGCGACCCCGACTCGCGGGGTCGCGCGTGCGGCCTGAAGCGCTGGCTGACGGAGTCCCACGCGGCCATCACCGGCCTGTCCAAGCCCCGAGCGGCCCTCGCCCGAGCGGCCATCGCCGGCGGGCGCGGGCGAGCCGGCCGGCCGCTAGGCCAGGAACCGGGCGAGCAGCAGCTCGGCGCCGACGAACGAGCCGGCGCCCGCGAAGAAGGCGAGCGGCAGCCCCCAGCCGTGCTTGCCCTGGAACTCGGGCACGAGGTTGGACGCGCCGACGTACAGCGTGACGCCGGCCGAGAGCGCGAGGCCGTGGCGCACCAGCACGGTGGTCTGTTCGGTGAGGAGCACGCCGAGGATCGTGGCGGCGCCGAGCGCGGCCGCGGCGAGCACGGCCCGGCGCGGCGTCTCGCCGGCGGCGAGCACCAGGCTCGAGACCGTGACGCCCTCGGGCAGCTTGTGCAGGAAGATGGCGAGGAAGAACAGCAGGCCCAGCGACGGGCTCACCAGGAAGCCCGACGCGATGGCCACGCCGTCGAAGAACGTGTGCAGCAGCAGGCCGACGATGCCCGACAGGCTCGCCGCGTGGCTGACGTGGTGCGTCTCCTGCCCGAAGTGGAAGTGCGGCGTGACGGTGTGCTGGGTCAGGTGCACGAGCAGGTAGCCCAGCAGCACGACCGGCGCGGCCGCCACCGGGTCCTTGGCCAGGGCCTCGGGCATGACGCCCACGAGCGCCAGCGCGATCATGAAGCCGGCGGCGTAGGCGAACAGCAGCTCGATGACCCGCAGGCCGAGCTTCGCGCTGCGCGTGACGGCCCAGGCGCCCATCACGTTGGCGAACGGCGGCCACCACGCCGAAACCCAGGGCCGGCAGGCCGGTCATCGCAGCTCCCGCGCCCGCGCCAGCAGGTGCTCGCGCGTGTTCCGCCACGGCTCGTCCAGCACCTCGTCCAGGAGCTTGCGGAGGATCTCGCCCATCGCCTTCCCCGGCGGCACGCCGGCCTCGGCGAGGTCGGTGCCGCAGACCGCCAGCTCGCGCACCGTCAGCGCGTCGCTCGACGCTTCGATGTCCTTGACCGCGGCCAGCAGGTCGGCGCGGCGCGAGCGCGGCTCGGCCACGGCGAGGATCTCCCGCGCGTGACCGCGGTGCTGCGCCAGCCAGTGGCGCACCTCGCGCGAGACGCCCGGCGCCGGCAGCGGCACCCGGAGGCCGGCCACCACCGCGCGCACCATGGCCGCCGCGTCGTTGGAGAAACGCAGCCGTCGCACCGCGGCCTCCGCCGCGTCCTCGCTCGCGCCCGCGTGCCACAGCGCCGCGGCGGTGAGCAGCACGGGGTCGGCCGCGTGCTCCACGGCGTCGAGGCGGCCCGGCACGTCGGCGCCCAGGTCCGCCATCTCGGGCCAGACGCCGCGCCAGCGCGCCGCACGCCCGCCACAGCTTGAGGCCCGCCGAGGGCGCGCGCGCCTCCAGCATCTTGAGCCACTCGTCGCGCACCCGCTCGCGCGAGAGGTGGTCCAATTCCGGCACCGCCTCGCACAGCGCCGTCCAGGTCGCGGGCTCGATGGTGAAGCCGAACACGGCGGCGAACCGCAGCGCCCGCAGCACGCGCAGCCGGTCCTCGCGGAAGCGGAGCGCGGGATCGCCCACCGCCTTCACCACGCCCGCCGCGACGTCGGCGCGCCCGCCGAACGGGTCGCGGATCTCGCCGGTCTCGGGGTGCACGGCCACGGCGTTGATGGTGAAGTCGCGCCGCGCCAGGTCGTCGTCGAGCGAGACGCCGAACGCCACCTTGGCGTGGCGGCCGTCGGTCTCCACGTCGCGCCGGAAGGTGGTGACCTCGTGGCTCCCGCCGTCGCCGTCGAGCACCGCGACGGTGCCGTGCTCGATGCCGATGGGCACCGTGCGCCGGAACAGCGCGCGCACCGCCTCGGGCGGCGCCGAGGTGGCGATGTCGAAGTCGCCCACGCGCCAGGCCGGCCCCCCGCCGCGCGCCTCGAACAGCGCGTCGCGCACGGCCCCGCCCACGTACCACGCCTCGTGCCCCGCTTCGCGCAGCCGCTTGGCGATCAGCGCGACGGCGGCCGGGATGCGCTCCAGCGGAAACCGGTCAGCCACAGAGCACGCTGCCGCCGTTGACGTTGAGGATCTCGCCGGTGATGTGCCGCGCCAGGCTCGAGCAGAGGAACACGATGGGCCCCGCCACGTCCTCGGCGGACGCCACGCGGCCCAGCGGGATCGTGGCCTCGATCGCCGCGCGCCCGCCGCCCGCGTAGGGCCGCGCCGCCATCTCGGTGTCGGTCCAGCCGGGCGCCACGCAGTTGACCCGCACGCGCGGCGCCAGCTCGACGGCCAGGCTCTTGGTGAGCGCGACCACGGCGCCCTTGCTGGCCGCGTAGTCGGCGTGGAACGCTTCGCCGCGCTGCGCCGCGGTCGAGGCCACCAGCACGATCGAGCCGCCCTCGGCCATGCGCGGGCCGAGGACCTGCACCACGTGGAAGACCGCGTCGAGGTTCTGCGCGAGCGTGGAGCGCCACTGCGCCGGCTGCATCCGCTCGAGCGCGACGCCCTCCGCCTCCCACACACCGTGATTGACGACCAGGATGTCGAGCGGGCCCTCGAAGGCGCGGCCGAGGGCCTCGGCGCCCGCGCGCTCGGCCAGGTCGCCGTGCGTGCCGCGGCCCACCGCCAGCACCTCGGCGCCCGCCGCGCGCAGCAGGTCGGCGGTGGCCTTGCCGATGCCCCGCGTGCCGCCGGTGACGAGCGCGCGCCTGCCGCCGAGGGAGATCAAGCGGCCGGCAGGCCGGGTTCCACCTGCGAGCAGACGTAGTGGTCCACGGCGAGCTGGACCTCCTGCGCCGTGGCCGTGTCGTCGGTCGGCACCACGACCGCGACGTCCACCAGCGCGGCCAGCGGGCCGCCGCCCGAGGCCAGGAGCCCCACGGTCTTCATGCCCGCCGCCTTCGCCGCCGCGGCCGCCTTCACCAGGTTGGGCGAGCGGCCCGAGGTGGAGATCATCACCAGCACGTCGCCCGGCCGCCCGTGCGCCTCCACCTGGCGCGCGAAGATCTGCTCGAAGCCGAGGTCGTTGGCGGCCGCCGTCAGCAGCGAGCTGTCGGTCGAGAGCGCGAGCGCGGCCGCGGCGCGGCGCTTCACCGGCCGGTAGCGCACCACGTACTCGGTGGCGACGTGCTGCGCGTGCGCGGCGCTGCCGCCGTTGCCGGCGAAGAACAGCGTGTGCCCGGCCGCGAGCGCCTGCTCGACCAGCGCCACGTAGCGCGCCACCGGCTCCGCCAGCTCGGTGGCCGCGCGGCCCGCCACCCGCGCCAGCGCCTCGAGATGCCCGACCGGAACGCTCACGCCTCGCCTCCCCCGACCAGGAAGTCCTTGAACTTGGTGTACAGCGAGCGGCGGAACCGGAACGGCGGCACCGGCCGCACCGGCGCGTCGTCCAGGATGGCGCGCGGGTTGTCGATCGCCAGCAGCTCCGCCTGCGCGCCGCCGCCGTGCGACTCCAGCCACTCGAACGCGGTCCGCACGGAGCGCGTGTCGCCGTGGTTGTCGCTGGCCACGATCGAGGCGCAGCCCGCCTCGAGCAGCGCGCGCGCCCGCCCCGCGCGGCGCGAGTCGGCCAGCAGCGTCGTGGCGTCGAGCTGCAGCACCACGCCGGCGCGCTGCCAGCGGCGGCCCAGGTCGGGCGAGCACACGGCGTAGCGCTCCGGGTGCGCGAGCAGCGGCACCAGGCCCTGCGCCACGATGCGCCCGAGGATCTCGACGCTCGCGTCGGCCGGCACCAGGCGGTTGAACTCGACCAGCACGTAGCGCGTGCCCGCCAGGCAGCAGCAGCGGTCGGCGAACACGGGATCGGGCACGTCGAGCATCACCTCGAAGCCGCGCGCGAGCACGGGCTTGGGCGGCGCCGCGTCCACCAGGTCGCCCAGCAGCGAGTCCATGTCGTCGCACGGCGCGAACTCGAGCGCGCTCGCCCGGAGGTGCGGCGTGCAGCACACCGCCTCGACGCCCTGCGCGGCGAAGTGCTGCAGCACTTCGACCGACTGCTCGATGGTGTGGGCGCCGTCGTCCACGCCCGGGATGAGGTGCGTGTGGAGATCGATCATCGCCGCTCCCACCCGGCCGGCGTCGGGCCGGTCATCGCGCCGCCGCCGCCAGCTCGCGGACCCGGCCGGCGCCGCCGCGCTCGATCGCGCTCCCCACCACGACGAAGTCGGCCCCGGCCCGGCGCGCGTCGCACACCTCGGCCGCCGTCTTGAGGCCGCCGCCCACCAGCAGCGGCAAGCGCGACGGCGCGCCGCACCTCGCGGATCACGTCCGGCGAGACCGGCCGCGCGGCGCCGCTGCCCGCGTCGAGGTAGACCGCCGCCATCCCGATCATCGCGCCCGCCACCGCGTGCGCCGCCGCGATCTCCGGCTTGTCGGCCGGCAGCGGCCGGGTCTGGCTCACCGCCTCCACCGCCGTCACGCGCCCGCCGTCCACCAGGATGTACGCCGTCGAGATCGACCGGCACCGGGTGCTGGCGGAAGAAGGGCACCGCCCGCACGTGCTCCTCGATGAGGTACTGCGGGTTGCGCCCGGAGACCAGCGAGAGGAACAACACCGCGTCCACCTCGGCCACCAGCTGCGCCGCCGAGCCCGGGAAGAGGAGCAGCGGCAGGCCCGCGCGCCCGCTTGATGGCCGCGGCCACCTCGCCGGTGCGCGCCGTGCCGTCGTACGAGGTCCCGATCAGCAGCGCGGCCACGCCGTCGGCCTCGGCGCCCGCGGCCAGGCGCGCGGCCTCCTCCGGCGTCGTGCGCTCGGGATCCACCAGCACGCACAGGCCCGGCGCGCGCGTCATCAGCCGGGTGAGGAACTCGTTCACGCCGGCACCGCCACCAGCAGCCGGCGCACCAGGGCGCCGAGGTCCGCGCCCTCTTCCGCCGCCGCCTCGAAGGCGAAGGTCACGAACGCGTCCGCCGCCAGCAGGTCCATGGCCGCCGCCTCCGTGCTGTCCTGCCGCTCGACCGCGGTACGCAGCGTCGCGATGCCGAGCCGGCCGGCGACCTCGGCGAGCGAGTCACCCGCGAGCAGCGCGTCGGGCGCGGCGTCGAGGCAGTGGGAGAGTTTGGTGGCCAGCGCGGTGGGCGGCGTGGGCGCGCGGCCGCCGAGCCAGGCCCGGACCGCCTCGCGCGTCACAGGCAGGGTCTCACTTCCGCGACTCCAGCACCTCGCGCACCACCTCCGGCGCGCGGCGCTCCACCTCGCCGAGCTTGCTCGGGTCGCCGGCGCCGGCCGAGGCGAAGTGCGGGCGGCCGCCGCCCTTCCCGCCGCTCAGCGCGGCGAGCCGGTTGGCGAGATCGGGCGCCACGATGCCGCGCCCCACCAGGTCGTCGGTCACGCCCACGTGGATGCCGGGCCGCTCGCCCGTCGCCACGACCACGAGGACGCCGCTCCGGGTCTGCGAGCGGAACGCGTCGATCATCGCGCCGATCTCGTTGCGGTCGGCCGTGGCGCTCGCCGTGACCGCGACGCTGGTCCCGTTCACCTCGGTGGTCCGCGCGTCGGAACGCGCGCCGCCGCCCTTGATCAGCTCCTCGACCCGCTTCTCGAGCTTCTTGCGCTCCTCGACCAGCGCCTCGACCTTGCGCGTGAGGTGCTCCGGCGCGCTGCCCACGGCCTCCGCCACGCCGTCGAGGAGCCGCACCCGGTCCAGCAGCCAGCCGTAGGCGCCGGGGCCGGTGAGGGCCTCGACCCGCCGCACGCCCGCGCCCACGCCCGTCTCGCCCACCAGCCGCACCAGGCCGATCTGCCCCGTGCTGCGCACGTGGCAGCCGCCGCACAGCTCGAGCGAGACGCCCGGCACGTTGATGGTGCGCACCACGTCGCCGTACTTCTCGCCGAACAGCGCCATCGCGCCCAGCGCGAGCGCGTCGGCGTACGGCATCTCCTTGATGATCAGCTCGATGTTCTCCCACACGTGCCGGTTCATCTCCGCCTCGATCTCGGCGAGGAGCGTCGGGCGCGATGGGCTGGTGGTGCGTGAAGTCGAACCGCAGGTGCTCGGGCGAGACGACCGAGCCCGGCCTGGCGCACGTGCTCGCCGAGGACCTTGCGCAGCGCGGCGTGCAGCAGGTGCGTGGCCGTGTGGTTGCGCTCGGTGTCGCGCCGCAGCGGCTCGTTCACCACCGCCTCGACCGGCGTGGGCTCGAAGGGCCCCTCGTGCGGCCCGAACACCGCCGTCTTGCCCTCGATCTTGCGCACCTCGGCGACCGGCAGCACCCAGCCGGCGCCGCGCACCTCGCCCGTGTCGCTGACCTGGCCGCCGCTCTCGGCGTAGAACGGGTTCTCGTGCAGGATGAGGCCGACGCCGCCGTCCGTCTGCTGGAAGGCGAGGATGTCGGTCTCGGCGCGGGTCGTGTCGTAGCCGACGAACTTCTGGCGGACGCGCTTGGTGACGGGCATCCACTTGGGACGCGCGCGCGGCCTGTGCGGGGCCGGTCTCGCGACCGGCCGGGCCTCGGGGCCTCCCCGCGCCCTCGCCCGACCGCCGCCCCACCCGGCCTCCGCCGGGCCCTCTTCGGGCTCGAGCGTCCGCGACCTGTGACGCGGCCCGCGCCTCTCGCGAGCGGTCCCGCTGCTCGTCGAGCAGCTTCTCGAAGCCCGCGATGTCCACCCTGAGTCCGCGCTCGGCCGCGACGATCTCCGTCAGGTCGATCGGGAAGCCGTAGGTGTCGTAGAGCTTGAACGCCTCCTCCGCGCTCACCGACGGCAGCTCGGCTAGCCGCTTCAGCCCGCCCTCGATGGTCTCGAAGAAGCGCTCCTCTTCGGCGCGCGTGACGTCGGCGAGGTGGGCCGCCTGGCGCACCAGCTCCGGATACACCGGGCCCATCACCTTCCCCACCTCGTCCACCAGCGCGACCAGCGTCGGCTCGCGGCGGCCGAGGAGGTAGGCGTGGCGCACGGCGCGCCGGAGGATGCGGCGCAGCACGTAGCCGCGGCCCTCGTTCGACGGATACACGCCGTCGGCGAGCAGGAACGCCACGGCCCGCGCGTGATCGGCCAGCACCCGGTACGGCGCGCCGGCCGGCCCGCGGTCGTACGGCTGGCCCACGACCGCGACGGCGCGCGCGATCAGCGGCGTTGAACAGGTCGGTGTCGAAGTTGGAGCGCACGCCCTGCAACACGGCCGCGATGCGCTCGAGCCCGGCGCCCGTATCCACCGACGGCGCGGGCAGCGGCACCAGCTCGCCCGAGGCCTGCCGGTCGAACTGCATGAAGACGAGGTTCCAGATCTCGAGGAACCGGCCCGCCTCGGCCGCCTCGACGAACTCGTCCAGGGGGAGTGCGGCGCCGGTCTCGCGACGCCCCGGGCCCTCGGGGTCCAGGTCCACGTAAATCTCGGAGCACGGGCCGCAGGGACCGGTCTCCGCCATCTGCCAGAAGTTGTCCTTGTCGCCGAGGCCGTAGATGCGCGCGTCGGGCAGGCCCGAGACCTCGCGCCACAGGCGGCGCGCGTCGTCGTCCTGGTGGTGGACGCTGATCGAGATGCGGCCGGCGTCGATGCCGAGCCACTCGGGGCTGGTGACGAACTCCCAGGCGAACGCGATCGCGTCCTTCTTGAAGTAGTCGCCGAAGGAGAAGTTGCCCAGCATCTCGAAGAAGGTGTGGTGCCGGTCGGTGTGCCCCACCTGCTCGAGGTCGTTGTGCTTGCCGCCGGCGCGCACGCACTTCTGCGACGTGGTGGCGCGCTTGTACTCCCGGCGCTCGAGGCCCAGGAACACGCGCTTGAACTGCACCATGCCGGCGTTGGTGAACAGCAGCGTGGGGTCGTCGGCGGGCACGAGCGACGAGCTGGCCACCTCGCGGTGGCCGCGCTGCGCGAAATAATCGAGGAAGCGACGGCGGATGGTCGCGGCGTTCATTAGCCGGAGAAACTTAGCGGCCGCGCGGCCCCTTCACCACCTCGTCAGCCGGCGAGCGCCGCCTTCACCGCCTGGACCACGTCGGCCGCGGCGAACCCGCGGCGCAGGAGGTAGGTCTTGAGCCGCCGCCGGCGCACCAGCGGGTCCACGTCGCGCAGGGTCTGGAGCTTGCGCGCGGCGGCCTCCTTCAACAGCTCGCCGGCGTCCACGCCCTCGCTGGCCATCGCTTCACTCACCGCGCGATCGGCCTCGTCCTGCGCGATGCCCAGCCGCCGGAGGTCGCGCGACAGGCGCGCGGGCCCGTAGCGGAAGCGCCGGGCCCGGGTGCGGGCGAAGTGCCGCGCGAATTCCGCGTCGTTGATGAGGCCGGCGCGCCACCAGGGAGCCGACGGCCTCGCCCGCGGTGGCGGGCACGTACCCCTTCCGCACCAGCCGCCGCTCGATCTCGGTCGAGGGCAGCGCGCGGAAGGCGAGGATGCGGAGGGCGCCCAGGCGCGCCGCGAACACCTCGGCGCGCCGCTCCACGCGCTCCAGCGCGTCGGGCGCGAGCGCGGCGCCTTCCACCAGGCCCAGGTCGCGCACGTCGGCCGCGGCGACCAGGGCGAACGACGCGCCGTCCAGGAAGACGGTGAACCCGCCGCTGCCGCGCGGGTCGGGCAGGATCGCCGTGACGGTGGGCACTACGTCACTCACTGATCTCTTCGGGCGCTTCCTCCGGCAGGGGCACCGCCTTCATGCCCAGGCCGTCCTTCACCTTGCCCTCGATCTCCGCCATCAGCGCCGGGTTGTCCTTGAGGAACAGCTTGGTGTTCTCGCGGCCCTGCCCGATGCGCTGGTCGTTGTACGCGTACCAGGCGCCCGACTTCACGATCACGCCCAGCTCGGCGGCGATGTCCACCAGCAGCGCGGCGTGGCTGATGCCCTCGTCGAACATGATGTCGAACTCCGCCTGCCGGAACGGCGGCGCGACCTTGTTCTTCACCACCTTCACGCGGGTGTGGTTGCCGATCACCACGTCGCGCTCCTTCACCGGGCCGATGCGCCGCATGTCCAGCCGCACCGAGGCGTAGAACTTGAGCGCCCGCCCGCCGCTCGTGGTCTCGGGGTTGCCGAACAGGATGCCGACCTTCTCCCGCAGCTGGTTGATGAAGATGACCGACGTCCTGGAGCGGTTGATCCCGCCGGCCAGCTTGCGCAGCGCCTGGCTCATCAGCCGGGCCTGCAGGCCGACGTGGGTGTCGCCCATCTCGCCCTCGATCTCCGCCTTGGGCACCAGCGCGGCCACCGAGTCAATCACGATCACGTCCACCGCGCCCGAGCGGACCAGGATGTCGGTGATCTCGAGCGCCTGCTCGCCCGTGTCGGGCTGGGAGATGAGGAGGTTGTCCACGTCCACGCCGAGCTTGCGGGCGTAGTCCACGTCCAGCGCGTGCTCCGCGTCCACGTACGCGGCGACCCCGCCGGCCTTCTGCGCGTTGCCCGCCACGTGCAGGGCGAGCGTGGTCTTGCCCGACGACTCCGGGCCGAAGATCTCCGTCACCCGCCCGCGCGGGATGCCGCCCACGCCGATGGCCGCGTCGAGGTTGATGGCGCCGGTCGAGATCGCGTCCACCTTGACCCGCGCCCGCTCGTTGCCCATCCGCATGATCGAGCCCTTGCCGCAGGTCTTCTCGATCTGGGCAATCGCCAAGTTCAGCGCCTTCCGGCGGTCGTCCTGTTGCCCTTCCGCAGCCATCAGAACCTCGGAGTACGGAGTTCAGATACAGTTGCGAGACGCCAAGTTGCGAGTGGTTACGAGTTACCAGCGTGAGAGTCAGAACCCGCCCCGTGCGGCCTCTCCCACCACCTACAACCCACAACCTACCACCTGTCTTGTCCCACCCGAATATATACCGAAACGCGAATCCCGCCAGCCTCCGGGAGCCCGGCATGCGTCTCTCATCTCCAGCCGGGGCGAAACGCATCCTCCAGCCACTCCAGCTTGCCATCCGTGACCGTGATGACGTCGAATCGGATGCTGTCCCAGGCCCGGGCGTGGCGCGTCAGCCAGACGGAGGCGGTGCGGACCAGGTGGGCCTGCTTGCGGGCCGTGACGGCCTCCGAGGCGGCCCCGAACCGCTCGTCGGCCCTCGACTTGACCTCGACGAAGACGACCACCGCGCCGCGGCGCGCCACCAGGTCCACGTCCGAATGCCCGTAGCGGAACCGCTGCTCGAGGACCTGGTAGCCGGCGACGCGCAGCGCGTCCGCCGCCCGCGCCTCAGCGGCCGCGCCCTGCCGGTGACGAGGGTCCTTCCAGGTCGAAGGGTCGCTCTTGAGCACGGCGCCAACCTACGCGCGCGCCATAGGCCCGCCGCATCGGAATCTTGCACCGAGGGCCGAAACTATGCGCGGCCCGACATCCGGTCACACCTGAGGCGCTACCCAGGCGGGGACGATGGTGTGAGGACGCGGTGCCGGCGTCGCCCGCCGGGATGGCACCGTTGCAACTTCGTATACGAACTCGACCGGTGCGGCAGGGGCGGGCTGACGGCCCTCCCGCTTTATCCCGCCTCGCAGAAGAGGCGAACGGGGTCGCGTCCGGGTCAGGGGACGGCCAGCACGGCGATCGGCGCTGAGGGAGCCGCTGAGGAGGCCGACCGCGTCGAGTTCGTGAGAGCACGCTCGGCCCGGGGGGATTACCAGCGCTGCCCCGCCCGCAGCGCGCCCGGCTCACGGCCGATGAGCAGATGCCGGCGCCGATCTCCGCGCCGGCCACCGAGTTCAATACGGGCCGACGCGGTCGAGGTCGTCCAGCCCGGCGGTGACCTGCCGGGCCTTGGAGCCGTCCGGCGGCCCGAGGATGCCGGCGTCGTGCAGCTGGTCGATAATGCGCGCCGCGCGCCCGTAGCCGATCTTGAGCCGGCGCTGCAGCAGCGAGGTGGAGCCGAGCTGGTTCTGGATGCAGCACTCCGCCGCCTGGCGGAACAGCGGGTCGTGCTCGCCGGCCGGGGCGATGTCCGGACCGCCGTCGCCCTCGCCCTCTTCCTCGGCGATCCGCGCGCGCACCACCTCCAGGATGTCGGCCTCGCCGCCGATCCCCTCGCCGGCTTCCTCCGCCGCCTCGGCCGCCGCCGCCGCGATCCGCTCCTCGCGCCGCGCGTCGAACCAGTGCATCAGCTTCTCGGTCTCGTCGGTGCCCACGTACGCGCCCTGCAGCCGCATCAGGTCGCTCTTGCCCGGCGGCATGAAGAGCATGTCGCCGTTCCCGAGCAGCGCCTCGGCGCCGTTCTGGTCGAGGATGGTCCGGCTGTCCACCTTCGACGCCACGCGGAAGGCGATGCGGCAGGGAAAGTTCGCCTTGATGAGGCCGGTAATGACGTTCACCGACGGACGCTGCGTCGCCAGCACCAGGTGGATGCCGATGGCGCGCGCCTTCTGCGCCAGGAGCGCCAGCGGCGTCTCGACCTCGGCCTGCACCGTCATGATGAGATCGGCCAGCTCGTCCACGAACAGGATGACGTAGGGGAGCGGCCCCTCCTCGTACGCCTCGCCGTTGGGCTTGACGACCTTGGCGGGGTCTTCGGCCAGCTTGCGGTTGAAGTCGAGCAGGTTGCGCGCCGAGTTCGCGTGCAGCAGTTCGTAGCGGTCCTGCATCTCCCACACGGCCCACTTGAAGACGTGCGCGGCGTCCTTGTTGTCGGTCACCACCGTGTGCCTGAGGTGCGGCAGCGCGTTGTACATCGAGAGCTCGACCATCTTGGGGTCGATCATCAGCATCCGGAGCTCGGCCGGCGTGTAGCGATAGACCAGGCTCGTGATGATGGTGTTGATGCAGACCGACTTGCCGGAGCCGGTGGCGCCCGCGATCAAGAGGTGCGGCATCTTGGCGAGATCGGCGATGATCGCGCGCCCCTCGAGGTCGCGGCCCAGCGCGATGGGCAGCGACAGGCGCTGGCTGGCGCGCGACCACTCCTGCGCCTCGAGCAGCTCGCGGAATCCCACCACCCGCGGCGTGGGATTCGGCACCTCCACGCCCACCGCGCCCTTGCCCGGGATCGGCGCGACGATGCGGATGGACTGCGCGCGCATGGTGAGCGCGAGGTCGTCGGCCAACGCCGCGATGCGGCCCACCTTGACGCCCGCCGCCGGCACGACTTCGTACTGCGTCACCACCGGGCCGGTCGTGCGCCCCGCGATGGTCCCCTCGACCTTGAACTGCTTGAGCGTGTCGAGCAGCACCGCCTGGAGCCGGTCGAGCTCGGACTCGAAGTTGGCGGCCTGAGGAGCCGGGGGGTTGAGCAAGTCGATGGGCGGGAGCTCGTCCGCCAAGACCGCCGTTGGTGGGTGGTGGGTTGTGGGTTGTGGACCACCGCCCTTCCGGCCCGCGCTTGGCCGGCAGGCGCACCTCGGCGGCCTCGGCGTCTTCCTCGTCCGCGGCGGCGAACAGGTCCTCCGCCATCTCTTCGGGCGGCGGAGCCGGTTCGGCGGGCGGAGTTTCCAAAACCTGCAACCCACTACCCACAACCTGTTCTTTCTTTCTGAGCACCCCCAGCGGATTCCATCCCAAGGTGATGACCGTGAGGACGCTGAAGGCCCCCAGGGCCAGCAGCGCTTCGCCGACCGGGCCGAGGAAGTCCAGGGTGGAGGCGAGGAAGGCTCCGACGAGTCCCGCGAGCGGCGGGTAGCCCGTGCCCGCCGCGTAGGCGGCGCGGGTCGCGGCGCTGAACGTCTGGAAGCCGACGCCGAGGGCGAAGGGCACGGTGAACGCCAGCCCGAGCAGCAGCACCGTGAACCGGCGGCCCCACGAGCGGTCGAAATGCCCGAACAGCGCGACGGCCCAGCACAGGGGGATCAGCGGAACGGCGGCCGCCCCGACACCGAAGAGACCGCGGAGGGCGACGCCGAGGGTGACGCCGGCGCTGCCGGTTAGCGGGACCCCGGGGATGGTCGCGAGCGCGAGGAAGGCGCCGGCGAGCAGGGCCCCGATGGCCCAGAGATCATCCTTCGTTCGAGCTTCGATACGCCGTGATTCTCCGGTCGGCATAGAGAGGCAACACGGGGTGCGAGTCCTGCGTGGCGCAGGCCTCGAGGTCGGCGCGGAAGCCCAGCTCGAGCAATTCGCGCCCGTGGGCGCTGGCCCGGAGCGCGCGCACCCACCGCTCGCCGTAATGGCGGGCCAGCTCCAGCGCGGCCACCGCGCCGTCGTTCAGCGTCACCTGCTTGTGCGCGCCGTCGGGCAGCAGCGCCTTGGTGAGCCGCCCCGCCGCGAACGCGTCCTCGAGCGCGAACTGCTTGTCGCCGCCCGCGCACAGGATCACCAGGTCGCCGTACTGCTCCAGGGCGGCGCGCCCGCGCTCGGCCACGGCGGTGAAGTTGACCGCCGCCGCCGCGATGATCTCGCGCGCGCCGGTGGCCGCGATCAGCGCCGCGGTGCCGTTGCTGGTGGTCATCACGATGGTCTTGCCCGCCACGGCCTCGGCGCTGAACTCGGCCGGCGAGTTGCCCAGGGCGAAGCCGGGTATGCGCATGGACTTCCGCTCGCCCGCCAGCACCACGGCGTCGCGCTCGAGGTTCTGCGCGAGGCGCAGCGCCTCGTCGGTGGAGGCGGCCGGGAGGACCGCCTTCGCCCCGTTGGCGAGGGCCACCGCGATGGTGGTGGTGGCGCGGAGCACGTCCACGACCACGACCGTGCGACCGGCCAGGTCGGCCGGCGTGACGGCGATGGGCGCGTAGACGACGTCGATCTTCACGGCTCGGCACTCCCCAGGAGCTGGCTCTCGCGTTCCACGAACTTGGTGTCCACGTCTCCCGCCACGAAGGCGGGATGCACGAGCACCCGCCCGAGGAACGGGATCGTCGTGGTCACGCCCTCGATGATGAACCCGTCGAGCGCCTGGTGCATGCGCGGCCAGCGCCTCCGCCCGGTCGTTGCCGTGCACGATGACCTTGGCCAGCAGCGAATCGTAATACGGCGGCACCGTGTAGCCCGCGTAGAGGTGCGTGTCCACCCGCACGCCCGGGCCGCCGGGCGGGTGGAACGTCGTCACCACCCCGGGGCAGGGCTGGAAGTTCCGCGCCGGGTCCTCGGCGTTGACGCGGCACTCGATGGCGTGGCCGCGCAGGAACAGGCCGCTCTCCGGCACCGACAGCGGCTCGCCCGCCGCCACCCGGATCTGCTCCTTCACCAGGTCCCACCCGGTCGTCATCTCGGTCACGGGGTGCTCGACCTGGATGCGGGTGTTCATCTCCATGAAGTAGTACGAGCGGTCGCCGTTGAGGAGGAACTCCATCGTGCCGGCGCCCACGTACCCGATCTGCTCGGCCAGCTTGCACGGCGGCCGTGCCCATGTCGTTGCGCAGCTCGGGCGTCATGGCCGGCGAGGGCGCCTCCTCGATGAGCTTCTGGTGGCGCCGCTGCACCGAGCAGTCGCGCTCGCTCAGGTGCACCACCCGCCCCTGCGTGTCGCCGAAGACCTGGATCTCCACGTGCCGCGGCCGGTCCAGGTACTTCTCGATGTACACCGCGTCGTTGCCGAAGGCCGCCAGCGCCTCGCCGCGCGCCAGCTGGAAGTGGCGCCCGAAATCCTCCTCGTCGGGCGCGACCCGCATCCCCTTCCCGCCGCCGCCCGCCGCCGCCTTGATGATGACCGGGAAGCCGATCTCGCGCGCCGCGGCGAGCGCCTCCTCGACGTCGGCCACCGGCCCCGGCGTGCCCGGCACGATGGGGAGCCCCGCGGCCTGCGCGAGGCGCCGGGCCTCCGCCTTGTCGCCCATGCTGCGGATCTGCTCCGGCGTGGGCCCGATGAAGGTGATGTTCGACGCCTTGACGATCTCGGCGAACTCCGCGTTCTCGGCCAGGAACCCGTAGCCCGGATGGATGGCGTCGGCGCCGGTGATCTCGGCGGCCGCGATGATCTGCGGGATGTTGAGGTAGCTGTCGCGCGCCGGCGCCGGACCGATGCACACGTCGTCGTCCGCGAAGCGCACGTGCAGCGACTCGCGGTCGGCCTCGCTGTAGACGGCCACCGTGGCGACGCCCAGCTCGCGGCACGCCCGGATGATGCGCAGCGCGATCTCGCCGCGGTTGGCGATGAGGATTTTCTTGAACATCAGTGCGACAGCGGATCCCTGCTCAGGCCGGGGATGCCGGGATCGGACGTCGCCGCCGGCGTGGCGTCACCCGACCCGCCGGGCTCCAGCGGGGCCCCCGCCGCCCGGGTCCGCGACGGCCGCCTGCCGCCCGGGCCGCCGCCCTTCTCCTCGAAGCCCTCGAACGTGCGGTCGCTGGCGGCCGCGATGCCCTGGACCTGGAGCTGGAATTCGGTGGGGTTCGAGCAGTAGTACAGCGCGTGCTCGAGCGAGATGACGCGGTTGGTGTACCACTGCATCAGGCTCTGGTCGAACGACTGCATCCCGTACTGGATCGTGCCTTCCTTGATCAGGTCCGGGATCGCGAGCTGCGCCTTCATGTCGCGGATGTTCTCGCGCACCGCGGCGGTGTTGATCAGGATCTCGCACGCCGCCACCCGCGTGATGCCGTCGGTCGTGGGCACCAGCCGGAGCGAGATCACCGCCTGCAGGGCCGTCGAGAGCAGGTGGCGCACCTCCTCGTGCTGGTGCGGCGGGTAGAAGGAGATCACGCGGTTGATGGTCTGGGTGGCGTCGGTGGTGTGGAGCGTGGAGAAGACGAGGTGGCCCGTGTCGGCGGCCTTGATCGCGGTGTCGAGCGTCTCCATGTCGCGGATCTCGCCCACCAGGATCACGTCGGGGTTCTGCCGCAGCACGTGGCGCAGCGCGTTGTGGAACGAGAGGGTGTCGGCGCCGATCTCCCGCTGGCTGATCATCGAGTTCACGTCGCGGTGCAGGAACTCGATCGGGTCCTCGATGGTGATGATGTTGATCGCGCGGTTCTGGTTGATGTGGTTGATCATCGCGGCGAGCGCGGTGGACTTGCCGCTGCCGGTGACGCCCGTGACCAGTACCAGGCCGCGCGGCTTCAGCGCGATGGCCTCGAGGATCTTGGGGAGCTTCAGCTCGTCGATGGTCTTGACTTCGTAGGGGATGACCCGGAAGGCGAAGGCCAGCGTGCCGCGCTGCCAGTAGATGTTGACCCGGAAGCGGCCCACGCCCGGCACGCCGATGGCGAAGTCGGCCTCCTTGGTCTCCATGAACTCCTTCAGCTGCCGCGGCTGCATCAGGTGCTCGGCCAGCAGCTTGAGGTCCTGCGGCGTCAGCGGCGTTCCGTCCGGCATCGGCACCAGCTCGCCGGCCACCCGCACCGTGGGCGGGCGGCCCACCTTGAGCAGGAGATCGGACCCCTTCTGTTCGACCATCCAGCGGATGGCCGCGGGGAAGAACGGCGGGGCGCCGGACTTGGGCGCGCCGCCCGGCGCCGGGGAGGCCGCACCCGGGGGGCTGAAGGGCTGGGACACGTGGGGATCAGACACTGGGCTCCACCCGGAAGAGAACCTGGCCGAACTCGACGGGCTGCGCGTCCTCGACGAGGATCTCACGCACCACGCCCGAGACCTCCGACTCCAACTCGTTCATGATCTTCATCGCTTCGATGATGCACAGCGTCTGGCCCGTGGCCACCCGGCTGCCGACCTTGGCGTAGGGCTCCGCGCCCGGCTCGGGCGAGCGGTAGAACGTGCCGACCATGGGCGACTTGACCTCGAGCAGCCGCGGACCCGCCGGCGCGGGCGCTGCACCGCGCTGCCGCGGCGCCGCCGCCGCCCCGGCGCGGCCGACCGGCACGCCGGCCGCCATCGGAGCACCCGGTGCCGTGAAGACGGTCCGGCGCCCTCGGGTCCGGCCCCGTGGGGCTCGCGGCTGACCCGATAGGTCGTGAAACCCTTGCGGATCTCGATGGTGGTGGCGCTCGACGCGTCGAGCAGCGCGAGCAGTTCCTTGAGGAGCGCGAGGTCGGTCATCCAAGCACCAGGAGGTCTCGTGGGAATTGGGTGAGCAAGGTGGCGCCACCGGAGTCGAGGACGACGTCGTCTTCGATCCGGACGCCCCCCCAATCCGAATAATAGATGCCCGGCTCGACGGTGACCACCGCGCCTTCGGGCAGGGGCTGCTCCACCGTGCGCGCAAGTCGAGGTCCCTCGTGCACTTCCAGGCCCAGACCGTGGCCGAGGGAATGGCCGAACGCGGGGCCGTGGCCGGCCGCGGCGATCACGTCGCGGGCCAGCGCGTCGCCCGCCCGCCCGGTGAGTCCGGGCCGGAGGCCGTCCAACGCCGCCTGCTGGGCACGCCGCACCACGCCGAACACGTCGCGCTGGCGCTCGGTGGGCGGCGCCCCCACCACGAAGGTGCGCGTCACGTCGGAGGCGTACCCGTCCACCACCGCGCCGAAATCGAGCAACAGGAAGTCGCCGCGCTCGATGGCGCGCGCGGAGGTCCGCGCGTGGGGCAGGGCCGAGCGCGGGCCGGAGGCGACGATCGAAGGGAACGGGTAGTCCTCGCTGCCGTGGCGCCGCAGCGCGCCTTCGAGCAGGGCCGCGACCTCGAGCTCGCTCTGGCCCGCCCGCACGGCCCCCGACGCCTCTTCCAGCGCGGCGGTCGCCACCGCGCCCGCCGCCCGGATGGCCTCGACCTCTTCCGGCGCCTTCGCCACCCGCAGGCCCTCGACCAGCTCGGTCCGGGGCAGGAAGCGCCACGCGCCGGCCTCCTCCCCGCTCAACCGCTCCGCCTCGCGCACCGTCACCACGTGCCCCTCGTAGCCGACCGAGCGCACCAGCGGGTACTCGGGCAGGAGCTTGAGGAGCCGCTCCCAGTTGCCCGTGCCGTCGATGACGATGCGGGCCAGCGCGCCCACTTCCTCGCGCGACTGGGTGTCGTAGCGGAAATCGGTGATGAACAGGACGCCCTGGCGGCACACGAGCAGCAGGCCCGCGCTGCCGGAGAAGCCCGTCAGGTAGCGGATGTTCGGGGGATGCGTGACGACCAGGGCGTCGAGGCCCTCGTCCCCGAGCCGGGACAGCAAGGCCTGGATCCGCTCACTTCTCCGGTCAGTCACCGGGCTCTCAAACCTCCACACTCTTGGGCATCCCGGACGCGCCGCGGAGCCATTCGACCAGCCCCTCGAGCCCCAGGAGGTACGACTGCGGCCCGAAGCCCGCGACGACGCCCACGGCCAGGTCCGCGAGCAGCGACTTCCGCCGCTCCTCTTCCCGGCCCCAGATGTTGGTCAGGTGCACCTCGACGAACGGCACGGCGGCGGCCAGCACCGCGTCGCGGATGGCGAGCGACGTGTGCGTGTACGCCGCGGCGTTGATGAGCGCCCCGTCGGCGCGCGAGCGCAGCGCCTGGATGGCCTCGACCAGCTCGCCCTCGTGATTGGACTGGAGCCACGACGTCTCGACGCCCAGCTGCCGGGCGCGCGCGTGCACCGACGCCTCGATCGCGCCCAGGGACGTGGTGCCGTAGCGCCCGGGTTCCCGAACCCCGAGCAAGTTGAGGTTCGGTCCATTGACCACCGTGATGTGCACTAGCGCTTGAGTCCCTGGAGCCAGGCGTTGAAGGCGCTGAGGTCCTCTTCCCCGGGCTGCGCCGGCGCGTCGGGCGCCCGGGCCACGGGCCTGACGCTCCCCGCTTCCGGCGGCGCGCCGAAGAACTCGTCGAACGAGGCGCCGGGCGGCAGTGGGGCGGGCGCCGGTGCGGCGTCGCCGGGGGGCGCGGGCGCGGCGGGCGCATCCGCGGGCGCACCGAAGATCTGATCGAGCGAGAACGCGTCGTTGGCCGGATGCGCGGGCTCGCCCGCCGCCTCGGGGGGCGCGGCGAACGCCGCCTCCAGCGGCGAGGGTCCCGGCGACGCCTCGGCCGGCAGCGGCGACACCGGGCCCGGCAGCCTGGCCGCGGCGATGCGGCTGAGCCACACGCCGACCGATTCGGCGCCGAGCGCCGCGGCGCTCAGGTCGGCCGGCGGCGATTCCAGGGCCTGGAGCTTGGCCCTGAGCGCGCCGTCGCCCGGCCGCTGCGAGAGCAGCCGCCGGAACACGTCGGCCGCCTCACCCTTGAAACCCTGGCTGAGGTACAGGTCGCCCAGGGTCTCGGTCAGCATCGGCTGCTCGCCCGAGGGGGCGCGCTCCTCCGGCGGCGCGGGCGACACCATCTGCACCAGCTTGGCCGAAGGACGCGCCATCTCGTCGGCCGGCGTCACGTCCTCGGGCAGGATGAGGGGCAGGCCCGCGGAGGCGTGGAGCGGCTCGTGAGCAGGCGGCGCCGGCGAACCCGACTGCGCGTCCGGCATGTCGATGATCGAGTACGCGCCCGAGAGATCGGAGGGCAGGTTCACGTTCTCGACCGGCGGGGGCGGAGGCACCGTGCCGAAGTACACCTCGTCCTGCCGCTCGACGGTGAATTCCTCCGGCGGCGCGCCGACGGCGGGCGCGGGCCCGGCCCGCCTGCCCTGCGGGCTCCGGCGGCGCCGCGGCGTCGGCGGCGTCTCGAGTCCCGCGAGGAACTCGACCGCGGGGGTCGTCAGGGTGTCGTCGTGCGAAACCGACGCGATGTCCTCGGCGCGAATGGCCCGGGACGAGCGCTCGCCCGTGCCCCAGGCCAGCGAGTCGTCGAAGGGCATCAACTCGAGACCCGATTCGGCGACCTGCAGATCCTGTTGGAGCGGATGGCGGTCGGGGGTCGCCGGCGCCTCCACCGGGCCGCTCCTGGACCGGCGCCGCGCCCATGGGCACGAACCCGGCGGGGGCTGCGGCAGCGGCGGGCTCCGGCGGTTCGACGACGGGCTCGGCCCGCTCGATTGGCGGTGCCGCGACCGCCTCGAACGAAGGGCGCGCGACCGGCTCGAGCGGCAGCGCCGCGACCGGCTCGGCCTGCGGCGGCGCGGCCGCCTCGACCGGCGGGGGCGCCGCGGCCTCGAAGCGCGGCAGCGCCTCGAGCGGAGTGAGCGCCGGCTGGAACGCCGGCATGGTCTGGACGGGCTCGGGAGCGGGCGGTAGAACGGCCGGCACCGGCTCGGCCGGTTCCGGGGCCAGGCTCACGGGCGCCGCGGGCGCGGCCGCCACGACCGGCTCCGGCTCGGGCGCCGGCGGGGCCGCTGCGGCCGCCGGTTCGGGCGCGGGCGCCGCCTCCACTTCGCGCGCGACGTCGGCGAACGACACTTCCGCCGCGGTCTTGACCGGCTCGATCTCCTGCGTCGGCTGCTGGGCGATCACGCCGCCCAGGCGCTGGAGATCGGCTTCGGCCTCCACGTTCATGGAGTCCACGACCAGCAGCTTCTGGAGCCACTGCCGCGCCTCGACCGTGCGGCCGGTGCGCTCGGTGATCTCCGCCAGGCTCTTCAGGGCGATGATGTTCTCGGCGTCCAGATCGAGCACGGACCGGAACGTGGCCTCGGCCTCGGCGTCGTCGCCCTTGTCGAGCAGGCAACGGCCCAGGACGATGTGCGCCGAGAGGTAGTCGGGGTGCTTGGCGAGGCCGGCGCGCACCAGTTCCAGGGCGCGGACGACGTTCCCCGCCTTGCGGTAGGCGTCGGCCAGTGGCGCGAAGAACCGTCCGTCGGGGTTCTCCGCGTACCGGCGTTCGAGCTTTTCGATCTCGCTGGGTGCGGCCATGAAGCTCCTGAGGGCAGGCGGGGCTTCGGCCGCGAACATACAGCTTTTGGGCGCATAGTGTCAACGGGGAACTGACTTTAGGCCGGTTGGCTTTGCGCGTTGTCTCGTCTACATTTAGCCCGCTCCCGCGAGGGAGCGGAGGGAGCATTCCATGCTTCGCACGATGCGCGAAAAAACCAAGATCATCATGATCGTCCTGGCGGTGGCCTTCGTCGGGTGGCTGGTTTTCGACGTGGGTATGGGCGTCACCGGTCAACGGGCGAGCCCCACGAGCAAGGATCTTGGCTCGGTCAACGGCGCCCCGATCCGCTATCAGGACTGGTACCAGACGTACAATCAGATCGCCGAAGAGCAGCGGGCCCGCAACCCCGGCCAGGCGATCACCCGCGAGGACCAGAAGGCCCTCGAGGACCAGGCCTTCGAGCAACTGGTCGAGGACCACCTGATGCAGGCCGAGTACCGGCGGCGCGGCATCATGGTGACCGACGACGAGATCCGGAGCGCGGCGCTGCAGATGCCGCCCCAGGAAATCACGTCGGACAAGGAGTTCCAGACCGGGGGCAAGTTCGATCAGCAGAAGTGGGCGCGGTTCCTCCAGAGCGGCCAGCAGCCGGAGTTCATGGCCCAGCTCGAGGCCCGCTATCGGGCGGAGCTGCCGCGCATCAAGCTGCTCGAGGACGTGACGTCGGACGTGTACGTGCCCGACTCGAAGCTGTGGAACATCTACCGCGACCAGCGGGACTCGGTCACGGTGCGCGCGCTGGTGATCCGGCCCGACGTCGCGGTGGCGGACGCGTCGGTGCACGTGACTCCGCAGGACCTGCAGGCGTGGTACGACGCGCACAAGGCCGAGCTGAAGCGGCCGGCGCGGGCGTTCCTGTCGTACGTCGGCATCAACAAGCAGCCGACGACGGTCGACTCGGCCATCGCGATGAGCCACGCGCGCGCGCTGCGCGACTCGCTGGTGAAGGGGTTGGACTTCGCCGCGACGGCCAGGCTCGAGTCCGCCGACTCCGGCAGCGCCCGGGAGGGCGGACTGCTGCCCACGTTCGGCCACGGCCAGATGGCGCCGGCCTTCGACAAGGCGGCGTTCCGCGCGCCCGTCGGGCAGGTGTCCGAGCCGGTGGTCACGCCGTTCGGGATCCATCTGATCAAGGTCGAGAAGCGCACGGCCGACAGCGTCACCGCGCGCCACATCCTGATCTCCGTGGCGCGCAGCGGCGCGCGTCTCGACACGCTCGAGGCCCGGGCCGACTCGCTCGACCGGCTCGCCGCCGAGCAGACCGATCCCACCGTGCTCGACACCGTGTCCCGGATCATGGGGCTGGCGATCAACCACACGGGCCCGCTGTACCAGGGCGACGCGGTGATCCTCGGGCGGGTCCGGGTTCCCGACGTGGGGGTCTGGGCGTACGAGGCGAAGACCGGGGACCTGAGCCCGGTCATCGAGATCAACGCCGCGTACTACGTGTTCCGGCTCGACAGCCTGTTCCCGGCGGGGATCCCGCCGCTGGCGGAGGTCGCCGCCGAGGTGCAGGGGCGGGTGATGGCCGAGAAGAAGCGGCAGGCCGCCGAGGCCATCGCGCGGGACGCCGAGCGGCGCCTCACCTCGGGGCTCACGATGGACCAGGTGTCCACGGCGATGCGGCTCCCGATCGAGACCATCGGCCCGTTCGCCCGGACCTCCACGGTCCAGCTGCTCGGCACCGCCACGGAGGCCGTGGGCGTCGCGTTCCGGCTGCGGGTGGGCGAGCGGTCGGGGATGCTCTCGGGAAGCCAGGGGTTCTTCTTCATCGAGGCCACCCGCCGGGTCCGCGCGGACTCGATGGCCTGGCAGAAGCAGGTGGACTCGGAGCGGGTCACGGTGATCCGGGCGGCGCGCCAGGTGCGGGTGGAGTCGTTCCTCGAGTCCATCCGGCGCGAGGCGAAGGTCGTGGACAATCGGGCGGCGATCCTGCGGCCGACGGCGGCGGCGAATCAGTAGCGGACGGGTGAGAGGTGAGAAGTGAGGGGTGAGAAGGATGAGTGAGAAGTGAGAGGTGAGAGGTGAAAAAGGCGTGAGAGGGGATGGCCACCTCTCACGCCTTTCGACTTCTCACCCCTTTCGCCTTCTCACGCCTCACCCCTCACCCCTCACCCCTCACCTTCACCCGTCAATTCTTCCTCGCCTCGTTCGAAGGCGGCACGCTCGGCTGCGACGACGCCGGCGGGATCTGCGTGGGCTGGTCCATCCGCGCGGCCGGCGGAGGAGGCGCGTTCACGTCGCTCTGAATATCCCGCATGCTCTTCTTGAACTCTCCGATGGACTTCCCCAGCGCCCCGCCGATCTCCGGCAGCCGCTTCGCCCCGAAGAGCAGCAGGATGATCACCAGGAACAGCAGCAGGTGCGTGAGACTGAGGCCTTCAAACATCGGTCCCTTCCTTCCTAGAAGAGGGAGCGCGCCAGCAGGTACGCCAGCACGACCCCGACCACCGCGAGTACCGAGATCCTGAGGCCCACCGGCCCGACGGTGAACCACAATACCAGCAGATCCACCGTCACCGGGCCGAGCTTGGGCGTCACGGCCAGGGTCAGCACTTCCTTCGGCGCGCCGGCCGGGAGCACCCGCTCGAGCAACGCCGAGAGGAACCCGCCGAGCGCGAAGCCGGTGGACAGCACCGCGAGGTAGAACAGCGGCCGGCGCGGAACGTGGGCCACGGCCTACCGCCGCCGCTCGACGGCGTACACGATCGCGTCGCTCAGCGCATCGCGCGCCGCCGACTCCGGCAGGTCGCCCAGGGCGGCCTCCGCCTCGGCGGCGAAGCGCGGCCGCGCGGTCGCGCGCGTACTCGAGCCCGCCGTTCCGTTCGACCAGCTGCACCACGCCCGCCACCTGCTCGTCGTCGGGGGCGGCCGAGGCGAACAGGGCCTGCGACGGCCGCGCGCTCCGGCGCCGCCAGGCGGCCCAGCACGGCGATCAGGGGGAGCGTCACCTTGTGCTCCCGGAGGTCGAGGCCCGACGGCTTGCCGGTGACCGCTTCCCCCTCGGTGTAGTCCAGGAGGTCGTCGGTGATCTGGAACGCCATGCCCAGCGCGTCGCCGTAGCGCTGCGCCGCCCGGCGCTGCGCGGGCTCGGCGTGGAGCGCGCCCACCTCGCAGGCCGCCGCGAACAGCGACGCCGTCTTGGAGCGGCACAGCAGCTCGTACTGCGGCTCGTCGAAGTCGAGGGCGTCGTACGCCGCGAGCTGCCGCATCTCGCCCACGGTCATCGCGTCGGTCACGCGGGCCAGGACGCGCATCGGCTCGAGGTCGTCCAGCCGCGCCAGCTCGATGATCGCGCGCGAGTACAGGTAGTCGCCCATGATCACCGACACCTGGTGGCTGAACAACGTGTTCACGGTGGGCATACCCCGCCGCAGCACGGAGTGGTCCACCGAATCGTCGTGGATCAGCGTGGCGAGGTGGATCAGCTCCACGATCGGCGGCCAGCGCCGTGGACCGCGCCTCGCCCGTCCCGCACGCCTCGTGCGTCAGCAGCAGCAGCGTGGGCCGGAACAGCTTGCCCTTCATCCGCAGCAGGTGCCGGTTCACCTGCTGCATCAGCGGCAGGTCCGCCGCGATCATCCGCGACAGCTCGTCCGTGACACGGTCGAGCCGATCCGCCACCGGGCGCTGGATGTCGGCGAGGGTCACGCCGGCCGCCTGGCGCGTCACGCCCTAGACTCCCACGCGCGAGAGCGCCTTCACCCGCTGGCTCACGTCCTGGAAGGTGATGTCCACGGCGAACACGCGGTTGTACGAGCGCCAGCGCGTCGGGCCCCTTGCCCAGCTCTTCCTGGGCGCCGACCCAGCCAGTAGAGGAGGCCCACGCGCTCGGCGTCGCCGTGCGCCGGCAGGTCCAGCGCCCGGCGCAGGATGGTCTCGGCCACCGTGAACTGGCCCTTCTCGTAGAAGCACAGCCCGAGCGCCTCCGAGGCCTTGAGCCGGCCCTCGGCGCCGCGCAGCGCCTTCTGGAACTCGGCGATGGCCTCGTCCAGCAGGCCCATCTCCTTGTAGGCGACGCCCAGGTCGTAGTGGCTCTGGAAGTCCTCTTCCTCGACGTTGGCCTCGACGCCCTTCTTGAAGGCCGCGAGCATCGTCTGGAAGTCCTTCTGCTCGTCCCCGGACGGCTCCTCGTCCTCGATGCGCATCCGGGTGTCTTTCGGATGGTCGTCCTCCAGCAGCATCGCCCCGAAGTCGACGAACCCGCCGCTCGGCGCGGCCGCCGCTTCGGGCGCGGGGCGCGAGGGCCGCGCGGGCGCCGCCGGCGGCGCGAGCGTCTCGATGCCCGTCTTCGCGCGCACGTTGCCGGGGTCGTGCTCCAGCACCCGCTGGTAGACGGCCACCGCCTTCTCCGCCTCGCCCGAGCGCAGCAGCGCGTCGGCCAGCTCGAGGTACGCGCCGGCGAGCCGCTGCCGGTCGCCCTGGCGGTACGACAGCTCCACGCGCTTCTGATGGTAGCGCACGCTGTTGGTATCGAGGCGCAGCAGCTCCTCGGTGATGGCGTACGCGCCATCCAGGTCGCCGCCGGCCTCGAGGCCCTCCAGCGCCGTGTCGAACTCGGCGAACGCGCGGTCGCGCTGCCCCGCCTCGATCAACGCCTCGCCCAGCAGGCGGTGCGCCTCCCAGTCGTTCGCGTTGCCGGCCACGCGGGTCTCGAGCTCGTCCAGGCTCGGCCCCGCGACCAGGGTCTCGCCCACGTCCAGGAACTCCAGCTCCGGGCCCGCGACGACCTCTTCTTCCGCGACCGCCTCTTCGTCCGCGACGGCGGGCGACTCCAGCTCGCCCAGGTCCAGCATGGGGAGCCCGGACATCGCGCCCTGCTCCTCGATTTCCGCCTCCTCCGACGCGGCGGCCGGAGCCGGCGGGGGCTCCTCGATGTCCAGCAGCTCTGCCGGCTCCTCGGGCGCCAGGGTCCCCGGCGCCTCCGCCGCCACGGCGGCCGGCGGCTCCTCGACCGCGGCCTCGAACCCGGGCGACTCCTCCGCCGTTTCGGCCGGCGCCAGCATCTCGGGCGTTTCCTCGTCGGCCGCCGCCGCGGGCGTCAGGTCCTCCGGGGCGATCAGGTCCAGGTCGCCGAAGCCGGGCTCCTCGACCGCCTCAGGCGCGGACGGCTCCGGCTCCGCCGCGGGCGGCGCTTCCTCGGCGAGGCTGGTGGGCTCCAGCTCGAGCGACGGCACCGTCTCGGCCGGCGTCTCGTCCATCACGAAGGAATTGTTCTCGATCTCGAGCGGGGGAATCGGCGCCGATTCGGGCTCGGCCGTCTCGTCGGCCAGATCGATGTCGAGCAGCGGGATGTCGGGCGGCGGCTCCGGCGCGCGCTCCGGCTTCGGGGCGGGCTTGGGCCTGGGCGGCGCGGGCTCCCACTCCACGTTCGGCGCGGGCTTCGGCTTGGGCGGCGCGGGCGGCGCCGCGACCGCGCCACCTTTGCGCGGCGGCGACACCTCGTCCACGTCGAGGAAGATCAGCTCGCCCTTCTTGTAGGGCTTCTCTTCCGGCAGCGCCTCGCCGGTGATCATGTGCCGGCTCGCGCGCGACTTGCGCTGGTGCTGGCGTTCCTTGGCCTCGAACTCGCCCAGCAGCTTCTCGACCTGCTCCTTCTGGTCCGCCGTCTTGGCGCTCGCCCGCGCGTGCTGCGCCAGCACCGACCAGATCTCGTCCTGTCCCGGCGTCATCTCGGCGAACTTCTTCAGCGCCTTGAAGGCCTCCTCGAGCTCGCCGGCCTTCTGCATCCGGTCGGCGTACTCCAGGAGGTTGGTCTTCGCCTCGGCGGCGAAGCCCTTGGACGCGAACAGCATGCCGAGCTTGAGGTAGATCTGCGCCCGCCCGGGGGCGATGCGCATGACCTTGTTGCACAGGGCGATGGCGTTGTTGTCGAGCCCGCCTTCGTGGTACTTGTCCACGGCGCGCTCGTAATAGACGACCGCGTTCTGGCCCTGCCCGACCTTCTGGTAGAGATCGCCGACGCGGTTATAAATGGAGAGGTCGGCGTCGGCATCGGGAGCCGCCTCCATCTCCTCGATGGATTTGACGTACTCCTCGATCGCCTTCGCCCACTGCTCCTTCGCCTCGAACTTCCGTGCTCGTTCCTTGTACTTTTCCAGATTCGCCATGCGCCCGGCTGCTCAGGAGAGGAGCGGAGAAAGCGGCCTTCCCACGGAACCTGCGGAAGATATTCCGGGCCCCGGACCATGACAAGGACGACCGGAGGCGTAAACCCGCCAGGCAAGCGGCATTCCGTACCAGTAGGCCAGCTCCCGGACGTCACGGCAGTTCCACACCACGACGTCGGCCGGCAGCCCCACGGCCACCCGGCCCCGCTCGGCCGCGAGGCCCACGGCCTGGGCGGCGTTGACGGTGGCCGCGATGAACGCTTCCTCGGGCTGCAGGCGCCCCTGGCTGACGGCGAGCGCCATCATCAGGGGCAGGTTGCCGCCCGGCGAGGAGCCGGGGTTGAAATCCGTGGCCAGCGCGACGACGGCGCCGGCGTCCACGAGGGCGCGCGCGGGGGCCTGCCGCGCCTGGCCCAGGAACGCGAGGGTGCCCGGCAGCAGCACGGCCACCGTCTGGCTCGCCGCCAGGGCCTCGATGCCGGCACCGGAGATGGCGCCGAGGTGATCGGCCGACGCCGCGCCGAGGCGGGCGGCGAGCTCCGCGCCGCCGGAGGGATCGAGCTCGTCGGCGTGCACCTTGAGGCCGAGGCCGTACGCCCCCGCGACGCCGAGGATGGCCGCGCTCTCCTCGACGCTGAACACGCCCGGCTCGCAGAACACGTCGCAGTAGGCGGCGAGCCCTTCGCGCACGACGGCCGGGAGCATGTCCTCCACCAGCAGCCGGATGTAGGCGTCCCGCCGGGAGCGGTACTCCGGCGGGACCTCGTGGGCGCCCAGGAAGGTCGGGACCAGCCGGATCGGGAGCAGCTGGCGCAGCCGGGCGACGACCCGCAGCGCCTTGAGCTCCGGCTCGAGCGCGAGGCCGTAGCCCGACTTGATCTCCACCGACGTCGTGCCGAGCGACGCCAGGAGCGCGAGGCGGGACAGGGCGAGCGACACCAGCTCGTCTTCGCCGCGCGAGCGGAAGTCGGCGACCGTCGAGAGGATGCCGCCGCCCGCCGCGGCGATGGCCTTGTAGCCCTCGCCCCTGGCGCGGCGCGCCTGGTCCTCGAGCCGCGGCTTGCCGAAGACGGCGTGGGTGTGCGCGTCCACCAGGCCCGCCGTCACCAGGCGGCCCTCGCAGTCCACCACGGAGTCGGGCGTGGGGGTGGAGTGATACCACTCCCCGACTTCGTCGTCCGGGGCGATGATGGCGATCCGGCCGTCCTCGATGCCGATGCCGACGCCGCGCACCAGCCCCACGTCGTCCCACGCGGGATGGCGCACCGGCCCCGCCTCGGCGGGACCCGTGGCCACCGCTCCCGCGTTGACCAGGGCGAGCCGACGGCCGGGGTCAGCCATGCATCGGCAGCGGGAGGTGATGGCGCCGCGCCGTCTCGATCGCCAGGTCGTAGCCGGCGTCGGCGTGGCGCACCACGCCCAGGCCCGGGTCGTTGGTCAGCACCCGCTCCAGCCGCGCCGCCGCGCCCTTGGTCCCCTCCGCCACGATCACCTGGCCGGCGTGCAGCGAATTGCCGATGCCCACGCCGCCGCCGTGGTGGAAGGAGACCCACGACGCGCCGCTCGCCACGTTGAGCATCGCGTTGAGGACGGGCCAGTCCGCGATGGCGTCGCTGCCGTCCTTCATGGCCTCCGTCTCGCGGAACGGCGAGGCCACCGAGCCGGTGTCGAGGTGGTCGCGGCCGATCACCACCGGCGCCGAGATCTCGCCGCGCGCCACCAGGTCGTTCAAGGCGAGGCCGAACTTGGCGCGCTCGCCCTGCCCGAGCCAGCAGATGCGCGCCGGGAGCCCCTGGAACGCCACGCGCTCCCGCGCCAGCCGGATCCAGCGCGCGAGGTGCTCGTTCTCGGGGAACAGCTCCAGCACCAGCGCGTCGGTGCGCGCGAGGTCCTTCGGGTCGCCCGACAGGGTGACCCAGCGGAACGGTCCCTTGCCCTCGCAGAACAGCGGCCGGACATAGGCGGGCACGAAGCCGGGGAAGGCGAAAGCGTCGGCGACGCCGGCGTCGAGCGCCTGGGTGCGGAGGTTGTTGCCGTAGTCGAACGTGACCGCGCCCTTCCGCATCAGGTCCAGCATCGCCCGCACGTGCACGGCCATCGAGTCCATGGCGCGGCGGACGTAGGCCTTGGGATCCGACGCGCGCAGCGCCGCCGCGGCCGCCAGGTCGAGCCCCGCCGGCACGTAGCCGTTGAGCGGGTCGTGGGCCGAGGTCTGGTCGGTGAGCACGTCCGGCACCACGCCCCGGCGCACCAGCTCAGGCAGCACGTCGGCGCAATTGCCGGCCAGCCCGACGCTGAGGGCCCTGCCCTCTCGGCGCGCCTCGTCGCACCAGCGCAGCGCCTCGTCCAGCGACGCGGTCTCGCGGTCGAGGTAGCGCGTCTCGACGCGGCGGTGGATGCGCGCCGGATCCACCTCGACGCCGAGGAAGACGGCCTCGTTCATCGTGGCGGCCAGGGGCTGCGCGCCGCCCATCCCGCCCAGGCCGCCCGAGACCACCAGGCGGCCCTTGAGCGAGCCGCCGAAGTGCTGCCGGCCCACCGCGCCGAACGTCTCGTAGGTGCCCTGCAGGATGCCCTGGGTGCCGATGTAGATCCACGAGCCGGCCGTCATCTGGCCGTACATGATGAGGCCCTTCTTCTCCAGGTCGCGGAACACGTCCCAGGTGGCCCAGCGGCCGACCAGGTTGGCGTTCGCGATCAGGACGCGGGGCGCATCGGGGTGCGTGGTGAAGATGCCGACGGGCTTGCCGCTCGCCACCAGCAGGGTCTGGTCGTCCTTGAGCTCGCGCAGCGCGGCCACGATGGCGTCGTAGGCCGCCCACGACCGCGCCGCGCGCCCGGTGCCGCCGTACACCACCAGGTCGTCCGGGCGCTCCGCGACCTCGGGATCGAGGTTGTTCATCAGCATCCGCATCGCGGCTTCCTGGATCCAGCCGCGACAGGAGATGCTGCGATCCACGGGGGGCGCGCACGGTGCGGGAACCGGGCAGGGGGGTCATGGCGCGGAAAGTAATGCTGAGATGCGTGAGAAGTGAGGGGTGAGGGGTGAGAGGTGAGACGGATAAGTGAGAGGTGAGAAGTTGAAAGGCGTGAGAAGGGATCCTCCCCCTCTCACGCCTTTGCACCTCTCACATCTCACCTCTCACGTATCCGTCTCACCTCTCTCTTCGCACCTCTCACCTTCACCTCTTCACAGCCATCCTCACCAGCTCCGGGTTCCCCGGATCCGTCTGATACGACCAGTCGAAGATGATGTAGTTCCGGCCCACGGCGCTCACCCGCAGCGCCCCGTACTGGTAGAACTGGCCGCCCCTGTTGATCTGGAACACGTAGCCCCACCCCGGCAGCGCCTGGATGCCGGTCGCCGCGTACCCGCCCACCGGCGCGACGTCGATGGAATCGAGCGCGCCGACGGGCGCCGCTCCGTACACTTCCATCGAGTCGCCGGCGAACTGCGGCACGATGTAGGTGCCGGTCGAGTCGTGCGTCACCGTGAAGTCGTTCGTCAAGCTGGAGGCGGGACCGACCACGCCCAGCTGGCTGGCGCTCGCCACGAACGTGAAGCCGCTCTGCGCGCCCGCCAGCGTGTCGGGCGTGAACAGGATCACGTTCAGGCTGTCGGGCCGCGGCGTGTCGTTGCGCAGCGGCGAGGCGCTGCTCTGGATGCCGTCCAGCGACACGGCGGTCACCTCGAAGCACTGCGGCACGCCGTTGGTCAGCTCGCCCACCAGGAACTCGGGTGAGACCGTCGTCCCCTCCGTGACCCAGGAGGCCCCACATTGGTTCAGGTCGAGGTTGTAGCTGGTGCTGTAGACCTGATAGAAGTTGAAGTCGTTCGGATCCGACGTGAACGCGTTGTCCGACCACTGGAGGTCCACTGCGTTGTTGAGCGAGATGCTGTACAGCGACGCCGGCGCTTGCAGCTGGACCCCACCGCCTCCCAGGCCCGTCGACGCGTTGTGGTCGTAGCACGCCCCGAGCAGCACGAGGGCGGCGAGCGGCAGGTGCTTCACGATCCGGCGCATCGGGCGCTCCGGCTAAGGGTCGACCACATTGAACGCACGGGGCGTGCCCGTGGCCATGGCACGCGTAAATACCTGTGGCGCCACGTGATACGCGCCAGCCAGTGACGTGGAACACGACCGCAATGTCCTATCCCGCGGACACCTCGGCGTGTCCCGCTCCGCCGCGCTCATTGCGGCGGCAGGTTCCGCTGGTCGTAGTCGAACTTGATCTCCGGCTGGTCGATCAGCGTGATGTTGAAGTTGAAGACCACGTTCCCATTGGGCGATTCCACGAAGCTGAAGGTGGCGCGCCAGTCGTGAAGGTCGCGCACCAGCCGCAGCACGTGCGAGGCGAACTGGCCCTTCTGGATGTCGTACAGCGTCTCCCACGACACCGACCAGTGCTTGGTGGGCTGGAAGCTGATGTTGCCGCTGATGGTGCTCTGCGGCGGGACGACCGACACCACCTGGCCCGTGCGCCGCGCGATCGCGGAATCGATCGGGCGCTGGCGCGCGAGGTCGAAGGCGATCGAGGCGTTGAACGAGGACGTCCCGGCGCGCGGCCCGAGCTGGCCCAGTCCCGGCGGAGGGGCGTTGAGCGTGCCCCGTTGATACGCGTTGGAGAAGCCCGCGGGCACCGTGAGCGTGTCGCCGGCGGCGTGCGTGGTGTCGCGGCGCGCGGCCTCCGCGGTCTTCGCCGGCGGTGGACTGGTCAGGCCGAGGAAGGCGCCGATGGTCTGCAACAGGCTCGGGCCGACGCCGAAACGCACCGACACGCTGGTCAGGTACGGGTGGAACTTCGAGCTGGCCACCCCCGCCGGGCCGTCGAACAGCGCGTGGGAGGTCGAGAGGCTGAAGCCGCTCAGCAGGTCGGTCGAGAACGTGTTCGACAGGGTCCCGGTCGTCCAGCCCGTGAACCCCTTCTTCTTCGCCTGCTCGAGGTCCACGCCCACGCCGCTGGTCTGGATCGAAAGCAGCTTGATCTTCTTGGCCTCCGGCTCGGGCGCGCCGGACGTGTCGGCGCCGGGCGGCAGGGGTGGCGGGCGCAGCTTGGCCTCGAAGTTCTGGTTGAGGCCAAAGGTGAGCGATCTGGGTCGCGCTGCTCCGGGTGGTCAAGACCGGGCCGCCGTTCGCCAAGGCGCGGGCATAGTTGAGCGGGATGTTCGCGGCCGGCGCGAACGACCAGGCGATGCTCGGCGAGAAGGAGTGGCGGATGCGCGCGATGGGGCCGAAGCCCGGGAACAGGCCGAAGAAGGTGGGCGCCACCGACATCGAGTAGCCGAGCCGCTTGCCCTGGGTCACGAACGTGCCGCCGGTGAACCGGTTGCGGAGCATGTACGGGCCCGACGCGGTGTTCACGATGTTCACCGACGGCTGGAGGTTCCAGGAGCCCTGCAGCAGCTCCGGCAGGTTGATCCCGGTGCTCCAGTCGAAATCCGTCTCGTACGTCTGGTCGTAGGTGCGCACCAGGCGCCGGGACGTGTCCGACGGATCGGCGATGGTGTCCACGAGCCGCTGGTTGCTCCACTGATCCGACACCGAGATGGCGTTGCTCCAGTTCCAGCGCCCGACCCGCAGCGGCGTCGAGAGCTGGATGGACGTCTGCCGGTTGCTCGCCAGGCGCACCGACGTGTCGCCCGGCACGGCGGTGTAGAACGTGTTGGCCGGCGGATTGGTGGACGGGCCGTTCGACAGCAGCGCGTTGCTCAGGCTGAACGTCGGACTCCAAGTCGCGTCCTGCGAGATGGCGATGGGGTTGGGCGTGAAGGACACGGTCGGGAAGTTCGTCGTGACCCGGGGGTCGTTGAGGTCCTGGGTGCGGCTGCCGCCCAGCGACAGGGAGCCCCAGGGGAACTTCTGCTGGAAGTTCACCCGGCTGTCGATGGTCGAGACCGCGAGCACCGGGTCCAGCGTGTTGCGCGAGATCACCGACGAGCTGGTCGCGTAGTTGATGGACGCCGTGAGCTGGCTCTCCAGCGAGAATTGCTGCTGGTGGCTCCACTGGATCTGCTCGCTGCTGCGGCCCGAGAACTCGTGGTACTCGGTGAACGACATGTACCCGGACATGAACTGGTTGAGCCAGCGGTACCGGAAGACGCCGTTCAGCGTGAGGTACTGGGTCGAGAACCACTCCGTCGTGACCTGGGCGTCGGTGTAGTCGTTGATGGCCCAGTAGTAGCCCAGGTTCCGGATGTCGCGGTGGAAGTTGCGCGACGTGCGCACGATGTCGTTCAGGCCGAAGCTCGGCGGGATGAGGCCCGAGTGGCGTCCCCGGTGCATGTCCTGGAAGATGAACGGCAGCCAGAGGATCGGCACGTCGGCCACGTACAGGATGGCCGGGCGGGCCACCATCAGGGTCTTCGACACCCACTTCACCTCGCGGGCGGCGAAGTGGTAGTGCGGATCGGGGAGGTCGCAGCTGGTGATGTTGGAGCTGGCCGCGTAGATCCGGCCCTGCTCGTTGTCCACGGCGAGGTTGCCGCGGAGGTACCAGGTCGCCGAGCCTTCCTTGAAGTCGGTGGTGGCCGTGCCGATGAGGCCCGCGTGGTTGCAGGCGTCGTACAGCATGCCGTGGCCGATCACGACGCCGGTCGCGTCGAACAGCTGCGGCCCGCCGATCGCGTGGATGGCGCAGTTCGTCTGGGCGTAGTTGATGGTGTCGGCCTGCAGGGTCGTGTTGTCGCGCGCCACGAGCCCGCGTCCGCTCATCCGGATTTCCTTGGGCCCCGGCAGGAACTGCACCGAGTCGGCGCTGTAGCGCGTGATGCGGTAATCGACCGAGTCCAGCAGCGCCTGCTCGACCGAATCGGGCGCCTGGAAACTGCGCGAGGGACCGCTGGGCAGGCCCGCGCCGCGGCCCACCTTGCCGGTATCGGAGGCCGAGCTGTCGCGGCGCTGGGTGGAGGTGTCGCCCGGCGCCCGGGCGACCGGCTGCCCCGGGACGGCCGGCTGCCCCGGGAGCGGCGGCTTCCCGCGCGGCACCTGGCCCACCGCCGGAACGGCGAAGAGCGCCAGCGCGAGCACCAGCACGCCCCGGCGCGCGGGCACCCTACGCCTCGCCCGCGGCGGCGACCTCGTCTCCGGCGGCCGCCTCCGTGCGCGCGCGGCGGCGCTCCATGATGCGCGCCACGACCACCGTGATTTCGTAGAGCAGCTGCACCGGCACCATCATCAGCGTCATCGAGATCAGGTCGGGCGGGGCCAGCACCATCGAGAGGAACGCGTTGCCCGCGATCGCGAACCGGCGGTTGTGGCTCAGGAACGCGGCCGAGATGACCTTGAGGTACACCAGGATCAGCAGCACCAGCGGCAGCTCGAAGATGGCCCCGAAGGCGATCACCACCTGGGTGGCGAAGCCGAAGTACTCCTTGGCCGTGACGATGGGCTGCAGGCTCTGCGACTGGAACGTGAACAGCACCTTGATGGCCGTCGGCAGGATGAGGAAGTACGCCATGGCCACGCCGCCGAGGAACAGCAGCACGGCGGCGATCGAGACCGGCAGGACGACCTTCCGCTCCTTCTCGTACAGCGCCGGCGAGAGGAACCGCCACAGCTGCCAGATGACCACCGGTGACGACAGCACCACCCCCACGAAGAACGCCAGCTTGAGGGTGATCATGAACGGCTCGATGGGGCTGGTGAAGTACAAGCCGGCCGCCGGCGAGCTCGGGCGCGATGGGGCGCATCAGCAGCCCCATCACGTTCAGCTCGTCCACCAGCACGAAGCCCACCACGAAGCCGATGGTGAGGGCCATCAGGCTCCAGATCAGGCGCCAGCGCATTTCCTCGAGGTGATCGAGGAAGGGCATCTCGCCGCGCTCGTTGCGCTTGAACCTGGGCATGCGGCCCGCGGTCTCCGGCTAGTGCTGCGGCGCGGCGGCGCCGAGCGAGCGGAGCTGCTCCCGCGCCAGCGCGGCCTCGTCCGACAGCGGATACGCGCCCACCAGCTGCGTGAACTGCGCCTTCGCCTCGTCGCGGCGGCCGGCGGCCAGCGCGATGGTCCCCAGCTTGTACAGGGCCGCGGCCACGTGGCCCGACGCCGGAAAGTGCTGCACCACCTGCCGGTACGCCGCGGCGGCGGAATCGGTGTTCTTCTCCGCGGTCCACGCCTCGCCGGTGAAGAACCAGGCGTCACCCGCCCGGGCGTGGGTGGGGTAGAGGCTCAGGAACTCCGCGAAGGCGCTGCGCGCGGTGGCCGGGCTGCCGCGCCGGAGCTGCTGCAGGCCCAGCTCCATCAGCTGGTCGGGCGCGGGATTGGTCGCACCCGGGGCCGGCGCGCCGGCGGCCGGAGCGGCGCCGCCCGCCGGGGGTCCCTGCACCGCCCCGCCCGGAGCGGCGGCCGGCGCCGGCGCCGCGATCTGCTCGGAGCGCTGCTCGAGCTGCGCGCGGAGCTCGGTCAGCCGCTGCTGGCTCTGGCCGGTCAGCTCCTGCACGGCCACCAGCTGCTGCTGCACGTTGTAGAGATCCACCCGCAGGTCGCCGCGCATGCTGGCGATCGCCGCCTGCTCGGCCGACAGCGAATCCAGCACGCCCTGCACCAACCGCGCGATGGCCGAGAGGTTGGCCTGGGTGGCCGAGTCGGTGCGCGCCGCCGCCTGCTGCTGCGCGTCGAGCTGGAGGCGGAGCTTGGTCACGTCGCTGCGCAGCGCGCAGCCGCCGACGCCGGCGGCCGCCAGCAGGGCCGCGACGGGACGCCAACGCACTAGTTCGCCCCCCGGCTCACCACGAAATCGTCGCGGCGGTTCTTCGCCCACGCCTCCTCGGCATGTCCGGGATCGAGCGGGTGCTCCTTGCCGTAGGAGACGATCTCCACCCGGCCCTCGGCCACCCCGTGCGCCACCAGGTACCGCTTGGCGGCCGCGGCGCGGCGCTCGCCCAGCGCCAGGTTGTACTCGTCCGATCCCCGCTCGTCGCAGTTGCCGGCGATGCGAATGGCCAGCCGCGGGTGCGCGGCGAGCACGCCGAGCTTGCGGTCGAGCTTCGCCTGGTCGGCCGAGGCCACCTCGGACTTGTCGTAGTCGAAGTGGATCGGGTCGGCCAGCGCCGCCGAATCCGCCACCGCCAGGCCGCTCGCCGTCAGCGGCGGCGCCGTGTCGGCGCTCTGGCGCTGGACCTGCTGGCGCATCGAGTCGGCCCGGGTGGCCGCGATGCGCGACAGCGAGTCGGCCCGCGCCGCCGCGGCCAGGGAATCGCGCCGGGCCGCGGCCCGTGCCGTCGAGTCGGCGGCCGCGCGCGCGGCGTCACTCGGCACCGCCGCGGCGGGCGCCGGCGTGGTGGCCGCCGGGGCCGGCGGCTTGGGGCAGCCCGTCGCCAGGAGCGCCATCACCGGCACCGCCGCCATCCATGGGTTGCGCATCATCCGGCCTCCGAAAAGAATGTACGGCGCGGCGACCACGCCGGCAGCCGCGCCCCGTCGGTGTTGACCACCGGCCGCATCCGCCCGGTCTCCAGGTCCACGATCCACAGCTGCCGCGTCCCGCTCCGCGACGATACGAAGGCCAGGTGACGGCCGTCGGGCGCCCAGGTCGCGTCCTCGTTGCGACCCTCGCCCGTGATCTGCCGCACCGCCCGCGTGGCGAGATCGAGGACGAAGATCTGGGGCACGCCGTGCACTTCGCGGTGGAAGACCACCGACTGCCCGTCCGGCGACCACTCGGGGCCGTTGGTCTGGCCGGTGGAGCCGAAGTCGAAGTGGGCCAGCGCCTCCTGGTTGCTGCCGTCCGCCGACATCACGTACAGCTGCGGCAGGCCGGCGCGGGTCGAGATGAAGGCGATCCGGCCCCCATCGGGACTCCAGGTGGGCGAGAGGTTGTCGAAGAAGCGGCCCACCGTCAACCGCGTGACGGCGTGGCTCCTCAGGTCGTACAGGTAGACGTCGGTGCCGTTCTCGTCGCCATGGGCGTAGGCGAGCGTGCGGCCGTCGGGCGAGAACTCGGGCGTGATGTTGACCCCGTACTCCGTCCCCGGCACGATGTCCCGCTTGCCGGTCGCCAGGTCCTGGATCACGAGCGGCCGGCCGATCGGCACGAACGCCGTGTAGGCCATCGTCCGTCCGTCGGGCGACCACGCGGGCGAGAGAGCCGGGCGGCCCGCCGACGGGAGCCCGCTGCGTCCCTCGCCGTCGGGATCCACGCGCCACAGCTTGCCGTCCGCCACGAACAGGATCGTGGTGGCCGCGATGCCCGGCGAGCCGGTCGCCCAGCGCACCACCTCGTCGGCCGCGCGATGCACGGCCTGGCGCAGCGCCTCTCCGCCGGCCGGCAGCTGCATCGTGAGGCGGTCGCGCACCGAGCCCGTGCGCACGTCGTGCAGCTGGATCTCGACGGGCCCGCCCGCCGCGCCGGGGGCCGGCACCACCGCCACGGCGAGGTCGGTACCGAGCGCGTTCAAGGCCGCGTAGTTCGGCGACTCACCCGGCGCGGAGACCGTCGCCGGGGGGTTCATCACGTCGAACCGGTCGGAGTAGTCGAGGTCGCGCTGCAGGATGACGCGCACGCTGTCCAGCGTGGCCACGGGCGCCACCGGCAGGACGGTCAGGCTCTGCCGGGTCCCCGGCGTGTAGGTGATGCCGACCCGCACGCCGTTGGAGACCGTGCTGTCCTGCGCCTGGAGCGCGGGCGCCACCGCGATCGCCACCGCCGCCACCAGCAGCCACCTCACCGTGCACTCCGCGGGTTGAAGTAAAAGGAGACCGGCAGGACGTCGGGGCCGTAACCGGCGGGCAACACGCCGAACGCGCCGGCGCGGGCCGCGGCCTCGATCGAGCCCTGGGCCTCGAGATCGAACGCGAAGGAACCGGAGCGCTGGGTGAACGTGAGGCCGGTCACGGAGCCGTCACGGTGGACGTAGAAGAAGACTTCGGCCTCCAGCAAGGCGTTCGAGGGCGGCGGGCGCCAGCGCCGGTACACCGCTTCGACCAGGTTGTGTAGATACCCCGGGAAGGGGAATTCGACCCCCTCCGTCTTGATCGTCGCGGCATCGGAACCACCGGGTGCGCCACTCGGGTTTCCGGCGGGGCCGGGCGTTGATGTGCCCGCGGGCTGACTCGCGCCGGAAGGAGTGGGTTTAGGGGTGAGGGGTTGGGGTGTCGGTGTCGCTGCGGCCGCAGTCTTCGCGGGCGCGGGCTGAGCGCGCGACGCAGGCGCAGGCTTGAGCGGGACCGCCGGCGTGCGGGAGCGCGGCACGGGGCGCGCGGGAGCGGGCTTGGGCGCGGGAGGCTGCGGCTTGGCGGCGGGCTGCGCCGCTGCTGCCGCGGGCGACGCCGCCGCCGCCGCGGCGGGCGTGCCGAGGGCCGCGACGAGCGTCACGCGGTAGACGGGCGGCAGCCGCGGCCGCCCGTGCGCGCCGCCGGCGAGCACGAAGGCCGTGACGACGAGGGCGTGAAGGGCCGCCGAGCCGGCGATGCCGGGAGCGCGCAGATGCTCCGCGGCGGCGCGGTGCCTCAACCCCTTCACTTCGGCGGCGTCTCCTCTTCGGCCACCAGGCCGACGTCGCGCACGCCGGAGGCGCGGATCACCGCCAGCACGCGGACGACGTCGCCGTACGGCACGCCGGTGTCGGCCCGCAGGTAGACCGCGGCCGGCTTGCGGCGCGCCACCAGCCCGCGGAACGTGGCCCGGAAATCCTCGTAGGAGAACGACGACTGGTCCACGAAGATGCGGCCGCGCCGGTCCACCGACACCACGACGCCCTGTTCCGGCTGCAGCGGGCGCGCCTCCACCCGCGGGAGCTGCACCTGCACCCCGCCCTGCATCATCGGCGCCGTGATCATGAAGATGATCAACAGCACGAACGCCACGTCCACCAGCGACGTGACGTTGATGTCCGCGTTGAACGCAGCCCGCGCGCGCCGCCGGGCGGCCACCTACAACCGCCCCTCCCGGGCCAGCGTCACGATCAGCTCGCGGGCGAACCCCTCGAGCTCCGCGGCGACGAAGTTCTGGCGGGCGGTGAAGATGTTGTACGCGATGACCGACGGGATGGCGACGGCCAGCCCCGCCACCGTCGTGACCAGCGCCTCGGCCACGCCCGGCGCGACCGCCGAGATGTTGCCCGAGCCGCCCACCGAGATCCCGATGAACGCGTCCATCACGCCGAGCACGGTGCCCAGCAGGCCGATCAGCGGGCTCACCGAGCCGAAGGTCGCGAGCCACGGGATGTAGCGGCCGAGCTGGTCGTGCTCCGCGTCCACCTGGGTCTCGAGCACCATGCGCAGCGCCTCGAGCTGGGTGGGCGTCAGCGACCCGCCCTGCCCCGGCGCCTTGGCCAGGCCGCCCGGCAGGATCTCGCCGAAGAACGTGATCCCCTCGGCGAACAGGCGGGTGAACGGCGAGGGATGGAGCTGCTCCACGGCCTCGCGGGCGTCGACCAGCTTGGTGGCGTGCTCGGTGGCGTCGAAGAAGTCGTCGGACGCGCGGCGGATGCGACGGAACTGCCACAGCTTGGCGAAGATCAGGAACCACGACACCGCCGAGAACACCACCAGCACGCCGAGCACGATCTTGGTGGCGAAGCTCGAAACGGCGATCAGCTCCAGCTCGGTGGTGGGAACGGCGCCGCCGACCTGCATCAGCATCACGCGGCGTCCCCGCGGATCCACTCGTAGGTGCGGCGCAGCCCCTCGGCCATCGGCCACCTGCGGCTTCCAGCCCAGCACGCGCTCGGCCTTGGCGGTCGTGAGCGCGTTGGCCTTGAGCTCGCCGGTCCGCGCCTCGGCATGGTCCACGCGCACGTCGGCGCCCGCCGCGGCGATCATCGCGTGCGCCAGCGCCGTCACCGACGTCTCCACGCCGGTGCCGATGTTGAAGGCGCGCGCGTCCACCGTGCCGTCCGGATCGGGCAGCTTGGCGTCCGCGGCGAGCACGTTGGCGCGCGCCACGTCGGCCACGTACACGTAGTCGCGCGTCTGGCTCCCGTCGCCGTAGATGGTGAGCGCCTTGCCGGTGCGGATGCGGTTGCCGAAGATCGCCACCACGCCGGCCTCGCCGTGCGGGTCCTGGCGCGGCCCGTACACGTTGCTGTAGCGCAGCGCGACCGCCTCGATGCCGTACAGCTGGCCGTACGCGATGAGGTAGTACTCCGCCGCCAGCTTGCTCACGCCGTAGGGCGAGACGGGCAGCTTGGCCGTGGTTTCGACGTGCGGCGGCTTGCGCTCGCCGTACACCACGCCGCCGGAGGAGGAGAACACGATGCGCCGCGTCCCGCCCACCCGCGCGCCCTCGAGCAGGTTGAGGAGCGCGAGCAGGTTCTCTTCGGCGTCGAAGATCGGATCGGAGACCGAGACGCGCACGTCCACCTGGGCGGCGAGGTGGGTGATCACCTCGAAGCCGCCGCCCGCGACCAGCGCCCGCGCCTCTTCGGAGCCCACGTCCAGCTGCTTGAATTCCGCGCCCTTGGGCACGTTCTGCGGCCGGCCGTGGGACAGGTTGTCGATGATGGTGACGTCACAGCCGGCGGCGAGGTACGCGTCGGCGACGTGGGAACCGATGAATCCCGCTCCCCCGGTGACGAGAACGCGACGTCTCATGCCCTGCTCGACCTCGTGGAAAAGCTAGGCCGGCGACGGCCGGCGGAAAGACGAACCCGCCTGCAGCGGCGGGTTCGGCCGTCACGAAGGCATCCGGCGAATCTGGCGCACGGCGGAGCCGGGCCGGATGTCCGGCCGGTCCAGCTGGACGATCAAGGCCGTCGCCGTATGCTCCCTCGCGTACACGATGATGACCTGCCCCTGTTCCTGCACCACGGTCCCGATGCCCGACGCGGCGACGGTGGTCCGGCTCACCTCGAAGATGTCCCCGAGGTGCACGCCGTCGGACAGCCCCTTGTCGATGAACAGCACGTCCTGGTCGTTGACCACTTCGCGCGGCTGGCGAAGATCGATCACCTGCCCCAGCACGCCGCTGCCTTCCGGCACGTCCGCCGGCCGCACGCCCTGCGACGACTTGTACGGCGGCACCCGCATGACGCCCTGGCCGCCGTCGATGGTCTGATACACCTGGAGGACCTGCGCCATCGCGTTGTCGCTCGGCGAGCCGGCGCTGGTCACCTTCAGCAGACCGGTGGGCCGCACCACGGACCCGTAGTTCGGAATCACCCGCGGCATGTCGTAGGACAGCAGCAGGTCGCCCACCTTGAGCGTGTCGCCCGGGATCTGCGTCACGACCACCGTGCCGTACACCATGGCGGTGGTGGTGGTGGTGAGCCGGCTGATGGACGATGTGGCCGAGTTCCCGAGCAGCGTGCCCGAGACCAGCTGCTCACCCGGCTCGAGCAGGAAGCCGGCGGAGTAGTACTCGCCCGCCCGCACCGCCCGGTAGGCCCGCAGCTCGCGCAGCTGGAGCGTGCCCGCGGAAATGCGGGCGCGGCCCTGGGTCGCGAAGATCGTCGAGCCGGTGGCCGGGTTCGCCACCTGCGCCTCGGGCGCCCGCAGGGTGTCGGTGTCGGCGGCCGTCGGCGCCACCGTGATGTCGCCCGGGGCCGCTGCCGCCGGGGTAGACGCCGCGGCCGGCGCCGCCGGCGCGGTCGCGGACGCCGCCGCGGACGTATCCGACGCCGACCCCGCGGCCGCCCCCGCCCCCGCGTTCGCCGCGGACGCGCTCTGGGCGGTCGGGATCAGGTGCAGCTCCTCACCGGGGAAGATCCAATGCGGATCCTCGACGATGGTGGTATTGAGCCGGTAGATCTCCGGCCACAGGAGCGGGTCGCCGAGGAACTGCTGCGCGAGTCCCCACAGGGTCTCGCCGGCCACGACCACGTGGGTCGCGGGCGGCGGCCCGGAAGGCTGCGCCGGCTGCACCGCGGCCGCCGGCTGCGCCGGAGGTTGCTGCGCCGCCGCTCCCGAGGCCTGAACGAGCAGACCCGCCAGGGCCAGCCCGGCGGCGATCGCGAACGTTCCGAGCCTAGAAGGGAAGATCGTCGTCCTCTTCATCGAGCGCCTCCGGGAAGTCCTCGAACGATTCTTCCTTGCCTTGCGCTCCGCCAGCCGCCTTCTCCGCATCGGGTGCTGCGGGAGCCCCCTTGGCGGACGAGACGGCCGACCGCCGGCCCTCGCCTCCGCCACCGGCCCCGCCGTCGCCGCGTCCCGACAGCATCACCAGATCGCGAACGTTCACTTCGGTCGAGTAGCGCTTCTGCCCCTCTTTGTCCTGCCAGGTGCGGTACTCGATCCGGCCCTCTACATAGACCCGATCACCCTTCTTGAGGTACTTCTCGACCACGTCCGCCAGGCCGCTGCCCTTGGCGTTCCACACCACGCACCGGTGCCACTCCGTCTTCTCCTGCTTCTCGCCGGCCTGCGTGGTCCATTGACGGCTCGTCGCGAGCGACAGGGTCGCCACCCGCGAGCCGTTGCTGGTGCTCCGAACCTCGGGGTCGGCCCCGAGATTCCCGATCAGCATCACCTTGTTGAGACTGCGACTCACCGGACGACCCTCCTCGCGGCAGGATCGGGTATCACGGACAGGCCGGAACTATAGGCGCCACAACGGGTTTTGTCAACCGAAAGCACCTGTTACATCATCCTTTCTCGGCGTCAATCTCGACCAGACGCAGGGCCATGGTGAGGGCGTTTTCGGTCGGATTCCGGTAGTAGGCGCGCCGCGTGGACATGGAGCGGAAGCCGGCCTCCTGATACATGCGCAGCGCATCGGCATTCGACGGCCGCACCTCGAGAAAGACGGAGGCCACCCCTTCGCGCCGGAACATGGCGAGCATCGCGTCGAGCAGACGGTGACCCAGGCCGCGCCGGCGCGCCTCGGGATCCACGGCCAGGTTCAGGATCTCGCCTTCGTCCGCGACGACCGAGGCCAGCGCGTAGCCGGCGAGGCGGCCGTCCGCGCCGTCCACCGCGAACGCCCGCACGTGCGGCTCCGCGAGCAGCTCCAGGAACGCCCGCCGGGACCACGGGTCGGAAAAAGCGACGCGCTCGATCGCGACGACGCGGTCGAGATCGGCGGTGGCGAGCGGCCTAGCGCTCGGCGGCGCGACGGCGCACCTCCGCCTCGGCCAGGCGGCCGTACGACGGCTCCCAGCCGTCGGGCGCCTCGACCCTCGACAGCGCCCCGGCGAGGCCGTGCAGGCGCAGCAAGGCTCCGGCCGAGGCGCGACCGGCATCGGCCCTGATCAGCCCCGCGTGAACCGGCGGCGGCGTGTCGCGCGGGACGAGCGCCGGCGCTTGCAGCACCGCGACCGCGCCTGCCACGGCAGTGCCGGCGCTTTCGGCCGGCCCGAAGCGGTACACGGCGCGGTACACGTCGCCGCGCAGCGCATCGTATTCCACCAGGACCGTGCCGAGGCCGCCGGCCGCGGCGAAGGCGGCATCCAGCATCGAGGGCGCCGCGAGCAGCGGCAGGGCGCGCGCCCGACACAGGCCCTTGGCGAACGCGATGCCGATCCTGAGCCCGGTGAAGGAGCCCGGCCCGTCGGCCACGACGACGCCGGCGAGGTCGCCGACGCCGACGCCCCGCCGCGCGAGCAGCGCTTGGGTGGCGTGCCCGATGTCGCGGGAGAGGTCGCGGCGCGAGGCGATGCGGCAATCGTCGCCGGGCGCGTCCGGCGTCCCCAGGGCGAGCGAGGGGAGGTCGGTGGCGGTGTCGAGGGCGAGGTACCAGCGCGCCGGCCCCATCATGCGATCTCCAGCCGCCGCATGAGCGGATCGGCGTCGTACGCCAGCGTGATGGCGTGGGTCGCGCGGGGCATCGCCGGCCCCAGCCGCTCCGGCCACTCGATCAGCACCACGCTGTCCGGTTCCGCCAGCATGTCGTCGAGCCCCAGGTCCGCGGCGTCGGCGGCGCGGCGCAGCCGGTAGGCGTCCAGGTGGTAGATGGTGCACGCCGCGGCGGTGTAGCGATGCACCAGCGCGAAGGTCGGGCTGGTGACGGGTTCGGTGACGCCGAGGGCGCGGGCGATGGCCCGCACCAGGGTGGTCTTGCCGGCGCCGAGCTCGCCGCCGATGGCCACCACCACGGGCGGCGGCGGGTGGAGGCCGCGCGCGAACTCGGCGCCGAAGCGCCCGAGTCCCGCCTCATCGACGAGCCGGCCGCCCACGCCTTCGTCCCGTGCCCGCCGAGCCGGGCGCATCGGTGCGGCCGGACGGCTGCGCGTCGGTGCGCCCGTGCGTCTGTCCACTGGCCTTGAGGTCCATGATCTGGTCGCGGATCTGCGCCGCCAGCTCGAAGTCCAGGTCGTCGGCCGCGCGGCGCATCTCGTCCTCGAGCTGCTTGAGGAGCGCCTCGCGCTCGGCGGCGTCGAGGCTGGTCCAGTCGGCGGCGGCCTTGCCCGCCAGCGACAGCGCCTCCGGGCGCGGCACCGGGTCCTCGCGCGCGTCGGCCACGCGGGTGGTGAAGCGGATCTCGTCCACCGACTTCACGATCGAGCGCGGCGTGATGCCGTGATCGAGGTTGTAGCGCCGCTGGGTCGTGCGGCGGCGCTCCATCTCCTCGAGCGCGGCCTTCATCGAGTCGGTGACCCGGTCCGCGTACATGATGGCGCGCCCCTCGAGGTGCCTGGCGGCGCGGCCCACCGTCTGGATCAGGGAGGTGCGCGAGCGGAGGAAGCCCTCCTGGTCGGCGTCGAGGATGGCGACCAGCGAGACCTCCGGCAGGTCCAGCCCCTCCCGCAGCAGGTTGATGCCCACCAGCACGTCGAACTCGCCGAGCCGCAAGCCGCGGACGATGTCCATGCGCTCGATGGCGTCGATGTCCGAGTGCATGTAGCGGACGCGCACGCCCACCTGCGCCAGGTAGTCGGTGAGGTCCTCCGCCATCCGCTTGGTGAGCGTGGTGACCAGCACCCGCTCGCCGCGCCGCTCCCGCACCCGGATCTCCTTCAGCAGGTCGTCCACCTGCCCCGTCACCTTGCGGATCTCGACCTCGGGGTCCACCAGGCCGGTGGGCCGCACCAGCTGCTCGACGACCGCGCCGCCGGTCAGGCGCAGCTCCTCCGGACCCGGCGTGGCCGAGAGGAACAGCACGCGCGGCGCCAGGGCGAGGAACTCGTCGTAGCGCAGCGGCCGGTTGTCGAGCGCGCTGGGCAGGCGGAAGCCGTACTCGACCAGCGTCTCCTTGCGCGAGCGGTCGCCGGCGTACATCGCGCCCACCTGCGGCACGGTGACGTGCGACTCGTCCACGATCACCAGGAAGTCCTTGGGGAAGAAGTCCATCAGGCACGCGGGGCGCTCGCCGGCGGCGCGCCCCGAGATGTGCCGGCTGTAGTTCTCGATGCCGTGGCAGGTGCCCACCTCCATCATCATCTCGATGTCGAACCGGGTGCGCGATTCCAGGCGCTGCGCCTCGAGCAGCTTGCCGGCGGTCTTGAGCACGCCCAACCGCTCCGCCAGCTCCTCGCGGATCAGCCCCACCGCGCGCACCAGGTTCTCGCGGTCCGTGACGAAGTGCGTGGCCGGGTAGATGGCGCAGCGCGCCAGCTCGGCGACGGTCTTTCCGGTCAGGGGATGGATCTTCACGATGCGCTCGATCGTGTCGCCGGCCAGCTCGACGCGCACCGCCTGCTCCTCGTAGGCCGGGTAGATCTCCACCACGTCGCCGCGCACCCGGAAGTTGCCGGGCTCGAACGCCACGTCGTTGCGCTGGTACTGGATGGCCACCAGCCGCTCCAGGATGGGGCGGCGGCCCACCACGTCGCCGCGGGCCAGGCGCAGCATCTGCTCCTTGTACTCGACCGGGTCGCCGAGGCCGTAGATGGCCGACACCGTCGCCACCGCCACCACGTCGTCGCGCTCCACCAGGCTCGAGGTGGCCCGCAGGCGCAGCCGCTCGATGTCCTGGTTGATGGACGCGTCCTTCTCGATGTAGGTGTCGGTCTGCGGGACGTACGCCTCGGGCTGGTAGTAGTCGTAGTAGGAGATGAAGTACTCGACCGCGTCGGCCGGGAAGAAGGACTTGAGCTCCCCGTAGAGCTGCGCCGCGAGGGTCTTGTTGTGCGAGAGGACCAGCGCGGGCACGCCCAGGCGCTGGACGGTGTGGGCCATCGTCATCGTCTTGCCGGAGCCGGTGACGCCCAGCAGCACCTGGTAGCGCTCGCCGGACGTGAAGGCGCGGACCAGCGCCTCGATGGCCTGCGGCTGGTCGCCCGCCGGCTCGAACGGCGACTCGAGCCGGAAGACCGTCACGCGATCAGGCGCTCGCGGCGCCGCACGTCGCTCACGCCTTTCACCTTCCGGACGGCCTTCATGACCTTGGTGAGGTGCGACAGGTTCTCCACTTCCACGATCACCTGCCCCGTCATCCCCAGCTCGCCGCTGGTGAGCTCGCAGCTCTTGATGTTGGTCCCCACGCCCGAGATGGCCGTGCAGATGTCGCCGTACAGGCCGCGCCGGTCGTCCCCCTGCAGGTCGAGGCGCACCGCGAACACTTCGCCCTCGATCTCGCGCCAGTCGAGGTCCATCCGCCGCTCGGGCTCGTTGTCGAGGGCCAGCAGGTTCGGGCAGTCCACGCGGTGGATCGAGATGCCGCGGCCGCGGGTCACGTACCCCGTGACCGCGTCGCCCGGCACCGGCTGGCAGCACTGCGAGTAGCGCACCATCAGGCCGTCCACGCCCTGGATCCGGATGCCCTTGCCCACCCGGATGCGCTGCACCAGGCGGCCCAGGGCGCCCGGCTTGGGGGGCGGGGCCTCGCTCCTCGGTCAGCTCCGGGTACAGGGCCTTGAGGATCTGCACCACCGAGCGGTCGCCCCGGCCCAGCGCGGCCTTGAGGTGCGCCTCGTCGGGCAGCGCGAGCGACTCGGCCGCGTGCTGCAGCGCGTCGTCGTCGGGCTTGGGGAGGTGGCGGCGCTTGACCTCGCGGTCGAGCATCTCCTCGCCGAGGGCGAGCGAGCTGTCCTGCTCCTCCTGCTTCACCCACTGCCGCAGCTTCTGCCGCGCGCGGCCGGTGCGCACGTGCGCCAGCCAGTCGCGCGAGGGCCGCGCGTTGGGCGAGGTCAGGACCTCGACGGTGTCGCCGTTCTTGAGGGCGCGGTGCAGCGGCGCGATCCGGCCGTTGATCTTGGCGCCCTGGCAGCGCAGGCCCACCTCGGTGTGCACGGCGAAGGCGAAGTCGATCGGCGTCGCGCCCTTGGGCAGCTGCTTCACGTCGCCCTGGGGCGTGAAGACGAAGATCTCGTCCTGGTACAGGTCGATGCGCAGGAACTCGATGAACTCGTCGGGCGTCACCGCCTCCTGCTGGTGGTCCAGCAGCTGGCGGAACCAGGTCAGGTGGCGGTCGAGATCGTCGCGGGAACGCCCTTCCTTGTACAGCCAGTGCGCCGCGATGCCGTACTCGGCCGTGTGGTGCATCTCGCGGGTGCGGATCTGGATCTCGTACAGCTGGCCGCTGGGGCCGAACACCGTGGTGTGCAGCGACTGGTAGCCGTTGGACTTGGGCTGGGCGATGTGGTCCTTGATGCGCTCCTGCAGCGGGGTCCAGCGCGAGTGGATCACGCCCAGCGCGTGATAGCAGTCGGGCACCGTGTTGACCAGCACCCGGATCGCCATCAGGTCGTAGATCTCCTCGTAGGGCAGGTCGCGCCGCAGGATCTTGCGGTGGATGGACCAGAGGTTCTTGGGCCGCCCGGTGACCTCGACGTCGGCGACGCCCGCGTGCTCCAGCTCCCGCTTCAACGGCTCGCGCATCCGCTCGATCAGCTCTTCCCGCTCCGCCTGCTGCGACGCGACCTTCTTGGCGAGGGCGCGGTACTCGTCCGGCTCCAGGAAGCGGAACGCGAGGTCTTCCAGCTCGGCCTTGATCCCGGCCATGCCGAAGCGATGGGCGAGCGGCGCGTAGATCTCGCGCGTCTCGAGCGCGATGCGGTGCTGCTTCTCCTCCGGCAGGTGCTCGAGGGTGCGCATGTTGTGCAGCCGGTCGGCCAGCTTGATGATCACGACCCGCGCGTCCTTGGCGACCGAGAGGAGCAGCTTGCGGTAGTTCTCGGCCTGCTCCTCGGCGGTGGAGCGGAAGGTGAGGCTGGAGATCTTGGTGAGGCCGTCCACGATGCCCGCCACCTCGGGGCCGAACTCCCGCTCCAGGTCGGCGCACGCCGACGTCGCTGTCCTCGACGACGTCGTGCAGCAGGCCGCACGCGGCCGAGGTGGAGTCCATGTGCGCTTCGATCAGGATGCGCGCGACGGCGACGCCGTGCGTGACCGCGTCGGCGCCCGACCAGCGCTTCTGGCCCGCGGTGCGCGGTGGCGCTGAACTGGTAGGCGCGGCCCAGCAGATCCAGGTCGAGCCGGTCGGCGTACGCCTCCAGCACGTCCGCGAGGCCCGGGATGGCGGGAATCGGCAGGACGGTCACAGCAGGCCGGCTTCGGCGAAGCTCAGGTAGCGGTTGGCTCCCACCACGACGTGATCATACACCGGAAGGTCCAGGACGCGGCCGGCCTCGACCAGCTGGCGGGTCACGGCGCGGTCGTCCGCCGACGGGGTCGGGTCGCCCGAGGGGTGGTTGTGGACCACGATGATCCCCGCGGCCGCCTCGGCGATGGCCCCACGGAACACCTCGCGCGGATGCACCAGCGACGAGTTCAAGATCCCCCGGGTGACGAGCAGGTCGCGCAGCACACCGCTCTGGCTGTCCAGCGCGAGCACGTGAAACTCCTCGGCCGCGAGGTCCGCGAGGCGCGGCGCGAACCAGCGGTACACGTCGGCCGGCGAGCGGATGCGGGTCCGCTCGGGGCGGCCCTCCTCGAGCAGCCGCCGGCCCAGCTCCAGGCCCGCCGCGATGCGCGCGGCCTTGGCGGGCCCGACCCCCGGCGCCGCCGCCAGCTCGGCCGCGGTGCGCCGCGCCAGCCGGGCGAGGTCCACCTCCGGCCGCCAGCAGCGCGGCCGCCACGTCCGGGCGCCGACCTGCCGCTCGTGCCGGTACCGATGAGAATCGCCAGGAGCTCGGTCGTCGTCAACGCGGACGGGCCGAGCTGCGAACAGGCGCTCGCGGGGGCGGTCGGCCGCCGGCGTCTCGGAGATCCGGAATGTCATGGACGGAAGGTGCGCCCGATGACGTCGAGGACCGGGGCGAAATTGGGTTCGCCCGGTGCGATCAGTTGCGAGGCGACAGGGTTCAGAACAGTTGCCAGACGCCAAGTTGCCAGTGGTTACCAGAGGCGAGTCAGGCCGGCCGACCGATCCCTGAACTCTATAATGCGGCGCCGTGGCACTTCTTGAACTTCTTCCCCGAGCCGCAGGGGCACGGGTCGTTGCGCCCCGTCTTCTCCCAGCCCGCCGGGAGCCCAGCGCCGACGGCCCGCCGAACCGGTTCCCGCCCACCACCACGTTGCGCGCGGCGGCGGCCGGGGCCGCCGGGGCGACAGCGCGTCCTCCTCGACCAGGCCCGACGCGCCGCCGACGCGCCCGCTCGGCTCGCCCGGACCGCGCAGCGCCGGGCCGGTGAACGTCCGCGGCGGCGGACGGCGGCGGCTGCGGCGGCTGCGGCGGACCGGCGGTGACCTGCACCTTGAAGAACTGCTCGGTGAAGGTGGCCCGGAGGTCGCGCCATCAGGTCCACGAACATCCCGAAGGCTTCCTGCTTGTACTCGACCAGCGGGTCCTTCTGGCCCCAGGCGCGGTAGGTGATGGCGTTGCGGAGCTGGTCGAGGTCGTACAGGTGGTCCTTCCACTTCTCGTCCAGCGAGCGCAGCATCACCTGGCTCACCACCTGGTCGGCGAGCTTGGGCACCTGGTACTGGCGGCCGTACTCGTCCAGCGCCTGCACCTTCCGCGCGAACGCCTCGCGGGCGTGCCGCTTGACCAGGTCGAACAGCTCGTCCCGGCTGGCGACGCCCCGCTGGGCGAGCTCGGGCACCGTGAGCAGGAACTTCATCTGCAGCGTCTCGTGCAGCGTGGCCAGGTCCCACAGCTCCGGGTGCTTGTTCACGCCGACGACCTCGTCCACCGGCCGCTCCAGCGCGCCCTCGACCATCCGGATCGCCTCGGCCTTCGACTCCTCGCCGCCCTCGAGGGCGAACAGCCGCAGCGAGTAGATCACCTCGCGCTGCTGGTTCATGACGTCGTCGTACTCGAGCAGCCGCTTGCGGGACTGGAAGTTCTGCAGCTCGATCCGCTTCTGGGCGCCCTCGATGGAGCGGCTGACCAGCGGATGGGTGATCACCTCGCCTTCCTCGGCCCCCATCCGGTCCATCAGCGCCGCGATGCGGTCCGACCCGAACAGGCGCATCAGGTCGTCTTCGAGCGAGAGGAAGAAGATCGAGCCGCCCGGGATCGCCCTGGCGGCCGGAGCGGCCGCGCAGCTGCCGGTCGATGCGCCGCGACTCGTGGCGCTCGGTGCCGATGATCTGGAGGCCGCACGGCGGGTCGCCCATGCAGCCCAGGCGCTCGATTTCTTCCCACGCCAGGTCGGGCTTGTCGATGGTCTGGCCGAACGGGGCCTGGCGCGCCTTGATGCCGCACACTTTGCACTTGGTGACGCCGGGGCCGAGCTTGATGTCGGTGCCGCGGCCGGCCATGTTGGTCGCGATCGTGACGGCGCCGGGCTGCCCGGCCATGGCCACGATCTCGGCCTCGCGCTGGTGGTACTTGGCGTTCAGCACCTCGTGCTTGAGGCCGCGCCGCTTCAGCATCCGGGACAGGGTCTCCGACACCTCGACGCTCACCGTGCCGACCAGCACCGGCAGGCCGCGGCCGTGCTGGCGCTCCACCTCGTCGGAGATGGCGTTGTACTTCTCGCGCCGGGTGCGGTAGATGCGGTCGTGATTGTCGATGCGCCGCACCGGCCGGTTGGTGGGGATGACCATCACCTCCAGCCCGTAGATCTTGTAGAACTCCTCCTCTTCCGTCTCGGCCGTGCCCGTCATCCCGGCCAGCTTGGCGTACATCCGGAAGTAGTTCTGGATGGTGATGGTGGCGAGCGTCTGCGTCTCGCCCTTGACCTGCACGCCTTCCTTCGCCTCGACCGCCTGGTGCAGGCCGTCCGACCAGCGCCGGCCGGGCAGGATGCGGCCGGTGAACTCGTCCACGATGAAGATCTGCCCTTCCTGCACCACGTACTCCACGTCCTTCTCGTACAGGCCGTGGGCGCGGAGCAGCTGGTGGATGATGTTCAGCTTCTCGCTCTTGGCGGCGTAGTCGGACTCGAGCTGCGCGCGGCGCTCCAGCTTTTCGTGCGCGGAGAGCGCCTCGTCGCGGTCGATCTTGAGCACCTCCTCCGACAGGTCGGGCACGATGAACAGCGTCGGGTCCTGGGGCGAGAGCAGCTCGACGCCCTTGTCGGTGAGGTGGACCGAGTGGCCCTTCTCGTCGAGGACGAAGTACAGCTCCTCCTCGAGGTCGCGGAGCTTCTGCTGCTTGGCGGGCAGCTTGCGGTCCGCGATGTAGTCCAGCTCCACGCGCTGCACCAGCTTCTTCGCGCCCTGCTCCTGGAGGTACTTGAGCAGCCGCTTGTGCTTGGGCATGCCGAGCTGGACCTGGAAGGCCGCCACGGCGCTGGCGTACTGGTCGGTGGGCCAGAGCTTCTCGGCTTCGGCGATCTTGTTGTTGGTGATCTCGCCCTGCCGGCGCACCAGGCCGATCACGGCCTGATTGTGCTCGGCGTACTTGGTGTCGGCCTCGTTCCCCACCGGGCCGCTGATGATGAGCGGCGTGCGGGCCTCGTCGATGAGGATCGAGTCCACCTCGTCGATGATGGCGTAGGTGTGGACCCGCTGGACGCGCTGCTCCAGCGAGAAGACCATGTTGTCGCGCAGGTAGTCGAAGCCGAACTCGTTGTTCGTCCCGTAGGTGATGTCGTTGAGGTACGCGCCGCGCCGCTCGGGCGTGCCGGGCTCGGTGTCGTCGATGCAGCCGACCGTGAGGCCGAGCCAGGTGTAGACGTGCCCCATCCACTGCGAGTCGCGCCGCGCCAGGTAGTTGTTGACCGTGACCAGGTGCGCGCCGTTGCCCGGCAGCGCGTTGAGGTAGAGCGCCAGCACCGCGACCAGCGTCTTGCCTTCGCCGGTCGCCATCTCGGCGATCTTGCCGCGGTGGAGGCAGATGCCGCCGATGAGCTGCACGTCGTAAGGCACCATGTCCCAGGTCAGCTCGCGGCCGGTGACACTCACCGTGGTGCCCACCAGCCGGCGGCAGGCCTCGCGCACGGTGGCGAACGCCTCGGGCAGCAGCTCGTCCAGCACGTCGGCGGTCGCATCCGCCAGCGCGTGCTCGCGCTCCATCAGCTCCCGGTCGATGCCGTCGCGCTCGTCGGGGTCCGCGCAGTCGTGCTTCTCCCGCTTGAGCCGCTCGACGTCGGCCCGCAGCTCTCCGGTGACGTCGCCGATGCGCTGACGGAAGCGCGCGGTCTGGCCGCGCAGCCACTCGTCGGACTGGTCCTTGAGCGAGGCTTCGTGCTCGTGGATCGCGTCCACCAGGGGCCGGATGTGCTTCAGCTCGCGCGTGAAGCGCGTGCCGAGGATCTTCGTGACGAGGGTGGGCAGCGGCATTAGCGGTACAGTCCGTTCCGTTCGATGTACTCCGCCACGGCATCCGGAACCAGGTAGCGGATGCTCTTGCCGGCCAGGCAGCGGGCGCGGATCTCGCTCGCCGAGATCTCCACGGCGGGCGTCGCCACCACGTGGCGCACGAGGCGCGCCGCCGGCTCGGGCGCGCCGGGCCGCGTCAGCACGGCCACCTCGGCCAGCCGCACGACCTCCTCGACGGCGCGCCAGCGCGGGAGATCGGCCGCCGCGTCGGCGCCGAGCAGCAGGACCAGGCGCTCGTCCGGGCGGCGCGCGCGCAGGGCCCGCAGCGTGTCCACCGTGTACGACGGTTCCGGTCCGTCCCGGTCGAGCTCCAGCGTCTCGAGCCCGAAGGGCGCGTGGCCCGCGATGGCCAGCTCGACCATGGCCCGGCGGTGCGCCGGCGCGGCCACCGGGCCGGCGGCCTTGAGCGGCTGGCGCGCGCACGGCACGAACAGGACGCGCTCGAGCCCCAGCGCCTCCGCCGCCCGGTCGGCGGCGATGAGGTGCCCGAAGTGGACCGGGTCGAAGCTACCGCCCAGCAGTCCCGTCGCCACACAGAGCCCGCACGTCGGCGTGCGCCCGGTAGAACGGCGCGTAATAGAGGCGCAACTGCTCGCAGAACGTGGTCTGTTCGTCCTTCCACCCGATGGCCTGATACGAGCGCACCAGGTACACGTAGGCCTGCGGCACGAGCGAGGACGCGTTGTAGCTGGCGATCAGGTCCTTGAAGTAGAGGATCGCCGAGTCGAACGCATTCCGCTGGAAGTAGAACAGCGCCGTCCCCAGCTCCTTGGCCGCGAACTGCTCGTTCAGGGCGCGGATGCGCGTCGTCGCGATGCGCGCCGCGGGCGAATCCGGGAACCGCCCCTGCAGCTCCTGGTAGGTGGCGAGCGCCGTCTGCCCCTCGGTGGGATCGAGCGGGGGCTTGGTCCATTGGGCCGCCTCCGCGTCCGCCGCCCGGAGCAGGGCGTCCGGCGCGAGCCGGAACGTCGGGCTCTCGTCGGCCACCCGCCGGAACTCCTTCACCGCGGTGGGATAGTCCTCCTGACCGAAGTACGACTCCGCGAGGTAGAAGCGCGCCAGCGGGTAGAGCGTGTCGCGTGCGCTGACGTTGAAGGACAGCGCCTGGAATCCGACCTGCGCCTTGTCGAAGTGGCCGAGCCGGAACTCGCGCATCGAGGCCTGGAAGAGGTCGTCGGGCACGGGATAATTGCGCGGGCTGAAGTGCCCGCACGCGCCCGCGGCGCACGCCAGCAGCGCGGCGCCCATGGCGCGCCACATCGCCGTTCGGCGCGTCATGGCGTGGAATCCCCCTTCTGGAGCCGGTCCAGCTGCGCGGTGGCGCGCAGCACGACCGGGTCCTCTTCCCCGCCGCCCGCGACGGCGTGCCGGTACGCGTCCACCGCCCGGCCGGTGTCGGCATCCGCCCAGCGCGCATCCCCCATCAGCAGCCAGGCCAGGCGCACCACGCTGTCGGGCTGGCCGATGCCGATGGCGCGCTGGAACTGCGCTTCGGCGTCGGCCAGCGCGCCGGCCGAAAGCGACAGGCGCCCGTCGGCCACGGCGCATCCGGCGAGCCCGCCCTGCGCGGTGCGGGCGAGGTCGGGCGGCGGCCCGCGCCGCAGGACGCCCTGGTAGGCGCGCGAGGCGACGTCGCAGCGGCCCAGCCGCGCGTTGACGTCCGCGTACGCGGCGAGGAACGAATCCGCGGCTGCGGCGCTGGTCGCGGCGGCCGCCGCCTCGAGCAGCACGTCCATCACCTCGGGGCGCTTGGCCAGCGCCGTCGAGCTGGCGCCGAGCGCCACGACCAGCGCGCCCACGGGCCGCTGCGGCGCCACGTCGTGCAGCGCCACCATCGCGTCGGTCAGGGCGCTCATGTCCCGCGCCCCCATGGCCAGGCGAGCCGCGCGGGTGAGGCCGTCGGCCGCTTCGTCGAGCTGCGCCGGCTCGGCGCGCGCCAGGTCGCGGTAGGCGATGACCGCGTCGCTCAGCGCCCCGGAGCGCAGCGCGGCCTGCGCGAACTTGGCCCGCAACTCGCCGCTGGGACGGCGCTGCTGCATCGCCAGCCGGTATTCGGCCAGCGCGTCCACGTACGCGTGCTCCGCGTAGCGGCGGTCGCCGAGCCGCTCGTGGTCCGGGACCGGCCGTGCAGGCGGCGAGCGCGAGGGCGAGCAGCAGCGTGCGCGGCTTCACGACGCTCCGTGCCCGCCGCCGGCGGCACGGGCGACGCGGTCGAGCAGCGCCAGGTACGCGCCGATCCGCGGCTCGTCGGGGCGCTCGACCCGGCAGCGCTCCCATGCCTGGCGCGCCCCCGCCCCGTCGCCCAGGAGGTGGCACGCCATGCCCAGCGCCGCCCGGGCGTCGAAGAAGGTGGGCCGCAGCTCCAGGATGGCCTCCAGCTCGCGGCGCGCCTGCGCCGCGTCGCCCGCGTCGAGGCGCAGCCGCGCCAGCCGGTAGCGCAGGTCCACGTACTCGGGGCGCAGCTGGGCCGCGCGGGCGTACTGCTCGATGGCCTCGCCGATGCCCCCCGCCTCCACGTACGCCTCGCCCAGCTCGGCATGGAGGTTCGCCAGCTGCGAGGCGACCGGCGCCGGGAAGCCGGTGTGGTCCACCGCCCCCAGCCCCTGGGCCAGGGAGAAGGCCGCCACCGCGTCGTCGTAGCGCCCCAGCTCGTTCAGCATCACGGCCCGGTTGAGATGGGCGTCCACGTAGCGCGGGTTCAGGCGCAGCGCGTGATCGAACTCCGCCACCGCGTCTTCCCGCCGGCCCACCGCGGAGTACGCCAGGCCCAGCAGGTTGTGCGCGTCGGCGAACGCGCGCCCCGACTGCATGGCCTCCAGCAGCAGGTGGATCGCGCCATACGCGTCCCCGGCGTCGAACCGCTCCTTCGCCCGGGTCACGAGATGATTAATCGTCGCGTCCATGGGTCTCCTCGAACCAGCGCACGAACCGCGGGATGCCGTCCTCGATCGTCGTGCTCGGCCGGTATCCCAGGAGCCGGCCGGCCTTGCGCACGTCGGCACAGGTGCGCTGCACGTCGCCCGGCTGCGGCGGCAGGCGCTCCAGCCGCGCCTCGCGGCCGACCGCCCCGGCGATCAGTCCCACCAGCGCGTCGAGGCTCGTCGTCCGCGACTCGCCGAGATTGACGATCTCGAAGGGCGGTCCCGTTGCCGGCCGTCCAGTCCACCGCCGCCACGACCCCCCGTACAATATCGTCGATATAGGTGTAGTCGCGCTCACTCGACCCGTCGCCGAAGAACGGGCACGGGCCGTCCGCGGGCGATGAGCCGGGTGAACTTGTGGATGGCCAGGTCGGGCCGCTGGCGCGGGCCGTACACCGTGAAGAAGCGCAGCGCCATGATCCGCATGGCGTAGAGCTGCGCGAACGTGGCGCACAGCAGCTCGCCGGCGCGCTTGGTCGCCGCATACGGCGAGATGGGCAGCAGGGCCGGCCAGTCTTCGGCGAAGGGCACCGGCGCGGTGTCGCCGTACACCGACGAGGAGCTGCCGAAGACGATCCGGCGCGCCCCGGCCCGGCGCGCCGCCTCGAGCAGCACCGCGGTGCCCTCGATGTTCACCGACGGCGTAGCGGGCGGGCTCCTCCAGCGAAGGCCGCACGCCGGCCAGGGCGGCCAGGTGGACGACGACCGTGCCGGCGTCCATCACCTCGGCCACCGCCTCCCGGTCGCGGATGTCGCCCTCGACCAGGCGGAAGCGGGGCGAGCGGCACAGCGCGGCGACGTTGGCGGCCTTGACCTCGCGCGGGTAGAAGGCGTCGAAGTTGTCCAGCCCGACGACCTCGTCGCCGCGCGCCACCAGCGCCTCGGCCACGTGCGAGCCGATGAATCCCGCGGCGCCCGTCACCAGCAGCCGCGTCACGCCAGCTTCCGCCGGAAATACTCGATGGTCCGCGTCAGCCCCTCTTCCAGCGGCACCTTCGCCTCCCAGCCCAGCTGGGCGCGGGCCCGGCCGATGTCGGGCTGGCGCACCTTGGGATCGTCCTCCGGCAGCGGCTCGCGCGCGATCGGGGACGGCGAGCCCGTGAGACGGATGACGATCTTCGCCAGCTCCAGCACCGTGAATTCGCGCGGGTTGCCGATGTTGGTGGGCTCGTGGGTGCCCCGCTCGAACAGGCGCACGATGCCGTCGACCAGGTCGTCCACGTAGCAGAACGAGCGGGTCTGCGCGCCGTCGCCGTACACGGTGATGGGCTCGCCCTTGAGCGCCTGCACGATGAAGTTCGACACCACCCGGCCGTCCAGCACGCGCATCCGCGGGCCGTACGTGTTGAAGATGCGGACGATCCGCGTGTCCACGCCGTGGTAGCGGTGGTACGCCATCGTCATCGCCTCGGCGAAGCGCTTGGCCTCGTCGTACACGCCGCGCGGACCGATCGGGATTGACGTTGCCCCAGTACGCCTCGGGCTGCGGGTGCACCAGCGGGTCGCCGTAGACCTCCGACGTGGACGCCAGCAGGAAGCGCGCCTGCTTGGCCTTGGCGAGGCCGAGCGCCTTGTGCGTGCCCAGCGAGCCGACCTTGAGCGTCTGGATCGGCAGCTCGAGGTAGTCGACGCGGGCTGGCGGGCGACGCGAAGTGGAGCACCCCGTCGAGCGGGCCCGCGACGTAAATGAAGTTGGTGACGTTGTGCTCGTGGAAGCTGAAGTGCGGGTTGCCCGTCAGGTGCGCGATGTTGTCGGGGCTGCCGGTGACGAAGTTGTCCATGCCGACCACGTCGTGGCCGCCGGCCAGGAAGCGGTCCGCGAGGTGCGAGCCGAGGAAGCCCGCCGCGCCGGTGATGAGCACGCGCATCAGGCCCGTCCGATCGAATCGTAGGTGAAGCCGTGCTGCCGCATCCGCGCCGGCTCGTAGAGGTTGCGGGCGTCGATCACCACCGGCCGGCGCATCAGCGCCTTGGCCCGGTCGAAGTCGAGCACCCGGTACTCCTGCCACTCGGTGAGGACCACCAGCGCGTCGGCGCCCTCGAGCGCGTCGTAGCGGTGCTCGACGTAGCGCACGCGGTCGCCGAAATGCCGCCGCGCCTCGTCCATCGCCTTGGGATCGTGCACCGTCACGCTCGCGCCGCCGGCGAGCAGCGCCTCGACGACCACCAGCGACGCGGCCTCGCGCATGTCGTCGGTCTGGGCCTTGAACGCCAGGCCCCACACCGCCACCGCGCGGCCCGCCAGGCCGCCCAGCGCGCGCTCGCAGCTTCTCGGCCGGCACGCGCTTCTGCCGCTCGTTGCTCGGCCTCGACCGTCTCCAGGATGTCCTGCGCGCGCCCCGACCTCGCGGCCGGTCGCGCACAGCGCCTTGACGTCCTTGGGGAAGCAGGAGCCGCCGTAGCCCGGGCCCGGGAACAGGAACGCCTTGCCGATGCGCGCGTCCGAGCCGATGCCGCGCCGCACGTCGTCCACGTCGGCGCCCACCCGCTCGCACAGCGTCGCGAACTGGTTCATCAGCGCGATGCGCGCCGCCAGCATGGCGTTGGCCGCGTACTTGGTGACCTCGGCGGACGGGATGTCCATGAACAGGATGGGGTTGCCCGAGCGCACGAACGGCTCGTACAGCTCGCGCAGCGCGGTCTCCGCCTCGCGGCTGTGCACGCCGAGCACGATGCGGTCCGGCTTCATGAAGTCCTGGACCGCGGCGCCCTCCTTGAGGAACTCCGGGTTGGACGCGACGTGGAACGGGGACCTTGGCGTGCGGCGCCGATGGCCGCGCGCACCTTCTCGGCCGTGCCCACCGGCACCGTGCTCTTGGTGACCACGATCTTGGGGCGGTTCATGTGCTGGCCGATGGTCGTCGGCCACGTCGAGCACGTGCGTGAGGTCGGCGGAGCCGTCCTCGTCCGGCGGCGTGCCCACGGCGATGAAGACGACGTCGCTCTGCTCCACGGCCGTCGCCCACGTCGGTGGTGAACGACAGCCGGCCCTCCGCCTGGTTGCGCACCACCAGCGGCTCCAGGCCCGGCTCGATAGATGGGCATCTCGTTGCGCTTGAGCCGCTCGACCTTGCTGCGGTCCACGTCGGCGCAGACCACCGCGTTGCCCATCTCGGCCAGGCCGGCGCCCATCACCAGGCCGACGTACCCGGTCCCCACCACGGCGACGTTCATGACGCCCGCTCCTCATACCACGTGCGGTAGAAGTCCCGGTACGACCCGTCCTTCACGGCCCGCCACCAGTCCTCGTGCTCCACGTACCAGCGCACGGTGTCGGCCAGCCCCTCCTCGAACGAGCGCGCCGGCCGCCAGCCCAGCTCGCGCTCGGCCTTGGCCGGGTCCATCGCGTAGCGGCGGTCGTGCGCCGGCCGGTCGGTGACGTGCTCGACCAGCGCCGGCGCCACGCCCGTCAGCACCACGATGCGGCCGACGATGTCCAGGTTGGCGCGCTCGGCGCGCGCGCCGAAGTTGTAGACCTCGCCCGCGCGGCCCCGCTCCAGCGCGGCCAGCACGCCGGTGCAGTGGTCCGCCGACGTGGATCCAGTCGCGCACCTGCCGCCCGTCGCCGTAGACCGGCAGCTGCTTGCCCTCCACCGCGTTGGTGATCATCAGCGGGATGAGCTTCTCGGGGAACTGGTAGGGCCCGTAGTTGTTGGAGCAGCGCGTCACGACCACGTCCTGCCCGTAGGTGCGCGCGAACGCCAGCGCCAGGTGGTCGGCGGCCGCCTTGCTCGCCGCGTAGGGGCTGGTCGGGCTGAGCGGGCGTGGTCTCGGTGAACGGCGGGTCGTCGGGGCCGAGGGCGCCGTACACCTCGTCGGTCGAGACGTGCACGCACGCGGCAGCGGCCGAGCCGCGCGCGCCGCCTCGAGCACCTGCACGGTGCCGAGCACGTTGGTGCGCACGAACGGCTCCGCCGCCAGGATGGAGCGGTCCACGTGGCTCTCGGCGGCGAAGTTGACGATGGCGTCGGCGCCGCCCTCCAGCGCGCGCGCCAGGTCCGGCGCGCTCGGCGATGTCGCCCTTCACGAACCGGTAGCGCGGGTGCCGCGCGAGGTCGGCGAGGTTGGCGGGGTTGCCCGGCGTAGGTGAGCCGGTCGAGGTTGGTGACGCGCCAGTCGGGATGCAGGTCCAGCGCCATCCGGACGAAGTTGCTGCCGATGAACCCCAGCCCGCCGGTCACCAGGAGACGCACCGTCAGCCGTCCTTCCGCGCCCAGTCGTACGGAATGCGCGGGTCGTGCGCCTCGATCCGGAACTCGTCGGGCTGGGCGTAGTCGTAGACCTCGGTCACGGTGTTCACGACCAGCGCCTCGTGCTCCGACACGCACTTGAAGCCGTGGAAGACCAGCGGCGGGATCTGCACCAGCAGCGGGTTGTGGTCGCCGATGAAGAACTCGTTGATCAACGCCGCGCGTGGGCGAGCCCTCGCGGTCGTCGAACAGCACGACCTTCATCATGCCGCGCACGCAGACCATGTTGTCGGTCTGCTGCTCGTGGTAGTGCCACGCCTTCACGACGCCCGGGTAGGCGGCGGTGAGGTACACCTGGCCGAACTTGACGAACAGCTCGTCGTCGGCGCGCAGCATCTCCATCAGGCGCCCGCGCTCGTCCGCCACGACCTTGAGCGCCTTGGTGCGCGCGCCCTCGATCAGGCGCTTCGACGGCGCCTCGAACCGCTTCATCGTCCCTCCGCGCGTTCGCGGGCCACCAGCGTCGCGGCCCGGTAGAGGCTCTCGATGGCGCCCGCGTCGGTCCACCATCCGTCCACGTAGTCGAAGTCCAGCTCGCCCCAGGCCAGGTACTGGTTGTTGACGTCGGTGATCTCCAGCTCGCCGCGGCCCGACGGCTCGAGGCGTGCGGATGATCTCGAACACCCGCGCGTCGTACATGTAGACGCCGATCACGGCGTAGCGCGAGCGCGGGGCCTTCGGCTTCTCCTCGATGGTGACGATCCGGCCACCCTCGATGACCGGGACGCCGAAGCGCTCCGGGTCGGGCACCTCCTTGAGGAGCACCAGCCCGCCGCGCCCGGTCTTGGCGTAGCGCGCCACCGCCGGCCGCATGGACCGCTGCAGGATGTTGTCCCCGAGGATGACGCAGATGGGCTCCCCGTCGGCGAAGTCCTCGGCCAGGGCGAGCGCCGCGGCGATCCCGCCCTCCCCCTCCTGGTACGTGTAGTTCAGGTGCTTGAGGCCGAAGTCCTTCCCGTTGCCGAGCAGGCGCAGGAAGTCACCGGCGTTGTTGCCGCCGGTCACCAGCAGGATCTCGGTGATGCCCGCGTCCACCAGCGTCTGGATCGGGTAGTAGATCATGGGCCGGTCGTAGACCGGGAGGAGGTGCTTGTTGGTCACGCGGGTCATCGGGTGCAGCCGCGTGCCGAGGCCGCCGGCCAGAACGACGCCCTTCACGTCAGTCCCCCTCGAGGATGCCGGCACCCGGCAGGCGGCCGGTGCGCACGTAGGTCGCCACGTGCTCCTGCCACGCGGGCAGCGGGACGCCGAGGACCGCCTCGGTCGCCCGGCAGTCGAGCACGGAGTACGCCGGGCGCCGCGCCGCCCGCGCGGCGTCCCGGCTGCTGCAGGGCGTTATCCGCGCGGGCTCCGCCTGCGTGAAGCCGTACACGGCGCGCGCCACCTCGAACCAGGAGGCGGCCCCCGCGGCGGCGAGGTGCCAGTGGCCCGTGACCCGCCGGGCCACCAGCCCCCACAGGCCCTCCGCCACCAGGCGCACCGACGTGGGCGCGCCGACCTGGTCGTTCACGACCCGGAGCGACCGGCCCTCGGCCGCCGCCGCGCGCACCGTGTCCACGAAGTTGCGGCCGCCCGGTCCGTAGGCCCAGGCCGTGCGCACGATGGTCCAGGCGCCGCCCGCCGCCTCCACCGCCGCCTCGCCCACGGCCTTGCCCCGCGCGTAGACGCCGATCGGCGCGCGCGGCGTCGCCGGCGCGATGGGCGCGGTGGCCGTGCCGTCGAACACGTAGTCGGTGCTCAGGTGCACCAGGTGCGCGCCCGCGGCGCGGCAGGCGGCGGCCACGTTCGCCGCGCCGTCGCCGTTCACGGCCAGGGCCACCTCGGGCTCCGCCTCGGCGCGGTCCACGTCGGTGTACGCCGCGAGGTGCAGCACCACGTCGGGGCCGGCGCCGACGATCGCGCGCCGCACGGCCGCGGCGTCGCGCACGTCGAAGTCCCGCACCGTCCACGCCACCACGTCCGCACCGGCGCGCCGCCACAGCGGCACCAGCGTGCCGCCGAGCAGGCCGTCCGCCCCGGTCACGCCGACGCGCAACGGGGCTAGCGACCCTTCGCCAGCGACCGCGCCACCACGTGCCGCGTGTCCACCAGCGCCTTGGCCTCGCGCGCCACCATGGCGTAGTCGAGCTTGGAGTGGTCGGTCACGATCACGACGCAGTCGGCCGAGCGCACCGTCTCGGGCGTGAGCGGCGACGAGGCGAGCGAGACGTTCTCCTCGTGCAGCTCCGGGATGAACGGATCGTGGTAGCGCACCTTCGCGCCCATCCGCTCCAGCAGCTTGATGACGTCGAGCGCCGGGCTCTCGCGCAGGTCGTCGATGTCGCGCTTGTAGGCCACGCCGACCACGAGCACCGTGGAGCCGCGCACCGACCGCTGCTGGTCGTTCAAGGCCGCCACCACCTTCTCGACCCAGTACTCCGGCATCTCCGCGTTGATCTCGCCCGCCAGCTCGATGAACCGGGTACGGTAGTTCAGCGTCCGCATCTTCCACGCGAGGTAGTGCGGGTCGAGCGGGATGCAGTGCCCGCCCACGCCCGGCCCCGGCGTGAACTTCATGAAGCCGAACGGCTTGGTGCTGGCCGCGTCGATCACCTCCCACACGTCCACGCCGAGCTTGTCGCACACGATCGCCATCTCGTTCACCAGCCCGATGTTGACCGAGCGGAACGTGTTCTCCAGCAGCTTCACCAGCTCGGCCGCCTCGGGCGAGGAAACGGCGACCAGCGTCTCGATGGCCGGCTGGTAGAGCGCCATGGTGACGCGCGTGCACGCGGCCGTCACGCCCCCCACGATCTTCGGCGTGTTGTGCGTGTTGTACTTCGCGTTGCCGGGATCCACCCGCTCGGGGCTGAAGGCGAGGAAGAAGTCGGTCCCCACCTTGAGCCCGCTCTTCTCGAGGGCCGGGAGCATCAGCTCGCGCGTCGTGCCCGGATAGGTCGTGCTCTGCAGGATCACGGCCTGGCCGGGCCGGATGGTCTTCGCGACGCTGTCGGTCGCGGCGCTCACGAACGAGATGTCTGGGTCGCGGGTCTTGGAGAGCGGCGTGGGCACGCAGATGGCGATGCCGTCCGGCTCGCCGAGGCGGCCCAGGTCCGTGGTCGCGCTGATCTTGCCGGCCTTCACCAGCTTGGCCAGCCGCTCGGTGGGGATGTCCTGGATGTGCGAGCGGCCGGCGTTGATGCCGTCCACCACGCGCTTGCTGAGGTCGAAGCCGATGACCTTGTAGCCGGCTTCGGCCAGCTCGACCGCCAGGGGAAGCCCCACGTACCCGAGACCCACCAGGCCCAGCACCGCGGTGCGCGACTGGGCCTTCGCCAGGAGCTGCGCTTCGTAGTTGGTCGTCATTTCCCGTAGAATCCGCGAATGGTGTCGGCCACGAACTGCTGCTGCGCCCCGGTCAGCTCGGGGTAAACCGGCAGCGCGAGCACCCGCCGCGTCGCCGCCTCGGCGACGGGGAACGCGCCCGCCTTGTAACCCAGGAACGTGAAGCACGGCTGGAGGTGGAGCGCGAGCGGGTAGTAGACCGCGCAGCCGATCTCCTTCGCCTTGAGGTGCGCCTGCAGCTCGTCGCGCCGGTCGCACTCGATCACGTACTGGTGGAAGATGTGCTCGTTGGCGGGGTCGGTGACCGGCGTGCACACGCCGGAGAGCCCCGCGAGGGCCTGGCCGTAGCGCGCCGCGTTGGCGCGCCGCGCCGCGCTCCACGACTCGAGGTAGGGCAGCTTGGCCAGCAGCACCACCGCCTGGAGCGCGTCGAGTCGCGAGTTGACGCCGATCTCGTCGTGATAGTACTGCCGCGCGCCGCCGTGCATCCGCAGCGAGCGGACCCGGTCCGCCACGGCCTGGTCGTTCGCGACCACCATGCCGCCGTCGCCCCACCCGCCGAGGTTCTTGCTGGGGAAGAAGGAGAAGCCCGTCACCGCGCCCAGCTCGCCGGCCATGCGCCAGTGGCCGCCCACCTTGCGCCGCGCGCCGATGGCCTGGGCCGCGTCCTCCACCAGCGGGACGCCGTGCCGCTCGGTGAGCGGCAGCAGCCGCTCCATCGCCGCCATCTGGCCGAACAGGTGCACCGGCATGATGGCGCGGGTGCGCGGCGTGATGGCGGCCTCGACCGCCGCGGGATCGATGTTCCAGGTGTCCCGCTCCACGTCCACGAACACGGGCTTGCCGCCCGCGTTGTGGATCGCGCCGGCGGTCGCGAAGAAGGTGAACGGAGTGGTGATCACCTCGTCGCCGGGCTTGAGGTCGAGCGCCTTGAGCGGGACGAGCAGCGCGTCGGTGCCGCTGGCCACGCCGACGCCGAAGCGGGCGTGCGACAACTCGGCGATCCGGGTCTCCAGCTCCTGCACCGGGCCACCCAGGATGAACTGCTGGGACTCGGCCAGCTCGAGGACGCGGGGCATCACGGCGTCGCGGATGGCCCGGTACTGCGCCTTGAGGTCGAGCAGCGGGACGTTCATTGGGGCACCAGCTCTCCGTCCTTCTCCACGTAGGTCGAGCCGCAACGGGCGCAGCGTCCGCGCCCGGCGGCCAGTCGCAGGCGCTCGCCGCACTGGCACATCCAGCCCACCTGCCGGGCCGGATTGCCCACCACGAGCGCGTAGTCCTTCACGTCCTTCGTCACCACCGCGCCGGCGCCGACGAAGCTGAACCGCCCCAGCGTGGTGCCGCACACCACCGTGGCGTTGGCGCCGATGGTGGTGCCCTGCTTGCACAGGGTCCGCTCGTACTCGCCCTTGCGGATCACGTGGCTGCGCGGGAACGAGACGTTGGTGAACACCATGGACGGACCGCAGAACACGTCGTCCTCGAGCACCACGCCCTCGTAGATGGACACGTTGTTCTGCACCTTCACGTTCGCGCCGAGGCGCGTGCCGGGCATGACGACCACGTTCTGGCCGAGGCTGCACCGCTCCCCGATGACCGCGCCCGGCATCACGTGACAGAAGTGCCAGATCTTGGTGCCCGCGCCGATGACCGCCCCCTCGTCCACCACGGACGTGGGGTGCACGTAGCAATCGGTCACTTCGGCTCCCCCAGCACCTTCACCTCCAGCTCCAGCTCGATGCCGAACTCCTTGAACACGGCCGTGCGCGCGATGTCGATGAGCTTCAGCACGTCGTCGGCCGAGGCGTTGCCGAGGTTGACGATGTAGTTGGCGTGGACCTTCGAGATCTCCGCGCCCCCCACCCGCCGGCCCTTGAGGCCGCACCGGTCGATCAGGCGGCCGGCCGTGGTCTCCTCGGGGTTCTTGAACACGCTGCCGCAGCACGGCTGGTCGAACGGCGTGCCTTCTTTGCGCTTGCGGAGCAGCATGGTCAGCTCGGACTTCAGCTTCTCCGGCTCCTCCTGCTCGAGCCGCAGCGCGCAACCCAGCACGATGTTGCCCTCCAGGGCGCTGCGCCGGTACGTGAAGCCGATCTCCTTCTTCGGCTTGTCGACGATCTTGCCCTTGGGGTCCAGGACCGTGGCGGAGATCAGCACCGAGGCGATGTCCTGCCCGTGAGCGCCGGCGTTCATGAACACGCCACCGCCCACCGAGCCCGGCACGCCGATCAGCTTGTGGACGCCGGCGAAGCCCTCCTCCGCGGTCTTCCGCGCCAGCAGCGGCAGCGGCAGGCCCCCGCCGACCTTCCAGGTGCCGGCCCGATGGGTGACGACGTCGAGCCCCTTCCCGATCTTGATCACCAGGCCCTTGAACCCGCCGTCCCGGATCAGGACGTTGGACCCGAGGCCCAGCACCAGGCAGGGGATCTTGTGCTCCTTGGCCCACGCCACCGCGCCGGCCACCGCCTCGTTGGACGTCGGCGAGAAGTGGACCGCTGCCGGCCCGCCGATGCGGTACGTGGTGTGCCGCCCGAGCGGCTCGCCGTACTTCACCGTCCCGGTCAGGTCGTCCGGGAAACCCGCCATCCCCTTGGGCGGCCCCTTGGACGCTTCCGCCTTCTTGGCCGGCCGCTCGGTCTTCTTCTTGGGCGCGGCCATCAGGCCACCTGCGCGGTCGAGGCCAATCGGCGCGCGTACCGCTCCTGCAGGCTCATCACGTCGCCCTTCGAGCTGCGGAGCGCGATCACCGCGTCGCACGCCGCCGAAGCCGCCGACATGGTCGTCGTGTAGGGCACGCGGTGCATCAGCGCCGCCCGCCTCAGCTCGTAGTCGTCCCGCTGGGAGTACTTGCCCAGGGGCGTGTTGATCAACAGCTGCACCCGGCCAGAGATGATCAGGTCCACTGCGTTCGGCCTCCCCTCCCACACCTTGTGAACGCGCTCGCACGCGATCCCGCGCTTCTGCAGGTAGCGGGCCGTGCCCTCGGTCGCGATGAGATGAAATCCCATTTCCTGAAACCGCCGCACGATCGGCGTCACCGTCGGCTTGTCGCTGTCGTTCACGGTGACGAAGATCGCGCCTTCCTGCGGCAGCGCGCCGTCCGCGGCGATCTGCGCCTTGGCGAAGGCCCACCCGAAGGAATCCGCCACGCCCATGACCTCGCCGGTCGAGCGCATCTCCGGGCCGAGGACCGTGTCCACGTTCGGCAGCTTGCTGAACGGGAACACCGCTTCCTTCACGGCCACGTAGGTCAGCTCCACTTCCTCGGTGTAGCCGAGCTGCTCCAGCGTCCGCCCGACCATCACGCCCGCCGCCAGCTTGGCCAGCGGCACGCCGGTCGCCTTGGAGACGAACGGCACCGTGCGCGAGCCGCGCGGGTTGACCTCGAGGCAGTACACGACGCCGTCCTTGATGGCGTACTGCACGTTGATGAGGCCCACCACGCCCAGCGCGCCCGCCAGCGCCTTGGTGTAGCGCCGCATCTCGTCGATCTCGCGCTCGCCGATCAGGTACGGCGGCAGCACGCACGCCGAATCGCCCGAGTGGATGCCCGCGTCCTCGATGTGCTGCATCACCCCGCCGATCACGCAGGTGGTGCCGTCGGCGATGGCGTCCACGTCCGCCTCGAAGGCGTCCTCGAGGAACCGGTCGATCAGCACGGGGTGCTCGGGCGCCACGCGCAGCGCCTTGGCGAAGTAGTCCTTCAGCACGCCCGGGTCGTACACGATCAGCATCGCCCGGCCGCCCAGCACGTACGACGGCCGCACCAGCACCGGGTACCCCACCCGTTCCGCGACGGCGAGCGCCTCCTCGGTGCTCCGCGCGGTGCCGCTCGGGGGCTGCGCGATCTTGAGCCGGCGCGCGATGGCCTCGAAGCGCTTGCGGTCTTCCGCCGTGTCGATCGCGTCGGCGGAGGTGCCGAGGATCCTGACCCCGGCCGCCTCGAGCCGCTTGGTCAGCTTGAGCGGCGTCTGGCCGCCGAGCTGCACCACGACGCCCATCGGCCGCTCGCAGCTCCACGATCTCGATCACGTCCTCGAAGGTGAGCGGCTCGAAGTAGAGCTTGTCGCTGATGTCGAAGTCGGTGGACACCGTCTCCGGGTTGGAGTTGATCATGATGGTGCGGTAGCCCAGCTCGCGGAACGCCAGGGCGGCGCGCACGCAGCAGTAGTCGAACTCCACGCCCTGCCCGATCCGGTTGGGCCCGGAGCCCAGCACCACGATGGCCTTCTCGCCCAGGGGCGCCGACTCGTTCTCCTCGTCGTAGCTCGAGTAGAGGTACGGCGTCGCCGAGGGGAACTCGCCCGCGCAGGTGTCCACCACCTTGTAGGCGGGGCGGAGGTCGAGCGCATGCCGTTCGGCGCGGACCGCGTCCTCGCTCACGCCCGCGAGCCCGGCGAGCTGCGCGTCGCAGAAGCCCATCCGCTTCATGCGGCGCAGCGCGGCGCCGCGCCCGTCCCGCGCCCCCGTGCCCCAGTGCCCCCGTGCCCACGCGGCGAACTCGCGCTCGGCGTCCACCAGCTCGGCGAGCTGCCGCACGAACCACGGATCGATCTGGGTCAGCTCGGCGACGCGCCCGGTCGAAAGGCCCGCCTCGAAGGCGCGCTTGACCTGGAAGATGCGCTCCGGCGTGGGCTGCCGCAGCGCGGCGCCGATGGTGGTCGCGTCGTCGTTCTCGAGCCGGTCGTCGGCCGGCGTGGCGCCCACCACCCAGCCCAGCCGGTCCATCTCCAGGGCCCGGATGCCCTTCTGGAACGCCTCCTTGAACGTGCGGCCGATGGCCATGGACTCGCCGACCGACTTCATCTGCGTGTTGAGCCGCCAGTCGGCCAGCGGGAACTTCTCGTAGGGAAGCGCGGGAACTTGACCACCACGTAGTCGAGCACGGGCTCGAAGGAGGCGGGCGTGGTCCTGGTGATGTCGTTGGGCAGCTCGTCGAGGGTGTAGCCCACCGCGAGCTTGGTGCCCATCCGCGCGATCGGGAAGCCGGTGGCCTTGGAGGCCAGCGCCGACGAACGCGAGACGCGCGGGTTCATCTCGATCACCAGCATCTCGCCGTCGGCGGGGTTCACGGCGAACTGGATGTTGCAGCCGCCGGCCTCGACGCCGATCTCGCGGATGATCGCGATGCCGGCGTCGCGCATCACCTGGTACTCGCGGTCGGTGAGCGTCATCGCCGGCGCCACCGTGATGGAGTCGCCGGTGTGCACGCCCATCGGGTCGAGGTTCTCGATGGAGCAGACGATCACGACGTTGTCGCGCCGGTCGCGCATCACCTCGAGCTCGAACTCCTTCCACCCCACCACGCTCTGCTCGATCAGCACCTGCCGGACCGGCGAGGCGTCGAGGCCGCGCTGCACCAGCTCGTCGAGCTCCTCCGGGTTGTAGGCGATGCCGCCGCCGGTGCCGCCCAGGGTGTACGACGGGCGGATGATGGCCGGATAGCCCGTCCGCTCGACGATCGCCCCCGCCTGCTCCACCGTCTTCGCGAACCCGCCGACCGGCACCTGGAGGCCGATGCGCCGCATGGCCGCCGCGAACGCCTCGCGGTCCTCCGCCATCTCGATGGCGCGCGCGTTGGCGCCGATCAGCTCCACGCCGTAGCGCTCGAGCACGCCGTTCTTGTGCAGCGCCATCGCCACGTTGAGCGCGGTCTGCCCGCCCATGGTGGGCAGCAGCGCGTCGGGCCGCTCCCGCGCGATCACCCGTTCCACCCAGTCCGGCGTCACCGGCTCGACGTAGGTGCGGTCGGCCAGCTCGGGATCGGTCATGATGGTGGCCGGGTTCGAGTTCACCAGCACGACCTCGTAGCCCTCTTCCTTCAGGGCCTTCACCGCCTGGGTGCCGGAGTAGTCGAACTCCGCCGCCTGGCCGATGACGATCGGGCCGGAGCCGATCGAGCAGGATGCGGTGGAGGTCAGTCCGCTTGGGCATGCACCAGGTCCTGCAGCGTCTGCTCGAGGGCAATGGCGGGCGCCCAGCCGGTGGCCGCCCGCAGCTTGCCGGCGTCCCCCACCAGCGTGGGGATGTCCGCCGGACGCATGAACTCGCGGATCGGGCTCCGGCGATGGCGTTCACGCCGACGATCGCGGCCAGCCGGTCGAACAGGTCCTGCAGCGACACGCCCCGCCCCGACGCCACGTTGTAGACCTCCCCCGCCACGCCGCGCGCGAGCAGCGCGGCGTACGCCGCCGCCACGTCGCGCACGTCGCAGAAAATCGCGCACCGGCTCGAGGTTCCCGACCTTGACCACCCGCGCCTGCGCCAGGCGCGCCCCGCGCAGCCGCCGCGCGAACGCGGGCGCGACGAACCGCTCGTCCTGGCCCGGGCCGGTGTGCGGGAACGCCCGCGCGATCACCACCCTCAGGCCCGTCCGCAGCCGCGTCTCCATCGCGGCCAGCTTCGGCGCCGGCCTTGGAGGCCGCGTACGGCGAGCGGGGCGCCACCGGATCGGTCTCGAGCAGGGGGCGCGCCGCTCCCGCGCCGTAGACCTCGGCCGTGGACACCACCAGCACCAGCGGATCGATCTCCTCCGCTCTGGCGCCGCCGGCCGAGCTCGCCCAGGAGGCGCGCCGTGCCCGCCGCGTTCACCGCCCACGCCACGCCCGGATCGCGCAGCGCGTCGCCGCCCGAGGCCACCGCCGCCAGGTGCACGACCGCGTCGTACGGGCGCGCCGCCGCCTGCCGCACCGAGCGCACGTCGCCCAGCTCGAGCGGAATCCACGCCACCGCGGCGCGCTCCGCCTCGGGCAGGTCGCCCGGCGCGCGCCGGGCTGCGCCGCCGCCACCACCTCGTGGCCCGCGGCGAGCAGGGCGCGCAGCACCCACCGCCCGACGAACCCGTCGGCGCCGGTGACCAGCACGATCATGCGGCGCGCTTCAACCGTTCGAGGTCCGCGTCCACCATCATCCGGATCAGTTCCTGGAAGGCGACCGTCGGGCACCAGCCCAGCGTGGCGCGCGCCTTCGACGGGATCGGCCAGCAGCGTCTCCACCTCGGCGGGCCGGTCGAGCGCCACGTCGTGCGTCACGTGCTTGGTCCAGTCGAGACCGACGTGCGCGAACGCCATCTCGCAGCAGTTCGCGCACGCTGTGCTGCACGCCCGGTGCCGATCACGTAGTCGTCGGGCGCCGGCTGCTGCAGCATCCGCCACATCGCGTCCACGTAGTCGCCGGCGAAGCCCCAGTCGCGCCGCGCCTCGAGGTTGCCGAGCTTCAGCTCGCGCGCCAGGCCCAGCTTGATGCGGGCCACGCCGTGGCTGATGCGGCGCGTCACGAACTCGAGCCCCCGGCGCGGGCTCTCGTGATTGAAGAGGATCCCGCTCACCGCGAACAGCCCGTACGACTCGCGGTAGTTCACCGTGATGTAATGCCCGTAGCACTTCGCCACGCCGTAGGGCGAGCGGGGGTGGAACGGCGTCGTCTCGCGCTGCGGCGTCTCGCGCACCTTGCCGAACATCTCGCTCGAGCTGGCCTGGTAGAACCGCGCGTCCGGCTTGGCCAGGCGCACCGCGTCGAGCAGGCGCGTCACGCCCAGGGCGGTGAATTCGCCGGTCAGCACCGGCTGGGTCCACGAGGTCGGCACGAACGACTGGGCCGCGAGGTTGTACACCTCGTCGGGCGCCGAGGCCTGCACCACCGTCTGCAGCGAGTGCTGGTCCAGCAGGTCGGCGGGCACGATCTCCATCTTCCCGACCAGGTGCTGGATGCGCTCGTAGCTGTCGTGCGAGGTGCGGCGCACCACGCCCACGACCCGATACCCCTTGGCGAGCAGCAGCTCGGCCAGGTAGGAACCGTCTTGCCCCGTGACGCCGGTGATCAGCGCGGTCGGCATTGAGTGGGACCGGGTTAGGGTTGGGGGCCAGGAGGCCGGGCCCGCGAGCGGCGCCGCCCCCTGCCCTTCGCCACTTGAATCAAGTGCCAGAGCCGGCTAAACTTAGCGGCTGCACCGGACTTTTTGAAGCGAGGATTTCATGGCGCGCGTGTGCGCGGTTTGCCGCAAGGGCCCGAGCTTCGGGCATCACGTCTCCAATGCGAACAACCGGACCACCCGGCGCTGGTATCCCAACCTCCAGGCGGTGCGGGTCCTGGTGGACGGCGTGCCCAAGCGGATCCGCGTGTGCACCGCCTGCCTCAGGTCGAACAAGATCCAGAAGGCGCCGCGGGAGCGGAAGGTCGCGCGGCGGGCTAGGCAGGCGTTAGTGGGTGGTAGGGTGTCGGTTGTGGTAACGAGAAAGCGGGGGACCGAGCCTGGTCCCCCGCTTTTCACTACCACCCACAACCTACAACCCACCACCTATTCCTTCAGCAACTCGATCCGCGCCGTCTCGCCGCCGTCGCCGATGCGATGGCCGAGCTGGAGGATGCGGGTGTAGCCACCCGGCCGCGCCTGGAACCGCGGGCCCAGCTCCTTGAAGAGCTTGGTGCTCACGGCCTTGTCCTTGACGCGGCGCTCCACCTGCCGGCGCGCGTGCAGGTCGCCCCGCCGCGCCAGCGTGATGAGCTTCTCGGCCACCGGCCGCAGCTCCTTGGCCTTGGCCACGGTGGTGACGATCGGCGCCGTGCCGGAACAGGTCGGTCGCCATGTTCGACAGCATCGCCCGGCGATGCGACGAGGTGCGCGAGAGCTGGCGATCCTTGGCGCGGTGCCGCATCAGACCTCCCGGCCCGCCTCGGCGATCAGGGGCCGGACCACCGGCTTGGTGCCCGGCTCCAGCACGCGGATCCCGCCCTCGGCTTCCTCCCACTGCATCCCGAAGGCGAGCCCTTCCTTGAGCAGCAGCTCGGCGATCTCGGCCACGGCCTTCTCGCCCACGTTCCGGACCTTCAGCAGCTGCTCCTCGGTGTTGCGCACGAGGTCGCCCAGGGTGCGGATGTTCGAGTTCTTGAGCGAGTTGATGGACCGCACCGACAGGCCGCAGTCGTCGATGGACCGGTTCAGCAGCCCGTGGAGGCGTTCCAGGTCGCCGGAAGGCTCCGCCGGCACTTCGGCTGGCACCATCGGCACCGTGCCGAACGAGATGAAATAGGCGAAGTGGTGCTGCGCGAGGGCGGCGGCGTAGGCCACGGCGTCCTCGGGCGTGATGGACGCCGTTGGTCTCGACGTTCAGGGTCAGGCGGTCGAAGTCGGTGCGCTGCCCGACGCGCGTCTCGGTCACGGTGAAGTTGGCGCGCCGGACCGGGCTGTAGATCGAGTCGATGCGCACCACGTCCACCGGCATCGCGCGGTCCACGGGATGCAGGTCCGCGTCCACGTAGCCCGCGGCCCTTGTTCACGTAGAGGTCCACCGTGACGTCGCGGTCGTCCTGCAGCGTGAACAGCAGGTGATCGGGGTTCACGATCGCTGACCGACCCGTGCGCCTCGATGTCGCGGGCGTACACGGCGCCGGCCGCGCTGCAGTGGATGTGCAGCGTCGCCTCGTCCACCTCGGGCGCGAGCACGAGGGTGAGCGCCTTGAGGCGCTGGATGATCTGGTGCACGTCCTCGACGACGCCCGACACGGTCTGGTGCTCGTGCTGGACGCCGTCCATGCGGAACGCCCAGACGGCGGTGCCGCGCAGCGACGAGAGCAGCATGCGCCGCAGCGCCGTTGCCCAGCGTGTAGCCGAACCCGCGCTCCAGCGGCTGGAGCCGGAACTCGGCGGCGTTCGGATTGTCCTCCCGCTTGGTCATCTCGACCAGCTGCGGGCGGACGAGCCCGGTGAGATCAATCGTCATGTTCACTTGGAATAGAGCTCGACGATCAACTGTTCCTCGGCCGCGATCGGGATGGCATCTCGGGTCGGGCGCTCGACCAGCTTACCGGTCATGGCGCCGCGATCCACGGCCACCCACGAGACCGGCTGTCCCTTGGACGCCAGCTCGAGGGCCACCGCGATGGCATCGAGTTCCCGGCTCGCCTTGGCGACGCGGATCTCGTCGCCGGGGCGGAGCTGGTAGGACGGGACGTCGACGGGGCGGCCGTTGACCTCGACGTGGCGGTGACGCACCAGCTGTCGGGCCGCCTTGCGGCTCGACGCCAGCCCCATCCGGTAGACGACGTTGTCGAGCCGTGACTCCAGCGCGATCAGCAGATTCTCGCCGGTGCGGCCGGGTTCGCCAACGACGCGCTTGAACGTGTTCTTGAACTGCGTTTCCGTGAGTCCGTAGATTCGCTTGACCTTCTGCTTCTCGCGCAGCTGCCGGGAGTACTGCGACGCCTTGCGGCGCCGGCCCGACGCCTGGCCGTGCTGGCCCGGCGCGTAGGCGCGCTTCTCGACCGCGCACTTCTCGGTCAGGCAGCGCGACCCCTTGAGGAAGAGCTTGGTGCCCTCACGGCGGCACAGCTTGCAGTTCGCTTCGATATATCGGGACACTACACCCTGCGCTTCTTCGGGGGACGGCAGCCGTTGTGCGGAATCGGCGTGACGTCACGGATGGACTTGACGATCAGACCGGCGTTGGCGAGGGCCTGGATCGCGGACTCGCGCCCCGCGCCGGGACCCTGCACCCGCACGTGCACCCGCCGCACGCCGAGGTTGAACGCTTCACGGCCCGCCTGCTCGGCCGCCACCGTGGCGGCGAAGGGCGTGGACTTCTTCGAGCCCTTGAAGCCCGACTTGCCCGCCGTGCCCCACGCCACCACGTTGCCGTTGCAGGTCGGCGACGGTGACGATGGTGTTGTTGAACGTGGCCATGATGTGCACCACGCCCTCGGACTCGACGACCTTCTTGCTCTTCTTGGCCGCCTTCTTGGGCGCGCCCTCGCCGGCGGCTTCGCCGGCCGCCGCTTCGGGGGCGGTGGCGGGCGTCTCGGACACCGGGCTGGGTTTCGGCTGTTCCTGGTCGGCCATGGGCTATTTCTTGAGGATCGCTTTCTTCTTGCCGGCGATGGTCCGGCGCGGGCCCTTCTTGGTCCGCGCGTTGGTCCGCGTCCGCTGGCCCCGAACCGGGAGCCCCCGGCGATGGCGGATGCCACGATAGCAGCCGATGTCCATCAGCCGCTTGATGTTCATCGCGACTTCGGTGCGCAGCGCGCCCTCGACCTTGTGGTCGCGCTCGATCGTCTGGCGCAGCCGCGACACCTCGGCGTCGCTGAGGTCGCGCACCCGGGTGGCCGGGTTGATCCCCGTCCGCTCGAGGATGGACACCGCCGTCGCACGCCCGACGCCGAAAATGGCGCACAGGCCGACTTCGACGCGCTTGTCGCGTGGCAGATCCACGCCCGCAATTCTTGCCACGCGCTTAACCCTGCCGTTGCTTGTGCTTGGGAGAGCGCTTGCAGATCACCCGGATCACGCCGCGGCGCTTGATGACCCTGCAGTGCTCACAGATAGGCTTCACGCTGGTACGAACCTTCAAGTACCTCTCCTTAAGTCAATTCCGAGCAAGACTTAAAACGTAGTCGGGGGCCGAATCAGATGCAAGGGAGAGGTAGGAGCGGCCAGGGGAGTTGCGAGACGCCGAGTCGCGAGTGATTGGGAGCCGGGAGCGGGCGGCGGGCGCGAGGCCCCTACGGCAGGGCCCGGACCTCCACCAGGTGGTAGGAGCCGCCCACGCGCCGGAAGCCGAAGATACAGGGTCTGCGAGTGCCGGTCGCCGGTCCCGCGGGCCTGGAAGACCCGCTGCGCCTCGACGTAGGCGCGGTCGGGGTCCACGTCGCGCACCACCTGCACGACGAGGTCCACCTCGTGGGTCCCCTCGGTGAACGACCGCAGCAACTCGGCGGCCTGCGCCGGGCCGCAGCGGCGACGACGGCTCGGCGCCGGGCAGGTGCACCATCACGGCTTCGCCGCCGACCAGCGCGGTGAAGTCGTGCGCCATCCACTGGGCCGTCGCCCGGCGGGCCGCGACCATCAGCGAGTCCGCCTGGCCGGCCGGACCCATCGCCAGCACCGAGCGCCAGCAGCCAGCTCACGCGCGCATCGCCTCCACGAGCGCCAGCGCCTCGGCGCGCGGGTCCGCCGCGCCGGGCGACGGGCCGGCCGACCACCACGTAGTCGCGCCGGCCTCCGCGGCCTCAGCGCGGCGTGGCGGTGCGCACCTGGTCGGCCGCGGCGTCGCCCGCGCGGCGCACGCCGGGCACCACGATGACGGCCTCGCGGCCCGCGAGCGCACGCACGGCGCGCGCTTCCGCGGCCGCCGTCACGTAGCCGTCGAGCCCCGCCGCCACCCCCAGGCGCACCAGTCGCCGCTGCTCCTCGGCCAGGTCGGTGACGGGCCGGCCGAACACGACGCCCAGGGCCGCCGCGTCGAGCGACGTCAGCACACCCACGCCCACCAGGCGCAGGCCGCCGCGGCGCGCGCCGGCCGCGGCCTCCAGCATCCGGACGCCGCCGGCCAGGTGCACCGTCGCCAGCGCGACGCCGGCGCCGGCCGCCGCCTCCACCGCGCCCGCCACCGTGTTCGGAATGTCGTGCCACTTCAGATCGAGGAACACGTCCTTGCCCCGTTCCCGGAGTGCGCGCACCACGGCCGGCCCGTCCGCCACGTGCAGCACGGGGCCGACCTTGTACCACCGCACGGCGTCGCCCAGGCGGTCCACCAGCGCGAGCGCCTCGCGCGCGCTCGGCAGATCCAGGGCCACGACCAGCTCGGCCACGGCTACGCCGCCGTCCCGATCACGTCGCGCACGGAGCCCGCGCCCCGCCGCGCCAGCAGCGCGGCCAGCTCGCGGGCGATGCGCTCCGGCGCCCGCGGATCGGCGAGCGCCGCCGTGCCCACGGCCGACCAGGCACGCGCCCGGCCGCGAGATACTGCAGCGCGTCGGCGCCGGTCCGCACGCCGCCCACGCCGATCACCGGCTTGCCGGTGCGCGAGGCCACCGCGCGCGTCACCTTCAGCCCGACCGGCAGCAGCGGCGGCCCGCTGAGGCCTCCGCTGCCCGCGCCCAGCCGCGAGCGCCCCGCTTCATCGTACAGCTGAGCGGGCAGGGTGTTCACCGCCGTGAAGCCGTCGGCGCCGGCGTCGGCGGCCGCGGCGGCGGTGCGCGCCGGATCGGGCAGCGCCGGCGAGAGCTTCACGACCAGCGGCTTCGCGGTCTCGGCGCGCACCCGGCGCACCAGCGCCGCCAGGACCGCGTCGTCCGCGCCGAATTCCAGGCCGCCGGCGCGCCACGTTGGGGCACGAGACGTTCAGCTCGAACGCCGTGATGACGCGTTCGCTCGGCCAGGGCCGCGCACCACCCGCGCGAAATCCTCCGCGCGATCGGCCCACCACGTTCACCAGCACCCGCGCGCCCCGCAGGCGACCCGGCGAGCCAGGGCAGGATGTCGCGGCGGAAGACGTCGAGGCCGGGGTTGGCGAGGCCCACCGAGTTGAGCATCGCCCCGCGGGTCTCCGCCAGGCGCGGCGCCGGGTTCCCGTGCCGCGGCTCGACGCTCACCGCCTTGGTCACGAGCCCGCCCAAGGCCTCGAGCGCCACCACGCGCGCCACCTCGCGGCCGAAGCCGGCCGTGCCCGCCGCGAGCAGGATCGGGTTCTGGAAGGCGACGCCGAAGCACTCGACCGGCCAGGCGCCGGCGGTCCCGCTCACTGCGGAGGCTCCGGGCTCGGCGGACCGCTCGGCTGCGGCGTGGGGCGCGGATTCGGTGCGGGCGCCTGGCGCGAGCGCCGGGGCGCGTCCTCCACCTGGCCCAGCACGCCCGGCCGGCGCCGCTCCACGCCGGCGGGCAGGCGCGGCGAGGCGCCCACGGCCAGCACCCGGCGCAGCGAGTCCTCGAGCACCGCGAAGGCGCTGTCGCCGCCGCCGGCGGTGAGGCGGCCCGGGCGTACGGACTGGCGCCGTAGCGCTGCGCCAGCAGGTCGCGCAGCGAATCGGCGGCCGGATATCCGGCCGCGATGGCCGCGACCAGCGCCTTGGGGGTCCAGGGCGACGCGGGGAACTGCGCCGCCATCGCCGCGAACGCCGCCGCGGCGAGGCGGCCGGCGTGCAGCGAGTCGCGCAGCAGCTCCGCGCGCAGGAACCAGAACGCGTCGCCCGACTTCGGCGCCGCGGCCAGCGTGTCGAGACGCGCGAGCAGGCGCAGCGCCTCCTGGGCGTCCCGGCCGGGATTGCCGCCCATGTCCACCAGCTCGGCCAGCCGCGTGCGCTGCTCCCCGAGATCGGAGTCGGTCGCGGCCGCCGCGATGCCGAGCCGGCACAGCGTGACCGCCGCTGCCTGGCCGGCCACGCTGTCGCGCGCCACGCCCACCACGGTCTGGTACTCCGCCGTGGCGCCCGCCGTGTCGGCGGCGCGCAGGCGCCGCCCGGCGTCGTCGAGCATCAGCCGCGCCTGCGCGCCGCGCGAGAGTCCGCCGCCGACCAGGCGCTGCGACCAGCTGCGAGGCGTGCGCCCCGTCGCCGGCCGCCGCCAGGCTGTCGAGCCCGGCGCGCCACTCCGCCTCGGGATGGGCCTGGGCGCCGGCGAGCGAGTCGAAGAGCGCCCCCGCGGCCGCGGTGTCTCCCAGCTTCAGGTCCACCTGCGCCAGATCGTAGGGCGCGCGTGGATCGTGAGAGCGCGCGAGATCCTCCCGCGCCTGGTCCGGCTGGTCGCGCGCCACCCGCAGGCGGCCGCGGTCCAGCAGCGCCTGGTCCCGCACCGCCGCCGCGCGCGCGTCCACCGCGCTGTCGAGCGGCGGGCCGGCGGAGTCGAGCATGCCCAGCAGCAGGTACGCGTGGCCGATCAGGCCCATCGCCTCGGCGTGACGGGCCGGCGAGCCGCGGCTGGATTCGGCCACCTGCAAGGCAAGCACCGCGTCGGAGTAGTCCTCCAGGTGGACCAGCGCCCGGCCGCGCGCCAGCTGCGCCTCGGCCACCCAGCTCGACCTGGGGTGCCGCGAGACCAGCGACTCGGCGTGGATCTCGGCCTGCTGCCACCGGTCGCGGGCCTCGCCGATGCGGCCGGCGCGTTCCGACGACTCGGCCAGCCGCGTGTAGTGGTTGGCGTAGTACATGCCGTTGAAGTACGCGCAGCCGCTCGCCGCGACGGCCGCCACCGCCGCCGCCACGCAGGCGCGCCGCGGCGCGTTCACCGGCTCCCCTCGCCGCCCGACGCCAGCCGCCGCTCGTACTCGGCCAGGTAGCTCACGATCGCGTCCGCGATGCCTCGCGCGAGGCGCCGCTGTCCCGCGGCGCCGGTGAGGAAGCGCGCCTCGTCGGGATTGCTGCCGAAGCCCAGCTCGACCAGGACCGCCGGCATGTACGACGTGGCGAGCACCGCGAAGCCCGCCTGCTTGACGCCGCGCGCCTCCGCGGGGTGCACCTCGCCCAGCGAGCGCTCCATGATCTGCGCCAGGCGGCTCGACTCCCGCAGATGCTCGTTCTCCTGCAGGTCGTTGAAGATGAAACGCATCGGGTCGCGGCCGCCGGAGTCCGCCTTCTCGTAGCGCACGGACTCGTTCTCCAACTGCGCCACCCGCCGCGCGTCCTCGGTCTTGGCTTCCGCCAGGAAGTAGGTCTCGAACCCGCGCGCGCCCGCCGCGTCCTTCCAATGCGGGTTGGCCGCGTTCACGTGCACGGAGACGAACAGGTCGGCGTGCCCGGCGCGCGCGATCCGCCCCCGGTCGCGCAGCGAGATCAGCGTGTCGGTCGTGCGCGTCAGCACCACGCCGACGCCCCGGCGCTGCAGCTCGTCCGCGACGTCCTTCGTGACGGCCAGCGTCACGTCCTTCTCGCGGAGGAACTTCCGGCCGCGGAGCGGGCCGAGCATCCCCACGTCGGGGCCGCCGTGCCCCGCGTCGAGCGCGACCACGTGCGGCAGGCGCAGGCCCGAGGTCGCGCGCGCCGCCGGCGCGGTGGCGGCCACCGGCGGAGCCGCCCGCGGGGCGGACGTGTCGACCCGCGGCGGCGGCGCGCCCGACGGCATCGCGACGGCGTCGGCCGACAGCGCCGGCACTTCCACCAGGCGCAGACGCGCGGGGTCGTAGTGGAACCGCTCCGGCACCAGGAGCGGGAGGTACTCGACCACCCACTGGAGCGGGACGAACAGGGTGTCGCGCGCCACGTACGGCGGCGCCGCCAGACCGAACACCTGGTCGTCGCAGCGGAAGTAGGGCGCGTCCAGCACGAAGGCGAAGCGGTGCCCCGCCGCGACCAGCGTGGCCGCGCCCTCGGCCGGCGCCGACGCCTCGAGGCCCAGCGCCGCCGCCAGCTCCGGCGCCGCGACCGCCGGCCAGCCGTGCCCGGTGCGCACCGCCAGCAGCCGCTCGCCGTGGGCCGAGGAGACGGTGAGCGTCTCGCCCGGGACCGCGGCGGCGAGCCAGGCCGCGAGCCAGAGCACGGCCGCGGCCGTCACCGGCGCCGCACCGCGCGCGCCATCTCGCGTTCCGCGTCGCGCTTCTTGAGATCGTCGCGCCGGTCGTACTCCTTCTTCCCGCGCCCCAGCGCGATCGTCACCTTCGCATGCGAGTTCTTGAAGTAGAGATCCAGGGGCACGAGCGCGAGCCCCTTCTGCTCGACCGCGCCCAGCAGCCGGCGGATCTCGCGGCGATGCAGCAGCAGCTTGCGCGTGCGGAGCGGATCGTGATTGTTGCGGTTGCCCGCTTCGTACGGCGGAATGTGCAGCGCCTCGAGCCACACCTCGCCGCCCCTGACGCGGGCGAACGCTCCCACCAGGCTGGCGCGACCGGCCCTGAGCGACTTCACCTCCGTGCCCGTCAGCACCAGGCCGCACTCCCAGCTCTCGAGCAGGTGATAGTCGTGCTTGGCACGAGGATTCCGCGCAATGACCCGAGGGTGCCGAGGCGGGGTGTGCGCCCGAGGGGATGGGCGAGGCTTCTGAGCGGGGGTCACAATCGTCGTAACCCCAAGATAGAACTAGGGTTCCGACGGGTCAAGGCGAGGGTTGACGTTGCCGGAGGCGAGGTCTATCTTGCGCCGCCTTGCCGAAGTGGTGGAACTGGTAGACGCGCGGCGTTCAGGGCGCCGTGGGCGCAAGCCCGTGAGGGTTCGAGTCCCTCCTTCGGCATTGCCACGACAGGTGCGAGACGCGGAATTGCGAGGGGAGGGCGAAGACGCCGTCCCCTCGTTTGTTTCCGCACCCCTCAGTAGCGCGCCATCGTCGGATCAATCTCCGCCGCCCACGCGGCCACGCCGCCCCTGAGGCTCCTCGCGTCGGCGACGCCGCGGCTTCTCAGGAACCGCGCCGCGTCCAGCGAGCGCACGCCGGTGTGGCACACGGTCACCACCGACGCCCCCGGAGGGATCTCGCCGAAGCGGCGCGGCAGATCGCCCAGCGGCATCAGGACGCTGCCGGCGATGCGGCAGATCTCCCACTCGAACGGCTCGCGCACGTCGACCACCAGCACCGGCGTTCCCGCGCGCCGCGCCGCGTCGAGCGCGCGCGCCTCGATCTCGAGCGAGGACTCCGCCCGCTCCACCGACCCCACGCCGCAGAACGCGTCGTAGTCGATCAGCTCGCGGATCACGGGATTCGCGCCGCACAGCGGGCAATCTGGGTCCTTCTCCAGCGCCAGCTCGCGGAACCGCATCTTGAGCGCATCGACGAGCAGCAGTCGACCCACCAGCGTCTCGCCCACCCCGAGGATCAGCTTCAGCGCTTCGAGCGCCTGCAGCGAGCCGACGATGCCGGGCAGCACGCCGAGCACGCCACCCTCGGCGCACGACGGCACCATCTCGGGCGGCGGCGGCTCACGGTAGAGGCAGCGGTAGCAGGGACCGCGCGCGGCCCAGAACACGGCGGCCTGGCCGTCGAACCGGAAAATGCTGCCGTACACGTCCGGCTTGCCCAGCAGCGCGCACGCGTCGTTGACGAGGTAGCGCGTGGGGAAGTTGTCGCTGCCGTCCAGGACCACATCGTAGCCGCGGAGGATGTCGAGCGCGTTGGCGCTCGCGAGGCGGACCTCGTGCAGGACGAGCTCCACGCCGGGATTCACGTCGCTGAGCCGCGCCGCCGCCGACGCCAGCTTCGACGTGCCGACGGCCGCCGTCCCGTGGAGGATCTGCCGCTGGAGATTGGAGAACTCGACCCGGTCCGCATCGACCAGGCCCAGGACGCCGACGCCCGCCGCCGCGAGGTACAACGCGGCGGGCGATCCGAGACCGCCGGCGCCCACCACCAGGACCCGCGCGGCCTTGAGCCGCCGCTGCCCCTCGACGCCGACCTCGGGGAGAATGAGGTGCCGCGCGTACCGCTGCAGCTCCTCCGCGCTCAACTCGGGGAATCCCGACGACCCCGGCGGAGAATGGCGACTCATTCTGTCGTTATTCCCGGCGAACCCGCGGCCCGACCTTCTTGAACGCTGCGGTCAGACCGCGACGGCTCCGGCGCCGACCATGGTGCGCACCTCGGACTCCTGGTGCAGCAGGTCGGCGAGGTGGATCGAGCCGAGCGTCTCGTCGATCCGTTGCTGGAGCAGCTGCCACACCGGCCGGATCGCGCACGAGTTCTCGGTCGTGCAGCGCTCCGCGTCCACCGGATGGCAATCGCAGTTGACTTCGAACGTGCCGTGTTCGGATGCGTCGAGGACATCCTTGACCGTCACCTCGGAAGGCTGACGGGACAGAAGATACCCTCCCCGGGCACCACGAACCGACTCCACGAGACCGGCGCGGCGAAGACGGAGGAGAATCTGCTCGACGTAATCCGCCGGCAGCTTCTCCTTTTCCGCCATCTCGCGTGCGGCGACCGGGCCCTGCCCGGTGCGCCTCGCCAGATGGAGGCTGACAATCAGGCCATATTCGGCCCAAGTAGTAACGCGCATGTATACACCCTCCTCGCCTGTCGGAATATGCAAAAAGGAAGCCATTAGCTCAAGATAAGAACGTTCATGACTGAGAACCGGTATCATAGGACGCTATTTGAAGATAGGACCCCAGGCGGCGCGATGGCGCGAGCCGCTGTTCGGCCTGCGAACGGGCGGGAGCCCGTGCAGGCGGTGGCTACTTCTTCCGGCAGACGGCGATGAGCGAGAGCCCTCGCCAGGGGAGCACGCGGTCCACCCGGCGCACCAGCCAGACGAACGAGTCGTAGATCTTGAGCTGGACGCGGGAGAAGCTGGTCCGCCCCATCAGGCCGTTCAGGCGCCAGCCGAAGGCGGCGGCGCGGTTGAAGTCCAGCAGCGCCTCCACCTCGAAGCCGGCCTCCTCCACCACGGCCCGCAGGCGCTCCCGCGTGTAGCGCAGGCGGTGGCCCAGCGCCCGGTCGAGGGAGTTGTATCGCCCCGGTCCCTGCGGCACGAGCACGATGGCGCGTCCGCCGGGCGCGAGCGCCGTGCGGAAGTTGCGCAGCACCTGGGCGGGCTCGTCGAGGTGCTCCAGCACGTTGAGGCACACGACGGTGTCGAACTGTCCGGCCAGCTGCGCGAAGCGGTCCGCGGCCTCGGCGTCCAGAGGCGCGACCTCGAGGTACGGCTTGCCGAAGGCGAAGTTCGCCAGGTAGTCGAGGTGGTCCTGGTTGACGTCGGTCGCCCGGTAGCGGTCGCGGGGCACCAGGTGGACGGTCAGGTTGCCGATGCCGGCGCCGATCTCCAGCACCGCCCGCCCGACCCACGGCCGGATGGTGTCGGCCATCCAGCCCGAGAACTTCCGGGCGCGGCTGAGGCTGCGGAGGATGTGGGCCCCGTACGGGTCGTTGACGTAGAGGTCGTCGATCAGCACGCCGCGCAGGATGGCCACGAGCGCCCGCACGCCGTCGCGCCAGCCGATCTTCTTGCCCTCGGCGTAGGTGCGGCCGGCGTAGCGAATGGGCGCCTCGAAGATCGCGGCGCCGCGCTTGGCGAGCTTGATCGGTCAGCTCGGGCTCGATGCGGAAGTCGTTGTACCGGAGCGGAATGGACTGCAGCAGCTTGGTGCGGACCATCTTGTAGCAGGTCTCCATGTCGCTCAGGTTGAGGTTGGTCGCCATGTTGACCAGCGTGGTCAGCAGGCGGTTGCCGAGGCTGTGGTAGAACAGCAGCACCCGCCGGTAGTCGCCGGTGAGGAACCGGGAGCCGAAGACGGCGTCGGCCTGCTCGTGGAGGAAGGGCTGCACCAGGCGCGGCAGGTCGCCCGGGTGGTACTCGAGGTCCGCGTCGTGGGGCACGCACACGTCGCCGGTGGCGTGGGCGAGCGCCGTCCGGAGCGCCGCGCCCTTGCCCTGGTTGCGCTCGTGCTCGATGTAGCGGATGGCCGGCAGCTCCCGGGCCAGCGCGCGCAGCACCTCGCGCGTGCCGTCGGTGGACCCGTCGTCCACGACGATGACTTCCAGCTCGCGGATGGACGGATCCCGGACGGCCAGCACGCGCCGGAGCGACGCCGCGACCAGGAAGCGCTCGTTGTAGACCGGTACCAGAACGGAGACCTTCAGCCCTTCCGCCACCCGCCCTCCAGCGTTGCAGCGTTGCGCTACTTCTTGCCCGGCACGCCGATCTCCGTCATGGCGACGTAGTCGAGGACCTCGTCCAGCTCCTTGCCCTTGAGGATCCCCTTCTCCTCCACCAGTTGCCGCACCGTGAGGTTCCGGGCCAGCGACTCCTTGGCGAGCTTGGCCGCCTCGGCGTAGCCGACCTTGGGCGCCAGCGCCGTCACCAGCGCGGGGCTCCGTTCCAGCCAGTGCGCGCACATGGCCTCGTCGGCCGTGATGCCGGCCACGCAGCGCACCGTCAGCACCCGCACCGCCGCGGCGAGGATCTCGAGCGTGAAGATCACGTTGTGCGCGATGACGGGCATCATCACGTTCAGCTCGAGCTGGCCCGCTTCCGCCGCCAGCGCGACCGTGACGTCGTTGCCCATCACCTGGAAGCACACCTGGTTCACCATCTCCGCGATGCTGGGGTTCACCTTCCCCGGCATGATGCTCGAGCCCGGCTGCACCGCCGGGAGCACGATCTCGGCCAGTCCGGTGCGGGGACCCGAGGCCAGGAGCCGCAGGTCGTTGGCGATCTTGTTGAGGTCCACGGCCAGGGCCCGCACCGCGCCCGAGAAGGCCGCCACGTCGCCCATCGACTGCATCAGCTGCACCGGGTGCTTCCCCACGCGCACGTCGAGGCTGGTACCGGCCCTGAGGTGCTTGACCATCAGCGCGGGATAGCGCGCCTCGGCGTTGAGGCCCGTGCCGACGGCCGTGCCGCCGATGCCCAGGTCCCGGAGATCGTCGGCGGCCCGCTCCAGCCGCGCGCGGTTGCGCCGGATGGTCTCGCCGTAGGCGGTGAACTCCTGGCCGAGGCGGATCGGCGTGGCGTCCTGCAGGTGCGTGCGACCCGACTTCACGATGTGGTCGAAGGCGCGCCCCTTGGCGTCGAACGCGCCGGCCAGGTCCTCGAGCGCGGCGCAGAGCGGGGCGACCCGGGACAGGGCGCCGAGCCGGATGGCGGTCGGGATGACGTCGTTGGTCGACTGCGCCATGTTGACGTGGTCGTTGGGATGCACCGGCTGGTAGTCGCCGCGCTTGCCGCCCAGCAGCTCGTTGGCGCGGTTCGCCAGCACCTCGTTGCAGTTCATGTTGTGCGAGGTGCCGGCCCCCGCCTGGTAGACGTCCACCACGAACTGGTCGCGATGCTGGCCGCCGAGGACCTCGTCGGCCGCGCGGACGATGGCGTCGGCGAGGCGCGGTTCCAGGCGGCCCGTCTCCTTGTGGGTGAGCGCCGCCGCCCGCTTGATCCAGATCACCGCGTCCACGAACGCGGCCAGCGGCTTCAGGCCGGAAATGGGGAAGTTCTGGCGCGCGCGTTCGGTCTGCACGCCGTAGAGGGCGGCGGCCGGCACGGCCAGCTCGCCCAGGGGGTCCTTCTCGGTACGGGTATCCACGGTCCGGTCCTTCCTACTTCGTGATGTCCACGCGCAGCGCGTTGTTGAACCGGTTGAAATAGCTGAACAACCCTATCACCTGCGTGATCTCCACGATCTGGCCTTCATCCCAGCCCGCGGCCAGCGCGGCGTACTCCTCGTCGGTCACGGCGTTGCTGCGCTCGACGACCGCGTCCGTATAGCGCAGCGCCGCGCGCCACGCCGGCTCGAACGGCTCGAGGCCGGCCGCGCCGTCGCTCCGCACGCCGTGCAGCATCGCCGGCGTCGCACCCAGCCGCCCTGCCAGGGCGGTGTGGGAGGCCAGTCAATAGCGGCACTGGTTGAGGTGCGAGACCCGCACCGCCACCAGCTCCTTGAGCAGCGGGGGCACCGTCCCCACGGTCATGACCGTCCGGAAGTGCGCCAGCATCGTCAGCAGGTGCTCGGGCCGGCGCGCCACCGTCCGGAACATGTTCGGGACGTTGCCGCGCTCCTTGAGATAGGTCTCGAACACCGCGCGCACGTCCGCGTCCACTTCGTCGGGGTCGAGGGGGCGCAGGCGGGATTCGGACATGGGGCCAGGGGCTAGGGTCAGAAGCGAGGGACCAGGGGCACGGGCCCAAGGTGAGGCGAAATCCGCGAACTGGCAACTGCCAACCACTCGCAACTTGGCGTCTCGCAACTGTTCTGCATTCCGTCCGCTCGTCGCTGCTCACCGCCGAGTAGCCATCGGCCCCGCTAGTCGGAACAGTCCCCCAGCGGGTACACGTGGCCGCAATTCGGACACGGGTTCTTGCAGCCCCAGGGCTTCCCCTTCACCGGGTAGCCGCACTTCAGGCAGGCGTTGACGCCGGGCACCAGCTTCACGAAGGGATTGTCGCGCTTCTCGGCCCCGATGGTCGTCGCGGGTCCGTGACCCGCGTAGACCACGGTCTCGTCCGGCAGGGTGAACAGCCGCTCGTGCACGCTCGCCAGCAGCGCCTTGACGTCGCCGCCGGGCAGGTCGGTGCGCCCGATCGAGCCGGCGAACAGCGTATCGCCGACGAACGCGATGCCGTGCCCGACCAGGCAGACGCCGCCCGGCGTGTGCCCCGGCGTATGGACGACCGTGAAGGCGCACGAGCCGACCGAGACGGTCGCACCGTCGGCCAGCTCGGCGTCGGGCGGCGGCGGCGGCGTGGCGTCCAGCCCGAACATGGCCGCCTGCCGGGGCAGGCCGTCGTACAGGGCGCGATCGGCCGGGTGCAGGAAGATGGGCGCCGCCAGGCGCCGGCGGAGCGCCGCCACGCCCGCCACGTGGTCCACGTGCGCGTGGGTGAGCCACACGGCCCGCAGGTTCCAGCCCTCGTGCTTCAGCCGCGCCACGAACAGGTCCACCTCTTCGCCGGGATCCACGATCGCGGCCTCGCCGCTCGCCGGATCGCCCACGAGGTAGCAGTTCTCGACGAACGCGCCGTTGGTGAGCGTGACGACCCTAGGCTCCACGCGCCGCCAGCCGCCCCTTCCATTCCGCCAGGTACTTGGTGGCCGCGATGACCGCCGTGGTCGCGTCGCCCACGGCCGTCGTGACCTGCCGGGTGAGCTGCGCGCGCACGTCGCCCGCCGCGTACAGCCCCGGGATCGAGGACATCATCACGCCGTCGGTGATGAAGTAGCCCGCCGCGTCGTGCTCGAAGTGGCCGCGCACGATCCCCGTGTTCGGCCGGAAACCCACGAACACGAACACGCCGCCGACCGGCAGCACGCTCGTGGCGCCGGTCTTCACGTTCCGGAGCGCGAGCCGCTGCACGGCGCCGGCCGCGCCCTCGATCCGCTCGACCACCGTGTCCCAGACGACCTCGATCTTCGGATTCTCGAACAGGTGGCGCTGGATGATCCGGGAGGCGCGGAACTGGTCGCGGCGGTGGATGACGTGGACCTTGGTGGCGTAGCGGGTGAGGAACATCGCCTCTTCCGCCGCCGCGTCGCCGCCGCCCACCACGGCGAGCACCTGGCCGCGGAAGAAGTGCCCGTCGCACACGGCGCAGTAGGACACGCCCTTCCCCGCGTACTCGATCTCGCCCGGCACGCCGAGCTTGGTGGGGGTGCCGCCCGCCGTGAGGAGCACGGCCGGAGCCCGGTACACGGCGCCGCTCTCGGTCGTGACGAGGAAGCGGCCGTCGGCCTCCTTCTCGACCGAGGAGACGCCGTCGGTGACCAGCTCCGCGCCGAACTTCAACGCGTGCGCCGCCATCTTCTCCGCCAGCTCGAAGCCCTTCACCGATTCGAAGCCGGGGTAGTCCTCGATCAGCTCGGTGTTGAGCAGCTCCCCGCCGGGAACGCCCTTCTCCAGCAGCAGGGTGCGCAGCATCGACCGGCCCGCGTACAGGGCTCCGGTGAGCCCGGCGGGTCCCGCGCCGACGATGATCAGATCGTATTCGTTCATGCGTCGTTCGTCCGTGGTGCGGCCGGCCCGGAGGCCGGCGTGTACTCCATGGGAGGAACGGGGCCGCCCTCCTCCACGCAGCGTGCCAGCGCCTGCACGAAGCGCGCCGTTTCCACCGGGAAAGCGTCCGGCGCACGGGCCCCGAGGCGCTCGACCGCCGCCCGGCCCTGCGCCTCGAGGCCGTGGCGGTTGCCGCGCTCCCGGTGCAGCATCGCGGCGGCGGCCTGGATGAGCCCTTGCCACAGCGACCGCTCCGCGCCCGCCGAGCGCCGCCACACGATCTCGAGCGCCTCGTGCGCCTCCCAGAACTTACCAGCGTTGTAAAGAGCCACGCCCCGTGCCGCCTCGTCCGCGTCGGCCGGGCCGCCCGCGACGCCCGGCGGTGGCCGGTCCGGGCGGCGGCCGGCATGCCCGGTCACCGCAGCAGCCGCCCGCCGTCCACCACGAGCGTCGTGCCGGTGACGAAGTCGTTCTCGAGCAGGTAGAGCACGGCGCGCACCACGTCGTCGGGCGTGCCGAGGCGGCCGAGCGGCGTGGAGGCGACGAGCTTCGCGCGCGCCTCGGCGTCCCAGTCGTCCGGCAGGAGCACGGCGCCGGGCGCGATGGCGTTCACGCGCACCCGCGGCGCCAGCGTGCGGGCCAGCAGCTCGGCCATGGCCACGACGCCCGCCTTGCTGATGCTGTGGACCGGGTAGTGGCGCCAGCGCTGGAACGCGGCGAGGTCGGCGAGGGCCACGATGGCGCCGCCCCGCTCGCCCATCGCCGCGGCCGCGCCCTTGGCCGCGAAGAAGGTGCCGCGCAGGTTGAGGCCCATCACCCGGTCCCAGTCGGCGGGCGTGACGTCGGCCAGGGGGCGGCGCTCCATGACCGCGGCGCTCAGGACCGCGATGTCGAGCGCCCCGCCCAGGGCCTCCGCGGCACGCGCCGGCAGCGCCTCCGCCGCCGCCGCGTCGCCGAGGTCGGCGGCGAGCATCGCCATCCGGACGCCCGCCACCTCGCCTTCCATCATCGTGGCCTTGGCGCCCTGGGCCGAACGGCGGTAGTGGATCGCGACGTTGACGCCGCGGCGGATGAGCCCGTACGCGATGGCGCGACCGACCCGCTGGCCGGCTCCCGTCACCAGCGCGTTGCGGCCGCGCAGCTCCACCGCGGCTAGGCCTCGCCGTGCGAGACGGGAAGGACGTGCGCCGTGATGCCCGCGGAGAGATCCGAGGCGAGGAACAGCACCGCGTTCACGATGTCGGCGATGTCCACCCAGCGCACCGGCGCCGAGCCCATGGTGGCGAGGTTCTCCGGCGTGCGCGCCGTGCCCGGCGCCACGGCGTTGACCCGCACGCCGCGGTCCCTCAGCTCGAGCGCGAGGCTCCGGGTCAAGGCCGCCACCCCGGCCTTGGCGGCCGAGTAGGCGGCCATCTCCGCCCGGCCGTGAAACGCGGCGATGGAGGCGAAGTTGACGATCGCGCCGCGGCCGGCCTTCACCATCACCCGCGCCGCCGCACGCGAGACCAGGTACGTGGTCTTCACGTTGATGGCCATCTCGCGATCGAACACGTCGGTCTCGGTCTCGAGCATCGGCTTGATGCCGGTGAGGCCGCCGGCCACGTTCGCCACCACGTCGAGCTGGCCGTAGGTCTGCACCGCTTCGTCCACCGCCCACTGCGCGACGTCGGGCTCGGTGAGGTCGCCGGCCGCCGCCTTGCAGATGAGGCCCGCTTCGGTGAACTCGCGGGCGCGCGCGGCGACGTTCACCGCGCTGATGTCGCAGATCACCAGCTTCGCGCCCGCCTTCCCGAAGCCCTCGGCCACGGCGTGCCCGATCTGCCCCACCCGGCTCACGCCGGTGACCAGCGCGACCTTGCCGGTGAAATCCAACAAGCCCGCCATCAAGACGCCTCCGGGAGCGCGCGGAGCACTTCGTCCGCCCCCGGCGCGCCGCGCTTGCCGAAGAGGACGCGGCCGTCGCGGCCGATGAGGTACACGGTCCGCACGATGCCCTTCCCGTCCGGTTTCAGACACCGGTACGCCTTCGCCGCCTCGCGCTCCGTGTCGGCGAGCAGCGCGAAGTTGAAGCGGAACTTCGTCACGTACTTCTCGTGGTCGGGCACCGACGCCGGATTGACGCCCAACGTCCGGACGCCTCGTGCCTGGAACTTGCTCTGCTCGTCGCGCACGGCGGAGAGTTGGCGGTTTCAGCCGGGGGTGAAGTCGCCCGGGTAGAAGTAGAGCGCCACCGGGCCCTCGGCCAGCAGCGTCGAGAGCCGCAGCCGCGCCCCACCCGTGGCGTCCAGCTCGAAATCCGGTGCCGCCTCGCCCTGGGCGAGCGGTTCCCCTGCGCTAGCGCCGAACATAGCCCGCCTCCGGTGAAGTCCACGTTTCCTGGCTCTCGCGCCACAGGCGCGCCAGCTCGGCGTCGGTCAGCTCGGCCAGGGCCCGCTCGCGGCTGCGGCTGCCTTGCGGCGAGAAGCGCGAGAGTCGGCGCTCCCGCGGCTCCGCGCCGGCCTGGCACTCGAAGAGCAGCGGGAACTCGTCCCGCTCGTACACCGTGAAGCGGCCCGCGACGGAGACCTTCCACGCGCGGCCGTCGATCGTGAGGGTGCGTTCGATCATGGCTGGTCGTCCAGGGCGTACTCGGTCAGGGAACGCACCGTGTCGAAGCGGCGCGAGAGGGCCCGGATCTCGCCGATCTCGTCGCCGAACACCGGCGCGGCCGGCCCGCCGGGCGCCGGCTCCGGGCCTTCGATGAACAGCATAAGCTCGCTCGCATTGATCTCGTTGCGATAGGCCCAGCAGTGCCAGCCCGCCTGCGCGGCCCGGCGGTGCGCCGCATGGAGCAGCTCGTCCACCCGCGGCTCCGAGCCCGCCTGCGGCTCGAAGATCAGCACCATCAGCTGCCGGCTCAGACGCCGTTCTCCGGGAAGCTCTGCAGCTCCTCCTTGAGGGCGGCCATGAACCGGTCGGCGTCCGCGCCGTCCACGATGCGGTGGTCGTAGGAAATGGACAGCATCGTCATCATGCGCGGTACGATCGTCTCCACGCCGTCCTCGAGCGTCATCACCTTGGGCCGCTTCTCCACCGCGCCCACGCCGAGGATGGCGACCTGCGGCTGGTTGATGATCGGCGTGCCGGCGTACGAGCCGAACACGCCCGGATTGGTGATGGTGAAGGTGCCGTTCTGGATCTCGTCGGGCTTCAGGCGCTTGGCGCGCGCGCGGTCGGCCAGGTCCGCCATCGCCTTGGCGATGCCGAACAGCGACAGCTCGTCGGCGCCGCGGATCACCGGCACGATCAGGCCCCAGTCGAGCGCGACGGCGATGCCGATGTTGACCTGGCCGCGGTAGATGATGGCGTTCCGCTGGACGGCGGCGTTCAAGACCGGGTTGCGCCGCAGCTGGTCGGCCACCGCCTTCACGATGAAGCCGAGGTAGGTGAGCTTCACCCCGCGCTCCTCGTAGCCCTTCTTGTTCGCCGCCCGCAGCCGCGCGACGCGCGTCATGTCCACCTCGTAGAAGGTGGTGACGTGGGCCGAGGTGCGGCGCGAGTAGATCATGTGATCGGAGGTGAGCTGCCGGATCCGGCTCATCGCTTCGACCCGGTCGCCGGGCCAGGGCGTGGCTTCCCACGCGGGAGAGCCGGCCGTCGGCGCTGCGGGCGACGGAGCCACGGGAGCTGGGGCGCGGAGAGCGTCCGTGCCGGCGTGCGCCTGTGCCCCTGTGCCCGCCGTCTCGATGTAGCCCAGGATGTCCTGCTTGGTGACCCGGCCCGCGTGCCCGCTGCCCGGGATGGCCGTCAAATCCACGCTGTGCTCCGCCGCGATCTTGCGCACCAGCGGCGTCGAGCGACGGCGCAGGCGTTCGTCGGCGGTCTCGTCGGAAGCACGGGCTCTGCGGCTGGGGGCTAGGGGCGGCAGGGGCCTTCGGCTGCACCGTCGGCGAAGGGGCCGCAGCAACCGGGGCCGGGATCGACACGTTGGGGCTCGGAGCGGCAGCCGGCGCAGGGGCCTCCCTGGCTCCCGCTTTGGCTTCCGTCTCGATCACCGCCACCACGGTCTGCACCGGCACCGTCTTGCCCTCGGGCACCTTGATCTCGGCCAGCACGCCGCCGGAGGGCGCGGGGATCTCCGCGTCCACCTTGTCGGTCGAGATCTCGAAGATGGGCTCGTCGCGCTTGATCTCGTCGCCCACCTTCTTGAGCCACTTGGACAGCGTGCCCTCGGCGATGGACTCGCCCATCTGGGGCATGACGACGTCAACTCGAGACATGAAGACTCCAAAGACAGGGTGTAGGGTGTCAGGGTGTCAGGGTGTCGGGGTGCGAGCATCCACACACCCCCACCCCCTCACACCCTCACACCCGGCTGCTCAGTATCCCGCCAGCTTCCTCGCCATCGCAACGATATCCGCCGTCTGCGGCAGCACGTAGTCCTCCAGCGTCGGCGCGTAGGGGAGCGGCGTGTCGGCGGCGGTCACCCGCAGCACCGGCGCGTCGAGCCACTCGAACGCCCCCTCGTTGATGCGCGCCGCGATCTCGCCCGCCACGCCGCCGGTGCGCGTATCCTCGTGCACGATCATCACGCGGTTGGTCTTCCGCACCGTCGCGAGGATCGCCGCGTCGTCCATCGGCAGCAGCGTGCGCAGGTCGAGCACCTCGACCTCGAGCCCGTCGTCTTTCCGCAGCTGCTCCGCCGCCTCCAGCGCCTTCCACACCATCGCCGAGTACGTGACGATCGAGAGGTCGCGTCCCTCGCGCGCCACCCGCGCGCTGCCGATGGGCGTCAGCAGGTCGCCGTCCTCGGGCAGCTGCTCCTTGATCCGGCGGTACAGGTACTTGTGCTCGAAGTAGAGCACCGGGTCGTCGTCCCGGATCGCCGCCTTGATCAGTCCCTTCGCGTCGCGCGCGGTGGCGGGGCATACGATCTTGAGGCCCGGCGTGTGGAGGAACGCCGCCTCGGGGTTCTGCGAGTGGAACGGCCCGCCGCGCACGTAGCCGCCGCACGGGCCGCGCACCACGAGCGGGCACGCCAGGTTGGCGCGATAGCGCGCCGTGGCCACGTAGTTCGTGAGCATGTCGTAGGCGCAGGAGATGAAGTCGATGAACTGCATCTCCGCCACGGGCCGCATGCCCAGGTGCGCCGCGCCGGCCGCCGCCCCGACGATCGCCGCCTCCGAGATCGGCGTGTCGATCACCCGCCCTTCCCCGAACTCCTCGAAGAAGCCCTCGGTGACCTTGAACGCGCCGCCGTAGCGGCCCACGTCCTCGCCGAGCACGAACACGCGCTCGTCGCGCAGCATCTCCTCGCGCAGCCCCTGGCGCAGCGCCTCGAGGTAGGTCAGCTCAGGCACGCGCCAACTCCCGGTGCCGCGGCGTCTCCTGCCGCGCCGGATGCACGTAGACGCCGTCGAGCGCGCTCGCCGGCTCCGGCAGCGGCTCCCGCTCCGCCGCTTCGACCGCCGCGTCCAGCTCGGCGGCGACGCGCGCGTCCGCCGCCGCGAGATCGCCGGCCGCCAGCCAGCCGCTCTCCGTCACCCGCTGCGGTGAAGCGCGCGATGGGGTCCTGCCGCTCCCAGCGCGCCAGCTCCTCTTTCGGCACGTAGTGCTGGTCGTCGTGCTCGGCGTGCCCCTTGCGGCGGTAGGTCACCAGCTCGATCAGCGTCACGCCCTCGCCCGCGCGCGCCCGGTCCACCGCGCGGCGGGTCGTCTCGTAGACCGCCAGCACGTCGTTCCCGTCGGCGCGCTCGCCCGGCACGCCGTACGCCTTGGCCTTGAGCACGAGCTGCGGCACCGCCGTCTGCCGCTCCAGCGTGGTCGAGTAGGCCCAGCCGTTGTTCTCCGCCACCACGACCAGCGGGAGCCGGCGCACCGCGGCGAGGTTCATCCCTTCGTGGAACGCGCCCGTGGACATGGCGCCGTCGCCGACGTACACCAGGCCGACGCGGCGCTCGCCGCGCATCCGGAAGGTGAGGGTGATGCCCGCCATCACGGGCACCATGTCGCCCAGGTGCGAGATCTGGCCGATGAAGCCGCGCTCCAGGTCGCCGAAGTGGACGTTCAGCTCGCGCCCGCGGGTCGGGCTGGTGGCCTTGGCCATGTACTGGCGCAGCACGTCCACCGGCCGCGCGCCCATCACCAGCAGGGAGCCGAGGTTGCGGATCAGGGGCGAGAGCATGTCGCCGGCCGCGCGGTCGAGCGCGTAGGCGCTGCCCACGCTGTCGGCCTCCTGGCCGAGCGAGCGGAACAGGCCGCCGATGACCTTGCCCTGGCGATACAGGTTGGTGAGACGCTCCTCGAGCGAGCGGGTGAGCCGCATGAAGGTGTACAGACTCGAGCAGCTGCGGCCGGCCGAGCCCGGCCGGGATGCCGGCGACGGCCCTGGGGCCCGCCGCGGCCGGGCGGGCGTCGGCACCCGTCTCGGGACCGCTTCGAGCGGCTGGCGCGACGGCAAGCTCCGTTGCCGGTCGGTGCTCGTCCGGCGCGGTCATTGCACTCCCTTGTCACACATGGGATTACGGCCCGAAAAGCTCGCTGGCCGTGAAGCCTGAGTCAAGCTGTGAGGAGGACAGGGTGTAAGGGTGTGAGGGTGCAGGCGGTGCAGGCCTGGCTGGGCGGCTGGAATGAGTTATGCTATTGGAGGGTACAGGAGGCGCATATGTCCAAACTGACGCTCAAGGTGGCCGGAATGACGTGCGGCCACTGCCAGAAGCGCGTGGAGACCGCCCTGACCAAGGTGCCGGGCGTCTTCAGCGCCGTGGTCAACCTGCAGGACGGGATCGCGGACCTGGACTACGACGACGACACCGCCACCATCGAGGAGCTGACGGCGGCGGTGGCCAAGGCGGGGTACACGGCGTCGCTCGACGCCTGACGCTGGAAGGTCAGTAGGCGCCGCGCGCGGCGTGGCCCGGCGCTTCCATCGCGTGCAGCTCGGTGAGGAACCGCTTGGCGATGTCGTCCAATTCCGAGCGCGAGGTGTCGCGCGTGGCGAGCGTCACGCGCACGTAGTGCCCGCCCTCGATTTCCGCCTGCAGATCCACGGCCCCGAGCAACCCGACGTACCGGGCGTGATGGCCGGTGCCCCGCTGCACCGCGAGGCCGCGCTCGCCGAAGTAGCGTTCCGCCGCCGTCAGCACGGTCTCCGGCGTCGCGTGGGCGCGATAGAAGTACTGCATCCGGAAAGCTCCACAGTTGCAGGGTTGCCGAGCTGCATGGACGCGACCACTACCACCTACCACCTACAACCTACTACCCGCCTCAAGTCATTCTCGGCGTGAACCGCCGCAGCCGCAGGCTGTTCGTCACCACGAACACCGACGAGAACGCCATCGCCGCGCTCGCGAAGATGGGCGAGAGCAGCACGCCGGCCGCGGGATACAGGATGCCGGCGGCGATGGGGATGCCCACCACGTTGTAGGCGAACGCCCAGAACAGGTTCTGCCGGATGGTCCGCATGGTGGCGCGCGAGAGCTCGAGGGCCGAGACCGCGGCGCGCAGGTCGCCGCTCATCAGGGCGATGTCGGCGGCCTCGATCGCCACGTCGGTGCCGGTGCCGATCGCCATCCCCACGTCGGCCGCCGCCAGGGCCGGCGCGTCGTTGATGCCGTCGCCCACCATCGCCACCCGCTTCCCGGCCTCCTGCAGGCGCCGGATGATGGCGACCTTGCCGGCCGGCAGCATCCCCGACTCGACCTCGTCGATGCCCACTTCGCCCGCCACCGCGATGCCGACCTTGCGGATGTCGCCCGTGACGAGCAGCAGCTCGAGCCCCATCGCCTTGAGCGCGCGCACCGCGGCCACCGCGCTGGGCTTGATCGGGTCCGCGAGGCCCAGCAGGCCGGCCGGCGCGCCGTCCACCGCTACCAGCACCGGCGTCCGCGCCCGGCGCGGCGAGGTTGTCCACCGCGTCGGTGAACGGCCCGATGTCCACGCCCTGCTCGATCAGGAAGGTCGCGCTGCCCACGGTGACCAGGCGGCCCTCGACCTTCGCCGTCGCGCCGCGTCCTTCCACGGCGCGGAATCCGGTCGCGGCGGGGATCTCGAGGCCGCGCTCCTGCGCCGAGCGCACCACCGCCGCCGCGAGCGGGTGCTCCGAGAGGATCTCGACCGCCGCGGCGAGCTGCAGGACCGCGCCCTCCGGATCCGACGGCGACCCGTAGTCGAGCTGGCCGCTCACGCCGGGCGCCAGGATCAGGTCCGTCACCGTCGGACGGCCCTCGGTGATGGTGCCCGTCTTGTCGAGGAGGATCACGTCGACCGCGGCCGCCGCCTCGAGCGCGCCGCCGCCCTTGACCAGGACCCCGCGCTCGGCGCCGCGGCCCGTGCCCACCATGATCGCGGTCGGCGTGGCGAGGCCCATCGCGCACGGGCAGGCGATGATGAGCACCGACACCAGGACGACGGTGGCGTAGATGAGGGCGGGGCTCGGACCGACGTCGAACCAGACGACGAAGGCGGCGATGGCGACGGCCATCACCACCGGCACGAACACGCCGGCGATGCGGTCGGCCAGACGCTGCACCGGCGCCCGGCTCCCCTGCGCCTCCTCGACCAGGCGCACGATCTGGGCGAGGGCCGTGTCCCGGCCCACGCGGGTCGCCTCGAACGTGATGGCGCCGGTGGTGTTGAGCGTCGCGCCGACCACGTCGTCGCCGGGCCCCCGGGCGACCGGCACCGCCTCCCCCGTGAGCATGGACTCGTCCACGGCGGTGCGGCCGCCGCGCACGATCGCCGTCCACCGGGATCTTCTCGCCGGGGCGCACCAGGACGATGTCGCCGACCACGACCTCGGCGATGGGCACCTCGGCTTCGCCGCCCTCCCGCAGCACGCGCGCGGTGCGCGCCGCGAGCCCGAGCAGGCGCCGCATGGCCTCCGACGTGCGGCCGCGGGCGCGCGACTCCAGCAGCCGGCCGAGCAGGATCAGGGCGATGATCGACGACACCGCCTCGTAGTACACGTCGGCGGGCAGTCCGGCGTCCGTGAACAGGCCGGGCGCGAACGTCGCCGCCGTCGAATAGAGCATCGCGGCGGCGGTGCCCACGCCGATCAGCGTGTTCATGTCGGCGCTGCGGTGCTGGAAGCCGCGCCACGCGCTCACGTAGAAGGCGCGGCCGGACCACACCATCACCGGCAGCGTGGCCACGAACAGGCCCACCTTGAGGGCCTGCGGGTCGGTGGCGTAGAGCCACGGCAAGGCCCGGCGCAGCGTGTCGTCGAGCGGCATCAGGAGGCGCGCCAGCAGGTCGGCGGACCGCACGGCCGCGCCGGCCATGAGCGGCATGGACGCCACCATCGCGGCGACCGCCACCACGCCGGCCAGGAGCAGCTTCCACGTCAGGTCGCGTACCTCGCGCTCCCGCACCAGGCGCTCCCGCTCCACCGGGTCGCCTTCCGCCACCGGCGCCGAGAGGACGAACCCCGCGTGCGTCACCGCGGCCTCGAGGTCCCGCGTGTCGAGGAAGCCCGGCACGTAGGTCACCCGCACGGCCTCGGCGGCCGGATTGGCCGCGGCGGCGAGCACCCCGCGCACCGCCGCGACCGCGCGCTCGAGGCGCGAGGGATCCGCGGCCGAGCGCAGATCGGCGATCGCGAGCGTGAGGGTGTCGCTGCCGACGTCGTAGCCGGCCTCCCGCACCGCGGCGATCAGGTCGCCGGGCCCGGTGCCCTCCACCTCCACCGTGGCCTTGGTGGTGCCGAAGTTCACCGCCGCGTCGAGCACGCCGGGCGTGGCCGTGAGCTGCCGCTGGATGCGCGAGGCGCACGCGGCGCACGACATCCCGACGACGGGGAACACCACGCGCCGGCGCCCGGCGGCGTGGGCGGCGCCCGGCGGGGGCGGCCAGCAGGCTCCGCCGCGCCCATCAGCGCGCCCGCCCCGCGCGCGCGTTCCCGAGGGGCGCCAGGAAGTACCACAGCACCCAGGCGATGGCCACCACGCCGGCCACGGTGACGAGGATCTTGGCGGCCGTCATTCGGCGCTAGCGCTCGTAGTACTCGATGCCGAGGTGGGTGATCTGCTCCTCGCCCATCAGGTAGCGCAGCGTGTTCTTGAGCTTGGTCTGCTGGATGAACAGGTCGTTCTCGGGCACGAGGCCGGGGGCCGCCATCGGGCTCTTGAAGTAGAACGACAGCCACTCCTGGATGCCCTGCATCCCCGAGCGCTGGGCCAGGTCCATGAACAGCACCAGGTCGAGCACGATCGGCGCGGCGAGGATCGAGTCGCGGCAGAGGAAGTCGACCTTGATCTGCATCGGGTAGCCCAGCCACCCGAAGATGTCGATGTTGTCCCAGCCCTCCTTGTTGTCGCGCCGCGGCGGATAGTAGTTGATGCGCACCTTGTGGAACACGTTGCCGTACAGCTGCGGGTAGAGCTGCGGCTGCAGGATGTGCTCGAGCACGCCGAGCTTGGACTCCTCCTTCGTCTTGAACGACTCCGGATCGTCCAGCACCTCGCCGTCCCGGTTGCCCAGGATGTTGGTCGAGTACCAGCCCGCCAGCCCGAGCATCCGCGCCTTCAGCATCGGCGCCAGCACCGTCTTCATCAGCGTCTGGCCCGTCTTGAAGTCCTTGCCGGCGATGGGCAGCCCGCGCGCCAGGGCGAGCTCCTGCAGGGCCGGCGTGTCCACCGCCAGGTTCGGCGCGCCCATGGCGAAGGGCACGCCCTCCATCAGGGCCGCCCACGCGTACAGCATGGAGGGCGCGATGTCCACGTGATTCTCGGCCATCCCCTTCTCGAACGCCGCGAGCGACGCGTGCACCGCGCCCGAGCGGATGAAGATCTCGGTCGAGGCGCACCACACGACCACCAGCCGCTCCAGCTGCTGGTCGCGCTTGAAGCGCCGGATGTCCTCGCGCAGCTGCTCGGCGAGGTCGCGCTTGGTCTTGCCGGCCTTGACGTTGGTCCCGTGCAGGTTCTTGACGTAGAACTGGTCGAACACGGCCGGCATCGGCACCACGCTCTTGAGGAACGGCGCGATGGGCGCGAGGTGGGCGTCCTCGAGCACGCCGGCCACCGTCGCCGCCCGGTGCGCGTCGTCGGGGATCGGGTCCCAGCCGCCGAACACCAGGTCGTCGAGCCGGGCGAGCGGCACGAAGTCGCGGATGGCGGGCGAGCGGCCCTCGGTGCGCTTGCCCAGCCGGATGGTGCCGAGCTGGGTGACCGAGCCCACGGGCTGCGCGAGGCCGCGCCGCACGTTTTCCACGCCGGCGATGAACGTCGTCGCCACCGCGCCCATGCCGGGCAGGAGCACGCCAAGTCGCCCGTGCGCGGGCTGCACGGTGCGGGGAACGTCGCTTTTCACGCTTCAACTGCCTTTCGGAAGGGATCCGCTGGTGGGCGGCGCTCCGGGCGCGGGTGGCTGGCCCTCGCCCCGGGCGTTGGAGGCCTCGAAGACGTACGCCACGCGCTGGGCGACGGTGAACCACGAGAGCGACGGCCAGAAGGCTGACGACCACGAGCAGCAGGATGCCGTGGGGCCCGGCGCCGAAGAACAGCGTCGGGACACCGACGCCGACGATGCGCTCCGGGCGCTGGGCGAGTCCGACCCGGCACTCGAGGCCCAGGCCTTCGGCCCGCGCGCGGGTATAGGACACCAGGAACGAGCCGGTGAGCGCCACCAGGCCGGCGAGCACGCCCAGGACCGGCGCGGCCTGGTCCGCGGCGGTCTGGAAGTAGATCGCGATGCCCGCGTAGAGGATCGCCTCGCCGATGCGGTCCAGCGTGGAGTCGAAGAACGCGCCGAACGTGGAAACCATCCCGCCCCGGCGGGCCACCTGGCCGTCGAGGATGTCGAGCAGCCCGGAGAGCAGCAGCCACACCGCCCCGAGCCGGGGCTGGTCGAGCCCGAACGCCGCGCCGGCGCCGATGACGACGATGGCGCTGGTCGAAGTGACGGTATTGGGACGGACGCGCAACCGGATGAGCCACTCCGCGACCGGAGCGACGAGGTCGGAGAAGCCCGAAACGAGCGGAGCGGGGAGAAGCCTGACCTCACGGTGGTTCATCGTTCGTGCCGGACAAGACTAATCCCCGCGCCAGCCCGGCGCAAACCGCACGGTGCCCTCATGTCAGTACAGGAGATACGGCCGCCGCGCGGCGCGGAACGCGGCGACGTCGGCGGGCCACGTCGCGGTGTGCGAAAACGGCCGGCCCAGACGGCGCGCCAATCCCACGCTGTCCATCCGGAAGGCGGCGGGCGCGAGGCCCTGAATGGTGACGAGGAGCCGGATCGCGTCGCGCACCGGATCACCCGCCACGCGGTCCATGCGCCGGAATCGCACGCCCGCCACCGCGATCCCGTCGAACTTCCCGTCGCCGGGGGCCCGCGGCGTGAAGCGTACCGCGTCCATCGCGACCCGATAGCGGCGCGCCATCGCGCGGACCACGGCTCGCGCGTCGAGCCAGGGCGCCCCCACCTGGCGGAAGGGGGCGTCGGTGCCGCGCCCGACCGACAGGTTGGTCGCCTCGAAGAGCACCGTGCCCGGATACCACGCCTCGCTCTCGAGGTCCGGCAGGTTGGGCGACGGGCGGACCCAGGGCAGCCCGGTCTGGTCGAACCACTCGCAGCGCCGCCAGCCCTCGACCGGCACCACCACCAGATCGGCGCCGAGCCCCAGGCGCGCGTTCGCGAACCGGGCCAGCTCGCCCAGCGTCATGCCGTGACGCAGCGGTACCGGGAGCATGCCGAGAAAGGAGGCGTAGCTCGTGTCCAGCACCGGCCCGGCCACCGCGCAGCCGATGGGATCGGGGCGGTCGAGCACCACCACGCGCTTCCCCGCGGCCGCCGCCGCGCGCATCGCCAGCACGGTCGTGGACACGTAGGTGTAGGGCCTGGCCCCGACGTCCTGCAGGTCCACCAGCACCACGTCCAGCGCGCCGAGCTGCGCCGCCGTCGGCGCTCGACTGTCGCCATAGAGACTGTAGATTGGGAGGCCGGTCCGCGCGTCGACCGTGTCCGGCACGGCCACACCGGGCGCCGCGGCGCCGCGGATGCCGTGCTCCGGCGCGAACAGCGCCACCAGCCGCACGCCCGGGGTCCCCTCGAGACGGTCGATGGTCGGCACGCCCGCCGCGTCCACCCCCGACGGGTTGGTGATCAGCCCGACGCGCTTGCCCTGTACCAGGTGAATCGAGTCGCGCAGCAGGACGTCGATGCCGGGCAGGACGGAGGGTGCAGAGCGGCGGAACGCAGGGGAGTTGCGAGACGCAGAGTTGCGAGTGGTTACCAGATGCGAGTGTTCGGACGCCGCCGCTGACAGCAGCGCGCCAGAGCCGATGACGAGGAGAATCCTGATTCCGTGACGCACCAACCCGCCCCCTTTGTGCTGTGCGCCTTCGCGTGTCTGGCCGGCGCGTGCGCCCACCCCTCCGGCACCGCCCTGGCGCCGCCTGAGCCCGTCGCCGAGTCGCTGGCCGTGGCGCCGCCCGCGGCCGAATCGGCCGCCGCTCCCGAGAGCCTGCCGGTCGCCCCCGCCGTCGGGGTGCCGGCCCTCACCCTGCGCGAGAAGGCCGCGCAGCTCGTGATGCCGTGGATCCCCGGCGACTACTGGGCGAACGACGCCGCCGCCCTGGATACCGCCCTCCGCCTGGTGCGGGACGACGAGGTGGGCGGCATCATCATCGGGGTCGGTTCCTCGCCGTACGACGTGGCCGAGAAGCTCAATACCCTGCAGCGGGCCGCCCGGCTGCCGCTCCTGGTGGCGGCCGATCTCGAGGCGGGCCTCGCCACCCGGACCCGCGGCGGCACCGGTTTCCCGGGCAATATGGCCCTCGGGGCCACCGGCCGGGAGTTGGACGCCTACGAGGTGGGCCGCGTTACGGCGCTCGAGGGCCGCGCGATCGGCATCCACCTCGACTTCGCCCCGGTGATGGACGTCAACAACAACCCGGCCAATCCGATCATCAACGTCCGGTCGTTCGGCGAGGACCCCGTGCGGGTCGCGGAGCTGGGCAGCGCGTTCATTCGCGGGCTCCGGGAGCACGGGATGCTGAGCACCGCCAAGCACTTCCCGGGCCACGGCGACACCGGCACCGACTCGCATCTCGCGCTGCCCGTCATCACCGCGAGCCGCGCGCGCATGGACTCCGTCGAGCTGGTGCCCTTCCGCGCGGCCGTGCGCGCCGGCGCCGACGTGGTGATGGCGGGGCACATCGCCGTACCCGGCCTGGCCGGGCCCGACGCGCCGCCCGCCACGCTGTCGCCGTTCGTCCTCGACACCCTGCTCCGGGACCAGCTCGGCTTCCGCGGCATCGTGGTCACCGACGCCCTCAACATGGGTGCCATCGTGGGCCGCTACGGCGCCGCGCGCGCCGCCGTGATGGCGCTCGAGGCGGGCGCCGACATCCTGCTGATGCCGGTGAACGCGCACGCGGTCATCGACTCCGTGACCGCCGCGGTGGCCCGCGGCGAGGTGAGCGAGGCGCGCCTCGACTCGTCGGTCGCCCGCCTGCTGGCCGTGAAGGCGCGGCTCGGCTTGTTCCGGCACCGCCTGGTGGACATCGACCGCATCGCCGCGGTCGTCGGCTCCGCCGGCAACACGGCGCTCGCGCAGGACATCGCCGCCCGCAGCCTGGTGCTGGTGAAGGACAGCCTGGGCCTCGTACCGCTTCCCGCGGCGCGCCGGCACCGCGTCTTCGTGCTCACCTACGGCGACGAGAACAGCCGCGACGTGGGCGGCGGCATCGTCGCCGCGTGGCGCAGCGCGTTCGACACCCTGCGCACCATGCGCCTGTGGCCCGCCTCGGGCCCCGCCTCGCTCGATTCGGCGCGCGCCGAGGCGGCCGCCGCCGGGCTCGTCGTCTTCCTCGCGGCTTCGCGCCCGACGGCGTGGCACCCCGACGCGGTGGACATCCCGGGCCCCGTGGCCGACCTGGTGCAGCAGATCGCCGGCGGCGAGCCGGTCGTGGCCGTCTCGCTCGGCAGCCCGTACGTGCTCGGGCAGATTCCGCAGGTGAGCGCGTTCGTCGCCGCGTGGACCGACGACGACGCGATCGAGCGCGCCGTGGCGCGCGCGCTCCTCGGAATGGCGCCCGTCACGGGACACCTGCCGGTCTCGTTGCCGCCCGCCTTCACGGCCGGCAGCGGTCTGCAGCGCCCCGGCCCGGCCGACCTGCCGGGCGGCGGCGTCCGCTCCCGCAGCGCGCCGTGAACCCCTTCGTCCTCGCGACCCTCATCACCATGGCCATGCCTCAGGACACCACGCCCGACCGCTGGGACTCGCTGGCGCGATTCCTCGAACAGAGCGTCGCCGGCAAGGCGTTCCCCGGCGCCGTCGTCGCGGTGGGACGCCACGACACCGTGCTCTTCGAGCGCGGCTTCGGCGCGTTGACCTACGCCGGCGGACCGCCCCCCGACGCGCACACGATCTACGACCTGGCGTCGCTCACCAAGGTGGTCGGCCTCACCACCGTCATCATGATGCTGGTCGAGGAGCGGAGGCTGGACCTCGACGCGCCGGTGACGCGCTACGTGCCCGCGTTCGCCGCCGGCGGCGATTCGATCACGATCCGGATGCTGCTCACCCACTCTTCCGGCCTGCCGGCGTGGCTGCCGCTGTTCCGCGACGTGCACTCGCGCGAGCAGATGTTCGCGCGCGTGAACGCCACCGCGCTCGAGGCGCCGCCCGGCACCCGCATGGTGTATTCCGACCTCGGCGCGATCCTGCTCACCGAGGCCGTCGAGCACATCACCGGGCAGCGGCTCGACCGGCTGCTCTCGCGCCGCGTGTTCCGCCCGCTGGGGATGCACGACACCCGCTTCAATCCGCCGGCGTCGCTGCGCGCGCGCATCGCGCCCACCGAGAACGACCCGTGGCGCGGCCGCGTCCTGGTCGGCGAGGTGCACGACGAGAACGCGTCGGTGATGGACGGCGTGTCCGGGCACGCCGGCCTGTTCTCGACGGCGGCGGACCTGGTCACGTTCGCCCAGATGCTGCTGCGCCACGGGCGCGCGGACGCGCAGCCGCACGGGCGCACGGGACGCCCGCTGCTCGACTCCGCGACCATCGCCGAGTTCACGCGCGTCCAGAACCCGGCCCTCTCCAGCCGCGCCCTGGGGTGGGACACGCCCAGCGCGGGCTCGAGCGCCGGCGGCGAGCTGTCGCCCGCCGCGTTCGGACACACCGGCTTCACGGGGACGTCGATCTGGATCGATCCCACCCAGGACCTGTTCGTCATCCTGCTCACCAACCGCGTGCACCCCACCCGGCAGAACGATCAGATCATGAGGGTCAGGCCCGAGGTCGCCGACCTCGCGGTGCGGGCCGCCAGGCGCTAGGACGGCGGTCCGCCGGGGGCGGTCTTGCGGCGAGGCATGGCGGGGGCCGGCGGAGCGTTGACGGGACCGCCGCAGCCATCTAAACTTGAGTGAGGCACCGGCAATTCCAGCGAGGAGCTAAATGGGCACCACGCAGCATGATACGGGCGCAGTCCAGCTGGTTCTCACCGCGCAGGCGGCGGACCAGGTTCGCAAGGTGATCGAAGCCGAGAACGCGCCGGCGGCCACGGCGGGACTCCGCGTCGGCGTGATGCCGGGCGGTTGCTCGGGGTTCAAGTACAGCCTGAGCATCGAGGACGCACCGGCCGAGGACGACGTGGTGATCGAGTCGGAGGGCGTCCGACTGTTCGTGGACAGCTTCAGCGGCCAGTATCTCAACGGCGTCAGGATCGACTACACGGTGACCATGCAGAGCAGCGGCTTCACGTTCGAGAATCCCAACTCGACGGGCGGCTGCGGCTGCGGGAGCAGCTTCGCGGTGTAGTAAGACAGACGCACGGACGCACAGTGGACGGTGGGGCCTGGAGAAAAGATCTCCGGGCCCTTTTCTTTGGCCGCCATGCACGTGGTGGACTGGGTCGTCGCGGCGGCGTACCTGGCCGGGGTGGTGGCGGCCGGCATGTGGCTCGGGCGCCGGCAGACCGGCGCCTCGGACTACTTCCTCGGCCGCCGGCGGCTGCCGTGGTGGGCCATCCTCCTCTCCATCGTCGCGGCCGAGACGTCGGCCATCACGGTCATCTCGGTGCCGGGCATCGGCTACACCGGCGACCTCACCTTCCTGCAGCTCGCCTTCGGTTACCTCCTGGGCCGCATCGCCATCGCCTGGCTGCTGCTCCCGGCCTACTCCAAGGGCGAGCTGCAGACCGCCTACCAGGTCCTCGGCACGCGCTGGGGCCCGAGCGCGCGGCGCACCTCGTCGGCGGTGTTCATGCTGACGCGCGCCATGGCCGACAGCGTGCGCATCTTCGCGACCGCCATTCCTCTCGCGGTCATCACGGGCTGGTCGTACCCCACCTCCATCGTGGTGCTCGGCGCGGCGACGCTGCTCTACACGTACACCGGCGGCCTCAGGGCCGTGGTGTGGATGGACGTCGTGCAACTCGGCGTGTACGTGGCGGCGGGCGGGGCGGCGCTGTGGGTGGCGCTCCACATGGCTCCCGGCGGGCTGGCGGCGGCCGCCGCCGCGGGCAAGCTGCGGGTGGTGGACTTCCGGCTCTCGCTCACCGCGCCCTACGCGTTCTTCACGGCGCTGCTGGGCGGCGCGATGCTGTCGGCCGCGTCGCACGGCACCGACCAGCTCATCGTGCAGCGGCTGCTCGCGACCCGCTCGCTGGGCGACGCGCGCCGGGCGCTGGTCGGCAGCGGCATCGTCGTCATCTTCCAGTTCGCGCTCTTCCTGCTGGTGGGGGCGGCGATGTGGGCGGCCTTCCCGGCCGGCCACGCGCTGCGCGGCGACGAGGTGTTCCCGCGGTTCATCACGACCCACCTCGCCGGCGGACCGGCGGGCCTCGCGGTGGCCGGGCTCCTGGCCGCGGCGATGAGCACCCACGCCTCGGCGATCAACGCGCTCGCGTCGGCCACGACGAACGACTTCTACGCGCCGCTGGCGGGCCGGACCGGCGACGACCGGCACCTGCTGCGCGCCGGACGCATGTTCACGCTGTTGTGGGGCACGATCCTGGTGCTCGGCGCCCTGCTCTTCCGCCAACGGGACGCGCCGGTGGTGGTCGTGGCGCTCTCCATCGCCTCGCTCACCTACGGCCCGCTGCTCGGCGCCTTCGTGCTCGCGCGGTTCGCCCGCGTGCGCGAGGGTGACGTGGTGCTGGCGCTGATCGCCGCGTCGCTGCTGATGGCGGTCGTCGTGTTCGCCGGACCGCTTGCGTCGTGGCTGGGAGGCCCGGGTATGTTGGTCGGCATGAGCCGGCTCGCCTGGCCCTGGTACGTGCCGCTCGGCACCGCGGTGACGGTGGGGATCGGGCTGGGGAACTCCTTCATCGGCGGGGTGACGGCGGGCACGGGGGCACAGCGCACGGGGGCACGGGAGCGTGAGAGTACTCATCGGCGTGGACGCGGGCGCGTCCCACAGCACGGCCGCCGTGGCGAACGAGCACGGGACGGTCCTGGTGCGCTCCGACGGCGCCCCGGGCGCGATGCGTCCCGGCGAGGCGGCGGCCGCGGCCGGCCGGATCCTGGACACCTGCCGCGAGGCGCTTCGCAAAGCGGAGCGCGAGTTCCGGGGCGACGTGCTGGTCGTCGGAGCCGCCGGCGTGGGTCGCGAGGAGGAGCGCCTCGCGCTCCAGGCGGCGCTGGAGGACGCGGGCCTCGCGCCGCGCGTCGCCGTGACCGTGGACGGAGCGATCGCGCTGCAGTCGGCCTTCGGCGACTCGGCCGGCATCGTGCTGCTCGCGGGCACCGGATCGGTGGCGTGGGCGCGGCTGCCCGGCGGCGACACCACCCGCGTCGGCGGGCTGGGCGCGGTCGTGGGCGATCAGGGATCGGGCTACGACCTCGCCCGGCAGGCGCTGCGCGCCGTGGGCCTGTCGGTCGAAGGCCGCGGGCGCCGCACCACGCTGACGGCGCGCGTGCTCGCCCGGCTGCGGCTGTCGGGCCTGGGCGAGCTGGTGCGCTGGGCCACGGTCGCCGACATCCCGTCCGTCGCGGGCCTCGCGCCCGACGTGCTCGCCGCGGCCGAGGAGGGCGACGCGGTGGCCGGCGCGCTGGTGGACGCGGGCGCCGACGATCTGGCGACGCACGTGCGGGCGCTCGCGGACCGGTTCCCGCGCGGGACCGGCGTCGGCGTGGCGCTGGGCGGAAGCCTGCTGGCGCGGCACGACGGCTATCGCCAGCGGGTGGTGGCGCGGATCGTGGCCGACCTGCCCTCCGCGACGATCCGCCCCGAGTCGGTGGACCCCGTCCTCGGCGCGATCCAGCTCGCCCGGGCGCTCTGAACCCGACACCACCGAGGCCGAGGCATGTGGACCTTCCTCAAGCGGCGCACCCTGACCCAGTGGATCCTGGTGGGGATGGTGGCGGGCGCCGTGCTGGGCTGGGCGGCCCCCGACGTGGGCACCGGCCTGCAGCCGCTCTCGACCCTGTTCCTGCGGGCCATCAAGTCCATCATCGTGCCGCTGGTCTTCAGCACGCTGGTGGGCGGCATCGCGGGGCACGGCGACGACCTCAAGAAGGTGGGCCGCCTGGCCGTGCGGGCGATCGTCTACTTCGAGGTCGTGACCACGCTCGCGCTGGTGGTGGGACTCGCGCTGGTGAACGCCGTGCGGCCGGGGGTCGGCGTGGCGTTGGGCAACGCCGCCGCGGCCGGCCCGGTCGCGGAGTCGAAGACGACGCTCGGCGACGGTGCTCCAGCACATCGTCCCGCAGAGCTTCTTCGAGGCGGCGGCGCAGAACGAGGTGCTGCAGGTGGTGTTCTGGTCCGATCCTCTTCGGGCTCGCGCTCAGCCAGGTCCAGGGCAAGCCGAGGGAGATCATCGTCGGGTTCTGCGCGGGCCTGGCCGAGGTGATGTTCAAGTTCACGGCGATCGTGATGAAGTACGCGCCCATCGGCGTCGGTGCCGCGGTCGCGTTCACCGTCGGGCACGGCGGCGTGAAGGTGCTGGCGAGCCTCGGCGCGCTCATCCTGACGCTGTACGCCGCGCTGGTCGTGTTCGCGCTCCTGGTCCTGCTGCCGGTCATCCTCCTCACGCGGGTGCCGCTGCGCGCGTTCCTGCACGCCATCAAGGAGCCGGCGCTGATCGCCTTCTCGACCGCCTCGTCGGAGGCGGCGATGCCGCTGGCGATGGAGCGGGTCGAGCAGATGGGGGTGCCCCGGCGCATCGTCGCGTTCGTGATCCCCGTCGGCTACGCGTTCAACCTCGACGGCTCGACGCTCTACCTCGCGGTGGCGTCGATCTTCGTGGCGCAGGCGGCGGGCGTGCACCTCGCCCTCGGCCAGCAGCTGCTGATGATGGTGACGCTGATGCTCACCAGCAAAGGCGTGGCCGGCGTGCCGCGGGCGGCGATCGTCATCCTGGCGGCGACGGTGGCCTCGTTCGGCCTGCCGCTCGAGGCCGTCGCGGTGGTCTTCGGCGTGGACCAGCTGATGGACATGGCCCGCACCTCGATCAACGTCGTGGGCAACGCGCTCGCCGCGTGCGTGATGGCGAGGTGGGAGGGCGAGTTCTTACCGCCAGAGGCGAGTGCGTAGAGGACGGACTGCGGTACAGTTGCGAGACGCCAAGTTGCAGCGGTTGCGAGTACGAGAGTCAGCGGTACCAGTCCAGTTGCGAGTACTGCAACTGGTCTGCGATCTCACGACTTTCGAGACTGGTAACCACTCGCAACTCGGCGTCTGGCAACGCTACCGCTACCTCGCCGCTGCTCTCTCTTCTCCGAGACGACGCACCCGGCTGTGCCGAATGCCGTAGGTGAAGTAGATCACCCCCCCGATCAGCAGCCACACGCCGAACCTGATCCAGGTGAGCACCGGCAGGTTGATCATCAGGTAGAGGCAGAACGCCACCGATACCAGGGGCAGGACCGGGACCCACGGCGTGCGGAAGGGCCGCGGACGGTCCGGGTCGGTGCGGCGCAGCACGATGATGCCCAGCGCCACCAGCACGAACGCGAACAGCGTGCCGATGTTGGTCAGCTCGAGCACCACGCCGATGGGCGCGAACGCCGCGCCGAGAGCGACGACGACGCCGGTGACGATGGTGGTGACGTGCGGCGTCTTGAACTTCGGGTGCACCTTCGCCGCCCAGGGCGGCAGCAGCCCGTCGCGCGCCATGGACATGAAGATCCGCGCCTGGCCGAACTGGAAGACCAGCAGCACCGACGTCATCGCGGCCACCGCGCCCAGCGAGAGGATGCCGGCGGCCCAGTTGGCGTGGATGTACTGCAGCGCGACGGCGAGCGGGTCCGGGACGTCCAGCTGGTTCCAGGGGATCAGGCCGGTCAGCGCCAGCGCGATCGCGATGTAGATCACGGTGCAGATGATGAGCGACGCGATGATCCCGATGGGGATGTCGCGCTGCGGGTTCTTCGCCTCCTCGGAGGCGGTGCTCACCGCGTCGAACCCGATGTAGGAGAAGAAGATGATCGCCGCGCCCACGCTGATGCCCTTGAAGCCGTTGGGCGCGAAGGTCGGCGTCACCCACTGGTGCGGGTGGATGGCGGCGAAGCCCACGGCCAGGAACAGCAGGATCACCGCCAGCTTGATCCCCACCATCACCGTGTTGACCCACGACGACTCCTGCACGCCGATCACCAGTACCACGGTGATCAGGCCGACGATGGCCAGCGCCGGGAGGCAGAAGACGATCGGGATGGAGCCCAGATGGGGCGCCGATGCCACGATGGCCGGGCTGGCCAGCCCCGTGAGCGTATCGGTCACCAGCCACCGCGGCAGCGTGATGCCGACGCCGCGCAGGAACGAATCGAAGTAGCCCGCCCAGCCCACGGCGACCGCCACGTTGCCGACCGCGTACTCGAGGCAGAGGTCCCAGCCGATGATCCACGCCACCAGCTCGCCGAGCGTGGCGTAGGCGTAGGTGTACGCGCTGCCGGCGATGGGGATGAGGGCCGCGAACTCGGAGTAGGTGAGCGCGGCCAGGGCGCTGGTGACACCCGCCAGGCCGATGGATACGATGATCGCGGACCCGGCGCCGAGGTGGCCGCTGTCGCCCGCGATGGCCGTGCCGATGGCCGCGAAGATGCCGGCCCCGATGATGGCCCCGATCCCGAGCGCGGTGAGCGCCACGGGACCGAGGCTGCGCTTCAAGCCGCCGCCGACCGCTCCGTCAGCGACGCACTGATCGACCGTCTTCCGGGCGAGGAGCTGGCTCAGACCCGGCTCAGATGAACAGCGGCGCCAGCACCAGCGTGATCGTGCTGAGCAGCTTGATCAGCACGTGCAGCGACGGACCGGCCGTGTCCTTGAACGGATCGCCGACCGTGTCGCCGACCACGCGCCGCCTTGTGCGCGTCCGAGCCCTTGCCGCCGTACTCGCCCGTCTCGATGAACTTCTTGGCGTTGTCCCAGGCGCCGCCGCCGTTGTTCAGCATCATCGCCATCAGGATGCCGGTGATGGTCGCCGACCATCAGGAAGGCCGCCACCGCCTCGGCGCCGACAGGTGGCCGCATCCGGAGCACGTGAAGACCAGGCCGACCGCGATCGGCATCGCCGACCGCCAGCAGGCCGGGCGCCACCATCTCCTTCAGCGCGCCCACGGTCACGATGTCCACGCACGCGCGCGTAGTCCGGCTGCGAGGTGCCCTTGCATGATGCCGGCGTTCTCGCGTGAACTGGCGCCGGACTTCCTTGATCACGCTCATGCGCCGCCTTGCCGCACGGCCTTGATGGCCAGCGACGAGAACCAGAAGACCAGCATCGCGCCGAGCAGCGCCGCCACGAAGACCTCGGGCTTGGCGAGGTCCACGTGAGGCGAACGTCGTCGTTGGTGTACTGGCCGATCTCGTCCAGGTAGGCCGAGAACAGCAGGAACGCCGCCAGCGCGGCCGAGCCGATCGCGTATCCCTTGGTGAGCGCCTTGGTGGTGTTGCCCACCGCGTCGAGCCGGTCGGTCTTCTTCGCGGACCTCTTCCGGCTGCTTCGACATCTCGATGATGCCGCCGGCGTTGTCCGTGATGGGGCCGAAGGTGTCCATCGCCAGGATGTACGCCGCGGTGCCCAGCATGCCCATCGTGGCGACGGCGGTGCCGAACAGGCCGCCGCGCCGGGCACGGTCGCTCAGGCCGCGCGCAGCCGATCAGTACGAGGTCGATGATGCGCGACGCCGATGGTGAACACCGGCAGCGCGGTGCACTCCATGCCCACCGCGAAGCCGGTGATGATGTTGGTCGCCGGGCCCGGTCTGCGAGGCCTCGGCGATCGCCTTCACCGGCCGGTAGCGGTACTCGGTGTAGTACTGCGTGATGTAGACGAAGGCGATGGACGTCGCGATGCCGATCACGCCCGCGATGGCGAAGTGCCACCAGGCGTCCGGGTTGCCCGGGAACTGCGAGCAGCCAGTAGCGTCGCCACGACGAAGCCGATGGCCGCGAGGACCGCGGTGACGTAGTAGCCGCGGTTCAGCGCCTGCATCGGGTCCTCGTCCTCCTTCGCGCTGCACCGATCAGGATGCCGATGATCGAGGCGATGAGGCCGAACGACCGGGCCACCAGCGGGAAGAGCATGACGCCGAGGATCGAGAACGCGACGTCCGGATTGGAGCTGCACGCGAGCAGCGTCGCGCCCAGGATCATCGCGCCGATGTTCTCGGCCGCCGTGGACTCGAACAGGTCGGCGCCGCGGCCGGCGCAGTCGCCGACGTTGTCGCCCACCAGGTCCGCGATGACCGCCGGATTGCGCGGATCGTCCTCGGGGATGCCGGCCTCGACCTTGCCGACCAGGTCGGCGCCGACGTCGGCCGCCTTGGTGTAGATGCCGCCGCCCAGCTGGGCGAACAGCGCCACGAAGGAGGCGCCGAAGCCGTAGCCCACGATCATGCAGCGGGATCTTGGTGTCGGGGATGCTGGTGAGGCTGTGCGACCAGGAAGTACAGGCCGCCGACGCCCAGCAGGCTCATGGCCACGACGAAGAGCCCGGAGACCGCGCCGCCCCGCAGCGCGATCTGCAGCGCGCGGTTGAGGCTCGTCCGGGCGGCGCTGGCCGTGCGGATGTTGGCGCGGATCGAGACGAACATCCCCACGTAGCCCGCGATGGCGGAGCACAGGGCGCCGAGGAAGAAGGAGGCCGTGGTCGCGAGCGACAGCCACAAGCGCGACACCTCGCTCGGGTCGTTGGGGCTCGGGGCGCGCACCACCTGGTAGATGAGGAAGATGATGATCCCCACCACCACCGACAGCAGCCCGATGGTGCGGTACTGCCGCTTGAGGAACGCCTCCGCGCCTTCCTGGATGGCGTCGGAGATGACGCGCATCTCCGGCGTGCCGTTGTCCATCTTGAGGACCCAGCGCGCCAGGCCGAGGGCCACGAGGAGCGCGAAGACGCTCACGATCAGGACCAGAACGATGATCATGGGATTCCGGATGGTTCGGTTATTGTGAGCTGCAGGCCATCAAGAGCGGCGAAAAGTATCAGCGACCGCCCCGAATTACAACGTGAAGGTGATCCGGAACAACCCGGCCACGGGCTGGCCGTCCAGGGTATGGGCGGGCGTGAAGGTGTAGCGGCGCAACCGATCCAGGAAATCGTTGGCGAAGGAGTGGTCCTTCGGCGCCGGATCGAGCGCGACGTGCGTCACCTCGCCCGAAGGCCGAGATCTCGAATACCGCCGTGAGCCTGGTGCCCCGGAGCGCCGACGGCGGATGCGAGGGCGGGAGGATGATGCCCTGCGGGCTCGGCGGGTACATCGTCCCGCCGCCCCCCGAGTCGGGGCCCGCGCCGGGCCCGACGCCCGAGCCGTTGCCCCCGCCGCTGCCGGAACCCGAGCCGGGGCCCTTCCCCGGCCCCGTCCCGGCGCCTTCCCCCGGACCCTGGCCTTGGGACGGCTGCACCGGCGCCGGGGCGGGGGCGGGCGCCTTGGGCGTGGTGTCGACCGGCACCGCCGGCACCACCATGGTCACCTGCTTGGGCATCACGAGGGCCGGGGCCGGCGGCGCGGGGGCCGGCGGCGCCGGGGCGGGCGCCACGTACAGCACCAGGGTGCGGTTCCCGCCCCCGCCCCCGCCGCCGCGCCCGTGTCCGGGGCCCGGGGCGCGCTCGTCGGTCAGCAGCCGCGAGCCGCTCCACACCAGGAGCAGCACCACGGCCACATGCAGCGCGGCCGACAGGATCACGCCGCGGGTGCCCCCGCGCTCGCGAGCCAGCCGGCCGAATGGTGTGGCGAGCGGAACCTGTCGCATCGCCCCATGCTCGCTAGGCATCGTGTTTTTCCCTACGCCCCGCGAGCCGCCGATGTTCCACCGCCACCAGGGCGGCGGTGAGTTACGAGCCTGCCGGTGCCGCCGCCGCGGTCTGCGCGTTGCCCGGCGCCAAGCCGAACACCTGCACGCCGGCCCCACGGGCGACGTCAATCACCATGATCACCTGCGCGTACGGCCGCGAGTCGTCCGCCTTGATGAACAGCAGCTTGTCGGGCCGGACGTTGTAGATGTCGTACAGCCGTTGTGCCAGGCCGGCCGAATCCACCGCCTGGGTGTTGATGGCCATCGAACCGTCAGCCTTGATCTCCAGGATGATCTGGTCCGTGGCCTTCGACTGCGTCTTCTCCTCGCGCGGCACCTGGATGTCCAGCGCCTTGCGCGCCATCGGCAGCGTGATCATGAAGATCACCAGCAGCACCAGCAGCACGTCGATCAGCGGCGTGATGTTGATGTTGGAGTTCATGCCGCTGCCGCCGCCCCCAGCCGCCATGGCCATGGCTAGTTCCCTCCCGCCTTGGGACGCTCGGCCGAGACCAGCGGCTCCGAACCGGGCCGCTGATCGGTGATCGCGGAGACGACCGCGACCCCCGCCTTGCGCGCCATGGTGATGGCGTCCTGGATGACCGACATCTTCAGGCCCTTGTCGGCCTTGAGGAACAGAATCTTGTCCTTGGTGCGATTGGCGAAGATGCTGGACAGCTCCGTCTGCGCGTCCGCCGGCGAGCGCGGATGCGTGTTGACGAAGTAGTGACCGTCCTTGTCTATCCCGAGCACGACGTCGTCAGGCTTCTCTTCCGACTTGATCAGGTTGACGCCATCGGGCATCGTCGCGTAGAAGCCGGCAGCGATCAACGGCGCCGTGATCATGAAGATGATCAGCAGCACCAGCATCACGTCGGCCATCGGCGTGACGTTGATGTCGGCGTTGACGCCGCCCTTGGTGCTACTGGCTGATATGGCCACTGCCCGAGCTCACCTTTGCCGGAAAGTCCTTCGTGAACGTCGAACGGCCGAACTCGTGCCCCACGCCCTTGATCAGGTAGTCGATCAGCTCCTTGGACGTGTACGTCATCTCGACGATGAGGAACTCGAGCTTGGTCTGGAAGAAGTTGAACAGCCACACCGCCGGAATGGCCACGATCAGACCGAACGCGGTCGTGATCAGGGCCTCGGCGATACCGCCGGCCACCGCCGCCAGGCCGCCCGAGCCGCCGCCGGCCGCCATGCCGGTGAAGGCGTTCACGATACCCAGCGTCGTGCCCAGCAGGCCCACGAACGGCGCGGTCGCGCCGACCGTGGCCAGGATGCCCAGGCCCCGCTTCAGCTCGGCCTGGATGATCATCATGTTGCGCTCGATCGCGCGCTCGGCCGAGTTGATGTCGGCCACCGTGATCTGGCCGTCCGTCAGCAGCGGCTTGATCTCCTCGAGCGCCCCGACCAGCGTGCGCGCCACGTGGCTCTTCTTGTACTTGCCGGCCAGCGCGATCGCGCCGTCCATCTGCTCTTCCTGCAGGAACCGCGAGAACTCCGGCGCGAACTTCCGGGTCTCTTTCTGCGCCTTGCGGATCCGCCACCACTTATTCATCGCGATGCCCAGTGACCAGACCGACATGATCACCATGACGAACACGATGCCCCGTGGAAACCAGCTCATCGAGTTCCACAGCTCAAGCAACGAGAGATGCTGCATTACGATGGCCCTCCGAGTCCTGTGAGCGCGACCCGCGCCTCAGCGGCGCGGCCGATTGAGTTACTGACCCCCCAACCCACCCTTGGTAACCGCGAAATTCAGCGGAACCTGCACACGCACCCGCACGGCGCGGCCCGAGATCTTGCCCGGCCGGTACACCGAGGCCGCCACGACTTCCTTCGACGGCTGCTCGAACAGCTGGTTCGTGCTCGACAGGATCTTGATCGACCCGCGCTCCGCGTGCCCCGTGGTGTCGATGATCGCCTCCACCACCACGTGACCGTCGATGCCCGCCTGCTTCAGGATCTCCGGGTAATGCACCGGAGGATGGCTGATCAGCTCCGGCCGCTCCTCCACCACCGACTCCAGGTACGGCTGGTCGGTGCGCACCACCGGACCGCTGGTCGTGATGCCCCGCGCCACCCCGCCCTCGACGCCCACGCCGGAGAAGTCGGCCGCGTTGAAGCTGCGTGTTCGCGGACGGCGGCGGGATGTTGATCGGGATGTTGGTCGGCATCGACAGCGTCTGGAAGCCCTTCGGCGGGGCCACCACCGACGCCAGCTCCTGCTTCGGCGGCGGCGGCTCTTCCTTCTTCTCCTGCGTCTGCAGCGTCATGTCGAAGGTGTGCTGCACCTGCCTGCGCCACTTCCTTCGCGTGCATCGTCGCGTACACGGCCGCCGAGATGATCACGGCGTGGAGCGTGATCGACACCGCACTGCCGGCCACGCCGCCGCCACTCTTCGGCCTCTTCGATTCGATCAGCATCTCAAACACGTGACCCTCCAAGTCCTGCTTTCACACGGAGCATACTCCGCGGCCATGAAGCGCCGATGAGCCCCGGATTACGATTCGATGACATCACCAGTTGCCAGCTTGGCGGTAGCAGACCCGTGACATGTCCTGGGAACCGGTCTGCCACCCGGCGCCTTGCAGCTGATAACCACTGCGCCCTTGGCGTCTTGCAACTCAACTGCCTGCTGCCACCTGCGCCACCGCCCCCTGCGCGGCGTGCGCGGCAGCGTGACCGTGAAGGTGCTGCCTCGCCCCGGCCGGCTGGTCACGGCGATGGACCCGCCGTGGGCCTCGGCGATCCACCGGCAGATGGAGAGCCCGAGCCCGAATCCGGGCCGCTCGCCCGTGCGGGAGCGCGCCGCGTCGGCGCGCCAGAACCGGTCGAACACGCGGTCCACGTCGCCGGGCGCGATGCCGAGCCCGGTGTCGCGGACGGATATCGTCGCAGCTTCCGGGCTCGCCGTCAAGACGATCCAGATGTGGCCGCCGGCGGGCGTGTACTTCACCGCGTTGGAGGCGAGGTTCATCACCAGCTGCCGGATCCGGGCGCGGTCGGCCTGGATCATCACCGGCTCGCCCACGAGCTCGACCGACACCTCGACGCGGGCTTCCTCCCCCAGCATCTGCGCGGTCTCGTGGACCTCGGTGAGGAGCGCTTCGAGCTCCACCGGCTCGGTGTGCAGCTCCATGCGGCCCTCGTCCACCCGCGCCAGCGTGAGCAGCGTATCCACCAGCTCGGTCATCCGCCGGACCTCCTGGAGCGTCTCGTCGAGGGCGGCGATGGTCTCGGGCGCGGTGCGGGGATCGGTGAGGGAGTGCTCCACGCCGACGCGCATCACGGTGAGCGGCGTCTTCAGCTCGTGGCTGGCGTCGGCGATGAACCGGCGCAGGGCCGAGAAGCTGGTCTCCAGGCGCGCCAGCATGGCGTTGAGGGTGTAGGCCAGGCGGTCCATCTCGTCGCTGGATTCCGGCGGCACCGGCAGGCGCCGGTGCAGGGTGCGCCCGTCGGTGATGGCCTCCAGCTCGTCGATCATGCGGCCGAGCGGGCGCAGCGCGCGCGCCGACAGCAGGTAGCCCACGCCCACGGCGAACACGAGGATGATGGGCGAGACCAGCAGCATCGAGGCGAGGATGGCCTGGACGGCGATGTCGAGATCGCGGGTGGGCGCGCCGACCGCGACCGTCACCAGCGCCGCGGGCATCCCCGGCGTGCGCGCGATGGGCCGCGCGACGAAGCGCAGGGCCACGCCGTCCAGGACCACCTCGAACGTCTCGTGGTCGTGGCTGACGGCGAAGGCGCGGAAGCGGAGCGTGTCGGAGGCCGCCGGCGAGAACCGCCGGGTCTCGGCCGAGCCGTACACGATGCGGGAGCTGGAGTCCACGACCACCAGGTAGTCGGCCACCAGCTCGAGCGGCGCCTGCAGGTCGAGCCGGAGCGACGCCACGGACGGCGTGCCCCGCACCTCGTCGAGCATCCGCCCGCCGGCGGCCTCCGCCTGTTCCATCAGCCGGGCCGCGCGGTCCGCCTCGGTGGTCAGGCGCCGGTCGAGGTCCGCGTAGCGGGCCCGCCGGTCCACCAGCGACGTCGCGATGCCGAACGCGACGACGGTCGCCAGCAGGGCGACCGTGTACCAGAGGGCGAGCCGCGCGCGGATGCTGTTCACGAGGCCCGGGCCACGTAGCCCACGCCGCGCACGGTGTGGATCAGCTTGGGCTCGCGCCCCTGGTCGATCTTCTTGCGCAGCCGGTTGATCACCACGTCCACGATGTTGGTGCCCGGATCGAAGTGATAGTCCCACACGTACTCGGTGATCAGCGTCCGGCTCATCACCCGGCCCGGGTGGGACACGAGGTAGGCGAGCACCTCGTACTCCTTCGGCGTGAGATCGATCGGGGTACCGCCGCGCCGCACCTCGCGGCTGCCCACGTCGATCACCAGGTCCGCCAGCTGCACCACCGGCGGCACCATGTCCTTGGGCCGCCGGCCGATGGCCTCGACCCGCGCGACCAGCTCCTCCATGGCGAAGGGCTTGGTCACGTAGTCGTCCGCCCCGGCGCGCAGCGCGTCCACCTTCCCTTCGACCGTGTCCTGCGCGGTCAGCACCAGGATGGGCGTGCCGTTCCCCCCGTCCCGCAGGTTGTGCAGCACCTCCAGGCCGGAGAGGCCCGGGAGCCGCAGGTCCAGCACGATGAGGTCCCAGTGGCCGGCGCGGGCGGCGTCCAGGCCGGCCCGGCCGTCGGTCACCAGTTCGGCCGTGTAGTGGTGCTCGGTCAGGCCGCGGGTCACGTACTGCCCCACGGTCCGGTCGTCTTCAATGACGAGGATCTTCACCGGCCGGGAGGATCACGCGGAACGTGGAGCCGCGACCGAGCTGGGAATCCACCTCGATGCGGCCGCGGTGGTCCGCGACGATGCCGTAGCAGATCGAGAGGCCCAGGCCGGTGCCGCGGCCCTGGGGCTTGGTGGTGTAGAAGGGCTCGAAGATCTTCTGGATGTCGTGCCCGGCGATGCCCGTCCCCGTGTCGGAGAACGCGATGACCACTTCGTCGGCCCGCTCGGCGTTCACGCTGGTCTGGATGGTGAGGGTGCCGCGCGCGTCCATCGCGTCCATGGCGTTGAGCATCAGCGCCATGAACACCTGGATCAGCTGCTCGCTGTTGGCCTGCACCGGCTTGAGGCCCGGGGCCAGCTCGCGCTGCAGGTTGACCCGCTTGAACCGCTCGTGGTGCTTGAGCAGGAACAGCGTGTCGTCCACCACCTTGTTGACGTCGGTGGGGCCGCGCGCCCCGGAGCGCGGGCGGCTCACGTCGAGCAGCCCCTCGACGATGCGCTTGCACCGCTGCACCTCGGTGTCCATGATCTTCACGTACTCGGCGATGCCGGCCTGCACCTCGGGCGTGGCGTCCTCCGCCACGGCGCTCACGGCCTCGCAGCAGGCGCCGATGGTGGCCAGGGGGTTGTTGATCTCGTGCATCACGCCGGCCGCGAGCTGGCCGATGGCGGCGAGCTTCTCCGACTGGGCGATCTGCCGCTGCACGCTCTTCCACTCCGTGATGTCTTCGCCGGTGGTGATGACGTGCGTAACTTCGTCGTCGTTGAGCCGCAGCGGGATCTTGGTGATGCGGTAGTGGCGCGCCTCGCCCGACGCCTGGGATTCCTGCTCGATGACCTGCATCTTGCCGGAGGCGAGCACCTCGTCGAACTCGCGGCGCAGCAGGTCGCGCGGCTGGCGGAAGAGCACCTCGAAGATGGGCCGGCCGATCGCCTCTTCCCGGGGCACGCCCTGGGTGCCGGTCTCGCGCTTGCGGTTCCACGCCTGGATCCGGTAGTCGCGGTCGATCACGTAGAGGCCGACGGGCAGCGCGTCGATCACCTTGGCGGTGAAGCGCCGCTGGTCGTCGATCTCCCGGGCGCGGCGCGCGATCTCGAAGGCGAGATCCTGCGACAGCTCCTTGGAGGCGAGCAGGGGCGAGAGCACGCTGCCCACCACGGTGAGTACGTCGCGCTCCATCGCCTCCCGGCCGTCGCGCGGCACCCGCACCTGGAGCAGGCCGAGGCGCTCCTCCTGGTGCACCAGCGGCACGCTGAGGTCGAGCGCGTCCCAGGTGTCGGCGGGGGCGAGCGCGCCGGTGCGGATGGCGTCGGCGATCCGCGCCGCCTCCTCGGCCGAGGGCTCGTCGCCGGTGGTGGCGATGGCGCGGAAGGAGACGCCGTCCTCCTCGCGCACCCACAGGCGGCACAGCAGCGCGTCGAAGCCCTGGCGCAGGGTGACGACCACCGACGCCATGGCCGCCTCGGAGAAGACGCCGGCCGACAGGGAGGCGCTCACTTCGGCGAGGATGCGCAGGCCGGGGTGCGAAGGGACCGAGGACGAGAGCCCAGACTGCGGCGCGTGCGGGGACGGAGGTTGCGCCATGAGTGCCGAACCTAGAGGGCCCTAGCGGAGACTTCAAGCATGCGTTGCCGACGACCGACCCGAACCCACGCGTGAAGCGTCGCGATCTGCTCCGCGCCACGGCCGCGATCCTGCTGTGGCCGCCCGCCCTGCGGCGGGGGCGCCGCCGGCGGGACGAGTGGCAGTTCCAGCTCGACGCCGGGCAGCGCTGGAGCCTGGTGCCGCGCCAGGGGCCGGCGGCGGTCGCGGGCGCCGAGATCGCGGTGCGGCTCGCCGGAAGCGACTGGACTCCCCTCGGCGCCCTGGAGCGGGTGCGGCGCTTCGAGCTGGCGCCGCCGCGCGGCGGCGGGGCCGGCTGGCAGGTGGTGGGCGCCCTGTCCGGCGTGGAGATCACCGCGCAGTTCCTCGACGGGCCGCCGCCCGCGATCACGGTGACGGCGAGGGGACTCGCGGCCGAGCAGGCGCTGGCCGAGATCCGCTTCTTCGACACGGCCACGGCGCGCGTGGCCGGTCTCGACGGGCGGGCCGGCTCCCGGCTGTGGATCAACGGCGCCGCCTCGGCGGACGACTGTCTCGTCGTGCCGTGCGACGGCACGGTGGAGGCCACGAGTCACTGGCAGATGGCGGTCCTGCCTCCAGACGGGGCGTCGGGCCCCGCCGCGGCGCGCGGGCTCGCCCTCTCCTTCGGGGCGGACGACGCCGGCGCGGGGCGCTTCGCCGTGGGCGAGTCGGTCGTCGCCGGCTGCTGGCTGGGCCAGCGCCTGGTCGGCATGGCCCTGCCGCCGGCGGCGGCGACCCTCGCCATCGTCCCCGGGGCCGACCCGCTCGAGGCGCTCGGGCGCCTCGCCACCACCGCCCTGCCACCGCGGAAGACCCCGGCCGGCTGGACGTCGGAGCACCTGCTGGGCACCGGCGTCACCGAGGCCGGGCTCCTCGCCGGCCTCGATGCGGCGCGGCGCCGCTCGGACCCGGAGTCGCTCCGCGTCATCCTGCTCGACGACGGATTCCAGCGGTCGGCGGGAGACTGGGAGACCAACGACAAGTTCCCCCACGGTCACCGCTGGCTCACCGACCGGATCCACGAGGCGGGGTTCCAGGCGGGCCTGTGGCTCGCGCCGTTCGCGGTGGCGGAACGCTCCGGGATTCCCGTCGCCCACCCGGAGTGGCTGCTCCGCACGCCCCGCGGCGAGCCGCGGGTGGTGGCCGAGCGGGACGACTGGGGCGGCCGCGTTTATGCGCTCGACGGCGGAGATCCGGCGGTGCGGGACTTTCTGCGCGAGCTGGCACGCCACGTGGTGAACGCCTGGGGCTACGACGTCATCAAGCTCGGAGCGCTCGGCCTGGGGCTGTCCGGCACGCCACCCGCGCGCGGCAGCGCGACCGAGGCCTACCGGGCCGGACTCAGCGCCCTGCGGGAAGGCGCCGGCGCGGCGTTCGTCCTGGCGTGCGATGCGCCGCTCCAGCCGTCCGCCGGCCTGGTGGACGGGATGCGCGTCGTTCCGGGCCTCGGGGCCGGCTTCGGCGACGTGGTGCCGGCCGCGCGCGCCTCGCTCCTGCGCGCGCACTTCAACGGCACCGCCTGGACCAACGACGCCGACGCCGTGCTCGTGGGCGACGCGCTGAGCGACGCGGAGGCCCGGACCTGGGCGTCGGTCGTCGCCCTCTCGGGTGGCGCCGCGTTCGCCTCCGACGATCTCGACCGCCTGCCCGACGACCGGCTCGACATCCTGAGGCGCATCATGCCCGTGGCGCCGGTCCGCGGGCGCGCGCTGGACCTGGCCGATCCGGCCTGGGCCGGCTTCCTGTCCGATGCCGCGCCCGCCTGGCTGCTCGCCCCCGTGCTGGACGACTGGTGGATGCTGGCGGGCGTGAACTGGGAAGATGCGCCGCGGCGGCTGACGCTCTCGCTCGCCGAGCACGGCGTCCGCGGACCGCTGGCCGCGTACGACGTCTGGGAGGGCGCCCGGCTCGCGGACATCGAGGGACGGGTGAGCCTGGACCTCCCCGCCCACGGATGTGCCGTGCTCTCGCTCCGGCGCCCGCGCCGCGTCCCCTACGTTCTCGGGGGCAACCGCCACCTGGTGCAAGGATTGATGGACCTCGAGGACGAGCAGTGGGATGGGGAGCAGCGGACGCTGTCGGGGCACGCCATGCTGCTCGACGGCCGGCCCTACGAACTGACTATCGCCCTGCCTCCCGGCTTCCACCCCGCCGCTGCCACCTGCGACCCCGATGCCGAGATCACGGTAGACGTCGTGGACCGGAGGGCCGCGCGGCTCAGGATCGCGAAGCCGCCGGCGGCCGAGTTGGACTGGTCGGTGATGTTCTAGGGTTGGACGGCGGCGGCTAGTGGCGCATCAGCGGCATGCGCATGCGGAACGCGACTTCACCGTGCGTGGTCGTCCGGCGGCCGAGCAGCACCGCCGGGCCGAAGAACAGCCCGACCGACTGCCCCAGCGCGTCGGCGCTGCCGAAGGCGAGACCCAGCATGGCCGACGCCCGCGCCCCCCACGGTCCCTGGGGCAGCGGCGAGTGGATGTCGGCCGTCCCCGCCGCGTCGAGCGACGCCTCCAGCCTGACCGAGGCGGGATTCCGCTCCGATCCGACCGACGCGATGTCCACGATCGGCTGGCGCAGGGTGGCGCCGAGCGTGATGAAGAAGCCCTGCGACTGCCCCAGCAACACCGCCTGGCCCTGGACGAAGCTGCCGAGCGCGAGCGTGGCGCCCGCGGCGGTGCTCGACTGGCCGAGGCGCCACAGCAGGGCCAACTCCACGCCCGAAGGCTGCCACGTGCCGCCCGTGTACGACACGATCCCCAGGCTGTAGGCACGGCTGGCGGCCGGCAGCGTCGTGTCCTGCTCGAACAGGCCGGGTCGCCGGTGCGGCCCTTCGCCCGGCTGCTGGGCGACCAGTGCCGACGGCGCGAACAGGAGCAGGAACAGCAGTCGCTTCATGGCTGGACCCTCGTGTCCCTGCATACCCCGACACGGGCATGCGGGTGCCATCGGCGCGCGCCGTGGCTCACGGAGCGCGGCCGAGCGGCACGCCAGGAATCTCCATCGTGAACGTGAGACCGGAGACGCGCCACTCCCCGCGGTACTTCATGAGGTGGAACGCGTCCATGCCGTAGTGGAGCGCCGTCGAATCGCGGGTGACGCCGCAGCGCGCGCGGTAGGTCACCCAGGCGTCGGCCAGCGGGCCGTAAGTCACGACGTTGGCCTTCGCGATCTCGTCGGAGAAGCTCGCCGGACAGTCGCGGACGCCCCGCTTCTTCCGCGTCGCCAGATCCACGAACTCTTCGATGGGGACCGTGACCACCGTGTCGGAGCTGTCCGCGGCCGGCCGCATGATCGTCGTGATGGTCGCTCGCGGCCAGAAGCTCTGCGCCAGCACCCGCCAGTCGCGCGAGGTGAGCCGCGCGTAATAGGTCCGCAGCGCGGCGTAGACCTCGGCCGAGGTCACGGAATCCGGGACGGCGGCCGCTCCGCCCGGACGCCCGGACGTCGCGCGCTCGACCCGGCAGGACGCGGCGGCGAGCGAGCAGAGCAGGGTGAGGAGGACGGCATCCGCGCGGCGCATCACCCAATGTCACCGGCCGGCCGGGCGCGGGCAAGCAGTCTGGCGGCCCTTCCCGGCCCGCCGCATATTCGCGCCGTTCCCCTTCCCGAGAGTCCGCTCATGCTCGACCGCCGCTCGTTTCTCGGTTCCTTCGCCTCGGTCGCGGTGCTGGCGCGCGCCGGCCGCCGCCACGGCGCGGTCCCGGCCCCCGAAGCCAAGCCGGCGTGGCCGCCGTCGGTCTTCCAGGACGACGAGACCTACTGGCGTACCCTCCGCCGGGAGTTCCTGATCCCTGCCGACGAGGCGTTCTTCAACACGGGGACGCTCGGCAGCATGCCGAAGGTCGTGGTGCAGGCCGTGGCGGACGACCTGAACCTGGTGGCGGGCACGGTCGCCCACTGGAACTACAAGGCCGGCACGCCCGACTACATCAGCGGCTACAATCCGGAGACCGACCTGCGGACGGCGCTCGCGACCCTGATCGGCGCCTCGCCCGACGAGGTGGCCATCACGCAGAACGCGACCCTCGGGATGAACTACGTCGCCAACGGCCTACCCCTCGAGCCCGGGCACGAGATCATCCTCACCAACCTCGAGCATCCGGGCGGCCGGATGGGCTGGGAGCTGAAGTCGAAGCGCTACGGGATCTACGTCAAGCAGGTCACGGTGCCCGTCCCGCCCAGCGATCCGCAGCAGCTCATCGACCTGTACGTCAACGCCACGACGCCGCAGACGCGGGTGTGGAGCATCCCGCACCTCACCAGCGGCCAGGCCATTCGTTTCCCGGTCGAGCGCCTGTGCGCCCTCGCGAAGGAGCGCGGCATCTTCACCGTGATCGACGGCGCCCAGATGAGCGGGCACGTCCAGCTCGACATGAAGAAGATCGGCTGCGACGCGTACTACTCCTCGCCCCACAAGTGGCTGCTCGCGCCGGCGGGGAGCGGCTTCCTCTACATCACGGCGGACAAGCTGCCGGGCGTGTGGGCGACCCTGGCCTCGGCCACCTGGGACGATTACAAGGCCGGCGCGTACCGCCTCATGCAGATCGGCACGGGGAACCGCTCGCTGCTCAAGGGCTACGCCGCGGCGATCGAGTTCCACAACCGCATCGGACCCGCGCGCGTCGAGGCGCGGATCATGGCGTTGGCCAACCGGCTGCGGGCCGGCCTGCAGCAGATCCCGCAGGTCACGATCCACTCGCCGGTGCACCCCGACCTGGTGAGCGGCACGACCGTGTGGAGCCTGGCGGGCGTGTCGGCCGGCGACCTGATGGACGGGCTGTGGGACCGCGCGAAGGTGCGCTGCCGCTCGATGGGCGATCCGATGGGCGTGCGCCAGTGCTGCCACATCTACACGCTGCCGGAAGACGTAGACCGAACCCTGGCCACGGCGAGGCAGATGGTCAGGAGGCAGTAAGCAGAAGAGTTGCCAGACGCCAAGTTGCCAGTTGCCAGTGGTTGCCAGTTGTCAGTGAACGGGGCCAGGCCAGTTGCCAGTACCGACAACTGGTCTGGCCCCTCGCGACTTGCGTCTGGTAACCACTGGCAACTTGGCGTCTGGCAACTGATCTGCCTTCCGCCATCCGCACGCCGACCTACTTGAGGTAGTAGCGCACCTCGTGCTCCGCCGCGTCCTCGATCGTCACGGCGCACCGGACGCCGGTCCCCCAGCCCGTGATCTCCGAGCGCACCTCGCGCCCGTCCACCTCGACCTTCGTCGGCAGCGAGGGCAGCCACGGTGCCAGCGTGATCGCGAGTCCCGGGCCGAGCGTGCGGCGCAGCCGCGCCTCGAGGTGGCCGTCGCGGCGCTGCAGCCCGAGGTCGTAGGCGCTGTCGGCGCAGCGCAGGCCCGTCACCTCGAGCCGGGTCCACGCCGGCGGCAGCTGCGGCGCCAGCGACAGCCTGCCCGCCGCCGCGTCCGGGTCGGCGCCGAGCATCCCCTCGATCAGCGGCAGCACCAGCATCGCCGCCGACCACGCGCGGTCCGGGCAGCCGGCGGCCGCGCGCTCTTCCAGCCCGTCCAGCATCTCGTCGAACGCGCCCCGCTGCCGGGCGTAGGGCAGGTCCCCGTTGGCCCGCAGATGGCGGAACCCCGCCTCGCCCAGCCCGGCCCGATACTCCGCCAGGGACGCCCACCCGGTGCACAGCGGCCACACCGCACCCGCGTCGCGGCTCGACGGCGAGAACTGCGGGTCGTCGAGCGGCCGTGTCCGCACGCCCCAGCGCGCGCTGAATGCCTCGCCGGCGAGCGCCTCGAGCAGCGCCTTGGCATGGACGGAGTTGGTGGAGCCCAACGCCAGCGGCACGGCCTGGACCGCGCTGCGGGTCCAGGACGGGGTGCCGTCGGCGCGGATCTCGTGCGCGTACGCGCCGCGCTCGGCGTCGTAGAAGCGGTCCTCGATCGCCGCGGTGACCCGGGCGGCCCGCGCCCAGCAGTCGGCGGCAAACCGGTCCTGCCCCAGCACCTCGCCCGCGCGGGCGAGACCGCGCAGCGCCGCGTGCCACAGGGCGGCGAGGTAGAGGGAGACCCGCTGGCCGCTCGCGGCGTCGGTGCCGATGCCATGCCCGGCGTCGGTGTGCTCGATCAGCCCGTCGCCGTCGCGGTCCGTCGAGAGGCAGAACGCCACGGCCCGCTCGACGTGCGGCCAGATGGACGCCACGAAATCCCGGTCGCCGCTCCACGCCAGATAACGGGCCACCAGCAGCAGGAACAGCGGCGTGGCGTCGGCCGCGTCGTACTGGAACTGACCCGACGTCGTCGCTTCGTGGACCACCTTCCCGGTGACGTCCTGCCGGTCGCCGAGGAACCGGATGACCTGGCGCACCAGCGAATACTCGCCCTCGGCGAGGAGGGCGAAGCTCGCCCAGCAGGCGTCGCGCGTGACGAACCACGCCTCGCCCGGACGCCCGTCGCCCCACCCGGGCTGCGACGCGGCGTACCCGGCCAGCAGCGAGCGTCCCAGGCCCGGCACGTCGCCGAGAAAGGCGTCGAGCCGGCGCTTGGCCCACTCGAAGGCGCGGTCGACATGGCCGGCGTCGCTGCGCACGGCGACGCGGGCTTCCACGAGCACCGCGGCGCGCTGGGAGCGCTGGCGCACGAGGCCCGCGATGCCGAGGCGGCGGATGCCCCGCAGCGTGCGCTGCAGCTCGGCCTGATTCGCGCCGCCCACCACCGCCACGAACAGCGGCGAGCCCAGGGTGGTCCGGATGCGGCAGCGCACGGCCGGCGCGCCGCCCGTCACGGGCGCCATGTCCACCGTGGCGGCGCGGCTCAGGAACACCGCCATCACGCCGTCGTCGCTCTCCGAGGCGACCACGGCGACGCGGCCGTCGCTGCGGCTCCGGTACGCCAGGTTGCCGCCGCACCCGGCCGCGAACGGCCACATCCGCCGGAGGTCCGTCACCAGCTCGATCTCGAAATCCGCCGGTCCCCGCCCCACCGACTCGCGGCGCTTGCGTCCGGGGCGATACTCGACCAGCAGGACCGGGTGCTCCAGGGCGACCAGGGCCGTCTCGAGCAACCGCCGGTCGGGGGTCTGCACGGCGCGCGAGACGACGTCGGGCGTCACCTCGATCCGGCCGCCCACCAGTACCGCCCCGTCCGCCCGCACCGTCCAGGACGCCACCGTCCGGTGCGGGTGCACCCACAGCTGGCGGATCCCCTGCCGTTCCCCGCCCACCAGCAGCGCCCGCCGGCCCGCGAGGTCGAACGCTTCGTCGTGCTCGACGGCGCCCGCGATCACGAGCGGGTCCTCGGAGGCCACGGGGAGCGCGCCGTCGAAGTCGAGCGGCTCCGGGAGGGCCAGCGCCTCCGAGGGCGACGCCACCGTGCCCGGAGACGGCCACCAGCTCCGCGGCTCCGCGGACCCCGCGGCGACCGCGCGGAGCGCGTTCCCGACCAGGCGCTCGAGCTGCGGGCGCAGCTGCCGGTCGGGCGCCGCGAACGCGGTGAACGACCCCACGCAGAGCACCCGTCCGCGCCCGACCGCGTACTCCCACGCCACCACGCGCTCGGCATTCTGGATCCGGTAGCCCCGCTCGACGCCCACGACCCGGCCGTCGGCCGGCCACGCCCCGCCGGAGTAGCAGGCCCAGGAGAACGCGCTCGCCTTCCGAGGGGCCCCAGCAGTAGGTCCCATTGTGCAGGCCGTCCACCAGGGGATGCGGGCCGTAGGTGGCGATGCCGCGCACGTGGGGATAGGCGGGATACGCGCGCAGCTCCTCCGACCACCACTCGTCACCCTGGTGGCTCCACACCATGTCGCGGCAGTCGTTGGGCGGCACCGTCTCGAAGCCGAGCGGGCCCACGAGCGACGCCGCGCGCAGCGTGAGCAGCAGGCCGCCGCCCTGCGCCACGAAGGCGCGCACCACTTCGGCGGGCAGCCGGCCGGCATCGGTCTCGCCGTGGATCCACACCACGTCGGTCTCGTTCACCGCCGCCCCCAACCGCTCGGGCTCGTAGCGGCGCGACTGCACGCCGGCCAGCGACCCGAGCCACGCCTGGGCGGCGTCGCCTTCCGCGCCGGCACCCGTCACCAGTCCCACGCGCAAGGTCACAGCGTCACCTCGATCGGCTCGCCCACGCGCCCGCGCCCCGCTTCGCGCCCACCGACCAGCACCGCCTGCCGGTCCCCCTCCCGCACCACGTCCACCCGCGCGCCCTGCATCGGCAGGCCCCGCGCCTCGAGCCCGTCCAGCACGCACGGCATCGGGTCCACCACGAACCGCCCCTCGCCCGCGGGGCGGAGCCCCACCACGTACTGCACGATGAGGTCGTTGACCCACGAGTGCTGGTAGTCGTCGATGCCGCGGTACGCGCTCGGCCGGCCCGACACCGGGTGATAGTGCTCGAAGCTGTTGGGACGCGAGGCGTCGCCGTCCCAGAACAGCATCCGCACGAACTTGGTGATGAACTCCGCCAGGTGGGCGCGCAGCGCGGGCACCTGCCCCAGCGCGACGGCGGCGATGGCCTCGGCCACGTGGCTGTTCGCCATCGGCCACACCCGCCCGTTCCACGGGCAGTTGTGCCGCTTGCCCTTCCATGCCGCGTCGGCGTCGAACAGCGGGTCCTGGAGCCCCGATGACGGCACCGGGAACGGGGTCCAGAACGAGCGGGCGTCGAACAGGTTCTGCGCGAAGCCCGGCAGGTGCTCGGCGCCCACCAGGTCGGTGGCGTAGGGATAGAAGCACACCGCCGCCTTGACGCGCGTGCGGCGCCCGGTGGCCGGGTTCACGTCGCTGAACATGCCGGAGCCCGGGTCCCACATCCGCTTGCGCACGGCCTGGGCGGTGGCCTCCGCTTCGCGCCCCCACCGCTCGCCGTCCAGCCCGCCCCGCGGCGCCAGCCGCGCCAGCGCCCGGAACAGCGAGTAGGCGTAGACCGTGACGTCCACGCCCTTGAGGCGGATGCGGCTCTCCCAGCCGTACAGGTCGGCGTCGGGGTCCACGGCCTGGTAGCGCGACATGTACTCCTGGCCGGTCTCGTACTGGTCCACCACGTCGTAGAGGTGCATCCGCTGCGCGTCGCGGGTGGCGAGGAGCCACTCGGCGTACCGCTCGAGGGCGGGCAGCACCTCGCGCAGGAACGCGTCGCTGGGATGAACGGCATCGAGCGCCAGCAGCGCGCCGCCCCAGTCCGCGTGGTAGAAGTCGGCTTCCTCCAGGTGGTTCGCGTACACCCGGCCGGGGAACGAGCCGTCGAGACGCTGCTGCGCGACGAAGCACCGCAGCACCCCGCGCGCCGGCTCGGGGTCCCGGCCCCAGCGCAGCTCGCGCAGGTGGCACTGCGCGCTGTAGGCGATGGGCTGGTGGAAGTAGCCGATGCCCTCGCACACCGTCGGCGCCGCGTAGTTGCCCCAGCCGCCGGCGATGCCGCACAGCCTCAGACCGTACCAGCGGTACGCCCAATAGCGCTCGAAGTACGGATCGGAGCAGCGGAAGACCGGCACGTCGGCGAGGAACTCCTCCCACGACGAGCGGCTCGCGGCCGAGAACGACGACGCCTTCCGGGGCGCCGCGGCGTCGGGGCGCGGTGCCGACGTGCGGGGCAGGTCGGGCTCCACCCGCAGGGCCACCGCCAGGCGCGCCACGCCGCCGGGCGGAATCTCCAGCGCCCGGTGCACGCCGAGATAGACCAGCCCGGCCTCGCTGATGCCGCCGAGGTCGCCCCGGCACGCCAGGCCGCCGTGCCGCGGATCCCAGCGGTCCCAGAACGGCGTCAGGTCGAACCGCGGCTGGTTCGCCGTCGCCTCGGCGCGCACCGCGCCCCAGGTATCGGTGCCGCGGGCGAGCGCGAGCTTCAGCAGCAGGTCGAGCGCCTGACCCTTGCGGTCCACCACGCGGCGGGGCCACGCCAGCTCGACCGACGACCAGCCCACCGCCCCGGCCGGCACCTCCTCGCCCGGCGCCGTGGTCCAGGCCACCGCGTGCAGGTGCGCCGGCTCGAGACCGGTGTTGCGCAGCGCCCATTCGCTCCCGACCACGAAGCCGGGCAGCACCACCCGCGTCTCGACGGCCTCGATGCCGCCCGCGACGGGCAGATACGGCACCTCCAGCGCCGCCGGCGTCCAGCGGCGGGTGCCGGGCGCCAGGCGCAGCTCCCTGCCGGACGCGTCGAGAAAGGTCACCGTGAACAGCGGCTGGAGCGGGTACTCGAACAGGTGGGCCTCGTCCCAGAACCCGGGGACGTCGAGCCAGACGGGGAACGGCGGCGCGAACACCAGGCCTTCGCCCGCCGAGAGCTGCCACTTGTCGGTGCGCGCGAGCAGCTCGAACGGGTCGCTCATGCAGGCGGTTTCAACGTCGGCTGGGTCGCAGGGTCGCAGGGCAACGCTGCAACGCCGCCGCTACAGCGCGGCGATCTGCGCGAGCAGCTCGTCGTCGTCTCGCCGATTCCCGAGCTCGGCCTCCGTGTGCGCCCAGCGCAGGACGCCCTGCTTGTCGATCACGAAGTAGGCGCGTCGCGAGAAGAACTTGTCCTCGAGCAGGGTCCCGTACGCGCGGCACACCTCCCGCTTGAAGTCGGAGAGCAGGTCGAGGGTCAGGCTCTCCTTCGCCTTGAACTCGCGCAGCGTGGGGATGGAGTCCACGCTGATGGGCAGGACGACCGCGCCCGCCCCATCGAACCGGGAGAAGTCCTCGGTGAAGGAGCACATCTCGGCCGTGCACGTCGACGTGAAGGCGAGCGGGAAGAACGCCAGGAGGACGTTGGACTTCCCGCGAAACTGCGCGAGCGTCACGTCGGTGCCCGACGTCGAAGGCAGGGTGAAGGCGGGTGCTGGCTCTCCCACGACCGGCGACATGACGACCTCCGCGACGAGCCGCACTGAGCTTACAGCGCTCGCGCACTCCACGGCAAGCGAGCCGCCCCGCCGGCGGCGGACCCGCGGGCCCGCGCCGGGTTCGCCCGGCCGTGGGGAAAGCGAGGGTGGCTAGGGCAGGAGCTGCGCGGCGCGCTCCGCCAGGCGCAGCAACACCGTGGGGAACACGCCCAGCACGACCACGGCGCCCGAGAGCGCGTAACACAGGGCCCGATCGGGAAGGCTGAGGGGCAGCGGGCCGCGGTTCCGTTCGTCGGGCAGCAGGTACGCGTACTTCACGGCCACCAGGTAGTAGTAGACCGACACCGTGCTGTTGACGGCGGCCAGCACCACCAGCAGCCACCATCCCTGCCCCATGGCCGCGGCGAACAGGAACCACTTCCCCGCAAAGCCGGCCGTGGGCGGGACGCCGGCCAGCGCGAACAGCGCCAGCAGCAGGGTCGCGGCCAGGAGCGGCGAGCGCCGGTGCAGTCCCTTGAGGTCCTCGAGCTGCGGGTTGGTGCCGTCGGCGCCCACCCGGGCCACCACGAGGAAGGCCGCGCCGTTCATCAGCAGGTAGATGAGGCCGTAGAACAGCGCCGCCGCCTCGCCCGCGCGGGTGAAGGCGACCAGCCCGACCACCACGTACCCGGCCTGGGCCACCGCCGAGTAGGCCAGCATGCGCTTGACGTCGCGCTGCACGATGGCCACCAGGTTGCCCAGCGTCATCGAGACCGCCGCGATCACCGCCAGCGCGGTCATCAGCCGGGTGCCGCCCAGGCCGGCCGTCGCGACGAGCCGTGCGAGCACCGCGATCGCGCCCACCTTGGACGCGGTGGCCACGAACGCCGCCACCCCGTGCGACGCCGCCTGGTACACGTCGGGCGCCCAGAAGTGGAACGGGAACACGGCGAGCTTGAACAGCAGGCCGGCCAGGAACAGCGCCATGCCGAACGTCACCGCCGGCTCGCCCACCAGGCCCGGCAGCTGCGCCGCGATCTCGTCCAGGCGCGTGGTGCCCGTGAACCCGACGATCAGCGACAGGCCGAACAGCGTCACCGCCGAGGCGGCCAGGCCGATCACGATGAACTTGAGCGCCGCCTCGCGCCCCATCTGGCACTGGTCGCACATCGGGACCAGCACGAACAGGGAGAAGCTGGCGATCTCCATCGCGAGGTACAGCGCCACCAGCTCCACCGCGCTCGACAGGGCCACCAACCCGGTAGCCGAGGCGAGCAGGAAGAAGAACACCTCGCCGCGCACGTCCTCGCGCTGCCCGCGCACTTCTCCGGCGATGAACACGCCGATCAGGAAGCCCACCGCCACGGCCGCTTTCACCAGCTGCGAGAACGCGTCCACCCGGTAGGTGGCCCAGAAGAACTCCTCGCTGCGCCCCAGCGTCACGAGGCTCGCGGCCAGGACCAGCACGCCGCCGACGTAGGCAGCCTGCCGCGCGCGCCAGGTGCGGTGCTGCTCGGTCATCAGCGCGCCGAAGACCAGCAGCGCCGTCACGGCCAGCGCCGCCTCGGGCAGCAGCGCCGTCAGGCGGCTCAGGGCCACGCGCGCACCAGCGCCCGCGTGGCGGGCTCGATCACGTTCAGGATCAGGTGCGGCACGAAGCCGAACAGCAGCAGGAACCCGACCAGCACGGCCCGCGGCAGCGACGGGAACCAGCCCATGTCGGCCACGCCCGGATGCGCCTCGTGCGGCTGGCCGAAGAAGGCGGTCACGATGACCCGGATCGAGTAGGCGAGCGTGATCGTGAGCGCCGCCACCACCACGACCGCCAGCAGCGGGAAGGCCTGGAGCGTGCCGAGGAAGACGAGCAGCTCGGCCCAGAAGGACGAGAAGCCGGGCACGCCGGCCCCGGTGAGCGCGGCGATGATGAAGAACGCCGAGGCCACCGGCATGGTGCGGGAAAGGCCGCCCAACTCGCGGATGTCGCGGGTGTGCAGCCGGTCGTAGATGTAGCCCACCGCGGCGAAGAAGAGGGCCGTCATCACGCCGTGGCTGAACATCTGGAACACCGCGCCGTTGATGCCCCGCTCCGACAGGGTCGAGAGGCCGAGCAGCACGATGCCCATGTGCGAGACCGACGAGTACCCGATGACGAACTTGAGGTCGGTCTGGTTCAAGGCCACGAACGCGCCGTACACGATGTTCACGGTGGCCAGCACCGCCGTGGCCTCCGCCCAGTAGTGCGCCCCCGCCGGCAACAGGGGGATCGCCACCCGCAGGATGCCGTACGCGCCCAGCTTCATCAGGACGCCGGCGTGCAGCATGGAGACGGCAGTGGGGGCCGCCACGTGACCCACCGGCGACCAGGTGTGCAGTGGCCACATGCCGGCCAGGATGCCGAAGCCCACGAACAGGAACGGATAGACCAGCAGCTGGAAGCTGCGGCCGAAGTGCGCGGTGGCGAGCCGGGTGAGGTCGAAGGTGCCCTGCCCCGCTCCCCAGTAGAGCGCCAGCACGGCCGGCACCACCAGCGCCGTGCCCACCAGCAGGTACAGGGTGAGCTTCATCGCGCCGTACTCCTTGCGCGTGCTCCCCCACACCGCGATCAGGAGGTACATCGGCAGCACGGCGACTTCGTAGAAGAACACGAAGAAGAACAGGTCGAGCGTCATGAACACGCCGTACACGCCGATCACCAGCAGCGCCATGAAGGCGAAGAACTCCTTCACGCGGGTTTCCATCTCCCACATCACCAGCACGCCGGTGAGGAAGACGATCGCCGTGAGGGCGAGGAGCGGCAGGTTGAGGCCGTCCACTCCGTTGTGCCACTCGATGCCGAAGGTCGGGATCCACGGCACCCGCTCGACGAACTGGAAGCCCGCCGCCTGCGGATCGAAGCGCAGCCACAGCACGGCGACCACGGCCGCCGCGGCCAGGCCGCTCGCCGCCGCGATGCGCTTGATCGCTTTGGTTCGGCCCGACGGGGTGGCCAGGATGGCCGCCAGGCCGGCCACCGGGCACGCCAGCAGCAGCGTCAGGAGCGGCAGGTGGCTCACGGCGTCACCGCCACGCGGCCCAGCACGTAGGCGAGCGCCGCCACCAGCAGCACGGCGATGGTGAGGTAGGCCTGCACGTTGCCGCTCTGCAGCAGCGCCAGCAGGCGGCCGCCGCCCACCGTGCCGCTGGCCACGCCGTCGGTCGTGCCGTCCACGATCGTCCGGTCGTTCCAGTGCGCGGCCCGCGCCAGGGCCGCGGCCCAGCGGATGACCGTGGCGCCGGTACAGGCGGTCGAGATACCAGTTGTCGCCGCAGAACCGCGCCACCGCCGGCACGCGCTCCAGGAACCCGATGCCCGACGCGCCGCGGCGTCCGAATTCGAACCAGGCGAGGCCGATGCCCGCCGCCACCAGCCCCAGCGCCGCCAGCGCGCCCGCGCCGAACTCGAACGGGCCGCGCCCGGCCTCGCCCGGCGAGAGCCGCGCCGCGAGCCACGGGCCGAGATAGCCCAGCACCAGCGTGAGCCCCGCGAGGGCCACGACCGTCGCTCCCATCGCCCGCTCGCCCGCCGTCTGACTGTGCGCCTGTGCGTCTGTGCCACTGTGCGTCTGTGCGTCTGTGCGTCCGCGGGTTCCCAGCGTCAGGAACACCATCCGGAACGCGTAGTAGGCGGTGAGACCCGCTCCGAGATAGGCCAGCGCCACCACCAGCGGCGACGCGCCGGCGCCGAGCGCGCCGAGGATGGCCTCCTTGCTGAAATACCCCGCGAACGGAATCACGCCGGCCAGCGCGGCGCTGCCCGCCACCAGGCCGATGACGCCCGCGCGCTGCGACCACGGCTCCCGCGCGCCGATCTCCCGCATGTCGTTGCTGTGCGCGTGGTGGATGAAGATCCCGGCCGAGAGGAACAGCAGCGCCTTGAAGCCGGCGTGGGTGACGAGGTGGAAGTAGCCCGCCGCCGCGCTCCCCGCCGCGAGACCCATCAGCATGTACGCCAGCTGCGAGATGGTCGAGTAGGCCAGCACGCGCTTGATGTCGCCCGCCACCATCGCCATCGTCGCCGTCGCGAGGGCGGTCACCAGCGCGAGCCACAGCAGCGCGTGCATCACCGCCGGCGCGGCCGCGAAGAACGGATGGAGCCGCGCGACCAGGTACACGCCGGCCGCGACCATCGTGGCCGAGTGGAGCAGGGCCGAGACCGGCGTCGGCCCTTCCATCGCGTCGGGCAGCCAGGTGAACAGCGGGCCCTGGGCGCTCTTGCCGATGACGCCCATCAGCAGCAGCGCCGCCGCGATGGCGATGGTGCGCGGCGCCAGCGCCCCGCCCGGCGCCGAGGCCGCGATGACGTCCGGGATGGTCGCGAGCCCGAGATTGCGGATCAACAGCAGCACGCCGAGCAGGAAGCCCACGTCTCCCACCCGCGTCATGATGAACGCCTTGCGCGCCGCCGCGGCGGGCGCGGGGCGATCGAACCAGAAGCCGATCAGCAGGAACGAGGCGAGCCCCACCAGCTCCCAGAAGGCCAGCGTCTGGAGCAGGTTGGCGGACAGCACCAGGCCGGTCATCGCCCAGCCGAACAGCGCCAGGAAGCCGTAGTAGCGCGGGTAACCCGGGTCCCCTGCCATGTAGCCGGTCGAGTACGCCATCACCGCCAGCGTGACGCCGGAGACCACCAGGGCCATCGTGGTCGAGAGCGGGTCGAGCAGCACGCCGAACGCCAGGTTGTGGGTCGAGTCCACGGGCAGGAACACGCCCTGCGCCAGCAGGGAGCGGCCCGGCACGGCCACCACCGCCACCAGCCAGGCCGAGGCGGCGAACGAGGCCGCCACGCCGGCCATGGCGACCGCCGCGGCGGCCCGCGGCCGGCCGCGCAGCGCGAGCAGCACGACGGCGCACGCCGCGAGCGGCGCGAACTGGGCGATCAGCGCCGCCAGCGTGGCGCCGGTCATCCCTTGAGCTCCGACAGGTCCTCGACGTTGATGCTCTGCACCTCGCGCTGGATCGCCACGAACAGCGACAGCGCGATGGCGCCCTCCGCCGCGGCCACGCCGATCAGGATCAGCGCCACCACCTGCCCGACCGACGAGCTGCTGCCGCTCAGGCTCGTGATCGCCACGACGTTGAGCGAGACCGCGGCGAGCATCAGCTCCAGCGCGATCAGCATCGCGACCAGCGACCGCCGCTGCACCAGGCCGTACAGGCCGATGCAGAACAGCAGCAGCGCCACCAGCAGGTACCAGTGCAGCCAGTTCATGGCGCCGCCCTCGGGCCCGGCCGCGCGGGGGGCCCGCGCTTGGCCGGATCGCGGCGCGCGACCATCACGGCGCCGATCATGGCGATCACCAGCAGCACCGAGATCAGCTCGAAGGCCAGGACGTAGTCGGAGAGCAACCGGTAGCCCGTGGTCTGCGGACCGACCTCCAGGATGCCGCGCGCCTCGGGGAACCGCGCGCCGCGGATCACCAGCCACAGGGCCATGGCGACCATCGCGGCCAGCAGCGCCGAGCCCAGCACCTTGGGCACGCTGCGCGGCGTGCGCGGCGTGTCGAGCGGCTGCGAGAGCATCACGGCGTACACCATCGCGATGCCGAGGGCCCCCACGTACACCAGCAGCAGGACGATGGCGAGGAAGTCGCTGCCCAGCGTGAGGAACAGGCCGGCCACGCCCACCAGCGACAGTGCGAACCCGAGGATGTTGTGGAAGATGTTCTTGAGCCCGACGGCGAACAGCGCGCCCACCAGGGCCAGCGCCGCCGACGAGCCGAACAGGAACGCGTCCCAGTTCACGGCGCCTTGCCCGTGAGGTAGGGGTCCTCGCCGAAGCCGGCCAGCAGGTCGTTCATGGTCTGGTCGCGGTGGTAGGCCGCGTCGTCGAAGTGCGCCGAGTACTTCAGCGTGTCGGTCGGACAGACGTCGATGCACAGCCCGCACAGGCTGCAGGTCGAGAAGTCGAGCAGGAACTTGGTGGCCCGCATCTTCTTGAGCCCCGGCGGCCGCACGCCCGCGATGTCGAAGCAGTCCGAGGGGCAGATGCGCGCGCAGGCGTTGCAGGCGATGCAGTCGTGCGTCCCGGTCTCGGGGAACGTCACCAGCTCGATCGGGCCGCCCCACCGCGTCACGTCGGGCAGCTCGTGCGGGTACTGGAGGGTGACCACGGGACGCACCATGTGGCGGCCCGTGATCCCGAGGCCCACCAGCAGGCTCCGGAGCCCGCTCAGCACGCGACGCACGAGGTTCATCGGAGCGGCATGGCCTCGAGCACGATCGCGGTGACGAGCAGGTTCACCAGCGCGACCGGGATCAGCAGCTTCCAGGCGAAGTTCATCAGCTGGTCGAACCTGAGCCGCGGGAACGTCCACCGCGCCCACATCATCAGGAAGACGACGCCGTACCCCTTGAGCAGCAGGTACAGCGGACCGAGCCACGGATGGGCGCCCACCCAGGGCCCCTTCCACCCGCCGAGGAACAGCGTGGCGCCCACCGCGCCCAGCACCAGCATGTTGGTGTACTCGGCGAAGAAGAACAGCGCGAACCGCATCCCCGTGTACTCGGTGTGGAAGCCGCCCACCAGCTCGGACTCCGCCTCCGGGATGTCGAACGGCGCGCGGTTGGTCTCCGCCGTGATGCCGATGAAGAAGATCAGGGCCGCCACCGGCTCGACCAGCGACGTAGGGCACCGGGATGCCGTGCCACACCGGCAGGCCGTGCACGATCTCCCACAGGTTCAGGGTCTGCGCGATCAGCACCACCGACAGCGCGGAGAGCAGCACCGGGATCTCGTACGCCACCACCTGCGCGACGGACCGCATCCCGCCCAGCACGGCGTACTTGTTGTTGGACGACCAGCCCGCCATGAAGATCGCGATCACCGTGACGCCCGAGAGCACCACCACCACCACCAGGCCGTTGGGCATCTCGGCGAACGCCTGCGCGTCGCCCAGCGGCACCAGCGACGTGAGGCAGATGGTGGGAATGAAGATCAGGATCGGCGCGAACAGGAACGTGAAGCGGTCGGTCGCCAGCGGGCGTCACCAGCTGCTTGGAGAGCAGCTTGAGCATGTCGGCGATGGTCTGCAGCGAGCCGTGGAAGCCGACCTCCATGGGTCCGAGGCGCCGCTGCGCGTGCGCCGAGACCTTCCGCTCCAGCCAGATCAGGAACAGCACGTTGAAGGTGAGGAAGCCGAGGATGGTCCCGGCGCCGAGGGCCAGCGTGGCGCCGAAGTCGCCGATGATCCGCGCCAGCAGGTGGTGCAGCGCGCCCATCACCGGTCCACCTCGGGCATCACCAGGTCCGTGCTGCCCAGCACCGCGACGGCGTCCGCCACCATGTGGCCCGGCATCACCTCGGTCAGCACCGCGAGGTTGGGATAGGAGGGCGTGCGGAACTTGGCCCGGTAGGGCTCGGTGCCCCCCTCCGACACGATCAGGATCCCGTAGTGGCCGCGGGCGCTCTCGACGGCGTAGTACTGCGTGCCCACCGGCAGCTTGAGCCGCTTCTTCACGCCGATGGAATCGGGGTTCAGGATCGGGCCGCCCGGGAGCTGCTCCAGCGCCTGCTCGATGATCCGCACGCTCTGCCGCATCTCCAGCACGCGCACCACGTAGCGGGCGAACACGTCGCCCTCGGGGCGGGTCACGACGTCGAACGCGAAGCGCGGGTAGGCGCCGTACGGCTCGGCCTTGCGCACGTCGTACGCCACGCCCGAGCCGCGGAGCGTCGGTCCCGTGACGCCGTACGAGCGGCAGGTGTCGCGCGACATGACGCCGACGCCCTTGGCGCGGTTGACGAAGATGACGTTGTCCTCGATCAGCCGGACGTATTCGTCCCAGCGGGCCTTGAGCTTGGCGAGCACCTCGCGCGCGCGGCGCGGGAAGTCGGCGTCCAGGTCCTTGCTCAGCCCGCCGAACCGGCCGGTGCAGTAGGTGAGCCGCGAGCCGGTGACCGACTCGAGCAGGAACAGGATGGCCTCGCGGTCGTCCCACGCGTAGAGGAACGGCGTCGCGGCCCCGAGGTCGAGCAGGAACGCCCCCACCCACAGCAGGTGCGACGCGATGCGGTTGAACTCCGCCAGGATCACCCGCGCCACCAGCGCGCGCTCGCGGCACCGCGATGCCGGCCATCTTCTCGACCGCCTCGACCCAGGCGAAGTTGTAGATCATCCCCGACAGGTAGTCCTGCCGCGAGGTGTTGGGCAGGAACTGCGCGTAGGTGCGGTTCTCCGCCATCTTCTCGTGCGCCCGGTGCGAGTAGCCGATCATCGGCTCGGCCGCCACGATCTCTTCGCCGCGCAGCGTCAGCTTCATCCGCAGCACGCCGTGGGTGGACGGGTGCTGCGGCCCCATGTTCAGGACGTAGGTGTCGAGCGCGTCAGGAATGGGCGGGTTGGTCATCGGGCGCGGCGGGGGCGCGTCGAGGCTGTCGTCGTACTCCGAGGGCGGCGGCGCGGTGAAGCTCTTGAGGAGGGGGTGCCACTCCGTTCCCTCGGGCAGCAGCAGCCAGGTGAGATGCGGATGACCGGCGAAGACGACCCCGTACAGCTCCCAGGCCTCGCGCTCGTTCCAGTCGGCGGCGCCGAACACGTCGCTGACGGTGGGAACCGCCTGGCCGGCCGGCGCCCAGACGCGCCAGGCCACCCGGCTCGCGGGCGGGGCCTCGAAACGATTGAAGGTGTAGATCAGCTCGAAGGCGCCGTGGCTCGCGAGCCGGTCCACGCAGGTCAGCGACTCGAAGAAGTAGTCCGCGTCGCGCAGCAGCCGGCACGCGTCGTGGAGGCGACCGGGCGCCACCCACCGCACCTCCACCGCGCCTGCGAACGGATGCTCGATCGGCGCGGGGACCGTCGCGCCGATGCGCTCGGCCGCCTCGGCGACCTCAGCCGGCGCGCTCAAGCCCGCGTCCCTTGATCTTCTCCTGGAGCTTGAGGATCCCCGCGATCAGCGCTTCGGGCCGGGGCGGGCAGCCGGGAACGTGCACGTCGATCGGCATGAACTTCTCGGCGCCCTCGCTGATCGCGTATTCGCCCGGGTACTTGAAGGGACCGCCCGAGATCGTGCAGCCGCCCATGGCGATCGCCCACTTGGGGCCGGGCATCTGGTCCCACAGCGTGCGGATCACCGGCGCCATCTTCCGCGAGATCGTGCCCGCCAGGATCATCAGGTCGGCCTGGCGGGGCGAGGGACGGAACAGCCCGACGCCGAACCGGTCCAGGTCGTAGCGCGAGGCGCCCGCGGCCATCATCTCGATCGCGCAGCACGCCAGGCCGAAGGTGAGCGGCCAGAGCGAATTGGCGCGCGCCAGGTTCAGCACGTCCTCGACCATCGCCAGGCGCACCCACGGCGCCGCGTCGTCGGCCAGCTGCGCGAGCTCGCGGTCGGTCGGCGCGGTGGCACCCGTGCCGCCCGCCGGAGCGCCGGGTTCGGGCGCTAGTCCCACCGGAACACCCCGGTGCGCCACGAGTAGACGACCGCCACGGCGAGGATCGCCACGAACACGACGATCTCGACCAGCGACTGCCAGGTGTGCAGCGTGCGGAACACCACGGCCACGGGGAGGAGGTAGATGACGTCCACGGCCACGGCGAGGTAGAGCAACGCGTACAGGTAGTAGGCGAGGGAGAACTGGCGCCACGCCCCGCGCTCGGGCACGATGCCGCTCTCGTACGTCTTGAGCGCGTCCTTCTCGCCCCGGCTGCGCGGCGCGATGACGTGAGGCACCGCGACCGAGATCATGCCGAAGATCAGCCCGAGACCCAGGAAGGTGAGGACGAATCGGTACTGGTAGATCGTCGAAGCGTCCATGACTCCCTAGAGCCCGGGGACCGACGGCCGGCGAGACAGCGCACGCGACAGGATGGAGCGGAAGGGAATCGAACCCTCGACCTCGTGGTTGCAAACCACGCGCTCTCCCAACTGAGCTACCGCCCCGCCGATGACCGTCGCAATGTAGTTAAGCCGAGTAGTTCACTCAAGCAATTTGTGTGCCGGTTCCGACGCGTGGCGACGCCGCGGGGCCGCGCACCCTCGCGCGAGCGCTCCGGGCGGCGACTACGGCTTGACGATGCTGAGCGTGATGCCCGCCGTGTCGCCGACGGCGTACGTGGCGGTGGCGGCGTCCAACACCCGGGCGGTGTAGCTGCCCGCCTGGTGCAGGTCGTCCACCCGGATACGGGCGAGTTCACCGGCCGCGAGACCGCTGCCGACGGGAGCCACCACGACCACGTGCGTCGTGTCCCCGTCGGCGGAGGTGCCGGCGAAGAAGCGGTAGCTCGCCGCCGCTCGGCGCGGTGACCCCACGCACTCGACCGGTCACCACGAAGAAGATGGCCCGGTCGGCGGGGCGCGACGCCGCGAGGCGCACCGACAACTCGCCGCCGCTCGGCCCCTGGTCGCGGCACCCCGTCCCGGCCGCGGCCACGAGCGCCGCCACGAGAAGGCCGCGCCTCATCGCCGCACCGCCCCCGGCCGGCTCGCCGCGCCGGTCACTCCCGGATTCCGGTCGAGCCACGCCACGAAGTCCCCGACGTCGAATCTCCGGTTGTTGTTGCCGAGGTAGTCGAGCGCCAGGAGCTGGCCGCCGTTGAGCGCGCTCTGACCCGTCAGCAGCTGCTGCACCACGTCGCTCACACCCGTGAACGTCGCCGCCAGCCCGTACGGCCGCGCCATGTGCAGGGTCAGCGCGGCGGCGCCGACCACGGTGTCGCCGGTCCACCCCGCGAACACCGCGCCGGCCGGCGCCACGGGCGTCAGCGTCACGCTGTCGCCCCGGGACACGAACCCTCCGCTCACGGGGTCGATGGCGCGCGTCGCGTTGATGCTCCCTGTCCCGAGGACGATGACCGATACGAGGTACTGGGTCGTCACCGACGCGGTGTACGTCGCTCCGGCGGCGGCCGCGGTCACGCTGTGCTGCCGGGGCAGCCCGTCCGACCAGCCGAGGAAGAGGAACCGCGACTTGCCCGTGCCGTTGAGCTGCACGGAGTCGATGGCGAGGGTGTGGGCCGAGCCGCCCGCCAGAAGGTCGCGGAACACGTGGGCGGTGTCCGCGTCCACCTGAACCGCCGCGGCGGTGTCCGAGGCCCACACGGTCGTGATGTTGCCGAAGCTCACGCGGAACTGCATCGGCCCGAACGGCACCAGCTGCTGAATGGAATCCACCTTGAGGCCGACCGGAGCGCCGGCGTTGGTGCGGGCCGCGGGGACGGTGCCGGGGCCGAACGTGGGGTTGCCCTTGGTGCCCGGGAACGGATCGCCGGCGTCGCCACGGTCGTTGCAGGGACTCGGGTACGTGCAGTCGAGGCCGGTGTCGCCGGCCGCCTCCTCGATCCACAGCGCGTGAGGCACCTGCGCGTTCACGTCGTTCGCCGGACAGAACCCGGTCCGCCATCAGCACGTCGTCGACGTGGTAGATCATCAGGCCGGGGCCGTGCATCATGGAGTCGGAGCCGATCGGCTGGCGGTTCTCCAGCAGGTAGTACTCGCTGTCCACCGTCCCGGCGATGGGCAGGACGTACGCCGTGGCGCTCGTCTCCACCGGGTCAGCCGTCACGGTCTGCCCCGTCGTGAGCGGGACCTCGTCGAGCCAGCCGAGCGTGGCCAGGGTCCAGGCGCTCATGTGCGCGGGCCGCGTGGCCGACAGCTCGTTGCCCTCCGACATCAGGTCCCACTGCCCGAGGCCCTCGGTCGCGCCTTTGACGTCGTACAGGTCCGGCAGCCCGAAGAGGTGGCCGGTCTCGTGGGTCACCGTGCCGATCGGCGCGAGCGCGCCGGGTGCGCATCCGGAGCTGCCGCCCTGCCCTCCCTGGATGATGTAGTCGTCGATCATCACCGGCAGGCCGTTGATGCTGTCGTTGGTCTGGTAGGGGCCGACGCCCCAGCCCGTCAGCGAGAAGCGATGCGCCCAGATGCTGTTGCTCGCCGGCCCGTAGACCAGGTAGCACTCGCCCCCGACCTGCGGATCGAGGATCACGATGGCGGGCACGTAGCCCGTGGCGGAATCGGCGAACTGGGCGAAGTCGACGGTGGAGTCGGCGTGCGCCACCAGCTCGTCGATCAGCGTGGACACCCCGCCGCCGCAGAACCCCTGGCACAACGGGCCGCCGGAATAGAACGAGTCGCTCCGCGGCGACCCGGATGGGCGGGAAGACGGTGCCGGTGACCGTGAGGCGGCCGCCGGAGACCTCCTGGTAGTACGTGGTGATCGAGTACGGCGGCGCCGGGGTCACGCCCCAGAACTGGGACGTCACGGCGGCCGGGTTCTGCAAGCGCGCTGTCCGCGGCGGTGGTGTTCGCGAACAGCGCAGGAACGTCGGGATAGCGCAGGGTGCCGCCCACGGCCGTCGCCGCGGGACCGGCCACCGACGTCATCAGGTTGAGTTGCCGCCAGGCCCCACGCGCGCGCAGCGCCCGGCGGTTGCTCCGCACCTGCCGCGCCCGCGCCAGCCAGCCGTGTCTGACCGCGAACGCGTCCGGCCGCGCGCCGAGCCGGTCGAAGGCCGCCGGCGGCCGCGCCCCGCCGTGCGCCAGGCCGCGGCGGATCACGTCGGCGCCGCCGGTCTGCGCGGCCGCCTGGGTGACGACCAGCAGGGCCGGAACGGCTACGGCAGCGAGCGCGCGCAACACGATCCGGCGCAGGGTCAGGCTGGCTCCGGTGACGGGATGAGTGGTGAAGCTACCGGGTCGCCAAGTTGCGCGGTAGCCGCCGGCGGGGCGGTAACCCGGGTCACGCCGCCAGGGCGACGATCACGGCTCCCGCCAGCGCGGCGTCCAGCGCCACCGTGGCACAGTCCAGCTTGAGGACCACGGCGGGCCAGCGGCGTTCCACTTCGACCTCGACGCCGGGCAGCAGCCCCAGCGCCAGCAGCTTGCGCAGGTCCGCCGGGTTCTCGGCCGCCAGGCGGCGCACGGTGCCGCGCTGCCCCGGCTGCAGCCCCGCCAGCGAATGCGATACGAAGAAATCGGACCCGATCGGGCAGCCGTCGCAGGTGGCCGCCGCGGTCCCGCACATGGTGCACTTCATGCCCACCCTCCGACGCTCCGCAGCAGCCAGCCCACCAGCCCGCCCACGGTGAACGCGATCGTCGTGGCGGCGACCAGGACGCCGACCGCCACCTTCAGTCCGCGCTCCTTCTTCATGACGAGGAACTGCGCGATGCAGGGAACGAACAGCGTGATGGTGACCGCGGCCGTGGTGAGCGCGGCCGGCGACAGGAGACCGCGACGCGCCATGTCGTACAGGCCCGCGGCCCCGAAGTCGCGCCGGAAGAACCCGTAGAGGAACGCCGGCGCGGCCTGCGCGGGGAGGCCGATCAGCCGCACCAGCGGCACCAGCGCCGCCGTCGCCGCCTGCAGCACGCCGGTGAGGTCGCCCGCCCACAGCAGGACGCTCGCCAGCAGGAACAGCGGCAGGATCTCCGCGAAGTACCAGCGCACCCGCGCCCAGGTCTTGCGCGCCACGTTCCCCGGCGAGGGCCAGCGCAGGCGCGGCAACTCGAGGTAGAAGGTCGGCGCCGCGCCCGGCAGGAACAGCGCCGCGAGCCGGCCCACCAGCAGGAACACCAGCACCAGCACGAGCCCCCACACCGCCACCGCGCCCGGCCACGCGCTCAGGATGCCGAGCACCACGCCGAGCTGCGCGGAGCACGGAATGGCCAGCGCGAGCAGCAGCGTCGCGATGACGCGCTCGCGGCGAGTCTCCAGCGTCCGGGTCACCAGGGTCGCCATCGTGTTGCAGCCGAAGCCGAGCACCAGCGGGATCACCGCGCGGCCGGAGAGCCCGACCTTCTTGAGCGCGCGGTCGAGGAGCAGCGCGAGCCGGGGCAGGTATCCGGAATCCTCGAGCAGCGCGAAGACCAGGAAGAAGGAGGTCACGATGGGCAGCACGATGGCGAACGCGTAGCGCAGGCCGAGATTGACGAGGCCGTACGGTCCGTTGACCAGGTCGCGGATCACCGCCCACGGAATCAACGCCGTGGCGGCGCCCGCGACGGGCGCGATCCACCGGGTGAACACGACGCGGTCGAGCCAATCCACGGCCGTCTGCGCGCCGAAGCCGCCGACGAACTTGTAGAAGCCGAAATACATGACCAGAGCGACGAGCGGGATGCCGGTCCACGGCGACATCGCCAGCCGGTCCAACGTCCGCGACCGGCCCTCGCCGACCTCGCCCGGCGGCAGCACGCCGTCGAGGAGCGCGAGCGCCATCCGCCGGCGCGCCGTGGCCACCGCCACCGCGAAGCCCTCGGCGTTCGCCCAACGCTCGTCGCGCGCCGCCACGACCGCCGCCCACTCCGGGCTCGCCTCGCGGACATCCTGCTCGCAGGTCTCGTCGCCCGACAGGGCAAGCTCCGCCGCCAGGCGGAACCAGCCGGCACCCTTCGGCCCGGCGGCCCGCGCCAACTGCGTGACCAGCGAACTGAACGGCTCCGGCAGCGACCAGCCGTCCACCGGCACCTCGGCCGAGAGCGCGGCCTGCAGCAACGGCTCCACACCCTCCCCGGTCGTCGCCACCGTGCCGATCACCGGGACGCCGAGCCGCTCCGACAGCACGGCCAGGTCGGGAGCGCGGTGCAGCCGGCGCGCCTCGTCGACCAGGTTGCAGGCGACCACCACCGGCCGCCCCAGCGACAACAATTGGAGCGTCATCGGGAGCGACCGCTCGAGATGCGCGGCTTCCACCACGTGAACGATCGTCTGACCTTCGGCGGCGAACGCGGCGCGACGCGCCACCCGCTCCTCCTCCGAAATCGAGAGGAACCCGTACGTCCCGGGCGTGTCCATCACCTCGACGTCGCGCCCCCCCGACATGAACCGGCCGCGGGTGATTTCGACCGAGGTCCCGGGGTAGTTCGACACGACCGCGTAGATCCCGGTCAGCCGCCCGAACAAGGCGCTCTTGCCCACGTTCGGCGCGCCGACCAAGACCAGCTTGGCCAGCCGGGCACCGGGCTCCTTCAGGACGGGACGAATGGCAGTGCTCACGACGCTCCCAACTGAATTCCACTCTCAGGCATTGCACGTGGCGTGCCGGACGGGTAGCCGTGCGGGGTCCATCGGGGTGGAATCCCGAGGACAAACTGCCCCAATCGGTTGTCAGGTGGTCCTAAGGAAGGGTGGCGTGCAGGGCTGGAAGGGTCCAGCCAATGGCGAAGCCGAGGACCGCTCCGGCCGCGACATCCGTGGGAAAGTGCTCGCGCGCGACGACTCGCAGCGCAGCGGTGGTCGCCGCCGCGGCGAACAGCGCGCCGATCTGGAGCTTGTTGCGGCCGGCCATCCCACGCCGGTGCAGCACCGAGGCGTAGGCCGCCGCCGCCGCGAAGGCAATGCTGGTGTGCTCGGAGGGCATGGAACGCCCGTCGTCGGCGGCCACGGGCCCGGAAGCGCCTGGGGCGTAGAGAAAGGGCCGGGGCCGGTGGAAGAGCACCTTGGCCCATTCGGTCGCGGCGGCGGTGACGGTCACGGCCTGCGCGATGACGGTGGCGTCCTCGACGTAGGCGCCCAACCCCTCGCCACGGCGGGACGATGCCAGGAAGGCGACGCCGAGGAGCGCCTCGAGCGCCACGGTGCCGGTGCTCAAGGCGCTGACGCCGTTCCGGACCGGGCCGACCGCCCCGCGATCGAGGCGCCAGAGGGCCGCCGGATCGCATGGCGCGCAGGTTGCGTGGGGAAAACCGTTGGGCCAGAGTACCGGCACCAGGGCGGCCGACAGGCCCGCAGCCACGACCGCCCCGTCGGTCCATGGGTGGATTCGGAAGCGCACGGAGGGCTGCTGAGCCTGCCCGGTGAGGGGCCCCAGCAGCATGAGGGAGACGGCGAATGTCAAGGCGCGCCGCAACTTGCCTCCTGCCCGGCTCCACGGTAAAATGCGGGCTTCGTGTAACACAGGGGGGTTAGTGGCCACGACCCAAGCGCGCAACTCATAGCGCTATTTGAGAAGTGCAAGAACTTCACGCAAGCCAAGGAAGTCCAGGCGGCCGGATTGTACCCGTACTTCACCCCGATCTCGGAATCCGAGGATACGGTGGTGAAGATCGGCGGCAAGAGCAAGGTGATGATGGGGTCGAACAACTACCTCGGCCTCACCCACCACCCGAAGGTGCTCGAGGCGGCGCGCCAGGCGCTGGCGCGCTACGGCTCCGGTTGCACCGGCAGCCGGTTCCTCAACGGCACGCTGGACCTGCACGAGACGTTGGAGGCGAAGCTGGCCGAGTTCATGGGCAAGGAAGCCGCCCTGGTTCTCTCGACCGGCTACCAGGCCAACCTGGGGCTGGTTTCGGGCCTGGTGGGCCGCGGCGAGATCGTCTACCTCGACAAGCTGGACCATGCCTCGATCGTGGACGGCGCGAAGCTGTCCTTCGGCGACGTGGTGCGGTTCAACCACGGCGACCTGGCGGGGCTGGAGCGGATGCTGGGCCGCGACAATCGCCCCAAGGGCGCGATGATCATCGTGGACGGCATCTACTCGATGGAAGGCGACATCGCCGACCTGCCCAGGCTCTCGCAGCTGGCGCACCGGTACGGCGCCGCGCTGGCGGTGGACGACGCGCACTCGGTGGGCGTCCTGGGCGCGACCGGCGCCGGCACGGCCGAGCACTTCGGCCTCGTGGACGAGGTGGACCTGATCGTCGGCACCTTCTCGAAGTCGCTGGCCTCCATCGGCGGGTTCGTGGCGGGCCAGGAGTACGTCATCCACTACCTCAAGCACAACGCGCGTCCGCTCATCTTCTCGGCGGCACTGCCGGCGTCCAACACGGCGGGCGTGCTGGCGGCCCTGGAGGTCCTGCAGAGCGAGCCGGAGCGCCGCGTGGCGCTGTGGGCGAACACCAAGCTGATGGCGGACGGTCTGCGGTCGCTGGGCTACGATCTCGGCCACAGCGAGACGCCGATCATGCCGGTGCTGGTCGGTGAGCTGGAGCAGACGTTCCTGTTCTGGCGGAAGCTGTTCGACGTCGGCGTCTTCACCAATCCCGTCGTGCCGCCGGCCGTTCCGCCTCCAAGTGCCGGCTGCGGGCCAGCGTGATGGCGACGCACACCGCGGATCAGATCGCGTTCGCGCTCGACGCGTTCGCGACCATCGGCCGACAACTCGGGGTCATTCACTGACCGCAGCGACGGGGCCCGTGAGGTCGGTCGCTTCGGCGGCCGACCTCAGGGCGTTCGTCGACCTTCCCTACCGGCATTACCGCAACGACCCGCTCTGGGTGCCTCCGCTGCGCCGCGACGTGGCGACCCTGCTTTCCCGCACCGAGAACCCCTTCTTCGAGCACGCGTACGTGGAGTACTTCCTGGCCCGCTCCCCGGCGGGACGGGTGGTCGGCCGCATCGCCGCCATCAAGAACGACGCTCACGGCCGGGCGCATCCGGACGAGGCCACGGTGGGGTTCTTCGGCTTGTTCGAGTCGGTGGACGAGCAGCCCGTGGCGGACGACCTGTTCGGCGCGGCGGGGGCGTGGCTGCGCGAGCGCGGCCTGACGGCCATGCGCGGCCCGATGAACTTCTCCACCAACGACGAGTGCGGGCTCTGGTGGACGGCTTCGGGACGCCGCCGGTGGTGATGATGCCGCACAACCCGCGCTACTACGCGGGGCTGCTCGAGCGGGCCGGGTTCACCAAGGTGATGGACCTGCTCGCCTACGAAGGGCGGGCAGGACGCCGTGCCCGACCGGCTCACCGAGGCGGCGCCCCGGCTGGCCGAGCGCCACAACATCGTGCTGCGCCCGCTCGAGATGAAGCGCTTCTGGAGCGGACGTGGAGCAGGTCAAGCTGCTCTACAACCAGGCGTGGGAGCAGAACTGGGGCTTCATCCCGCTGACCGACGCGGAGATGAACCACCTGGCCCGGCAACTCAAGCCCGTGGTGATCCCCGACCTGGTGGTGTTCGCCTCGATCGGCGAGCGGCTGATCGGTTTCGCCATCGCCCTGCCCGACTTCAACGTGGCGCTGCGGACCAACCGCTCGGGCCGCCTGTTCCCGTTCGGCTTCGTCCGGGTGCTGTGGAACCAGCGGAAGATCCGGCGCGCCCGCGTGATCACGCTGGGCGTGCTGCCGGAGTACCGGCGCACCGGCGCGGACGCGCTGATGTACGAGTGGCTGTGGCGCCACGCCCACGCGCTGGGCTATCCGTGGGGCGAGTCGAGCTGGATTCTCGAGACCAACGCCGCGATGCGCAACGCCCTGGAGCGGATGGGCTTCGTCGTGTACAAGACCTATCGCGTGTACGACCGGCGGCTGTGAAAGTCCTCGTCACCGGCGCCACCGGGTTCGTGGGCAGCCACCTGGCGGCCGCGTTGGTGCAGCGCGGTGACGAGGTGCACTGCCTCTCCCGCCGGCCGGAGCCGGCCGCCTTCCTCGCCTCGCTGGGCGGGCTGGTCGCTCCGGGCTCCCTGGAGGACGCGGCGAGCCTCGAGGCGGCGGTGCGCGGGATGGACGTGGTCTATCATCTGGCCGGACTGACGGCGGCCGGCTCGGAGCGGGAGTTCCTCGACGTCAACGAGGCCGGCACCGCGCGGCTCGTCGCCGCCGTCCGGAACGCCGCGCCGCGCCTCGGCCGGTTCGTGCACGTCTCGAGCATCGCGGCGGTCGGCCCGACGGCGCCGCGGCCGGCTGCTCACCGAGGACTCCCCGTGCCGCCCGGTGACGGCGTACGGCCGGAGCAAGCTGGCCGGAGAGGCAGCGGTGCGCGGCGCGGCCGGGCTGCCCGTGGACCATCGTGCGCCCGCCGGCGGTGTACGGGCCGCGCGACCGCGAGTTCCTGCGCCTGTTCCGGCTCGCGCGGCGCGGGTTCGCCCCGGTCTTCGGGCTGGGCGGCCAGGAGCTGTCGCTCGTCTACGTGACCGACCTGGCGGAAGGCATCGCGGCGGCCGGCGCGGCCCCCGCGGCGCTGGGCCAGACCTACCACCTCGCGCACCCGGAGGTGGTCCGCTCGCGCGACCTCGCCCGCGAGATCGGGCGCGCCGTGCGCGGCGGGCGGACGCCGCTGATCGTGCCGGTGCCGGGGGCCATCGCCGCGCCCATCGTGCGGCTCATCGGACGCGCGGCCGCGGCGGCGGGGCGCCGCACGGTCGTCTCGGCGGACAAGATGGCGGAGTTTCTGGCCCCGGCCTGGGGCACGTCGGTGGCCAAGGCCGAGCGCGATCTGGGCTGGCGGCCGCGGTTACGGCCTGCGGCAGGGCGTGGCGGAGACGGCGGCGTGGTACCGCGCGGAGGGTCTGCTCGACTGAGCGCCGGGCGCGGCGCGCGCCTGCCGGCCGGTTCAGGAGGAGGCGGACGTCGGCGGCGCCGCCGGGCGCGACCCCGGCGTAGGCCTCTCCTCCATAGCGCGCCCTGAGCTCGGCCACGCCGCTCGGATCCCCCATCACGATCAGCGTCGCGCCCTCGACCACCCGGGTGCGGGCGTCGGGTTTGAACGACCACGCGCTCGTCCCCGGCTCGAGCAGCGCCAGCAGCAGGAGGCCCGGCATGGCGTTGACGTCGAGGTCGGCGACGGACTTGCCGATCGCGGGCGAGCCCCGGCCGACGCGCAGCTCCTCCACGCGGAGGTTGCGGTCGCGGTCGCGCAGCATCTTGTCGAGGAAGGTCACCACCATCGGCCGGATCATCTCGGAGGCCATCCGCATGCCGCCGATGCGGAACGGCGAGACCACGGCGTCGGCGCCGGCGCGGCGCAGCTTGGGCTCGTTGCGATCGTCCACCAGCATGCCGACGATCCTCAAGCCGGCGTTGGCCTGCCGCGCCGTGAGGATGACGAGCACGTTGTCGCGGTCGGACTCGAGCGCCGCCACCAGGCCCGCCGCGCGCGCGATCCCCGCCTCGCCGAGCACCTCCTCGTCGGACGCGTCGCCGGCGACGTAGAGCAGATCCTGCCCGCCGCTCAGCGGCGGCAGCGCCGTGGCCTGGGGCACGATGGCCACCACCGGGCGCTTGACGCTGAGCATCTCGTCGATGAAGTGCCCCGCGACCACGCCCGAGCCGCACACGATCACGTGGTCCCTGAGCTCCGCGATCGCCTGCCGCATGCGTTTCCTCCAGAAGACGTGCTCGAGCTGTCCCTCGACGAAGAACGCGGTGATGGTCGAGGCGAAATAGACCAGGATGCCCATCCCGAACAGGATCAGGATCATGGTGAAGATCCGACCCGCCGGGTTGTTGTCCATCGGGATGATTTCGCCGTACCCGACCGTGGTCAGGGTGATCACGGTCATGTACAGGCTGTCGAGGAAGCGGTGCTTCCCGTGGCCGATGATCGTGTAGCCCGCCACGCCCACGGCGAAGACCGCCAGCACCGCCAGCCCCGCGGTGGTGAGCCGTCGCCGCACTTCGGCGAGCTGCCGGTCGGCCTCGGTGAGCCTGTTCATCCCCTGCTCCGTGGAATCCGGGCACAAGCTATACCGTTGACGCCCGGGCCGCCAAACCCCATTCTTTCCGCGCTGTAGTTTCTCGTTCACGCCGCCTGGGACCCGCTTGGAGTCACCATGACGCTCGCAGACCTGCCCGTCTTGAATCCGTCCACCCCGGGCCGTGAAGCCCGGCGTGCCATACTGGTCGCGATCCTGTTCGCGGCCTTCGGCGCCCTGTACGCCCTGGCCCGCGCCGCCGCGGCCGCGCCTCCCGACCTGTCGGCTTCGACCGGCGACGTGTTCGGGTTCGCCTACCCGCACGGCTGGGGCCTGGTGGCGGCCCTGTGGTCGGGCGCGGCGCGCTGGCCGGCGGCCCTCGCCAACGCCGAGACGTTCCTCGCCGTCAGTGCGACGGTCATCATGGCCATCGCCCTGATCGTGGTGATGCACCCCGACCTGCTGGTGCGGCAGGGGCCGCAGTACGTCTCGCCCGCCCGCCGCATCACGACCGTGGTCGTGGCGTTCGTGCTCGCGTTCGTGATGTACCGGCTGGTGATCGCGATCGACAACCTGTTCTCCTTCGACACGCTGGTCACGAACCCCGACCGGGCGCGCCGGGAGCTGGTCGGGCTCGGCGCCCTCTCCGCCATCATCTTCGGCGGCATCTGGTCGTTCATCGGACCCAAGGATTTCGGCCGCCGCATCCCGCTCAGGATCTCGCACGGGGCGCTGGGCGGCATCGCGGTCTGGGGCGCCGTGGCGCTGGCGACCCTGCTCTCCAGCCAGGCGCGCACCTTCCTCTCGAGCACGCTCGACACGTTCCTCACGCTGTTCACCGTGGACGCCGCCAACGGCACGCCGGGCGCCACCGCCGCGTGGGCCGTGTCGTCGGACGTGCTGACCGCGGCCACGGCGATGGCGCTGGCGGGCTCCCTGCTGATCGTCACCGCCCCGCAGTCACTCGGTCCGGGCAACCGCCGCGGCAGCGCCATCGTCTCGGGCGTGGTCGCGCTGTTCCTGATCGTCGTGGCGGCCACGACCTGGAGCACCACGCAGGCGCGCGCCCGTGAGGTGAACGTCAACGTGGTCAGCGCCCTCGGCCTCGAGCGGACGGCGCCGGCGCGGACGCCCGTCCTCCTGATCGGCCAGAACGTTCCGGCGGCCCGCCGCATCGTCGCGCGGCCCCTCATCGAGCCGACGGCGACGGCGGACGATTGCCTGGACCCGGGCAGCGACAACCGGACCCTGCCGGCGCGCTCCCAGGCCAACGTGCAGAAGCTCACCAACTGGCTGCAGACGCATCAGGACGACGTCAACGGGACGGCGATCCGCGTGGCGAGCTGCCGCGCGGCGCTCCAGGCCCTGCTGTGGGAGCCGGATTCGGCCCGGGCCGGCATCTTCCTCGACCTCGCGGCCGGAGCGCATCGGCTACTACACCTTCCAGTACGCCATGTCCGGCGTCAGCACGCCGACCCCCGCCTTCCTGCACCGCGTCATCGCGGCGCTCGGCGACACGGCGCGCTTCCAGCACGGCGTCGAGGCGCCGACGCGCTTCATGGAGCTGGCCCGCCTGGCGGGCGATACCGCCGCCGAGGCGGCGTGGCGGCAGCGGCTGCTGAGCCCGTCCACGCCCGAAGAGATGGCGACGATGCCGTCCCGGCCCGCGTACACCGACGGCGTGGTGAGCGGCCGCATCGCCACCACCTCGGCGGGATGGCGGATCGGCCTCCTGATCGCCGACCAGCCCGGTGCCGGCAGCGATCCGACGGTGCAGGCCCCGCGCTCCGAGGGCGCCATCCTGTCGTCCATGGTGACGGCGACCAACGTCGGCGCCGACGGCCGGTTCGCTTTCACCGGCCTGCGTGACGGCTACTACCAGCTCGCCCTGCTCTCGCCGGACGGTGTCGGCGTCGGCCAGCTCGCCAAGCTCGTGGTCAAGAACGATCCGGGCGTCTTCCAGCTCTCGGCGACCAAGAAGGTCAAGGATGTTGGGACGGTGAGTTTGGCATACTGAAGAAGGTGAGAAGTGAGATGTGAGAAGTGAGGGGTGAGAAGGATAGGTGAGAAGTGAGAGGTTGAAGTGAGAAGTGAGAGGTTGAAAGGGCGTGAGAGGGGGACATTCCCTCTCACGCCTTTTGACTTCTTACCTCTCACCTGACCTTCTCACGTTTCACCCCTCACCCCTCACCTTTTCACCTGTGCAAGTTATCCCCCCCCATTCGTCTCCCGGTCAGAACCCTCAACCGGGAGACTTCCCATGTTGCGTCCGCTCGTACTCGCCACTGCCCTGGCGGCCCTGTCCGCGGGAGCGCTCGAGGCCCAGGGCTGGATCCAGGACGCGCGACCCATCCGCCCAGGACAACCCTCGTCGGTCGTCCGGGTCAGCTCCAGCGTCCGCACCGTTCTCGACGGCCCGGTGGCCCGCGTGGAGGTCGAGGAGCAGTTCCGCAACATGGGCGGCGGGCTGGCCGAGGGCAGCTACCTGTACCCGATGCCGGGCGAGGCGGTCTTCACCGACTTCTCCCTCTGGATGGGCGAAAACCAGGTGCGCGGCGAGATGATGAACGCCGACCAGGCCCGTGGCGTCTACGAGGACATCGTCCGGCGACTCCGGGACCCTGCCCTGCTCACGCTCGAGGGCCACGGCCTCCTGCGGGCCCGGATCTTCCCTATCCAGCCCGGGGAGACCCGCAAGGTGGTGTTGCGGTACACCGAGGTGCTGCAGCGGGCCGGCGACGCGCTGCGGCTCCGCTACTCGATCGGCGACCGCCCCATGACGGCGGGCCGCGGCTACCTCGATCAGCCGGCGCCCGCGCCGGTGGACGCGTTCCGCTTCCTCGTCACGGTGCCGGGGGCCGACGCCTACGGCACGCCCTACTCGCCGACCCACCGCGTCACCACCCGGCGGGTGGGCGGGAACCTGGAGATCACGCTCGATCCCGACGCCTCGGGTGACGTCGAGATCTTCATCCCGCTGCGCCGCGGGCTCGTGGGCACCAGCGTCGTGACCAACGCCCCCGGCGGAGAGGACGGCTACTTCATGCTGCTGGTGGCGCCGCCCACTGAACAGGAGGGGCCGGCCGTCCCGCGCGATCTCACGCTGGTGCTCGACGTGTCGGGCTCGATGTCGGGCGACAAGATCGACCAGGCCAAGGCCGCCCTCCGCCAGGCGCTCGCCTCGCTCCGGCCCGCGGACCGGTTCCGCCTGGTCGCGTTCTCCACTCGGGTCGTCAATTTCCGGGACGGCTTCGTGCCGGCCGGCGCCGACAACCTGGAGGCGGCGCGCGCCTTCCTCGACGGCCTCGTCGCCGACGGCGGCACCAACATCGCCGGCGCCCTGGACGCGGTGCTCGGCGGCACCACCGACGAGGGTCGGCTCCCCATCGTGGTCTTCGTCACCGACGGCATGCCCACGGTGGGCGAGCAGTCGCCGGAGCGGATCGCCGCCGCTCGAGGGCGGCAAGATCGGATCGGCCAGGCTGTTCACGGTGGGCGTCGGGTTCGACGTCAACACGTACCTGCTCGACCGCCTCGCCGTCGAAGGCCACGGCAGCGCCGACTACGTGGCCCCCAACGCGAACATCGAGACGGCCATGAGCGGCGTGCTCGGCAAGATCCAGCATCCGGCGCTGGTGAACCTCCGGATCGCGGGCTCGCCGGTGGCGCTGGAGCAAGACCTACCCGGCGCGCCTGCCCGACCTGTTCTACGGCGAGGAGCTGGTGGTGTTCGGGCGCTACCACGGCACCGGCGCGGGGCCGGTGGTGGTGACCGGGGAGCGGAACGGCCGCACCGAGCGGTTCACCGCCGACGCGGTCTTCCCCGCCAGCGCGACCGACAACGACTTCGTCCCCAAGCTCTGGGCCTCGCGCCGCATCGGCGATCTGACGCGCCAGATCCGCCTCGAGGGGGCGACCCCCGCCCTGGTGGACGAGGTGCGCGATCTGGGCCTGCGCTACGGCATCCTGACGGAGTACACGTCGTACCTGGTGCAGGAGCCGCGCACGGCGTGGAACCTGCCCGCGCCCATGCCCGCGACGGCCGCACTCAGAGGCGGCGCCGGCGCGCGCGCAGATGCAGACCGGCCGCGACGCGTTCGCCAGCGCCAAGGCGAGCGCCTCAATGGCGGGCGTCACCACCCTGGCGGCGGCCGACCACGTCGCCGGCGCGCGCGTCGCCGAGCTGTCGAGTGGCGCGCCCGGCGGCGCGCCGGCGGTGCGCCGTGTCGGCGGCCGGCTGTTCGTCCAGAGCGACGGCGTCTGGACGGATGCCTCGCAGCGGGACAGCTTGAAGGTCGTGGAGGTGGCGCCGTTCAGCGACGCCTACTTCGCCCTGGTCCGCGCGCTGCCCGAGATCGCGCCGTGCCTCGGCGTGGGCGAGCAGGTCATCGTCGCCGGGCGGCGGGCGAGCGTGAAGATCACCGCGACCGGCCTCGTCGCGTGGGAGCCGGGCCGTCTGGAAGCGCTGGTCCGCGCGTTCCGAGGCGTTTGACCGTCCGCGTCACACGGGAGAGCGGCAACGACCGACGTCGCCGAATTGTATGAACGGTATCACGACTCGCTCGTCCGGCTGCTGTGGCGCCGGACGGGCGATCGTGACCGCGCCGAGGACCTGGCGCAGGAGGTGTTCGTCCGCGCGCTCGAGACGCCGCCGGCGAACCCCAAGCCCTGGCTGTTCGCGGTGGCCCTGAACCTGGTGCGCGACGACGGCCGGCGCGCGACGCTGCAGGGCCGCAAGCTGGAGCTGCTGAGGGGCGAGCACGCCGGCGCCGCGGCGCCGCCCGCCGACGCCGCGCTCGAGGCCGGCGAGCGGACGGAGACGGTGCGCGCCGCGCTGGCGACGTTGACCGAGCAGGACCGCTCGGCCCTGCTGCTCAAGGCGGAAGGCTTCGACTACGGCGAGATCGCGGCGGCGCTGGGGCTGGCGAAGGGCGCCGTGGGACCACGCTGGCCCGCGCGCGCAAGCGCCTGGTGGAGGCGTTTCGCGAGCAAGGACAGGTGAGCCATGTCGCACGTTGACGACGGGAAGCTGAATGCGCTGCTCGACGGCGAGCTGGACGCCATCGAGGCGGCCGCGGTGCAGGCCCACATCGCCTCCTGCCCCGAGTGCGCCAAGCGCCTCGATGCGGCGAAGCGCTTCCTGGCCGAGGCCGCCGAGTTGCTCGGCGCGCTGGACATCCCGCCCCAGGTGGCGGCCCCGGCGCGGCGGGTGTCCCGGACCGCCAAGGAGGTCGCGCTCGATCTGGACGGCGTGACCCAGCAGAGCCCGGCCATCGGCGCCGACACGCCCGATCGCCTCTTCCACCGCGGGGCCCGGGCACGCCCCGAGCATCGCGGGGCCGACGTCTCCTGGTTGGCGTGGGCCGCGATCATCGTGCTGGCCATCGGCGTCGGGTTCCTCGGCAACGAGGTGCGCCACGGTCGCGCACCCGCGGCGCAGGGCGGGCCGGAGGCGCTCGCGCAGCGCCCGGTGCCGGCCGCCGCAGCGCCCGGCGCCCCGGCCGGCCAGACGGCGGCGCCCTCGCCGCCGTCGCGCGCCGCTGAGCCCGCCGCGACGGGTGGCCGGCGGCCGGAGGGCGACGGACGCTACGGGCCCAACGCGGCCAAGGCCGCTCCAGGCGCGAGCATCCCGGTCGTGACGGACCGGTCGGTGACGGGCATCGGGCACAAGCGCCTCGCGCCCGCCGCCCGGAACCTGGCCGCGCGCGCCGTGGCGACTCAACCCTCGCGGGTCGCCGGGAGCGGTGGTGACGCCGGCGGTCCCGCCGGTGAACCCTTCGCCGGCCGGGCCGCCGCTCGCGCTGCGGGACGCGCGGGTCCAGGCGGCCCCTGTCGCCGCGGGCGCCGCCGGCGCCCCGGCCGCGTCCGCCGAGGAGACCGCCGCGGCTCCCGCGTCGCCGGCTCCCCGCGCCGAGGCGTTCCGACGCGTGACCATGGAGGAGGCGGTGGTCGGTCTCCAGGGCACGATCCGCCTCATCGACGGCATGACGAGCGACCACGTGGAGGTCGGCCCCGGCCGCAGGATCCCGTCCGCCGACAGCGCCCGCGAGGTCGTGCGGGTGATTTACGGCGCGCCCGGCCACGAGCTGGTGCTCGCCCAGCAGCGGCTGGCGGCTCCCGACGCCGGCGCCGCCGACGCGCCCCGCGAGGCTCAGCTCGCGTCGGCGCTGGGGCCGGGCGATCTCGTGGTCACGACGTCGCCCGACGGGCTCAACGCGCTGCGCTGGACGGATCGCGGGTTCTGGCTGTCGCTGTCCGGGCACCTCCCCACCGACTCGCTCCGCAGGCTCGCCGACCGGGTCCGCTAGGCCCCGACGCAACCGCGCCCGGCGGTTCTGTCCGCCGGGCGCGTCGTGTCGCCGTCGACCGCGCGAGCCGTCTAGGCGCTCTCGATGAACTCCCCGGCCGCGATCCCCTTCTGCAGCTGGACGAATTCCTCCGTGCGGTTCGCCGTCATCGGATTCACGAGCACGGCCCCCGTCAGCTTGTGGTCCCGCACGTACAGCGCCGTGAGGTTCGGCGCGTGCAGGTCGGTGCTTCCCTTGAGGTGCACGACGTCCGGGCGGTCGGTATCACCCAGGACGTTGATCGTGATGTCGAAGAGGTCCGAAAAGAACGCGGACTGATGGGTGTAGGCTTCTTCCGCGCCCGCCATGTTGCGCCCGGCCTGCTTGCCCTGCATCAGCGCGTTGTCCCAGTGCTCCAGCCGCCGGGGCTGCCGGGTGTTCGGGTCGGGGAAGCGCGTGATGTCGCCCGCCGCCCAGACGTCCGGGTTGTTGGTCTCGAGGCGCACGTTCACCACCAGCCCGCCCCGGTCGATGCCGAAACCCGAGCTGGCGAGCCAGCCCGTGTTGGGTTCCGCGCCCACGCCCGTCACCACGATGTCGGCCGGGAACTGCTCGTCGGTCTCGCTGGCGACGCCGGCGAGCTTGCCGGCCATCGTCTTGATGCGCGCCACGCGCACGCCCGTCCTGACCGTGATGCCGTGGCTCTCCAGCAGCCGCCGGAAGAAGTCCGACAGCTGCGGATCGGTGAATCGCCCATAGACCGCCGGCCCCATCTCGAGGACCGTGACCTCGGCGCCGAGGCTGCGCGCGGTGGCGGCGACCTCCATGCCGATGAAGCTGCCGCCCACCACCACCACCTTGACCCCGGCCTTCAGCACGCCCTTGAGCGCCGTGCTCTCGCCCACGGTCCGGAGCAGGTAAATGCCCGGCGTGTCCGCCCCGGGCACGCCGAGCCGCCGCGCGTGGGAGCCCGTGGCGAGCAGCAGCTTGTCGTACTCGAGGCGCTCGCCGCTCGCCAGCGTCACCGAGCGCTTCTTCATGTGGACGGACTTGGCCTCCACGCCGAGCCGGTAGCGCACCCGGTTGTCGCGGTACCACAGCGCGTCGTGGATGCGCACGGTCTCGAGCTGCTCGCGACCCGCGAGGTAGCCCTTCGAGAGCGGTGGACGATGGTAGGGGAGATCGCGTTCCGCGCTGACGACGGTGATCTCGCCGTCCTTGTCCAGGTCGCGGATGCCTTCGATCGCGCTGGCGGCCGCGAGACCGCCGCCGACTATGACGTAGCGGCTCATTTGGAGGACTAAGTTAGGACTTGGCTCGCTAAGTGCAAGAGCGGGAAGGTGATCGGACGCACCCTCCGCCCCCGATCGAACGCCGTCAGTGGTGTCCGGCGCCCTCCGCCGGCATGCGGTCCACCAGCCGCGGCGACACGATCGGGAAGGTGCGCGCGAACCACGCGTGCGTGAGTCCCCACACGCCGGCGAAGCCCACGGTGACGAGCAGCTCGGTCCAGCCGAGCGGCGCGCGGCGCGCGTTCTCGACGAGGGTCGGCACGATGAACATCCAGCGGTCCAGCCACAGGCCCACCAGCGAGATGACGGCGAACGTCCCGAGGATCGCCGGGGTCTGCTTCGGCTTGACGCCCATCAATCCCCAGAAGGGGATCACGAACACCAGGCAGATCATGACGATGCCGATCGTCCGCCACGGCTCGACGGCGATCCGCAGCATCATGAAGCTGGTCTCCTCGGGCATGTTCCCGTACCAGATCACGATGAACTGGGAGAAGAAGAAGTACATCCAGAAGACCGTGAACGCGAAGCACAGCTTGCCGATGTCGTGCATCGTCCGGGAGGGGATCAGCTCCTCCAGGCCGAGGTGGCGGCGCCAGAAGATGGTGGTGAGCGCGAGGGTCATCAGGCCCATGAGCCACGCCGCCACCGCGAGATAGCCGCCCAGGAGGTTCGACAACCAGTGCGGCGCCAGGCTCATGACCAGGTCGAACGCCACCAGGGTCATGACCAGGACGTAGCCGACCACGACCACCGCGCCGATCTGGGCGAGACGTGCCTGGGATCGGGCCGCCTGCGCGACTTCGTCCGCCGCATCCGGCGTCCAGCCGCGCGCCAGCCAGCCGTACAGCCGGCCCCTGCCACCCGGCGTCCGGGACGCGAGGAGCGCCGCGTCGGGCCGCAGCGAGTGGTAGATGTACCAGAAGCTCAACGCGAACAGGACGAGCAGCGCGGCCCCGTCGCGCAGGAACACGAACCAGTCCCGGAGCCAGAAGTTCTTCGGCCATTCCTCGACGGGCGCGGCGACCCACGGAAAGATGTGGACGCGCCCGAACCACAGCACCACGAACAGCAGCAGCGCGACCGGCAGGAACGCCACCGACGCCTCGGCGATGCGCCGGACCGGGTGGCTCCAGTGCGAGTTGGACAGGATCTGCGACGCGGAGAAGACGACGCCCGCCTGCGACAGGCCGGTCCAGAACAGCCAGTTCACGAAGAAGGCGTGCCAGGCGCGGTCGGACCCGCGGCCCACGAGCAGGATCAGGAAGCTGCCGCCGCCGATCACCGTCAGTGCGACCAGGAACGGCACGAGCCACCCGGGCAGGGGCCGCCCCAGCTTCGCGAGCACCCCGTCGCGCAGCGAGTGGTCGGTCACGGCATCAGTCCTTGCAGCTTGCGCACGTAGTTGACCACGTCCCACCGGTCGGTCGCGTCGCGGATCTTGTCGCCGTACTTGGGCATGATGCCGCGGCCCTGCTTGATCATCGCGTAGATGTAGCCGTCGCTCCGCTGCTGCGTCGTCGGCTGCGTGATGTCGGGCGGCGGCACGAACTTCGGCACCACGGTCCCGTCGGAATGTCCCGCCGGCCCGTGGCACACGATGCAATAGCTGTCGTAGAGCATCTGCCCCCGCTGGAGCGACGCGGCGGTCGGCGCCACCGGGTTCTTGAGCCCCTTGAGGTCGGTGAGGATGTCGAGCGAGTCCTCCTCGCCCGTGACGGGCACCGCGCCCGGCGGCGGCATCCGCTGCGCGCCGCTGTCGAGGGCGCCCGCCTCGAACGGCCGCACCGCGACCTGCTGCTGCATGTTCGTGAACCACGGCACCTTGGCGATGGCGTTGTCGAGCGTCGTGCAGCCGGCTCCGGCCGCGGCGAGGAGCAGCGCCGCCGCAACCGCGCCCATCCGTGCGCCTGCGCGCCTGTGCGTCCGCACCCTCCGCCGCTCAGACATCCTTCACCTCTTCGGCTCCCGTGGCGGCGAAGATCTCGCGCGCCTCCGCCAGCTGCGCGGGACCGCCGAACGCCACCACGCCGAACTTGTCGTCGCTGAAGCGCGGGTCGTAGCCCGGCGCGCGCCCCAGCTTGGGGAGGCCCGCCAGCAGGAACATCCCGGCCACGGTGATGAGGGCGCCGAGCAGGATCGTGGTCTCGAAGCCGATCACGATGAAGGGCGGCCAGGACACGATGGGCTTGCCGCCGGTGATCAGGGGCCAGTCGAGCGACGTCCCGATGGCGTAGAAGAAACCGAAGCAGGTGCCGAACAGCGCGCCGAACAGGGTGAACAGCCGCACCGGGCTGACCTTCTGCGCCAGCACGTCCGCCAGCTCCGGCCGCGGCACCGGCGAGTAGACGCGGTAGTTGGCGTAGCCGCGCGCCTTGAGCTGCGCGATCGCCGCGACCGTCGCGTCGAGGTGGCCGAACACGCCCACGATCCCGGGGCCCGCGCTCACCGCGCCGCCCCCGCCTTGAGCGGCGGCGCCGCCGCCTCCTTCAGCTCGGAGATGGCCACCACCGGCAGGAACTTGATGGCCAGCAGGAACCACATGGAGAACCAGCAGAAGCTGCCGATCAGGATCGCGATCTCCGGCCAGCGGAAGAAGTAGTAGGTCCACTGCCAGGGCTCGTACTCGTGCGACAGCCCGGTCACGATGATGACCCAGCGCTCGAACCACATCCCGATGTTGATGAAGATCGAGATCACGAACAGGGCCGGGATGCTGGTCCGGAGCTTCTTGAACCACAGCAGCTGCGGCACGAACACGTTGCAGGTGAGCATGATCCAGGTCGCCCACCAGTAGGCCCCGAACGCGCGGTTGTAGAACGACGACCGCTCGAACGGGTTGCCGCTGTACCAGGCCATGAAGAACTCGACGGCGTAGGCGTAGGCCACGATCAGGCCGGTCAAGAGGCAGACCTTCGCCAGGCTCTCGAAGTGCCGGATCTCGATGTAGCGCTCGAGGTGGTACGCCTTGCGGAGCGGCACCAGGATCGTGATGACCATGCGCGCAGCCGCAGAAGATGGCGCCGGCCACGAAGTAGGGCGCGAAGATCGTCGCGTGCCAGCCCGGCACGATCGCCATGGCGAAGTCCCACGACACGACGCTGTGCACCGAGAGCACGAGCGGCGTCGCGAACGCCGGCGAGGTAGAGGTACATCTTGCCCGCAGTGCCGCCACTCGCGGTCGGAGCCCTTCCAGCCGAACGACACCAGGCCGTAGAGCTTCTTCCGCCAGCCCACCGCCTGGTCGCGCACCGCCGCGAAGTCGGGGATCAGCCCCATCGTGAGGAACGTGACCGACACCGTCAAGTAGGTGGAGATCGCGAACACGTCCCACACCAGCGGCGAGCGGAAGTTCGACCACACCCCGCGGAAGTTCGGGTACGGGAAGACCCAGTAGGCGAACCAGGCGCGGCCGAGGTGGAGGACCGGGAACAGCCCGGCGGTCATCACGGCGAACACCGTCATCATCTCGGCGGTCCGGTACACGGCGGTGCGCCACGCCGACGCGGAACAGCAGCAGGATCGCGCTGATCAGCGTGCCCGAGTGCGCGATGCCCACCCAGAAGACGAAGCAGGTGATGTACGTGCCCCAGAAGATCGGCGGCTGGTAGCCGGTGACGCCCAGGCCGTAGCGGAGCTGGTAGCGCCCACGCCGATGGCGCCGAACGCGAGGCCGAGCGAGCACGAACCCCAGGCCGATGTAGTACTTCCGGCCGGGCGGGCGCAGCGTGGCGATGACGTCCCGCGTGACGTCGGCGTAGGTCGGATTGGTCGCGGCGGCCGCGGTCGTCGGTTCGGGCACGGTGGCCACGGCGCTAGGCCTCCTCGGTCGCGATCACGCGCTCGAGGTAGGTGATGCCCGGCCTGGTGTTCAGCATGTCGAGCACGTGGTAGCCGCGCGGCGTCCGTCTTGCTCCGGCTGACGCGGCTCTGCGGGTCGTGCGCGTCGCCGAACACGATCGCGTCCGCGGGGCAGGTCTGCGCGCAGGCCGGCGTGATGTCGCCGTCCAGCGAGGTCGCGCTTCCTGACCCGCGCGTCGGTTCTGGGCGAAGCGGATGCGCTGGACGCAGAACGTGCACTTCTCCATCACGCCCTTGGTCGCGCACCGTCACGTCGGGGTTGAGCTGCCAGTTCAAGGGCTCGGCGAACGCGAAGTACGGATCGCCGACCGTGCCGTAGTCCCACCAGTTGAAGTAGCGGACCTTGTAGGGACAGTTGTTGGCGCAGTACCGCGTGCCCACGCAGCGGTTGTAGACCTGCCCGTTGAGCCCGTCGGGCGTGTGGTACGCCGCGTACACCGGGCACACCGGCTCGCACGGCGCCGACTCGCACTGCTGGCACAGCATCGGGATCTGGCGCACCTGGAAGTCGGTGCCCGACGTGTCGCCCTCGAAGTAGCGCTCGACGCGCATCCAGGCCATCCCGCGGTGGCGGCGCGTCTGCTCCTCGCCCACCACCGGGATGTTGTTCTCGGCGTAGCACGCGGTGACGCAGGCCTGGCACCCGGTGCAGCGGGAGAGATCGATGGTCATCTCCCACTTGGGGTTCGGCTTGGCGTAGATGCCGATCTCCGCCCGGGCGCGCTGCGAGGCCGCGGCGGCGGCGACGGCCGCGCGCTCGGCGTCGGTGAGCGTCGCCTCCGGGCCCGGCTCGACCTCGCCCTTGAGGGCGCCGGCCAGGCTGACCGCGCGGGCGATGCCGCGACCGAGCTGCCGCGGGCTGCCCTCCGTGGTCAGCAGCTTCTCCCACCGGCCGGTCTTGGCGAGCGTCACGCGGGTGGAGCAGTACGCCAGCGCCCCCGACGCGTCGGTGGCGTCGGCGCCGAGCAGGTCGAGCGGATTGACGCCGCGGTCCTTCGCCAGGCGGCCGTAGGCCGTGTGGCCCTGCCCGATCGGCATCGCCACCACGTCGGGCCGCACGCCGGGGTAGACGTAGACCGGCGCTTCCACCTTGCCGTGCGGCGAGGTGACGGTCACCACGTCGCCGTCGGCGACGCCCAGGCGCTGGGCGGTGTCCGGGTGCACCTCCACCCAGCTCTGCCACGCGATCTTGGTCGCGGCGTCGGGCAGCTCCTGCAGCCAGCCCTTGTTCGCGCCGCGCCCGTCGAACAGCGCCATCGAAGGATAGGCGATCAGCACCAGCGCGTCCGCGCCGGCGGCACCGTCGAACGACGGCGCCTGGTAGCTCATCCGCGCGAAATCGGGCGCGAGCCGCACCGCCTTGACGGGCGCGGCGGCGAACTCGCCGCCCCGCTGGAGGCCCTGCTCGAGCGCGGCCGGCGTGTGTCCCGCCGCGACCAGCTCGCGCGCGCTCGCCGCGCCCTTCGCCACGGTCTTGCCGGCCTTCCCCGCGATCGCCAGCAGCACGTCGGCCGCCTGCCGCTCACCGTCGAACACCGGGGTCATCGCCGGCTGCACGAAGCTCCGCACGCCCGCCGCCGGCTCCACGGCCGCCCACTCCTCCAGCGGTGTGACGTCGGGGAGGATCAGGTCGCACAGCTCCGCGGTCTCGTCCAGCTGGCTCGCCAGCGCCACCTTGAGGCGCACCTTCCCGAAGGCGGCCGCGAAGCCCGCCGCCTTGGGCAGCGTGAAAGCCGGATTGGCGCGATGCACCAGCGCGACGTCCACCGCGCCGGCCTGCATGGCGCCGACCCACGCCGTCGCGTCGCGGTAGCGCGAGACCTTGTCCCACGGCGACGCGGCGTGAAAGCGCACCGTCCGGCCGACGTTGCCCGCCACGTAGTTGAGCAGGTTCACCGCGGCCGCCGTCTGCGTCGCGGCGCGATGCTGGTTGGCCACGCCCCCCGCCACGGCCAGGCTGGGCCGGGCCGCCGCGAACTCGCGCGCCACGCGTTCGATCACGCCTTCCGCGACCCCGGTCGCCTCCGCCACCGATCGCGCGGTGAAGCGCGCCAGGAACCCGCGCACGCGGTCCGCCTCGGCGCCGCCGAGCGCGGGCTTCCCCTGGCGCAGCACCTCCGCCGCGACCCCGAGGGCCAGCAGCCCCTCGGTGCCCGGCTTGGGAGCGATCCACTCGTCGGCGCTGTAGGCGGTCAGCCCGCGCCGCGGCTCCACGGCCACGAACCTCGCCATCCGGCCGTTCTGATAGCGGTGCGCCTCGGCGAATTGCCGGGTGTACTCGACCGGCGAGAGCCAGGTCTCGAGGAAGTCGGCGCCGAAGCTGAGCACGTACTGCGCGGCGGCGAAGTCGTACTCCGGCACCTCCGCGACGCCGAACGTCAGCCGGCTCGCCTCCCGCAGCGGCTCGTAGGCGAACGCCTCGTAGCGCAGCCGCCGGTGAGAGCGGAACGCCGCGAGCCACTCGTCGTACAACGCGTCCAGCGTGCCGCTGTCGGCCCCGGTCACGAGCGCGACACGGTCCGCCCCCGAGGCGGCCGCGGCGCCGACGGCCGTGGCGATCTCCTGGATGGCCTGGTCCCACGTCACCGGCTCGAGCCCGCGCGCCGTGCGGCGCCACGGCTGCCGCACGCGATCGGGATCGTACAGGCCCTGCAGCGCCGCCTGGCCCCGCGCGCACACCCGCCCGTGCCCGACCGGATGCAGCGGGTTGCCCTCCACCTTGATGGCGCGGGCCTCGCGCGTCTTGACCAGGATGCCGCACCCCGCCGGGCACTCGCGGCAGGTGCTCGCGTAGAACTCCGGGATGCCCGGAATCAGGTCGTCGGATTCGTTGACGTACGGGAGCAGGCGCTCGCCCGAGCCCGGCGTGCAGCCGGCGGCCACGCCGACGCCCGCCGCACCCGCCACCTGAAGGAACCGCCTGCGCTCCATTACGCTCCTCGCCGGCCGGCTAGAAGTGGCACGCCGTGCAGTCGCGCGTCACGCCGCGCTGCATGTGGCAGCTGGTGCACCAACCCATGTCGCCGACGTTGCGGACCGGGAACACCCGCGGCATCTGCTGGATGTTGCCGTGACACGTCTGGCAGGCGAGGCCGGCCGCGACGTGGCGCATGTGCGGGAAGTGCGCGTACTCCGGGAGCTTGTTGATCCGGACCCACGGGATGGACACGCCCTTGCTGTAGTAGTCCCGCAGCTTCACGATCTCGGGATTGGGATTCCCCGCGGTGTCGGGCGCCGACGTGACGATGTGGCACCCCATGCAGGTGCTCTCCGACGGGAGATTCACCGTCCAGGAGTTGGCGGCGTTGTTGTGGCAGTACAGGCAGGGGATCCGATACTGGCCCGCGTGCACGTCGTGGCGGTAGAAGATGGGCTGCACCGGCCCCTTCAGGCGCCGGGGCAGCACCGGCCAGTCACCGCCCGGCCGCACGCCGTCGAGGCTGGAGTACCCCGATCCCGACGCCTTCGGCAGCGGGCCGAGGCCCGTGTCCATCTGGAGCGCCGGCCCGCCCGCGACCCCCGGCTGCGCGCCGTCCGGCACCCACGAGCGCGCCGCGCCCTGCCCCTTGACCAACGAAACGCCGGCGAGTGCTGCAGTGAGGCAAAGCAGCACGCCGCCGGCGATCACATAGGTCGAACGCGTCATTCCGTCCCAGTTCAGAGGGTGGAGCGCCGCCAGAGTCGTAGTGTGAAAGGACGCGGCATTTTACCAACGAGTGAAAGTATTCACAAGGGCGGGCCTTCCGGCGCGCCGGCGGCGTCGCGCGAGGTCGGCCACTTGAGCAGCACGATCCCGGCGATGCCCACCAGCACGCTGAGGACCTGCCCCATCGAGAGCGGGCCGAGCACCGTGCCGAGCGGATGGGCCGCGGTGACGAACTGCGGATCGGGCTGGCGGGTGAACTCGATGAGGAAGCGCGCGGCGGCGTACAGGAGCAGGAACAGCGCCGCGACGGTGCCCGGGCGCAGCGTGCCCCGGCGCCGCGCGTACACCACCCACAACACCGCGCCGATCGTCAGGCCCTCGAGGATCGCTTCGTAGAGCTGCGAGGGATGGCGCAGCGGCAGCTGGGCGGCGGCCGCCGCCCAGGCTCCGCTGGCGCGCAGCGCGGCGTACGCGTCGTGCCACTGCATGCCGCCCGCGCGGGCCAGCTCGGGGAACCGTGCCTGCGCCGCCGGATCGGTGGGGAACCGCATGCCCCACGGCAGTCCGGGCGACGCGATGCGGCCGAACAGCTCGCCGTTGACGAAGTTGGCGATCCGCACCAGGAAGATCCCGGCGGGCGCCGCCAGCGCGAGCCCGTCGGCGAGGCGCCGCCACGAGACCCGGCGCCGCCGGGCGAACCACACCGAGGCCACCACGACCCCGGTGAGGCCGCCGTGGAACGACAGGCCGCCCTCCCACACCTTGAGCAAGCTCACCGGATGCAGGAACATCTGCGGATCGTAGAACACCGCGTAGCCGAGCCGCCCCCCGAGCAACACGCCCGCCACCAGCCATCCGATCAGGTCGCTCACCGCCGCCGCGGTGAGCGGGAGGAAGCGGTCGCGCACCATGCGGTCCAGGAGCGCTCCGGCGATGAGGAAGCCCGCCAGGTAGGCCAGGCCGTACCAGCGGATCGCCAGGGGGCCGAGATGGATCGCGACCGGGTTCCATCCGGGAAAGACGATTTCGGCGAAGATCACGCGGTCACCTCACTCGGCGAGCGCCAATTTGGCGAGCGCCGCCTCCGGCAAGCGAAAGGGGAAGTGGGTGCCGAGCACGAAGCGCTCGCGGCCCACGGTCCGTTGCAGGGCCGCCAGCTGATCGTCGGGCGGACCCCACAACCAGGCGATGTCCCAGGTCACGCGCTCCGCCTCGCCGGGGGTGGCGCCGAAGTGCACCTCCTCCACGAGGCCGCGGTCGGCATTGGTCACCAGCAGCCGCACCGCCTCGTGCGCGCGCACCGCCGAGCGCACGTCCGCGCCGATCAGGTCGGCGGCCACGTCGAGCCGATGGCGCTGCCGGCCGTCCTCGAGGCGCACCGTCAAGACCAGCGCGAGGTCGAGGTCGGCGCACCAGCCGGCCAGCGCGCGCATCTCGGGTCCCGCCGCGGCGAAGCCGTAGTGGGCCGGGTACGTGCGCACCGCCGGGCATCCTTCGGTCCGCGCGCGCTCCATCTCCCGCTCCCATCCCGGATAGGCGGGGTTCACCGCCGGCACCGGCAGCAGCCGCGCGCGATGCGGCTCCAGGCAGCGCAGCAGCTCGTCGTTGCCCGCCGCGACGTCGCGGTAGTAGATGCTCGGCACGTGCCCCACCCACGCGCGGGCGATGCCGAGGCGCTGCAGCTCCGCGACCAGCCGCTCCGGCGACGGGTCGGGGAGCCGGCGGAAGGGATACGCCCCGACCAGGGCGTTGTGGTCTACAAGCTCAACCGGAAGAGCCGCGCCGCGGTCTTCCATCGGATCCCCTCCAGCGCCTCGGCCTCGAGGCCCAGCGCTTCGAGTGCCTGCAGCTTCGCCCATCCGGCGTCCATCGTGAGGTCGCAGCCCCACAGCAGGCGCTCGGCGCCCACGCATTCCACGCACAGCTCGAGCATCCCGCGGTCCACGCCGCTGCCCGAGAGGTCCACGTACACGTTCGGGACGTCGGTCAGCGCGCGCAGCGAGTGGGCCCAGTCCCCTCCCCCGCCGATGTGGGCCAGAATGAAATTCACGCCCGCGTGCCTCCCCGCGAGGGTCGCGAGGTCGAGGGCATCGGAAATCTCCTGGCCCGGCACCTCACGCAGCCGCCGCTGCCAGATGTGGTGCAGCACCGGCACGCCGCGCTCGGCCGCCAGCGCCGCGATGGGATCCAGCAGCGGGTCGCTCGCCCTTCGGCTCGCGGCGAGCTTGATGCCCACCATGCCGGCGGCCAGGCCCAGCGCGATCTCGGCGAGCGCGTGCTCGGCGTAGTTCGGGTTGACCGTGACGTAGCCCTTCACCAGCCCCGGATGCGCCCGCGCGATGCCCCGCATCGCCTCGTTGCCGGCCGACACGTCCTCGGGCGAGGGGAAGTAGGTCGGCGACGTATGGCCGAAGCTGCCCAGGATCGACGCCACGTGCACGGTGACGCCGATGCGCGCGCCCGCCGCGAAGCGGCTCGCGTTGCGCTCCGCCCAGTCCGATCGCCCGCAGCCGGCGTGCAGGAAGTGCGCATGCACGTCCACCAGCGGACCCGTGGACGCGCGGCTCACGACATCGCCTCCGGCACCGCCTCGCGGATCACGTCGAGCGTGACCTCCACCTCGCCCCGGTCGTGGGCCAGGCTGGGAAAGTTGTAGGCGCCGCGCTTGAGGAGCACGCCCCGACGCGCGCACGCCAGCAGGAACCGTCGCTCCCGATCGCCGTCGACGAACCTCAGGAACCACATCTCCGGCAGTCCCGCCACCGTCCAGGGCGCCGGCGAGGGCCAGGCCGCGAGCGGTTCCATCATCGAGCGTCCAACGCGCGCCAGGTGACCCGCCACGTCCGTCCCGCTCCACACTTCGAGCACCGCGCGCGCCGCGGCCAGCGCCACGAATTCGGTCGCGAGCGTGGACGAGATCCAGGTCTCCCGCACCCGCGCCAGCATGTCGGCCCTCCCCACCAGCGCGGCGAGCGGATACCCGTTGGCCAGCGCCTTGCCCAGGACCGCGAGATCCGGTCGCACGGCGAACCGCTGCGCCGCGCCGCCCGCCGCCAGGCGGAAGCCGGTCTTGATCTCGTCGAAGACCAGCACGGCGCCGCACGCGGATGCCAGCCGGCGAGCCCCTTCCAGCCACGCGGCCGACGGAGCGCGCTCGATCACCGGCTCGAGCACGATGGCGGCGGGCGGCTCCGCGGCGACCGCGCGCTCGAGCGCCGCGAGATCGTCGAACGGCACCGGGGTCCACAGCCGCTCCGTGCCGGTCGGCACGCCGGCCCCGACCGTCGGACCGTCGAGCCACCCGTGATAGCCCGCGTGCACCACGCGCTCGCGCCGGGTCACCACCCGCGCGATGCGCACCGCCGCCTGCACGGCCTCGGCCCCCGTCTTGAAGAAACGCGCCTGCTCGGCGCCGGGATAGACGGCGCACAGGCGCTCGGCCACCTCGACCTCGAGCACGTGCGGCAGCGGCCCCACCGCGCCGTCGCGCACCGCGCGCTCGACGGCCTCCTGAACCCGCGGGTGGCCGTAGCCCAGGGCCACCGCGCCGAGCGCCATGGTCCAATCGAGCAGCTCGTGCCCGTCCGCGGTCTCGCAACGCGCTCCGTGCGCGCGCACCAGGTGCGTGGGGCCGTCCGGGCCGGCGAACATCGCGTCGGGGCCCTTGGAGCGGGTCGAAGTGAAGCCCGCCACGGCCCGCGTGGCGCGCCGCGCGATGTCGCCGAACTCGCTCACCCGGCCCTCATTTCCCGGCGGCCACCAGCGGCAGCTGATGGCTCAGCGGCCGGTCGCCGGCGAGATACAGCCTGGTGTCCCGGGCCCCCGACCACACCAGCTGGCCCACGCGGCGCTCGCGCCCTTCCCGGAACCGGTTCACGCACAGGTCGAACCCGAAATCGTGCACGTCGTCGGGCAGCTCGATGGCGCACGTGATCCGGTACCCGCCGGCGGTGGGCTGCCACGCGCCCTGGAGCATCTCGGGCGACGCGTCGGTGCCGTGCGCCGCCGAGACGCGCAGCCGCGCCGGGTCGTCGGCGTCGGGCACCACCAGCCAGCCGAGGAAGCTGACGCCGTCCAGGTACACCTGGATGCCGTCCGAGTGGATGTCCGGATTCTCGTTCTCCCACTCCGGGTCGGGCGTGCCGCGGGGCCGGAACGCCGGCTCGGGCGCCGTCACCTCCACGGCGACGTAGACGGTCGAGTCCCCGTGGTTGAGGTACGCCGTGGCCGAGAACGCGTCGGCGCCTTCCCACGGCTCCTCCGCGCGGCGGAACTGCTCGGCGCGATCGAGCACGAGCGGCGCGTCGAGCCGGAAGCCGGCGAGCGAGCCGTCGAGCGCCGGTGGCTCGCGCACGGCCAGGCTGCGCGCGACCGCCACCCGCTCCGGCGTCCGCGGCGCCTCGGCAGGCGGCTCCTCCGGCAGCTCGCGCGCCCCGCCCAGCTCGATCGGATCGCCGCGGCCCAGATCGATGCGCCAGCCGCGGTCGGTCGGTCCGTGCGTGTGCATCCCGCCGTCGGCCAGCCGGACGACGAACTCCTCGTCGTGACACTCGACCTCGTCCACGCCGCCCGCGAGGTCCACGCACGCCACCAGCGTGACCATCTCGCCGCCGGAGACCACGACGGCGAAGTCCATCTCCTCGGCTTCGTCCACCGTTCCGGGCAGCGGCGGACCCGGCGCGCGCGACAGCTGCACCTGGAAGGGCTGCCGGCCCGCGAGAAAAACGGCCAGCCGGCCGTCGGCGCGCTCGAACGTCACGCCCAGCGGGTGCACGGCCGGCCGGCCCCAACCGTGCCACGGCAGTGCCAGGCTCCGCTCGCCTCCGGTGCTGCCCATCTGCATGACGTCGAGCACGTAACCCGGCGTCACGACCACCGTGCGCTGCACGCCCGCGCCGTCGAACGCCGTGCCGTCCGGGAGCTGCGCGCAGACCCAGCCGTAGTCGCCGCCCTCCGCGTAGCCGACGCACTCGCCGCGCGCCTCGGCCTGCGTCAGGCCGTCCACCAGCGGCGCGTTGTGCGCCAGCGTGGAGCGGTACCAGCTCAGGCGCGGCGACACGTACGAGCCGGTGCCGAAGTCCGCGAGCCACGGCACCCCGCCGGCGTGCAGCGTGAGGTTCAAGCGGTCGGGATGGCCGTGGCCGCCACCCGGCTCGCCGTAGTCGAGACTCACGTAGGTCCGCCCGCCGTCGCGGCGGAAGACGGCCAGGCCGCTCGCCTCCAGGTGCACGGAAGCCGGCAGCCACGCACCCGCCTCCTCGCGCGGCAGCTCGGGAACGGCCCACACCAGCGCCTTCCAGCCGAGCCCATCCCGGCGCACGCCGGACGCCGGCTCGTGGCGCTCCACCTCGGTGATCGGGCCGGCGCCACCCTCGACCACCGGGACGGACGGGTCGTACACGTGCGCGAGCAGCGACGCCTCGCCCGGCCACGGCGCGCGCGCCAGCGACAGCTCCCACAGCTCCGCCATGCGGCGCTGCCGCAGCGACACGCCGAAGCGGGAATCGCGGCGCGCCGGGTAGGTGAAGTCGGGCAGCGCCGTCTCGACCGGGGCGCGGAACGCCGCGCGGAACTTGCGGGCGAGGTCGGTGCCCGACGCCCACAGGTCCAGGTCGCCGGCCGTCCGCAGCATCTCCGCGCCCCACGCCAGGCCGCGCAGCGCGAACCAGTGGTAGTTCTCGCCTTCGTACCACAGGCCGTCGGCGAGCAGTCCGTCGTCGAGGGTGGCCAGCAGCCCGGCGGGGCCGTGGGCGGCGCGCTCGACGAGCGCCGCGTCGCCCAGCACCGAGCCCAGCGCGAACAGGGCCGCCGCGTTCCACGCCTGCCGGTTCGAGCGCGGCTCGTCGAAGTCGGCGATCAGCGCCGCCGACGGCCGCAACAGCCGCGACGTCACGTCGCGCTCGAGATCCGCCGGCAGGCGCCCGGCCGCGCCGAGCAGCGAGACGCCGGCGGCGAGCTGCAGGACCCAGATGGACTCGAGGTAGGTGGAGAAGAACGGCCGGCTCGGGCCCAGCACGTTGTCCGCGTTGGGATAGGCGAGGTAGCGCTCCGCCAGCGCCGCCAGCGTTTCGAGCGAGCGCGCCTCGAGCCGGGCGTCGTGATCGAGCACGCCAAGCAGCGCGGACTGCCAGCACCGCTCCGCCAGCCACAGCTGGTACCAGTAGACCCACCAGCGGTGGCTCTGCTCCGTGGCCCAGATGCGGCCGCAGCGCGAGCACCGCTGCGCCTGCGGCGACCACGGATCGAACGCCAGCTCCGCGCCGTCGTCGTGGCATGCGCTGCCCCACCGCGAGAGCAGCGCCTTCTCCTGCGGCACGTACAGCGGCCGCTCGGCGAACGCCGCCAGCTCGCCCGCGAGGCGCGCGTGGATGGCCGCGAGGTCGGGCGCCGCCGCGATCTCGGACCGCCGGCGCTCCAGGTCCTCCGGAGAAATCAACAGGCTCCGCATCTCAGCGCTCCGCTCCCTCCCAGGTCACCACCCCGGCACCGTCGAACGCGAACCGCAGCACCGTCCCCCCGGCCTCGCGCAGCGCCTCGGCGAGGGCGAACGCCCGCCCCGCCTTGGCGAGAAACACCACGCACCCCCCGGCCCCGGCCCCGCACGCCTTGCCGCCCGCCGCGCCGGCGCCCGCCGCCGCCCGCGCCAGCGCGCTCATCGCGGCCGTCTCCTGGCCTGCTCCCAGGGCCCGCTGGCACGCCCAGTTGCGCGAGAGGATGTCGCCCACCGCGCTCAGCCGGCCGGCCGCGACGGCGTCGCGCATCTCGAACGCGCACGCGCGCAGGCCGTCGAGCGCCTGCGCGGTCGCCCGGTCGCCCTCGGCGTACCGTTGCCACACCTGCGCGTGCATCGCCGCCGAGGAACGCGACGCGCCCGTGTAGCACAGCACCAGGTGCCGCTCCAGCTCGCGCAGCGCCTCGGGCTCGGGCGTCAGCCGGGTGGCGCTCACCCGTCGCTCCTCGAAGGCGAGAAACTGCAGCCCGCCCAGCGACGCCGCATACTGGTCCTGCTGGCCGCCGATGATCCCCACGTCGCCCGCCTCGAGGTCGAAGGCCTGCTGCGCGATCTCCGCCGCCAGCGGGCGCTCGCCCCGCAGCGCGGCGAACGCGGCCACCAGCGCGACGCCCACCGCACCCGAGCCGCCCAGGCCGGAGCCCGCCGGCGCGTCGCAGCTGGTGAGGACCTCGAAGCCGCCGCGGGGACCGAGCCGGCGCGCCGCGGCCTTGAGCAGGCCCAGCTCCCCGTCGGGCCGCAGCTCCTCGGCGTCGCGCGCCTGCACGGCCGCGCCGAGATCGAGCGCGTGGAGGCTCACCCGGCTGCGCTGGCGACGCACCTGCGCGTGCGCGTACAGGCTGATGGCGACGTTCACCACCGCGCCGCCGCGGCTGGCCCGGTAGGGCGCCACGTCGGTCCACCCGCCGGCCAGGTCGATCCGGAGCGGGGCGCGCGCGTGGGCGATCGTCACCCGTTCACTCGCGCGCCGCCGGATCGAGGTGCCAGCGCTGCAGCGTGGCGAGCTCGCCGCGCAGGTCCATCCGGACGCCGAGCAGCCGCCGGTTCATGCCCTGCAGGCCGCGCGCGTGGTAGAGAAACGTGATCGGCAGGTCGCGGGCGACGATCCGCTGGACCTCGGCCAGGTCGCCCGCGTCCAGCGCGCGGTCCACCGCCGGGTTGCGGTACTGCGCGTACTGCAGCGGCTCGGCGAGGCGCCGCGAGTCGAACAGGCCCCGCAGGTATCCCAGCGCCGGGTCTCCGAGGATGCCGGTCACGAGAGCATCATAATCGCGCGCCGGTCCCGATGCCCGCGCCAGGAACGCGCCCAGCTCCAGCTGCCGGATGCGCACGCCGGCCCCGACCGCCGCCAGATCGGACTGGATCATCTGCTCCAGCGAGTTGTCGGCCGCGCCCACCGTGAGGATGGTGAACGCGAGCGGCCGGCCCGCCTTGCGCCGCAGGCCGTCGGCGCCGCGCTTCCAGCCCAGCGAATCCAGCAGGGCGCCCGACGCCGCGCGATCGAAGGGCACGCCGGCGACGGGCACGGCGAGCGGATGCCACGGCGGCACCGGGCCGTCGGCCACCGCGCCGAATCCGTACAGGTACGCGTCCACCATCGCGCGGCGATCCAGGGCCAGCGTCAGCGCGCGCCGCAGCCGCGCGTCGTCGAACGGCGGCCGCGCGGTGTTCCACACCAGGCCGTAGGTCAACAGGATCGGATAGTCCATCACCACGAGGCGCGGGTCCCGGCGGACCAGCGCGGCGTGCATCGGCAGGATGCCGGCCACGTCCAGCTCGCCCGTCACCAGGCCCGCCAGCTTGGTCGCCGGCTCGTCCACCACCACCACCACGAGCCGCCGGATGCCCGGCGGCCCGCCGAGCGCGGCCGGGAATTCCGGATTGGCCTCGAAGATCCAGCGCTGGTTCGGCAGGTGGGAGACGAAGCGGAACGGGCCGTTCCCCACCGGATGCTGGTTGAAGTCCGCCTGCCGCAGCCCCTCGTGCGGCAGCGACGCGAGCAGGTGCGCCGGCAGGACGGCCAGGTCCGTGAGGACGTCGGGCACGTCCGCCTGCGGACGGCAGAAATCCAGGCGGACCGTGAACGGGCCGGTCGCCCGCACCGCCGCCAGGCACTCCAGGTCCGGCCGGCGCGGGTATCCCGTGGCCGGATCGCGCGCGGCGTCCAGCGTGAACACGACGTCCGCGGACGTGGTGGGCGCGCCGTCGTGCCACGGCAGGTCGCGCCGCAGCGTCAGCTCGAGCGTGCGCCGGTCCGCGCTCCAGCTCCACGCCTCGGCGAGATAGGGCCGGACCACCAGGTCGCTGTCGTAGCGGACCAGCGTCGTGAACAGCGCGTAGCGCTGGATCTGCCGGGCGAGCGGATGGACGGTGAGGAGCGGATTGATGGATTGGAGCTCGGCGCCCGAGGCGTAGAAGACGGTCGCCCGCGGTGCGACGGGGCCGCATCCCGCCGCGGCCAGAGCGATGAGCCCCCACCACCCACGCACGGGGGGAAGCTAGAGAAAACGGGCGGCGGCCGCGAGATTGGCGCTGATGCGCAGCGCAGTGCCGCGCCGGATCCTGGTCGCCTGCCTCACGGTCCTCCTCGTCGTGACGGTCACGTTCGTCGCCGTGCACCTGATGCCTGGCGATCCCGTGCGCCTGTTCCTCGGGCCCGACGCGGACGCCGCGACGGTGGCGGCGGCCCGCCACGCCCTCGGCCTCGACCGTCCCCTGCCCGTCCAGTACGTGTCCTGGCTCGTCGCGATTCGTGTCCGGCCGGTGGGGCACCAGCATCGCGCAGCAGCGTCCCGTCGCCGCGGTGCTGGGCGACGCGCTGGGACCCACGCTGCTGCTGGTCGGCGCGTCGCTGCTGCTCACCTATCTGGGCGGGATCCTGATCGGCGCCTGGCAGGCGGCCCGGCGCCGGAGCCGCACGGACGCCGCGCTGACCGTGCTCACCACCACGCTCTACGCCCTGCCGTCGTACGTCGTGGCCCTCGGGCCTGGTCGCGGTGTTCGCCTACGGCGCGGCGCTGTGGCGCTGGCCGGCGGTGCTGCGCTTCCCGGCCTTCGGCGCCGCCGGTCTCGGCGCCGACCTCCTGCCGCCGGCCGCGCGCCTCGCCGACCGTCTCCGCCATCTGGCGCTGCCCGTGGTGACGCTGGCCGTCGTCGGCGTCGCCGGCACGGCGCGCTACGTCCGGGCCGTCACGCTCGAGGCGCTGCGGCAGCCGTTCGTGCAGGCGGCCCGCGCCAAGGGCCTCGGCGAAGCACGCGTGCTGCTCGGGCACGCCCTCCGCACCGCGCTGGTCCCGGTCGTGACGCTGTTCGGCCTGCAGCTCCCCGCGCTGTTCTCCGGCGTCGTCTTCGTCGAGACGATCTTCGCCTGGCCGGGGATGGGCCGGGTCACGGTGCAGGCGGTGCTGGGCGCGCGACTACCCCGTCGTGATGGCCTCGACCGCCGTGTTCGCCGTGCTGGTGGTGCTCGGCAACCTGCTCGCCGATGCGCTGGCCTGGCTCGCCGATCCGCGGCCCCGGGGCGCGAGCGTGAGCGCGCGGCGCGGTGTGGCGGCCCGGGTGTGGGGCGACCCTCGGGCTCGCCTGGGGATCGCGCTCATCGCCGCGTTCGTCGCGGGCGCGCTGGTGGCGCCGCTGCTTTCCGGCGGCGCGCCCGCCGACCTCGCCGGCATCGTGGCGCGCCGCTTCGCCGGTCCGCTCTCGCGCACGCCCGACGGCGTGTGGCACCTGCTGGGCACCGACCGGTTCGGGCGCGACGTGCTCGCGCGCCTGCTGGCCGGCGCGCGCATCTCGCTGGCCGTGGGCACGCTGGCCGCGCTCGTCTCCACGGCGGTGGGCGTCGGCGCGGGCGCCGCCGCCGGCTACGCGGGCGGCGCCGTGGACCGCGCCATCGTGGGCGTGACCGACGCCGCCCTCGCCATCCCCCGCGTGCCGTTCCTGCTGCTGCTGGTGGCGCTGGTGGAGCCCGGCGCCTGGGTCACCGTCCTGGCGCTCGGCGTCACCGGCTGGATGACCGTGGCCCGGCTGGTGCGCGGCGAGGTGCGCGCGCTCGAGGCGCGGACCTTCGTCGAGGCCGCGCGCGCCCTCGGGCTACCGGCCCGCGCGCGTGCTGCTCCGCCACGTCCTGCCCAACGCGCTCGCGCCCGCCCTGGTGGCGGCGGCCCTCGGCGTCGGCAGCGCCATCATGCTCGAGGCCGGCCTCTCCTTCCTCGGCCTCGGCGTGCAGCCGCCCACGCCCTCGTGGGGCAACATGATCGCGTCGGGCCGCGATTCCCTGCTGATCGCGCCCTGGGTGTGCCTCGCCCCCGCCGCGGCGGTGGCGCTGGTGGTGCTGGGATTCAGCTGGCTGGCCGACGCGCTGGAGGGCGCGCTCGCCGGCGAGCGCGCCGACTAGCGGATCAGCACCGTCACCACGGCCCGCGGCGCGGCCTCGAACGGCACCCGGCCGTCCGCCGCGACGTCGAGCGGCGCGAGCGGCGACTCGTCGAGCCGGGCGAGGTGCGCCGACCGGGGCCTGGAGGGCAGGCGCCACGCGCCGGCCACGGCTCTCGGGAGCGCGTTGTAGCAGCGGAGCACGATGCCCCGCCCCGTCTCGGCGGGCTTCATCGCCGAGAACACCAGACCATCCCCAAGCAGCTCCGGCCCGGACACCGGGCGCGGCATCCCGAGGAGCGAGCGGCGCATCGCGGCCAACGGCGGCGCGTGAAACCGCTCGGCCGCGCGCTCGATGCCGGCGAAGTCGTCCAGCGCCCGGGCGCCGTGCACGTGGACGCCGAGCCGCGCGCGGAACGGTCCGAGGCACTGGGCGTCGGGGGTCGGCGTCGGCCAGCCGGCGTGCCCGGGCCGCTCCGGCATGTCCTCGCGCGACATCTGCCCGAAGGCCCGAAGCAACGTGACGAGCACGGTGCCGTCGCGCCGCAGCTCGTACTCCGGCAGGCCCATGCCGAAGACGGTGAGGCCCCGCGACCCCGCGGCCACGGTGACGTAGCGCCGCATCGGGGCGGTGGGCGCCGGCTGCTCGACGCCCGCCGGCATCCGCGGGCGCGCGGACGCCGTGGCGCTCGACCGGGCCGTAGAGGCCGTCGGCCACCTCGCGCCGCGCGGCCGCGCCGAGCGGGAAGGCGGCGCGCAGCCGGTGGTCGGGGCGGCGGTTCTCGCCCTCGATCTCGATCTCGACCACGTCGCTCCGCGCGTCGAGCGTCACCCGGGTCACCGTCTCGAGCGCGATCGCGGCGTAGCGCCGCGCGATCTCGAGCACGCCGCGCAGCGGCCCCGCGTGCACGACGCGCACGGCCGTCTCGTCCGGTTCGCGAATCACCTTGTCCGGCCGCGGCGCCGAGTAGGTGTAGCTGTCGCCCACGTCGCCGTTGTCCTCGAGCGCCGCCAGGCCGGCGTAGTGCTCGCCGCTCGCGCGGTCCACCACCTCGATGGTCCCGGCCGCTTCCACGATCACGGCCACGTGCTCGTTCCACATGGTGTTGCCCGCGACGGCGACGTCGTCCGGATTGCCGTCTCCCGCCGCCGGCTCGGCGGCGGGCCGCGCGCGAACCGCGGGCTCCACGGCGAGGGCCGCGACGCCGAGCGGCGGAAGGTCGCGCAGGCGCACCGCCACGCGACGCCATTCGACGGCCGCCGACAGCGGGTAGCGGAGCGGACTCTCGACCAAGTCGTGCCCCTGACGCGCGCCCAGTTCCTGGAACGGGACCGCCTGGCCGTCGGGCAGCACCAGCCGGAAGCCGTCGGGCCGCAGCGGCGGCGCCGGCGGCACGCGCTGCTGGCCGACCGAGACGTCGGCCTCGAACAGCGCGACCTCCGCCTCCACGACCGTGTCGCGCCGCGCGGGCGCCGGGTTGAACACCAGCAGCGCGGGCTTCCAGGCGGCGCGGCCCGCCAGGCGCGCCGCGACCGCGTCGTGTCCGATCGCACCCTCGATCGCGCGGGCGACGACCTCACCGCCCTGCTGCCGGCACCGGTCGAACCGCACCGTCATTTCGCGGTGCACCGGATCGGCGCTGGTGCCGCAGATGCTGTCGTGAGGGTGGTTCTCGAGCAACGTGCGCCACGCGGCCATGAGCTCGGCGCGCCGGTCGGCGCCGCCGCGACTGGTCTCCAGCGCCGCCAGGGGCTCGGCGTAGCGCTCCAGCAGGCCCTGGCATTCGGCGTTCGCCTGCTTGAGGTGGAGCCGGGAACCGTGCGTGCCCTGCAGCGCCCACGCGTGGCGGTGCCCCGCGCGCAGCTCGCCCGCGATCACCGGCAACTTGCCGCCCCGTTCGCGCGCCCACGCGAGCACGGCCGACGTGTACTCCTCCAGCGGGGAGAGCGCGAAGCGGACCTGCGGGACCATCGCGTTCAGCGCGGCGATCACTTCCGGAAGGTCGTGCTGCGCGGCGTGGTGATCCGCGCCGGCCATCACCAGCCAGTAGGGCGTCCGCGCGCGCGGCGCGAGCTGGGCCCAGAGCCGCTCCCACCGCTCGGCCAGGGCCGCCCGCTCGGCGGGCAGGCTCTGCCCGTTCTCGTAGCCCGGCGCCGGCAGGTGCACCATCAGCACCTCGGAGCCGTCGGGCGCGCGCCACCGGTAGAGGTCGCCGTCCTGCCCCGGCTCGCCGCCCAACCCGCGCCACAGGACCGCGATCTCGATCCCGAAGCCCCGCAGGATGGTGGGAAAGCCGGCCGGGTGCCCGAACGCGTCGGGCGAGTAGCCCACCGCCATCGGCCGCCCGCCGCAGCGCCGCACGGTGCGGGCTCCCTCGATCAGGTTGCGCACCAGCGCTTCCGGCGAGACCAGGAACTCGTCGGCCAGCACGTACCACGGCCCGGCCTCGAGCCGCCCGTCCACGAACAGGCGGCGCAGCCGGCTCTCCTGCTCCGGGCGCGCGGCGAGGTAGTCTTCGAGGACGACGGCCTGGCCGTCCAGCAGGAAGGTGCGGAAATCGGGCCGGTGAGCCAGCAGGTCCACGAGGTCGTCCACCAGGCGCGTCAGGCGCAGGCCGAAAACCGCCGCCGGGTGATACCACTCGCGGTCCCAGTGCGTGTGGGGGACGACGTGGACGGTGACGCTCATGGAAGGCAAGCTACGGCGCGCTTGCCGTGCCGGACAGGGTACGCTATTTCATCACAGCGATCGGAGGAGCGCGCGTCGTGAAGGTCCTGGTCGTCGACGATCTCGCGTACAACGTCCGTGCCCTGCGCGCCGTCTTCCAGAGCGCGGGGTACGACGTGGACAGCGCGGCCGACGGTCAGGCCGCGCTCGACGCCGTGCGCGTGCGGCGCCCCGACTTCATCATCACCGACATCCTGATGCCGCGGCTCGACGGCTTCCAGCTGTGCCGCGCGATCAAGACCGACCCCGCGCTGGCCAGCATCCCCGTCGTCTTCTACACCGGCTCGTACGTCGAATCGGCCGACCGCGAGTTCGGCACCGGCCTGGGCGCGGCCGCCTATCTCATCAAACCGATGGAGCCGAAGGAGCTGCTCTCGGCCGTGGCCAAGGCGCTCGGCCAGCCCGTGCCCACGCTCCGCCCGCGCTCCAACCTCCGCGAGACGTTCGCCACCGCCTACGCCGACCGCCTCGCCGCCAAGCTGCAGGAGAAGGTCACCGCGCTCAACCGGACGCTGGTGCAGCTCGAGGACACGTACACCGGCACCGTCGCCGCCATGACGCTCGCGCTGGCCCAGCGCGAGGGCACCGACCCGATCCAGGCGGAGCGGCCGGCCCGGCTCGCGCTCGTGTTCTGCGAGCGGGTGGCGCCGCAGCTCGCCGCGGACCCGAACGTGTTCCGCGGCTTCCTGCTCCACGACATCGGGAAGCTGTCGCTGCCGGAGGGCCTGCTCCGCAAGACGACGCCGCTCACGGCGGAGGACAAGGCGCAGTTCATGCGCCAGCCCGCCATCGCCGCCGACATCCTGCGCAACGTGCCCGGCCTCGGGCGCGCGCTGGAGATCGTGCGGCACCACAAGGAGAATTACGACGGCACGGGCTATCCGCAGGGGCTCAAGGGCGAGGCGATCCCGCTCGGCGCCCGGATCTTCGCCATCGCCAACACCTTCGAGGCGATGACCTCGGCCCGCCCGTACCGCCCGCGCTTCTCGCGCCCAGCAGGCCATCGCGGAGCTGCGCCGCGGCGCCGGCACCAAGTTCGATCCCGCCCTGGTCGAGCCGTTCATCGTCATGGTCAACGCCATGCAGGAGCCGTAAGACCTTCGTGACGGCGTCGGCCACCGTCGTCCTCGCGTTGGCCGCCGCACTGATCGGCGTGGCCGCGTTGTGGGCGCGCGCCGCGTCCGCGCGGGCCGAGCTCGAGCGCACCGTCTCCAGCCTCGAGGCCCTCAACCAGATCAGCCGCGTCCTCCTCACCGAGCGCAACCGCCGCGGCGTCCTGACGCTGGTGGCGGAGGCGGCCACGCGCTTCCTCAAGGCCGACATGGGTCACGTGGCCCTGCTCGACGCCGAGGGGCAGCACCTGGTGCTGGAGGCGGCCACCGGCCCGCTGGCGCCCCTGGTGGGCTCGGCAATCCCGCTGGAGACCACGACCACCGGCTGGGCCGCCACGCACGGCCAGGCGCTGCTGATCAACGATCCGGGCGGCGACGAGCGCCGCTTCCGCTCGCCGCACGAGCGCGTGACGCTGCGCCGCGCCGTGGCCCTCCCGCTCTTCGTCCGCGGCCGCTGCGTCGGCGCGCTGGGCGTGGACAACCCGCAGGACCACCGGCAGCTCGCCGCCCAGGACATCGACCTGCTGCGCAACCTCGCCGACCACACGGGGCTGGTGCTGGAGAGCATTCGCGCGGTCGGTGAGCTGGCGGACCGCGAACGGCGGGCCGAGCTGCTGAACGCGGTGAACAGCCGCGTCCGGCAGACGCTCGACCTCCAGACCACGCTCGACGCCGCGGTGCGCGAGCTGGGCGCCGCCCTCGGCGCGTCGCGCTGCTTCGTGCGCCTCCGGCGCGGCAACGACCTGTTGCCGCCGGCGAGCGAGTGGCACGGCCCCGAGGTGGCGCCCAGCGGCACGCGTCCCGACTTCACGTTGCCGGTCCTGATCACCGCCATGCGCGAACGGCGCACCATCGACCTGCCCGACGCCCGCGCCGACGCGGCGCTCGCCGCCGCCGGCGCCGACGCCGAGCAGCCGCTGGCGCTGCTGGTGACGCCGATCGTGCTCCGCACCGAGGCCATCGGCGTGGTCGCGTTCCATCAGGTGGGCATCGCGCGCCACTGGCGGGCCGAGGAGGTCGGCCTGGTGCAGGAAGTGGCCTCGGAGCTGGCCGTGGCCGTGTCGAACGCCCGCCTGTACCGGTCCACCGAAGAGACCAGCCGCGAGCTGGCGGTGAAGATCGGCGAGCTCGAGCGCGCCAACCGGATGAAGGCGCAGTTCCTCGCCAACATGTCGCACGAGCTGAGGACCCCGCTCAACTCGGTCATCGGCTTTTCCGAGATGCTCCTGATCGGCGCGCTGGGCGCCCTGTCGGATCCGCAGCGGGACGCGCTGGAGACCGTGGCGCGCAACGGCCGGCACCTGCTCGGGCTGGTGAACGACGTCCTCGACCTCTCGAAAGTGGACGCCGGGCGGATGGACCTGCACCTGATGCAGACCGACGTGCGCTCGCTGATCGGCGACGTGATCACCGGGATGGACAGCCTGATCCAGACCAAGGGCCACAAGATGACGGTGGAGCTGGGCGAGGCCCCGCTCCTGGTGCACGCCGACGAGATGCGGGTGCGGCAGGTGCTGTTCAACCTGCTGTCCAACGCCGTCAAGTTCACGCCGGCCGGCGGCCAGGTGACGGTGCACGCGGGTCAGCGCCGGACGACGCTTCCCGTGGCCGGCGGCCGCCGGATCGAGCGCGACGCCGTCTGGATCTCGGTGACCGACAGCGGCATCGGCATCGCGAAGGACGACCTCCCCCGGCTGTTCACCGAGTTCAGCCAGGTGGACGCCTCGTTCAGCCGCCGCTTCGAGGGCACGGGCCTGGGCCTGGCGCTGTCGAAGCGGTTCGTCGAAATGCACGGCGGGATCATCGGGGTCGAGTCCACGCCCGGTCGCGGCAGCACCTTCTGGATCGAGCTGCCGCTCGAAGGCCCGCAGTCGGGCGGCGGCGCCTGATCCGCCTCAGCGCCGCGCGCTGAGGGCCTGCTCCACCGCCTTCCGTACCGCCGCCGGCCCGTCCGCGCCGACCCGGATCCTGATCACCGGCCGGCCGCGGCGCTCCAGGGCCACCAGATCACCCAGCGCCTGCGCGTGCTCGAGCGTGCCGAACGCGTACTTCCTGCCCGGCACCTTGAGCTCCGGACCATTCGCACTCTCCAGGGCCAGGAACGCTCCGGACGGCGGCCCGCCCTTGTGCAGCTGACCGGTCGAATGCAGGTAGCGCGGCCCGTAGGCCGCCGTCGTCGCCACGCCGAGCGCGTCGCGCAGGGCCGTGCGGACGGCGGTGAGCAGCGCGTCGTGCTCCGCCGACGGCGGGAGATAGGCCAGCAGCGCCGCGTAGTCGCCGCTCCCGATCCCCGCCACCCAGCGCGAGAGCGCCTCGCCGATCCGCGCGGCATCGGCCGCCTCCGGGGCGCTCGGCGCTTCCCCGGCGATCAGCTGCTGCAGCACGCGGCCCGTGTTCTCCTTGCTCTCGGCCACGTTGGGCTGGTCGAACGCGTTGATGCCCAGCCACGAGCCGGCCAGCGCCGTCGCCACTTCCCAGCGATAGAACTCCGCGCCGAGGTCGAGCCGGTCGGCGAGCGTCAGGTGCACCACCGGATGGCCCGCCTGCTCGAGGGCGTCGAGCGCCGCCACGAGCCCCGGCTCCACCGCCCCGTCCATCTGCAGCGCCACGAACAGGCGGTCGTTGCCGTAGGCCGAGGGCGGGCCGAGCGGCTCCCCCACCACCGGGACCAGGCCCTTGCCCTTCTTGCCCGGTGCTCTCGGCCAGCAGCTGCTCGGCCCACGGCCCGAAGGCCTCGAGGCCCGGCCCGGTCACGATCGTGACCTTGTCGCGGCCGGCGTGCCAGCCGGCGGCCAGCGCCGCGCCGAGCGCGAGGCCCGGGTTCTCGCGCCCGCCGCCCGCGGCCGCGCACGCGTCCGCCATCCGCGCGGCGCGCGCGAGCAGCGCCGCGACGTCGATGCCGAGGCCGGCCGCCGGCACCAGGCCGAACAGCGACAGCGCGCTGTACCGGCCGCCGATGTCGGGCGGGTTCTCGAACAGGCGGCGCAGCTTGCGTTCCCGCGCCTGGGCCGCCAGCGGCGTGCCGGGATCGGTGATCGCCACGAACTGCTCGGCGCGTCCGCCGGTCCGCTCCCAGAAGTAGGCGAACAGGTCGCTCGTCTCGAGCGTGGTGCCCGACTTGCTCGACACCAGGAACAGGGTGTGCTCGAGCGGCGCCGCCTTCTCCACCGCGGCGATGAACGCCGGGTCGGTCGAATCGAGCACCGCGAGCGCGGGGTACCCGGCCTTGGCGCCGAACACCCGCCCGAACGTCTCGGGCGCGAGGCTGGAGCCGCCCATGCCCAGCAGCACCATGCGCGTGTACCCCGCGCGCCGCACGCCCTCGACGAAGGCCGTCAGGTCGGCCACGCCCGCCGCCATGGAACGCGGCAGGTCCAGCCAGCCGAGCCGCTCGGCCACCTCCTGCTGCGCGGGCGCGTCGCTCACCCAGAGCGCCGGGTCGCGCGCGAACAACCGCCGCACCTTGTCGGCGCCCTCGCGCTTGACGAGGCTCGCCACGTCGTCGCCGAACACCGCGAGCCGCCGCGAGGCGCGCACCGGGCCCTTGGCGATGAGCTGGTCCCGCTTCACCTCCAGGGCGGCCAGCAGGGCGTGATAGGAGTCGGAGAACTTCTTCACCCCGTCCACGACCAGCAGGTCGGTGACCTGGCGGATGCTCACGCCGCACCGCTCGATGTCGGCGAGCACGGCGCGCGCCTCGTCCAGCTTCTGATCGATCGTCCTGGCCGGCGTGCCGTGGTCGGCGAAGGCCCGGAGCGTCGCGAGCGGCATCGTGTTGACCGTGTCCGGCCCGATCAGCCGGTCCACGTACATCGTGTCGGGATACTTGGGGTTCTTGGTGCTGGTGCTGGCCCACAGCGGGCGCTGGACGCTCGCTCCCCGGGCCTTCAGCGCCTGGAACCGCGGCGACGCCACCGACGCCTGGAACGCCTCGTAGGCCAGCTGCGCGTTGGCGACCGCCGCCCGGCCCAGCAGCCCCTCGATGCGGCGGCGCTCCGCGGGATCCTTCGCGGCGGCCGCGCGCTCGGCGAGCCGCTTGTCGGTCTCGTTGTCCACGCGACTCACGAAGAAGCTGGCCACCGAGCGCAGCCGCTCGATCGGCTCCCCCGCCTTGACGCGCCGCTCCAGCCCCGCGCAGTACGCCTCGATCACGCGACGGTACATCTCCACCGAGAACAGCAGCGTGATGTTCACGTTGACGCCTTCGGCGATCAGCTGCTCGATGGCCGGCAGGCCCTCGACCGTGCCGGGCACCTTGACCATCACGTTGGGCCGGTCCACCCGCGCCCACAGCCGGCGCGCCTCGGCCACGGTGCCGTTGGTGTCGAAGGCCCGGGTGGGCGCGACCTCGATGGACACGAAGCCGTCGGTGCCGCCGCTGGCGTCGTGCACCGCGCGCAGCTGGTCGGCCGCCTCGGTCACGTCCGCCACCTCGAGCGACTCGAAGATGGCGGCGGTGTCGGGTCGCACCAGGGCGAGGCCGGCGATGTCCGCGTCGTACGCGGTGCCGTGCGTGATGGCCTGCTCGAAGATGGTGGGATTGGTCGTGACCCCGCGCACCCCGTCGTCGGCGATCAGCTTGCGCAGCCCGCCCGAGGTGAGCAGGTCGCGATCGATCGTATCCAGCCAGACGCTCTGGCCGAGCTGCTCGAGTGCCTCCATCCGCCGCATACGCCGCTCCTCAGGCTCCGGCCACGCGCGCCAGTACCGCCCGGGCACGCTTCGCCACGTTGTCAGCCGTGAAACCGAACTCCTCCAGAATCCGCTCGTAGGGCGCCGACGCGCCGAAGCGCTCGATGCCCAGCACGTCTCCGTCCGTTCCGACCCAGCGGTGCCAGCCGAAGGGCGACGCCGCCTCGACGGCCAGCCGGGCGCGCACGCCGGGCGGCAGCACCGCGTCGCGATACTCCGCGCCCTGGCGCGCGAACATCTCCAGGCTCGGCATGCTGACCACCCGGGTCGGCGTGCCCTCGGCCTCGAGCTTCTCCCGCGCCGCGAGGCACAGCCCCACCTCCGAGCCCGTGGCCATCAGCACCACTCGCGGCGCTCCACCCGAGGCCTCCGCCAGCACGTAGCCTCCGCGCAGCGTACCGTCGGCCGAGGCCAGACGTTCCCGGTCGATCACCGCGCACCTTCTGTCGCGTGAGCACCAGCGCCGTGGGGCCGCCCGTGTTGAGCAGCGCCGCCCGCCACGCCTGCGCCGTCTCCGGTCCGTCGGCGGGCCGGATCACGGTGAGGTGCGGAATGGCCCGCATCGCGGCCAACTGCTCGATGGGCTGGTGGGTCGGTCCGTCCTCGCCGAGGCCCACGCTGTCGTGCGTGAAGACGTAGATGACCGGCAACCCCATGAGGGCGGCGAGCCGGATGGACGGGCGCATGTAGTCGGTGAAGATGAAGAAGGTCGCGCCGTAGGGCCGCACGCCGCGGTGCAGCGCCATCCCGTTCAGCACGCCGCCCATCCCGTGCTCGCGGATGCCGAAGTGCATGTTGCGCGCGCCGAGGCTGCCGGCCTCGAGATCGCCGCCGTCCTTGATCAGCGTGTTGGTCGAGGGCGCGAGATCGGCGGCGCCACCCACCAGCGTGCGGACGACCGGCGCGAGCGCGTTCAGCACCCGTGACGACCAGATGCGCGTCGCCTGCGAGCCGTCGGCCGCCGTGAACGCGGGCAGGGCGCGCTCCCAGCCCGGCGGCAGGTCACCCGCCAGCGCGGCGCGCCACTCCGCCGCCAGATCGGGGAACGCCTTCGCGTAGGCCGCGACCCGGCCGCCCCACTCCGCTTCCAGCGCCGCGCCGCGCTCCACGCAGCCGCCCATGTGCGCCTTCGCCGCGTCGGGCACGAGGAACGGCGGCGACGCCGGCCAGCCGTAGGCCGCCTTGGTGAGGGCCACCTCTTCGGCGCCCAGCGGCGAGCCGTGGGCTTCCGCCGTGTCCTGCTTGTGCGGGCTGCCCCAGCCGATGTGCGAGCGGACGATCACCAGCGACGGGCGTCCGGTCTCATCCTTCGCGGCGCGGATCGCCGCGTCGAAGGCCGCGAGGTCGTTGGCGTCGGCCACGCGCTGCACGTGCCACCCGTAGCCGGCGAAGCGCTGCGCCACGTCCTCGGTGAACGCGAGGTCGGTCTTCCCCTCGATCGTGATGTGATTGTCGTCGTAGCAGTAGATCAGCTTGCCGAGCTTGAGGTGGCCCGCCAGCGACGCGGCTTCGTGCGAGATGCCTTCCATCAGGTCGCCGTCGCTGGCGATGGCGTAGGTGAAGTGGTTCACGATCTCGTGGCCGGGGCGATTGAACCGCGCGGCCAGGTGCGCCTCCGCGATCGCCATGCCCACGCCGTTGGCGAACCCCTGGCCCAGCGGTCCCGTGGTGGTCTCGACGCCCGGCGTGAGGCCGTGCTCCGGGTGCCCCGGCGTCCGGCTGTCCCACTGCCGGAAATGCCGCAGCTCGTCGAGCGAGAGGTCGTAACCGGTAAGGTACAGCGACGCGTAGAGCAGCATGGACGCGTGGCCGCACGAGAGCACGAACCGGTCGCGATCCGGCCAGTCGGGATGCCGCGGGCTGTGCCGCAGGTGCCGCATGTACAGCGCGTACGCCAGCGGCGCGAGCGCCATCGGCGTGCCGGGATGCCCCGCGTTCGCCTGTTGCACCGCGTCCATGGCGAGGGTGCGGATGGTGTCGATGCACAGCAGGTCGAGATCCGGAGCCGGCTTGTTGTCGGGGGTCATGGTGGAGCAATTTACTACCACCCTTTCCCGATGCGAACCACATGCGTGCTCGCCACTCCGCCGCCCTGCTCGCCGTCGCCCTCCTCGTCACCGCCGCCTTCGTCGCGAGCGGACGCCTGCGGCCCGGCCGGCAGCCCGACCACTCCACCCTGCTCGCCAACGGCTGGCGGGTCACTCCGGCCGGCCGGTCGCTCACGGTCGGCACCCTGCCGCTGGCCCTGGCCATCCACCCCGACGGGCGGGTCCTGACCCTCACCAGCGGCTACGCGGGCAACGGCCTGGTCGTCGTGAATCCCGCCCGCTGGGCGGTGACGGACTCCGTGCCGCTCAGCGCCGCCTGGCTCGGCCTCGCGGTGCGGCGTGACGGCAGCGCCTTCGCGTCCGGGGGCACGACCAACCGCGTGTGGCGTCTGGCCGAGTCCGGCGGGCGATGGGCGCGCGCCGACAGCGTGGTGCTGGCGGACTCGGGGGCGGCGCTCTTCGCCGCGGGCCTGGCCCTCTCGCCGGCCGGCGACCGCCTGGCCGTCGTGGGCAACCTCGCCGACTCCGTGTACCTGCTCGACGCCTCGCCGCTCAAGCGCACGGCGGCGGCCGCGACCGGCGATCACCCGTACACGGCCGCCTTCGCGCCCGACGGGCGCACCGTCTACGTCTCCAACTGGGGCGACAGCACCATCAGCGTCTACGCCGTCGGCGCCGGCGGACTGACGCCGGGCCGCGCCATCCCGGTCCCGCCGCGCCCCTCCGCTCTGCTGGTCGCCCCGGGCGGCCGCACCTTGTACGTCGCGCATTCCGCCGCCGACGAGGTGTCGGTCGTGGACCTGCGCGAAGGCAAGGTCGAAGCCACCATCGCCCTCGGGCTCACCAGCCGCGCGCCGCACGGCAGCGGACCCAACGCGCTCGCGCTCGCGCCGGGCGGCCGCACGCTGTTCGTCGCGAACGCCGACAACAACGCCGTCGCCGTCGTGGACCTGAGCGACGAGGACGGGCCCCGCGTGGTGGGGCTGATTCCCACCGCGTGGTACCCCACGGCCGTCGCCGTCTCGCGCGACGGGAAGACCCTGTACGTGGCCAACGGCAAGGGCCTGGGCGCCGGGCCGAACCTCGAGGGCCCGACGGCGCCCCACGCCCGGCGCGGCGAGTACATCGCCTCGCTCATCGTGGGCAGCGTCTCCGCGATCCCGGTCCCCGACGCCGCCACCCTCCGGCGCTACACGCGCCAGGTGCTGGCCAATTCCCCCTACCGCGACGCGCTGCTCGCGCGGGTGCCCTGGCCGGCCCGCTCGCCCATCCCCGACTCGGTGGGCAAGCGCTCGCCGATCCGGCACGTGCTTTACGTCATTCGAGAGAACCGCACCTACGACCAGGTGCTCGGCGACGACCGGCACGGCGACGGCGACGCGGCGCTCGCCATCTTCGGCGACAGCGTGACCCCGAACGCGCACGCCATCGCCGACCAGTTCGTGCTGTTCGACAACTTCTACGTGAACGGCGACGTGAGCGCCGACGGGCACATGTGGTCGGACGCAGCCATCGCGGGCGACTACACCGACAAGACCTGGCCGGCCAACTACAGCGGCCGCCGCGCCTGGGACTTTCTCGCCGGGCTGCCCGTCCTCGATCCGCTCGCCGGCTACCTGTGGGACGACGCGCGCCGCGCCGGCGTGACCGTGCGGAACTACGGCGAGATGACGCAGTGGGACAGCGCCGCTGGCCTCGCGAGGGCCGACGACAAGGGCCTGGAGCGGATGACCGACACCCGGTACGTGGGTTGGGATCTCGAGGTGACCGACAGCATCCGGGTGGACGAATTCCTGCGCGAGCTGGGCGAGGCCGAGAGGAGCGGGACACTCCCCTCGCTGATGATCCTCGACCTGCCGCAGGACCACACCTACGGCCGCCAGCCGGGCCGGCCCACGCCGCGGGCCATGGTCGCCGAGAACGACCGGGCCCTGGGACGCATGATCCAGGCGCTCTCGCGCTCGCGCTTCTGGCCGGAGCTGGCGGTGTTCGTGCTCGAGGACGACGCGCAGAACGGCCCGGACCACGTGGACGCCCATCGCTCGCCGTTGCTGGTGGCGAGCCCGTGGGTCCGGCGCGGCATGGTGGACAGCAGTTTCTACACGACGGCGTCGGTGCTTCGGACCATCGAGCTGATCCTGGGCCTCGGGCCGATGACCCAGTACGACGCCGGCGCCGAGCCGCTGTTCGACGCCTTCTCGATGCAACCCGACAGCTCCGGCTACGCTGCGCTGCCCTCGATCTGGCCACTCACCGAAACCAACCCGCTGGGCCGGCGCTCGAGCCTGGACTCGCGCCTCTTCCTCCGGCCCGACATGGCGGACGAGAATGTGCTCAACCAGGAGATCTGGGCTTCGGCACGATCAACGCCGATGCCGGCGCCGAGGCATTCGGTGATGCTGGTGAGGAGTGAAAGGTGAGAGGTGAGAAGGATAGGTGAGACGTGAGAGGTCGAAATGCGTGAGAGGGCGCACCGCAGCTCGGGTGCGCCCTCTTCGTCTTCTCACTTCGTCTTCTCACCTCTCACCCATCCTTCTCACGCCTCACACCTCACCTCTCACCTTTACCAGCGTATCGCCGCGCTCCCCCACGTGAATCCCGACCCGAACGCCGCGAGCACCAGCAGGTCGCCGCGGTCGAGGCGCCGCCCCTGCACGCACTCGTCCAGCGCGATGGGAATCGAGCCGGCGGTCGTGTTACCGTAGCGCATGATGTTGTTGTAGACCTGATCCTCGCGCAGGTCGAGCTGCCGCCGGACCATCTCCGAAATGCGCAGGTTGGCCTGGTGCGGAATGAAGACCTTGATGTCCGCCGGGGTCAGACCGTTCGCGTCGAGCGCCAGCTTCACGCTCTCCGGCATGCGGGTGGAGGCATGCTTGAAGACCTCCTTGCCGTTCATCACGGGGAAGATCCGCGCGGTGTCCAGGTCCTCCTGGCCGAGCCGCGGGTGGCGCGCCGACGCCGGCGCGTCGCAGAAGAGCACCTCCGCGTGGCGGCCGTCGGCGAACAGGTGGGTCGAGAGCACGCCGCGGCCGGGCGCCTCCGTCGGCCCCAGGATCGCCACGCCTGCGCCGTCGCCGAACAACACCGCCAGGTCCCGGCCCCGCGTGGTGAGGTCCATGCCGGTCGAGTGAACTTCCGAGCCGACCAGCAGCACGCGCCGATACTGGCCCGAGCGGATCCAGCCGTCGGCGATGGAGAGGCCGTAGAGGAAACCCGTGCACTGGTTGCGCACATCCAGGCACGGAATGTCGCTCACGCCGAGCTGGCGCTGTAGGAACACGCCGGTGCCGGGGAAGAAATGATCGGGCGACAGCGTACAATAGATGATGCAATCGAGGTCCGACGCCTTGAGGTCCGCCCGGCTCAACGCGAGCTTGGCGGCTTCACAGGCCATGTCGGCCCCCGTCTGTCCCTCGGCGACCCAGCGCCGCTCCGTGATGCCCGTGCGGGTTCGGATCCACTCGTCGGACGTGTCCATCCACTGGGTGAATTCGTCGTTCTTCACGACCCGGTCCGGCACGTACATCCCGGTGCTGATGAACTCGGTGCGCAGCATGCAGCGGTCCCTGTCTCGGACGAGGAGGGCACAAGGGTACGGCGCGGGGATGCCGCGGACAAGACCCGCGCGCTAGGTTTTGGGCGATGGACACCTACGATGCCATCAATCGCCGCGTCTCGGCGCGGTCGTTCACGCCCGACCCCGTGCCGCGCTCCGTCGTGGAGCGGCTGCTCGCGGCGGCGGTACGGGCTCCCAATCACAAGCTCACCGAGCCGTGGCGGTTCGCCGTCCTGACCGGCGCGAGCGTCGCGCGGTTCGCGGACCTCAAGCGCGCGTACCGCGCCATCAAGTTCCCCGACCCGGCGGCGCCCGACGCCGCGAAGGCCATCGAGAAGACCTGGCGCGAGGCCCGCGAAACACCGGCGTTCGTAGTTGTGATGTGCGTCGAGTCGGACGATCCCGTGCGGCAGGAGGAGGACCTGGCGGCCACCAACATGGCGACGGAGAACCTGCTGATCGCCGCCACGGCGGAGGGCCTCGGGACGTACGTGCGCACCGGCGGCATCATGCGCGAGCCGGCGGTGCGCGAGCTGGTGCGGGCGCCGGATGATCACCGGATCGTGGCGATCGTCTCGCTCGGCCGGCCCGCCGAGCCGCCCCAGCCTAAGCGGCGCTCGGACCCGGCGGAGCGGACGGCGTGGCTGGACTGACCGGCGCCACCGTGAAGAGGTCGCGCAGGGCGTAGAACAGCTCCTCGCGCGTGAACGGCTTGTGGAGAAAGCCCACGCCGCCGAGGACCAGGAGGGTGTCCACCAGGCGCGCGCTCGCCAGCCCCGACACGAGCAGGAACGGAAAGCCGGGTCGCTCCTCGCGGAACTGCGTCACCACGTCCGACACCGGCTTCCCCGTCATCACCACGTCGAGCACCGCGGCGCGGAACCGGTCGGGCTGCGCCCGCAGCCGGGCCAGCGCCGCCGAGCCGCTGTCCACGTCCAGCGCCTCGAGCCCGAAGCTCTCGAGCAACCGCACGATGCTGCGCCGCAGGTCCCTGTCGTCGTCCGCCACGAGCACCGATCCCGCGAGGACCATCGCGTCGGCCGGCCGCGCGGCGGCGGCGTAGAACGGCACCTCGATCGCGATCCTGGCGCCGGAGCCCGGCGGCGACGTCACCTCGAGGTCGCCGCCCATCGCTTCGACCAGGGCCCCGACCATCGCGAGACCGAGGCCCTCCTGGACGCGACCCGACTGCGGCACCGGGAACGGCTCCAGCACGTGAGGCAGGACGTCGGCCGGAATCCCGGGGCCCGTGTCCTCCACCGTGACGCGGGCGAACGCCGGGCTCCGGCCCGGCCCCGCGCGCAACCGCACGACGCCGCCGTTGGGCATGCTCGCGACGGCGTTGTCCACCAGCGCCGCGAGCATCTGCGCCCACTCCTCCGCTCCGCCCACGACCTGCGCCAGCGATTCCGGAAACGCCACGTCGAGATGGTGCGCCGCGGTGACGTCCGACTTGAGCCGGTCCTGCACGCGGGGCCACACGCGGGCCAGCGTCGCGCCCCGCTCCCGCGCCTCGCCACCGGCCGCGAGCTGCGCCAGCCACGTGGCGCGCGCCGCCCCGCGCTCGGCGGCGGCGGAGACGTTCGAGCGATCCCCGCTGCCGAGCGCTTCCGTGAGGTCCCGTGCGATCGCCTGCGCCACGGCCTGCACGACGCCGCGGCGCCGGGTCAGCGCCGTGCGCCCCGCGTGCGAGCGCGCGTCGGCCCGGGCCTCGTCGCCATGCCGGGTGAGCCGCGCCAGTAGCTCCGCCGAGCGCAGGCGCTCCGCTTCGAGCGCCTGCTCCAAGTCCACGGCCGTGCGGGAGGTCGCGCCGCGCAGCTCCCCGGCGAGCCGGAAGCTGACCGCGCTCACGGCCACGACGAACGCGGCGGCCAGCAGGGCGGTTCCGGGAGTCGAGACGATGCCGCACAGGCCGAGCAGCGCGCCGGCACCTCCCCACAAGGCCGCGCGCCGCCGGGCCAGGAACTGCGGCGCCACCGCCGCCGCCGCCGCGCCGGCGCCCGTCGGCACCCACCAGCGCTCCGTCAGCCACACCACGAACAGCGACCCCAGCACCAGCGCCGAGAGCGCCAGCACCGTCGCCTCCCGGAACGCGGAGAGCGCCAGCCGGTGGGCGAACAGTCCCCCCGCCACGAGCGCGAGGTCGGCGATCACGGGCGCCGTGCCGGTCCCGCCCGTCCTGAACAGGGCCACGGCGTCCGGCACCAGCAGCACGACGCCCCCCACGGCGAAGAGGTCCGCCAGGTAGACGGCCAGCTGGGTGCGCACGCCATGAACCATGTCGCGGGAATGTGCCGCCGGAGGGACCCGGGCGTAAGCGCCGGTGCGAATCCTGCGGCCGGCAGCTAACGTATGGAGACTATGATCATCCTCGAACTGCTGACGGTCGGCGCCGCGCTCGGCGGAGGCTACGCCTGGACCAAGGGCTTCGTGCAGCGGCGCCTGCGGTACGTGGACGCCGTGCACACGCGGCCCGTGCCGTGGATCGCGGGGGCCGTCGTCGCCGTGGCAGCGGCGCCGTTCACCTACCTGCCCCTCATCGCCTTCGCCGTCCCGCACATCGCGGCGCTCGCCCTTGGCGCGGGCGTCGGCCTCGGCGTCAAATCGGCACAGCGCGACCGGATGTTGCCGCCGGGGGACTGACCCCAATCCGCGGGGAGCGGGGTCGCGCTCGTGCAGCCCGCGACCCCACCACTCCGCGGTGCTCTACATCAGTTGTCGCAGCACGTACTCCAGTATCCCGCCGTGCCGGTAGTACTCCACTTCCTTCGGCGTGTCGATCCGCACCGTGGCACGGAACTCCTTCACCGGACCGGCAGCCTTCGCCCGAACCGTCACTTCCTTGGAGCCCGCGAGCGCGGCGGCGACCCCGGCCACCTCGAACACCTCCTCGCCCGTCAGCCCGAGCGACTCGGCCGTCTCACCGGCCTTGAACTGCAGCGGCAGCACGCCCATGCCGACCAGGTTGCTGCGGTGGATCCGCTCGTACCCGGCGGCGAGCACCGCGCGCACGCCCAGCAGCCGCGGCCCCTTCGCCGCCCAGTCGCGCGAGCTGCCCGCGCCGTACTCCTTGCCCGCCAGCACCAGCAGCGGCACGCCGTCGGCCTGATAGCGCACCGACGCGTCGTAGATGCTCAGCCGCTCGCCGTCCGGCAGGTGACGGGTGACGCCGCCCTCGACGCCGGGCACCAGCTTGTTCCGGATCCGCACGTTGGCGAACGTGCCGCGCGCCATGACCTCGTGGTTGCCGCGCCGTGAGCCGTAGGAATTGAAGTCCCCCGGCGCGACTCCCCGCTCCACCAGGTAGCGTCCCGCCGGTCCGTCCTTGCGGATCGAGCCCGCCGGCGAAATGTGGTCGGTAGTGATGCTGTCGCCGAGGTACGCCAGGACCCGCGCCCCGGCGATGTCCGCCACCGCGGCCGGCACGCGGGGCATGCCGTCGAAGTACGGCGCGCGTCGGATGTACCACGAGCCCTCGTCCCACGCGTACTGCTCGCCCTCCGGCACCGGCAGTCCCTTCCACCGCTCATCGCCCTCGAAGACCGCGGCGTACTCCTTCCCGAACATCTCCGGGTGCAACGCCCGCTCGACCGTCGTCGCTACCTCGCCGGCCGAGGGCCAGATGTCGCGCAGGAACACCGGCCGCCCCTGGGGATCCTGGCCCAGCGGCTCCGTCAGCAGGTCCACGTCCATCCGGCCCGCCAGGGCGTACGCCACCACCAGCGGCGGCGACATGAGGTAGTTGCCGCGCACCTCGGACTGGATGCGCCCTTCGAAGTTGCGGTTGCCCGACAGCACCGACAGCACCACCAGCTGGCCTTCCTTGATGGCCGCCGACACCGGCTCCGGCAGCGGGCCGCTGTTCCCGATGCAGGTGGTGCAGCCGTAGCCCACCAGGTGGAAATTCAGCTGCTCGAGGTAGGGCATGAGCCCGGCCTGCGCGAGGTAGTCGCTCACCACCTTGGAGCCGGGCGCCAGGCTCGTCTTGACCCACGGCTGGCTGCGCAAGCCGCGCTCCACGGCCTTCTTCGCCAGCAGGCCCGCGGCCACCATCACCGACGGGTTCGACGTGTTGGTGCAGCTGGTGATGGCGGCGATCACGATGGAGCCGTGACGCAGCGTGTGCTTCCCGCCGTTCACGGCCACCGGCGCCTCGCCGGGCCCCTTGCCCTGCATCAGCCCCGGCAGCGCCTCCGCCCACGCCGCCTTGGCGCGCTTGAGGCCGATCCGGTCCTGCGGCCGCCGCGGGCCCGCGATGCTCGGCTCGACGCCGCCCAGCTCCAGCGTCGAGCGTGTCGCTGAAGACGGGCTCCGGCGACTCGGCCGTGTGGAACAGCCCCTGCTCCTTCGCGTACGCTTCCACCAGCGCGACGCGCCACTCGGGACGGCCGGTGAAGCGCAGATACCGCAGCGCCTCCTCGTCCACCGGGAAGATCCCGCAGGTCGCCCCGTACTCGGGCGCCATGTTGCCGATGGTGGCGCGATCGGCGATGGGCAGGGTCCCGACGCCCGGGCCGTAGAACTCCACGAACTTCCCCACCACGCCCTTCGCCCGCAGCATCTCGGTGACCGTGAGCACCAGGTCCGTGGCCGTGGCACCCTCGGCCAGGCGCCCGGCGAGCCGGAAGCCGACGACCTGCGGAATCAGCATCGTCGTCGGCTGGCCGAGCATCGCCGCCTCCGCCTCGATGCCGCCGACGCCCCACCCCAGGACGCCGAGGCCGTTGACCATCGTGGTGTGCGAGTCGGTCCCCACCAGCGTGTCCGGGTAGGCGGCCGGGCGCTCGCCCTCCGTGGTGAACACCACGCGGGCCAGGTGTTCGAGATTCACCTGGTGCACGATGCCGGTGTCGGGCGGGACCACGCGGAAGTTCCGGAAGGCGCGCTGACCCCAGCGCAGGAAGGCGTAGCGCTCGCGGTTGCGCTCGAACTCCAGGTCGGCGTTGACCTGGAAGGCCCCGGCGTTGCCGAACGCGTCCACCTGCACGGAGTGGTCGATCACCAGCTCCGCCGGCAACAGCGGGTTGATCTTGCGGGGATCCCCGCCCAGCCTCCGCATCGCGTCGCGCATCGCGGCCAGGTCCACGACCGCCGGAACGCCGGTGAAGTCCTGCAGCAGGACCCGGGCCGGCATGAAGGCGATCTCGTGCGACGGCGGCGCGCCCGGCACCCAGCGGGCGAGCGCCTCGACGTCCTCGTGGCGCACCGCGAGGCCGTCCTCGAACCGCAGCAGGTTCTCCAGCAGGATCTTGAGCGAGTAGGGCAGCCGGCTCACGGCGAAGCCCGCCTTCTCGAGGGCCGCGAGACGGTGGATGTCGTACGCCCGGTCGCCGACGCGGAGCGTGGCGCGGGTCCCGAAGGTGTTGGCGGTGGTCATGGGCGCAATATCGCCGGGCGCCGGAGCCTAACGCCACCCGCCCAGCATCGTCTACCGGTAGGCCGTAGTTACGTCATGGTCCGTCAAGGAGTTCGCCCCGTGCCGTCGCCACTTCGCGTCCGTCTCGCCGCCCTTCTCGTCGTCGGCTTCCTGTTCGCGCTGCTGCCCGCCGGCGCAAGGGCGCAGGCCGGCGTGGGAACCGACATCATCACCGGGACCATCCTCGGCGAGGACGGGACGCCGGTGCAGGACGCGAACGTCGAGGCGTACTCGCTCGAGACCCAGGTCACGCGGCGGGCGCACACCGACGCGCGCGGCCGGTTCACCATCCTCTTCCCCGACGGCGGGGGCCAGTACCGGATGAGCGTGCGGATCCTCGGGATGAACCCCCGCACCGCGCTCCTGACGCGCGACGCGGACGAGGACCGCCTGGTGTGGAACGTCCAGCTCGAGTCCAGCGCGGTCACGCTGGACGCGGTCAACGTCAACGGTGGTCCGCTGCTGCGCGGCGGTGAGGCGCCGACACCGGGCTCGACCGAGCGGGTCCTCAATCCCGACCAGCTCGCGCGCTTGCCCATCGACCCGTCGGACCTGGCCTCGCTCGTCTCCCTCGTGCCGGGGGTCCTGCCCCTGTCCGGCACCGACTCGACGGCTGCCGCCTTTTCGGTCGCCGGCCTCGGCCCCGACGCCAACGCCGTGACGCTCGACGGCCTGCTGTTCGGGAACACGACGATACCCCAGGAGGGCCTGCGGCAGACGCGCGTGGTGACCAACACCTACGACGTCTCGCGCGGCCAGTTCTCCGGGGGCCTCGTCTCGTCCACCACGCGGAGCGGCAGCAACGTGCTGCAGGGCTCGTTCACCGGCGTCGCCCGCAACGAGAACGTGGCCGTAGACGCCGGCGACTCGCCCTTCACCGAGGGCTACACGCAGAACCAGATCAGCGGCGGGCTCGGCGGCCCGATCGTCAAGGACCGGGTGTTCATCTTCGCCTCGGGGATGGCGCGGCTCCGCTCCGACCCGCAGCAGACCCTGTTCAGCGCGAGCCCGGCCGACCTCATCCGGCTCGGCGTCTCGCCCGATTCGGTGACCCGGTTCCTGCACCTGGCCGACTCGCTCGGCGTCCCGATCAACAGCGTGCCCGCCTCCGACACGCGCGCCAGCAACAACCTGTCGGGCCTGGTGCGCTTCGACTGGGTGCTGAGCAACGCCCACACGCTCACGCTGCGAGGCAATTGGAACGGCACCAGCCAGGACCCGAGCCGGCTCGGGTCGCTCTCGCTGCCGCAGACGGGCGGCCAGGTGAAGAACTCGGGCGGCGGGCTGATGGCGACGCTCACGTCGCGCTTCGGCGCGACGGTCCTGAACGAGCTGCGGGGCTTCTACCAGGGCGCGACCGACCACGGCGACCCGTTCAGCCTCGTACCGCAGGCGCGCGTGCAGGTGGCCTCCGACCTGCCCGACACGAGCCTCGGCATCACCACCCTGGTCTTCGGCGGCAACGCGGGCCTGCCCAGCAGCCTGGTCACCTCGGGCTTCGAGGCGTCCAACGAGCTGTCGTGGCTGCCGGGCGCCGGGAGTCACCGCTTCAAGGTGGGCGTCGACTGGCTCACCGAGCGGACCGACAACCTGATCGGCGGCGACGAGTACGGCACCTTCCTCTACAACTCGCTGGGGGCGCTGGCCGTGGATTCGGCGGCCAGTTACCGGCGCACGCTCGGCATCATCGAGCGACGCTCCTACGACCAGCAGTGGGGCGCGTACGCCGGTGACGTGTGGATGGTCGCCCGCCCGTTCCAGCTGACGTACGGTCTCAGGCTCGAGGGTACGTCGTTCGGCGATCCGCCGGCCTACGACTCCGCCGTGGACGCGATCTACGGCCTGCGCACCGATCGGCTGCCCTCGGAGACGCACCTCAGTCCCCGCGCCGGCTTCACCTGGACGTTCGGCAGCGCACCGGCCGGCGAGTTCCGCGCCTTCCAGCCCGCCACCTGGGTGGTGCGCGGGGGCGTGGGCGAGTTCCGCAACCAGGCGCCGACCAACCTCGTGGCGCAGGCGCGCGCCGCCACGGGCCTGGCGAGCCAGACCACGGCCCAGGTCTCGTGCTTCGGCGCCGGCGTGCCGACGCCCGACTGGAACTGGTACTTCCAGAACGTGGACTCGATTCCGGGCTCCTGCCTGAGCGGCGGCGGGCCGGCGCCGTCCGCGGCCCCGTCGGTGGCCGTGCTCGCGCCCGGGTTCGAGACCCCGCGGGCGTGGCGCGGCTCGCTCAGCGTGGAGCGGCGCCTCACGCAGCTGCTGCGGCTCACGGTGGAGGGCAGCCTCGCCCGCGGCGTGGCGCAGACCGGCCTGACCGACGTCAATCTCGCCGCAACGCCCCGCTTCACCCTGGCGTCGGAAGGCAACCGGCCGGTCTACGTGTCGCCCGCGGACATCACACCCGGCACCGGCGTGGCGAGCTTCGCCGCGTCCCGGGTGGACTCGGCCTTCGCCACCGTGGTGGAGGCGCAATCGAATCTGCACACCAGCTCGGCGCAGCTCACCACCACGCTGGGCGGCGTGTTCGGGCCCGGGATCGTGTTTTCCGCGTCGTACACGCTGCAGCGCGCGCGCGACCAGCAGACCGGCCTGCGGGGCACGACGGCCGGCGACCCCAACCTGGCCGAATGGGCGCGCAGCGACTTCGAGCGCCAGCACAACTTCGTGCTCACGGTGACCTACCCGTTCTCGACCGCGCTGGAGATCACCTCGGTCGGGCGGCTCACCTCCGGCGCGCCGTTCACACCGACGGTGGGCGGCGACGTGAACGGCGACGGCCTCCGGAACGACCAGGCGTTCATCTTCGCGCCCGGCGGCGGCACGCCGCAGGCGCAGGCGATGGCCAAGCTGCTGGCCAGCGCGTCGCCGTCCGTCCGCGGCTGCCTGGAGCGCCAGGTCGGCACCGTCGCGGCGCGGAACTCCTGCGTGGGTCCGTGGCAGGGCACGCTCGACTTCCAGCTCAACTGGCGGCCGGCGTTCTGGAACCTGAACCACACCCTGCAGATCTCGGTGGTGACGTACAACTTCCTGCGGGGACTCGACGAGCTGCTGCACGGCGCCAACGGCGCCGAAGGCTGGGGGCTCCAGTCCCGGCCGGACGGCACGCTGCTCTACGTCGCGGGCTTCAACCCGGTCACCAACAGCTACGTCTACCAGGTCAACGACCGCTTCGGCGCGACGTACGGCTCCGCGACCGCGTACCGCCCGCCGTTCCAGATCGGGATCCAGGCGCGGCTCACCATCGGGCCCGACCGGGTGCGCCAGGCGCTCGACGCGATGCGGGGCGGCGTGCGTGGCGGCTTCGCCGGTTTCGGCGGCGCGGGCGGCGCGTTCGGCGGTCAGGGCGGTTTCCGGCCGCAGCTCTCGGTCGAGACCCTCGTCTCACGCATCGATTCGGTGCTGCCCAACCCGGCCGGCATCGCGCTGGCGCTCAAGGACTCGCTCAAGCTCGACTCGGGGCAGGTCGTCCTGCTCGAGCCGCTGCGCGACTCCCTCGCCGCCCGCAACGCCGTGCGGGTGGACTCGCTGCGGCACGCGTTCCAGAAGATCGGCGCCACCCCCTCGCCGAACCAGCTCATCGGCCTGATGCCGCAGCTCCGCCCGCTGTTCCAGGCCGCGCGCGACGATGTCGCCAGGACGATCGTGGAGGTCCACGCGATCCTGCACGCGGACCAGTGGGCGATGCTGCCCGCCTCCGTGAAGGGCTTCCAGTCCACCCTGTTCCGCAACTTCCGCGGCGGAGGCCCCAGGCCGCCCCAGTAGCGCCCGACGCGCGGGCACCGCCCACGCTTCCGGCCCGGGGCACGAGTGCGCTAGTTTCCCGCACTCTCCCGGAGGGCGACGTGACCGCGCGACCGGCCGACTACCGGCCCTGGATCGATCACACCGAGTACCTCGCCGTGCCGGAGGCCGGCCCGGACGAGCGCATCGACGTGGGCGTGCTGTTCGTGGGCGCGGGACCCGCGGGCCTGGCCGGAGCCATCCGCCTCGCGCAGCTGCTCGACACGGCGCCCGAAGTGAAGGAGCGACTCGGCGACGTGCCGGTCGCCGTCGTCGAGAAGGGCAAGTACCCCGGCGCGCACCTCGTCTCGGGCGCCGTCGTGAACCCGGTCGCCTTCCGCTCGCTTTTCCCCGACGTGCCCGAACGCGAGCTGCCCTTCCGCGGTCCCGTGCGCGACGAGGCGCTGTACCTGCTCACCGGGAGCCGGGCGCTGCGTGCGCCGTTCATGCCGCCCACCATGCGCAACCACGGCAACTACGTCGCCTCCATCAGCGAGATCGCGCGCTGGCTCGCCGCCCGGGCCGAGGCGGCGGGCGTCACCATCCTGACCGAGACGGCGGCCGCGAAAGCGTTGGTGTCCGACGGCGTGGTGCGCGGGATCCTGACCGGCGACAAGGGCCGCGGCCGCGACGGGAGCCCCGAGGCCAACTTCGAGCCGGGCGCCGAGATCGTGGCCCGCGCCACGGTGATCGCCGAGGGCACGGCCGGCCACCTGGCCAGCGCCCTCACGCACCACTTCGGCCTCGCGGGCGCGAACCCCCAGGTCTTCGCGCTCGGGGTGAAGGAAGTGTGGGACGTGCCGCGCCCCTTGAGCCGCGTGATCCACACCATGGGCTGGCCGTTGCGCTGGGGAAAGGCGGCCGCGGAGTTCGGCGGGAGCTTCATCTACCCGATGGGCGACGGCCAGGTCTCGATCGGCCTCGTCGTCGGCCTCGACTATTCGGACGCGTCGCTGTCGGTGCACGACCTGCTGCAGGAGCTGAAGCTGCATCCCTTCGTGAGGCCCATCTTGGAGGGCGGGACCCGGGTGGCCTGGGGCGCCAAGACCATTCCCGAGGGCGGGTTCTATGCCCTGCCCTCGCACGTGAGCCTCAGGGGCGCCCTGCTCGCCGGCGACGCCGCGGGCTTCGTGAACGTGCCCGCGCTCAAGGGCATCCACTACGCGATGTGGTCGGGCATCCTGGCCGCCGAGGCGATCTTCGCCTGCCTCAAGGCGGGCGTGGATCCCGCCGCCGCGGAGGCACTCGCCGGGTACGACCTCGCGGTCCGCCGCAGCTTCATCGGGCGCGACTTGTACCGCGTCCGGAACATGCGGCAGGCGTTCGGCGGCGGACTCGTCACCGGCGGCGCCCTCGCCGGCCTCATGACCCTGACGGGCGGCGCGTTCCCCGGCGGCCGGTTCGCGAGCGAGCCGGACGCCGCGCGTCCCGTGGCGCCTCGTCCGCGCACCTACCCCAAGCCCGACGGCACGCTCACGTTCGACAAGCTCTCGAGCGTCTACGCCAGCGGGAACCGCACCCGCGACACGCAGCCCAACCACCTGCTGGTCAAGACGGCCGTGCCGGACGCGGTAGGCACGGCGTGGATCAACATGTGTCCCGCCGGCGTCTACGAATGGACCACCGACCAGGCCGGCACTCGCACGCTCCGCGTCAACGCGCCCAACTGCGTGCAGTGCGGGGCGATCAATGCCAAGGGCGGGCGCCTCACGCCGCCGGAGGGCGGCAGCGGGCCGGAATACACGGTCACCTGAAAGGCGGTTGGTAGGGTGTGGGTGTGGGTTGTGGGTTGTGGGTTGTGGGTTGTGGGATCGCGCCGGCTACGCCCCCTTGGCGATCAGCGTCGCGAGCCGCTCTAGAAACGCCCGGTCCGCCGGGCCAAACGCCGCCGGCACGTCGGAATCGATGTCGATCTCGCCGAGGACGGCGCCATCGCGCATGATCGGCACCACGATTTCGCTCCGCGTTTCCAGGCTGCACGCCAGGTACGCCGGGTCTGCGTTCACGTCGTCCACCACCACCGTGCTCTTCTCCCTCGCCGCGCGCCCGCATATGCCCTGCCCCACCGGGATGCGCTGGTGGTCCGTCGGTCGGCCGCGAAACGCGCGCAGCCGCAGGTCGTCGCCGCCCTCGAGCCAGTAGAAGTACACGCCCGTGTAGTGGGGAAACCCCGCCTGCAGCGACGCGGCGAGGCCGTCGAGCCGCTCGTCGAGGCCGCGCGCGGGCGCGTCTGCGAGCGAGAGCACCTCGCGCTCGGCGGCGCTTCGATCGGCATCTGATGGCGACATGCCAGCAAGATACACCTACACCCGACACCCTACACCCTCACACCCCGGGGTGTAGGGTGTGAGGGTGTTGGGCCTCCGCGCTTACGCCGCCGCGGGAACGCTCGCCGGCGCCTGCTTCACCATTTCCGCCTCGATGGAAATCTCCACCGTCTCGCCCACCAGCACGCCGCCCGTTTCGAGCAGCTGGTTGTAGGTGAGACCGAAGTCCTTCCGGTCGAGCGACGCCCGGGCGCTGAAGCCGGCCCGCACGCCTCCCCACGGATCCTTGGCGCTCCCCGCATACTCCACGTCGAGCACCACCGGCCGCGTCACGCCGTGCATGGTCAGCTCGCCCGCCACCTTGAGCGCCCCCGCGCCCGCCGGCTCCACCTTCGTGCTCTTGAACGCGATGGTCGGAAAGCGCGCCACGTCGAAGAAATCGGGCGACTTCAGGTGCCCGTCGCGCTGCTCCACGCCGGTGTCGATGCTCGCGGCGTCGATGACCACGTCCACCCGGCCGGCCGCCGGCTGCTGCTCGTCCATCACCAGCGCGCCGTCCCACTTGGTGAACCGGCCGCGCACCTTCGACACCACCATGTGCCGCACGGTGAAGTTGACGCTGGAATGCACCAGGTCGAACGACCACCGGGGCTCGGTTCCTGCCATCTGCTTCGACATACTCCCTCCTCAGGTTCAAACGGCGATTGACAATACGTTCTCACGCTAATCGTCACAACAGATATCTGTCACGACAGAGACCTCACTCGGGGCTCGAGCGCGCCTCGTCCAGCAGATCGGCCAGGGCGCGCAAGCGAGCTTCCCCCATGTGGCCCAGCATCTTCTGCTGCTCGGCCGCCAGTGGAGCCGCCAGCTCGTCGAGAACGGTGAGCCCCGCCTGCGTGATCCGCGTGGTCACCACGCGACGATCCTCCCCGTCGCGCGACCGCGAGACGAGGTGCCGGCCCTCGAGCCGATCCAGAAGGCGCGTCAGATCTGGATCCCTGGTCACCATCCGGTCGGCGATGTCGCCACAGGAGAGCCCCGGGCCGCCCGCACCGCGCAGGATGCGCAGCACGTTGTACTGGGTCGGACTGAGGCCGGCAGCCTTGAACACCGCGGCGAAGCCGCGTTGCAGGGCGTCCGCCGTGCGCGAGAGACCCACGAGCACTTCCTCTTCGACCGTCGGGAACGGCCGAGTCTGCTTGATCTCGTCTTGCAGGCGGCGTGTCATGGGGTGAAGATATTCGTGATAACGACTATTGTCAATAGGTAGTAGGTGGTAGGTTGTGGGTGGTGGGCCTCGCGCCGCGGACCTGGCTGCCTTCTACTACCACCCACAACCTACAACCCACCAACACCTCCCCTCGCTTGACATACATACATAGCGATATTACCATGTCTCCATGGCCACTACCCCACTCCGTCAGGCCGCACTCGATCCCGCCGTCCTCGCCGAGGCCGCGGACATGGTCCGCGTCCTTGGCCACCCGGTGCGACTCAGGATCGTGGAGTTGCTCGAGGCGGGTGAGCAGACCGTGACCCAGCTGCGGGAGAGTCTCGACGTCCCGCAGGCGCTCGTCTCCCAGCAGCTGGCCCGGATGCGGGCGGCCGGCATCGTGGCGGGGCGGCGGAACGGCTCGAACGTGTGGTACGCCATCACGGACCCTCGCGTCGTGCGCATGCTCGATTGCCTGCGGCATTGCGACACGACGTCGGTGCGCGAGCGCCGGATCGGGAGCACGTGATGGCCGGGACGGGCACCCTCGCGTACGGCTTCGAGGTCGAGCTGCCTGTCGGGTACGAGCAGGCCGTGGCGCTCACGCGCTCGGCGCTCGCGGCGGGTGGCTTCGGGGTCCTCACCGAGATTGACGTCCGGGCGACCTTGAAGAAGAAGCTCGACGCCGACTTCAGGCCGTACGTCATCCTGGGCGCCTGCAACCCGCCCATCGCCCACAAGGCGCTGTCGGCGGAGCGGCTGATCGGGCTCCTGCTGCCGTGCAATGCGGTCGTGCACGCCGGGGATCGCCCCGGCACCAGTGTAGTCGCCGTGATCGATCCCGTGGTGCAGCTCGGGGCGACGGGAAGAGACGATCTGAAACCGCTGGCCATGGAAGTACGCGCCCTGCTCCGACAGGTGCTGGAGCACGTACGGCGAGGCGCGGCGGCCACAACCGAGACATCCAAGGAGAGCTGAGCCATGAAAGACGTGAACGTGGTGAGCGACGCCACCTTCGAGGCCGAGGTGCTGAAGGCCGCGGGCCCGGTGCTGGTGGACTTCTGGGCGCCCTGGTGCGGCCCGTGCCGCGCCGTGGGCCCGGTGATCGAGAAGGTGGCCGAGCTGTACGCCGGCCGCGTCAAGGTCGCGAAGATGAACGTGGACGACAATCAGATGACGTCGCAGGCGTACGGCATCCGGAGCATTCCGACGGTGGCGCTGTTCAAGGACGGCCAGGTGGTGGACGGAGTCCTCGGCGCCGCGCCCCTTCCCTTCTTCACCGAGATGCTGGACAAGCATCTGGCGCCGGGCGCGGCCGAGGCGAAGAGCGCATGAAGCCGGTCACGGTCACCTGGGACGGCGGCGTGCGGTTCACGGCGGATATCCGTGGCCACAAGATCACCGTGGACCAGCCGCCGCAGGGCGGCGGGCAGGACGCCGGCCCCATGCCGCTGGAGCTGATGCCGGCGGCGCTCGGGACTTGCGTCGCCCTGTTCGTCGAGCAGTTCCTGGTGACGCGCAAGCTCGACGCCACGGGGCTCACGGTGCAGGTGTTCACGGCACCCGAGTCCAACCCGCACCGCATCGGGCGCTTCGAGGTCACGGTCTTCGTCCCCAAGGGGATCCCGGCGCAGTACCGGGAGGCCGTGATGCGGGTGGCGGAGAGCTGCACCGTCCACCACACGCTGACGCACCAGCCCGAAATCGCGGTCGAGATCCTCGAAGAGGCGTTGACCGCTTAGCCCCATCCGCTTCACGGAGCCGGCGGCCGCGATGTCGCCGGCTCTGTCGTATCTGCTTCTCAATCAATGCGTTAGGCGAATCGCGACTGCCGGCACGCCCTAGGCCCGCAACTTGCGGAACCTCGAGTGCGACGGAATCGCGCACGAGACAACCCAGCCCATGCGCGCCGGATGCACCGGTTCGCACGGCACGGAGAAACCATGTCCAAGCAGAAGCAGACGCTCACGATCGACGGCAACGAAGCGGCCGCCAGGGTCGCCTATCAACTCAATGAAGTCATCGCCATCTACCCGATCACGCCGTCCTCCCCGATGGGCGAGTGGTCGGATCAGTGGGCCTCGGAGAAGCGCCCCAACCTGTGGGGCACGGTGCCGACGGTGGTGGAGATGCAGAGCGAAGGCGGAGCGGCCGGCGCGGTGCACGGCGCACTCCAGGCCGGGTCGCTGACGACGACCTTCACGTCGTCGCAGGGCCTGCTCCTGATGATCCCCAACATGTACAAGATCGCCGGCGAGCTGACGGCCACGGCGTTCCACGTGGCGGCGCGCGCGCTGGCCGCGCAGGCGCTCTCGATCTTCGGCGACCACAGCGACGTGATGGCGACCCGCGCGACCGGCTTCGCGCTGCTGGCGTCCGAACTCGGTCCAGGAAGCGACCGACCTGGCGCTGATCGCCCACGGCCGCCACGCTGGAGTCGCGCGATCCCGTTCCTGCATTTCTTCGACGGCTTCCGCACCTCGCACGAGGTGGCCAAGATCGACGGCCCTGACGCCGGAGCAGCTCCGCGCGATGATCGACGACGACACTCGTGCGGGCGCACCGGCGCGCGGGCCCTCTCGCCCGACCAGCCCGTGCTCCGCGGCACCGCGCAGAACCCCGACGTCTACTTCCAGGCTCGCGAGGCGGTGAACCCGTACTACCTCGCGTGCCCGGGCATCGTGCAGCGGGCGATGGACCGCTTCGCCGAAGGTCGCGGGCCGCGCGTACCACCTGTTCGACTACGTCGGGGCCCCCGACGCCGAGCGCGTCATCGTCCTGATGGGCTCGGGCGCCGAGGCGGCCGAGGAGGCGGTCGGACTATCTCGTCGCGCAAGGGCGAGAAGGTCGGCGTCGCTCAAGGTCCGCCTGTTCCGGCCGTTCTCGGTCCAGCACTTCGTGGCCGCGCTGCCGCAAGACCGTCGAGACGATCGCGGTGCTCGACCGCACCAAGGAGCCCGGCGGCGTCGGCGAGCCGCTCTACCTGGACGTGGTCACCGCGCTGGCCGAGACGATGACCGGGCACGAGCCGCCGCTCAAGGACATGCCGCGGGTGATCGGCGGGCGCTACGGGCTCTCGTCCAAGGAGTTCACGCCCGCGATGGTCAAGGCGCGTCTTCGACGAGCTGGCCCGACCGAGCCGAAGAACCACTTCACGGTCGGCATCGTCGACGACGTGACCCACACCAGCCTCGTCTACGACCCGTCGTTCTCGACCGAGGGCCGAGACGGTGCGCGCGCTGTTCTACGGCCTGGGCGCCGACGGCACCGTCGGCGCCAACAAGAACTCGATCAAGATCATCGGCGAGGACACCGACAACTTCGCCCAGGGCTACTTCGTCTACGACTCCAAGAAGTCGGGCTCGATGACCGTCTCGCACCTGCGGTTCGGCGCCAAGCCGATCCGCTCCACCTACCTCATCGAGCGCGCGCCAACTTCGTGGCCTGCCACCAGTTCACGTTCCTGGAGCGGATCGACGTGCTGGCTCCGGCCGAGCCCGGCGCGCCGTGTTCTGCTCAACACGCCGTACGGTCCCGACGAGGTCTGGGACCACCTGCCGCGCTAGGTGCAGGAGCACATCATCGCCAAGACGCTCAAGTTCTACGTGATCGACGGCCTGCAAGGTGGCCCAGGGCAGCCGGCATGGGCGGCCGCATCAACACGGTGATGCAGACCTGCTTCTTCGCCATCAGCGGCGTGCTGCCGCAGCGAGCAGGCGATCGCGGCGATCAAGAAGGCGATCGAGAAGACCTACGGCAAGCGCGGCGAGGCGGTGGTCGAGAAGAACTTCGCCGCCGTGGATGCCAGCCCTCGCCGATCTGCACGAGGTGAAGGTCCCGGCCACGGTCGACGCCGCACGTTCGACATGCCGCCCGCCGGTGCCCGCCGACCGCGCCGGAGTTCGTCCGCAAGGTGACGGCGCTGATGATCATCGCGGGCAGGGCGACCTGCTGCCGGTCAGCGCGCTGCCCGTCGACGGCACCTATCCCGTCGGCACGACGCAGTGGGAGAAGCGCAACATCGCGCTCGGAGATTCCGGTGTGGGACGAGAAGATCTGCATCCAGTGCGGCAAGTGCGTGCTGGTGTGCCCGCACGCGGTCATCCGCGCCAAGGTGTACGACGCCGCCGCAGCTGAGCGGCGCGCCGGCCACGCTTCAAGTCGGCGCCCGCCCGGTGGCAGGATTCAAGGAGCGGCGCTACACGCTCCAGGTGGCGCCGGAGGACTGCACCGGCTGCGGGCTGTGCGTCGAGGTCTGCCCGGCCAAGAACAAGAGCGAGACCAGGCTCAAGGCGCATCAACATGCGGCCGCAGCCGCCGCTGCGCGAGCCGGAGAGGCGCCAACTGGGACTTCTTCCTCGACGCTGCCCGAGGCGGACCGCACGGTCGCTGCGTCCCGACAGCATCAAGGACGTCCAGCTGCTCCAGCCGCTGTTCGAGTTCTCGGGCGCCTGCTGCCGGCTGCGGCGAGACGCCCTACCTGAAGCTGCTGACGCCAGCTGTTCGGCGACCGGGCCCTCGTCGCCAACGCCACCGGCTGCTCGTCGATCTACGGCGGCAACCTGCCCACGACGCCGTGGGCGATGAACCGCGAGGGCCGCGGCCCGGCCTGGTCCAACTCGCTGTTCGAGGACAACGCCGAGTTCGGCCTGGGCATGCGGCTGGCCGCTGGACAAGCAGGCGGAGTACGCCCGCGAGCTGGTGCAGCGCACTGGCCGACCGCGCTGGGCGACGAAGCTGGCGGCCGCGCTGCTGGGCGCCGACCAGTCCACCGAGGCCGGCATCGCGGCGCAGCGCGAGCGCGTCGGTCACGCTGCAAGGCAGCTGCTCGCGGCCCTGCCCGATCCCGAGGCCCGCGACCTGCTCGAGTCGCTGGCCGACGCGCTGGTCAAGAAGAGCGTCTGGATCGTGGGCGGCGACGGCTGGGCCTACGACATCGGCTACGGCGGCCTGGACCACGTGCTGGCGTCGGGCCGCAACGTGAACGTGCTGGTGCTGGACACGGAGGTGTACTCGAACACCGGCGGCCAGATGTCCAAGGCCACGCCGCGCGGCGCGGTCGCCAAGTTCGCCGCCGGCGGCAAGCCGAGCGCCAAGAAGGACCTGGCCCTGATGGCGATGACGTACGGCAACGTCTACGTGGCCCGCGTGGCGATGGGCGCCAACGACGCCCAGACGCTGACGCGCCTTCCTCGAGGCCGAGGCCTACGACGGGCCGTCGCTGATCATCGCGTACAGCCACTGCATCGCCCACGGCTACGACATGGCCCACGGGCTGGACCAGCAGAAGCCGCGGTGCAGTCGGGCTACTGGCCGCTGCTGCGCTACAACCCGGCGCTCGCCGCCGGAGGGCAAGAACCCGCTGCAGCTGGACTCCAAGGCGCCGACGCTGCCGCTGGAGAAGTACATCTACAACGAGACCCGCTACACGATGCTGGTGCAGAGCGACCCGGCGGCCGCGAAGAAGCTGGCCGAGCTGGCGCAGCACGACGTGGCGGAGCGGTGGCGGACCTACACCTACATGGCGGCCATGGCCGGCATCGGCGGCAACGGCCACGGCGACAAGGGCGAAGGACAGTCATGATCGACCTGACGACCACCTACCTGGGGCTCGAGCTCGCCAGCCCGCTGGTGGCTCGGCCTCGCCGCTGTCCGAGAACCTGGACAACCTGCGCAAGCTGGAGGAGGCGGGCGCCGCGGCGGTGGTGCTGCACTCGCTGTTCGAGGAGCAGATCGCCCGCGAGAGCACGGCGCTCGACCGGGCCTCTCGGAAGGCGCCGAGAGCCAGCCGGAGGCGCAGAGCTACTTCCCCGACCTCCAGGGCTACAACCTCGGGCCCGACGGCTACCTGGAGCACATCCGCAAGGCGAAGGCGGCGCTGGGCATCCCGGTGATCGGCAGCCTCAACGGCGTCTCGACCGGCGGCTGGGTGCGACTACGCGCGCCGGATCGAGCAGGCCGGGGCCGACGCCCTGGAGCTGAACGTCTACTACATGCCCACCGACCCGCACCTCACCGGCGCGGCCGTCGAGCAGCAGTACTGCGACCTGGTGCGGGACGTGAAGGGCGCCATCAGGATCCCGTCGCGGTCAAGGTGGGGCACCAGTTCACGGCGTTCGCCAACATGGCCCGCCGCCTCGAGGAGGCGGCGCCGACGCGCTGGTGCTGTTCAACCGCTTCTACCAGCCCGACCTCGACCTGGACCGGCTGGAGGTGGTCAGCTCGCTGACGCTCAGCCAGCCGTACGAGCTGCTGCTGCGGCTGCACTGGGTGGCCATCCTGTACGGCCGGGTCGAGGCGGACCTGGCCGTCACGGGCGGCGTGCACGAGGCGCGCGACGTGCTCAAGGCGATGATGGCCGGCGCCAACGTGGCGATGATGACCTCCGCGCTGCTGAAGCGCGGCATCCCGCACCTCGCCACCGTGCGGCGCGAGCTGGCGGCGTGGATGGAGGAGCACGAGTACGAGTCGATCCGGCAGATGCGGGGCAGCCTGAGCCAGCGCTCGGCGGCGAATCCGGAGGCGTATCGAGCGGGCGAATTACGTGAAGGTGCTGAGCGGGTATGCGATGAAATGACGCGTGAGAAGTGAGATGTGAGAGGTGAGAAGGATGGGTGAGGGGTGAGAGGTCGAAAGGCGTGAGAGGAAGCTCCCTCTCACGCCTTTTCACGTCTCACCTCTCACTTATCCGTCTCACTGCTCACCCCTCACCTCTCAACTCTCACGCCTGCATCTGTCTTGAGGAACCCCATATCGTGCCCCTTGGCGCGCAGCATCGCCTCGAGGCCCGACTTGTCGGCGGCCTTCATGTACGCCTCGCCGGGCTCCACCAGCTTCTTCTCCACGACCTCCATCAGCGCGTCGTTGAGCGTGATCATCCCCATCTTCTTGTTGGTCTGGATCATCGAGGGGATCTGGAACGTCTTGCCTTCGCGGATCAGGTTGGCGATGGCCGGGATGGCGAGCAGGATCTCGCGCACCGCCACGCGCCCGCCGCCGATCTTCTTGCAGAGGATCTGCGCGACCACGCCCTTGAGCGACTCGGACAGCATCACGCGGATCTGGCTCTGCCGGTCGGCCGGGAACTGGTCGATGATGCGGTCGACCGTCGACGCGGCCGTGGTGGTGTGCAGCGTGCCGAACACGAGGTGCCCGTCTCGGCCGTCTCGATGGCGATGGCCACGGTCTCGAGGTCGCGCATCTCGCCCACCAGCACGATGTCGGGGTCCTCGCGCAGGGCGGCGCGGAGGGCGCGCTTGAACGAGTCGGTGTGCAGCGCGACCTGGCGCTGGGTGATGACGCAGCTCTTGTTGGGGTGCACGAACTCGATCGGGTCCTCGATCGTGATGATGTGGTCCGTGCGCTTGCGGTTGATGAGGTCGATCATCGCCGCGAGCGTGGTGGACTTCCCCGAGCCCGTCGGGCCGGTGACCAGCACCAGGCCCTTGGTGAGGAAGCAGAGCTTCTGCACCTCCTCCGAGAGGCCGAGCTCCTCGGCGGTCTGCACCTTGGTCGGGATCACGCGGAAGACGGCCGCGGGCCCGTGCCGGTCGCGGAGCACGTTGCAGCGGAAGCGGGCGAGATCGAGGATCTCGTAGGCGAAGTCGGTGTCGTTGGATTCGGCGAACTCGGTCTTGTTGCGGTCCGGCATGATGGAGAAGAGCAGCGCCTCCATCTCGTCGATGGTGAGCGCCTCGTGGCCGTCGAACCGCTTCATGACGCCGGCCTTGCGGGTGATGGGCGGCTCGCCGACCCTGAGGTGCAGGTCGGAGGAGCCGGACTCCACCAGCGTGTGGAGGAACCCCTGGATCCGTTCCTCCGCCGCCGCGGAGGCCGCCGACACCGCGGCAGTGGGCGCGGCGCGCCGGGGCGGGGGCGCCGGCGCGGCCGGCGCCGCGGGAGCGCGGGCCTCCATCGGCATGGAGATCGCCGCGCTCGAGCGCCGCGGCTTCGCCGGCCCGATCGTCACCTCCACGTCTTCGCCCGTGTGGAGGATCTCCACGTCCACGCGCTTGCCGTCCACGGCGTAGCCGAACGCCATCCGCGAGTCGGCCTCGAGGTGCTCCTTCATGCCGTCGGGCGCGATCTCCTTGAGCAGCGCCATGATCTTCGGCTTGGTCAGGGCGTCCTTGGTGACGGGGCGGTCGGCGCCTTCCACCTCCAGCGTCACCACCGACCCGCTGACGAGGCGCATCCCTGACGCGCCTTGCTGGAACATCACCCCGATGAACTTGTCGAGCGTCGGCATCCCGGTCCCCTGAGTCTATTCCCGTGGTTTGGTGGTCACCGGCTCCGCCGCGACCGGCTTCGCCGGGACGCTTGGAGCCGCTGAGGAATCCGGCACCTTCGGCTGAGGCGCCGGGGCCGCCGCCGGCGTCGCTCCCGCGGGTGCCACGGCGGGCGGCTTGGGCACGCGCGGCTTCCCAACGAACCTGGGGCCGGCCGGCGGGTTCACGGTGCTCGGCACGGACGCCGGACCCGGCGCCGGGACGGGCGAAGCGCCCGGCCGGGGCGCGACCGGGGGCACCGTGCTCCCGGGCACTGAAGGCGCAGACTTGGCGGCCGGGGACGCCGGCACCCCGCCTGGCCTCGGCGCCGACGGAGCCGCGCCGGCAGGCTTGGGGGCCGGGGCGGCAGGCCTGGCCGCCGCCGCGGCGGCCTTCGGAGCCGGAGCGGCCGCCACGGCCGCCGCCTTGGCCGCCACCTTGGGCGCCGCGGTGGCGACGGGGGCGACGGGGATCGCGGCCTGGTGCTTGGCCGCTTCCTTCGCCTCCTCCGCGATCACGCGCGCCTTGATGTGCTCGGCCTCCGCCTTCACTTCCTTCTCGTGGACGAACGCCTTCTCCCGCTGCGCCCCCTCGTCCGCCGCGATGGTCCCCTTGACCGTGCGCTCGATCAGCGCGCGGAAGGACGCCACGCCGTCGCGCAGCACGCGGGCCTTCATCATCGGGCTCCCGCCCCGCGACGCCATCACGCTGAGCTGGCCCGCGGCGTCGGCGACGAAACCGAGGTTGCGCATCATCGCCTTCTGCCGGAGCTGCGCCAGCTCGCGCGAGACCTGCGTGGAATACATGTCGGCGCCCTTCTTGGCGGCGGCGTACTGCTCCACCAGGGCCGCGAAGTGATCCGCTTCCCTGAGCAGCACTTCCAGGTACTCGATCGTCTCGAGCGTCTTCGCCGAGAGCTTCAAGGGCGGCATGGGTCCTCCTACCGGCCTCCGGCCGATTCGTCACAGCGCAGCACGAGCTTGCCGAACACCGCGTCCGATTCCAGCTCGCGGTGGGCCGCGGCGGCCTCCGCCAACGGGTAACTGCGCTCCACGATCGGCCGGACGATCCCGCCTTCGAACAACGGCAGCACCTCGGCGGCGAAGTGCGCCATGACGCCGATCTTCTCCTCCACCGTCCGGGCCCGCATCACCGTGCCCACGATGGTCAGGCGCTTGTTGAGCACGGCGCCCAGGTCGAGCGGGGCGCTGCGGCCGCCCGTGAGACCCACGACGATCATCCGCCCGCCGCGCGCCAGCGCCTGGAGGTTGCCGGCCAGCGCGGGACCGCCGACCAGGTCGAGCACGACGTCCACGCCCGCGCCCCCGGTCTGCCGTCGCACGACCTCGGCGAAATCCTCGCGCGAGGTGTCGATGCCCACCTCCAGGCCGAGGGCGCGCGCCCGCTCGAGCTTGGCCGCGCTGCGCGAGGTGCCGAACGTTCGGACCCCGCTCGCCTTGGCGAGCTGCAGGGCGGCGGTGCCCACGCCGCTGCCCACCGCGTGGATCAGGAGGCTCTCGCCCGCCGCCAGGCGCATCTGCCGGAACAGGGCGTCGTACGCCGTGATGAACACCTCGGGCACCGACGCCGCCTGCTCGAACGACCAGCCCGTGGGCACGGGCAGCGCGAGCGACTCGGCGACCGTCACCCGCTCCGCGTAGCCGCCCGCCGGCACCAGCCCCATCACGCGGTCGCCGACCTTCCACGCCCGGGCGCCGGTGCCCAGCGCCGCCACCTCGCCCGCGTACTCCATCCCGGGGATGTCGGCCGGCGCGCCCGGCGGCGCGGGATACTGGCCCATGCGCTGGAGGATGTCGGCGCGATTGATCCCGGCCGCGCGCACGCGCACCAGGATCTCCCCCGCGGCGGCCCGCGGCGCCGGCATCTCGCGCAGCTCGAGGACGTCCGGGCCGCCGGGCTTGGTGATGACGATGGCTTTCACGCTGCCGCCCCGCCCCACCACCCCGCCGGTGAGAGGTGAGAGGTGAGAGGTGAGAAGGATGGGTGAGAGGTGAGAAGACGAGGTGAGAGGGCGCACTTCGGCCTCGGGCGCCCTCTCACGCCGTTCAACCTCTCACTTCTCACTGAGCCCTCTCACGTCTCACTTCTCACCTCTCACTTTCACCTCAAGGCCTCGCTCAGCACCCGCCCGTCGAGCTTCTCGAGCGGCCTCACGCCGAGGATCGCCGCCAGCGTCGGCGCCAGGTCCGCCACCGACACCCGGCCCGCATACCGGCCGGGCCGCACGCCCGCGCCCCAGAAGACGAGCGGCACGTGGGTGTCGTCGTCGCTGGGCTGCCCGTGCTCCGCGTTGCCGGGGGTGCCCCACGACATGTGCGGCTTCAACGTCACGAACAGCTCCGCGTCGAGATCCGGCGGCGCGAGGTTGAGCCAGCGACGCGCGATCGCGTCGGTCGCCGTATCGCGGGCCGCCAGGCTCCGGCGCGTGTCCACCCGCAGCACCGGCGCGTAACCGCGCAGCTCCGCCGCCATCGCCGCCACCACCGAGTCCACGTTCACGCCGTGCGACGCGAGGCCGGGACGGTCCATCACCAGCAGGCCGTCGTCGAAGAATCGGATCCAGCGCCCGGGGCCCGCCAGCGCGGCCAGCTTCTGGCTGTCGACGCGCACCAGGCCGCTCAGGTTCAGCCACTGGGCGTGCGGGTCCCCGTGGCGGTCCCACCACTCGGGGAACGAGGTGACGCCGTGGTCGGCCGTGAGCGAGACGACGATCCGGCCCGGAGCCACCAGCCGGGACAGCGAGTCGAGGAAGACGCCGAGGTAGCGGTCCACCCGCAGCACCTGGTCGTGGATCTCACGGGAATCCGGACCGAAGGCGTGACCGATGGCGTCGGTGGTCGAGAGGCTGATCGCCAGCAGGTCGGGATGATCTCCGGTGCCCAGGCCGAGCTGCCGCACGCCGTCCAGCGCGAGCGCCAGCGTCAGCGAGTCCATCCACGGCATCCCGGCCACCGCGGCCGCCGCGTCCGCCGAATCCGCCGGCAGCACGTGGGGAAACGTGACGTTGCGTCCCCGGTTCTCGTAGTCCATCGAATCCGGCTCGGCGTACGCCGACGCAGTCGAGCAGCAGCTTCCAGACCAGGCCCGGCGCGCGGGCCGCCGCGGCGCGCACGTTGAAGGCCCGCACCCACGGCGGCAGCGAGTCCGCGTAGTAGCGGCTGGTCGTGAACTGGCCCCCCCTGATACCAGAAGACGGACTGCCGCGCGTGGCCGATGGGGAGAATCGCCGCCCGGTCCTTGCGCGACACCGACAGCGCGCGCGCCTGGGGCCATTGCGCCTGGATCCAGTCGAACAGCTCCGTGCCGCGCAGCCGCCACGGCGAGGCGCCGGGCCCGGGTACGTCGAGCAGCTCGCCGGGCTCGTTCCGGTCGCTCACGCCCTGGTCGTTGTGCACGATGCCGGTGGAATGCGGGTTGCGGCCCGAGAGCACCGTCGCGTGCCCCGGCGCGGTCTCCGACATCGCGTGGTCCTGGTAGGCGTCGGCGAACACGGCGCCTTCCGCGAGCAGCCGCGCCAGCCCGCCGCTGAGCTGCGGGCGCCAGCGGTCCAGGTAGTCCGCCCGGAACTGGTCGATGGTGATGTGGACCACCAGCTGCGGGACGGGCGGCCGCTGCGGCACCGGTCCCTGCAGGGCGGCGACGAGCAGCGCGAGGTGCTGGCAGCTCATGCGGGTGCTCCGACGCGACGATTCACAGCGGAGAATATGCCTAGAATCGGGCGCTCGTGCGACGGCGACGCCGCGCCGGGAGCGCCTACAGCCAGCGGAAGATCTTGAGCGCGACGGCGAACGACGCCAGTCCCCACGCCGCGCAGATCGCGGCGGGCGCGGCCACGGCGCCGAGCGACGCCCCGTCGAGGATCACCGCCCGGAGCGCGTCGTTCAGCGCGGTCAGGGGCAGCGCCTTGATCAGCGGTTGCATCACCGCGGGGAAGTTGGCCGAGGAGAAGAACACCCCCGAGAGGATCCACATCGGCATCATGATGAGGTTCATCAGGCCGTTGACCATCTCGACCGTCCGCGCGCGGCTCGCGGTCAGCAGCCCGAGTCCCGCGAAGCACATCGCGCCGATCAGCACCAGCACCGCGACGCTCACCACCGAGCCCCGCATCGGCACGCCGAAGGCGAGCATGCCGAAGCCGAGCAGCAGGACCACTTCGGGCCCGAGCAGCACCAGCCGCGCGGCGATGAACGACAGCAGGTACTCGCTGCGGCGCATGGGCGAGGCGAGCAGGCGCTTCATGAGTTTCCGCTTGCGGGCGTCCACCACCGCGTAGCCCATGCCCCACATCCCCGTGCCCATCAGGTTGAGCCCCAGCAGGCCGGGAATCAGGAAGTCGATGTAGCGGGAGCCCTTCTCCATCACCTTCTGCTCGGCCACCGCGCGCACGTCCCGGCGCCCCAGGGCCCGCTGCAGCGCGTCGTCGGTCACCAGCCGCGCGACCCGGCTTTCCGACGCGCGTCGAGTCGAAGCGGTAGAGCAGCGGATCGCCCGGCACCACCGCCAGCGCGACGCCGCCCTTCCGCAGCTGCTCCGCCGCCTGCGCCGCGCGGCAGCACCTTCGCCGTGATGCCCGTGCCGGCGTCGAGGCCGCGCCGCGAGGGAATCCGCGCCCGGACCGGCTTCGATCGCCACCCGCACCACCTCGGGCGGGCGGTTGCGGAACGCCAGCCCCAGCGCGACGGCCAGCAGCAGCGGGAAGGCGAAGACCCAGAACAGCACCTCCGGTTGCCGGAGCTGCTCCCGGAACCGGGCCAGGGTCAGTTGCCAGAGGGGACGCCAAGCACCCATCAACCGTAGCCTCCCGGTGAGAAGTGAGAGGTGAGACGTGAGAAGGATAAGTGAGGGGTGAGAAGTGACAAACGTGAGAGGGCGCTCCCTCTCACGCCGTTCGACCTCTCACTTCTCACATATCCCTCTCACGTCTCACGCCTCACCCCTCACTCATCGCGCAAATGCCGCCCGGTCAGCGACAGGAACAGATCCTCGAGCGTCGCATGATGCGTGACCAGCGCCGTCAGCTCCACGCCGCACCGCTGCAGCTCCGCGAGCAGGCCCGGCACGGTGCGGTGCACCTCGCTCACGGTGAGCGTGTAGCGCGGCCCGTCACGCCGCACCGCCGTCACGCCCGGCAGCGCGGCCAGCGCCGCCTCCGCCGGCGGCGGGGCGCCGTCGCCCAGCGCGAACTCCACCACTTCCTCGGCGCCCAGCGACGCGATCAGCTCCCGCGGCGTGCCCAGCGCGATGACCTTGCCGTGGTCCATCACGGCCACGCGGTCACACAGGCGCTCCGCCTCTTCCATATAGTGGGTGGTCAGGACCACCGTGCCGCCGCGGCGCTTGAAGGCCGCGACCACCTCCCACAGCTGGTGACGGGACTGGGGGTCGAGCCCCGTCGTGGGCTCGTCGAGGAAGAGGATGTCGGGATCGCCCACCAGCGCGCAGGCGATGGCCAGGCGCTGCCGCTGCCCCCCCGACAGCTTCTCGACCCAGGCGTCGCGCTTCTCGCCCAGCGCGACCACCTCCAGCACCTCCTCCACGCTGCGGCCGCTCTGGTAGAAGCTGTGGAACAGGCGAATCACCTCCGCCACGGTGAGCCGGTCGGCGAGCTTGGTCTCCTGCAGCGCGACGCCCAGCCGCTCGCGCAGCGCCCGCTCGTCGCGCGCCCACCGCATGCCGAGCAGCTCGACGTCGCCGCCGTCGGGAACGACCAGCCCCTCCAGCATCTCGACCGTGGTCGTCTTCCCCGCCCCGTTGGGGCCGAGCAGCCCGAAGCACTCGCCCGCGCGCACCTCCAGGTCGAGGCCCGCGACGGCGACCACGTCCTTGTAGCGCTTGACGAGGGCGGAGCACTTGATGGCGGGGGCGGCGGCGGCTGGCAGCATTGGGGCTTGGATGATGACGAGGCGCGGCGCTGAGCGAAAGGGGGCGGAGGAGCAGTTGGTGGGTTGTGGGTTGTGGGTTGTAGAAGGCCGCGACCGCGGCCTTGATGCCCTACCACCTACCACCTACCCCACAACCCGCACTAACAGATTCTCGGCAACTGTTCGCCGGAGAGGAGGTCCAGCACCCGCTCGCCGCCCGCCACGGTCTTCAGTGTCACCAGGCCCGGCGTGCCGGCCGCACGCACAATGCCGATGCGGGCCGCGCGGCCCGTGTCGGGCCGCGCGGCGAGCAGGGCGAGGGCCGCCTCCGCGTGCTGCGGCGCGACGAACGCCAGGAATCGCCCCTCGCACGCCACGTACAGCGGGTCGAGGCCCAGCACTTCGCACGCGCCTGCGACGTCGTCGCCGACCGGCACCGCGCTCTCGTGCACGGCGATCTCGCAGGCGGCCTGCGTCGCGATCTCGTTCAGGACCGTGGCGACGCCGCCCCGCGTCGGGTCGCGCAGGCAGTGCACGTCCAGCCCGGCCTCGAGCAGCGCCAGGGCCGGCGCGGCCACGCTGGCGCAATCGCTCACGATGGGGGAGCTGAACCTGAGGCCGTCGCGCACGGCCATCACCGCCACGCCGTGCTGCCCGATGGGCCCGCTCACCAGCACCGCGTCGCCCGGCCGCACCCGGGTGGGCGCGACGGGCTCGCGCGCGATCACGACGCCGATGCCGGAGCTGGTGATGTAGACGCCGTCGCCCTTGCCGCGCTCGACGACCTTGGTGTCCCCGGCCACGACCGCGACGCCCGCCTCGCGCGCCGCGCGCTGGATGGACGCCACCACGCGGCTCAGGTCGTCCAGCGCCAGCCCCTCCTCGAGGATGAAGCCGAGGCTGAGCCAGAGCGGGCGCGCGCCGCTCATCGCGAGATCGTTGACGGTGCCGTTGACCGCGAGCGAGCCGACGTCGCCGCCCGGGAAGAACATGGGCCGCACCACGAAGCTGTCGGTGGTGAAGGCCAGCCGCGCCCCGGGCGAGGCGAGCACCGCCGAGTCGTGCAGCGTTTCCAGCGTGTCGTTACGGAAGGCCGGGACGAAGAGCCGCTCGACGAGGTCGCGCGTCATCCGGCCCCCGCCGCCGTGGGCGAGCAGGATGCGACCGCCGGCGGGCAGCGGCACCGGGCAGGCCAGCTCGCCGCCCATCAGGCCACCGGCCGGCGCCGCGGCACGGCGCCGCCGGTACAGCCAGTACGCCGCGCACGCGCCCTCGGACGACACCATCGGCGCTCCCAGCGGGTGCTCGGGCGTGCAGCGCGTGCCGAACGCCGGGCACTCCTGCGGCCGCAGCCGCCCCTGCAGCACGAGGCCCGCGCGGCACTCCGGGTCCTCGACCGCGTCGGGTGTCGCGTCGGGGAAGCGGCGCTCCGCGTCGAACGCGGCGTAGCGTGCGTTGAGCCCGAGGCCGCTGCGCGGAATCGGGCCGAGGCCGCGCCACGTGCGGTCGGTGACCTCGAACACCTCTTCGATGGCCCGGCGCGCCGCCGGGTTCCCCTCGGGGCGCACCACGCGCGCGTACTGGATCTCCACCTCGCTGCGTCCCTCTTCGAGCTGGCGGACCGCCATCGCGACGCCCTGCAGCAGGTCGAGCGGCTCGAAGCCGGTGACCACGATCGGCACGCGGTACCGCTCGACCAGCGGCAAGTACTCGGCCGTGCCCATGACCGTGCACACGTGGCCGGCCGCGAGGAATCCCTGCACGCGGCATTGCGGCGCGTTGAGGATCGCCTCGATCGCCGGCGGCACGCGCACCTGCGCCACCAGCAGGCGAAGTTCTCGAGTCCCTTGCGGGCCGCCAGTTGCACGGCCATCGCGTTGGCCGGCGCCGTGGTCTCGAAGCCCACCGCGAAGAACACCACCTCGCGCCCGGGCTCCCGCTCCGCGATCGCGACGGCGTCGAGCGGCGAGTACACGATCCGCACGTCGCCGCCTTCGGCGCGCACGTGCAGCAGGTCGTCGCTCGTGCCGGGCACGCGCAGCATGTCGCCGAACGAGGTGAAGATCACTCCCGGCCGCCGGGCGATGCGGAACGCCCGGTCGAGCGATGGCCACCGGCGTCACGCACACCGGGCAGCCCGGCCCGTGCACCAGCGTCACCCCCGGCGGCAGCATCTCGTCGATCCCGTAGCGGACGATGGAGTGCGTCTGGCCGCCGCACACCTCCATGAGCGTCCACGGCCGGGTGACGAGCGACCGCAGCGCCTCGGCGTACTGCTGCGCCGACGTCCCGTTCGCGGTACTCGTCCAGGTACTTCACGGCACCTCCGACCGCTCGATCGCCTGCTGCTCGCCGTCGAGGTCCGCCAGGTCCTGCATCTCCTCGAGGTAGCGGAACGTCTCCTCCGCGTCCTCGGGCGAGATCCGGCTCAAGGCGAGGCCCACGTGCACGATGACGTAGTCACCGACGGCCGCCTCGGGCACGTACTCGAGGCACACCTCGCGGCTCGCGCCGCCGAAGCGCACGTTGCCGTACCGAGGCCGCCGGGGCCGGCGTGCGTTTCGAGGATCTCGCCAGGAATGCCCAGGCACATAGCCTACCTCCCGCCTTCCAGCAGCCGGCTGCGCCGCGACCATCGCCTGCCCCACCGCGAGGCCGCCGTCGTTGGGCGGCACGCTGGCAGTGCGTCACCACGTCGAAGGGCCCCTTCTCCAGCTGCCCGCGTGGCGAGCGAGAGCAGCGCCGCGTTCTGGAAGCAGCCGCCCGTGAGGACCACACGCTCCAGGCCCACCCATTCCGCCGTCGCGGCGATCATCCGCGCCATGGTGCGCGTGGAACCGGCCCGCCACCGCCGAGGCGGCCGTGCCGCGCCCCAGATCGGCCAGCACGCCGCGGAGCACGGGATGCCAGTCCAGCTCGACCAGCGGCGCCCCGTCCCCGCCCCGCACCTCGACCAGGGAGAACGGATACGGCGCGCCGGGGACGGTCGGCGCGATCTGCTCGAGCAGCATCGCCGCCTGCGCCTCGTAGCTCGACTCCTGGCGCAGCGCCGAGCAGCGAGGCCACCGCGTCGAACAGCCGTCCCGCGCTCGACGTGCGCACCGAGCAGACTCGCGCCGCGGAACAGCGCGTCCAGCACGTCGCGCCGCGCCCGCGCGTGGACCACTGGCGCGACGTCGAGGCCCCACATCGCCTCGCCCATGAGCGCGTGCAGCACGCCCAGCGCGGAACGCCACGGCTGGCGGGCCGCCACCTCGCCGCCCGGCAGCTGGAACGGCCTGAGCCGCGCGACGCGGCGGAAGTCCGTCGCCGTCGCGCGCAGGAACTCGCCGCCCCACACCGTGCCGTCGGTGCCCAGGCCCGTGCCGTCCCACGCCACGCCCAGCACTTCGCCGCCCAGGTCGTGCTCGGCCATGGCCGACGCGACGTGGGCGTGGTGATGCTGCACCCGGATCACCGGCAGGCCGCTCGACTCCGCCAGGCGCGTCGTTGCGTAGTCGGGGTGCAGGTCGCACGCCACCGCCACCGGTCGCATCCGGTACAGGTGCTCGTAGTCCTCGACCGTGCGCCGCAGCGCCTCGAGCGAAGCCGGGTGGTCGAGGTCGCCGATGTGCTGGCTGGCGACGATCTGCGTGCCGTGGCTCCACGCCACGGCGTTCTTCAGGTGACCGCCCAAAGCGCGGACGGTCGGCAGGTCGGCGGTGACCGCGACCGGCAGCGGCGCGAAGCCGCGCGCGCGGCGGGTCACGAGGAGCCGGCCGTTCACCACGCGCGCCACCGAATCGTCCACGTGCCGCGCGATCGGGCGGTCGTGGTGCAGGAACGCGTCGGCGATGCCGCCCAGGCGCGCCCGGGCGTCCTCGGCCGTGATGGCCATCGGCTCTTCGGAGAAGTTGCCGCTGGTGCACACCACCGGGAAGCCGAGCCGGTCGAGCAGCAGGTGGTGCAGCGGCGAGTACGGCAGCATCGCGCCCACCGACTTGAGCCCGGGCGCGACCTCCGGCGAGACCGCGCTGCGGTCCACGAGGGGCAGGACCAGGATCGGGGCCGCGGCAGACACCAGGAGCGCCGCTTCCACGTCGCCCACCCGGGCGGCGCGGCGCACTGCCTCGAGGCTCGGGAACATCACCGCGAGCGGCTTGGCCTCGCGTCCCTTGCGCGTCCGCAGCCGGGCCACGGCGGCGCCGTCGCGCGCGTCCACGATCAGCTGGTAGCCGCCGAGCCCCTTGATGGCCAGGATCCGTCCCGACTGCACCACCGCGGCGGCCGCCTCGAGCGGATAGGTCGCGCCGGGCGGCGCATCCCGGTCGCGGCCCTCGAACACCAGCCGCGGCCCGCAGCGCGGGCACGCCACCGGCTGCGCGTGGAAGCGCCGGTCCCGCGGGTCCTCGTACTCGGCCTCGCAGTCCGGACACATCCGGAAGCCGCGCATCGTGGTCTGCGGCCGGTCGTACGGCAGCCCCTCGATGATCGAGAGCCGCGGGCCGCAGGCCGTGCAGTTGAGGAACGGATAGCGGTAGCGGCGATCGTCGCGGTCGTGGAGCTCCCGCAGGCAGTCGGGGCAGGTGGCGAGGTCGGGGAGCATCGCCACGACCAGCTCGCCCGTGGCGTCGCTCGCCTCGATCGTGAAACGCCGCGCCCCCGCAAGCTCGGCCGGCGTGATCTCGACGCCCCGCACCACCGCGGCCGGAGGCGCTTCCGCTCCGAGCCGCCGGCCGAACGCCGTCACCGCGTCCTCGGGCCCTTCGACCACGATGAGGACGCCGTAGGGCGTGTTGCGCACCGAGCCCGCCAGGCCGAGCGATTCCGCGAGCCGGTAGACGAAAGGACGGAAGCCGGTGCCCTGCACCGCCCCGCGGACGGTGATGCGCGCCGCCGCGCGGCCCTGCGCGTCCGCCACCAGGACGCTGGTCACCCGGCCCGCCCCGCCGGCACGGCGGGCGGCGCGGCGCGCTTGGCCTCGATGCGCCGCTCCAGCCAGTCCACCACTTCGCCGATCCCCTCGCCCGTGCGGCACGAGGTCGTCAGGATGGCCACCCCGGGATGCACGTCGCGCACGGCGGCCACGGCCGCCGCCATGCTGAAGTCCGTGTGCGCCAACAGGTCCACCTTGTTCACGATCACCAAATCGGCCCGCCGGAACATCAGCGGGTACTTCTTCGGCTTGTCGTGCCCCTCGGTCACCGAGAGCAGCATCACCGCGTCGTCCTCGCCGAGATCGAATTCCGCGGGGCACACCAGGTTCCCCACGTTCTCGATCACCGCCACCTCGCATCCGTCCTCCACCAGGTGGTGGAGCGCGTGGTGCACCATGCGGGCGTCGAGGTGGCATGCGGCCCCGGTGTTGATCTGGTGCACGGGTCCGCCGAACCGGTCGAGCCGCTCCTTGTCGCAGCTGCCGACGATGTCGCCCTCGATGACGCCCACCCGGTGACGCGCCGCCAACGCCGGCAGCACGCGCTCCAGGAGCGACGTCTTGCCCGAGCCCGGCGCGCTCATGATGTTGACCGCGTACAGCCCGTGCTCGGCCAGCACGTGACGGTTCTCGCGCGCCACGGCGTCGTTCGGCGCGAGCAGCCCGGCCTTCACGTCGATCTCATGCATGCGCCACCTCGGCCTCCTCGACCAGATCGAGCGTGCGCACCTCCAGCTCCCGCCCGCTCGCCACGCGGGTGCGCTCCGAGCCGCACGCGGCGCACCGGAACACCAGGTCCTTCACCACGCTGACGCGCCCGCACGCGTCGCACGAGAGCGTGAGCGGCACCGCGTCGAACACCAGCCGGGCGCCGGCCAGCGACGTGGACGCCGCGAGGCACTCGAAGGCGAAATCCAGCGCGTCGGTCGAAACGCCGGCCAGCTCCCCCACGCGGACGTGAATCGCCGCGACGCGGGCGCCGGGTTCGGAGAGGAGCCGCTGCTGGACGGCCTCGATCAGGGTTTGGGCGATGCCTGCTTCGTGCATGTTGGAACCCCGAGCACTTTCCACTGCATTAGCTGTGCCTCGACGCGCCGGACCAGTTCCGGCAGCGCTGCCTGAACGGCAGGGGTCATTTGTTCGCCGAACGTGCGGGTTTCCTGAGCTTCGACCGCGAAAAAGACGGTCTCGGAGGGCAGCGGGATGTCGAGCGTACGGCCCAGGGCCAGGGCGGTGCCCAGGCTGACGTCGTGGTAGGAGACCGCCCGGAGCGTCGGAATGGCCTCGTCGGGCGTGAGGCGGTAAATGGTGCCGGGAGGGCCGTGGCGCCACTCGATGGCGTCCACGATGATGGCGCGGTCGTAGCCGGCCAGGAGGTCCACGAACCGCATCCCACCCCAGGCGCTCTGCACGACGTCCACGCCCGTGGTGGCCAGCCGCGTCGCGAGCAGTTCCGCCGCCCGCACTCCGATGGCGTCATCGGTCAGGAGCGGGTTGCCCAGCCCGACGACGACGACGCGCTCGTCCGACCCGCTACCCGCCACGTTGCTCTCCTCGTTACACCCTTACACCCCTACACCCTCACACCCTGCTCAATCGCGCCTCACCACCTGCACGACCGCGCCGTCGGGGTCGCGGATCGTCACTTCGAGCGGCATCTCGCCCAGCAGGCTGTGGGTCGCGCACCCCAGGCACGGGTCGTAGGCGCGGAACGCCATCTCGACCATGTTGAGGAGGCCGTCGTTGACCTGCTTGCCCGAGATCAGCCCCTTGGCCGCCTTCTCCACGCCCATCGTCATGCGGGCGGCGTTGCCCTGGGTCGCGACGATGAGGTTCGCCATCGTGACCACGCCGCGCTCGTCCGTCTTGTAGTGATGGATCAGCGTGCCGCGCGGCGCCTCGACGACGCCGACGCCCTCCGTGGGCGTGGCCGTGGGCAGCGTGCGGACGTTGGGATCCACCAGCACCGGGTCGTTCGCGATCTCCTGCAGCCGCTCGGTCGCGTACAGCAGCTCGATGACGCGGGCCCAGTGGTTGCCGAGCGTGTGGTGCACCGGCTTGGCGCCGAGGACCTCGTACATCTTCAGGTAGGCGGCCTGCGCCAGCGGCGTGGCCATGCCCGATCGCCACGTTGAGCCGCGCCAGCGGCGCCACCGCGTAGATCCCGCTGTCCGCGCCCTCCGTGAAGCCCTTCCAACCCACCGGCTTGAGGAGCAGGAACTTCATGTAGCTCCACGGCTCCACGTGCTCGGCGATGAAGTCGAGGTACTGCTTCGCCCGCGAACCGCGCGACTTCCTTCCCTTCGGGCGAGACGACCTTGAGCTTCCCGTCGTAGAAGTTGGGACGGTCTTTCTCGTCCACCATCCCCATGTAGTGGGTCCGGTGCGTGAACGCGTCGGACGTGATGAGCTTCACGTACTCCGGGTTCTTGAGGACGATGTCCTCGAACACCTTGAGCGTGAACTGGGCGAAGCCGACCGCGTCCTTCGCGAGCACCTGGAACTGCTGCTGCTCCTCCTTCGTGATCGGCTTGGCGACGCCACCGGGAAGCCCGAGCACCGGGTGGATGACCTTGCCGCCCGCGATGGCGATCAGCTCGCGCAGCCGCCGCCGCATCGCGATCACCGTCTTGCCCGTCTCGGTGCCGACCTTGGCGATGACGCCGAGGATGTTGCGCTCGGCCGCGGGCGCCGTGGGCCCGACGACGAAGTCCGGCCCGCCGAGGAAGTAGAAGTGCAGCGCGTGGTCCTCGGCCATGAAGGCGTTGTAGACCAGCTCGCGGATCGCCTTCGCCGCGGGCGGCGGCTCGACCTTGTACAGGTCGTCGAGCGCCTTGGTGGCCGCCATGTGGTGCGCCGTCGGGCACACGCCGCAGATGCGCGACGTGATCTGCGGCATGTCCTCCGCGAGTCGCCCCTGGGCGAACCGCTCGAACCCGCGCAGCTCGGGCACCTGCATGAAGGCCCGGCTCACGTCGCCGGCCTCGTCGAGGAAGATCTCGATCTTGCCGTGACCTTCGAGGCGGGTGATCGGGTCGATGCTGATCTGGCGTGCCTTGGAGGCCGCCCTGGCCGGCGGACCGGCCGGCGTCGTCGCCTGCGTCATGGTGTTCCTGCCTTCACGGTTTGGGCCGCCGCGGGCGCGGCCGCCGCCTTCGCGGCCTCTGCCGGCGCCGGCCGGCGCGCCACGCAGTCCAGCACGGGCTGCGGCGAGACGACCTCGGTGCCGATCCCCAGCTTCTTCGCCTCGATCCCCATCGCCAGCCCCATCAGCTGGGTGAAGTAGAGCACCGGCACCTTGTACTGGGTGCCGAACTCGCGGTTCACGTCCTGCTGGTAGCACTCGAGGTTGAGCTGGCACAGCGGGCACGCCGTCGCGATGACGTCGGCCTTGGCCTGCACCGCGCCGCGCAGCAGGTCGCGCACCATCGCCAGCGCGGCCCGGCGGTTCGCGATCATCAGCGAGGCGCCGCAGCAGCGCAGCCGGTAGGGGAACTCGACCGCTTCCGCCCCGATGGCCTTCAGCAGGTCTTCGAAGTAGGTCGGCGCCTCCGGATCGAACCCGTCGTTCCGGTCCGGCCGCACCAGCTGGCATCCGTAGTAGGCCGCGACCTTCAACCCCTTGAGGGGCTGCGTCACCTGCTTCTTGATCGCCTCGAGCCCCACGTCCTTCACGTACACGTGGATGAGGTGGTGGACGCTCACCGCGCCGCCGTAATGCAGGCCGTCGGCCTCGAGCGCGAAGTTCATGTGCTCGGCGAGGGCGGGGTCGGCCTTCAGCTCGGCGTTGGCGTGGTGCAGGTTCTTGAAGCACGCGTTGCACGGCGCCACGACGTCGAGGCCGGCGCGCTCGGCGATGGCGAGGTTGCGGGCGCACAGGCCGTCGGCCAGCAGCTCGTCGATGTTGGTGTACGGCGTCGCCCCGCAGCAGTTCCAGTCCTCGATCTCCTCGAACGCGAGCCCGAGCCGGGCGCCGGTTTCGAGCGTCGAATGGTGGTAGCTGGCGGACACCGTCTCCGCCGAGCACCCCGGGAAGTAGGCGTAGCGCTTCATGCGACACCTTCCAGCGGCATGATCCGGCTCAGCATGCGCCGGAAGTTCTCGACCCGCTTGACCCGCGAGGGCTTGAGCGCAATGCGGCCCTTGGCCATCAGCCGCAGGGCGAACCGCATCTCGCGCGCCATGACCGATCGGGCCGCCCTCGAAGATGAACGCCGGCGCGTAGCCGGGCTCGTACGACTTGCCGGTGCGCATGATCGTCCGCACGAACCGGCGCGAGAAGTCGGGCCCCACCAGCTTGCGGCGGTAGCGGTTCTTCCACAGGGAGTAGCGCTTCAGGGCGTACATCAGCTCCGAGGGCTTGATCTCCTTCGGGCACCGCTCCGAGCACGCGTAGCACGAGGCGCAGGTCCAGAAGGTGTTGCTGGCCAGCACCTCCTCCTTGAGTCCCGCGTTGATCATCGCGATGAGCCGGCGCGGCGTGTGGTCCATGAACCCCACCGCCGGGCAGGTGGCCGAGCAGGTCGCGCACTGGATGCAGCAGTTCAGTCCGCGCGTGCCGCTGGCGTACATCTCGTTGGAGATCTCGTCCGCAAAGGACATCGTCGTCTTCATGGCACTCCCCTCAGGCCGCCGGCTGCGCGGTCGCGGCCGGCGTGAGCAGCGTCGCGATGCGCTCGAGCAGCAGCCGCGGCTTCACGGGCTTCTCGAGCAGGTCGTCGAGCGGGATGTCGTCCGTGTGCAGCGCGCGATTCCCGAAGATGGACTGCAGCTGCGTGCGGAGCCCCGTGACGACCAGGATCGGGAGCCGCTTGAGCGCGGCATCCGCCCGGACGGCGCGCGCCACCGTGACCCCTTCCGCCCCGCGCCCCATCAGCAGGTCGAGGAGCAGCAGGTCGTGATGCCGGGCCCTGAGGGCCGCCATGCCGTCCCGGGGGTTGTAGGCGACGTCGGTCTGGTAGCCGGCCTCCTCGAGCAAGGCCTTTGTCGAAGCCACGTACTCGGGGTCGTCGTCGATGATCATCACCTTCCGCTCGCTCATCTGCGCCCTTCCCTCTCAGGTGCCGCCCGCGCGCTTGCCCGGGCCGCGTCCGTATGCCCTACGACTGGTGCGCCGCCGGCGCGCCCAGCCGCCGCCGCCTGAGCAGCGACGCCGGCAGGCTGTAGCGGTAGAACGTTCCGATCGGATCGGGGATCGCGCTCGTGATGCGCTCGATCTCCGCCGCGTCGTTGCTCCCCACCGTGGAGGCGATGCCCGCCAGGGCCTTGGCTCCCTGGTCCCGGACCCGGCTGGTGGCGCCGAAGCAGCCGGTGCACGGCATGTTGCCCTTGATGCACAGCGCCTCGCAGCCCGCGCGGGTCGCCGCCCCCATGCACAACACGCCCTGGGCGAGCAGGCAGTCTTCCTCGTTCAGCACCACCTCGGAGGGCCGCTTGAACGCCTTCAGCTCCAGCTTCTCCGGCTTGGTCTTCTGGCGCGGGCATTCGTCGCACAGGGCGATGTCCGGCGCGAGCACGCTCCCCTTGGCCGGAAGCTTCCCGGAGAGCAGCGCCATCACCGCCTGCGCGATGAGCCCCGGCGTCGGCGCGCAGCCGGGCAGGTAGTAGTCCACGTCCAGCACCTGGTCGAGCGTGCGGACGGTGTCGTAGAGCTCCGGCAGGGTGAGGTGATGGCCGTCGGTGTCGCTGTGCATCTGCGGCATGACGCCGTCGGGATTCACGACGCTGGGGCTGTCGCGGTAGGCCGTCGCCATGATGGCCTCGCGGTCGGCGACGTTCGCGAGCCCGGGGATGCCGCCCGAGGTGCGAGCACGAGCCGAAGGCGACCACGCACCTGCGCCTTGCGGCGCAGCAGGTGCACCATCTCCTCCTGCTCGGTGCTGCGCACGGCGCCGTTGATGAAGGCGGCCGCCAGCGAGCCGTCGGCCATCGCCTCCACGTCGTGGCGCTTGAAGTCCAGCGCGACCGGCCAGAAGACGATGTCCACCGCGGCGACCACGTCGAGCACCTTCTCGGCGAGGTCCACCACGGCTTCCTCGCACCCGCCGCACGAGGCGCACCAGTAGAACGCGACCTTCGGCTTGTCCGTCATGGAACCGCGACCTCCTCGACCTGCTCCGCGATCTGCTCGGCCGGGATCTTCAGGTTGAGCGGCCCCAGGGCCCGCACCTTCTCCACCATGTCGTTCACCACCACCCGCAGCGGCTCGGCCTCGGACGCCGAGATCCACTCCAGCCGGAAGCGCGCGTCCTCGATGCCCAGGTCCGTGAGCAGCCGGTGCAGCAGCGAGTAGCGGCGCAGCTGCTTGTAGTTGCCTGACTCGTAGTGGCAGTCGCCCGGGTGGCAGCCGCCGATCAGCACGCCGTCGGCGCCCTGGGCGAAGGCCTCGAGCACGAACTGCGGGTCGATCCGCCCCGAGCACATCACCCGCACCACCCGCACGTTGGGCGCGTACTTGAGCCGGGTCGTGCCGGCGAGGTCGGCCGCCAGGTACGTGCACCAATTGCAGAAGAAGGCGACGATCCGTGGCTCGAACCGCTCCTGGGCCGCTGCGCCCGGGGCCGCCGCTTCCTTGGTCGTCTCAGGCATACGCCAGCACTCCCCCGATCTCGTCGTAGATCTGCTCGTCCTCGAACATGTGCTGCTTCGCCGAGCCCGAGGGGCAGACCGATACGCAGGTGCCGCAGCCCTTGCACAGCACCTCGTTGACCCGCGCCACGTTCTTCGCTTCGTCGAAGCCGATCGCGCTGTACGGGCACATCGCCACGCAGGTCTTGCAGCCCGAGCACTCCTCCTCGGTGATGTACGCCGTGTTGGGCTCGAGCTCGACGTGGCCCGCGTTGATCAGCGAGAGCGCCTCGCCCGCGGCCGCGCCCGCCTGCGCCACCGTGTCGGGGATGTCCTTCGGCCCCTGGCAGGCGCCGGCGATCCAGATGCCGTCGGTGAAGGTCGAGACCGGGGCCAGCTTGGGATGGCGCTCGGTGAACCAGCCGCCCGAGGCGCAGGTGATGTTGAACATCCGCCGCACCTCTTCGGCGTCGGCCCGCGGCTCCAGCCCGGTCGCCAGCACCACCATGTCCACCGGGATGTGGCGCATCTGGCCCAGGAGCGTGTCCTCGGCGGTCAGCACCAGCCTGCCCGTCGCCTTCGGGCGAGGGCAGCACCTCCGCGACCTTGCCGCGGATCATGTGCGTCGCCCTCTTCCGCCACCCGGTTGTAGAACTCTTCGAAGCCCTTCCCGGGCGTCCGCATGTCGATGTAGAAGTTGTAGACCTCGGCGCCGGTCCGCTCCTTGCAGCAGGTGCGCGAGCTTCAGCGAGTACATGCAGCACACCCGCGAGCAGTGCTTGTTGGTGTGCTCGTCGCGGCTGCCGACGCAGTGGATGATGCCGACGCTGCGCGGCGTCTTGCCGTTCGCGCAGCACCACCTCGCCGGCCGTCGGACCCGAGGCGTTCAAGAGCCGCTCCACCTCGAGCGCCGTGTAGACTTGCGGGTACATCCCGTAGCCGTACTGCGGCACCCGCTTGGCGTCGAACACCTTGAAGCCGGTGGTCAGCATGATGGTGCCGACCTCGATCTCCTCGATCGTTTCCTTCTGGTTGAAGTCGATCGCGTTCCGGTCGGCGCACGCCTCCACGCAGGTCTTCTTGCACTTGTGCGACTTGAACTCGATGCAGGCCTCGGGATCGATGGTGACGATCTGCGGCACGGCCTGCGGGAACGGAAGGTAGATCGGCTGGCGCTTCGACATGCCGAGGTTGAACTCGTCGTCCCTTCGGCCCTGCTTGTAGATGCAGGCGTCGATGCACTCCTGGCACCCGATGCAGGCGTCCTCGATGATGTAGCGCGGCTTGCGGCGGACCTTCACCTTGAAGTTCCCGACGTAGCCGCTGACCTCCTTCACCTCGCAGTACGCCCACAGCGTGATGTTCTTGTGGCTCTTCACCTGCGTCATCTTGGGCGTCAGGATGCACGCCGCGCAGTCCAGGGTGGGGAACGTCTTGTCGAACATGCGCCATGTGGCCGCCGATGGTCGGCTCCCGCTCCACCAGGTAGACGTGCTTGCCGGCGTCGGCGAGCATCAGGGCCGCGTGGATGCCCGCGATCCCGCCGCCCACCACCAGCACGGCGGCGTTGACCGGCACCTGCCGCGTCTCCAGCGGCACGTGATGCCGCACCCGCGCCACCGCCGCCCGCACCAGCGCGTCGGCCTTCTCGGTCGCCGCCTTCTGGTCGGTGTGCACCCAGGAGGCGTGCTCGCGGATGTTGACCATCTGGAACTGGTAGGGGTTCAGGCCGCCGGCCCACACCGCCCCGCGGAACGTCTTCTCGTGCAGGTGCGGCGAGCAGGACGCCACCACGATCCGGTTGAGCTGGTGGTCCCTGATGTCGTTCTTGATCAGCTCCTGCCCGGGATCGGAGCACATGTACTTGTACTCGCGGGCCACCACGACCCCCGCGAGCTTCGAGGCGCGCTCCGCCACCCCTTTCACGTCCACCATCGCCGCGATGTTGCTGCCGCAGTGACAGACGTAGACTCCGATCCTCACGGCGTGCTCGTCACCGTGCTCAGGCGTTTGCATGGGCGTTGCTCCTGGCGACTGCGAACTGCGGTTGGGGATCGTGGGTCGCGCGGGCTTGGCGCCCGCGGGCGCGGACACCGTCGGGGCCGCAGCCTGGCCGGCCCCTTCCCTGCGCTTCGAACCTTCCGGTGGCGCTCACGAAACGCCTCCCACGATGACGGACTCTCCGAGCCGTGCAACCCCTTCGGGGAGCAAGGGATATGCCAGCAAAGCTGGTTGCCGGTTGCCAGGGGGAAGACCCAAGAAGGGCCAAGACAAGCGGTTGCCGGAGGGCCGGCCGAAACGGGGACAATCCTGCGCGGCAAAAGGGCACAGGCCGGCAGCCCGGGTCGGGCGCTTTTTGCTGCCGGACGAACAACCGCCCCGGAGCCACGACAGCGGCGCCGGAGCGGCTGACGTCACCAGGGTATTCCGATGAATCGAGTCGGCTATCGCGCCTTCGCCGGCGCGCCCAGAACCGGCGCCAGCAGCTGCTCGAGCGTGTAGTTCTTGAGCGCGATCGTGTAGCTCACGCGGGTCGAGGGGATCGGGATCCGCACCAGCCGGGCGAGGTCGATGGGCGTGCCGATCGCCACCGCCTCCACGCCGCCCTCCGCCGCGCGGGCGATGGTCGCCTCGAGGTCCTTGACCTGCTTGTCGCCGTAGCCCAGGGCCGGCAGCGCGCGCTTGACGTGCGTGTACTTGGCGAGCGCGTCGGCGATCTCGCCCACGGCGTAGGGCCGCGGGTTCACCAGCTCCCGGGCACCGGCGTCCTGGGCCGCGAGCACCGCGGCGCCGAACGCCATGCCGCCGTGGGTCAGCGTCGGGCCGTCGTCGATCGCCAGCACCTTCTTGCCCTTCAGCACCCCGGGATCCGCTGCCTTGACCGGGCACGCCGCTTCCACGATGCGCGCCTTCGGATTCAGCCGCTTCACGTTCTCGCGCACCTGCGCGACCGCGTCGGCCGGAGCGGTGTCCACCTTGTTGATGATGACCACGTCGGCCAGACGCACGTTGGTCTCGCCCGGGTAGTAGCTCGTCTCGTGGCCGGCCCGGTGCGGATCCACCACCGTGAGGTAGAGGTCGGCCTTGATGAAGCTGGTGTCGTTGTTGCCGCCGTCCCACAGGATGACGTCGGCCTCCTGCTCCGCGGCACGCAGGATGGCGAGGTAGTCCACCCCCGCGAAGACCACCGAGCCCGCCGCGATGTGGGGCTCGTATTCCTCCCGCTCCTCGACCGTGACCTTGTGCTTCACGAGGTCGGCCTCGGACGCGAAGCGCTGCACCGCCTGCTCCGCCAGGTCGCCGTAGGGCATCGGGTGCCGGATCACGGCCACCCGCCGTCCGTGCTCGCGCAGGAACGGCACCACCGCGCGCGACAGCGGGCTCTTCCCCGCCCCGGTGCGCGAGGCGCAGATCGCCACCACCGGCTTGGTGGACTGCAGCACGCGCTGCGCGCCGAGCAGCGTGAAGTCCGCGCCGGCGGCGTTGACCCGCGCGGCGAGGTGCATCACGTCCACGGCGGCGAGGTCGGAGTAGGAGAGCACGCACTCCTCCGCCTTGAGGCTGCCGATCAGCTCCTCCAGCCGGCTCTCGGGATAGATCGGGATGCCTTTGGGATAGCGCGGGCCCGCCAGGGAGGCGGGGAAGCTGCGCTCGGCGATGTGGGGGATCTGCTGCGCGGTGAAGGCGACGACCTCGACGGCCGGGTCGCCCTGATACACGGTGAGGTAGTTGAAGAAATCCCGCCCCGCCGCGCCTATGACGATCACGCGTCTCACACGGTGCTCCTCTGGTCGATGGGCACGTAGGCCCGCTCCGCGTGGCCGACGTACAGCTGCCTGGGCCGCGCGATCTTCTGCTCCTTGTCGAGCAGCAACTCCTGCCACTGGGCGATCCAGCCGGCGGTCCGGGCGATGGCGAACAGCACCGGGAACATGGCCACCGGGAAGCCCATCGCCTGGTAGATGACGCCGGAATAGAAGTCCACGTTCGGGTACAGCTTGTGCTTGATGAAGTACTCGTCCGCCAGCGCGATCTTCTCCAGCTCGAGGGCGATGTCCAGGAGCGGGCTGCTGCCCGTCACCTCGAGCACGGAGTGCGCGGCCGCGCGGATGATCTTGGCGCGCGGGTCGTAGTTCTTGTAGACCCGGTGGCCGAAGCCCATCAGCCGCAGCTCGCCGCTCTTGACCCGCTTGATGTACGCGGGGATGTGGTCCTTGTCCCCGATCTCCCGCAGCATCTTCAGCACTTCCTCGTTCGCCCCGCCGTGCAGCGGCCCGTACAACGCCGCGGTGGCCGCGGCCACCGAGAAGAACGGGTCGGCGTGCGAGCTGCCCACCGAGCGCATCGCGTTGGTGCTGCAGTTCTGCTCGTGGTCGGCGTGGAGGATGAACAGCAGGTCGAGCGCACGCTCCAGGGCCGGGTGCGGCACGAACGGCTCGCAGGCGCCGGCGCGCTGGCCGAGCATCGAGATGAAGTTGCCCACGTACGACAGCGTCGTGTCCGGGTACGCGTACGGCAGCCCGCGGCTGTGCCGGTACGCGTAGGCCGCCACGGTGGGCATCTTGCCCAGCAGGCGGTACACCTGGTGCAGCCGGCTCGGCGGGTCGTAGATGTGCTTCGAGTCCTGGTAGAAGGTGGACAGGGCGCCCACGGTGCTGACCAGCATGCCCATCGGGTGCGCGTCGTAGTGGAACCCGTCCATGAACTTCTTGATGTTCTCGTGCACCATGTAGTGGGCCGCGATCTGCGCCGTCCACTCCTTCAGCTGCGCCGGCGTCGGCAGCTCGCCGTAGATGAGGAGGTACGCGGTCTCGACGAAGGTGCTCTTCTCGGCCAGCTGCTCGATGGGGTAGCCGCGGTAGCGCAGGATGCCGACGTCGCCGTCGATGTAGGTGATGGCGCTCCGGCACGACGCCGTGTTCATGAACGCCGGGTCGTAGGTCATCAGGCCGAAGTCGCCGGGCCCCGTTTTGATCTGGCGCAGGTCCATGGCGCGGATGGCGCCCTCGGCGATGGCGACCTCGTAGGTCGCGCCGGTGCGGTTGTCGGTGATCGTCAGCGTGTCCTTGGGCATCTCGGCACCTTGCTCTCGGGCAAATCGGATACGCCTGGCGCGGGGTCTTCCGGACTGCGTGGCGCCCAGTTGCAAGCGCCATGCCAGGCAGGCCTTAAGTATCGCCGGGCACGACGATCTTGACGAGTCCGGTGCCGAGGTCGTACACCCAACCATGCAGGCGCAGGGTATCCGCACCGTCGGCCAGCCGCCGCCGCACCGGATCCAGCTCGGAGAGGTGCCGGATCTGGAGACGCACGTTCTCCTCGACGACGCGGCGCTGATACGCCTCCGCGGCCGGGTCGGGTCCCTCGCCCAGGGCCCGGTCCACGGCCTGCTTGGCCCCGCCGGCCATCGCGAGCCACGCGCCGAGATCGCCGTCGGGCGGGGTCGCCGCGCACGCGGCCTGGATGCCGCCGCAGCCGTAGTGGCCGCACACCACGATGTCGGGCACGCCCAGGTTGGCGGTCGCGTACTGGATCACCGCGGCGATATTCAGGTCGTGAGCCGCCACGATGTTGGCCACGTTCCGGTGCACGAACAGCTCGCCGGGACCACAGCCCAGGATCTCTTCGGCGGGAACGCGTGAATCCGAGCAGCCGATCCACAGCAGGCGGGGTTGCTGGCCCCGGGCCAGCCGGGCGAAGAACTCCGGATCCCGGGCCCGCCGGGCGTCGGCCCAGCGGCGGTTGCGTGCGAGCAGGTCGTCGAGGGACATCCGCCGAGTATTCACCGGCCGGGGCCGCCAGGCAACCGCGCGGCGGGTTGGGCCGGTGAGTCGTCCGCGGGCCGCCTTCGACGGCTTCCTCGAAGCCGCCCTGCGGATCCGGCCCGGCGAGGGGCGGCGCACCGGCCTCCTCTTCCTCCACCTGTTCCTCGCCTCGGCCGTCTTCTTCCTCGGCCGGACGGTGCGCGACACGCTGTTCCTCAGCCGCTACTCGCTCGCCGCCCTGCCCTGGATGTTCGTCATCTACGGCGTGACGTCGGCCGCCACCGTGGTGCTCTACGCGCGGATCGCCGACCGGATGGCGCGGCACCGGCTGAGCATGCTGACCGCCGCGGTGGGCATCCTGACCTACCTGGCCACCTGGGGCGTCGTGCGGTCGGGCGCGCCGTGGATCTACCCCGCGTTCTACGTCTGGGCCGACATCGTCTCCAACCTGTTCATCGTCCAGTTCTGGACGGTGGCCAACGACCTGCACGACGCGCGGAGCGCCAAGCGGCTGTTCGGCACCATCGGCGCCGCGCGGCTCCTGGCCTCGGTCGCCGTGGGGCTCGGCACCGGCGCCATCGTCCGCGCCATCGGCACCGAGCAGCTGCTGTTCGTGCTCGCGGCGCTGATGGCCGGCTTCGGCCTGCTGGCGCTGCCGCTCGACCGGGAGCCCCGCGCCGAGCGGAGCATCCGGGCGGGCGCCCAGCCGCAGCGCCGTGGCCCGCCGCCCAAGGTGCTCGGCGACCCGTACGTGCGAGCCCTGTCGGTGATCCTGCTGGTGGCCTTCACCGCGCTCAACATCGGCGACTACCAGTTCAAGGCCATCGCCCGCGCCACCTACAGCGAGGACCACCTCGCGCAGTTCTTCAGCCTGTTCTACGCGGCCACCGGCATCGTCGCCTTCCTGTTCCAGATCACGCTGACGCCGCGCATCCTGGCGCGCCTCGGGCGTGGGCTGGGGCATGGGCGACGATGCCGTCGGTGTTCGGTGCCGCCACGGCCGCCCTCCTGGCCGTGCCCCGGCTCGCCGTCGCGACGGTGATGAAGTTCGGCGACAACGGGTTCCAGTTCACCATCCAGGAGACGACGTTCCAGGCGCTGTACGTGCCGTTCGCGCCCGAGGTGAAGGCGCGCACCCGGGCGTTCCTCGAGGTGGTGGTCAAGCCGATCGGTTACGCGCTCGCGGGCCTGGCCGTGATCGCGTTCGTGCCGCTGCTCCGCCACCCCGCCCTGATGTCGTGGGTGAGCCTGCCCTTCGTGCTGGCCTGGTTCGCGATGATCCCGCTGGTGCGGCGGCGCTACCTCCGCCAGCTCGAGATCACCTTGAGCGCGCGCGGCGCCCTGGCGCTTGACCACGAGTACCTGCTCGACTCCTCGGGCCGCGACGCGCTGATCCGTTGCCTCGAGAACTGCGAGCCGCGCCAGGTCCTGATCGCGCTCGAGCAGCTGGCCGGCGACCGCTCGCCGGAGTTCGCCCGCGCGGTCGCGGCGCTGGCGACGCATGCCGACGCCACGGTGCGTGCCGCCGCCCTCGCGCAGCTCGGCGACCTGGCGGACGTCGATCCCGCGCCCGGCCTGGCCGCGCTGCACGATGCCGATCCGGCGGTGCGGGCCGCGGCCGCCACGGCGCTGGCCGGACTCGCGAAGGACGACGCGGTCGAAGCCCTGGTTCCGTTGCTCGCGGACCCGTCCGACGACGTGCGCGTCGCCGTCCTGACCGGACTGCTGCTCCACGGTGGCATCGAAGGGCGGCATCGAGGGCGGGGCGCAGCTCGCCAGGCTGCTGATGAGCGGCCAGAAGGCCGACCGGCTCGAGGCGGCGCGCGCCCTCGGCGCGCTCGGTCCCGCGGCCTACCGGCCGCTGCGCAAGCTGCTCGACGACCCGGAGCCCGCCGTGCGCCGCGCGGCCCTGCGGTCCGCGCCCGGCGTCGCCGATCCGCGCCTGGTGCCGGTGCTGGTGGACATGCTCGCGGACCCCGCGTGCCGCCGCCGCGCCGGCCAGGCCCTGGTGGCCGTGGGCGCGCCCGCCGTGGGGCCGCTGTGCGAGCAGATCACCCGCAAGTCGGTGGCGCGCCAGGTCAAGCTGCTCGTCCCGCGGCTGCTGCGCCGCATCCCGCTCCCCGAGACCTACGAGCAGCTGCGCGCCCTGGTGGGCGTCCCCGACAGCCACCTGCGCCTGAGGATCTGCGCCGCCCTCTCGCACCTCCGGCGCAGCCTGCAGCTTCCCGCCGAGCCGGTCGCGGCGGTGTACGCCATGATCCTCGACGAGGTGCGGGAGACCTACGGCAACCTCGCGGGCTGGGAGGTCGCGCGGCCCCTGTACTCGACGCCGCTCCTGGAAGAGGTGTTCCAGTTCCGGCGCGAGCGCGCCGTGCGCCGGGTGCTGCGCATCCTCGAGCTGCGCTACGACCCGGAGCCGATGGCACTGGTGCGGGAGTGCGTGTTCGATCCCGGCCGCCGCGCCAACGCGCTCGAGACGCTCGACACCCTGCTCGACCCGCCCCTGCGGCCGCTGGTGATGCCGTTCCTCGACGACCTGCCGATGGCCGAGCGCCTGAGGAAGGCCGGCACCCTGGTGCCCGCCACGCCCCCGCCGGCCGAATTCCTGCGCCGCCACTGCCGGCACCCCAATCCCTACGTGGTGCTGCTCGCGCTCGACGCGCTGGCGCGCCGGGCCGACCCCGTCGGCGGCGACGAGGGCAAGCGCGCGCTGACCCATCCCGACCCGCTGGCCCGCGAGGGCGCGCTGCACGCGGTGGCCGCCGCCGATCCCGCGGGCGCGCCCGCGCTGATCCGCCCATTGCTCACCGACCCCGACCCCACCGTTGCGCGCCACGCCGCCCGTGCGCTCGCGCGCCTCGAGGGACGCCCGATCCCGGAGGACCCCTTGTACGCCACGGTGGAGAAGATCCTGTTCCTGAAGAGCGCGCCCGTGTTCGAGCGCGTGACCGGCGAGGACCTCGCGGCGCTGGCCCGGGTGGCCGAGGTCGAGACGTTCGCCTCGGGCCAGACGGTCTTTCACGAGGGCGACATGGGCGACGCCCTCTACGTGGTGGTGCGCGGCCGCATCGGGATCGAGAGCGGCGGCGAGCGGCTGGCCACGCTGGGGCCGGGCGAGGCGTTCGGCGAGATGGCCGTCCTCGACGAGGTGCCGCGCAGCGGCACCGCCGTCGTGGAGGAGGAGGCCGAGGTGCTGCGGATCGGCAGCGAGGAGTTCTACGAGATCCTGCACGAGCAGGTGGAGATCGCCGAGGGCGTCATCCGCATGCTCACGCGCCGGCTCCGGGACGCCGACGCGGTGATCCAGAAGCTCCGCCCGTCAGCGCGCTAGCGCCGGCTCCCGGACGTTCAGCTCGCGCGCGATCGCGATGCCGCGGTCGAGCGCGCGGGTGTTGATGTCGAGCACCTTCGGGCTCTTGGTCACGTGCGCCAGGCCCGCCAGCAGCGCCGCCCGGTCGAGCACGTGCGCCTTGTGCGCCGCCCACGCGCCCAGCGACACCACGTTCATCGAGCGCGGACTGCCCAGCGCCACCGCCTCGGCGCTGCAGTGGACGGGGATCACCGTCACGTCGGTGCGCCGCGGCGCGTGGGTGACCACGTCGGCGTTGAGCACGATCAGCCCGCCCGGCACCACGCCCGACTCGAACCGCTCGAGCGACATGTCATTGTAGACGATCAGGCTCTCCATCGTGGTCAGCACCGGCGAGCCGACTGCCACGTCGGAGATGACCACCTCCGTGCGCGACGTGCCGCCCCGGATCTCCGGGCCGTACGACGGCAGGCCCGTGGTGAAGAAGCCGCGCTTCGCGGCCATCGCGGCCCACGACAGCAGCTTGCCCAGGAACACGGCGCCGTCGCCGCCACTGCCCGAAATCATGATCCGCTCGATCATCGCGGCATCCCTCCCGGCGGCTCTTTGATGATCCCGGGCTTGTAGACCGGGAACAGGTGCTCGACCAGATACTTGTGCGCGTCCACCGGGTCGAGCTTCCACCCCGACGGGCACGCCGATACGATCTCCACCACCGACAGGCTCTTGTTCTTCGCCTGATTGAGGAACGCCTGCCGGATGTACTTCTTGGTCTTGCGGATGCTCGGCGCATCGTGCACCGACGTGCGCACCGCGAACGAGCAGCCCTGCTGCAGCGCCAGCGCCTCCGTCATGACGACCGGATAGCCGTGGTCCTTCACGTTCCGGCCTTCCGGCGACGTCGAGGTGACCTGGCCCATCAGCGTGGTGGGCGCCAGCTGGCCGCCCGTCATGCCGTAGATCGCGTTATTGAGGAAGATGATGACCGTCGGGTCGCCGCGCGCCGCCGCGTGGAACGTCTCGCCGATGCCGATGCCCGCGAGGTCGCCGTCGCCCTGGACCGTGAACACGCGCAGCTCCGGGTTCTGGCATTCGATGCCCCACGCCACCGACGTCGCCCGGCCGTGCGCCGCCTGCTGCCAGTCAATGTCTATGTACCGGTAGGCGAACACCGTGCAGCCCACCGAGGCCACGCCGACCGCGACGTCCTTGATGCCCAGCTCGTCGATCACTTCCGCCAGCAGCTCGTGCACCGTGCCCTCGTCGCAGCCCGGGCAGTAGTGCATGTCGCCGATCCGCAGCGCGTTCTTCCCGTAGTGCAGGTGCTTGCGGAGGTTGTCCACCGTCACCGCGCTGTCCGGACACACCACGGCGCAGTTGCCGCAGGCGGAGCAGCGCACCAGACCGTCGGGAACCAGCTGGGTCGGCCGGACGCCCCGGTGATTGAAGGTCCCGGCGTACTCGATGATGTCTTCGGGGCACGCCTCGATGCACACCCCGCAGCCCTTGCACACCTGGGCGTCGAACTCCACCCGGGGCAGGACCGCGCCTTCCTGGACCGTGGCGGTCATCGGGCCACTCCCTTCGGGAACTCGCGCTGAACCACCTCGGCGAGCTCCTCCGGGGTGGGAATGACGCCGCCCTGGCGCCCGTAGAACTTGACCGGGTCCACCCGGCCGAGGTCGAACAGCGTGGTCTTCACGTCCTCGACCATCTGCCCCGCGTTCATCTCCACCACCAGCCACTTGCGCGGGCGGTTCACCAGCGGACGGAACCCGTCCACCGGGAAGGGGAACAGCGAGATCGGCCGGAGCAGCCCGACCTTCCGCCCCGCGGCCCGCAGCAGGTCCACGCCGGTCCGCGCGATCCGGCCGGCCAGGCCGAACGCCACGATCACCACGTCGGCGTCGTCGGCCTGGTACTCCTCCCAGCGCTGCTCCCGCTGCGCGATGCGCGCGTACTTGGCGTGCAGCTCCCGGTTGTGCGCTTCCAGGTCCGGCGGCTCGATGATGATGCTGCTGATCAGGTTCCCCTTCCGCCCGGCCCGGCGCCCGGTCGTGGCCCAGTCCTTGGCCGGCAGACCGCTCTCGTCGAACTTCCCGAACGTCAGGTTCTCCCACATCTGCCCGAGCGTGCCGTCGAGACAGAGCAGCGTCGGCGTGCGGTACAGGTCGGCGAGGCGGACGCACAGCATGGTGAGGTCGGCGCACTCCTGCACCGTGGCCGGCGCCATCACCGGCATCCGGTACCCGCCGTGCCCGCCGCCCTTCACCGACTGCCAGTAGTCCTCCTGCGACCCGTACACCGTCCCGAGCCCCGGCCCGCCCCGCATCACGTTCACGATGAAGCACGGCAGCTCGGCGCCCGCGATGTACGAGATCCCTTCCTGCTTCAGGCTGATGCCCGGGCTCGAGGACGACGTCATGCAACGCCGCCCGGCGCCCGCGGCGCCGTAGACCATGTTGATCGCCGAGATCTCGGAGTTGGCCTGCGTATACGTCTTCCCGAGCGGCGGCAGGTGCTCCGCCAGGTACTCGGGGATGTCCGTCTGGGGCGTGATCGGGTACGCGAAGTAGGCGTCGATGCCGCTGCGGATGGCCGCTTCGGCGATCGCCTCGCAGCCCTTCAGCAGCACCTCGCCCTCGGCGGCCGGCTCGGCCGCCGCTCCCCGCGTCGCATCGAGCACCCGGGCAGCTGCCGTCATGTCGCACTCCTCGCAATGGCGTCCCTGAGATCGCGGATCCACGTCAGCGAGCGGCCGCATTCCTCGCAGCTCACCGCGACGTGCGGGCACGGCACGCCGTCCGCCTGACACTCCGCGCACCGCGGCTCCGCGAGCAGCGCCAGCAGTTCGTCGAACTGCCGGAAGAAGATCGTCTGAGCCTCCGCTGGCAGCGCCGTCCGGAGGTCACGCACCAGGCGTTCCTCCTGGGCGAGCGCCCGCCCCTGCGTCCCCGAGTCCTGCAATGCCAGTTCCGGCGGCACGACCACTCCTTGTGCGCGTGCGACCATTATGAGCGGCAAAAAGCGGACCGTTCCCATCGCCGTTTCACGGGCGTGGAAAGGGGATTACGACAGTCGGAGATGCTACCTGTGTGGTGCGAGCCGCGAAGCGCGGAGGACGGCTTGGCGGATGGTCTCCAGATCGGCCGGCTTTTCGAGCATCCGCCACGGCTCGAGGTGCTCGGCGGTCTGCAGATCGAGGAGGCGCGTGATGTCGCCCGAAACGATGATGACCCGGCCCGCCATGTCGGGACGCTCCCGGCGGGCGGCCTGCACGACGTCCCAGCCGCTCAGCACGGGCATCTTGAGGTCGAGGAGGATCGCGTCGAAATCCTGTCCCCGGATCAGATCCAGGGCGCGCTGGCCGTCGCCCGCCACGGTGACCGTGGCGCCGAGCCGGGTGAAATAGCGATCCCACGTCTTCCGCACGGCTTCCTCGTCGTCGGCCACGAGGAGCCGCACGCCGGCGAGGCCCTCGGCATCGGCGCGCGGCGGGGCAGGCGCGGCCGGCCCGCGCGCACTCGAGGCGACCGGGCGGTGCGCCGGACGCTGCTCGGCCGGCAAGCGCAGCTCGAAGCGGGCGCCGCCCAGCGCGCCGTCGGCGAGCGCGAGGCGGCCGGAGTGCGCGATGGCGATCTGGGCCGCGATCGAGAGGCCCAGGCCGACGCCGTCGTTCTCGCCGCCGGTGAAGAACGGGTCGAAGATCCGGGGCCGGATCTCCGCGGGGATTCCCGGACCGGAGTCCTCGACCGCCACCACCACCGTGTCGGTCTCGACGCGCGTCTCCACCACGACCGCGCGGCCGCCGGAGGAGTCGCCGGCCGCGTGCAGCGCGTTGGCGAGCAGGTTGAGGAGCAACTGCTCGATCTGGCCGCGATCCACGCAGGCCACCGGGAGGTGCGGCGTCAGGCGGGTCTCCAGCGACACCCGCGACGCCTTGAACTCGTCGCCCAGCAACCCGATGGTGTCGGACACGATGGCGTTGACGTCGGCCGGCTGCCGCGCCGCGGTGCGCGCCCGGACGAAGCTCAGCAGCCCGGCGACGATGCGGCCCGCGCGGCGCGCGTGCTCCTGGATGAGCCGCATGGACTCGCGGCTCTCCTCCGGCGTGCCGCCGGCCAGGGCCTGGCTCGACCGCGCCAGGATGACCTGCAGCGGGTTGTTGAGCTCGTGGGCCACGCCGGCGGCCAGCTCGCCCACGGCCCGCAGCCGATCCTGCTGCTTGAGCCGCGTCTCGAGCGCGCCGGTCATCAGGTTCACGTCCTGCGCCAGCTCGCCGATCTCGTCGTGCGAGGGCACGGTGGCGCGGTGCGCCAGGTCGCCGGCCGCGATCGCGCGCACGTCGCGGTGGAGGCGGGCGATCGGGCGGATGACCCGGTCGCGCATCAGGATCGCGCTCGCCAGCAGGAGCCCCAGGGCCAGGGCCACCGAGAGCGCGACGGTCAGGCGGGCACGCTCGGCGGCCGTCACCGCCTGCTCCTCGAGCGCGCGCGCCTCGTCCACGCTGGTCGCCACCAGCTCTTCCATCTGCCGAGCCACGAGGCGGCGGTCGATGCTCGCCGTCCCCAGCAACGCGAGGGCGCGGTCCTGGTGGCCCGCCGCGCGCTCGGAGAGGGCCGCGCCGATGTCGGCCTCCGCGGCCGCCACCAGCGAGTCCGCGCGATCCAGCCGCACCCGCAGGCCCAGCGGCACGTAGGCGCGCAACCGCGGGTCGAGGGCCGCGCCCTGGTGCGCCAGGCGCGCGCGCACCTCGGCCAGGGCCTCCGGATTGCCCGACCCCACCCACCGGTAGGCGGCCGCCAGCTCGTCCCGGAGGCCGCTCTCCTGCGCCGTGGCCGCCGAGAAGAGGGGCAGAATGGGCGCGGTGGCCTGACGGACCATCCGGGAATGCGGCACCAGGGCGACCACGGACACGACGGCGAGGGCGGCGAGCGAGGCGAACGCGAGCGACGCGATGATCCAGGCCCAGCCGCGAATGGTGGGTTGCTTCATCGCGCGGCGCCTCCAACCAGAGCGGCCGGCGAGCCAGCGCGCGTGCGGAACCCGAATGGGCGAAGTATCATCAAGCCGCTTGAATGTACCGCCGGACCTCCGGCTCGGAAGACACGAACCTCCCACCCGCGGTGAACGCATGACGAGAACCCCATTCCTCGCTCTGCTCGCTCTGGCCCTCGTCCCTGCCCCGGCGCGCGCCCAGCAGCCCGTGTTCGGCAGCGGAACCGTGCAGCCCAGGCCCGGCGTGCCCGACACCTCTCCCTTCCGGCCGCTCGCGCTGCCCACGCCCAACGGCTACCGGACCGCCGCCGGCACGCCCGGCCCGCTGTACTGGCAGCAGCGCGTCGATTACACCATCCGCGCGACGCTGGACACCGGCACGCGCTCGGTCCGCGGCGAGGAGACGATCCGCTACACCAACAACTCGCCCGATACCCTGCGCTTCGTGTGGATGCAGCTCGACCAGAACATCGACAATCCGTCGAGCCGGTTCGCCGCGCTCGGGGGCGGGTTCGGGCGGCGGGCCGAGTCCACGTACGTGGGCGGCTACACCCTCGAGCGCGTCGGCGCGCTCCGGGCCGCGCGCGCCGGCGTCAAGCCGGTCGCGACGCCGCTCCACTACCGGGTGAACGCGACGATGATGCGGGTGGATCTCGACCGGCCGCTGCCGCCCAGGGGCGTCGTGCAGCTCGACATCGCCTGGCACAACATGGTCCCGCTCCAGCAGGGGCGGACCGGGCGCGAGAAATTCCCCGAGGGTTGGCTGTACGAGATCGCGCAGTGGTATCCCCGGATGGCCGTCTACGACGACGTCACCGGCTGGAACACGGCGCAGTACCTGGGCAGCGGTGAGTTCTACCTCGAGTACGGCGACATCGACTTCACGATCACCGCGCCCGCCAACTACACGGTGACGGGCACGGGCCGATTGCAGAACGGCGCGGAGGTGCTGACGCCGCGCGAGCGGGAGCGGTTGGCACTGGCGCTCAAGTCGGACACCACCATTCACATCATCGCGCCCGACGAGGTCGGCAAGGCCGACCTGATCCCCGCGGGCACCGGCTCGACGCGGAGCTGGCATTTCAAGGCCGACAGCGTCCGGGACGTGGCCTGGGCCGCCGCCCCCAACTTCATCTGGGACGCGTCGGGGTGGGACGGCGTGCTGATCCAGGCCCTGTATCCGCCGGTCGCGCTGCCCCTGTGGTCGCAGGCGGCCGACATGGGCCGGCACACGATCATGCACCACTCCACCTGGTACCACTACCCGTATCCGACGGCCATCAACGTGAACGGGCCGGTGGGCGGGATGGAGTACCCGATGATCGTGTTCTGCTCGGAGCGGCACAACGAGCACGAGCTCTACTTCGTCACGACCCACGAGCTGGGGCACGAGTGGTTCCCCATGGTCGTCGGCAGCAACGAGCGGCTGTACGGCTGGCAGGACGAGGGGTTCAACACCTTCATCGACTATTTCTCGTTCCACGACCGGTACCCGGAAGACACGACCATGACCAACGGCCCCAACATGGGCCGCGCCTCCGGCTGGTGGGTCAACCTGCTCACCCACTACACCGGCCGCGAGGCGCCGATCATGGAGCCGCAGGACCGCAATCCGCCGGTCCTGAGCAGCATGCTGATGTATCCGAAGACGGCGCTCGGCCTCCACCTGCTGCGGACCGAGCTGGTGGATTCGGCCGCCTTCGACCAGGCGTTCCGGGAGTACGCGCGGCGCTGGGCCTTCAAGCACCCGACGCCCGCCGATTTCTTCCGCACCATGAACGACGGGCTCGGCGAGGACCTGTCCTGGTTCTGGCGCAGCTGGTTCTACCGCTCCGATCACCTCGACCAGGCGGTGGACTCGGTGGTGCAGCGCGACACCGGCGCCGTCACCTTCGCGCGGATCTACTTCTCCAACAAGGCGGAGATGGTGTGGCCGCTGGATCTCGCGGTCGGCCTCGCGAACGGGACCACCGAGCGCGTGCGGCTGCCGGTGGAAGCATGGTACCGCGGCTCGCCCTTCGTCTTCACGCACAGCTGGCCGGCCCGGGTGGTGAAGGTGGTGATCGATCCGGACGGCGTGCTGCCGGACATCAATCGGGCGAACAATTCGTGGACCGCGGCTCCGTAGCGGGGATGGATCGAACGGACGGGGACGTGATGAGGTGATGAAGTGATGGGGTGATGAGGCGATCAGACGGCGCTTCATCACCCCATCGCCTTCACGCCATCACCTTCGTCACATCCCCGTTACGGCTTCCCGGTCAACGCCTCGCGAACCGAGGGGGCCCGGCTCATGCCCGGATGCCACGGTGGGCGCCGGCGTGCTGGTGCAGGGACTGGGGAACACGCACCGTGATGCGCACCCCGAAAATCTGGTTGTTGCGGAAGTCGACGCTGACCGTCTGGCTGGTCGGCGCCGTGGTGCCCGCTCAGGCGCGGCATCGTGACGTTCACGAGCTGCCCGCCGAAGAAGCACAGCGCCTCCGTGCCGCCCTTATAGGGGCCGGACGCCAGCGTGTTCGCGTTGCCGCAGAACTGGTTCGCCGTGATCTGGATCTGACCGCCGTTCGCCTCCCAGTACGTGCCCGTGGACTGCTGGGCCTCGCCGCCGCCCGCGCCGGTCTTGTCGCCCGAATTGCCGAAGTTCGTGGTGTTGATGGTCGTCAGGGGCAGCGTCGTGGACAGCGTGGCGGCCAGGACCAGGCCCTTCCAGGTCGAGTCGTTGGGATTGAGCCACAGCACGCCCAGCCAGCTCAGCGTGTCGTTCGGCGTCACGCTCTTGTTCTGGATGAAGAGGTTCACGCCCACCACGGACCAGTTGGCCGCGAACGCCGGCGCCCTGGCGGCGCCGGCGGGCCCCGCGGGCTGGTACGCCGGGTTGGGGACGATCACCGTCGTCGACTCCCCGCCGTAGATCTGCGGCGCCAGACCCGACAGGTCACCGAGGTACGGAAGCCCCTTCAGGCCGGCGGTGGCGGAGGCGATGGCAGCCGCCTGCTCGCCGGGGAGCCAGGCGCGCCTGACGGTGATGTACTGCGCCGCGGCGCCGCGCACCGTCAGGCTGTCCACCAGGCGGGCCGGGCTGCCGGCGGCACCGGCCGCCGTGACCG
>CAVQXV010000008.1:0-373963 GCA_963718005.1 uncultured Gemmatimonadales bacterium
ACTTGTATGGGGCGATTGGTGTCAAGGCCGTCGTGACCGGGCATCTCCTTGTTCGACTGGCGGGCGACATCTCCTCGTCCCGACCTGATTTTCCTGCGGACGCTGCGCGCAGTGGCCGTCAAGGGTGGCCGAAGGCCATCGCGCAGCGACTTGCCCTTGACGGGCGCGAGCACAGCGTCAAGCTTCCTCAGTCGGGCGACACGGGTCGTGTCCCGCTCGTTCAGTTCAGTTTCGACAACGGCGACGTTACCGAGGGGAGCTCGCCATCGGGCGCGCGTCGCGCGTCACGAACTTGTATTCGGTCGACCACGAAGGTCGCACCATGATGCAGTCATGCGCATCGGCGGCGAGGCTCCGAGGGGCGGGCCCATTCTAAACCGCGGCGCGAAGGCCATAGTCCAACATCGGGTTGCCGCCGCCTCGGTCCGTCGTCTGCAGTTCGGGCGTCGCGGTGACGCTCGAACTACAGCAACTCCGTCGTGGTTACGCCGCCGGGCGAAGCTGGAGCCCTTCCGGCGCTTCGCCGGTCGTGGCGAGCCGCCACAGGACGATGAGGAGCTTGCGCGCCAGCGCGACGATCATCGTCTTGCGCGTTCCCCGTCGCGCGTCCGCCGTTCGCATCCGATACCACGCGCTCAGCGGGCTGCCCTTCTGGTGCGTCAGATGACCCCAGGCGAGTTCGATCATCCCGCGGCGCACGCGGGCGTTGCCTGCTTTGGCGAGGCCTCGCTCGCGTCGTCTTTGGCCGCTCTCGTCTGGAGCTCCAGTGAGGCCGGCATAGCGCGCCAAAGCCCTCCGGTCCCGGATCTCTCGCGAGAACACCTCCTGGACGAGCATGTCCGCGGTCTCGACCCCGACGCCGACCACTCGGATCAGCGCACGCGCCGCCACATGGCGTCGCTCGTCCGGCGCCTTCGCCAGACGCTCGGCGCGGGTCTTCTCGATCTCCTTGATCTGCTGCTTGACGAAGCGCAGGCGGTCCAGGTCGCGCCGCATCTCGGCCAATGTGTTCATCGGTATGGCGACGCCCTCCGGCGTGCGCAGGGCCTCGAGCTGGCTTGGCGCCCGAGCGAGATTGGGCCGGAAGCCGCGAATGCCGAGGCGGGCGAGATTGGCCTTCAGGCGGTTGACGATGCGCGTGCGCTCTCCGACCAGGACCTGACGCTCGCGGCCGGGACGTCTCGCATCCTCGTCCTCGAGCGTGGGGATGGCCGCCATGCTGCAGTGCTTCGGTTCGCCGCGCAGCCAGCCGAGAAAGGCGCGCTTGAGGAGCTCCGTGTCGAGCCGATCCGTCTTCGCCCGTCGGTGCTCGCGCGACACCGGGACGCTCGACGGGTGGATCACATAGGCTTCGATGGACTGGGAGCGCAGCCAGCGCGCCAGCCAGAAGCCGTCGCGGCCCGCCTCGTAGGCGACGGCGATCCGGTCGATCGCATGGCCGCTCTTCGCCGCTTCGCTGCGCCAGCGATGCAGAAGCTGCAGGAGCGCGTCGCGGTCTGGGCCGAGCTTCTTCAAGGGATAGCGATCGAGTCCCGGCACGATGCCCGCGACCAGCCAACTCGCCTGGCCCATCTCGACCACGGCGATCAAAGTCGCGTCTTGCTCAAGCGCGACGAGGCATCTGCTCAAGTCGTTCTGCTTTGACATAGGGGCGCTCCATCGTTTTGGTTGCCGCGACGAAGGCGCCAACGCCTGCCGCGCGCCCCATAGAAATTCAAACCGCCCGGGTCGAGGCCGCGGAAAAACTTCTCGGGCGAACGCTCGACGTTCGCCTCCTGCTGCTGCTGGCGAAACTTCCAATCCTCGATTGCACATCGCCGGTTTCGCCCGTTGGGTCGGCGGCGTCGACTGCCTCCTGGGAGGGCGCCCTTCTTCGCGCCCCAAGGAAGCGATTGCTTGGCTCGTCTCGGGCAAATGGTGTCGTTCGAGGATAGTGCGGTGGTCCTCCTGGCGCTGCAATATGCGCCTCTCCTCGAGCTCCCCGCGAGGGCGCCTTTTCCTGCCGCAACCAGTCGGCGGCGCGCGCCGCCGCCTAGCCGAGGACGGTCACGCGCCTCAATGTAAGGAGCGAGAAGGAGGCAATCTGCGATCTGCGGCGCTGTCGCCGAATTAGGTCAGCGCTGAGTTCTTCGGCTTGCAGGAAATGTAATATCTGGCGCAGTTTTCCGATCAAGTGAAGGTCACATGGCAATGTCGGGTCACTTGAGTACCGGGGGCGGCATATGGCGAGCGACTATCAGAACTCACTTTTTCAGGATTTGAGCCAACTGACCAGCTACGGGAAGCCGTTGGTCGGCTGGCGGAACCAAACCGAAATATTTCGAGCGACCGGCGCGCCTGTGACGCATGGCGCGCTCCCGCCGAAACTCGCCGACACGTTCATCGAGAAGCTCTACTTCCTCGTGCGCACGGCGCGCGCGATTCGCGTCTATCGCGCCTACGAGACGGCGGGACTAACGGCGCCATTCGGCAAGGACCATCCCAGTTTCTTGCGCGGACTGGTCGCGTCTCGCGATCCGGGAAAGCCGGATGGGCTTTGGTGGACGCCCGCCCGGCCATCGTTGGCCATTGAGAACATGGGGCTTTCGTCGATGCACCGCGACGGGCCGCGAGCAGGCGCCGCAGTCGAGCTCGAATGGAACCGCATGGACTATTGGATAGAGGCGGAGCTTCCGCCCGGCGCTCTTATCTATGTCGGCCGAGCTGCGCCGCAGCAAGAGACGGCTGCCTATGGAGGTCGCAAGCTTAGCGGCGGCGATTTCCAGTTCCGGCTTACTCAACCGCCGGACGTCGCGTTCACTTCGATGAGGCGACATACGGCTGTCTGAAGCGCGCGAACGCCATGCCCAATTGTTATCGGCGTCGGACGGCTTATCCCCGACTCAATTGGTGCTCAAGTTCCTCTGATTCCCCACCCTCGCGCCCGAAGTCGGAGCCCTCATGACCGACGCTTCCGAAGACGCAGCCGCCCTCGAACCCGCAGCTCCGGCCGCGACCGAGTCCGAAGCCGGGCCTCCGCCCGAGCCGGCTTCTGCGCCTAACGCGTCGGCGCCGACTTCGTCTTCACCCGCGCCTGCGCCCGCAGCCCCCGGCGCAGATCGCTTCGCCCTCGCCCTCGTCTCCCCCGACGACCCCTGCGGCCCCGACCTCGACCTCGAGGGCGACGCGGACTACCTCAACTTCTTCGCCGCGACCGAAGGGATCCTGCCGCGCAACATCGACGCGTATTACAAGTTCGACCGCGCCGCCGCCGGCCTTCCCGCCCGGATCGAGACCGCGGAAAAGCTTCTCGGGCGGACGCTCGACGTCCGCCTCCTGCTGCTGCTGGCGAAACTTTCCATCCTCGATCGCGACGTCGCCGGTTTCGCCCGCTGGGTCGGCGGCGTCGACTGGCTCCTGCGCACGCATTGGGAGGCGGCCCATCCGCGCGCCGATGAGGGCGACTATTCGATCCGCCTCGGGCAATTGATGGCGCTCGAGGACAACGCCGGGGTGCTTCTGCCGCTGCAATACGCCCAGCTTCTCGAACTCCCCCGCGAGGGCGCCTTCTGCTACCGCGACCAGCTGGCGGCGACCGGCGCCGTCCAGCCGCGCTCGGTCATGGGCTACAGCCTCAAGGAGGGCGCGCGAGAGACGACCGTCGAGGAAAAACTCACGCCGCAGAAGACGATCGAAAAGATCCTGCGCGACGTCGACATCGAAAAGGTGGCGAAGCTCAGCGAGACGTTGCGCGGGATTCCGGCGGCGCTCGAGTTGATCCGCAAGACGACGGCCGAACATGTCGGCTACGAGAAGTCGATCGACCTGCCGAAGCTCGACAAGCTCGCGCGCGAGATGGCGGAGTTCGTGCGCGGGGCGCTCGTCGCGCGCGATCCCACTCTTGCTGCGCCGGCGCCCGATGAGGCGGCCCCGACCGGGGAGGGGGAGCCGGCGCCGTCCGCCGCCGCGCCTTCGGCCTTCGCCTCCCGCGCGCGACGTCGATGCGGCGCTCGCTTCGTCGCTCGGCTATTTCGAGGCGGCCGAGCCGACCAGCCCGGCCTTGCTCTTGATCCGCCAGGCGCGCGTGATGCTGGGCAAGAACCTCTATGAGGTCATGCAGCTGCTCGCGCCGTCCCATGCCGACGGCGCGCGCGTGTTTGTCGGTCCCGACGACTCGTTCACGGTTCCGGTCAAGATCCTCGCCGAAGCCCCCAGCGCCGGGTTCGAGCGGGCGCAGCCCGCGCCCGCGCCGTCGCGCGCCGCCGCGCTGGCGCTGATCGAATTGGTCGCCCAGCACATGCAGCGGGCCGAGCCGTCGAGTCCCGGTCCCCTATCTTCTCGAACGGGCGAAGACCCTCGCGACGCGCGACTTCGTCAGCCTGCTGCACGACGTCCTGACGGACGAGGCCATCGCCGCCCTGAAGAAAGGCAGGTAAAGCGCCGGCGTGGCTTGGATGAGAGAGGCCCGAACCCCTCACCCCCGACCCCTCTCCCAGAGGGAGAGGAGGGGTCAACGGCCGGGCTCCTTGAGAAAGGTCGTCCAGTCGGGCGAATCCAGCGTGTCGATCTCGGCGAAGGTGACGGCCTGCAGGCCGCGCCGCCAGCAGTTCTCGATGCCGTAGACCTTGAACTTGCCCCGGTCGATGCACATCGACACCGTGCCTTTGAGGACGTCCGCGCCGTCGATGTCGGTCGCGTAGAGATAGAGGTAGCGGCCGCTGAGCGGCTCCCGGATCAGCGTGGCGCAGGAACCGGGCGTCACCGCCCACCAGCCCTCGGTGGCGAATCTGTCGCCGGCGTTGGTCCCGACCGCGAGATTGATCAGCGAACGCGTCTTGTTGCAGACGCGGAAGTCGGCCAGCGCAGGCGTCGGGCCACGCCGCGAAGCAGCGAGCGCGACGACAGAGGCGCACAGCAGCGCCTCCTTCTCCGCGAAGCGAGGAAGGCGTCGCCGAAAGCGATGGATGGGGCGCGGAAAGCAGCGGACAGGAGGGAACAGATCCGTACAAGTCCGGGCGGCGTCGCAGCCGCGGACCATACCCTATCCGGCCTTTCGCCACCTTCCCCAGCCGGGCCGGGGAAGGGTCGGCGCCTCGCGAACTCACTCGGTCTTCGCAATCCTCTTGCCACGCGGTAGAGTTCGCCCCATTCCTTTTTCCACACGCCGTCGGGATCGAGGACGACAATCGCGAGCTTCATGTGTTGGCCAGCCGGACGGCGCCCGAGAGCGCGTCCTTCGGCGCCATCGGCTCCGTCACCCGGTCTGCGGCAAAGGACTCGTGCGCGCGTCTTCGGGCACACGACTTTGGCCCATTGTCCGTCCGGACGTTGCTCGAGGACGATCGGTGACGGCGTCGCCGACGATCTCGTCGACCTGCTCGAAACGATTGGCCATGGCGCGATGCTCCGCGAAAATTCAGCTGACTTCGTAGACGAACGCGCCGTTCGCCGCCGACACCTTCGCCTCGTGGATCTCCTCGCGCGCCAGCGAGCGCTTGAGGATCTCGCGCGACAGCGCGGGCAGGATCGTGTTGGTGATGATGTTGTCGATCACGCGGCCGCCCGCGTCGGGATCGTTGCACATCGAGACGATATGGTCGATCGCCGCTCTGGTCGGCGGTGAACTTCGCGCGGTGGTTCTCCTCGATGCGCTTGCCGATCGCGGCCGAGCTGCAGCCGCACGATGCCGGCGAGCATTTCCCCCGACAGCGGATAGTAGGGGATCGTGACGATGCGCCCGAGCAGGGCGGGGGGAAACACGTCGAGCAGCGCCGGGCTGCATCTGGCCGGCGAGCGCCTCCGGATCCGGCTTCGTCGGCGCCGGCGGCCGCCTTCATGATGACCTCGGTCCCGACGTTGGTGGTGAGCAGGATCAGCGTGTTCTTGAAGTCGATGCGCCGGCCCGGTGCCGTCCTCCATCACGCCCTTGTCGAACACCTGGAAGAAGATCTCGTGCACGTCCGGATGGGCCTTCTCGATCTCGTCGAGCAGGACGACGCTGTAGGGCCGCCGGCGCACCGCCTCGGTCAGGCGTCCGCCCTCGCCGTAGCCGACGTAGCCGGGCGGCGCTCCCTTCAGCGTCGAGACGGTGTGGGCCTCCTGGAACTCGGACATGTTGATCGTGATGATGTTCTGCTCGCCGCCGTAGAGCGCCTCGGCGAGCGCCAGCGCGGTCTCGGTCTTGCCGACGCCCGACGGCCCGCACAGCATGAACACGCCGATCGGCTTGTTCGGGATTGTCGAGCCGGGCCCGGTTGGTCTCGATCCGCTTGGCGATCATCTCGAGGCCGTGGGTCTGGCCGATGATGCGCCGGTTCAGGATGTCGGCGAGGTGGAGCACCGTCTCGATCTCGTCGGCGACCATCTTGCCGACCGGAATGCCGGTCCAGTCGGAGACGACCGAGGCGACCGCCTGCTCGTCGACATGCGCGTAGATCATCCGCTTCTCGGGCACGATCTTGCCGAGTTCGCCGACCTTGGCGCGCAAGGTGTCGCCGTCGGCGGCGGGCGGGCTCGCCGTTGCGGCTTCGGGGCCTCGGCCGGCGGAGCCGGCAATCTCCGCGGTCGCAGGCGGGGCGGTGATCGGCGTGGCGGTCGGCGCCGGCGGCCTGCTTGGCGATCTTCTCGCGCAAGGCCAGGATTTCCTCGACCAGCGCGCGCTCCTTCGTCCCAGTCCGCCTTCGACGGCGCTCGAGGCGCTCCCGCGCGTCTCGGCGATCTTGGCCTCGATCTCGGCGATGCGCTCCTCGTTGGCTGCGCCGAGGTCGCGCTCGCGCGCGAGCGACTGCCTTCTCGCTTTCGAGCGATTGGCGATGGCGACCTCGGCGTCCTCGACGGCCGCGGGCTTGGCGTTCTGGCTGATGGCGACGCGCGCGCAGGCGGTGTCGAGCAGGCTCACCGCCTTGTCGGGCAGCTGGCGCGCCGGAATGTAGCGGTTGGAAAAATTGACCGCCGCCACGATCGCCTCGTCGGTCACGCGCACCTTGTGGTGCTTCTCCATCGGAGCGACGAGGCCGCGCAGCATCACTGCGGCGGTCGCGACATCGGGCTCGCCGATCGTGGATCGACTGGAAGCGCCGGGTCAGCGCCGGATCCTTCTCGAAATATTGCCGGTACTCGGCCCAGGTGGTCGCGGCGATCGTGCGCAGCGTGCCGCGCGCGAGCGCGGGCTTGAGCAGATTGGCCGCGTCGCCCGTCCCCGCCGCGCCGCCTGCGCCGATCAGCGTGTGCGCCTCGTCGATGAACAGGATGATCGGGGTCGGAGAGGACTGCACTTCGTCGATGACCGAACGCAGGCGCTGCTCGAACTCGCCCTTCATCGAGGCGCCCGCCTGCATCAGGCCGACGTCGAGCACGCAGAGCTTGACCCCGCGCAGCGGCGGCGGCACGTCGCCCGCGGCGATGCGCTGCGCGAAGCCCTCGACGACCGCGGTCTTGCCGACGCCCGCTTCGCCGGTGAGGATCGGGTTGTTCTGGCGCCGGCGCATCAGCACGTCGACGATCTGGCGGATCTCTTCGTCGCGGCCGAGAATCGGGTCCATCGTCTCCAGACTTGGCCTTGGCGGTCAGATCCTGGCTGAAGCGATCGAGCGCCGTCGTGCCTTTGGCGCCGGCCGCGGCGGTCGTTCCCTCGGCGCTTGCCGCGGCGACTCCCGAGCCGTCCATCGGGCGAAGGTTGCCTTCGTCCGATCCCTCCCAGATCGAGCGGTGGCTGACGGCGACGTCGTCGACCGGGATCTTGGCGAATTCCTGGGAGACGCCGACCAGCGCGCGCCTCAGCTCCAGCGACTTCAGCATCGCGACCAGGAGATGGCCGGTGCGGATCTGCGTCTCGCCGAACAGCAGCGTCGCATAGTGCCAGCCGCGATCGAGCGCGTCGGCGACCTGCGTCGGAGATGCCCGGCATCTCCGTCTCGTTCTTGCGGAAGCCGTTGACGACCGCGGTGGCGTCGGCGAGCAGCTTGGCGCGGTTGAGCTTGTAGTGATCGGCGGTCAGGGCGATGTCGGTCCGGTCCTTCTGCAGGAGTTGAAGGAGCCAGTGGCCGAGCTCGATATTGCGGTTGCCGGCGGTCTTGGCCTGCCGCAGACGCGAGAATGAAGGCCTCGTAGCCGACCCGGTTGAGCTTGCCGGCGACTGCCTCGACGCTGATGTCTGCGCCCATGGTCCTTCCCCTGACTAGTTCGTCTTCGTCCCCGCGCCGCCTGTGGCGATGCGGCTGACGACATGGAACCGCGCGTCGCGTGCGGATCGTCTCGTCGGTCTTGGCCCAGTTCGGCGCCATCCAGCTCGTCCAGCCGAGCTGCACGCTCTGCCCCAGGCGAACCGGTGTGATCTCGCCGGCGGGGATCGCGAGCTCCATATCCCAATCGTATTCTTCCCCGACGTAAAGGAAAATCGCGTCGGCGATTTCCCGCGCGAGCGGCGAGCCCGGCAGAAACTGCTCTGAAATGTTCGATGTCGCGCACATAGACGCGGACACGAAACTTGTCGCTGACGCCGTACATGCTCGCTCCGGCGATGCAATCGACGCCCAGGCGGCTGTTGGCCGCGCCGAGCTGCGTCCGTTCGCCCGGGTCGAAGGCGAGCCACGCGCCGACGAACTCCTCGATCTCGACGCGCGTCTCGAAGAAGCTCGACAGAAACGACCGCAGGCGCGAGGCGCTTTTGACCCGCGGCGCGAGCAGTCCCGCATATTGCAGTTTGGCGAAGTCGGAGATGGAGTCGGCGTTGCGGTAGGCCGGCGTGCCGATGCCGATCATCGAGCCGATATAGGCCCGAAACCGGTCCTCATCGGGCCGGTCGTTTTGCGCGACCGGGTGCGCGTCGGCCCAGGCGCGGAAGAACAGCTCGAGGAAGCGCCGCTGGAAGATGTCGACGAAACGGGGAAATGCGTCGTCCCGTTCGCGAAGCCAGCTGTAGGCCTCTTCCGTCGTCGTCAGCGGCAATGCGCCCTGCGGGCCGAACATGCCAAGAAACCGCGTCTTGAGGCGGACGAGCCCGGTCGGGTCGATGCTCGCCGCCTCGATGGTCGAATCGGGAAACTCGAAATACGGGTTCTCGCCGATGGCCACGATATTCGTCGGCGAGCGTTGCGCGCGTCGCCGATGCGCGGCTTCCGCGGATTCTCGCGCTCGAGTCGCCTGCAGGACGGAAAGCAGATCGAACCGCCAGGGCTCGGCGACGAGCTCGGCGCGAAACGTCACGATACGCCTCTGAGCCCGATGCGCGGCGGCCAGCGCATGATCTCGCCGCGCTCGGCCGTGCGGACGACCGTTTGAGTGAAGTGGTTGATCGCCACGTATTCGGCGAAGAACCGGTCGAGGATCGCGCCGAGGAGGAACGCCCCGGATCCCTCGAAGGCCTTCTCCTCGAGCACCACGGTGATCTCGAGACCCCGGGCCGCGGCGGCGCCCTGGGGTTGCCGCAAACGCCGGACGATCGGCCGCGCGTCGATGCTGCTGCACGCCGCGAATCTTGCGTTCGGTCGCGCTGTCGGCGAGGTCGGCGAACAGAATGAGCATTTCGCGCAGCGCCTGTCGCGCCGTCCGGCCGCACGGTCGACGAGGCCGAGATGATTGAGGCTCAGCATGTTGACGAGCCGCCAGGCGACCTCGCCCGTCGACGCGTCGGCCCTTGCCCTCGAGCGCGGTCAGGCGACGGCTCGCGCGCCGGGGTCGGGCCGGCGACGCAGCGCACGTCGAGTTCGACGTCGTCGAGGAAGCGAAAGTCAGCGCCGCTTTCGCCGACCGGAAGATGTTCGGCGAGATGGCGGTTGGTGCAGAGGGCTTCGACGCTCAGTTCGGCGACGCGAAGAAGCTCGTCCGGGTCGGAGCGCTCGCCGAGCGACAGGAAGACGTCGGCGCCGGCGTAGTTCGAAACCGGTCCATATTTCTTCTCCTCGATCGTGCGGCGGCGCGGCAGGCGGCGGATCGTGTAGGACAGCCCGGTCGCGCTGCGCGACGCCATCGCCGAGTAGAGCGGCTCGACCGGAACTTTCTGCGGCGCGCCGGGGATATGCGCGAACACGCGCGTCACCCGGTTCGTCTCGAAGTCGAGCAGCCGGCTGCGGTCGGGGATGACGGGGAACTCGTACTGGTTGGAACTGACGGGAATGCGGTCGAGCGTCTTTTCGAACAGGTTGACGCCCGGCGCGGCGTAGAGGGCGAAGAACTCCTTGCGGACCGCCGCGGCGAGCTGCGGCTTCATCTCGTCGAAGGCCACCACGATATCGACGGTCTTGGCCTCGAGCCGGCCGGCAACCGCGCCGAGCCCGACCAGGTCGAAGCCGAGAAAGCGCCGGGGAAAGGCGAAATAGTCGCGCAGGAAATCGAAACCGCGAAACAGCTGCTTGTCGTTCGGGATCAGCGCCTCGTTCTCGTCGAAGCCGATCTGCCTGACCATGCCGGGCTCGCCCGGCGCTGACGATCGGGTCGCCGAACGAGTCGAGGACCCGGAAATAGACCCCGCGGCAATGCGCGAACAGCTGCTCGTACAGGGCGACCGCGTCGGTCTCCTGGCCGAGCAGATGAAAACGCAGCGCCTTGACGCGACACGAGGAGAACCGGAGCTCGGGCCGCGCGAGCGCCTCTTTGTCGGCCGGTTCGTCCTCGGGTCTGGCGGCGGACCGGACCGTGAGCTGCAGTCGCAGGCACGCGACGCAGTCGGCGCCGGCGCCGGGGATCAGCGCCTGCAAGGCGGCGGCGCCGGTCAGGTATTCCGCCTTGGCGATTTCGAACGGCCAAAGCGTGATCGGCGGTCGCCAGGGTGAAACGGCAGGCGACGTTGCGTTGCGCCTCCCGGTAGGTCGCGTCGAAAAAGGCGCCTCGGGCGATCGTCCGCCCCTCGCGCAGACTGGGATCGCCAAACTTCGGGCTCGCCTGCACGAGCACGAACGAGGGCGTCGGCGCCAGATAGTGGGGCGCCAGCTGGTCGATCAGGTTGGTCGGTGAACTCGGAGAATTCGTGCTTGAGCTTGAGCTGAACCCGCGCCGCCAGGAACGCCGCGCCCTCGAGCAGGCCGCCGATCATCGGGTCGAGGCTGTCCTCGAGCAATCCGCCCAGCCGTTCGGCGACCCCGGGATATTCCTGCGCGAATTCCGCCGCCTGCTCGCGCAGGATCGCGAGTTCCTGGTTGTAGAATTTGAGGAATTCGCGGTTCATCACCTAGAGCCGATCGATCCTGACCTTGCCGGAGTTCGACTTCGACTTCCGCGACAAACTCGGTCGGAACATTCATGGGATAGGCGCGAAGCTCGGCGCTGACCAGAAACCGTACCCGCAGCGTCTTCAGTCGACACGTTGTCGTCTCGTCGCGCCTTGATTGATCCGGCCGCTAGTCTCGGCTCGAAGTCGCGCAAGCGCGGAGTCTCGATCTCTCGTCGCGATCGCGTTCACTTCGTCCTCGTCGATCGTTCGCCGAGTTAGGTCTGGGAAGCCGAAGTTGATGATGGATTTGCGCACCTCAGGCGCTGTGGACAAGTCTTCCGATCGCTTCCAGGTTGGTCGTGTTGAAGAGATCGACGAGGTCAGAATTGACCAGCTTCCGCAGTTCCGTCTCGGAAATCGGCGCCCGCGCCGTAAGCCGCCGCCGCGAAGCGATGACACGCTCGCCTTGGTCGCGGATATCGACCTTGACGTCGGCGTCGCGGTCCCGGTGCGCGGCGCGAAAAGCATACATCAGCGGCGGCGTCAGACGATCATTTTTCTGAACCGACGTCGCCACGTCCTCGCCTCGCCGAAACCACTTCTTCGCGGGCGCGCCCATTTCGGCTGACCGGGAACGCTAGCGCCCCCGGCCAGGTCGCCCTCGAATGGGCGAGCGGCCGAAACTCAGCCGTTATGCCGAGACAGTTTTCTTTTTGATGTCGATCTCAACGTGCGGCGAATTGCCCCCCGAGCCTGCGGCCTGCTGAAGCTTATACTTCATATCAATTTTAGAAAAGTTCAGCGTCACGCTTTCGCTTGCAAGGTCGCTCCCACCGGACGAGTCGGACTGGGAAAAGTTCGTGATAAAGAACTCCGTTCATCTCATACTTCAAATACTCGACTTAGTATCTCCGCCCGCCTTGCGGACGTGGAGCTTCCCGTTCTCGACATGCTTGCCGTTGATAGCAGAACATGATAAGCTTGTTCGTCGACGATTCATCGACGTATTTCTGACACTGTAGGTCGCTGACGTTTGCAATGCCGGCGCCCGAACCGCCGCCCGTGTGCCCGGAAGCGGAGTTCGACAGGCCCCAGCTGAAGGAGTATATGTCGATCTTGTTCTTGTGAAAGTTTGGTCCTGGGACTTCGCCGTCGATGCCGTCCAGTTCGAGAAACATATCAGCAGCCATGATTCATCTCCTTTGCATTAACCATTCCTTTGCATCAACCACCCGACGCCAAGTCTTCCTGCATCCTTGCCGCCGGTGTCCGCGGCCCGCCTGAGCGCGAGCATCGCAGCGCCGCGCCGCCCGACCGGCTCTTCGGTTCGTCAGCTCTTGCCTTCCGCCAACGTCGCCACCAAGCTCATGCCGATATCCATGCCCTCGAGCTGAAAATGCGGCCGCAGCCAGACGCTGGCCGAGTAATAGCCGGGATTTTCTTCGTTCGGCGACCACGGTGACTTCGCGCCCGCGAGCGGCTTGCGGGCCTTGGTTTCCTCGCTCGAGATCTTCGGGTCGGCGTCGACATACCGCGAGGATCCAATTGTTGAGCCAACGCTCGAGCTGGTCCTTTTCCTTGGTCGAGCCGATCTTGTCGCGCACCATGCATTTCAGATAGTGGGCGAAGCGCGACACCGCGAACATGTAGGGAATGCGGGCCGAGAGATTTTCCGAGGCCGTCGCCTCGGGCTTGTCCATCAACTTCGGCTTGTAGACCGACTGCGCCCCGATAAAGGCGGCCTTGTCGGTGTTCTTGCGATGCACGATCGAAATCAGCCCGGCCTTCGACAGTTCGGCCTCGCGCCGGTCCGTGATGGCGATCTCCGTCGGGCACTTCAGCTCGACGCCGCCGTCATCGGTGGGGAAGGTGTGGGTCGGCAGGTTGAGGACCTCGCCGCCCAACTCGACGCCGCGGATCCGAACGGTCCAGCCGTATTCCTTGAAGGCGCGATTAACGTTCGTCGCCATCACATAGGCGGCGTTCATCCATCCGTATTTTTCGCCCCTCTGCCCATCGGTCTCCTCCTCGAAGGCAAACTCCTCGACCGGCTCCGACTTGGCGCCGTAAGGTAGTCGCGACAGGACGCGCGGCATGCAGAGCGCGACGAAGCGGCTGTCGACCATGTCACGCAGTCCCTTCCACGCCGCGTAGTCGGGCGTGTCCATCAACTTGCCGATGTCGCGCGGATTCATCAGCTCGCGCCACGAATCCATGCCGAGCAGATTGGGATCGGCGCCGGTGATCAACGGCGCCAGCGAGGCCGATGCGATTTTCCCGAGATCGCGCAAGAGCTGAACGTCGGTCGGCGCATGGCTGAAGTGGTAATCGGCGATCAGCGCCCCATAGGGCTCGCCACCGAGCGTTCCGAATTCGCTTTCGTAGATCTTCTTGAACAGCGGGCTCTGGTCCCAGCGCGCGCCGGGATAGGATTTCAGGTTGCGGTAGAGCTCCATCTTGCCGACGTTGAGCACGTGAATCTTGAGCGTCGCGTCGGTCTCGGAGTTGAAGACCAGGTAGTTGAGGCCGCGCCATGCGCTTTCGAGCTGCTGGAACTCCGGCGCATGCAGAATCTCGTTCATCTGCGCGCTCAACTTCTCGTCGAGACGGGCGATCATCTCCTCGATCGTGTCGAGCACCTCGCCCTTGACGAGAGTCGAGTCGGCGAGCGCCTGCGTGACCAGCGTCTGAACGGCGCTCTCGACCTCGCTCGCGGCGCGTTCGCTGCGGGGCTTGAAATTCTGTTTGAGAAGAGCGGCGAACTCGTCCGTCTCGGCCGCCGCCGGGGCGGCGACCGGAGCCGACTTCTGTTCCTGTTGTTCATGTGGCGACGCCATTGAGCTCAAGAAGGCCTACCGGCTGTTCTTCCGGGCGGGGCTCAACATCACCCAGGCGCTCGAGCGCGCCCGCGCCGAGCTGAACCTGGTGCCCGAGGTCGAGACCTTCCTCCAGTTCATCGAGGCCAGCGCGCGCGGAGTGCTGGTGTGAGCGGGGCGCCGCTCCCCGTCGGCGTGGTCGGCGTGGGGAGCCTCGGTCAACATCACGCCCGTCTCTACGGCTCGCTCCCCGGCGCGCGCCTCGTCGGCGTGTTCGACACGCGCACCGAGCGGGCGGCGGAGATCGCGGCGCAGTTCAAGACCCGGGCGTACCCCTCGCTCGACGCGCTGCTGGCCGACGTCGAAGCCGTGTCGGTGGTGGTGCCGACGCCCGCGCATCACGAGGTCGGCCTGGCCGCCATGGCGCGCGGCCGGCACGTGCTGATGGAGAAGCCCATCGCGGCGACGCTGCCGGAGGCGCGCGAGCTGGTGGACGCCGGCGAGCGCGCGGGCGTGCTGCTCCAGACCGGGCACGTCGAGCGGTTCAACCGCGCGCTGCGCGCGGCGGCGCCCTATCTCGCCTCGCCGAGGTTCATCGAGTCGGACCGGGTGGCGCCGTTCGCGGCGCGCGGGTCCGACGTGGCCGTGATCCTCGACCTGATGATCCACGACCTGGATCTCGTGCTGGCGCTGGTGGGGGAGCCGGTGGTGGACGTGCGCGCGTCCGGCATCGGCGTCGTGACGCCGAGCGTGGACATCGCCACGGCGCGGATCGAGTTCGCGTCGGGCGCCGTCGCCAACCTGACGGCGAGCCGCCTGGCGCGCGAGCGCGTGCGCAAGCTCAGGATCTTCCAGCCCTCGGGCTACTTCTCGCTCGACCTCGCCGCGGGCAAGGGCGAGTTCCTGCGCCTGAAGCCCGACGCGCAGCGCTCGCTGGCGGCCGGGGTCACCGACATCGCGAAGCTGGTCGAGCGCGTGTCGCTGAGCGCGCCGGACGCGGAGCCGCTCGGCCTGGAGCTGGCGAATTTCGTGCGGGCGGCGCGCGGCGAAGAGCCGCCGGCCGTGACGGGCAAGGACGGGCTCTCGGCCCTGGCCCTCGCCTTCCGCGTGCTGGAGGCCGTCGGCAGCCCCGCGGCGCTCCAGGGCGCGTGAGCCCCGGTACCATCTTCGTTTCGGCGGGCGAGCCCTCGGGCGACCAGCATGCCGGCGCGCTGGTCGCCGCGCTGCGCCGCGCGGTGCCGGACCTCGCCGTGGAGGGTGTGGGCGGGCCCCACCTCGCGGCGGCGGGCGCCCGGCTGATGGCGCGGATCGAAGACCTCACCGTGATGGGTTTCGTCGAGGTGGTGCGCAAGGTGCCGGCCCACTGGCGGCTGCTGCGCCACATCCGGCGCCGGCTGCGGGACGGCGACGTGCGGCTGGTGGTGCTGGTGGACTATCCCGGCTTCCACCTGCGGGTGGCGGCCGAGGCGCGCCGCGCCGGCGTGCCGGTGCTGTACTACATCGCGCCGCAGCTGTGGGCGTGGGGCGAGCGGCGCGTGAAGGCGATGGCGCGCGACGTGGCGCGGCTGGCCGTGATCCTCCCGTTCGAAGAGCCGTTCTTCACCGAGCGCGGCGTCGCCACCACGTTCGTCGGCCACCCGCTGATGGACCGGCCGCCGCTCGCGCCGCCCGCCGAGCTGAGGCGCCGCCTCGGGCTCGACCCGGCGCGCGCCCGTGCTCGGCCTGTTTCCGGGGAGCCGCCGGCAGGAAGTGGTGCGGCTGTGGCCGCCGTTTCGCGCGGCCGCCGAGCTGGTGCGCCGCCATCGGCCGGACGTGCAGGTGGTGGTGGCGGCCACCGAGGGCTCCACCTACCCGGACGCGGGCGAGCTGCGGATCGTCCGCGGCCTGCCGCGCGAGTGCTTCGCGGCCGCCGACGCGGCGCTCTGTAAGTCGGGCACGTCCACGCTGGAAGCGGCGGTGGCCGAAACGCCGCTGGTGGTGGCGTACCGCATGAACACCCTGTCGTATCTGATGGCGCGCCGTCTCGTGCGCGTGCCGTGGATCGGGATGGTGAACCTGGTGGCGGGCCGACAGGTGGCGCCGGAGCTCATCCAGGGCGCGGTGACGCCGTCGGCCCTGGCGACCGCGGTGCTGCCGCTGCTCGACCCGGCGAGTCCCGAGCGGCGGGCGCAGCTGGAGGGCCTGCGCGAGGTGCGCCGGCGCCTGGGCGCGCCGGGCGCGGCGGAGCGCGCGGCCGAGCTGGCGCGTCGCCTGCTGGCGGCCTGAGGCGCCCGGTGGACGGCGCGGCGCTGGCGCAGGCGGTGTGGCGGAGCCGGTCGCCGTGGGCCCGGCTGCTGCGCGCGGCGCTGCTGCTGCCGGCCGCGGTGTACCGCGCGGGCAGCGGCGCCCGGAACGCGGCCTACGATTGGGGGCTGCGGCGCGCGTCGGCTCTCCCGGCGCCGGCCGTCGGCGTCGGCAATCTCGCGGTCGGCGGGGTGGGGAAGACGCCGGTCGCGGCCTACCTGGCCTCGGAGCTGGCGCGGCGCGGGGCGAGGCCCGGCATCCTGCTCCGGGGTTACCGGGGCGGCGACGAAGCCGAGGAGCACCGCGCCCGCACGCCGGGGGTGGTGGTCGTGGCCGATCCCGACCGCCGGCGCGGGGCCGCCGCGGCCGTGGCGGCCGGTGCCGACGTCCTGGTGCTCGACGACTGCCTGCAGCGCCGCGACGTCCGGTGCGACGTGCTGCTGACCGTGGTGGCCGCCGAGACCGCCGGCGAGCGGATGTGGCCGCTGCCGGCCGGGCCGTGGCGCGAGGGGCTCGGCGCCCTTGGCCGCTGCGACGGCGTCGTCGTAACGTACAAGGCGGCCGGCGCGGAGGCCGCGAGCGCCACGGCGCGGCGGCTGGCGCCGCGCACGCGCGAAGGGCTGGCGATCGCCGTGGGCCTCGTCATCGCGCGGCTGGTGCCGCTCGAGGGCGGCACGCCGCTTGCTTCCGAGTGGCTCTACGGACGCGATGCCGTGGCGGTGTGCGGCATCGGCGATCCGGCGCCGTTCCGCCTGCAGCTCGAGCGCCTCGGCGCGCGGGTGCGGCTGGCGGCCTTCGGCGATCATCACGCGTTCACGCCGTCCGACCTGGCGGCGGTGCTCGCGATGGTGGGGCCGGCCGGCGTCGTGGTGACGACCGCGAAGGACGCGGTGCGGCTCCGGCCCCTGTGGCCGGCGACCGCCCCGCCGTGCCTCGTCGCGGAGTTGGACGTACACGTGACGGATGGTGAAGCAGCACTGGCGCGCCTCCTCGACCAGCTGGGCCGGGCGGCGCATTCACGCTCCACACCGCAGGCGGCCGTCGTGCCGCCCGACCGACGGATGACCTCATGACCGACACGAAGCAGTTCATGCTGCCCGGACAAGGACCGACTTCCTGGCCGAGGAGAACCCGTTCGAAGCGATGATGTCGCGCTTCGACTCGCGCCGCCAAGCTGCTGGATCTCGAGCGGGGCTCTACAAGGTCCTCCGGAACCCGCGAGAAGCAGATCATCATCTCGCTGCCCGTCATGCTGGACACGGGCGAAGACGAGGTGTTCACCGGGTACCGGGTGCTATACAACACGTCGCGCGGGCCGGGCAAGGGCGGGATCCGCTTCGACCTCGGCGTCACGCTCGACGAGGTGAAGGCGCTGGCGGCGTGGATGACGTGGAAGTGCGCGGTGGTCAACATCCCGTTCGGCGGCTCCAAGGGCGGCGTGATCTGCGATCCGCTCAAGATGTCGCATCGGGCGAGCTGGAGCGGCTCACGCGCCGCTACACGTCGGGCATCATCGACATCCTGGGGCCCGACTCCGACGTGCCCGCGCCCGACGTGAACACCAACGAGCGGGTGATGGCGTGGATCATGGACACCTACTCCATGCACATGCGGCACACGGTGACGTCCGTCGTGACCGGCAAGCCGGTCGAGATGGGCGGCTCGCTCGGCCGCCGCGAGGCGACGGGCCGCGGCTGCATGATCGTGACCAAGGAGGCGCTGAAGCACCTCGGCATGCCGATCAAGGGCGCCAAGGTGGTGGTGCAGGGCTTCGGCAACGTCGGCTCGATCGCGGCCGAGCTGCTGCAGGAGAAGGGCTGCGACGATGGTGGCCGTGAGCGACGTGTCGGGCGGGCTCTACAACCCGAAGGGGCATCGACGTCAAGGACGTGATCGCGTGGCGCGAGGCGCAAGTCGCTACGTGACCGGCTATCCCAAGGCGCGAGGCGGTCGCGAACGAGGAGCTTCCTCACCCTCGCCGTGCGACGTGCTGCTGCCGGCGGCGCTCGAGAACGTGATCACCGAGCGGAACGCCCCCAAGATCCAGGCCAAGGTGATCATGCGAAGGCGCCAACGGCCCGACCGCGGCCGGCGCGGACGAGATCCTCGACAAGAAGGGCGTGTTCGTCGTCCCCGACATCCTGGCCAACGCGGGCGGCGTCACGGTGAGCTACTTCGAGTGGGTGCAGGACCGCGGCGGCTATTTCTGGACCGAGGCCGTGGTCAACCAGCGGCTCGAGGAGATCATGGTCCGGAGCTTCGACCACGTCCTCGAGGTCTCCAAGAAGTACAAGGTCAACATGCGGATCGCGGCGTACACGCTCGCGATCGACCGGGTGGCGGCGGTGCACCGGCTGCGCGGCATGTACGCCTGACAGAGTGCAGCACTGAGAAGGCAGGGGGCAGTGCAGTTGCGAGACGCCAAGTTGCGAGTGGTCACGAGTTGCGAGGTCGAAGTGAGGAGAACAGGCACACCGCTCACTACCGTCCCGCTGAGGGGATCACGGTGAGCGGGCCGGTCGCGGCGGAGCCGGCGCTGCTGTCGCCGGAGGCGCTGGACGCGCTCCTCGGTCTGGCGCGCGTCACCGTCGAGGCGTCGGTGCGGGGCGAGCGGCTGCCGCCGCTCCCCGGCGTGCCCGGGCTGGACGTGCCCAGGGGCGTGTTCGTTTCGCTGCACCGGAAGGGCGCGCTGCGCGGGTGCCTGGGTCACATCGAGCCCGACCTGGCGGTGGGCGAGGCGGTGCGGCGGATGGCCGTCGCCGCTTCGCACGACGATCCGCGGTTTCCGCCGGTCGAGCCGGACGAGCTGGCGGGTCTCGAGGTGGAGGTCTCCGTGCTCTCGCCCACGGTCCGCATCCGGCCCGAGGACGTGGTGCCGGGACGTGACGGTCTCATCGTGCAGCGGGGTCCCCGCATGGGTGTGCTGTTGCCGCAGGTCGCGGTCGAGCAGCGGTGGGACCGCACGGCGTTCCTCCGCGGCGTGTGCCGGAAGGCCGGCCTGCCCGCGGAGGCGTGGCACGACGGGGGCACCGAGCTGTACGCGTTCCGCGCGCAGGTCGTGCCCGCCCGGTCCGGCCGCGTGACGGTGCGGTTCGAGTCCGCGGCCCTCCCCGCGGACGCGCCGGGCGCGGCGGCGTACGCCGCCGCGATGGCGGCGCAGGCCGGCCGTGCGTTTCCGGCCGCGGCGGCGGCGGCGCTGGTGGCCTCGCCCGGCGAGGCGGCCGCCCGCGCCCGCGACGCGCTGCTCTCCGGCCAGGCGCTGGCCGTCACCACGGGCCAGCAGCCGGGGCTGTTCTCCGGTCCGCTCTACACGGTCCACAAGGCCCTGACGGCCGTGGCGCTGGCGGAAGCGCTGGCCGCGCGGTGGTCGCGGCCGGTGGTGCCGGTGTTCTGGGTGGCGGGCGACGACCACGACTTCGCGGAGATCAACCACTGCGCGGTCCTGGGCGGCGACGGCGAGGTGCGCGCACTCACCCTGCGCGAGCGGCCGGCCGGCGCGCCGATGCTGCCGGCGTACCGGGAGACGGTGGCGCCCGGCGGCGAGGAGGCCCTGGCCGCGCTGGAGGCGGCGCTGCCGGCGAGCGACTTCCGCTCCGAGACGCTGGCGTGGCTGCGCGCCGCCTACCTGCCCGAGCGCTCGATGGCCGAGGCGTTCGCTCTCGCGCTGGCCGAGCTGCTGGCGCCGTTCGGGGTGGTGGTGTGCCGGGGATGGGACGGCGCGCTCAAGCGGGCGGCCGGGCCGCTGGCGCTGGAGGCGCTCCGGTCGGCGCACGCGCTCGACGAGGCGCTGGCGCGGGAAGCCGAGCGGCTGCGCGCGGCCGGGCTCGAGACGCCGGTGGCGGTCGGCGAGGGGATGGGCCTGGCGATGGTGGAAGGCGCCGGCGGCAGGGACCGGCTGCGCATCGCCGACGGCGGCTTCGTGACCCGTCGCGCGGGCGAGCGATTCGCGCTGGCGGACCTGGAGTCCCTGCTCCGCGCGACGCCGGAGCGGCTCTCGGCCAACGTGCTGCTGCGGCCGGTGGTCGAGGCGCACCTCTTTCCCACCGTGGCGTACGTCGGTGGCCCCGCCGAACTGGCATACCTGCGGCAGGTGGTGCCGTTGTTCGCCCACCTGGCGGTGCCGCGTCCCGTGCCCACGCCGCGCCTGTCGGGGTTCGTCGTCGAGGCGAAAGTCGACAAGACGCTCGAGCGCCTGGGCCTGGCGCCCGGCGAGCTGGGCCGGCCGGAGGGCGAGCTGGCGTCGGCGCTCGCGCGCGAGGCGCTGCCGGCGGACGCCGTGGAGGCCCTGGCGGCGCTGCGCGGCGGCCTCGAGTCCGGCTACGCCGCGGTGCGCGAGGCCGCGATCCGGCTGGAGCGCACCCTCGAGCGCCCGGTGGAGACCGCGCGCAACCAGGCCCTGCACGGCGCGGACGAGATCGAGAAGCGGCTCGTGGCCGCGCTGAAGCGCAACAACGACACCGCGCTGCAGCAGCTGGCGCGCGCGAAGGCCAACCTCTTTCCCTCGGGCAAGCCGCAGGAGCGCGTGCTCACCGCCGCCACCTACCTGGCCCGCCACGGGCGGCCGCTGATGGCGATGCTGCACGAAGCCGCCCGCGCCCACGTCGAGCGGCTACTTGAAGCCGCCCCCCACGGGGCCTAGGTTACGGAATGGGCGTCGCCGTCATCGTCCTCATCGCCTTCGCGCTGATGATCCCCCTCACCGCCATCGTGCTCGATTCTCCGGTCGTGCGCGCGTGGGGCGAGCGGATGCAGGGGGGCAAGATCGAGCCCGGTGAGGACCTGAAGGATCTGACCAAGAAGGTCGGCGTGCTCGAGACGGAGCTCGAGACCGTGACGCGCCAGCTCGCGCAGATCCAGGAAGAGCACCAGTACATGCAGCGGCTGCTCGACGATCCCGCGCGAGCGTCCGCCGCCCCCAAGTCGCTGCCCAAGTCCGGCTCCTAGGCATGCCGCGGTCGGCGGCGCGCTCGTCGGCGCTGGTGGCCGCCGGGATCTTCCTCAGCCGGGTCGCCGGCTTCGTCCGCCAGTGGGTGTTCAACCGGTACTTCGGCCTGGGCGCCGTGGCCGACGCGCTGGGCGCCTCGTTCCGCATTCCCAACCTGCTGCAGAACCTGTTCGGCGAAGGCGTGCTGTCGGCGTCGTTCATTCCCGTGTACGCGCGGCTGCTGGGCGAGGGCCGCGAGCAGGAGGCCGGGAAAGTGGCGGGAGCGGTGGCGGGCCTGCTGGGGCTCGCCGTGGCCGCGGTGGTCGCGGTCGGCGTCGGCGCCACGCCGCTGGTGGTGAGCGTCCTGGCGCCGGGCTTCACCGGCGACAAGCGCGACCTCACCATCACCCTGGTGCGGATCCTGTTTCCGGGGACCGGGATCCTCGTCTTCTCCGCCTGGTGCCTCGGCATCCTCAACAGCCACCGGAAGTTCTTCCTCTCCTACGTCGCGCCCGTGGTCTGGAACGCCGCGATCATCACGGCGGCGCTGCTGGGCCGGCGAGACGACGCGGGCCGGCTGGCGGTGCTGATCGCGTGGGGCGCGGTGGTCGGCAGCCTGCTCCAGGTAGCCGTCCAGCTCCCGATGGTGCTGAGCCTCGCGCGCGGTCTCCGCCTGTCGGCCAGCACGGCCGACGCCGAGGTGCGCACGGTGGTGCGCAACTTCTGGCCCGCGCTCCTGGGGCGCGGCGTCAACCAGGTGAGCGCCTTCGTGGACACGGTCATCGCGAGCCTGCTGGGTGACGCCCCGGTCGGCGCGCTGGCCAACGCGCAGCTGCTCTACACGCTGCCGGTCAGCCTGTTCGGGATGTCCATCTCGGCCGCGGCGCTGCCCGAGATGTCGGCCGCGCAGGGCAGCGAGGCGGAGCGGCACGCGTCGCTCCGCGCCCAGCTCGGCGAGGGTCTCCACCGCATCGCGTTCTTCATCGTGCCGTGCGCGATGGGGTTCGTGGCGCTGGGCCAGGTGCTGGTCGGCGCCCTGTTCCAGACCGGGCGGTTCCACGCCGCGGACAGCCGCTACGTCTGGGCGATCCTCGCGGGCTCGGCCGTGGGGCTGCTGGCGTCCACGCTGAGCCGGCTGTCGGCCTCGACCTTCTACGCGCTCGGCGACACGCGCACGCCGCTGCGCTACGCCGTGGTGCGGGTGGTGCTCACCACCGTGCTGGGGTTCCTCTGCTCGGTGCCGTTGCCGCCGCTGCTGGGGATCGAGCTCAAGTGGGGCGCCGTGGGCCTGACGGCCAGCGCCGGCTTCGCCGCCTGGGTGGAGTTCACGCTCCTGAGGCGCGGGCTGGCGGCGCGCATCGGCGCCACGCACTTCACCCCCGGCTACCTCCCCAAGCTGTGGACCTCGGCGCTGGTGGCGGGCGCCGCCGCGTTCGCCGTGTGGCGGCTGACCCTGGGGCTCCGCCCCGTGATCGCCGGCGCCGTCGTGCTGGTGCCCTACGCGCTGCTCTACGGCGCGCTCACGCTGGCCTTCCGCATCCCCGCCGCGCAGGCCGTGCTCGCCTGGAGCCGCCGCCGTGCCTGAAGAGGCCCTGCAGCGCAAGCTCGACGCGCTGCCCGACTCGCCGGGCGTGTACCTGTGGAAAGACGCGGCGGGCGAGGTGCTGTACGTCGGCAAGGCCAACAGCCTGCGGAGCCGCGTGCGCTGGTACTTCGGCGACGAAGCGAGCGCGAGCCCGCGCTTCCAGCTCCTCCAGCAGCGCATCGCCGACCTGGACACCATCGTCACCCAGAGCGAGTCGCAGGCGCTGCTGCTGGAGAACAACCTCATCAAGGAATACCACCCGCGGTTCAACGTGGACCTGCGGGACGACAAGCGGTATCCGTGGCTCGCGGTCACGGTCCAGGAGCCGTTTCCGCGGGTGCTGGTGACCCGCAACGCGGCCGAGGACGGCGCGCGGTACTTCGGGCCCTACACCGACGTGGGCGCGCTGCGCCAGCACCCTGCGCCTGATCCGCCGCATCTTCACCGTGCGCTCCTGCAGCTACGACCTGCCCGCCGTCGCGCCGGACCGCCCGTGCCTCGACTACCACATCCGCAAGTGCCTGGCGCCGTGCGTGGGATGGGAAAGCCGCGAGGCGTACGGGCGCATGATCCAGGACGTGCTGCTGTTCCTCGAGGGCAAGACGCTCGAGGTGCGCCAGCACCTGCGCGAGCGGATGCAGGCGGCGTCGGCCGCCACGGACTTCGAGCTGGCGGCGGAGCTGCAGGGACGCGCTCAAGCGCCTCGACCAGATCGAGGAGCCTCCGACGGTCGAGCGGGTGGGCGGCGGCACCTGCGACGCGGTCGGCCTGGCGCGCGACGAGGACGACGCGTGCGCCGTCGTGCTGCGGATCCGGGACGGCAAGGTGCTGGGCAGCGAGCACACGTTCCTGGTCGGAGTGCAGGACGTGCCGGAGAGCGAGATCCTCACCGCCTTCCTCGTGCGCACCTACCTCCCGCGCGAGCACACGGCGCCGGTCACGTACCTGCCGGGGCCCCCGGCCGACGAAGCGGCGCTGGCGGAGGCGTTCGGCGGCTCCCGCTGGGCGGTGCCCGTGAGGGGCTCGGCGCGGCGGCTCGTGGATCTCGCCGACCAGAACGCGCGGCATCTGCTCGAGACGCTGCGGCTCGAGACCTTCGAGGGCGCCGAGCGGGCCGAGGACCCGGTGTACGCCCTCGGGCGCGACCTCGGACTGTCGGCCGTGCCCCGGCGCATGGCGTGCGTGGACATCAGCACGTCGCAGGGCAGGGACACGGTGGGCTCGCTGGTGTGGTTCGAGAACGGCCGGCCCAAGCGCGGCGAGTACCGCACGTTCAAGATCAAGCTGGTGGAGGGCCAGGACGACTTCGCCTCGATGCGCGAGGTCGTGGGCCGGTTCCTCAAGCGGCGGCTCGACGAGTCCCGGCCCCTGCCGGATCTCCTGCTGGTGGACGGCGGGCGCGGGCAGCTCAACGCGGCCCTGGCGGCGGTGAGCGACGCCGCGGTGCCCGAAGGCACGCTGGCGCTCGCCTCGCTCGCCAAGCGCGACGAGGAGGTCTACCTCCCCGCCCGGTCGGAGCCCCTGCGGCTGCCGCGCCGCAGCCCGGCCTTGAAGCTGATGCAGCGCGCCAGGGACGAGGCGCACCGGGTCGCGGTCACCTTCAATCGGAAGCGGCGGTCGGCCCGCACGCTGACGAGCGAGCTGCTGAGCATCCCCGGCATCGGGCCCTCGAGGCGCCGGGCGCTGCTCGAGCGCTTCGGCTCGCTGGCCGGGGTACAATCCGCCAGCCTGGACGAGTTGGCCGCCGTGCCGGGGGTTTCGCGGGCGCTGGCCGAGCGGATTCTCACCCACCTCAGCGGCAGGAGCTGACCGGCGATGGACTGGACGCTCGAGTGCTCGGGATGCGGCAGGCGGCGCGACGCGGCGGGGCTGCCGACCGTGTGCGACGCGTGCGGCTCGCCCTGGCTGGTGCGGTACAAGCGCAGCTTCCCCGTGGCCGACCGGGCGGTGTTCGAGCGGCGCGTGGGGGAGGGGATGTGGCGCTACCGCGCGCTCCTGCCCATCGCGGCCGGAGAGTCGCCGGTGACGCTGGGCGAGGGTGGAACGCCGCTCCTGGCAGCCGGGCGGCTCGGCGCCGCCCTGGGCTCCGAGCAGCTCCTGCTCAAGGACGAGGCCGCCAACCCCACGGGCTCCTTCAAGGCGCGTGGCCTTTCGGCCGCCGTGACGCGCGCGGTCCTGGCGGGAGCGGCCGAGTTCGTGCTGCCGACGGCCGGCAACGCGGGCGTCGCGGCGGCGGCGTACGGAGCCCGGGCCGGCGCCCGCGTGCGGGTGTACGCCCCGCGCACGACCCCGGCGCCGCTCCTGGGCCAGATCGCGGCCTACGGCGCCGACCTGCACCTGGTGGACGGCCACATCGGCGACTGCGGCGCCCTGGCCAGGATCTACGCCGACGAACGGGGTGCCATGGACCTGTCCACCCTGCGGGAGCCGTACCGGATCGAGGGCAAGAAGACGCTGGGCCTGGAGATTGCAGAGCAGCTGGGCTGGCACCTGCCCGGGGGGATCGTCTACCCGGCAGGCGGCGGCACCGGCCTCATCGGCATGTGGAAAGCCTTCCTGGAGCTGATCCAGGCCGGATGGGTGACCGGGCCCATGCCGCGCCTGTTCGCCGTGCAGTCCGCCGGCTGCGCCCCCGTCGTGCGGGCCTACGAAGGGGGGCGCGACCGCTGCGAGCCCTGGCCCAAGCCGGAGACGGTGGCGAGCGGGCTGCGCGTGCCGAATCCGCTGGGCGGCAGCCTGATGCTGCGGGCGCTGAGGGAGAGCGGCGGGGGTGCCGTCGCCGTGCCGGACGCCGACCTGGTGGAGGGTGCACGGCTCATGGCCTCCCTGGAGGGCGTGGACGCCTGCCCCGAAGGCGGCGCGGCCGTGGCCGCCGCCCGGCGGCTGCTCTCCGAGGGGAAAGTGTCGCGGACCGAGCCGCTCGTCGTCTTCAACACCGGGGCCGGGGTCCTGTATGGCCGAGACTTAACATGAGGCGTTGACGCTGGCGTCTAACCACTGAATCTTTATTGACTTGGGTCGTGTCACCTCGACGGAGGAACAGGGAATGGTCTCGCGCAGTTTGACGCTGATTGCGCCGGTTGCGGCGCTGATGTTCACGGTCGGCTCGGCCGGCGCTCAGTCGGCGCCGCTCCAACAGTATGCGCCCGATTGCCATCACATCGACTATCGCGGCAACTTCCGCCTGAACGGGGCCAAGCAGCACCTCGATCTGGCCCGGTCCACGACCTACGCCGACGTCCGGAAGACCCAGATCGGCCAGGCTCAGACCCTGCTGGAGGCCTCGGCTCACGCCGGCGGCGTGGACCAGGCGAGCCTGTGGTACGTGTACGGCGACCTGTACGCCATCGAAGGCGACCTGGCGGGCGCGGACTCGGCCTTCACGAAGGTCGAAGCGTCGGCCGACGCGGACTGCAAGCGCTCGATCGGGCGCGAGCGCCACAACCTGTGGGTGCCGCTGCAGAACGCCGGCGTCGGACAGATGAACAACGGCAACGGGGACTCCGCCCTGGCCCTGTTCCGGACGGCCAACCGGATCTACCGCACGGAGCCGTACGCCTATCTCAACATGGCGTCGATCTTCTATGGGAAGCGGGCGTTCGACAGCGCGATCGCCTACTTCCGCCTGGCGGCGCATTCGACCCAGGATCACCGGTTCGACGAGGATCGTGCGACGGCGCTGTTCAATGCGGCGCGGCTGATCCAGGGCACCGTGGCGGACACGGCGAGCGTTCGAGCGGAGGCCCAGCGTCGCGGGGTGACGGACAGCGCGGTGAGGCAGGCCAGGCTGACCGATGCCGAGGCCGCGTACCGCGAAGTGCTGGCGATGCGGCCGCGCGACCTGGCGGCGCAGGCCAGCCTGGCGGGGGTGCTCTCGGGCCTGCACCGCGAGGCCGAGGCGCAGACGGTGTACGATTCGATGCTCGCGCATGCCGATTCGATGGACGCCATGGACCTGATGGATGCGGGGACGGCGTTGTTCCGCACGGGCCGCTATCAGCTGGCCGCGCGGGCGACCGAGATGGGCCTGGCCAAGAACCGCTGCTACCGTGACGGGCTCTACAACCTCGCGAACATCTACCTGGCGGCGAAGGACTCGGTGAAGCTGCTCGAGGTCTCGCGCCGGCTGGTGGCCGAAGATTCGATGAACAAGGCGTCGCTGCAGGTGCTGGCCCGGGCCTGGCAGGACAACGGCAACAAGGACTCGACGCTGCACGTGCTGGAGCGGGCGGAGGCCCTGCCGTGGGAGCTGTCGGTGCTGCGGTTCGATCCCACGGACACGTCGGTCGTCTTCCACGGGATGGTGACGAACGACCAGGCGCAGCAGGTGAAGGGTTTCAACCTGACGGTGCAGTTCGTCGACGGCGCGTGCAGCGTGGTGACGTCGCAGTCGGTGGACATTCCGGACCTCGCCCCGAACGGGAACGCGGGACAATCGTACGACTTCAACATGACGGCGAACGGCCGGGGCATCGTGGCCTGGAAGTACAAGACGAACTGATTATTATGCGAGAGCGGGGGCCGGCCGGCTCCCGCTCTCCGTGCGGGCGTAATTCAGGGGTAGAATGCCAGCTTCCCAAGCTGGACGTCGCCGGTTCGAATCCGGTCGCCCGCTCCTGGCAGTGGCTTCATTGAGTCGAGCGATGCACGGAATGCCGGGGGGCCTGACTATGGCCCCCCGATTTCGTGTCCACCACGCCCGGCGCGTCTCATGGCGCGGGCGCATTCCCGCCGTTGAAGCGCCCGAACAATCGCGCATTGCTCACCGCCATCAACAGCGCGCCCAACCCGGCAACGGAGACCTGGGTCGGGCTGCGGAGATCGAACGCACCGACCTGGCAGACGAGCCAGTAGCCGGCGGCGACGTTGCCAGCGCCCCACAGCACGTTCACGGTCGAGGATGACAGCCCTTGGCCGGGCGGCTTGGCGAATGGGGTTTGAAACGGCCGCCCCATCATGCCGCTGACCAGGTGCGGAACGGCGTTGGCCAGAAACGCTCCGCCGAACAAGTACGATGCGTCGTGATACCACGGCATGCGGCCGACCCTCGCGTTGGGTTGGGTGCGACACCGACGAGGAACAGTAGCACTGGATGACGGCAAGCGCGCCGGCGCCATCCTCGCGCTGGTGATGGTCGTCGGGTGAGGCTGCCGCGGCAGCGTAGCCGGAGCCGCCCGCCGGTGTTCTTTGGGGAAGGCCGAGGGCCCGCTGTGGTCCGACGCAACCGCTCCGCTCCGCCTCTGCGGGGCGGAGCGGCTCCCACTCCGGGGGTGAAGGCGGTTGCAGGCAGTGCCGACTTGCGCAGTAGGAATGCATTCGCCACTGTCCTAGTCATGAGCCCCGACGCCCCCGGCGGCGTCGATTTTCAGCTACGCGCCGTCATCGAGTCATCCCCCAGCGGCCTGCTGGTGGCGGACCCCCATGGGAACATCGTGTTCGTGAACCGCGAGGTGGAGCGGCTCTTCGGCTATGCCCGCGCGGAGCTCCTGGGTCAGCCCGTCGAGATCGTGATCCCCGAGCGATTTCGCACTGGGCATGCGGGCTTCCGCGCCGGCTTCATGGAGGACCCCAAGGCGCGGGCCATGGGTGCCGGTCGCGACTTGTACGGGCTACGAAAGGACCAGGCCGAGGTACCGATCGAAATTGGCCTGACGCCCGTAGTAACCGAGGAGGGCATGTTCGTCCTCGCCTCGGTCGTGGACATCACCGGGCGCAAGAAGGCGGAGGAGGAGCGTCGGCACCTCGAGGAGCAGCTGCGACACGCGTTGAGACTCGAGGCCTTGGGCACCCTGGCCGCCGGCGTCGCGCATGACTTCAGCAACGTCCTGGCCGCCATCACGGCGCACGCGGAGCGGATTGGGCAGGCACTGCCGGCGCAGGGGCCTGTCGCCGAGGACCTGGCGGAGCTGACCAGGGCAGCCCAGCACGGCCAGGACCTGGTCGAGCGGATCCGCATCTTCAGCCGTCGCCAACCGTCGGAGGCAGCGCCCCTGGAGATCGGACCGACGGTGGCGGAGGCGGCGAAGCTCCTTCGCGCCACGCTTCCGCCCTCGATTCACTTGCGGGTCAATGTGAACGCGCAGTCATTGCGGGTGCGGGCCGACCCTACCTCGATCTACCAGATCCTCATGAACCTCGGGAGCAACGCGGCGCAGGCAATGCCGGACGGCGGCGTGCTCGCCGTTTCCGTCGAGCCGCAGTATCTGCGTGACCACGTGGTGCGGTTGCATCCGGGGCTGCACGAGGGATGGTACGCCGCCCTCGTCGTGCGCGACGAGGGATCCGGGATGGACCCAGCGGTGCGCGAGCGGGTCTTCGAGCCGGGCTTCACGACCAAGCCGGCAGGCATGGGCACGGGGCTCGGGCTCCCGATCGTGCAGGCCCTCATGAAGGCACACCGGGGCGCGGTTGATCTCGATAGCGAGCCGGGGCAGGGCACGACCGTGTCGTGCTTCTTCCCGGCGCTCGTGGCCGAGGCGCTGCCAGAGAGGCCCGGCGACGAGGCGGCGGTCCAAGGCCACGGGGAGCGGGTTCTACTCGTCGAGGACGAGCCGGCGCTGGCCGAGACGTGCACCCGGTGGCTGGAGACGCTGGGTTACCGAGTGACGAGCGACACGGACGCGCCGCGTGCCCTGGAAACCGTCCGCGCCCGGCCCGGCGACTTCGACCTCGTGCTGTCCGACTACCTGATGCCGCAGATGGTGGGCCTCGACTTCGCCCGCGCCGTGCACAACATCCGCCCCGATCTGCCGATCGCGCTCCTGACCGGCTACGTGCAGGAGCTGCCTGAGGAGACCATCCGCGCCGCGGGCGTGCGGCGGTTGATCAGCAAGCCCGCGACCCGGGCGGAGCTGGGCCGGGCGGTTCACTCGGTGCTCGGTGGCGCCCCGCCGGCATCGGACCTCACGCCCGCCGAGCCGGTCCATTCTCCACCTCCGCTCCACCTGCACATCGAGCGACGGCAACGCTAGTTCGAGGCGACGTCGCGGCTTCGGGAGGTCGCCATGCGTATCGGCATCATCGGAGCCGGAATGATCGGCTCCACGTTGGCGAAGCTGTGGACCGAAGCCGGGCACGAGGTGTGCCTGGCGTCGCGTCATCCCGAGACGCTGAAGTCTCTCGTGGCGTCACTGGGAGCGCGTGGATCGTCCGGTACGCCGAAGCGGGCGGCGGAGTTTGGCGATGTGGTCATGCTGACCGTTCCGCTCAAGGCCGTTCCGGACCTCGCGCGCGACCTCGCGCCGCTGCTGGCCGGCAAGATCGTGCTGGATACCGGAAACGCCTACCCACAGCGCGATGGCGATGCGGCGCGCCAGGCCTCACAGCATGCGCGCGGTTCGGCCGGCTGGGCGGCCGCGATGTTCCCCGACAGCCGCTGGGTCAAGGCGTTCAACTCGGTATACTACAAGACGCTCGAGGGCGAGGCGCATCGCGAAGGTGATCGTGTCGGCATCCCCCTGGCCGGCGACGACGCGCAGGCCGTCGAGACCGTGGCCGGCCTGGTCCGTGAGGCCGGATTCGATCCGGTGATCGTCGGCCCGCTCGAGCGGGGACGGGAGTTCGAGCCGAATACACGGCCGTATAACACCGGCATGTCCGGATTGGAGCTGAGAACGCTGCTCCGTTCGTAGGGACGCCGGATCACCTCTGCGCTGGGCGCACACATGGACAACGGCACGCTGGCCCTTCTGATCCCCGTATTGGCCCTCGCCATTCCTATCGTCGCCATCGTCTCCAACCGGCTGGTGAAGCTGCAACAGCTTCGGATCGAGGAGGCCAGGGTCCGCGCCGGAACCGGCGACGGCGCCGCCTCCGACTCCCTCGCTGATGAGGTGGACCAGCTTCGCCAGGAACTGGCCGAGGTCCAGGAGCGGCTCGACTTCGCCGAGCGCACGCTGGCCCAGGTCCGTAGCCGCCCGGCGCTCTCGCCTAGTCCAGAGAAGCAGGGGTGATGGCTGAGCGGGCCGCCCGCCGCTGAACCGCTGCGCGTCTCAGTCCGCCGATCCGTCTCCGATAGTTTGACTCCCAGTTCAAATGACGCGCCGATAACGCCTATCCGCCATTATATGGCCAAGGAGACGGCGCGGACGCTTGCCGACGGGGCGGGCGCGGGTGCGCTCCGGACGCTTCAGGAGGTGGAGATGAGATCCCAGTCAATCACCACGGCCGCTGCCGCCGCGCTCGCGCTCTCGCTCGGCGCCGGTGCGTGCAGCAAGGACGCCACAGGCCCGGCCGGGCTATTCAAGAAGCCGGCCGGAGCCATCGCCGTGAGCATCATCGTGGATGACGCGGCCAACAAGGTATTCAGCGATGGCCAGCTGGTCTGGAAAGGTGCGATGGTCTACGACCAGGCCACCAACACGATCACTGCGGACCCTCTGTGGGCCGGCCCCTGGCCGCCGCTCCATGACGACGGCCCGATGTCCGCGGGTGGCCACGAGCCGGAGGGCTCCGTCGCAGGGGACCACAAGTTCGGCGCGGTGGTGTTCGTCATGCCTCCCGCCACCGGCACGACGACCTACGAGTACGGGATGATCGACCAGACCTACCAGACGGCCTTCGGCGATGGCTGGATCTGGCCGGCAGGTCCCAACGGCAGCTTCACGGTGAGCGCGGGTGCCACCACCGACCAGGCGGTCGCCGGCATGACGCTGCCGCCGTTCGGCACCACGGACGTGCAGCTCGTCTTGGACACCGGCAACCTGGACGCTTCCGGCACCTGGGACCCGACAACGGTCACGGTGAAGTGCTCGGCCTGGGGGTGGGGTGCGGTAACGCTCACCAACGACGGAACCGGCAAGTACGCCCTCACGCTGTCGAACGTGGCCGGCGCAGGCAAGCCCCTTCCGCATACCGGCCTGACCACGAGCGGAGACAAGCCCCAGTTCGTGTTCGTTCTCAGTGGCAAGGGCTATACGAGTTCGGGCGGCGTCGCATTGACCTCCGGCGTCAGCGCCGGAACGAAGGCGTCAGGGGCGGGCGCTTTCACGGCGGCCGCCGTCTCGGTGGACGGCAGCAGCCACAATACCTACATCACCATACCGTAGGTCGCTCGTCCTTTCCGTGGCAGTCGTCAGCGCCCGGCCCCGTGCCGGGCGCTGTGCGTTGGGGCACCCGAAGTCCGCCTGACCCCGCTGGTGGTGTCGTGCAGACATAGTGCGCGAAACGCGGGCACCCGCCGCTTTGCCGTTGCCACGGCGCCGTCACGCCATCCCGACTAACCTGCTACTAAATCATTAGTTGACAGGACGTCGCCGCGGCCATACTGTCTACGAGACAATGAGTAGACGGAGCTTGGTCTGCGTTGCTTCCGCTGACCGAACGCGAGCTCGACGTCATGTCGGTGCTGTGGGAACACGGCTCCGGGACGGTAGCTGGTTCGCGCCGCGCTGCAAGACGAGCTGGCCTATACGGACGGTGCTCACGGTGCTGCGGATTCTCGAGGCGAAGGGACATGTGCGGCACGAGGGCGAGGGCAGGGCGCACCGCTACTACGCGCTCGTCGCGGAGCGCGTCGCCCGCCAGGGCGCCGTGCGCGAGCTCGTGGACCGGTTACTCAGCGGTTCGCCGGACCTCCTGCTGACCCAGCTGGTCGGCGATCGGGCGCTGAACCGCGCCGACCTCAGACGGCTGCGGCGCCTGCTCGACGGCCGAATCAAGGGAGAGCGGCCATGATCGCGACCTGGATGCTCTACGTGTCGGCCCTCAGCCTCTGCTTCGGCCTGGCCGCTCTCGCGCTGGAGCGCGTGGCGCGCCTGTGGGCGATGCCCCGTCGCGCGGTCTGGGCGGTGGCCATCGCGGCGTCGCTGCTGATGCCCGTGTCCGCGCTGATGATCCCGGGATTCCGCTCCTCGCGGCGCCGCGGCCGGATCGGTGTCCATCGGCGACCTCGCCGTGAGTCCGACGTCGGCAAGCCGGCCCGTCGCCGCTGGCGTCTCCTCGATGCGGAGCAGGATCGGCCCGCTGGTGGCCACCCTGAACCGGCCGCTGCTGCTGCTCCTCTGGGGCGGCGCGTCGCTCGCCCTGGCGCTGGGCCTGCTGCGGGCCGGCATCGGCCTCCGGCGTCGTGCGCGCGGCCTGGCGAGCCGGACGTGGTGGACGGAACGCGACGTGTTGGTCGCGCCCGATATCGGGCCCGCCGTCGTGCGCCTGGGCGGCCTGAGGGTCGTGCTGCCGGAATGGGCGTTGGAGGCGGAGCCCGCGGCGCGCTCGATGATGCTCCGGCACGAGATCGAACATCGTGGGGCGCGCGACCCGGATTTGCTGCTCGGCGCCACCGTGGCGCTGATCCTGGTCCCCTGGGCCATCCCGCTCTGGTGGCAAGTCCGCCGGCTGCAGCTCGCGGTGGAAACCGACTGCGATCGCCGGGTGATGCGTGCCGGCGCGGACGCTCATGCCTACGGCGTCCTGCTGTTGCGGGTCGGTGCGCGCTCGACGAGCCAGCCCGTGCTCGCCGCGACCGCCTTCTCGGAAGCGCGCACGTTGCTCGAAAGGAGGATCGAAGCCATGGAATCTCCGAGCCCGAGGTGGCGTGTCGTCCGGACCGTGCTCGCGACAGGGGTGTGCGTGCTGGGCGTCGCGGCCGCCTGCATGTCGCCGCGGCCGGCACCGGCGCCCGCGCGGCAGCCGGCATCAGCGCCTGCGCAGCAGCCAATGCCGGCGACTGCCGCCGCGGCCGGCGCCGCTCGTGCCCTGCGCCGCAGCGACCAGCGGCGCCCACGCCGCAGGGAGAAGTGGTGTATCCGGAGAGCCTGGTGACGGACCGGCCGGTGCTGCTCGATCACCCGCCGATTCGGTACCCAGGACAGTCTCAAGGCGGCCGGTGTCGGTGGCCACGTGCTCGTTGAGGCGATCATCGATACGACCGGGCACGCGGACTCTGCGTCGGTCCGGATCGTGTCGAGCTCGAATCCGGGATTTGACGCCGGCGCCCTGGAAGTCGTGCGGGCCAGCACGTACCGCCCAGCGGGGCTCGACGGCCGCGCCGTCCGCGTGCGGGTCCAGATTCCGTTGAACTACGCGGTCACGCCCAGCGGTCCCAGCGTTCGGCTTCCCCAGGCGTGTACCGGGAGGATTCGGTCACCGAGCGGCCACAACTGCTCAACCGCCCGGACCCGAAGTACCCGGACAGTCTCCGCACCGCGGGGACCTTCGGCACGCGCGGTCGTGCTGGCGATCGTGGACTCCACCGGGCACGTCGACTCCGCGTCCGTGCGCGTCGTCTACTGCTCACATCCGGGATTCGAAGCATCGGCGCGCGAGGCTGTCCTCGGCATCTACCTACGCACCAGGCCGGATCAACGGTCGCGCAGTCCCGGTGTTCATCCACCCGATCGAGCTGAAGTGGATACCGCCGGCCGAGTTCACGCGGCGCCATCCGTGAGGGAGCCGAGGGACGTGATGTCGCGTCTCGTCGCGTTCGGGGTCCTCGCGCTGCTCGCGGCGTGCCATTGGGCGCCGCCTCCGCCGGCGGTAGCGCCGGCGCAGGACGAGGACCTGGACCCGGCGCTGATCCACGCCAGGGTCATCGCGGTCCTTTCCTATGGCTTGCCCCGCGCCATTCCGGCCGGAGACACCTTCGTCACCTGGAGCCCCAAGCCGGTCCGGTACACGACCGTGAGCCGCACGGCCTCAACGGTCACATCGAGCCTGGTGAGCAACGACGGCATGGTCGGGACGGCGGCGGCCGTCTGGCGGGGACCTGCAGCGGGAAGTGCGCATTCGCTGGACGCAGAATACGGTCACGGTTATGGACCTGAGCGCGCGGTACGAGGCCGGGCTCATCGACCTCGCCGGCTCACGCGACACCGCGCTCGAGGCGCCGTCGCTGCCGTGGGCCGTGGCGGACCATGGCATGGACGACCAGCTCCTTCCGCTGATCCGGGCCGCCGGCTTCCATCGGGCGCCTCAGCGCCTCGCCATCTATCGGCCGCTTCTCTCGCGATAGGGATACCATCACGGTCGTCTGCCGGAAGGCGCGGGGCGCCACGCTGGTAACCGAGACCGAGCCGGATGGAGAGCACCTCTTCTGGACCATCACCGCAGACGGCGCCCTGGTCGAGGCTGACGCGCGACCGCGATCGCGACTTCGAGCGCAGGCCGCTCGAGATGAGTCGGAGAATGGCGGACTACGCTGAGACTGCGTGAGCTCTGGGAGCATTAGGAGCGCCCAGCTTGGTCCGGGTGCCGGTGATGAACTAGCGTGCGGGTCGCCGGGTACTGCAGCCATGACGCTGCGGTGGCTGGCGGGCCTGGGATTGGCGTGGTGCGTGGCGGCGTGCGGGCGCTCGGGCACGGAGCCCGGCTCGCCGTTCACTCCGCCGCCGCTCCCGTCGCGCAGCGTGTTTCCCGCCGACAATCCGTGGAATCGCGACGTCTCCGCCGATTCGGTGGATCCCGCGTCCGACAGCCTCATCGCCTCGTGCGGCGGGACCAGCGCGCTGCATCCCGACTTCGGCACCACTTACCTCGGCGAGCCCTGGGGCATCCCGTTCGTCACGGTTCCGGGCACCCAGGCCCGGGTGCCGGTCAGTTTCGATTACAGCGACCAGAGTGATCCCGGGCCATATCCGATCCCGCCCTCGGCCCCGATCGAGGGTGGCCCCTCATCCACCGGCGATCGCCACGTGCTGGTGGTGGACGTGGACCACTGGGTGCTCTACGAGCTGTACGACGCGCACCCGGTGAACGGCGGCGCGAGCTGGACGGCGGGCTCCGGCGCCGTGTTCGACCTGTCGAGCGACTCGCTGCGACCGGCCGGCTGGACTTCGGCCGACGCCGCCGGGCTGCCGATATTCCCGGGCCTGGCCCGCTACGACGAGGTGGCGGCCGGCGCGATCACGCACGCGCTGCGCTTCACCTGTCCGGTGACCCGCGAGGCGTACGTGCCGCCCGCGCGGCACTGGGCCAGCGGCCAGACCTCGGCCAACCTGCCGCCGATGGGGATGCGCGTGCGCTTGAAGGCGGGCGTGGACATCTCGGCGTTTCCGGCCGACGTGCGGGTGATCCTCACGGCGCTCAAGCGCTACGGCATGATGCTGGCGGACAACGGCGGGGCGTTCTTCTTGAGCGGCGCGCCGGACCCGCGCTGGAACGACGCGGACATCAACGACCTCAAGCAGCTGCACGGCTCGGACTTCGAGGTGGTGAAGATGACCGGTCTGGTCGCCGGACCCTGACGGTTTCGCGGTAGGCTACGCGTTTCCCGGCGGCAGGTCCTTGGGCGCGGTCGCTTCGGTCGCCAGAGCCAGCCGTGCCGCCACGCCTTCCATCTGGCGGCGACGTGTCCTGGCCCAGACCGGGAGCCGGGCCGCGCCGACGGTGAACAGGGCGCCACCGGCCAGCATCAGCGACCCCGTCCCGGCCAGTGCCTCGGCGAAATGGCCAGCCAGCGCCGACATGATCACCACGGTCCCGGCTCCGCCGAGCAGGCCGAGCCCGAGCGCCATCGTCCGGCGCGCGCCGCCCATCACGGTGCGCAGGCGCAGCCGCTGACCGGTCGGCGTCGGCTCGAGCAGCGCTTGGAGATTGCCGTTGGTCCACTGGCGGAGGGAGCCCTCGGACCGCATGGTGCCGCGGGCGTCGAAGGTCTCGCGGAGATCCACGACCAGGCGCTCCCACTCGTCGTCGGTCAGCCGCCGGCCCAAGTCCACCGTCCGCCCGACGCCGACCGGCAGGCCGAGAAAGGTGCGCGAGGAATCGCGGCCGGCCTGACCCACGGATCGCGCCGCCTGGTCCACCAGCTCCGCGGGAATGCCGACCTCACGTCCGATCTCCCGCAGGTCCGTCAGCGTCAGCCCCTCGCCCGGCGGCAGCGCGCGCCGCACGGCCTGCTGCGCCTCCGCGGCCCGCTCGAAGATCGCGCTGACTTCTTCCTCGGTGTACCGTCGCTCGTCCATCGGTGGAAGATCGGAACGGAGGAAGGCGAGGGCAAGCGGTCCCCAGGGCAAACGACCCGCGTGACGCTCGAGTGACGCTCGGCCGCTAGCTTGTTCTCATGAACACGGGTGTCGGGGCGGCACGCCGATGAGGCGTTGGAGTGCCGTCGTCGCGGCCGCGCTGGGCCTCGGCGCGACGGCATGCGCGGGCACCGCGTACGTGTCCCACCGGCCGTCGCCGGCCGGCAGCGCACCGGCCAATCCTCGCGCGGAGGCCCTCTGGACGGTGGTCCTCCAGGGCTACGCCGCTCGCGCCGTCCTCCTGGAACAAGCCCAAGCATCCCACGCCGTAAGCGGGGTCCCGCCGCGCCCCATCCAGCGCGTCACGCTTCGCACCCGCGTGGATCAGGATCCGTCGCCCTACCACCGCGCCTGGCTCAGCCGGCTGCTTGCGCACGGCACGGTAGACGCCGTGTGCGACTCGGGCAAAGTCGAGGCGTGCCCGGATTCGGTCATGACGGACTTCCTGTTCCTGGAAGCTCCCCAGTATTTGGGCGACTCCACCGCCTCGGTGGACCTGTGGGACGCGGTGATGGATCCCGCCGAATGCCGCCGCGGCGTTGCGGGCGGCCGCGCCGAGTTCCTGCACGTGCGGTTTGATCTCCATCTCGCCGACAGCGGATGGCGCGTGGTCAGGGCCGTGAGAGAGGGCACCGGCCCAAGCATCTGCCGGCTGGCGGCGAAACGACCGCCCGAATTCCGACGCATCCTCGTCGGCGACACGCTCCCCGGGCTGGCCGGGAAGGTGGTGCCGCGAGTCGCGCCGATACCGCAGAGCCTGGCGGGGCATGGGCCTCCGCGAGGCTCGCCCATTCTGCCCAGGGACTCGCTCCGCGTCCGGCCGAGCGTCGTGGTGGACACGGCCACATCGTTCACGCTCCACGGTCTCGTGACGGACAGCAGCACCGGCCGCCCGGTGCCGGATGCGCAGGTCATGATCGTAGGCACCAACCTGCTGACCCATACGGACTCTCTGGGAGCCTTCACCCTCCGTGTCGCGTCGCCCGGGCGTTTCACCGTGCGTGCTTACCAGATCGGATATGGGCCGGGCGAACTCAGGAACCTGCTGCCGGACGACGCTGCGGACGTGATCCGGCTGGTGCTGCCACCGCGCCGGATCGAGGTGAGCTTCTAGCCGCACGGCCTCATCTCCAGTCTGTCTCACCCGGAACTTCGCTTGCGACATAGCTTTAACGCCGAGACAGAATGTATTGTGGATTAAGGCGTTACGCTGTATCATCGTATGCTACATGTTACGCGTTGCCGCCGTCGCCCCAGCCTCCATTTGCGATGAGCTCGGCCTCAAGCCCGGGGACGAGCTGTTGTCTATTGGCGGCCGGGAGCTGGTGGACTTCCTCGACTGGGAGTTCCTCGCGGCGGACGAGACCTTCCTCCTGAGGACGCGCACCGCCGCCGGCGTGGAGATGGAGTACGACGTCGAGCGGCCGGAGGGCCTGCCGCTGGGCGTCGCGCTCGAGCCGCCCAAGATCCGGCGCTGCAACAACCGCTGCGACTTCTGCTTCGTGGACGGCAACCCCACCGGCGCGCGCAAAGTCCTGTGGATCCGCGACGACGACTACCGGCTGAGCTTCCGGTACGGGAACTTCGCGACGCTCTCCAACCTGAAGGACAAGGACATCAAGCGGATTCTCGAGTACCGCCTGTCGCCGCTGTACGTGTCGGTGCACGCGACCGACCCGGCCGTCCGCCGCCGGGTGCTGCGCAACGCCAAGGCGCCGGCGGTGCTTCCCCAGCTCGGAGATGTTCGCGGCGGGCGGCATCCGCTTCCACACCCAGGTGGTCGTGGTGCCGGGGGTGAACGACGGCAACGTGCTCGAGAAGACGCTGTCGGACCTGTACGCCTTCGGCGCGCCGGTCCTGAGCGTGTCCGTCGTTCCGGTGGCGCTCACCACCTTCTCGAAGCACGACCTGGTGCGCGCTCCCACGGTCGAGGAGGCGCGCCGCGCGCTGACGTCGGTGCGGAAATGGGCGGCCCGGGCGCGGGGCGAGCGCGGCAGCGGCTGGGTGTACGGCTCCGACGAGCTGTACATGCGCGCCGGCGAGCCGTTCCCGTCGGCGGCCGACTACGACGGGTTCGAGCAGGTGGAGAACGGGGTGGGCGCCGTGCGCTACCTCGAGAGCCTGATCGCCGCCGAGGCGCACGCGCTGCCGGACATGGCCGGGCGCCGGGTGCTGGTGCTGACCGGCACGGCGATGGGTGGGCTGATGCCGGCCGTGATGGAGGCGCTCGCGCGGGCGACCAAGGGCACTTTCGAGTGCGTCGCCGTCGAGAACACGTACTTCGGGCCGAGCGTGACGACGGCGGGCCTCCTGCCGGGGGCCGACCTCGTCGCGGCGCTCGCCTCGAACCGCGGCTACGACCTGGCGCTGCTGCCCGCCGAAGCGGTGAACGACGACGGCATCTTCGTGGACGACCTGCCCCTGGCCACGCTGGTGGCCCATGCGCCCGCGCCGGTCCTGCTCTCCTATCACTTCACGGACGCCCTCGGCGTCGAGGCGGCGGCGTGAACGCGCCGGTCAAGCACCGTCCCACCAAGGAGGCGGCGGTTGCTCCCTCCGCAGGGTCTCGCCCGGCATCGAGTGCCACCGCGGCCACCGTCGCGCTGATCGGCCGCCCCAACGTGGGGAAGTCCACGCTCTTCAACCGGATCGCCGGCGGGCGCTCGGCGATCGTGGACGAGCGGCCGGGCTCGACGCGCGACCGGCATTTCGGCAAGGCCGAATGGAACGGGCGCACCTTCTGGCTCGTGGACACGGGCGGCCTGCTGCCGCTGTCGGACGAGCCGATGGACGCCGCGATCCGCACCCAGGTCGAGATGGCCGTGGAGGCCGCCGACGTGGTGCTGCTGCTGACCGAGGTCGAGGTGGGGCCGGCGCCCGGCGACCAGGAGATCGCGGAGTACCTGCGCGGGAAGGGCAAGCCGGTCATCCTGGTCGTCAACAAGGCCGACGCGCTCGCGCGGGAGACGCGGCACATGGCGTTCTACGAGCTGGGCCTCGGCGAGCCGATCCCCGTGTCGGCGGGCACGGGCAAGGGCGTGGGCGACCTGCTCGACGTCGTCGTCGCGGCGCTGCCGCCCGCGCCCGAGGCCGAGGCCGAGGAATCGGTCGCGGTCGCGGTGGTGGGCCGCCCCAACGTCGGGAAGTCGAGCCTGGTGAACCGGCTGCTCGGCCAGGAGCGGCACATCGTGGCGGCGGAGCCTGGCACGACGCGCGACGCGATCGACAGCCCGTTCAGCTACAAGGGCCGTTCGCTCACGTTCATCGACACGGCGGGCCTCCGGCGCCGCGGGAAGATCAACGAGGCGGTGGAGTTCTATTCGTTGCTCCGGACCCAGCGGGCCATCGAGCGCGCCCACGTGTGCGTGATCGTGGTGGACGCGGCCGAGGGCCTGCACACGCAGGACCTCAAGGTGGCGGCTCAGGCGTGGGACGCGGGCACCGGCCTCGTGGTCGCGGTCAACAAGTGGGACCTGGTCGAGAAGGACACCAAGACGGCGGAGGCGGGCCGCAAGAAGGCCGTGGAGCGGGCGCCGTTCCTGGCCGACGTGCCGTTCCTCTACCTCTCGGCGCTGACCGGCCAGCGCGTGCAGAAGGTGCTCGACACGGTGGTGGAGGTCGCCGACGCGCGGAAGGGCCGCGTGCAGACCGCCGAGGTGAACCGGGCGATCCAGGAGATGATCGAGGAGCGGCAGCCGCCGCAGGCGGGGGGCGCGGAGGTCAAGCTCCTCTACGGCTCCCAGATCGGCGAGGCGCCGCCCACGTTCGCGATCGTCTCCAGCCGCCCGGACTCCATCCCGGAGTCGTACCGCCGGTTCGTCGTCAACGGCCTGCGGGCGCGCTTCGGCTTCCTGGGCACCCCGATCCGGCTGCGCTTCACGCGCCGCCGCCGCGAGCCGGGGCGCTGATGACCATCACGTGGCTGCACGTGGTCTGGCTGCTGCCGGCCTATCTGCTGGGGTCGGTGCCCACGTCGTACCTGGTGGCCCGCTGGGCCGCGGGCGTGGACCTGCGCGAAGTCGGCAGCAAGAACCTCGGCGCCACCAACCTGTTCCGGCTGCTCGGCTGGAAGGCGGCCGTCCCGGTGGCGGCGTTCGACGTGGGCAAGGGCGCGGCGCCGGTCCTGGCGTACCTCGCGCTCACGCGGGAGCCGTCGTGGTGGTCGCTCGTCGTGGGCGCCGCCGCGGTCCTCGGCCACGTGTTCTCGCCGTTCGTCCGGTTCAGGGGCGGGAAGGGCGTGGCGACCGCCGCGGGCGTGTTCCTCGCCTACATGCCGGGCGCGATCGGCGCCGCGGCGGTGGTCTGGGTCGGACTGGTGGCGGTCACGGGCTACGTCTCCCTCGGCTCGATCACGGCGGCGGTCGCGTTCCCGTTCCTCGTGCTGCTGCTCTATCCGAGCCGGGCCACGGCCGTGTGGGTGGCGATCTGCGTCGCGCTGTTCGTGATCTTCAACCACCGCTCCAACATCCGGCGGCTGCTGGCGGGGACCGAGGCCCGGTTCCGGCGCCGCGGGGCCGCGACGCCGTGACGCGCGTCGCGGTGCTGGGCGCGGGAGGCTGGGGCACCACGCTCGCCGACCTGTTGTGCGCCAGGGGCGACGAGGTCGTGCTGTGGGCGCACGAGCCCGAGGTGGCCGACGAGATCAACCGCCGCCACCGCAACGACCTGTTCCTGCCGGACTCGCCGCTCCAGCGCGGGCCTGGTGGCCACGACCAACGCCTCGGCGGCGGTCGGTGGCGCCGAGGTCGTGATCTCGGTCGCGCCCTCGCACGCGGTGCGGCGGGTGGTGAGCGCGGCGGCGGCCGGCATCGCGCCGGGCGCGCTGGTGGTGAGCGCGTCGAAGGGCCTCGAGCCCCAGACCCACCTCCGGATGACCGAGGTGCTGGCGCAGGTCCTGCCGGCGGGGACCGCGGTGGCGGCGCTGTCGGGGCCGACGTTCGCGCGCGAGGTGTACGAGCGCCAGCCTACGGCGGCGGTCGTGGCGGCGGCGAGCGAGGCGACGGCGCGCCGTGCGCAGGCGGCGGTGGGGGCGCCGCATTTCCGGCTGTACACCAACGAGGACGTGGTCGGCGTCGAGCTGGCCGGCGCGCTCAAGAACGTGGTGGCCATCGCGGCCGGCATCCTCGAGGGCCTGGGGATGGGGCACAACACGCGCGCCGCGCTCGTCACGCGCGGGCTGGCGGAGATCGGGCGGCTGGGCGCGGCGATGGGCGCCAGGCCTTCGACCTTCGCGGGCCTGGCCGGCATGGGCGACCTGCTGCTCACGGCCACGGGGCCGCTGTCGCGCAACCGGAGCCTCGGCTTCGAGGTGGGGCGCGGCAAGTCGCTCGCGGAGGTGGTGGAGCGGCGGCTCTCGGTGGCCGAGGGCGTGGGCACCGCGCGCGCCGCGGTCGAGCTGGCGGCGGCCGTGGGCGTGGAGCTGCCCATCGCCCGCGAGGTGGTGTGCGTCCTGTTCGAGGGCAAGCCCCTCAAGGACGCGATCGGTCAGCTGATGGAGCGCTCGTTGAAGAGCGAAACGTGGAGCTGAGCGTGGCGGACCCGGTACAGGAGTTCTTCTCGATCGGCGAGGTCTGCAGCCTGACGGACCTCAAGCCGCACGTCCTGCGCTACTGGGAGAGCCAGTTCCGCTTCCTGAATCCGGCCAAGAACCGCTCCGGGAACCGGGTCTACCAGCGGCGCGAGATCGAGCTGATCATGCTGGTGAAGCACCTGCTGTACACGGAGAAGTACACCATCGAGGGCGCGCGCCAGCGCATCGAGCAGTACCGCCGCACGGGCGAGCTGAAGCCGGAGGCGCGGCAGGCGCTCGGGCTGGAGACGGTGCGCGAGCTGCGGGCGGAATTGCAGGGCATCCTGAAACTCCTCAACGGCGACCGGTCGCACGACCGTGAGTAGTGCCGGCCCCGCGTCCGGGCCCTCGCTCGCCATCGTCATTCCCGCTTTCCGCGCCGCCGCCGCGCTGCCCGACGTGCTCGCCCGCACGCGGCGCCAGGCGCCGGCCGCGCGGGTCATCGTCGTGGACGACGGCTCGGACGACGCCACGGCGGCCGTCGCGGCCTCGGCCGGGGCCACGGTGCTGCGGCATCCTGTGAACCTCGGCAAGGGCGCCGCCCTCGCCACCGGGCTCGCGGCCGCGGTGGACGCGGGCGCGGACGCCGTCGTCACGCTCGACGCCGACGGCCAGCACCCGCCCGAGGCGATTCCGCTGGTGCTCGAGCCCGTGGCCGCCGGCACGGCGGACCTGGTGGTGGGCGCCCGCGCCCGCGACGCCGGGGGCATGCCGCGCGGGCGCCGGCTCACCAACTGGCTGTCGAGCTCGCTGCTCTCGCGGGCGGTGGGGTTCGCCGTGCCCGACTCGCAGTCCGGCCTCCGGGCGATGCGGCGCGCGGTGGCGGCCGGCGTCCGGCCGTCCGGCGCGCGCTACGAGTACGAGACCGAGTTCCTGTTCCTCGCCGCGCGCGCGCGGCTTCCGCATCGCGGCCGTGGCCGTGCCCACCGTGTACGAGGGCGCCCCCAGCCACTTCCGCTACGGCGCCGACACGCTGGCCCTGTCCGCGGTGTTCCTCCGCAACTGGCGTTCCATCCTTCTCGGGCCCGAGCCCCACGCACGATGAAGATCCTCTGCACCAACGACGACGGCCTCCATTCCTCCGGCCTCGAGGAGCTGATCGCGATCTGCTCCACCATCGGCCAGGTGTCCTGCGTGGCGCCGGACCGGGAGCAGAGCGCCACCAGCCACTCGCTCACGCTGAGCCGCCCGCTGCGGGCCATTCCGCGCGGCGCCGACCGCTGGCAGGTGGACGGCACGCCCACCGACTGCGTGGTGCTGGCCCTCGGCGCGCTGCTCGTGCCCGCGCCCGACTTCGTGGTGGCGGGCATCAATCACGGTCCCAACATGGGCGAGGACGTGCTCTATTCGGGCACCGTGGCCGCGGCGATGGAGGGCCTGATCCTCGGCATCCCGGGCATCGCGGTGTCGTTCGCGGGCCACGACTTCGACCTGATCCCGTCGTACCGGGAGCTGCTGCAGCAGGTGCTGCGCCGCATCCTCAGCGTGGAGCGCTTCCCGGCCAACCTGCTGCTCAACATCAACCTGCCGCCCGTGCCGGCCGGCGAGGTGCGCGGCGTGCGCGTCACCACCCTCGGCAAGCGCATCTACGCCGAATCGCTGTCGCGCATGAAGGACCCGTGGGGCAGGGAGATCTTCTGGATCGGCGGCGGCCGGCTCGACTGGACCGGGCGGCGACGACGTGGACTTCAAGGCCGTCGAGGACCGCTACATCTCGATCACGCCCCTCCACGTGGACCTGACCGACTACCGGCAACTGGAGGCGGTGCGCTCGTGGCGTCTGGGCGGGTGACGGGCGTGCGGCGTGACGGGTCGGCGGCCGCGCGCGCGCGCCTGGCCGAGGCGGTGGAGCGGCGCGGGGTGCGGGATCCGGCCGTGCTGGCGGCGGTGGGCGAGGTCCCCCGGCACCTGTTCGTGCCGCACGCCCTGCTGGCCCGGGCCTACGACGACGCGGCCCTCCCCATCGGGCACGGCCAGAACATCAGCCAGCCCTCGACCCAGGCCCGCTGCCTGGAGGCGCTGCGCATCCGGCCCTCGGACCGGGTGCTCGAGATCGGCACGGGGTCCGGGTACCAGACGGCCCTCATGGCGCGCCTGGCCGGCCAGGTGTTCTCGGTCGAGCGCGTCCCGCAGCTGGCGGAAGCGGCGCGCGCCGCGATCCAGGAGGCCGGGATCACCAACGTCTCGCTGCTGCTGGGCGACGGGACGCTCGGCTGGCGCGACTACGCGCCCTACGACGCCATCGTGGTGGCGGCCGCCTCGCCGGACGTGCCGCAGCCGCTGCTCGAGCAGCTGAAGCCGGGCGGCCGGATGCTCCTGCCCCTCGGCGAGCGCGCGGACCAGGTGCTGACCCTGGTGCGCGTGAGCGGCGGACGGGCCACCCGCACACGGCTGGCGGGGGCGCGCTTCGTGCCCCTGCTGGGGACCTTCGGCTTCGATGCTTGAGCACTTCCTGACCTGGCTCGTGGACACGATCCGGGCCATCGGCTACCCCGGCATCGTGGTGCTGATGGCCATCGAGTCGTCGGTCATCCCGATCCCGTCGGAGGCGGTGATGGCGCCGGCGGGCTACCTCGCCGCCACCGGGCAGATGAACGTCTGGCTGGCGCTGGCCTGCGGCATCCTCGGGCAGCCTGCTGGGCTCGTACGCGAACTACTGGGTCGCCGCGCGGGTCGGCCGCTGGGTGTTCGTGCGCTACGGCAAGTGGGTGCTGGTCAGCGAGAAATCGCTCGAACGCTCGGAGCGGTTCTTCGAGCGGCACGGCCCCATCGCGGTCTTCACGGCGCGGCTCTTCCCCGTGGCGCGGCACCTCATCTCGATTCCCGCCGGCATCGCGCGCATGCCCCTCGGCCGCTTCTTCACGTACACCGCGCGTCGGCGCGGGCATCTGGTGGGCCGTCCTGCTCGCCATCGGCTGGGTGATCGGCAAGGAAGGGAAGGCCCTGAGCCAGGACCTCGTGTACGCGTATTCCCACCGCGCCTTCGTTATCTTGGTCCCGGCCGTGGCGGTCCTGATCGCGCGGCTACGTGCTCTGGCATCGGCGGCGGGTCAGGCTGGCGGCCGGCGCGAAGGCGGAAGCGGAGGGGGAGGGCTCCGGCCGATGACGGGTCCGGAACCTGCGTCCGGGCTCGTCGGGCGCCGGTGGATGCTGATCGGCCGAGTGCAGGGTGTGGGCTTTCGCTGGTTCGCCATGAACCAGGCCCAGGTTCTGGGCGTCCGGGGCTGGGTCCGGAACACGGAGGACGGGTCGGTGGAGGTCGTCGGGCTCGCGGCGGCGGACACGATCGATCGGTTCGACGCCCGGCTCGCGGCCGGGCCGCCCGGCGCCCACGTCATCCGCGTGGACCGCAGTGATGTTCCACATGAGATTGTGGAAGGTAAGTCGTTCATTATCAGGCATTAAGAGCGAAAGGTGAACAAGTTCTGTCGGCTCGAATGTGATTTATCAGCAATGTTGTCGGGCTTGAGAAAGCCCTTGCGGCTGACGAGGTTACACCGCTGGGCCCCTGTAGCTCAGCTTGGATAGAGCAGCGGTTTCCTAAACCGTTGGTCGGGTGTTCGAGTCACCCCAGGGGCATCACCATTCAGAGGGCATGAGGTCCAGGCATGACAGGGTCAACAGGTGCACCGATTCCCGCGGGAACGACGTCGGCCGCCGGCCAGGAATGGCCGCTGTGGCTCAAGGAGCACGCCCGCCAAGCCATCTACGCAGCCGTCGCCGTGGTCGGGGTGGCCGTGGCGATCTGGCTGTACGTCAGCTCGGAAGCCCGCAAGGAGGTCTTCGCGGTGCAGGCGCTCAACAAGGCGCGGGGCGACGCCGAGGCCGGAGACCTGCCGCTGGCGGGCTACGATCTCAGCCAGATGATCGACCGGTACGGCGGGACCAAGGCCGCCGACGAGGGCGCCGTGCTGCTCGGCGAGGTGCGGCTGGTGCAGGGTGGGCCCCAGGTGGATGCCGCCGTCAAAGGGCTCCAGTCGTTCGTCGAAAAGCGGCACCCCGACTACATTCTCGGCGCCGCCTGGTCGCTCCTCGGTGGCGGCCTCGAGCAGCAGAGGAAGTACCGCGACGCGGCCCAGGCCTATCGGAAGGCCGCCGACGCGGTCCCGTACGACTTCCTGAAGGCGCAGTACCTGCTGGACGCCGGCCGCACGCTGGCCATCGCCGGCGACTCGGCCGCAGCCCGCGCCGCCTACGGCGAGGTGCTCGAGAAGTTCGGCTCCCTCAACCAGGCCGCCGAGGCGAGAGTCCGGCTGGGCGAGCTGGGCGGCACCGCACCCACGCCCAAGACGTCCGGAGCGGACCAGAAGGCCGGCTGACCTTCAGGTCTGAGTCCATCGTGATCGCGGGGCCGGCCGGCCGAGTCCGGACCGGCCCCGTCTTGCGATCGGCTCCGGCGCGTCCCGCGCGACTGCGAACGCGCACCGACTCGGCGACGCACGATCGGTACTGAGGTAGGCTTCGCAGCCGCCTGATTCGCTGGCCATCACCGCGCCACTGTCGCGCCAATTCGACTTCGTATAAGATATGTTATGTTAAGTTGAATTGTTTGTAACTGTGGAAATCCATGGGCATACCGCTAATCAGTTGGGGCGCCGCCGGTTAGCAATGATCCTGTGATGCCGCGGTAGACAAGTCTTCCCTCGCCACGCAGGCTTATTGACGTTGCGGCCTGGCCTTTGGTCTCGAAGGAAACCTCGAGCAGCAGGCCGGACCGGGTCCAGAGCTTCACCGGAGGCTTGGACTCCCCGTGGCTGGCGAGCGTCAGGGCGCAGGCGACGGCCCCGGTGCCGCACGCCAGCGTCTCTCCTTCGACCCCTCGTTCGAAGGTCCGCATCTTCCAACTGCCGTCTCCCTTGGGAGACACCCAGTTGACGTTGGCGCCCTCCTGGCCGAGGCCCGGATCCCGCCGAAGGCCGGGGCCGCGCTCGGCAACCGCCACCGTCTCGACGTCGGCGACCTCGAGGACGAGGTGCGGTACCGAGGGCTGGACGAAGGTCGGCCGCCCCTCGCCGGGGCCTGCCTGGACCTGGGCCGGCCGGGGCGCCGGGCAGTCGGGGAGGTAGATCTCGGAGCGGTCGCCCACCACCCTGCCCCGGTGCAGACCGGACAGCGTCGTAAAGCGGACCTCCGCGTCCGCCTGGGCGAACTCCAGGATCACCGACAGGCGGGTGGCGCACAGGGCCCCGTTGCCGCACATCGGCCCCACGGACCCGTCGCGGTTCCAGAACTTGAAGGCGAAATGGGCGTCGCCGGCGGTCGCCGGCACGAGGAGCCCGACGCCGTCGGCGCCGATACCGAGCCGGCGGTCGCAGATGGCCGCGATGGCCTCGGGCGTCAGCTCCTCCGCCTGGACGTGCCGGCCGTCGAGCATGACGAAGTCGTTGCCCGAGCCGGTCATCTTGTAGAACACCGTGCCCGGCTTCATACCCGCCCCACGAGGGCCCACCACCGGAGCCGCCAGACCATCCACACCGCCTCGCGCACGATTCCACCCGACATCTTGCTCCGCCCCTCGCTCCGGTCGCTGAACGTGATGGTGATCTCCTTGAGGCGGAACCCCTTCCGCCAGGCCCGGAACGACATCTCGATCTGGAAGGAATACCCGTTCGAGCGCACCCGGTCGAGGTCGATGCCCTCCAGGACGGCCCGGCGGTAGCACTTGTAGCCGCCGGTCGAGTCCCACAGCCGGAGCCCCGTGACCCATCGCGCATAGACGTTGGCGAAGTAGGACAGCATCAGCCGGCTCATCGGCCAGTTGATGACCGTGACGCGCCGGTTGAGGTAGCGGGAGCCGATGACCACGTCGGCGTCCCCGATCTCGACCAGGAAGGTGGGCAGGTGCCGCGGGTCGTGCGAGAAGTCGGCGTCCATCTCGAAGACGTAGTCGAACCCGTTGGCCAGGGCCCAGCGGAACCCGGCCAGGTACGCGGTCCCCAGGCCGGCCTTGCCCGGCCGGTGCAGCACGTGGACGCGGCCGCTGGCCGAGGCCAGGGCCTCCGCCAGGTCGCCGGTGCCGTCGGGCGAGTTGTCGTCCACGACCAGCACCTCGAGCCGCGCATCCTGCTCGAGCACGAGCGGGACGATCTTGGGCAGGTTCTCCCGCTCGTTGTAGGTCGGGATGATGACCAGCGCGCGCTCAGCCAATCTGCCTCCGGCGGAGGATGCCCGGGATCAGCAGGAGCACGAGCGTGACGCCCACCGAGGCGACGGAGACGCCGCGGCCCACGGCGTAGCCCGGCGAGTGGAACCACAGCTCGACCTTCCGGGCGTGCGCCGGGATCGGCACCGTGAGAAGCGCCCAGTCGCCGCGCACCGTCGTCACGGGCACGCCGTCCACGGTCGCGTGCCAGTCGGGATACCAGTTTTCGGCCACGACGAGGTAGCTCGCGGAGTCGGGCGACGGATCGAGGGTGATGCTCATGCGGCCCGGTTCCCAGGCCGTCACCGTGGCGTGCGACGCGCTCGGCGCCGGCATCGCGCTGATCGGGGCCGGGCTGAGGGGAATGTCGGGCGTGAAGAGCACGAGCCGGCCGTAGTCCATCTGCGGATCGAGGAGCGTCGGGATGACCCGGCTGGTGTCCAGCCTGAGGGCGGCGGGCACCACCCGCGCCCAGGGCGCCGGGTCGGTGCGCTCGTACAGGTCGGCCGTCGTGCCCGCGGCCGTGGGCACGGCGGTGAGGACCGGCTTGAAGCTGCTCGCCAGGACGCTGTCGATCTGCGCTTGTCCGGTCGGGACGAGCACGTAGCGTACCGCGTACAGGTCCCACATCGCCACGTGGCCGAGATTGCCGAAGTCGTTGTCGCGGTCCCACAGCTCGTCGAAGTACCGGATCTCGTTGAACGGCGCGCCGAGGAGCTGGGGCACGTCGAAGGCCATCGAGCGTGACGCCGTGCCCGGGGTACACGCCGAGGTCGAGCACCCGGTACGGCAGCTTCTCCTGGCGCAGGCGGTCGATCACGCCGTCGGTGCGGAACAGGGACTGCTTGGGCGGCGCGGTGTAGAGCCAGAACGGCCGCGCGTCGAGCCACAGGTCGGCGCTGATCACCAGGAAGAGCATCACGAACAGCGGGCCGATGGCCCGCGCGGGCCGCAGCATCAGGCGGGCGATCCCGGCCACGAGGGCCAGCGCCACGCCGCTGGTCAGGGCCCCGAGGAGGATCGCGCCGGCGTCGTCGCGCGCGATGCCCGCGCGGCCGAGCCCCTCGCCGCCGGCGACGTTGGCGGCCAGCGTGCCGAACGCGCCCGAGACCGCCAGCAGGATCACGGCTCCCGCCGCCACGAGCCACGGGACGATGTGGCGGGCGCCCTCCCCCTTCTCGAGCCGCTCGACGCCGAACCCGGCGAAGCACGCCGTCACGAAGGCCGGGATGAAGAACGCCATGCCGGGCGCGCGGATCTTGCTCACCAGCGGCATGACGGTCCACCACACGCGGTAGAACGGCGTGGCGGAGCCCATGCTGATGAGGAGGCCGAGCAGCGCGATGCCGCCGAGCCACAGGACGAGGCGGCGCCGGGCCAGCGAGCCGGCCCCGAGCACGGCGAGCGCGATGACCGGCAGGCCCAGATACTCGGAGTGCAGCTTGATGCCGTTGGGGCCCCAGTAGGTGTCCCTGCGCTCCCACGAAGTCGCGCAGGAAGAAGCCCGGCACGTGCGCCCACGGCACCGCGTACGACGTCGCGGCCTCGAAGGCGCTGACGCCCCCGACGTGATAGCCCTGGGCGCGCGGCGAGAACGGGATGTACTGGATGAACGGCAGGACCTGGATCATGGCCAGGCCGTAGCCGAGGGCCACGGCGGCCAGCGCGAAGCCGAGCCGCGCCAGGCGCGCGTTGCGCTCGCCCGGCGTGTCGGGATCGAACGTCAGGTAGAGTGCGAACAGCCCCGCCGCGATGAACACGTAATACGCCACCTGGAAGTGGCCCAGCAGCGCGAGCGCCACGGCGACGGCGAGCAGGCCGTAGCCTTCCTTCCGCCGGTCCCGGATCGCCAGCACCAGCGCGAGCAGCGCCAGCGGCAGCGCGGTCGAGGCGAACAGCTTGCCGTCGTGCCCGGGCGAGGGGTACGAGGCCAGGAGGCCGGTCAGCTCGTACGCGAGGCCGCCGGTGACCGCGCCGGCCCAGGAGAGCCGGAAGCGCCGGAGCAGCAGGTAGGTGAACAGGCCCGCCGCGATGAAGTGGATCACGAAGTTGAGATTCACGACGGTCTGGACGGGCAGCAGCAGCCGGAGGAACGACGTCGGGTAGAAGATGTCGCCGTGGCTGGCGCCCACGAACGGCATGCCGCCGAACAGCTCGGGCTCCCACAGCGGCACGTGCCCGAAGCGCTTCCACCACTCGGTGCCCCAGGCCCGGAAGGCGTAGCCGGTCGCGATCTGGTCGCTCATCGGGTTGGCGAGCCACTTCCCCGTCAGCATGGGCAGCGAGAGGATCGCCACCCACAGGGTGAAGAACCCGGTCGCCACGAGCGTGGGGTGCCGCGGCTCGTAGCCGTTCGCGGGCGTCGGCTGATCGCTGGTCACGCGGGTCCCTTCCCTCTTCGTCCGCCGAGCGCGAGCGCGCCGAGTCCCGCCACGGCTTCGGTAAGTGTGAGTTCGAGCCGCGAGGCCACGCTCAACGCGATGGCCCCTCCGACGCCCAGGTACGGCGTGAGCAGGACGTAGAAGAAGCCTTCCCGGACGCCGATGCCGCCCGGCGCGAACAGCGCCAGGAGGCCCAGAATGTAGCCAAGCGCGAACACGCCCGCAGCGTCGGCCAGGGGCAGCGCGGGCGGCAGCCCGAGCCCCCGGCCGAGGGCCCAGAACGCGACCCCGTACGCGCACCAGCTCAGGAGGGTGAGGGCGGAGCCGGCGAGCACCGCGCCCACCGGAAGGGCCCGCCATTCGCCGGCGGCGCCGATCAGCCGGCCGAGCCGCGCCATGGCGCCCTGCCACCCGAGCAGGGCGACGGTGCCCACGGCGAGCACGGCGGCCGCGGCCACGCGCAGGGGCGAGTACGCGTGCGGCGTGGCGGCCGCGACCAGCGCCGCCGCGGTCCCGATGCCCACCGCCTGCACGGCCACCGCCGACGCGGCGGCGGCCCAGCGCTGGACGCCTTCCTGCTCCGCCAGAACGACCATGCCCGCCACGCTCCACACCTTGCCCGGCACGTACCGGCCGAGGTTGGCCAGGAACCAGATGCGCGCGCCCGCGAGGAAGCGCAGCGACTGGGACCAGCCGCCCAGGATGCGGCGCCACGACTCGATCTGCAGGGTCGACACCACGACCAGGCTTCCCAGCGAGAGGGCGAGCCAGCCCGGCTTGAGGTCGAGCGCGATGCTCAGGGAGCGGTAGCTGCTCCAGTTCGCCGCCACGTTCTTCGCGACGTAGACGAGCACCACGGCCGCCACGAGCAGCTGCAGGACCACGCGCCAGCGCTTAGACACGGTGCGCCTCGTGGGCCACGCGCTCGTAGACGGATTCGAAGCGCTCGGCCACGCTCTCGGGCGAAAGCTGGCGCTTGAGGCGCGCGCCGAGCTCGGCGGCGAGCCGGCGCGCGTCGGCCGAGCCCGCCAGCTCCTCGAGGGCGGTGGCGAAGGCCTCCACGTCGCCGTCGGGCACCACCCGGCCCGCGCCGGTGCGCGGCACGACGTCGGTGACGCCGCCCCCGCCGTCCATCGCGACCACCGGCACGCCGAGCACGAGGGCCTCCGCGGCGGCGAGTCCGAAGCCCTCTCCGACGGCGGTGAACGCGAAGACGTCGGCGTCGCCGATGGCGTCCGGCACGCGCGCCGGCTCGACGGCGCCGGCGAAGTGCACCTGCTCCGCCAGGCCGAGGGCGGCCGCGTGCTCGGCCAGCGCCCGGCGCTCCGGGCCGTCGCCGACGATCCCGAGCGACAGCCGGCGGTCCGCGGCGCCTCAGGGCCGCCAGCGCGTCGAGGATGAGCGAGACGCGCTTCTGCTGCGTGAGCCGCCCCACGGTGACGATCCCGTCGCCGCCGGCGCTGACCCGCGCGAACCGGGTCGCCTCGAGCGGCATGGGCTGCACGATGATGGCGCGGCGGTCGAGGCCGGTGGCCGCCGCGGCCCGGTCGGCGAGGTAGCTCGAGACTGCCGTCACGGCCGCGGCGCGGCGCAGCACCCGCCGAGCGACGGCGCGCCCGAGCGCGGAGCGGGCGAGCACCGCGACATCGGTGCCGTGGAGCGTCACCACGTAGGGGGCGCCGCCCCGCCGGTGGGCGAGCCAGGCGCTGATGCCGCCCGGGATCCACCAGTGCGCGTGCACGACGTCCACCCGCGGGCCGGCATGCGACGCCCGGCGCAACGCCCTCGCCTGGGCCGCGATGAGGGAGGCGAGCGCCGCGACCCCGTGGGGCGAGCGCAGGGCCGACGCCATGGTGCCGCGGTGCGCCAGCGTTTCCCAGCGCGCGGGGGCATAGCGCACGCGCGTGACCGCGACGCCGTGCGCATCCACCCGGCCGCCGGCGCCGCCGTCGGCCGGCGTCACGACCTCGACCGCGTGGCCGCGCTCGTGGAGCGCGACCAGGAGGCGCTCGACGAACGCCCCGGCGAGGTCGCCGTCGTGGCGCGGGTAGTCGTGGGTTACGCTGACGATCCGCACGGGCGGGCGGCGGCGGGCACACCGCCAGCCGGGATCAAACCTTCTGGAACCGGTAGATGATGGAGCGGGCGAGCAGCGCGACCATCGGGATCGGCGGGTGCAGGTAGGTGCCCGCGAAACCGTCGAGCCGGAACCCGTTCATCTCGCCGAGCCGGGTCATGTTCTGACGCGTCCATCCGTAGATGTGTCCCTGCCGATCCGGAATGCGCAGCAGGTTCCAGATCAGCTCCTTGACGTGGTAGGGATTCGGCACCGACAGCGCGAGCACGCCGCCCGGACGCAGCACCCGATGGATCTCGGTCAGCGCGCCCCACGGATTGGGCACGTGCTCGAGGACCTCGATGCAGAACACGTGGTCGAAGGTCGCGTCGGGGAACGGAATGCCGTCCGAGACGTCGCGGATCACGATGTCGGGCGCGGCGAACTCGGGCGTGATGTCCATGCCCTGGTAGCGGATGCCGGGCGGCAGGTAGCGCCTGAGGCCGCCGTCGCGGCAGCCGATGTCCAGCACCGACGCGCCCGGGGGCACCCGCGCCAGCCGCGCGGCGCGGCGGAAGCGCATCCGCTCCTCGCCGCCGCTGCGCCAGGCGCTGCGGTCGCGGTAGAAGGACGCCAGCTCCTCGGAGCCCGGGGCGATGCGGGTCATCGGCGGCCGCCTACCGATTCGCCCCGGCGGCCTTGGCCTGCCGGTCGCGCAGCCGGGCCAGCTCGCGCCGGACCTCGCGCATCTCCTCGCGCTGGCCGGCGAGCATTTCGCCGATGAAGCCGAAGCCGAACAGCGCGATCCCCGAGATGACGAGGACCTCGATCAGGTTGAGGAGCGGCCGGAAGCCGACGCCGAAGCCGAACCGGATCACCAGCGCCGCGACGCCGGAGAGGAAGCCCAGCGTGAACAGAACGGTCCCCGTGACGCCGAAGAACAGCATGGGCTTGCGCCCGAAGCGGAGCTGGAACCAGACCGACAGCAGGTCCATGACGCCGACCGGGATGCGGCCCAGGCCGAACTTGCTGCTGCCGGCCCGCCGCGGGTGGAGCGTGACCGGCCGCTCGGCCAGGCGGAACCCCTCGGCGCTGGCCACGACGGCGAAGAAGCGGTGCCAGTCGGGCGCGCTGCGGCACCACGTCCATGATCTCGCGCCGGTACGCCTTCACCGAGTTGAGGTCGGTGACCCGCACGCCGAACAGCCAGCGGCACAGCCCGTTGTAGATGCCCGGAGACGAACGCCTTCTCGTAGTGGCCCTGCTTGGTGCCCGTCACCATGTCCGCCTCGCCGGCCAGGATCGGCGCCACGAGCGTCGGGATGTCCGCGGGCAGGTACTGCAGGTCGGCGGGATAGAACGACCAGCACGTCGCCCCGGGCGGCGTCGCCGCGCGGTCTTGAGCGCGTCGGCGATGCCCTGCCGCGTGCGGTGGCGCTCCCACGCGCAGGAACGGGTGCCGCGCCGCCAGGTCGGCCAGGACCTGCGGCGTCGTCGTCCGAGCTGCCGTCGTCGATCACCACGACCTCGGCGGTGAACGGGGCGCGCGCGCCAGCGCCGCGGCGCACTGGCGCCACGAACTGCGGGCAGGTTCTCGGCCTCGTCCTTGGCGGGCACGAGCACGCTGACCCGCACGCGGCCCGCGGCCGTCGGCGAGGCTCATACGCGCTTGCGCATCCGGGCCGACAGGATGCCCAGCTGGTCGCGGTACTTGGCCACCGTGCGGCGCGCGATGCGCACGCCCTTCTCGCGCAGCTTCTGCACGATCTCCTGGTCGGTGAGCGGGTCCTGCGACGTCCTCGTCGCCCACCAGCTTCTGGATCTGCGCCTTGATGGCGCGGGCGCTGCGCGTCCTCGCCGGTGGTGGTCGAGAGCGCGCTGGAGAAGAAGAACTTGAGCGGCAGCACGCCGCGCGGCGTCTGCACGTACTTCTCGTTGGTCACGCGGCTCACCGTGCTCTCGTGCATGTTGATGACCTCGGCCACCTCGCGCAGGGTGAGCGGCTTGAGGTACTCGACGCCCTTCTCGAAGAAGTCGCGCTGCCGGTCCACGATGAAGTTCATCACCTTGAGCATCGTCTGCCGGCGCTGCTCGATCGCCTGGATCATCCACTGCGCGCTGTTGAGTCGCTGGGTGATGAACTCCGGTTCTCGCCGACGAACTTCTTCTTGTCGCGCGCGATCTCCTGGTAGGCGCGCGACAGGCGCAGCCGCGGCAGGTTGGTGTCGTTGAGGAACACGCGGTACTTGCCGTCGATCTTCTCGACGATGAGGTCGGGGATGATGTAGTCGCCTTCGGTCGCGCTGTAGCGCAGGCCCGGCTTGGGATCGAGCTTGGCGATCTCGTCGGCGGCGCGCCTGCACCTCGCCCGTGTCGAGGCCGAGGCGCTTGGCGAGGTCGCTCCAGCGGTGCGCGATCAGGTCGTCGAAGGCCTCGTCCAGCAGGCGGTAGGCGAGCGAGCCGGCGTCGCCCTTGTCCTTGAGCTGCAGCATCAGGCACTCGCGCAGGTCGCGGGCGCCGACGCCGGGCGGGTCGAGGTCCTGCATGACCGTGAGCATCGTCTCGGCTTCCGCCAGCGTGTACGGCGCGGGCGCCGGTCGGCGCGTCGTCCTCGGCCGCGAACTCGTCCAGCGAGCGCGTTGGTGCGCCGTGACGATCTCCTCGAGCGCGGCGGACGAGGTAGCCGTCGTCGCCGATGTTGCCGAGGAACTCCTCGGCCAGCAGCCGCTGGCGGTCGGTCAGGTCGAGCAGCTGCAGCTGCTCGCGCAGGTGGCTCGGTCGAGGTCGGGCGCCTGGACCGACACGGGCTCGGCGAACTCCCGTTCCTCGGTGGCGCCCGTGCCGCCAGTCGCCGTCGTCGAAGCCGGCGAGGAGGATGTCCTCCCAGTTGGTCTCCTCGCGGTCGGCGGGCTCCGAGCGCCTCGCGTTCTTCTCGGCCAGCGTCGCCGGCGTCTCCTCCTCTTCCTCGGGCTCGAGCAGCTCGAGGAACGGATTCGCCATCAGCTCCTGCTTCAGGTGCTGCTGCAGGTCGAGCAGCGGCATGTACAGCAGGTCCATCGCCTGGTAGAGGCGTGGATTGATCCGCAGGTCCTGCCGCAGGACGGTGTGCTGGCCGAGGCCGGTCTTCACGCGGCCGGCGAGAGGCGCGAACGGAGGCGCGCGGTGAGGGTGGGCCCGAGGTAGAGCTCGGCCACGCGGTCGTCGAACACCAGGTCGCGCACGGTGCCCGAGACCTGGACCTTGCCCTCGAACATGATGTAGGCGCGGTCCACGATGTCGAGCGTCTGCTCGACGTTGTGGTCGGTGATCAGGACGCCGATGCCCTTGTGGCGGAGGCCGGCCACGATCGTCTGGATGTCGTGCACCGCGATCGGGTCCACGCCGGAGAACGGCTCGTCGAGCAGCATGAACTTGGGGTGGGTCACCAGCGCGCGGGTGATCTCGAGCCGGCGCCGCTCGCCGCCGGAGAGCGAGTAGGCCTTGTTGCGGCGCAGGTGGCGGATCGAGAGCTCGTCGAGCAGGGTCTCGAGCCGCCGGGCGCGCTCCTCGTGCGCCGATCGGCAGCGTCTCGAGGATGGCGAGCAGGTTCTCCTCGACCGTGAGCTTGCGGAACACCGACGGCTCCTGCGCGAGGTAGCCGATGCCGCGGCGGGCGCGCAGGTACATCGGGCAGCGTGCTGATGTCGTCGCCGTCGAGCGCGATGCGCCCGGCCTCGGGCGTGATGAGGCCGACCATCATGTAGAAGGTCGTGGTCTTGCCCGCCCCGTTGGGCCCGAGCAGGCCGACGATCTCCCCCTGGCCGAGCCGCACGTTCACGTCGTCCACCACGGCGCGGCGGCTGTACGTCTTGCGCAGTCCGAACGCCTCGAGCACGCTGCCGGCGCTGGCGCCGGCCTGCGCGACGTCGTGGTCGCCGGTGTCGTGCGTGACCATGCCCAGCCAGGCCACCTCCAGCAGCAGCTGCCGCGCGTCGTCGCGGTCCACGCCGATCGCGCCCCACGCCTCCGGCTGGAACTGCACCACGGAGCTCTCGGTCCAGCCCCGGCCCGGGTCGAGGATGACCCCCTCGGTGGCGAGCCGCGGGAGCACCGAGGTGGCGAGGTGGCGCCGCACGTCGTCCACCGACAGCGTGCCGGGGTCGGCGCCGCCGGCGTCGCCCGCCGAGCGGCGCAGCGCCGCGAGATAGTCCTCGCGGTACGCCACCGCCGCCGCGTCGAAGGAGGTGGCGCCGGCGTCGTCGGCCGAGCGGATCAGCGCGGCGAGCGCCAGGCAGAGAGACGGGTCGCGCCCGCGCAGCTGGGTCAGCAGGGCGTCGCTCATCGGCGCGCGCTCCACGCCAGCCGCGGCGGCGAGGCCGGCACCGCGGGCTCCGGCGCCGGGTGCGCGGTGGTGTCGGGGGCCGGGACCGGCAGGTGCTTCCTCGCCGGGAGCGGCCTGCGCGGGGGGGCCGGGTGCGTGGTGGTGTCGCCCGGCGCACGGCTCGTGTCGGAGCGGACGCGTGCGTGGTGTCCCGCGGCGCACCGGTCGTATCGGCCCCGGCGCGTGTGGTATCCGAGCCCGGCGCCCGGGTGCTGTCGCTCGCGTGCCCGTGGGTCGTGTCGCGCACGGGCGGCAGCGGCTCGAGGTACACGCCGTCCACCTGCCCCACCACGTCCACCGTCTGCACCTTGGAGGCGACGGTGGCGATGTCGATGCGGTGGCCGCGCGAGTAGTTGACGCCCTTCCGGTTCTTCACGGTCGTGTCGGTGGCGTCCACGTGGTAGAGCGCGCGGGCCGAGCCGAACGACGTGAGGTGCTGGAGGTCCGACTTGGGCTTGCCCGTCACGCTGTCGTGCAGCACCGCGAAGTCGGCCCGCAGCGTATCGCCGGTGATCCAGTCCTCGTTGGGCGACGCGGAGTCGCGGGTCACGGTTCGCGCGTTGCCGTACGCCCAGACCAGGCGCACCAGCTGGGCCGGCATGTGGATGTCGAGCGAATCGGCGACGATGGTGTGCAAGCCGGACACCGCGTTGGGCCGCCGGTGTTTGCCCCACGCTTCCGCCAGCTGCACCTTGCCGCTGTCGAGAGTCATGTCCAGCGTGTCGGCCACGAGGTGCCAGTCGGGGCCGCGCGCGTCGGCGCTGTCCTTCGAGACCACGTGCCGGATCTCGTGCGCGGGCGTCAGGGTGAAGGTGATGAGCATTGCCCTTCAGGTGGAAGCCGTCGGTGCCGGTGCCGTTGACCTGCGGCTGCCCGACCAGCGCGCCCACGTCGCGCGTCAGGTCGAGCTGTCCCGAATCGCCGGGCGCCGCCATGTCGGAGCGGTCGATGGTGAGGTTGCCGCCGCCCCACATCCGGTCGTCGCCGAGCATGCGGACCCGGTCCGCCACCACGACGAAGGGCTCGGTATCCGCCGACTCCGTGCGCTTCGCGGAATAGAAGTGGATGGTCGGCCGCTGGTGCGCCCGGATCTCGAGGGTGTCCCGGATCGGCGGCGCGGCCCGATAGTAGTCGAGGTTGGGGCCGTGGAGGTCCGTGCCGGTGTGCAGGTTCTTGGTGTAGACGTGGCCCTCGGCGAACATGCTGCTCCTGCGCGACCCAGTACGTGACGCGGTCGGCGTCGAGCAGCGAGAGGCTGTCGCGGAAGTGGACCCGTCCGATGAGGTAGAGCAGGTTCCGCTCCGGAAACCAGGCCACGGAATCCGCAGTACATCGTCGTGGGCTGCTCGCGGCAGTGCGACCAGATGCCCCCGCCCGCCGTACGTGTCGTACCCGCCGCCCACGGCCTGCACGATACGGCTGCGCCGGCTGGTATCGATCTGCACGTTGCACGTCGAGCCGGCCGGGCTCCGGTTGCTGCGCGAGCGCCGGTGCCGCCGCGAGGCTGAGCGCGAGAGCCACGATGGCCCGCATCCTAGCGCGCCGGCATCACGAGGTGGCCCGCGTTGCCCCTGGTCTGCTGGGTGGTGCAGTTGGTGAAGCCGGGATCGCACACGAATCCCACGCCCTCGAAATGCTGCTCGCCCTTGTCGGCCACGTAGGGCTGATCGGTGCGCACCTCGTTCTTCGCCGGGTCGTACTCGAGGAACTCGGTCTTGAGCCGCGCCTGGTCGGCGGTGCGCACGACGATGACGTTGCCGGCCGCGGACATCTGGTTGGTGCGCGTCCAGTAGGTGCCGGACTTGCCCGTCAGCACCGACTCGGGGTCGCCCTGCGCGGTGTAGAAGGTCACCTTCACGTGGCGCAGGTCCGCCCGGCCGCTGGCCTCGTACACGTAGACGGTGTCGGCCTGGAGGAACGCCTGGTTGACGCCGTTCTTGGTGAGATACTGGGTCATGCCCCACATCGTCTGGTCCGCGCTGTCGGCCGGGCCGGCGGCCGCCGGCGGCCGCCGCACGGGGCTGCGCACGCCGGCACAGCGCCGCACGGCCGCGCAGGAGGCACGGCGCGCGAGGGCGCAGCCGTGCGCCGTCCGCCGTGCCCGGCCTCACGCCGCCCCCGCCCGCAGGAGGTCGTGCAGGTGCACGACGCCCACCAGGACGTTCCGCTCGTCCACCACGGGCATCGCCATGATGCCGTGCTGCTCGAGCCGGTTCACGGCGCGTGCTGCCGAGCTCGTCGGGCCGCGTCAGCTTGGGCGTGCGGGTCATCACCTCGCTCACCGGCACCTCGAGGAAGTCGGGGCGCCGCTCCATGAGGCGGGTGAGGTCGCCGGCCGTGACGACGCCGGCCACGACCGCCCGCCCCGTCCACCACGACCACGGTGCCGCGGCGCTCGGCCAGGAGCACGCACGCACTCGCGCATCGAGGCGCCCGGGCGCCGAGGGTGGGCAGGTCGCGCGTGACCATCACGTCCCGGACCAGCAGGAGCAGCCGCCGGCCGAGCGCGCCGCCGGGATGCAGCCGCGCGAAGTCGTCGCGCCTTGAATCCCTTGGCCTCGAACAGCGCGACGGCGAGCGCGTCGCCGAGCGCCAGCGCCACCGTGCGTGCTGGTGGTGGGCGCGAGGTCGAGCGGGCAGGCCTCGGCCGAGACGCGACGCGTCGAGCGTGACGTCGGCGTGGCGCGCCAGCGTGGACTCGACGCCGCCGGTGATGGCGATGATCGGCACGCCGAGGCGCTTGAGGTAGCCCGACCAGCGCGGAAGAGCTCGTCCGTCTCGCCGCTCTTGGAGAGCAGGATGGCCACGTCGTCGCGGCCCACGATGCCCAGGTCGCCGTGCACGCTGTCCACGGCGTGCAGGAAGGACGGCGGGCGATCCGGTCGAGGTGAGCGTCGCGGCGATCTTGCGCGCGATCACGCCCGACTTGCCCACGCCCGAGACGACGATGCGGCCGCGGCAGGCCAGCGAGCAGGTTCACCGCCTCGGTGAACCGCCCGTCGAGCCGCGGCCCCGCCGCCGCGACCGCGCCGGCCTCCTGCTCGAGCACCTGGCGTCCCCGCTCCAGCGCGAGCGACGCGGGTCAGCGTGCGGTGACATCGCCGCGCTCCCGGAGATAGGTACGCGACCAGCGTCGGTCCACGCGCCGCGCGCCTTGAGGAAGGCCTCGGCGAATTCGCGGACGGCGCCCGCGGCCGCCCGCCGGCCGCGGTGGTGAAGCGCGCGGCGTCCTTGCACCTCGGGACACGCGTTGGCGACCGCCACCGGCAGCGCCACCCGCCGCAAGCAGCGGGAGATCCGGCAGGTCGTCGCCGATGAAGCACGCTTCCTCCCAGCGGACCTGCCGGCGCTCGAGGATGGCCTCGAACACGGGCAGCTTCCGGGCGCCCGGCGTCCGCGGCGAACTCGTCCACGTGCAGCTCCTCGGCCCGGAGCCGCGCGGCGTCGCCGCCCCGCCCCGTCACGACCGCCACGACCAGGCCCGCCGCCCTGCAGCAGGTGGATGCCGAGCCCGTCCTGGATGTCGAAGCGCTTGAGCTCGACGGGCTGGCCGACCGCCGCGCCGATGTAGAGGCCGCCGTCGGTCATCATGCCGTCCACGTCGAAGCCGACGAGCTTGATGCGCCGGGCGACCGCGGGCTCGATCATGCGCGCTTCCGAGCGGCGCGCCAGACGTCCAAGGCCCGCGCCGACGAGCGTCGTCGAGCTCGTCGAGCGGGATCATGTTCGGGCCGTCGGACGGGCGCGTGGCGGGATCGGGGTGCGTCTCGAGGAAGAAGCCGTCGGCGCCCGCGGCGGCCGCGGCGCAGAGCAGCGGCGGGATGTGCTCGCGCAGGCCCCCGCTCGCGCCGTCCGTCGCCCGCGGCCGGGCTGCTGCACGCTGTGGGTCGCGTCGAAGACCACCGGGGCGCGCGCACGCGGCGCTTGCAGGCGCGCGAAGTTCCGCATGTCCACCACCAGGTCGCCGTAGCCGAAGAAGGTGCCGCGCTCGGTGACGCGCCACGCGCGGAGCGCGCCGCCGCTCGCGCACCTTCTCGACCGCGCCGGCCATGCCCTCGGGCGACATCCACTGGCCCTTCTTGACGTTCACCGGCCGGCCGGCGCGCCCGCCGCGACGAGCAGGTCGGTCTGCCGGCACAGGAAGGCCGGGATCTGGAGCACGTCGGCCACCTGCGGCGGCGGCCGGCACCTGCGCCGGCTCGTGCACGTCGGTCAGGATCGGCAGGCCCGGTGGCCGCGCGCACCCGCGCCAGCGCCGCGAGGCCCGCCGTCGAGGCCGGGGCCGCGGGCCGCCGCGAGCCGCGAGCGGTTCGCCTTGTCGAAGCGACGCCTTGTAGATGACGGGCAGCCCGAGCCGCGACGGCCGAGCGCGCGCCAGGTGCTCGCCGACGCGCGAGGTTCAGGCGCGTCGTCCTCCACCACGCAGGGGCCCGCGATCAGGAACGGCCGTCGGACCGAACGGCGCGGTGCGCCGCCATCTAGCTCCGCCGCCACGGCGAGCGTGGCTCGGCGACGGCCGGCGCTTCGCTGCGGCGGCTGGCGCACGTCGTACGCCGCGGCGATGAAGCTCGCGAACAGCGGGTGCGGCCGCGTGGGCCGCGACTTCAGCTCGGGGTGGAACTGGCAGCCGACGAACCACGGGTGCTCGGGCAGCTCGATCATCTCGACCAGCGAGCCGTCGGGCGAGAGGCCGCGTCAAGCGCATGCCCGTGCTCGGCGAACAGGTCGCGGTAGTCGTTCGACACCTCGTAGCGGTGGCGGTGCCGCTCGCTCGATCTCCGGCGACGCCGTAGATCTCGGCGCGACTGCGAGCCGCGGGCGCAGGCGCACGGGTAGGCGCCCAGCCGCATCGTGCCGCCCATGTCCGTCACGCTGCTGCTGCACGGGCATCAGCGACGATCACCGGGTTGCCGCACTCGGCCTCGAACTCGCACGAGTTGGCGTCGGCGATGCCGGCAGACGTTGCGCGCGAACTCGATGATCGCCACCTGCATCCCGAGGCAGATGCCGAAGAACGGCAGCCGCGTTCTCGCGCGCCGCAGCGGATCGCCTGCGATCTTCCCCTCGATGCCGCGGACGCCGAAGCCGCCGGGGACGAGCAGCGCCGTCGTAGCGGCGCCGAGCAGCTCGGCCGCGCGCTCGAGGTCGTGAACCGGTCGCTGGTCGATCCACTCGATCGTCGACGCCCACGTCGTTGGCGATGCCGCCGTGGACCAGCGCCTCGTGCACGCGACTTGTAGCTGTCCACGAGCTCGGTGTACTTGCCGACGATGGCGATGCGCACCGCGGTCGGCGGGCGCAGGATCTGCTCCACCATCGCGCGCCAGGCCGACAGGTCGGGCTCCGGCGTGTTGAGCCGCAGGCGCTGGCACAGTTCCGTCCAGCCCCTGGTCGTGGACCGCAGCGGGATCTCGTAGATGTACGTCACGTCGGGCGCTCTCGATGACGCGCCGAACGCCACGTTGCAGAAGAGCGCGATCTTGCGCTTATGCTCCTCGGACAGCGGCCGCTCGCGTGCGGCAGATCAGGATGTCGGGCTGGATGCCGATCTCCATCAGCTCGGACCGAGTGCTGCGTGGGCTTGGTCTTGAGCTCGCCCGCCGCGGCGATGTACGGCACGAGCGTGAGGTGGATGAACAGCGCGTTCTCGCGGCCCGCCTCCTGGCGGAACTGGCGGATGGCCTCGAGGAACGGCAGCGACTCGATGTCGCCCACCGTGCCGCCGATCTCGATGATGGCGACGTCGTGGTCTCGGGCGCGATGCGCCGGATCGCGCGCCTTGATCTCGTCGGTGATGTGCGGGATGACCTGCACCGTGGCGCCCAGGTACTCGCCGCGCCGCTCCTTGGTGATGACGCTGACTGGTAGATGCGGCCCGGTGGTGAAGTTGTTGGCCTGCGACAGCGACGCGGTCGATGAACCGCTCGTAGTGGCCGAGGTCGAGGTCGGTCTCGGCGCCGTCGTCGGTGACGTAGACCTCGCCGTGCTGGAACGGCGACATCGTGCCCGGGTCGACGTTGATGTACGGGTCGAGCTTCTGGATCGTGACCCGCAGGCCGCGCTCATCGAGCAGCCGGCCGAGCGAGGCGGCGGCGATGCCCTTGCCGAGGGAGGAGACGACGCCGCCGGTCACGAACACGTACTTGGTCGCCTGCTGCTTGGTGACGTTGCGATCGGCCACGCTACGAGCCTCCCCTGGTGCGTAGATACGCCTCGGCGCGCTGCGCGTCGTCCTCGGTATCGATCCCCGGCAGCGCCGGCTCGGTCCAGCCGCGCCACGCCGATGCTCATGCCGTGCCCCAGCGGCCGGAGCTGCTCCAGCTTCTCGGCCAGCTCCGGGGCCGTGGGCGCCAACGTCATCCAGCGCGCCAGGGCCGCCGGACGGAAGGCGTACACGCCCAGGTGCTGCCAGTACCGCACGGCCACGCCGGCATCCCGCGCGTGCGGGATCACGCTGCGCGAGAAGTACAGCGCCCGCCCGTCCTCGCCCAGCACCACTTTCACGATGCCCGGCGGCGCGGCGGCGCTTGCCTCGAGGGGCACGGCCGCCGTGCCCACGTCGGCGCCGCGCTCCACCTCGCGCACCGCGCCCAGGATCGCCTCCGCCGGCAGGAACGGCTCGTCGCCCTGCACGTTGACCACCACCTCGTACCCGCGGAACTCGGCCAGCGCCGCGACCTCGGCCACCCGCGACGTCCCCGAGGGATGCGAGGCGGCCGGTCAGGACCGCGCGGAATCCCGCCCGCTCCGCCACCTCAACCACCTCCCGCGCCTCGGTGGCCACCACGATCAGGTCCAGCGCCCCGGACTCGCGGGCGTTGAGCGCCACCCATTCGACGAGCGGCTTGCCGGCAATGCGCCTCAGCGGCTTGCCGGGGAGCCGCTCCGCGCCCATGCGCGCGGGAATGACTCCCAGGACCTTACCGCCGGGCACGGGAGCGCGGCGCGAGTGCAAGAATCACACCGCAACCTAATAGCCGCGTGGGGAAGTGTCAAAGCGTTGTGGGAAGGCTACTTACATGAATGGTGGGGGTTCGAAAGGTAAGCAATCGCCGGCGACGGCGCTAGAGGGAGTCGCAGCCGCCCAGGAAGTTGGTCGAGCAGGCGCTTGCCGATCTCGGTCCCGATGGATTCGGGGTGGAACTGGACGCCATACACGGGGAGGTCGCGGTGCATCAGCGCCATGATCTCCGGCTCCCCCTCGCCGTCGGCCGTCCAGGCCGTGGCCACGAGGTCCGGCGGCATGCCGTCCGGCTCTACGAGCAGCGAGTGATAGCGCATCGCGGTGAAGGGCGAGGGGATGCCGGCCAGGATGCCGGCCCCGTCGTGGCGCACCGGGGAGGTCTTGCCGTGCATCAGCCGGCGGGCGCGCGTCACCCGTCCGCCGAAGGCGACCGCGATGGCCTGGTGGCCCAGGCACACACCCAGGAGCGGGACGCGGGCGCGGGCGGCGGCGCGGACCAGGGCCACGGATATCCCGGCCTGCTCCGGCACGCCGGGGCCCGGGGAGATCACGATCCCCCGGGGCCCGGCGGCCAGCACCGCGTCCGCGGTCACGGCGTCGTTGCGCTCGACCCTCGGCTCGGCCCCCAGCTCGCCCAGGTACTGGACGAGGTTGTAGGTGAACGAGTCGTAGTTGTCGAGGACGAAGATCGCCGTCCCGGCTACGGCAGCGTCTCCATCAGCGTCTTGGCGTGGGCCTGTCCGTCGCTCGTCGCGACCGTCATGTCCACCGAGGTGCGCAGCAGACGGCTCCCGTCCAGATCGAACATCGTCTGGCCGCCGCCCGAGCACGCTTCACCCGCCCCGGAGCTGGCCGTGGTCGAGATGACGGCGACCCGCGCCCCGCCCTCGTGGTCCACGCGCTCGAACTTGTAGGTGAGGTGGCACATCACCTGCTTGGCACTCCGTCCCCGGCCCACGGACATCGGCATCGAGTCGGTCCACGTGTACCCGGGGCTGATGGCGCCCTCCGGCCATTCCCGCGCGTTCGGGCCGCTGCTCGTGTTGCTCTTGGTCATCATGTTGCCTACGAACGCGGGCAGGCCGGGCGGTGGCGTCACCTCGCGGGAGACCACGTGGCCCCGGGCGTCCTGGTGCACCGTGACGGCCATGCCGCGGAGCATGTCCCGGCCGCCGGCGGCGCCGCCGATCACCGTCGAGTCGAACACCGTTCTCACGACGAAATTGGGTCCGTCCATGGGCAGGACGGTCTGGGTCTGATACATGGTGGTCTGCATGACCGGCGCGCCGGACGTGTCGGCCGTGGTCCACATGCGCGAGGTCATCCGGTAGTGGGTGACCTGTCCCACGGCGGGGTTGTACTTGAACTGGATCGCCTGGGCGCTGGCCTGCGCCGCGGCGGCCGCCAGGAGGCCGAGGGTCAAGACTGCATAACGGTTCTTCATTGGGTTCTCCGCTGAAGCGTGACCTGCCTTAGGCGCGGTACGCCGCGGGCCCTTCGACGTGCTCAGGCCCGAGGGTGATACGTGCGATGGACACTCCGGAGATACTCCCGATCCACGTGCGTGTAAAGCTGCGTGGTGCTCAAGTCCGCGTGCCCCAACATCTCCTGAACGGCGCGGAGGTCGGCACCACCTTCGAGCAGGTGCGTGGCGAACGTATGCCGGAGGGTGTGCGGCGTGACGCGCTTGGTGAGGCCGGCGGCGCTGGCGCAGCGCTTGATGATGCCCCACGCCCCGACCCGCGACAGGGGCCCGCCGCGCGCGTTGAGAAACAGGCGCCCGCGCCCGGCCCCCTTCTCGATCCGGGGCCGGATCTCGCGCACGTACATGGCGACGGCGCCGAGCGCCCGCCGCCCGACCGGCACCAGCCGCTCCTTGCTGCCCTTGCCGAACAGGCGCGCCAGGCCCTCGTCGAACAGCACGTCGGCCGTGCCCAGGCCCACCAGCTCGGAGACGCGCGCCCCGGTGGCGTAGGCGAACTCGAGCAGCGCGCGGTCGCGCAGGGCCAGGGGGTCGTCGGCGTGGGGCGCGGTGAGCAGGCGCTCCACCTCGGCCACGGACAGCACGGCCGGCAGGGTGCGCCATTTCTTGGGGCTCGCCAGCCGCTCGGTCGGATCACGCGCGACATGCCCCTCGCCCACCAGGAATCGGAAGTAGGTGTGCGTGGCCGAGACGTGGCGCCGGATGCTCGTCGCGGCCAGGCCCAGGTCCTTCAAGTGAAAGATGAAGTCCCTCAGGAGTGGCGTGGTGGCGCGCTCCGGCGCCTCGACGCCGCGTCCCTTGAGAAACTGGATGAGGTGCAGCAAATCGCGCCGGTAGGACTCGGCCGTGTTCCTGGCGGAGCCCCGCTCCAGCGTGAGGTAGGCGGCGAACGGCTCGAGGCGGAAGGCCGCCGGCACGCCGTCAGTCACGGACGGGGGCCCGGCGCCGGCGCCACAAGAGGACGGCGAGCAACGCGGTGACGGCGGCGGCGACGACGCCGAGCCACCAGCCCGCCCTGCCCAGGGCGTAGGAGACGCCGTCCCAGTCGGAGCCCACATGGTGGCCGAGCCAGACGACGAAGCCGTACCAGAGGGCGGAGGCCAGGGCGACCGGCGCCAGGGCCCTCCAGGCGCCCACGCCGGCGAGGCCGGCGAACGGCGGCACTACCGCCCGATAACCGGGCAGGAAGCGGCTCAGGAAGATCCCCCACAGGTGGTGCCGCGCGTAGGCCGCCTCGAGAGCGCGCATGGCGCGGGGCGAGAGCAGCCGGCGTCCGGTCGGAGAGACGGCGAAGTCCCGGCCGATGGTGCGGGCCGCCCAGTACATGCCGATGGCCGAGCCGACGTTGGGGATCCAGGTGGCGAGGAAGACGCCGGTCGTGCTCACGTCGGCGCCCTGCCCCGCGAGAAAACCCCCCAGCGCCACGACCGTGTCGGCGGGCACCGGGGGGAAGATGTTCTCGAGCGCGGCGAGCAGCGCGATCACGCCGTAGATGCCGGCCGGAGGGAGGCCGGCGAGCCACTGCACGACGTGGTTGATCAGCCGGTGGCCGCCTGGGCGATGGTCGCCACGGCGATGGCGGCGATGCCTTCGCCGCGGCCGATCCAGCCCATGCCCTCGTTGGTCTTGGCCTTGATGCTCACGGCCCCCTCGGCCAGGCCGAGGGCCTTGGCGGTCGCCGCGCGCATCGGGCCGATCATGTGCGCCAGCTTGGGCCGCTCGACCATGACCGTCAGGTCCACCTGGCCGATGGTGAAGCCGGCGGCCTGGAGCGTCTCGACCACCTTCTTGAGCATGCGGGCGGAATCCACGCCGCGCCACTGCGGATCGTCGTCGGGGAAGTGCTGCCCGATGTCGCCGAGGGCCGCGGCCCCGAGCAACGCGTCGATGACGGCGTGGAGCGCGACGTCGCCGTCGGAGTGGCCGGCCAGCCCGTGGGTGTGGGGCACCGTGATGCCGGCGATGCGGAGGGGACGGCCCGCGGTGAAGCGGTGCGAGTCGTAGCCGATACCGACACGAGTGTTCATGCGCGCAGAATCCGGATGGCGAGGTGGGCGGCGTTCTTCGCGTTGTCGATGCCGACGGTCCCGACCGGCACGCCGCTGGGGAGTTGCACGATGGCGTAAAGCGCATCCAGCCCGTTGAGCGCGCCGACGGCGAACGGCACGCCGATGACGGGCAGGTCGGTCTGCGAGGCGGCGAAGCCGGGGAGCGCGGCCGCGAGGCCGGCGCCGCAGATCAGCACGCGGTAGCCCGCGGCGCGCGCGCCCTTGACCAGCGCGCCCGTCTTGTCCGGCTCGCGGTGCGCCGACGAGACCACGAAGTCGTAGCCGATCTTCGCCTCGTCCAGGACCTTGAACGCGGGCTCGATCCTCGGCCGGTCCGACTCGGACCCGACCAGGATCAGCACCGGCTTGGGCGTCGCGCTCATGCCGCCTCCCGCACCAGGCTGTAGTCCTGCCGCCGGCGGACCGGCGTGAAGCCGGCGCCCCGGATCAGGTGCTCCATTTCCTTCTCGGTCGTCTGGAAGGTCGTGCCGGCGGCCGAGACGACGCTCTCCTCCATCATCAGCGACCCGAAGTCGTTGGCGCCGAAGCGGAGGGCGATCTGGCCGATCTTCATGCCCATGGTCACCCAGCTCACCTGGAGGTTGTCGAAGTTGTCCAGCGCCAGCCGCGCGATGGCCAGGGTCCTGAGGTACGTCACGGCGTCGGTCTTGCGGCTGTCGGCCATCTCGGTGTGCTCCGGCTGCAGCGGCCAGCAGATGAACGCCGTGAAGCCGCCGGTCGCGGCCTGCTGCTCGCGCAGCCGCACCAGGTGCTCGATGCGCTCGGCGTTGGTCTCCCCGAGGCCGTACATCATGGTGGACGTGGTCTTCATCCCGTGGCGGTGCGCCGAGTCCATCACCTCGAGCCACTCCGCCGTGAGGGCCTTCTTGCCGGCCACCAGCTCGCGCACCCGGTCCACCAGGATCTCGCCGCCGCCGCCGGGGATCGAGTCGAGGCCGGCGCCCTGGAGCGCCTCGACCACCTCGTCCACGCTCATGCGGAAGCGCCGGGCGAAGAACTCCACCTCCGAGGGCGAGAAGCCGTGGATGTGGATCGGGTGGTGCTGCTTGATGTAGCGCAGCAGGTCGAGGTACCACTCGAACGGGATGTAGGGATTGTGCCCGCCCTGCATCAGGATCTGCACCGCCCCGATGCGCCTTGGCCTCGTCGATCTTGCGCCGATCTCCTCGAAGGCGAGCACGTACGCCTTCCGCGTGCTTCGGGCCGGCGGTAGAACGCGCAGAACTTGCAGTCGGCGACGCAGACGTTGGTGTAGTTGATGTTGCGGTCGACGATGTACGTGACGACGCCGCCCGGATGCCGCCGCTGCCGCTCGGCGTCGGCCAGCGCGGCGAGCTCGAGCAGCGGGGCGCGCTCGTAGAGGTCGAGCAGCTCGCGCGGCGGTCGTCACGCGGCCCCCACGAAGCTCAGCGTGCCGTCGGGCACGACGCCGCGGGCGGCGAGCCGCCGCAGGAAGTCGGTGAGCCCGGCCAGGTGGCGGTACGAGAGGCCGTAGTCGAGCCCCTCGAGGTATTCGCGGCATGTCCCGCGCTCGACGCCGGTCGCCGCGGCCGCGGCGTCCGCGAGCTCGTCGAGGTGCGCCAGGCCCCACGTCCGCGCTGGCCAGGAGGGCCCGGTGCACGTCGCGCACGGCCTGCGCGGTCCACGGCGCGCCGCGCCGCCCACACCGCGAACACGAACGGCAGGCCGGTCCAGTCCTTCCAGGCCGCGCCGAGGTCCACCACGTGCGGGTAGGCGTCGCGCCGCGCTGAGGAGCAGCGCCCCGTCGCCGATCACCAGCGCGGCGTCGTGCGGCGACGCCCCGCAGGCGGTCGAGGTCGGCGCGCTCGGCCGGCGCGCCTCGACGTCGAACGGTCACGCCGCCAGCGGTCGCGGGCCAGCAGCTCGAGCAGCTGCCACCGACGTGCGGGAGCGACGCGGACACGAGCACCCGCGCGCCGTCCAGCTCCTCGGGCGGGCCGCCGGCTGAAGAGCAGCACGCTCCGCACCGGCCCGTCGGAGCTGATGGCGAGGTCCGGCAGCAGCTCGTAGCTCGCCCGCGTCGCTGGGCGTAGTCCACGGCGGAGATCACGCTCACGTCGAGCCGCCCGTCGGCCAGGCGGTCGTTCAGCTCGGCCGGGGTGCCGGTCACGAGCGTCGGCCGGCGGCGGCACGACGCCGCGGTCCATCGCCCCGTAGACCGGGTAGCAGTTGACGTAGCCGATCCGGCCGAGGCGCATCAGTCGAAGGTCCGCACGGTCTCGTAGAGCGAGATCGCGCTCCACCGGCACCTTGCCCGCCCCGCGGATCAGCCGCACCAGGTCGTCGTAGGCCAGCTCCATGCGGCGTGCGCGCGCCGGCCTCGTGGTAGACCCGCTCGTAGACCACGGTGCCCTCGACGTCGTCGCAGCCGAAATGCAGCGCCACCTGCGACACGAAGGCGGAGACCATCGGCCAGTGCGTCTTGACGTGCGGGACGTTGTCGAGCACGAGGCCGCGCGACCGCGAGGTTCATCAGGTCGTCGATGCCCGTGGTCGCGGCGCCCGGTCCAGCCCATCTCCTCGCCGAGCGCGTTGTGGTCCGGGTGGTAGGCGAGCGGGATGTAGGTCAGGAAGCCGCCGGTCTCGTCCTGCAGGCCGCGCAGGATCAGCAGGTGCTCGGCGCGGTCGCGCATCGTCTCCACGTGGCCGTAGAGCATCGTGCAGTTGGTCGGGATGCCGAGCGCGTGCGCCTGGCGGTGCACCTCCAGCCAGTCGTCGCCCGCGAGCTTGCTGGTCGGCGATGGTCATCCGCACCGCGCGGCTGAACACCTCGGCGCCGCCGCCCGGCAGGCTGGTGAGGCCGGCGTCCTTGAGCCGCTGCAGCACGTCGCGGAACGAGCATCTGCTCGATCCGGGCCAGGTGCGCGATCTCGACGGCCGTGAGCGCCTTGACGTGCACGCCGGGATACGCCTGCCGCAGGGCGCGGATCATGTCCGTGTAGTAGCTCAGGCGCAGCTTGGGGTGCAGCCCGCCCACGATGTGGAATTCGCGGGTCGGCGCGCTCTTGGCGCGCGACGCCTCCGCCAGCACCTCGTCGAGCGTGCGGGTGTAGGCGCCCTCCTCCTTCGGCATCCGCGCGAAGGAGCAGAACACGCACGTGTTGCGCAGCACGCAGACGTTGGTGGGGTTGATGTGCTGGTTGGCGGAGAAGAAGACGCGCTGGCCGTTCCTGCGCGCGGTTGCGCGCGTCGGCCAGGGCGCCGACGCCGATCAGGTCGCGGCTCTCGAACAGGGCGGGCGCGTCGTCGGCGTCGAGCCGCTCGCCCGCCGCCAGCTTCTCGGCGACGGCCCGCACGCCCTCCGCGTGTCCCGCCAGGGACGGCGAGGTCGGGCAGCGCGGTGGTCACGGGCCGCCGGCTCTCACGCGGCGAATCGCTTCACGATGAGCGTCACGTTGTGCCCGCCGAAGCCGAAGGAGTTGGACATGGCGACGTCCACCCGCCGCTCGACGGCGTGGTTCGGGGCGCAGTCGAGGTCGCACTCGGGGTCCGGCGTCTGGTAGTTGATGGTCGGCGGGATCGACGCCGCGCGCGATCACCAGCGCGCAGATGGCGAACTCCACCCCGCCGGCCGCGCCGAGCAGGTGGCCGGTCATGGACTTGGTCGAGCCGAAGACCAGCTTCCGGGCGTGCGTCGCCGAACACGGCCTTCATGGCCTGCGTCTCGGCCACGTCGCCGGCGCGGCGTCGAGGTGCCGTGCGCGTTGATGTACTGCGATGTCGCCCGCGGTCGAGCGCAGCCGTCGGCCAGGGCGCGCGCCGCATGGCGCGCTGCGCGCCCCGCCCTCCGGCGCGGGCTGCGTCATGTGGTACGCGTCGGCGCTCATGCCGAACCCGGCCATCTCGGCTAGATCGGGGCGCCGCGGCGCTCGCGCGTGCTCGAGGCTCTCCAGCACCACGATGCCGCGCGCCCTCGCCCATCACGAAGCCGTCGCGCGTCAGGTCGAAGGGCCGCGAGGCGTGCTCGGGATCGTCGTTGCGCGGCGAGAGCGCCTTCATGTTGGCGAAGCCGGCGATCGCCAGGGGCGTGATGGCCGCCTCCGCGCCGCCGGCGATCATCGACGTCGGCGTCGCCGTGCTGGATGGTCCGGTACGCCTCGCCGATGGCGTGCGCGGACGAGGCGCAGGCCGAGACGGTGCAGAAGTTGGGCCCCGTCAGGCCGTAGCGCATCGCCACCAGGCCGGCCGCCATGTCGGGAATGAACATCGGGACGAAGAAGGGGGAGACGCGTCCGGGCCCCTTCTCGAGGTAGATCTTGCACTGCTCCTCGAAGGTCGCGATGCCGCCGATCCCGCTGCCGATCAGCACGCCGGTGCGCGCGGGCGCGGGAAAGCCATCGCGCCAGGCCGGCCGCCTGGACCGCCTGCACGCTCGCCGCCATGCCGTACTGGGCGAACAGGTCGCAGCGCTTGGCCTCCTTGCGCTCCATGTAGGCCAGCGGGTCGAAGCCCTTCACCTCGCAGCCGAACCGGACGTCGAGCGGCGTGGGGTCGAAACGCTGAATGCGCGCGGCCCCGGACTTCCCGGCGACCAGCGCGCTCCAGCTCTCTTCCACGGTGTTGCCGACGGGCGTCACCAGCCCGAGGCCGGTGACGACGACCCTCCGCTCCACTACTTCGCGCCCATCCGCTGATGCAGGTAGGTGAGGGCGTCCCCGACGGTGCGGAGCTTCTCCGCCTCTTCGTCCGGGATGTCGAGGTCGAACTCCTTCTCGAACGCCATCACGAGCTCGACCGTGTCGAGGCTGTCGGCGCCGAGATCCTCCATGAAGCTCGCCTCGTCGGTGAGCTTCTCGCGCTCGACGCCCAGCTCCTCGGCGATGATGTCCTTCACTCGGGCTTCGAGATTCGCCATGTCGGCCATGAGAGTTGCGTCCCTCCAGAAGGTGTGAAACCGCTACATCACCATCCCGCCGTCGACCACGAGAACCTGGCCCGTAATGTACGATGCGGCATCCGATGCGAGGAAGGCCACCGCGGCCGCCACGTCCGTCCGGCGACCCGAGGCGTCCCAGCGCGATCTGCGCGCTCAGCGCCTCGCGCGCCTCGGGCGTCAGCCCCGCCGTCATGTCGGTCTCGATGAACCCCGGGGCCACCGCGTTCACCCGGATGTTCCGGGGCGCCAGCTCCTTCGCCACGGCCTTGGTGAGGCCGATGAGGCCGGCCTTCGACGCCGCGTAGTTGGACTGCCCCTTGTTGCCCACCAGCCCCACGACGCTCGCGATGTTGACGATCCGCCCCGAGCGGCGCTTCATCATGCCCGCGCGCCACGGCCTTGGTGCACAGGAACGCGCCCTTGAGGTTCACGTCGATCACCGTGTCCCACTGTCGTCTTCGCTGGTCCGGACCAGCAGGTTGTCGCGCGTGACGCCGGCGTTGTTGACCAGCACCTCGATCGGGCCGAGGTGGCGCTCGACCTCCTCCACGCAGGCCGCGACCGCCGCCGCGTCCACCACGTCGCACGCGGAAGCCCCGTCGCGCCGCACTCGATCTCGTCGGCGACCTCCCGCGCGTGCTCGTAGTCGCGGTCGAGCACCGCCACCTTCGCGCCGAGTCCGCACGCCAGCTGCGTCGGCGATGCGTCCGCCCGATGCCCCGGCCCGCCGCCCGTCACCATCGCGACCTTGCCGTCCAGCTCGAGCTTCATCCCGCCGCCTCCAGCCACGCGCGCACTTCCGCCGCCGTCCCGAGGTTCACGGTACGACGCCCCGGGCACGATGCGCTTCGCCAGCCCGGTGAGCACGTTGCCGGGGCCGATCTCCACGAAGGTCGCGCCCTCGCCGGCCAGCTCGCCCAGCGCCCGCACCGACTCCACCCACCGCACCGGGCTCGTGAGCTGCTCGGCCAGCGCGCCGGCGCGCCATCGCGACCTCCCGGACCGGCGCCGCACTCGCGTTCGCCACCACCGGGAACGCCGGCGCCTGCGAGCGCCGCGGCCTCCAGCGCCTCGCCGAACCGCGCCGCCGCCGGCGCCATCAGCGGCGAATGGAACGCGCCGCTCACCTTGAGCGGGATCACGCGCTTGGCGCCCGCGGCCTTGAGCAGCTCGCCGGCGCGGGCCACGGCGGCGGGGTCGCCCGAAATCACGATCTGGTCCGGGGCGTTCAGGTTGGCCGCCACCGCGACGCGCGTCCGGGCCGCTCGCCTCGCGGCATGCCGCGCTCACGCGCTCGCCGTCCAGGCCCATCACGGCGGCCATCGTCCCGGGCCGCGCCGTGCCGGCCTCGTGCATCAACTCGCCGCGCCGCCGCACCAGCCGCGCCGCCGCGGTCACGCCGAGCGAGCCCGCCGCCACGTAGGCGCTGTATTCCCCGAGCGAATGGCCGGCGGCGCCGGCCACCTGCCCCGCCACCGCGCTCTTCACCACGGTCCAGGCCGCCACCGAGTGCGCCAGGATCGCCGGCTGGGCGTGGTCGGTGCGGGTCAGCAGGTCCTCGGGTCCTTCCCACATCACCCGCGAGAGCGCGAAGCCCAGCGCGTCGTCCACCGCCTCGAGCACCGCGCGCGCCTCGGGAAACGCCTCCGCCAGATCCTTCGCCATCCCCACGCGCTGCGAGCCCTGGCCCGGACAGAGCAGCGCGATATTCACCAGCGGACGACCATCGCTCCCCAGGTGAACCCGGAGCCGAACGTCACCAGCAGGACCAGGTCGCCGGCCTTGAGGCGGCCGCTCTTGCGCGCTTCGTCGAGCGCGAGCGGGATCGAGGCGGAGCTGGTGTTGCCGTACCGGTCCACGTTCACGAAGACCTTTTCCATCGGCACGTGCGCGAAATCGGCCGTCGCCTGGATGATGCGCATGTTGGCCTGGTGCGGGACCAGCAGGTTCAGCTGATCGGCGGTGACGCCCGCCAGGTCGAGGGCGCACTGCGTGGCCTCCGCCATCGCCTTCACGGCCGACTTGAACACCTCGCGGCCGGCCATCTTGAGGTAGTAGCTCCGGTCCTTGATCATCGCCTCGCTCGGCGGGTGGGCCGCGCCGCCCCCCGGCCGGTACAGCAGCTCCGCGAGGGAACCGTCCGACTTCAGGTAGCTCGAGAGGATGCCCCGCTCGCCCGTGGCCTTGACCAGGACGCCCGCGCCGGCCCCGTCACCGAGCAGCACGGCGGTGCCGCGGTCGGTCTGGTCGGTGATGGCGCTGAGCTGCTCGCTCCCGACCACCAGGGCCCGGTGGGCGGAGCCGGCCTCGATCATCGCCTTGGCCACGGTCAGGGCGTACACCCAGCCCGGGCAGGCGGCGATGACGTCGAACGCGGCGGCGTTCTTGGCGCCGAGCAGCGCCTGAACGTCGCACGCCATGGACGGCAGCAGCCGGTCCGGCGACGCCGTCGCGCCCACGATGAGGTCGATGTCGGCGGGCTGCAGCTTCGCGTCGGCCAGGGCCAGCAGGCTGGCGTCGCGCGCCATGCCCGACGTGGTCTCCCCCGGCCCCGTGAAATGCCGTTCCCGGATGCCGGTGCGCTCCCGGATCCAGGTGTCGGAGGTGTCGAGCGTCTTCTCGAAGTCCGCGTTGGTCACGACGCGCGAGGGGACCAGCGCGCCCAGGCCGGCGAAGGCGACGGTCGGCGACTTCACGACACCGCCGGGTTCGGGGAGAACTCACGTGCCATGTGCTGTACCAGCTGGTGTTGGATGGCCTCGGCCGCGAGGCGGATGGCGTGGCGGATGGCGTTCGCCGTCGAGCGGCCGTGGCAGATGATCGAAACGCCCTTGACCCCCAGGAGCGGCGCCCCGCCGTACTCCGAGTAGTCCAGCGCGCGCCAGATGCGGCTCATCGCCTCACCGGCCGCTGCCGCCGCGCCCAGCTCGCGCTCGGCCAGCGCATGGAAGAGCCGGCCCAGCGACTCGTAGAACTTGAGCAGCACGTTGCCGACGAAGCCGTCGCACACCACCACGTCGAAGTCGCCCGCCTCGGAGCGGCCCAGCAGGATGTGGCGGCCCTCGACGTTGCCCACGAAGGGGAGGCCGCTGGCGCGGAGCAGGCGGTGCGCCTCCTTGGCGGCCGCGTTCCCCTTCTCCTCCTCCTCGCCGATGTTGAGCAGCCCGACGGCCGGGTTCGTCCGGCCCATGACGTCGCGCGCGTAGAGCACGCCGAGGTTGGCGAACCCCACCAGCTCGGTGGGCGAGCAGTCCACGTTGGCCCCGGCGTCGAGCACCAGCACCGACTGCCGGCTGGTCGGGAACGTCGTGCCGATGGCCGGTCGCTCGAAGCCGCTGTAGAGGCCCAGGATCAGCGTCGAGCCGGCCATGACGGCGCCCGTGTTGCCCGCGCTGATGAAGGCGTCGGACTTGCCGGCCTTCTGGAGCCCGATCCCTATCGCTATGGAGGAATTACGCTTGGACCGGATCGCCTGAAGCGGTTTCTCGTTCATGGCGATGGTCTCGGGCGCGTCCACCAGCTCCAGCCGGGCGCGATCCACGTCGTGCCGTTCCAGCTCGCGCTCGATGATCCGCTGCTGGCCCACGAGCTGGATGGTGACGTCCGCGGGCAACTCGCCCAGGGCGAGCGCGGCACCCGCGACCGGCATGGCGGGGGCGTGGTCGCCCCCCATCGCGTCAATCGCGATGCGGATCACTCGTCCTCGATCTCGATCCGCCTCTCGCCGTTGTAATAGCCGCAGTTCGAGCACACGTGGTGCGGCCGGCGCATCTCACCGCACTTCGGGCAGGGAGCGAGCGTCGGAACCTGCGCCTTGTAGTGCGTGCGGCGCATCCGCTTCTTGGACTTGGACGTTCTCCGCTTCGGGACAGCCATGCGTCATTCCCCTCGTGATAACTTCGTCAGTGCTTCCCACCGTGGGTCCATCTTGCGAGCGCAGCCGCAGGGGCCGTCGTTGAGGTCGGCCCCGCAGTGCGGGCACAGGCCCTTGCAGTCTTTCCGGCACTCCACGAACTGCGGCGCGGCGAGGAGCAGCTCCTCGCGCACGGCCTCGGACAGGTCCAGGTAGGACGCCCGCCGCGGCACCACATAGCAGTCTTCCTCGCCCTCGGACGCCGCCTCCGTCACGAAGACGAGGCCCAGCGACTCCGCGATCGGCACGTCCACGGGTGCCAGGCAGCGGCGGCACTCGCCCCGGATCACCGTCTCGAGCGTCGCTTGCCAGTAGAACTTGTCTTCGCCGGCAGTGCTGAGCCGCCCGGACACGGCCAACGGGGCGGCGAGAACCAGCCCGGTGGTCGTGACAAGCGGGTCGTCAGGGGCGATCCGATCGTCGATCGCCACCGGACCCTCGCGCACCGCCGCGAGGTCGACTCGCAGCATGGCGGGTGAAGCTAACTCCTTGTCCTGCTTGGGTCAACGATGCGGGATGCGGCGCACCGGCCTTACCCCAAATCCAAGTCGGAGAAGAAGAAGCCCACCTCACGGGCCGCGTTCTCCGGGCTGTCGGAGGCGTGGATGGCGTTGCGCTCCTTCGATTCGGCGTACAGGGCGCGCACGGTGCCCGGCGCCGCCTCCTTGGGGTCGGTGGCGCCGATGACCTCGCGGAGCTTGGCGACGGCGTCGTCGCGCTCGAGGGCCAGCGGCAGGCACGGGCCCGAGGTCATGAAGGCGACCAGGGGGCGGAAGAACGGGCGCTCCCGGTGGACCGCGTAGAACGCCTCGGCCTGGGCGCCCCGAGAGCCGGACCAGGCGGGCCGCGCGGACCTTGAAGCCGGCGGCCTCGAGGTGGGCGAGGACCTTCCCGGCCTTCCCCGACGCCACGGCGTCGGGCTTGATGATGGCGAGCGTGAGCATGGGCGTCAGTACCCCAGGAGTTTGCGGACGATGTCGCCGCGGGTCAGGAACCCGACCAGGGCGCCGTCGCGGGTGACGGGAAAGCGGTCGACGTCCTTGGCGAGCATCAGCGCGGCGACGTCGGCGATGGTCTGGTCTTCGGCCAGGCACAGGACCGTGCGGTCCATCGCGTCGCGCACGTGCTGCTCGCTGGGCGCGACGGGCGAGCCGCGGGCGGTGCGGCGCTTGACGGCCTTCATCTGGCCGGTCGAGAGCTGCTGCACGGTCTGCGGCAGCAGGTGCTTGAGGAGGTGGCCGTCGGTGAGCAGGCCGAGGACCTCGCCGTTCTCCCCGGTGACGGGCACCGCCCGGACGCCGCGGCCGAGCATCACGCGGGCGGCGTCGCGAGAGCGTGGTGTCGGGGCCCACGGTCGTGACGGTCGCGGTCATCAGGTCGCGCACGGTCACGTCGGCGGGCACGGGCACGTCGCGGAGCGCCGCGATGGCCAGCACGTCCTCGGGGTCCGGGCCGCGTGCAGCCCCGCGAGCACTTCGTCGGAGGCGAGGGCGCGCGCCACGGCGCTCATGGCGCGCAGGTACTCCGAGGCTTCCCGGGTGGGCGCGACGATGAGCACGACGATGCGCGCGCAGCGGTTGGGATCGTTGCCCCGGCAGATGGGCTGGGTCGCGACGCCGATGGCCGAGGGCGAGCCCCGCCACCGCGTCGGTGCGGAAGTGCGGCAGGAACGCGCGGCCGGCGACCATGACCACGTCCTCCGGCCACTCGTTCTTCAGGATCTCGGTCAAGCGGGTCTCGTCGGTGACCGCGCCGGCGCGGGCCAGGGCCCGCGCCAGCTGGGTGGTCGCCTCGCGCACGCTCTCGGCTTCGAGCGGCACGATCACCGCGCCGCCGGTCGAGGAGCTCGGCGAGCTTCACCGCTTGCGCTTCGCCGGCGTCGGCAGGGCTTGCGCGCCTTGGCGGGCCGCGACGTCGCCGGCTTGCGCGACGCCTTGAGCCGTCCCGGATCAGCGCCACGACGTCGGCGGGCCGCTTCATCACCGCGATGCCGGCCTTCTCGAACGCCGCGATCTTCTCGGCCGCGGTGCCGGAGCTCCCGGAGATGATGGCGCCGGCGTGGCCCATGCGGCGGCCCGGCGGCGCGGTCTGCCCGGCGATGAAGCCCACCACCGGCTTCTTCATCTTGCCTTGCACGAACTCGGCGGCGTTCTGCTCGTCGGTGCCGCCGATCTCGCCGATCATCACCACCGCCTTGGTGGCCGGGTCCGCCTCGAACGCCGCGAGGCAGTCGATGAAGTTGGTGCCGATGATCGGGTCGCCGCCGATGCCGACGCAGGTGGTCTGGCCGAGGCCGGCGCGGGTGAGCTGGTAGACGACCTCGTAGGTCAGCGTGCCGGAGCGCGACACGACGCCCACCGGGCCCGGGGCGCAGATGTTGCCGGGGATGATGCCGACCTTGCCACGCCCGGCGTGATGAGGCCCGGGCAGTTGGGGCCGATCAGGCGCACGCCCTGCTCCTGCAGGAACGGCCACACGCGGGTCATGTCGAGCACCGGCACGCCCTCGGTGATGCACACGACCAGCTTGACGCCGGCGTCGGCGGCCTCGAAGACGGCGTCGGCCGCGAAGCGCGGCCGGCACGTAGATGACCGACGTGTTGGCGCCGGTGGCCGCCACGGCGTCGGCGACGGTGTTGAAGATCGGGACCTTGCTCCTCGAACTTCTGGCCGCCCTTGCCCGGCGTCACGCCGGCCACGACCGGGGTGCCGTAGGCCATCATCTGCTTGGTGTGGAACGAGCCGTCGCGGCCCGTGATGCCCTGCACGACCAGCCGGGTGCTCTTGTCGACGAAGATGCTCACGCCGCCGCCCCTCCCTTCGCCAGCTTCACCGCCTGCTCCACCGCCTCGTCCATGTCGGTGAGGGCGCGCATGCCGACGCCCTCGAGGATCTTCACCGCTTCCTTCTCGTTGGTGCCGGTCAGGCGGATCACGAGCGGCACGGTCCACCTTGAACTGCTTGGTCGCGGCCACGATGCCGTTGGCCACGTCGTCGCAGCGGGTGATGCCGCCGAAGATGTTGAACAGGATCGCCTTCACGCTCGGGTCGGCGGTGATGATCTTGAGCGCCGTCACGACCTTGTCGGGGTTGGACGAGCCGCCGATGTCGAGGAAGTTCGCGGGCTCGCCGCCGTAGTACTTCACCAGGTCCATCGTCGCCATCGCGAGGCCGGCGCCGTTCACGCAGCAGCCGACGTTCCCGTCGAGCTTGATGTAGGTGAGGTTGGCGTCGCGGGCCATGACTTCGCTTCGGCGTCCTCGGCCGCTGTCGTCGCGCAGGGCCTCGATGGCGGGCTTGCCGCTCGAGCTCGTTGTCGTCGACGACGATCTTGGCGTCGAGCGCCACGACCTCGCCCTTGGGCGTCACGACCAGCGGGTTGATCTCCGCCAGCGACGCGCCCGCGTCCACGAACGCGCGGTACAGCTTCTGCAGGATGTCGGCGGCCTGGCGCGGCCTGCGCGAGGTCGGCGTAGAGGCGGAAGCGCCAGCGCCATCGCCTGGTGCGGCAGCAGCCCGTAGCGGGCGTCCACGCGTGGTCTTGAAGATCTTCTCCGGCGTCTTGGCGGCCACTTCCTCGATGTCGATGCCGCCGGCCGGGCTCACCATGAACACCGGCGAGCGGCTCGAGCGCGGTCGACGATGACGCCGACGTACGCCTCGCTGGCGATGTCTCGGTCGCGGGCACGACCAGCACCTTGGTGACGGTGAGTCCCTTGATCTTCATGCCCAGGATCTGCGGCGGCGATGGCGCTCGGCCTGCTCGGGCGTCGTCGGCGAGCTTCACGCCGCCGGCCTTGCCGCGCCCGCCCGCGTGCACCTGCGCCTTGACGACGACCGTCGGAACGCCGAGGCGTTCCATCGCCCGCTTCGCCTCGGCGGGGGTCGTCGCGACCACGCCCGGCGGGACGGCGATGCCCGGCCTGCGCGCAGCAGTTCCCGCGCCTGATACTCGTGTATGTTCATCGGCTCCTCTGCCACGATGGATGTTCCCGTTGTCGCCGCGAATGGCGGCGCGATCCCTCGACTCAACTCCGCGATGATCGCGCGGCCGCCGGTCGCTGGCGAACGCGATCGCCGCCTCGACCTTGGGACGCATGCTGCCCTGACCGCATTGCCCCGGCGTCGAGTAGGGATTCGCGCCTGGGCGGCCGTCAGAGCGTGCGATGGGCGCTGCACGGTCCGTGCCGTAGTCGCGGTAGACGGCGGGCACGTCGGTGAGGATCAGCAGCAGCGCCGCGTTCAGCTCCCGCGCCAGGATGGCGGCGGCTCGATCCTTGTCCACCACCGCGTCCACGCCCTCGAGCCTGAGGACGGATCGCGGTAGACCGGCGGCCCGCCGCCGCCGGCGGCGATGACGATGGTGCCGGCCTCGACCAGGCGCCGGACGATCGGGGCCTCCACGAGATCGATGCGGGATCGGGCTGGCGGTCACGCGCCGCCAGCCGGCCCGCGCCGTCCTGCCCGACCGCCACGCCGTGCCGCTCCAGGGTGGCGCGCCGCGCGTCCGACAGCTCGTGCCCGATGGCCTTGGTGGGCGACGCGCAGCATGGGATCGTCGGGCGCGACCTCGGTCTGGCAGATCACCGTGATCACGTCGCGCGCGACCTTGGCCCGCTCCAGCGCGTTCTGGAGCGACTGCTGGATCATGTAGCCGATCCAGCCCGCGGTCTCGGCCACCAGCACGCCGAGGGGCAGCGGCTCGATCTCGCCGGCGGCGATCTCGTTGCGGGCCAGCGAGTCGCCGACCTGCGGGCCGTTGCCGTGCACGATGCGCGATCCGCCATCCCTCGCGCGCCAGGTCCACGATGGGCGCCAGGCTCTCGCGGGTGTGCCGGAACTGGTTCGCGATGGTGGCCCGCTCGCCCGCGCGGGCGAGCGCGTTGCCTCCCAGCGCGACCACGATGGTCTGATCCTTCACGACTCCTCCGGCAGGTCGCCGAAGCTAGGCGCGGCGGGCGCGGTCTTCAAGGCCGGCGCGGCGCGCCGCCGCCGGTGCCCAGCGCGCGGCGCAGCGTCTCGTAGGCGCGACCGAACTGCACCCAGTCGCCCCGATGCACGGCGGAATCGAGCGCGAGGAACGCCGCGCGGGCCTGGGCGAGCGAGGCCGACGTGACCGACTCGGTGGCGGCCGACTCGTGCGCCGCGCCGAGGGCGCGCACGGCGCTCTCCGGGTCGGCGCCGACGCCGAGATGCCCCGCGGCGAGCACGGCGATTCCGCGCGGCATCAGCGGCACGTCCTGGCGGTTCGCGGTGGCGTAGAGGAACTGGGCGTACGCCAGCGTGCCCGCGACGGGAATGGCCGCGAGGTCGCCCCGATGCACGTTGCCCGCCGGTCCCGCGGCCTCCGCCACCGCGCCCACGGCCGCCGGCGAGCCGCGCCATGCGGCTGTCGGCGGCGGCGAGCGTCGGATAGGCGCCCGCGGGATACCGCAGCAGCCGCAGCGACAGCTGGCCGTCGGGTCGGGTCGTGCCCGCGACGATGCCGACCAGCGCGTTCCCCGCCGCGTCGGCCAGGGGGAGCAGCCGCCACAGCTGCGGCGGTTCGGCGCCGAGCGGCGAGCAGGGCGAGCGTGGCGTGCGGCGCGGGAGGCTCGCCGACCGGCGGCGGCCGCGCCACCCGTCATGGCCACCGCCCACGGCCGCGCCGCGGTGCCGGTATCGCCGCGATGCCGCGCCAGCATCTCGGCCTGGGCGAGGAACAGCTCCTCCGGGTAGCCGAGGTGGCGGCGCAGGTCGGGGCCGAGGCTGTCGCTCGGCAGCGCCACGGCGCCCATGCCGGCGGCGAGCCGCGCCGCGAACTTGAGGTCGGGCGGCCGGAGAAAGAGCCGCGTGGCCCCGCTGACGGCGTCCACCGTCGCCACGTACGCGGCGCACAGGAAATTCACGTCGTCGCCGTTCCAGCTGACGTGGTCGGCCAGGGGGAAGCGCGCCGAAGCCAGGAAGCCGTCGGCCATCCACAGCAGCCGCCCGCCCGCGAGCACGGCCCGGGGCGCCCCGAACGTCGCGAACGGAAAGAGGCGCTGCAGCCGGTCGGGCACGTCGCGCCAGATGATCAGGCGGTCGGACACGCTGGTGCGGCGGTCGAGGAGCGGCGGCGCCTGCAGGGTCCACGCGAGCAGCAGCCGGCGCGGCAGGCCGCCCAGCCTGAGGCCCGACGGCCCGGCGGCCGGCGCCGGCTCGTCGGGACCGACGACGGCGAGCTCGGCGCCGTGGGCCAGGAAGCGGATGCGGCCGTCGGCCCGCGCGAAGGGCTGCGGCACGGCGCTCGTCCCCGACGCCGGATCCAGCGCGCCGAAGAAGCGCAGCGAGCCGTCGCCCGCGGCGCCCGCCGCCACGGCCACCGGGTCGCCGGCCCAGGCGAGCGGTCCGCGGTGCAGCGCCGTCCAGCCGGCGGGACGGGCCGCCCGCCGCAACGCGAGCACGTCGGTCTCCGGGACGGCGAGCGCCACGAAGGCCGGCGCGCCTCCGGCGCCGGGATAGGCGTCGAGGGTGGTGCTCCAGGCGCGCGGGCGGCTGCTGTCGGCCAGCGCCGCGTTCAGGGCCGCGTCGAGCAGCCCGGGCTCCGCATCCCAGGGCGAGAGACCGTCGAGCGCGCGCCGCACCGCCTCGAGGCTTTCCGCCGGCAGCGCCGCGCGCGACCGGCGGCTGCTCCTGCCGCACGTTGTCGAGCACGCCGAGGCCGGCCCGGGAATAGCGGTCGGCGTACTGCGCCAGCGCGAGCTGGGCCGCGAGGTCCGGCTTGCCCCGCCACGCGTCCGACAGGTAGGGCGCCACGTAGCGCCCCACCAGCGCGCCGACGGCGAGCGTCACCCACATCGCCAGCAGCAGGCCGTGGCGGCTGAGCCGCAAGGTGGCGACGGTGCCCGCCGCCACCACCAGCGCGAGCGCGGCGAGCGCCGTGGCGGCCGGGATGCGCACCGCCCGATCGGCCGCGGCGAGCGCGCCGTCGGCGCTGCCGCCCCCGCCCACGAGCGCGAACGCGTCGAGCTGGAACCCCCAAGCCACGACCAGCGCCAGCAGCGCGGCGAGCAGCACCAGGTGGGTCCGCGCGTGCGGCGTCATCCTGAGCCGCCGCTCGGCCACGCGTGATGCTGCCGGTCATGGCGTAGAGGGCCGTCGCGACGAACGCCGCCGAACAGCACCAGCAGCAGGGCGGCGAGGTGAGCGGTCTCGAGCAGCGGCAGGCGCGCGACGTAGAAGACGGCGTCGTGCCCGAGCACGGGTTCCTGCAGGTTGAGCGGCACGGCGGAGCGGTACAGGGCGACCAGGGCGGGAACGTCGGTGAACGTCGCGGCGGTGACGAGGCCGAGCACCAGCGCCAGCAGGCCGGCGATCCAGCGCAGCACCCGCCGGGGCACCGCCTCGGCGATCTCGAGGTTGCCGACCCGGCGCGGCAGGTGCACCGCGCCGATGGAGCGGTACACGGCGAACGTCTGGGCCGCGTACCACAGCGTGGCCGTGGCCGCGACGGCCAGCTGCCACAGCAGGTCGTGCACCAGGCGCGACCAGTAGAGCGCGGAGAAGCCGAGGTCGGCGTACCACGAGGCCTCGGTGTACCGGATCGCCGTCCAGCGGCCCCCGAACAGCACGACGAAGACGGCGGCGACGGCGTACAGCGCGACGCGACGCCGGCTCATGCCAGCCCGCCGACCCCCTGGGCGCGCAGCACCTGCTCCGCCTCTCGGCGGATGGTCTCCAGGCCCGCGGCGCTCCTGGCCTCGAACCGGAGCACCAGGAGGGGCTGGGTGTTGGACGCGCGGATGAGGCCCCAGCCGTCGGCCGTGCGCCAGCGCACGCCGTCGATGCGTGACGGTCGTGTAGCGCTCGGCGAAGTGCTTCGCCGCGGCCGCCACGACGGCGGTCTTCCGCTCGCTCGGGGCAATCCACCCGGATCTCGGGGGTGGACACGTACTGCGGCAGCGCGCCGCGCAGCGCGGAGAGCGGCTGCGGCTGGCCCGCCACGATCTTGCAGCAGCCGCGCCGCCGCGTACAGCGCGTCGTCGAAGCCCAGGTAGTCGGGCGGCCCGAAGAACATGTGCCCGCTCATCTCGCCGGCCAGCACGGCGCCGCTCTCCTTCATCTTCCGCTTGATGAACGAGTGGCCGGTCATCCACATGGTCGGCTTGGCGCCCACCCGCTCCAGCGTCTCGACGAGCGCGTCGGAGCACTTGACGTCGAAGATCACCTCGCGGCCCTTGCCCAGGCGCCGCACCAGGTCGCGTGCCGAGCAGCGCCAGGATCTGGTCGCCGAACAGCACCACGCCGCCCTCGTCCACCGCGCCGATGCGGTCGCCGTCGCCGTCGAAGGCGATGCCGAGGTCGGCCTTGACGGCCTTCACGCGCGCCTGGAGATCCACGAGGTTGGCCAGGACCGTCGGATCGGGATGGTGGTTGGGAAAGCGTGCCGTCCGACTCGCAGTACAGCCGGTCCACCCTGGCGCCGAGGGCCTCGAGCACGCCGGGATAGGTGAGGCCCGGCACGCCGTTGCCGCAGTCCACCACCACGGTGAGCGGGCGCGCGAGCTTGCCGATCCGGGAGACGATCTCGTCGCCGTAGGCGTCCCGCACGTCGTGCGCGGTGGCGCCGCCCTTCCCCGCCGCGAAGCGGCCCGCCTCGATGCGCGCGCGCAGGCCCTGGATGTCGTCCCCCGCGAACGGCAGGCCGCCCAGGACCATCTTGAAGCCGTTCATCTCCGGCGGATTGTGCGAGCCGGTGACCTGTACGCCGCCGTCGGCCGAGAGGTGGTGGATGGCGAAGTAGAGGGCCGGGGTCGGCACCAGGCCCACGGTCGAGCACCTGCGTGCCCGCGGAGGTGAGGCCCTCGACCAGGGCGCCCAGCAGCGATTCGCCGGAGGGCCGGTTGTCGCGCCCGACCGCCAGCGTGGCGGGCCGCCCGAGCCGCTCCCGGGCCTCCGCGCCCATCGCCGCGCCCACCAGCCGCGCGGCGTCCGTCGTCAGGTCCACGCCGACGGTGCCCCGGATGTCGTATTGCCGGAAGATGACGGGATCGATGCGCATCGTGTGGCGGCTCGGGCTCGCGCGCCCGCCTCGCTAGTTGGCGACCGGTACCGGGGCGGAGATCGTGGTGACGTTCGCGGGCAGGAAGGCGTGGGAGCCCGCGCGCGCCGCGTCGAGGACCCGGTTCGGGCCACAGGCCGAAGATCACCAGCGCCGCCACCATCACCGCCAGCGTGAACCCGGTGAGTCGCGGCACCAGCACCCCGGCGTGGGCCTGGTCGTGGGTGCGGGGCTTCATGTACATGGCCATCACGACGGGGAGATAGTACCCCGCCGACACCACGCTGGTCAGCACCAGGATCGCGGCCAGCGACGCCGTAGCCGCCGCCGGTGGCCGAGACGAGGATGTACCACTTGCCGATGAAGCCGGCCGTGCCGGGGAAGCCGAGCAGCGACAGCATGCAGACCGTCAGGCCGAGCGCGAGCGCGGGGCGCGACTCGGCGAGCCCGGCGAGGTCGTCCACGAGGACGTCGCGCTCGCCGCCGCGGCCCATCAGGGCGAGGATGGCGAACGCGCCCACCGTCATCAGCGTGTAGAACAGCAGGTAGAAGAGGAACGCGGCCGCGCCGGCGGTCGTGCCCGCGACCAGCGCCGTCAGCAGGTAGCCGGCGTGGGCGATGCTCGAGTACGCCAGCATGCGCTTGACCGACCGCTGGACCAGGGCCACCAGGTTGCCCACGATCATCGTGAGCGCGGCCAGCCACCAGATCACCTGCTCCCACACCTGGTGCATGCCGAAGCTGCCGAACGCCTCCAGCAGCACGCGGAACAGCGCCGCGAACGCGGCGGCCTTGACCGCGGCGGCCATGAAGCCGGTCACGGGCGTGGGCGCGCCGTCGTACACGTCGGGCGTCCACATGTGGAACGGGCACCGCGGCCACCTTGAAGCCGAAGCCGATCAGCAGCAGCGCCAGGCCGGCGAGCAGCATCGGGTGATGGGTCAGCGACAGCGGCTGGATCTGCGCGGCGATCATCGGGAGCCGGGTCGAGCCGGTGGCGCCGTAGAGCAGCGCGATGCCGTAGAGGAGGAACGCCGACGCGAACGCCCCGAGCAGGAAGTACTTGAGCGCCGCCTCCCCGCCCACCTTGCTGCGCCGGTCGATCCCCGAGAGCACGTACACCGACACCGACATCAGCTCCAGGCCGAGGAACAGCACGAACAGGTCCTCGCCCGCCGCCAGCAGCATCATGCCCACGGCGGCGAACAGGACCAGCACGTGGTACTCGGGGATCGCGGATCGCCTCGCGCTCGAGGTAGTCCACGGAGAACAGCACGGCCAGCGCCGCGGCCAGCAGCACGATCAGGTCCACGGCGAAGCGGAACGGGTCCACCGCCAGGCTGGTGGAGATGCCGGCGACCCGTGCGCCCGACGCCCACAGCCAGCACGGTCGCCGCCGCGGCGAGCGCGATGCCCACCAGGGCGAGCAGGCCCGTGCGGCGCTGCGCCCCCGGCTCCTTGTGGTGCCAGGCGGCGTCGAGCAGCAGCAGCATGGCCCACAACGCGAGCACGGTCTCGGGAGAGCCGCCCGCAGGAGGTCCCAGCCGCGGTCGAGGTCGAGGGGCATCACGGCAGCCTCGCGTCGGCCACCGCGCCGGAGGACTCGCGTCCGGCGACGCCGGCGTGCCCTGCGCCTCCGCGGGCGCCACACGGCCCTGCACCGCCTCGATGAAGTGGCGCGCCGACGGCTCCATCCGCCGCAGCACCGGGCCCGGAGACAGGCCGAGCCACAGGATGACCGCGAGAGCGGCACCAGGACGCCCCACTCGCGGCCGGTGAGATCGGTGAGCGCCTGGTTCTCCGGCTTGTCGAGCTTGTAGTAGATCACCCGCTGCAGCGCCCACAGCAGGTACGCCGCGGCGAAGATGACGCCGGTGGCGGCGATGCCCGCGGCCACGGGATGGGTGCGGAAGGTGCCGAGCAGGACCAGGAACTCGCCCACGAACCCGTTGGTGCCCGGCAGCGCCGATGCGACGACAGGCGACCAGCGTCAGGACGGCCGCGAACATCGGCACCACGCGGGCGATGCCGCCGAAGTCCGCGATCAGGCGGCGTGTGGCGGCGCTCGTAGATCATGCCGACCAGGAAGAACAGCGCGCCGGTCGAGATGCCGTGGTTGATCATGACCATCAGCGCGCCCTGCACGCTCTGCACCGTCATGGCCCAGATGCCGAGCACCACGAAGCCCAGGTGGCTCACCGACGAGTAGGCGACGAGCTTCTTGAAGTCGGGCTGCACCATCGCGACCAGCGCGCCGTAGATGATGCCCACCACCGCCAGCGTCGACGACGACGGCGCGCACCGTGCGGTTCATCGCCACGTCCGGGAACAGCGGCAGCGCGAACCGCAGGAAGCCGTAGGTGCCCATCTTGAGCAGGATGCCGGCCAGGATCACCGAGCCCGCCGTGGGCGCCTCGACGTGCGCGTCGGGCAGCCAGGTGTGGAACGGGAACATCGGCACCTTGATGGCGAACGCCAGGGAGAAGGCGCCGAACAGCCAGAACTGGGTCGTGCGGCGGCAGCGTCGCGTACTGCGCAGGATGTGCGTCGTAGTCGAAGGAATACGGTCGCGCCGGCGCGCGCGGCCCGCGTTGAAGTAGAGCACGAGGATCGCGACCAGCATCAGCAGCGAGCCGAGCATCGTGTAGATGAAGAACTTGATGCTGGCGTAGAGCCGCCGTTCGCCGCCCCACACGCCGATGATGAAGTACATCGGGATCAGCATCACTTCCCAGAACACGTAGAACAGGAACAGGTCGAGCGCCACGAACACGCCGAGCATGCCGGTGGTCAGCACCAGCAGCAGCGCGTAGTAGCTCGTGCTCGCGTCGCGTGATGCCCGCCCAGCTGCCGAGCACGGCCAGCGGCATCAGGAAGGTCGTGAGCAGGACCATGAACAGCGAGATGCCGTCGATGCCCACGCGGTAATCGATGCCCCAGGCCGGGATCCACGGGACGTCGACCCGCCGACCTGCACCGCCGGCCCGGCGGGATCGAAGGCCCACCACAGGCCGAGCGACACGACGAACTCGAGCGAGCGGCGACGGCGAACGCGACCCGCTTGGCCGCGGCCGCCGGCACCGCCCACAGCACCAGCGCGCCGGCCAGTGGAATCAGGAGCAGGGCGCTGAGCGCCCAGCGCGTGTAGTGGATGTGGACGAGGAACTCGTTCACGGTGACCTAGCGGAGCAGCGCCGCCGAGCACGAGCGACGCCCCGATGACGAAGAAGACCACGTAGGTGCCGAGCTGGCCCGACTGCAGGCGGCTGCCGAGCCATCCCAGGCCGCGCGCCACCGCGGCGGAGCCGTTGACGCCCAGCCGTCGTCGATCACGCCGGCGTCCAGCCCCTTCCACAGCACCACGCGCGAGAACCGCACCAGCGGCCGCACGATCACCGCGCCGTAGATCTCGTCCACGTAGTACTTGTCGCGCGAGCAGCCTGGCGAAGCCGGTCTCGGCCGCGGATGCGCGCTCGGGCGGCGAGCAGCGCCTCGGCTTGAGGACCCGGGTACGCCGAGCCAGATGGCCGCCGGCCGCCGATCAGAGGCGGCCAGCGTCATCAGCGCGGAGCTCGCGTGCCGGTCGAGGGCGCCAGCGCGCGGGAGCAGCGCCGCGCTACGCTCGGTCAGCGGGCTCGAGCGCAGCGCTGGCAGCGGCATCGAGCGTGCGGCAGGTTGAGCACGCCGCCCAGCAGCGGTGAGCACGCCGAGCACGACCAGCGGCCCGGTCATCACCCACGGGCGCCTCGTGCAGGTGCGGCGCGGCGCCGTTCGCCCGTGCGGTTCGGGCCGTGGAACGTGTAGAGCATCAGCCGCGTCATGTAGAACGCGGTGAGGAGCGCCGCCACGAGTCCCGAACACCCAGACGCACGGTAGCCAGAAGCGGGTCGGCACGTCGCCGCGCGGCGAACGCGGCGCCGAGGATCTCGTCCTTCGAGAAGAAGCCCGCGAGCGGCGGGATGCCGGCGATGGCGAGCGTGGCGATCCACATGAGCCCGCGACGTCCACGGCAGGTAGGCCGCAGGCCGCCCATGTTGCGCATGTCCTGCGCGTCGTCGTGGCTGTGCGTGTGCGTGGTAGGCGCGCGTGCATCGCGTGGATCACGCTGCCGGCGCCGAGGAACAGCAGCGCCTTGAAGAAGGCGTGCGTGACGAGGTGGAAGACGCCGGCGGCGTAGGCGCCCGCGCCCGACGCCGAGGAACATGTAGCCGAGCTGCGAGACGGTGCTGAATAGGCGAGGACCTTCTTGATGTCCCACTGCTTGAGCCCGATGGTCGCCGCGAACAGCGCCGTGAGCGCGCCGACGCCGGCCACCACCGCGCAGGCCACCGGCGAGATCGGCGAACAGGAAGTGCTGCGCGCGACGAGGTACACGCCCGCCGTGACCATCGTGGCGGCGTGGATGAGCGCCGAGACCGGCGTCGGGACCCGCCATCGCGTCGGGCAGCCACACGTAGAGCGGGATCTGGGCGCTCTTGCCCGTGCAGCCCGAGGAACAGGAACGAGCGCGATGGCCGTGACCGTGCCGCCGCCGGCCGACCAGGCTCGTGCGGCGCCCGGGCGAACACCTCGCGGAAGTCGAGCGAGCCCAGCGTGCGCGAAGAGGAGGAACATCGCGACCAGGAAGCCGAAGTCGCCGATGCGGTTGACGATGAACGCCTTCTTCCCGGCGTCGGCGTTGGCCTTCTCGCTCGAACCAGAACCCGATCAGCAGGTACGAGCAGAGCCCCACGCCCTCCCAGCCGACGAACATCACCGGGTAGTTGGCGCCCGAGCACCAGCACGAGCATGAAGAACACGAACAGGTTCAGGTACGCGAAGTAGCGCGCGTAGCCCGGGTCGTCGCTGCATGTAGCCGACGCTGAAGACGTGGATCAGCGAGCCGACGCCCGGTGACGACCAGCATCATCACCACCGAGAGCTGGTCGAGCTGGAAGCGCGGCGTCGACCTGGAGGTCGCCGACCGGGATCCAGCGGTACCAGCAGGGTGCGCACGTCACGGCGTCGGCGGCGGTGCGCCCGCGAGAGCACCGCCGAGGAACGACCGCCACCCCGAGCCACGAACGGCGGCGGCGCACGTGCTGCCGACGCCCGACCACGCGTCGACCGGCGCCGCTTGCGCGCTGCGGCCGCGACGGAAGGCGCCAGCGCCCGCGTTCGACCAGCGAAGCCCGGCGAACGGGAGCAGGACACGGAGCGCAGATCCACGTCGGCCGGCGACGCGCCCGGGACGGCGGTCGTCATAGCCCTGCAGCAGGTTGATGTTCTGGAGGTTCACGCGTGTCCCGGTGCCGGAAGACCGCGATGATGATCGCCAGGCCGACCGCCGCCTCGGCGGCGGCCACGGTCATGACGAAGAACACGAACACCTGCCCGGCGAGCCCGAGCTGCTGCGACAGCGCGACGAACGTGAGGTTCACGGCGTTGAGCATCAGCTCGACGCACATGAAGATCACGATCGCGTTGCGGCGGAGCAGCACGCCGACCACGCCGAGCGAGAACAGGACCGCCGACACGGCGAGGGACGGGCCGAGCAGCACGCTACAGCCTCCGCTTGCGCGAGCACGACGGCGCCGACGATGGCCGCCAGCAGCAGCATGCACGTGATCTCGAACGGCAGGAGGTACCCTGGAACAGCGGGCTGCGCCACGGCGCGCACGGCGCCGCGCGTGCCGCCACCATCCCGGCCAGCGTGCCCGCCGGGAGCGTCAGGTCGCCGGGCGGGCCGACGAGCCGCAGCGCGATCGAGCTCGGCGACCAGGACCAGTCCCGCGACGCCCGCCACCAGCCCGGCCCCACGGGCCCGTCATGTCGGCGTCCCGGCTGTGCCCGAGGTTGAGCAGCATGATGACGAACAGGAACACCACCATGATCGCGCCGGCGTAGACCAGCACCTGCGATGACGGCGATGAACTGCGGCGTCGAGCAGCACGTAGAGCGCCGCCAGGCAGAACAGCGTCATCACCAGCCACAGCGCGCTCGCCACCGGGCTCCGGCGCGTCACGCACAGGAAGGCCGACGCGATGGCGATCGCCCGGCGAATGACCCAGAAGAGCGATGAGCGGTCACGGCATCACTCCCCCTTCGGGTCGGCCGGGATCCCACAGCGTCGAGACCGGATGCGTCTGCGCCATGAGCCGCTCGAGGTCGTACACGAAGCCGTCGCGGCTGTACTCCGCGTTCTCGTAGTGGCACGCCGACGTGGATCGCCTCCTCCGGGCAGACCTCCTGGCAGTAGCCGCAGAACACGCAGCGGAACTCGTCGATCTCGTAGACCAGCGGATAGCGGTTGCCCTTCTCGTCCTCGCCCGGCACGAGCTTGATGCAGTTCGCCGGGCACACCTGCGGGCACAGGCCGCAGGCCACGCACTTCGCCTTGCCGGTCTCGTCCACGCCATGCGGTGCGTGCCGCGCCACCGCTTGGAGAGCGTCCATCCGCCGTGCTCGTCTGCTCCGGGTACTGCATCGTCCACTTCTGTGGCGAACAGGTGCTTGAACGTGAGCGCCATGCCCTTGAGGGTGGCCCGCACGTACGAGCTCTCGGACTCGGGCCGCGCGAGGGCCTTGACCGTGATGGCCATCAGGCCGCGTCCCCGTCTCGCGCGTCGCGTCGGCGCGCCACCGCGTCCGCTGGCGCGACGCCGACCCGCCGATGACCCGGTTGCGGTCGAGGCCCCACAGCAGCACGGCGACCGAGCACCAGGCTCACCCCGGTGAGCGACAGCGCGTAGCGGATGCCGAACGGGACGCCGGCGGACTCGAGGGCCCAGCACCAGGACGGCCACGACCATCACGTACGCCAGCGCCACCGGCAGCAGGACCTTCCAGCCGAGGCCATCAGCTGGTCGAAGCGGAACCGCGGGAGCGTCCAGCGCACCCACATGTAGATGAGCAGGAACAGCACCACCTTCGCCCAGAACGCGCCGAGCGTGGCGAGCGAACTTGAGCACCGTCCACGGCGGCGTGTTGTCCCATGCCGTGAAGGGGATGTCCCAGCCGCCGAAGAACAGCGTCACCATCAGCGCGCGACGCCGTCACCATGTTCGAGTACTCGGCGATGTAGAACATCGAGAACTTCATCGCGCAGTACTCGGTGTGATAGCCGGCGATCAGCTCGGCCTCCGCCTCCGGCAGGTCGAACGGCAGCCGGTTGGTCTCGGCGAAGCTGGCGATGAAGAAGGTGAAGAACGCGACGAACAGCGGCAGCACGTACCACAGGCTCTGCTGCTGCCGGGCCACGATCGTCGTTCAGCGTGACGTTGCCGGCGAGCAGCAGCACCGCGACCGCCGACATCCCCATGGCGATCTCGTACGAGATCATCTGGCGCTCGAGCCCCGCAGGCCGCCCAGCAGCGAGTACTTGTTGTTCGATCGACCAGCCCGCCAGCACGACGCCGTACACGCCGAGCGAGCCGATGGCCAGGATGTAGAGGAACCCGACCGGCAGGTCGGCGACGGCGCTGTTCATCAGCCCCCAGGGCGTGGGCAGCGGCGAGGCGAAGGGCATCACCGCGAACGTGAGCAGGGCCGGCATGAAGGCCATCACCGGCGCGAGCATGAACAGGAAGCGGTCGGCAGAACGGCCGGCAGGGTCTCTTCCTTCAGGAAGTTCTTGAGCCCGTCCGCCGCCGGCTGGAAGAGCCCTTCCGGGCCGACGCGGTTGGGCCCCAGCCGGTCCTGGATCCATGCCCGCGCCGCCGGCGCTCCACCCAGGTCCAGAAGGCGATCAGGGAGAGGAGGCCGCCGAACACGACCAGGATCTTGACCACCGAGATCCACACGACTAGGGGCGCACCGCTCAGCGGGCTCATGCGCGGCTCCGCCACCCGGGCGACCAGCGCGGCGCGCAGCGCTTCCAGGATCCACGCGCGCCGGGCGCGCCATGCCGGGGGCGGCCTTGGCCTGGCCGTAACGCTGGCGCGGCCCGCGCAGGTTCTGGAAGGTGCCTTCCTCCTCCGCCATGTTGGCGCACGGCAGCACCACCGCGGCGGCGCGCGCGCCCGTCCGGCAGCACCGTCCCCACGTACGATCAGCCGACCAGCGGTGACCGGCGCGGCCACGCCCTCGAGGTCGTCGTCCAGGACGAGCACGATGCCGGCGGCCTTGGCGCGCAGGACGGCCGCGTCCCAGTCGCGCGCGAACCCGGCCGCGACGGCGCCGTGCACGTTGGGCGCGCGCTCCGTGCGCAGCGCGAGGTCGGGGACGCCGGCAGCGGCTGCCTCCGGGCCCTCGCGCACGCGGAAGGCGCCGCCGCCGCGCTTCGGCTCCAGCAGGCGGGCGAGCCGCCTCGAGCGCCTCGCAGGAGGCGCCGGCGACACCAGCGCCACCCACGGCTCGGCGGTGGCGCCCGCGAGCCGGCCGCCCGCTCCAGCGCCTGCTCCCAGTCCACCGGCACGAGCCGATCGCCCTGGCGCACCAGCGGCGCCTCGATGCGGTCGCCCCGGTTGAGCCAGGCGTAGTTGAGGCGGCCCTCGTCGCACATGCACCAGCGGTTCACGGCCGTGGTTCGGCCGGGGCCGCACCCGCACGACCATGTTGTCGCGCGTCTCGAGCATCGGTGTTGCAGCCCTGCGTGCAGCCGGGGCAGACGGACGAGGTCCGGTCGAAGTCCCACGACCCGGGCCTTGTTGAGGAAGTCCTTGGAGAGGAGCGAGCCCACCGGGCAGAGGTCGACCACGTTGCCCGCCCACGGGTGGTCGAGCGCCTTGCCCTCGAACATGCCGATGAGGGCGCGGTCGCCGCGCTCCTCGACGTTGAGCACCGGCTCCTGCGCCACGTCCTCCATGAACCGCACGCAGCGCGTGCACAGGATGCAGCGGTTGGGCACGTACAGGATGTCGGGCCCGAAATCCTCGACCGGGTTGTAGCGCTTGGCGTAGTCGGCGTAGCGGCCCGACGCCCGGCCCTCCTGGTACGCGTAGTCCTGCAGCTCGCACTCGCCCGACTTGGTCGCAGATCGGGCAGTCGAGCGGGTGGTTGATGAGCAGGAACTCGAGCACGCCCTGGCGCGCCGCCTTGGCCTGCTCGCTCGAGACGTGGACCACCATGCCCGTCGCGCGACCGGCGTGGCGCACGAGGGCGACGGGCTTGGGGCTCTTCTCGACGTCCACCAGGCACATCCGGCACGAGCCGGCCACCGGCAGGCCCGGGTGGTAGCAGTAGTGCGGGATCAGGACGCCGGCCGGCTTGGCGGCCTCGAGCACCGACGTGCCCGCGGGCACCTCGACCTCACGGCCCTCGATCGTGAGCTTGACGAGGTCGCTCATGCGCGCTTCGCCCTGCCGTTGCCGCAGGTACTTCTCGAACTCGGGCCGGAACTTCTTGATCGCGCTCACGACCGGCGCGGCGCACGAATCGGACAGCACGCAGATGGTCTTGCCGGTCATGCTGCTCCGACAGGTCGAGCAGCAGGTCGAGGTCCTCCTTCTTGCCCTGCCCGCCCAGCATGCGCTGCAGGATCTTCACCGTCCAGGCCGTGCCCTCGCGGCACTGGGTGCACTGCGCGCACGACTCGTGGGCGTAGAACTGCGCGAGGCGCATGACCTGGTAGACCATGTCCACCGAGTCGTCGAGGACGATCATGCCGCCCGAGCCGAGCATCGTGCCCTTGGCCACGCATCCCTCGTAGTCGAGCAGCGTGTCCTCGGCCTCGGCCGCGGTGAGGATCGGCACCGAGGAGCCGCCCGGGATCACGGCCTTGAGCGTGCGGCCCGGCAGCATGCCGCCCGCAGAGGTCGAACAGCAGCTCCTTGAGCGGGAAGCCCATCGTCGACTTCGTAGTTGCCGGGCTTCGCGACGGTGCCGCAGACCGAGAACAGCTTGGTGCCCGTGCTCTTCGGGATTCGACAGGCACAGGCCCTTGTACCACGCCGCGCCGCGGTTGACGATGTGCGGCACCGCTGGACGAGCGTCTCGACGTTGTTGATCGTCGTGGGCTGGCCGAAGACGCCCGACGCGGCGGGGAACGGCGGCTTGATGCGCGGGTTGCCGCGCTTGCCCTCGATGCGAGTTCATCAGCGCCGTCTCTTCGCCGCAGATGTAGGCGCCGGCGCCGCGGTGGACATGACGTCGATCGCGGTGCCCCTTGCCCATCGCGTTGGCGCCCAGCACGCCCCTGGCGTAGGCCTCATCGAGCGCCGTCTGCATCACCGCGATCGGCTCCGTGAACTCGCCGCGGATGTAGATGAAGGCTGTCTCGGCCTGGATCGCGTAGGCGGCGATGGCGCACCCCTCGATGAGCGCGTGCGGGGTCCACCGCATGATCTCGCGGTCCTTGAACGTGCCGGGCTCCGACTCGTCGGCGTTGCAGCAGAGGTAGTGCGGCTTGGTCTTCTGCTTGGGCATGAAGCTCCACTTGACGCCCGGCCGGGAAGCCGGCGCCGCCCCGGCCCCGCAGGCCCGACGCCTTGACCTCCTCGATCAGCTGCTCGCGCGGCATGCCCAGCGCCTTCTCGAGCGCCGTGTACCCGCCGCGCTTCACCCAGCCGTCGTAGCTGCGGGCCTCGGCGTCGCCGAAGTGCTCGCTCAGGACCGGCGTTTCGCGGGGATGCGCGTGATGCGGATAGCCCATGGCGCCTACCGGTACGCGGGCGACGAGGGCGGGCACCGACGCGGCGGTCACGCTCTCGACGAAGTCGTCGTTGATCATCACGGGCGTCGCGAAACCGCAGGCGCCGAGGCATTCCACCTCGATCGACGGTCCACCGGCCGTCCGGGCTGGTCGCGCCCGAGCGCCTTCGCGCCGGTCTGCCTTGAGGAACGCCTCGCACCACCCCCTCGGCGCCGCACACGTTGCAGGGCGACGTCGTGCACACCTGGACGAAGTACTTCCCGACCGGATGCTGGTGGTACATGGTGTAGAACGTCACCACGCCCTTCACGTAGGCGGGCGTGAGCTCGAGGACGTCGGCGACCTCCGCCATGCCCGCCGGCGAGATCCAGCCGTGCGCCTCCTGCACCATCCACAGGGCCGGCAGCAGCGCCGCCGGCCTTGGCCGGGTAGCTGCGCGAGCAGGGCGTCGAGCTGCTTGCGCCCCTCGCCCACGAAGACCGGCGGCAGCTCGGCCGCCGCCGTGCCGTGCGTCTGCGCGTCCGTGCCGTCCGTGCGCCTGCGCCGGCTCACCGGTCGATCTCCCCCATCACGATGTCGACGCTCGCGTTGATGGCGATCAGGTCGCGACAGCAGGTGGCCCTCGGCCATCTTGGGGAGCGCCGCGAGGTTGAGGAAGGACGGCGGCCGGATGCGCCACCGCACCGGCTTGGCCGATGCCGTCGGAGACGAGGTAGGTGCCCAGCTCGCCCTTGGGGTTCTCCACCGGCACGTAGACCTCGCCGACCGGCGGCCGCGGACGCCCTCCATCACCTGCTTGAAGTGATGGATCATGGACTCCATGTCGCTCATCGCCCGCTGCTTGGGCGGCAGGATCACGCGCGGGTCGTCGACGTTGATCGGGCCGTCCGGCAGGCGGTCCAGGGCCTGCAGCGAGGATGCGCACCGACTGCCGCATCTCCTCCATGCGCACCAGGTAGCGGTCGTACACGTCGCCGTGCTCGCCGACCGGCACCTCGAAATCGTACGTCTCGTAGCCGAGGTACGGGTGGTCCTTGCGCACGTCGTACGCCACGCCGCTGGCGCGCAGCATGGGGCCGGAGAGCGAGTAGTTCGATCGCCTCCGCGGCGGTCATGACGCCCACGTCCTGGGTGCGGCCGAGCCAGATGCCGTTCCTGGGCAGCATCCGGTCGACCTCGTCGAGCGTCTTCGGGAACTTGCGCGCACCACTCGCGGAGCCGCCCGGTCCAGCCGTCGGGGACGTCGGCCATCAGGCCGCCGACGCGGGTCAGCGTCGTCGTGAGGCGCGCCCCGGTCCACTCCTCGATGCAGGTTGTAGATGCGCTCGCGCTCCTGGAACATCCACAGGAACGGCGGTGAAGGCGCCGATGTCGATGGCAGGTCGTGCCCGAGCCCACACCAGGTGCGAGATGATGCGGCTCAGCTCGCACGCGATGACGCGCAGCACCGTGCAGCGCTCGCGTGATCTCGATGCCCATCAGCTGCTCGGCCGCGAGCGCGAAGGCCACGTTGTTCGCCGGGCGCCGAGAGGTAGTCGGTGCGGTCGGTGAGCGGGATGATCTGGTTGTAGTGGCGGTACTCGCCGAGCTTCTCGAAGCCGGAGTGCAGGTAGCCGATGTGCGGGATCACGCGCACCACCATCTCGCCGTCCAGCTCGACCACCAGCCGCAGCACGCCGTGGGTGGCGGGATGCTGCGGGCCGATGTTGATCAGCATGTGGTCGGTCTTGAGGTCGGGCTCGCCGCCCGGCGTCGTCGGCCACCAGCGGGATGCGCGCGCGGATCGCCGGCCGCGTCCACGCCGGGCGTCGGCCAGCGCCAGCTCGAGCACCGTGCGCTCGGCCATCAGCGCTCCGCCTCGCCGCGCTCCGCACGCGAGCCGCTCCCGCACGTCGGCGGGCAGCGTCGTCGTAGGCGTCGGCGATGGACAGCTCTTCCATCGAGTAGTGGGCCTCGGGCCCGGCGCCCAGGGCCTGCCGCACCTGCTCGGACGCGGCTGAACCGGCCCCGCAGCGGGAAGTCCTTCCGCAGCGGATAGCCCTCGGCGTAGGTCTCCCACATCAGGATGCGCCGGAGGTCCGGGTGGCCGCGGAAGCGGACGCCGAACATGTCGTAGCATCTCGCGCTCCAGCCAGTCGGCGCCGTGCCAGAGGTCCACGACCGAATCGCACTTCGAGCGGCGCCGCCCTTGGGCAGCAGGATCTTGACCCGGAGGATCGCGCTGCGCGCCGAGCGAGCGCAGCTGGTAGACCACCTCGAGCGGGCGCTCCCGGTCGCGGTACTCCACCGCGGTGACGTCCACCAGGTAGTCGTAGCGCTCGTCGGGCGCGTCGCGGAGCCAGGCGCAGGATCTCGTGAGCGCTGGTCCGACGGCCACGGTGCGACGATGGTCTCGCCGTTCACCACGGCGCCGCTGCGCCCGACGGCGCGCGCCGAAGCGTCGCCGCGCAGGCGTGGCGACCGAGGGGTTCGGGGCGGCGCCGCTCACGCCGGCGTCAGGCGGACCGCGTCTGGTGGACCGAGTTGCCGAACGGCTCGGACAGCTCGTCGATCGCCGCCGGCGTCGAGATGCAGAGCCGCGCTGGTCGGCGAGCTGCTCGACCGCGGAGCGAGCGGATCGAACAGCGACTCGCTCCTTGATCTTCTTCTGCAGCAGCATGATGCCGTAGAGCAGCCCTTCCGGGCGCGGCGGGCAGCCGGGCACGTAGACGTCCACCGGCACGATGGTGTCGATGCCCTGCACCATCGCGTAGTTGTCGAAGATGCCGCCGGTCGAGGCGCAGGCGCCCATCGAGATGCACCACTTGGGCTGGGGCATCTGGTCGCCAGACGCGGCGGATCACCGGCGCCAGCTTGAAGGGGAGCCGGCCGGCGCAGATCAGCACGTCGGCCTGGCGCGGCGAGAAGGCCATCCGCTCCATCCCGAAGCGGGCGAGGTCGAAGCGGCTGGCCGCCGTGGCCATGAACTCGATCGCGCAGCAGGCCGTGCCGAACGGCCATCGGCCAGAGCGAATTGGCGCGCGCCCAGTTGACGAGGTCGTCGAGCCGCGTCGTCACCCAGTTCGGGGGAGACGAAGCCGCTCGCGCAGCGCCGGGTCCTGCCCGGCCGGGCCCACCGGCCCCGTCAGTCCCACTCCAGCGCTCCCCGCTTCCAGACGTAGACGTACCCCACGGCCAGGATCAGCGACGAACACCAGCCATCTCCACCAGGTCCCGCCGGCGATGCCCATCGCCGAACAGGTCCGAGCTGCCGGAAGGCCACCGCCCACGGCATCATGAAGACCATCTCGATGTCGAACACGATGAACAGCATGGCGACGAGGTAGAACTTGACGTAGAAGCGCTCGCGCGCGTCGCCCAGCGGCGGCATGCCGGACTCGTAGGGCAGCGACTTGATCGGCGGTGGGGCGGGACGACGAGAACAGATGCGAGAGCGCGACCATCATCACCGCGTTGGCGGCGACGAACCCGAGCAGCAGCAGGAGCGGAATGTAGGGTTGCAGCATGCGCTCCGGCGATGCGTGAGAACGGTCGTCCCGGAACTCGCGGGCAGCGAAAGCTAGTGGCGCGCCGAAATCGGAATGTCAAGAAATCGGTCATATTGTCGCACCCCCTCCACCGCGGGAGCCCATGACCATCAAGTCCGACCGCTGGATCCGCCGGATGGCGCGCGAGCACGGGATGATCGAGCCGTTCGCCGACGCGCAGGTCCGCGACGGCGTCATTTCCTACGGCGTCTCGAGCCTACGGCTACGACATGCGGGTGGCCCGGGAGTTCAAGATCTTCACCAACGCGCTGTCGGCCGATCGTGGACCCCAAGAACTTCGACCCCAAGTCGTTCGTGGAGTTCGAGGGGGACGTGTGCATCGTCCCGCCCAACTCGTTCGCCCTGGCCCGGTCGGTCGAGTACTTCCGGATCCCGCGCGACGTGCTCACGATCTGCGTGGGCAAGTCCACCTACGCGCGCTGCGGCATCATCACCAACGTCACGCCCTTCGAGCCGGAGTGGGAGGGCTTCGTGACGCTGGAGATCTCCAACACCACGCCGCTGCCGGCGAAGATCTACGCCAACGAGGGCATCGCGCAGGTGCTGTTCTTCCAGGGCGACGAGCCGCCGGAGGTCTCGTACGCCGACAAGAAGGGGAAGTACCAGAAGCAGCAGGGGGTGACGTTGCCGAAGCTGTGACGGCGTGAGGAGTGAGACGTGAGGGGTGAGAAGGATAGGTGAGAGGTGAGAGGTTGAAAGGCGTGAGAAGGCGGGCCGCGCCTTCTCACGCTTCGTACTTCTCACTTCTCACTTATCCTCCTCACCCCTCACGCCTCACCTCTCACCTTTTCCTCACGATTTGCCCTCGAAAGCCGTTCAGCGCGTGCAGCAGCTCCCGCTCCTCGTTGGGGCCGACGCCCGCGTGATCCAGCGCCCCCGCCAGATCCTCGATCAGCGCGTCGAAATCCGCGTCGCTGATCTGCATGTCGGCGTGCGCCTCGCGCATGCCCTTCCCGGTGTAGCGGCAGGGACCGCCGGTCGCCTCGCAGATCTGGTCGGTGAGCTTGGCCTTCAGGCTGTCGAGGTCCACGCCGCGGAAGAAGGCGTTGATGCGCGCGTCGGCGGCCACCCGGCCGAGGAAGTCGCCGACCACCGCGCGGATGGCGGTCACTCCGCCCAAGCGGGTGTAGAGCGAGGGCCCGGTCGGAATCGCGGCGGGCGCGGCGGGCGCCGGCGCCGGCGGCGCGGCGTGCCGGCAGGCCGGGAGCAGCAGCGCCCCGACGAGCAGCGCCGCCGCCGGCCTCACAGATCGAGCTCCTTGAGAACGTCGTCCGCGTCGTCGGTCTTGGGGCGCACCAGCACCAGGATGGCGGCCTGGGGCACCACCAGGTACTTGGAGCCCTCGAACGTGATTTCGACCGCCGCCTTCCGGAAGAACAGGGCGTAGTCGCCCACCCGGGCCTGGATGGGCACGTATCGCCCGCCCTCGCGGGCGTGGATCTTCCACGGCTCGTCGTCCAGGCTCGCGGGCTCGGCCAGCGGCGTGCCCGGGCCGGTCGCGATGATCCGTCCCCCCTGCACCGCCAGGGCGTCGATCGCGGTCTGCGGGAGGTAGAGTCCCACCCGGGTGCGCTCCTCCCCTTCCTCCGGGGTGACGAGCACGCGGTCGCCCACCACGATCAGGCGCTTCGGGCCCTTGTCCATCGGCGCCTCCGCGTCAGGCATAGTTGACGGCGAACATCTCGTGCAGGTCCACGGACAGGAGGCCCGCCCGCACCATGGGCTGGTTCTCCACCAGCTGCTCCGCTTCCTTCAGCGACTGGACGTCGTAGACCACCAGGCCGGCGGAGTGGTCGGCGAGCGGGCCGGAGAGGAAGATCTCCCCGCTGCGCTGCAGGCTCGCCAGGTACTCCTTCTCGCGCTGCATCAGCACGTCGTCGCAGCGCGACGTGAAGATCTCGGGGGCGACGCAGACCTTGACCCACCCCATGATCATCTTGCGCTCAGTGGACATCTTGCGCCTAGCTTAGGGACCACCTTGCGTTGCGCGCAAGGCATCGGGGAATATTCAGGAGCCGCTGGAACGTCGTGAGACCCGCGCCACCCGAGGTCGCAATGGTGCCCGCATGACCGCCACCACCGCCGCATCCCTCCCCCGCCTCAGACTCCCGTACGTTGCATCGACGATCGGCCGCAAGGTGGTGATGGCGGTCACCGGCCTGATCCTGTTCGGCTTCGTGCTCGGTCACTTCGTGGGCAACCTGACGCTGTACCTCGGCCCCGAGGCCATCAACCACTACAGCGAGTTCCTGCACGGCTTCCTGCACGGCGGCGGCCTGTGGGTCGCGCGCAGCGGCCTGCTCGTCTCGGCGGTCCTGCACGTGTGGAGCGCGACCAGCCTCACCCTGGAGTCCTGGGCGGCCCGGCCCGAAGGGCTACCGGCGCTGGACGGCGAAGGACTCCACCTACGCCTCCCGCACCATGCGCTGGGGCGGCGTGATCCTGCTCGCGTTCATCGTCTTCCACCTGATGAACCTCACCTTCGGCAACGCCCACCCCGACTACGTCCGCGGCGACGTCTACCACAACGTCGTCGCCGCCTTCCAGGTGTGGCCGGTGTCGGTGTTCTACATCGTGGCGATGGTGGCGCTGGGCCTGCACCTCGACCACGGCGTGTGGAGCATGTGCCAGACGCTCGGCCTGAGCCATCCGCGCTACAAGCGGTGGGCGCGGCGGGCGGCCCTGGGCTTCGCGCTGCTCATCGTGGTGGGCAACTGCTCCTTCCCGATCGCCGTCCTCGCCGGATGGGTCCGATGAACCTCGATGCGCAAGATCCCCTCCGGCCCGCTCGCGGAGAAGTGGTCGAAGCACAAGTTCGACCTGAAGCTCGTGAACCCCGCCAACAAGCGGAAATACACGATCATCGTGGTGGGCTCCGGGCTGGCCGGCGCCGGCGGCGCCGCGTCGCTGGCCGAGCTGGGCTACAAGGTCATCGTGCTTCTGCTTCCAGGACAGCCCGCGGCGCGCGCACTCGATCGCCGCCCAGGGCGGGATCAACGCCGCCAAGAACTACCACAACGACGGCGACAGCGTCTACCGGCTGTTCTACGACACGGTCAAGGGCGGCGACTTCCGCTCGCGCGAGGCCAACGTGCTACCGGCTGGCGGAAGTGTCGGTGAACATCATCGACCAGTGCGTCGCGCTCAGGGCGTGCCGTTCGCGCGCGAGTACGGCGGCCTGCTCGACAACCGCTCGTTCGGCGGCGCGCAGGTCTCGCGCACCTTCTACGCGCGCGGCCAGACCGGCCAGCAGCTGCTGCTCGGCGCCTACCAGGCGCTGGAGCGGCAGATCGGCGCCGGGCAAGGTGCGGATGTTCCCGCGCCACGAGATGCTCGACCTCGATCGTCGTGGACGGGCGCGCCCGCGGCATCGTGGTGCGCGACCTGGTGACCGGCGAGGTCGAGACGCCACCTGGCCGACGCCGTGTGCCTGGCGACCGGCGGCTACGGCAACGTGTTCTACCTGTCGACCAACGCCAAGGGGTGCAACACCACCGCGATCTGGCGCGCCTACAAGCGCGGCGCGGGGTTCGCCAACCCGTGCTTCACCCAGATCCATCCCACCTGCATCCCGGTCACGGGCGAGCACCAGTCGAAGCTGACGCTGATGAGCGAGTCGCTCCGCAACGACGGCCGGATCTGGGTGCCGAAGAAGACGGGCGACACGCGGCGGCCGGACCAGATCCCGGAGGACGAGCGCGACTACTACCTGGAGCGGAAGTACCCGAGCTTCGGCAACCTGGTGCCGCGCGACATCGCCTCGCGCGCCGCCAAGCAGGTGTGCGACGAGGGGCGCGGCGTCGGCCCGGGCGGCCAGGGCGTGTACCTCGACTTCGCCGAGGCGATCGGGCGGCTCGGGCGAGGACGCGATCCGCGAGAAGTACGGCAACCTGTTCGAGATGTACGAGCGGATCACCGCCGAGGACCCGTACCAGGTCCCGATGCGGATCTACCCGGCCTCCCACTACACGATGGGCGGCCTGTGGGTGGACTACAACCTGATGAGCACCATCCCCGGCCTGTTCGTGCTCGGCGAGGCGAACTTCTCCGACCACGGCGCCAACCGGCTCGGGCGCCAGCGCCCTGATGCAGGGCCTGGCCGACGGCTACTTCATCATCCCCTACACGATCGGCGACTACCTGGCCCGCACGCCGCGCGCGGCCGTGGCCGCCGACCACCCGGCGCGTGCGCGCCGCCGAGGCCGCCGTGCGCGAGCGCACCGACCAGCTGCTCGCCGTCAACGGCAAGCGCACGCCGACCGCGTTCCACCGGGAGCTGGGGAAGCTGCTGTGGGAGGACTGCGGCATGGCGCGGAACCGCGCCGGGCTGGAGCGCGCGCTCGAGCGCGATCCCGGCGCTGCGCGAGGAGTTCTGGCGCGACGTCAACGTGGGCGGCGAGGCCGGCGAGCTGAACCAGTCGCTCGAGCACGCCGGCCGCGTGGCCGACTTCCTCGAGCTGGGCGAGCTGATCTGCCGCGACGCGCTGGCGCGCGAGGAGTCGTGCGGCGGCCACTTCCGCGAGGAGTACCAGACGCCGGAGGGCGAGGCGATGCGCGACGACGACCGGTTCTGCCACGTGGCGGCGTGGGAGTACGCGGGCGATGACCGCACGCCGCTGCGCCACGAAGAGCCGCTCGAGTTCGACGACGTCCACCTCGCGACCGCGGAGCTACAAGTGATGCGCCTGACGCTGCACGTGTGGCGGCAGCGGGCGCCCGGACGCCGCGGGCCGCTTCGTCACCTACCCGTCGACGGACGTCAGCCCCGACATGTCGTTCCTCGAGATGCTCGACGTGGTCAACGAGGGGCTGATCGAGCGGGGCGAGGAGCCGATCGCGTTCGACCACGACTGCCGCGAGGGCATCTGCGGCACCTGCGGCATGGTGATCAACGGCCGGCCCCACGGCCCGCGGGAGCGCGACCACCACCTGCCAGCTGCACATGCGCAGCTTCCGCGACGGCGACGAGCTCGTGGATCGAGCCGTGGCGGGCGCGGGCCTTCCCGGTGGTCAAGGACCTGGTCGTCGACCGCGAGCGCCTTCGACCGCATCATCGCGGCCGGCGGCTACGTCTCGGCGCCGACCGGCAGCGCGCCCGACGCCAACGCCATCCCGGTCGCCCAAGGAGAACGCCGACCTGGCGATGGACGCGGCCGCGTGCATCGGCTGCGGCGCCTGCGTGGCGGCCTGCCCGAACGCCTCGGCGATGCTCTTCACGGCCGCCAAGGTCTCCCACCTCGGGCTGCTGCCGCAGGGGCAGCCGGAGCGCGCCGAGCGGGCGCGGAGCATGGTGGCGCCGCATGGACGCGGAGGGCTTCGGCAGCTGCACCAACCACGGCGAGTGCGAGGCGGCCTGCCCGAAGGGGATCAGCGTCGCGTTCATCGCGCGGATGAACGCCGACTTCCTGAGGGCCAGGCTGACCGAGGGACGCCGCGTCGCCAAGGTTGGAGAAGGCGGAGCGTAGTTGCGAGGGCAGTTGCCAGACGCCAAGTTGCAGTGGTTACCAGATGGCGAGTGAAGAGGGGCCAGTCCAGTTGTCAGTACTGGCAACTGGTCTGGCCCCTCCGTCTCCCGACTGGTGACCACTCGCCACTCGGCGTCTCGCAACTACCCTGCGATCTGACTTCGGAGTTCGGATACCGGTTTAGAGCTTGACCATCGCGATGGACTCCCTGACCGACTCCGCCGACTTCCCGAGCGCCACCCGCTCCTTGGGCGTCAGCTCCACCTCGAGGACCTGCTCGAGCCCGCCGGCGCCGAGCTTGCAGGGCACGCCGAGGAAGATGCCGCGGTGCCCGTACTCGCCCTCCAGCCACGCGGCGCAGGGCAGGATCCGCTTCTTGTCCCGGGCGATCGCCTCCACCATCTGGGTGGCCGCCGCGGACGGCGCGTAGAACGCGGAGCCCGTCTTGAGGAACGAGACGATCTCGGCGCCGCCGTTCTTGGTGCGCTCGATCAGCTTCTCGATCACGTCGGGCCGGAGCAGCTGGCCGAGCGGGATGCCGGAAACGGTGGTGTAGCTCGCCAGCGGCACCATCGTGTCGCCGTGCCCGCCCAGGACCATGGCCTGGATGTCCTCGACGCTGACGTCGAGCGCCTCGGCGATGAACGACCGGTAGCGCGCGGTGTCCAGCACGCCCGCCATGCCGATCACCCGCTCGCGCGGCGCGCCGAGCGTCTCCTTCATCACGTAGCACATCGTGTCGAGCGGGTTGGAGACCACGATCACGATCGCGCGCGGCGCGTGCTTCTTGATCTCGAGCCCCACCGACTTCACGATGTCCACGTTGGTCCGCAGCAGGTCTTCCCGGCTCATGCCGGGCCGCCGCGCGATGCCGGCGGTGACCACGAACAGCTCGGAGCCCTCGGTGGCGCCGTAGTCGTTGGAGCCGATCACCCGCGTGTCGAAACGCTCGATCGGCGCCGATTCCCACTGGTCGAGGCCCTTGCCCTGCGGGGTGCCCTCGATGACGTCCACCATCACGATCTCGCGGGCCAGCTGCTTCTCGGCCAGCCGTTGCGCGGTGGTCGCCCCGACGTTCCCCGCCCCGACCACGGTAATCTTGTTCACCGCTCGACCCCCGCCCGCTCCCCGCGGCTTGGTGTGGTGGATGACGCCCGGTCCGCCTCCAGGCCCCGCAGCGCGTGGTACAGCGCGATCCCCGCCGCGGTCGCCAGGTTCAGGCTCCGGACCGGCCCCGACATCGGTATCCGGAACACGCGCTCCGGGTGCTTCTCCCGGATCCGGAGCGGCAGCCCCGTGGATTCGTTGCCGAACACCAGGCACGAGCCGTCGGGGATCTCCGCCTCCCACAGCGACCGCTCGCCGTGGGCCGAAAAGTACCAGCACCGCTCGCGCGCGATGGCCTCGCGGAAGTGCCGCCACGTGGGATGGATCCAGGTGTCCACGGCGTCCCAGTAATCCACGCCGGCCCGCCGCAGCTCGGCATCGTCGAGCGCGAATCCCAGGGGCTCGATCAGGTGCAGTGCGGTCTCGGTCGCCGCGCACAGGCGCGCGATGTTCCCCGTGTTCGGCGGGATCTGCGGCTCGATCAGCGCCACGTTCAGCGCCCGGCTACCCTCCCCCCGTCTGCCCGTCCACCCAGCGTGACTCGCCCGAGACGAACCGCTCCTTCTTCCAGATCGGCGCGCGCCGCTTGGTCTCCTCGATCAGGAACCGCGAGGCCGCGTAGGCGTCCGCGCGGTGCGGCGCCGCCGTCACGATGGCCACGCTGGCCTCGCCGAGCGGCACCAGGCCGACGCGGTGCCGGAGGGCGATGCGGGCCAGCGGCCAGCGGGCCAGCGCCTCCGCGACGATGCGGTCGAACTCGGCCTCCGCCATGGCGTCGTACGCGGAGTACTCGATCGCCGTGATGTCGCCGTCCTCGGCGGAGCGCCGCACGGTCCCCAGGAAGGCGACCGTGCCGCCGCTGCCCGCGGACGCGACGGCGGCCAAGAGCTGGCCGACGTCGATCGGCCGGTCGGTCAGCCACGGACTCATGGGCCACATAGTTATGCGGCGGCTCCGCCGCGGGCAAGCCTCGCGCGGGCGCCGCGCTCAGCCGCCGGCGACCGGCGGGATGATGGCCACCTCGTCGCCGTCCTCGAGCGCGACGTCGCCGCCCGCGTAGCGCCGGTTGACGGCGACGGCCGGGCTCGGCGGGAGGCGGGCCGCCCACGGCCGCCTCCGGACCTCGGCGAGCGCGTCGGCGGCCGTCGCGCCGCCGGCGAGCGAGAGGTCGAAGGACTCGAGCCCGGCGGCTTCCGCGTACGACGCGAACAGCCGGACCGTCACCTTGATCGCGCCGGAACCCGGCGCCGGCCCGCTCACGGCCGCGCTCCCGTGATCGCCTCGAAAATCGCCCGTGCCTCGGCCGTCGCCGCCGGATCGGGGCGCAGCGCGATGCTGCGGGCGACCCGCACGCGCACCGTGCCGGAGCGCGTCACCAGGCGCCCCTCGTGCCGCCAGGTCAGCGCGATGGGGCGGCCGTCCGCGTCCGCGTAGCGCGACTGGAACTGCAGGGGCCAACTCGGATCGCCGGTCGCGACCTCGCCGACCTTGAGCAGCACGTCGCCGGGGGCGAGGCCCACCGCGTCGGCCAGCGATCCCGGCACCACCTCGCTCACCAGCGCGCCGCCCTGCTCCAGCTTCGCGGTGCCGACGCCGACCATCGGGATCCGCTGCTCGTGCCGCTCGACGGCGATGCCGCCCCCGGGCAGGATGCTGTCGTAGGGGAGCGGCTCGCGGCCACGGATGAAGCGCCGGTAGAAGTCGTCCACGCCGCCGAACCACGGCCGGATGGCGTCCAGCAGGTCGGCGGTCGTGAAGCCGCGTCCCCGCCGCCAGTCGTTCTCCAGCAGCGCGCGCATGACGTCGTCGAGGGAATGGCGGTTGCCCGTGGACTCGCGGATCCGGATGTCGAGCATGAGGCCGAGGAGGGCGCCCTTGGGATAGTAATACTGGGCCTCGTCCACCCAGGTGGGGTGGATCCAGGTGTCCACGCTCGCGTCCTCGACCGAGACGATCTCCGCCGCGTCCTCGACCTGCTGGACGTCGGCGTTCATGCCGTCCACGAACTGCTGCGCGGTCCACAGCCGGCTGCGCGCCAGGGCCACGTCGGCGTAGTAGTCGGTCACGCCCTCCGACCACCACAGCAGCGGCGTGACCTGCCGGCGGGAATAGTCGTACGGCCACATGGCGGCCGGCCGGATGCGCTTGACGTTCCACAGGTGGAAGAACTCGTGCGACAGGAGCGGCAGCGTGAAATCGCCGAGAATGCCGCGCCGCCGGTCGCTGGCGAAGAACCCCATGCTGATGATGTCGAGCTGCGAATTGTGGTGCTCGAGACCGCCGGCCCAGTCGAGGTCGGCCGCGGGCGCGTACACCAGCACCGTGTAGCCCGAGTCCAGCTGGCCGCCCATGATCCGGTCCTCGGCGGCGGCGATGCGACGCAGCGCGTCGCCGACCGTGTCCCAGACGGCGGGCGTGAGGGCGGAATCGGGATAGATGGCGAGCCGGACCGGCCGCCCGTCCACCGCCACGCTGTCGAGCGCGAAGTGGCCCAGGAACGTGGGAGCGTCCACGAGATCGTGATAGCTGGCCGCCCGGTAGTGGCCGGTCCCGCCCGCGGGCGTGAGGCCGGTGGCGATCCGCCAGTCGGCCGGCACGTCCAGCACGAGGTCGCACGGGAAGTCGAAGCCGGCGCCGTCCGGATAGAGAAACAGGTTGGTGCCGTTGAACCAGGCGAAGCCGGGCTCGATGCGGCTCAGCTCGAGGGCCACGGAATCGGGGTCCGTCTCGAAGTCCACGCTCACGCGGCTCGCGCCGCCCGTGACGATCCGCCAGGTGTCCTTGTCCGCCTTGTTCCACGCGAGCGGCCGGCCGTCGGCGGCGGAGGCGGAGAACGTGTGCACGTAGCGGGCGTAGTCCATGATCTCGTACGACCCCGGCGACCAGGCGGGGAGCGAGACCAGCAGCGTGTCGCGACCGGCGGCGACCGGGAATTCCGCGTGCACGTGGAAGGTGCGGTCGCGCGTCCCCCACGCGGACGCGATACGAGATGCCCTGCGCCTGGAGGGCGCAGGGCATCAGGAAAGCGGCGACGAAGCCGATGCGACCTAGAACAGCACGCCTCCGGTGAGCACGATGGCGCTGCCGGTCCTGAGCTCGAGGCGCAGCTCCGCGAACGGCGTGACCTTACCCAGCGGCTGGAAATTGGTGCCCGCGAGCAGGTTGAGCCCGACGTTGGTGGTGCTGGCGGAGCCGAAACCCGTGACGGTGACGCTGGTGTGGGCGACCACGAGGCCCGCGCCCACGTATGGGGCGATCGTCTTCAAGCCCTGGATGTCGAAGTGATACGTCCCGTTCGCGTTGACCTCGAAGTAGTTCACGCCGCTGCCGGGGAAGAAGAAGTCGAACGACCCGGTCACGCCGAGACCCTTCACCGACGGAATGGCCTTCGCGAGGCTCATTTCGGCGCGGGCGCCGATGCCGATGCCGATGCTGTTGCTCGCCCAGTTCAACTGCGGGCCGAACTGCACCTGCGCCTGGGCCGGGCGCGTGGCCGCGAAGGCCAGACCGACGATGCCGACCAGCGGGAGAATGCGCATGCGGGTACTCACGAGCCCCCCTAGGAGTTGTGAAGTGGAACGGGATCTCTATTCGCCAAGGTCCGGCCAATATAACTTCGCGTCGCCGCGAAAGGAGTAGCGATGCCCATGTTCGGACCGGCGACGTCACCGGCCACGGTCGGGCGCCTGATGCTCGGCATGGCCACCATCTTCACCGCCGTGCTGGGCCTGGCGGGCGATGCGCGCTGGTTCGCCGCCTCGGGGGCGCTGGGCACCGCGTGGTGGGCCTGGGACTGGCTGTTCGCCAACCTGGTCGGCCCGGCCGCAACCTGGTTCCTCGGCATGTTCACCGGGGAAAGCGGCGTGGAGGAAGCTCCCGACCTCTCCCTCGACGACACGATCCGCCTGCTCGAAGACCACCTCGCCGCCGAAGGCGTCACGCGGCACGTGCAGATCCAGTCGGCGCTGCGGCTGGCGGAGATCTACCGGCTCAACCAGCACGACGGCCAAGGCGGACGAGGTGATCCGGCGGGTCGCGGAACGGTGGCCCGATGCGCCGGAGCTGAAGATGTTTGAAAAAGGTGAGCCGTGAGGGGTGAGATGTGAGAAGGATGGGTGAGAGGTGAGAAGACGAAGTGAGGAGCCGCGCCGCAGCCTTCTCACGCCTTCAGAGACAGAAACGGCCGGCTCCGCGATGCGGAACCGGCCGCCGTAGCTCGCTGGGCCGACAGGAATCAAGCCTTGGGCGCCATCTGCTCGTCGCGCTCGGCGACCATGGCCCGCAACTCCTTGCTGGGCTTGAAGACCGGGACCGGCCGCGCCGCCACCTCGACCGGATCGCCCGTGCGGGGATTGCGCGCCATCCGCGTCTTCCGGCTGCGGATCTTGAAGGTCCCGAAACCGCGTATCTCGATGTTCTTCTGCTCAGCTAGCGCGTCTTTGACCGCGTCCAGGAAGCTGTCCACCACGCGGGCGCAGTCCTTCTTGCTGATCATCGGGCCGGCCGTGCGCGCGATCTGCGCAGTGACCCTTTCGACCAGGTCGGCCTTGGTCATCAGCTCCTCCCGAGTCCACAGGATGACCCCCGGAGGGGGTACGGGAGGGCTAATGTGGAAGCTTACTCGTTTAATGTCAAGGGGTTGAGGACATCAAGCGCAGAAACTCCGCGAAGTGGTGCCTCGCGTCGTGCGGTCCGGGGCTGGCTTCCGGGTGGTACTGCACGGCGAAGATGGGCAATTCCCGGTGCCGGACGCCTTCTACGGTGTGGTCATTGAGGTTACGGTGCGTGACCTCGAGCGCGGGGGCTCCCGGAACCGCCACGGAGCCCTCTGCCGCCTCGACGGCGAAGCCGTGGTTCTGGGAGGTGATCAGCACGCGGCCGTTCTCGAGCTCGCGCACGGGGTGGTTTCCGCCCCGGTGGCCGTAGGGGAGCTTCACCGTGCGCGCCCCGAAGGCGAGACCCAAGAGCTGATGGCCGAGGCAGATACCGAAGATCGGCATGCCGCTCGCCGCCAGGTCGCGGATGATTTGCGGCGCGTAGGTCACGGCGGCCGGATCGCCCGGCCCGTTGGAAAGGAAGACCCCGTCCGGCTTCCGCTCCAGGACCGCGGCGGCGGGCGTCTCGGCTCGGCACCACCGTGACCTGGCAGCCGGCGGCCGCGAGCAGCCGCACGATGTTGCGCTTCATGCCGTAGTCGTAGGCCACGACCTTGAAGCGCGCGTCGTCCGGGCCGACGGTCTCCCACGCGGTGCACGTTACGCGCGAGGCGAGGTCGAGTCCTTCCATGCGCGGCGACGCGGCGAGCGACCCGGCGCGCCTCGTCGGACGGCTCGTCGCCGGTCGCGATGCACGCCCTGCATCGCGCCCTTCTCCCGGATGTGCCGCGTGAGCCGCCGGGTATCGACCTCCGAGACGACGGCGACGCCGTAGCCCTCGAGCCACTCGCGCAGCGGGCCGGTGGCGCGCCAGCTCGACGCCTCGCGCGCCAGCTCGCGCACCACGACGCCGGCCACGCTGGCCTTGCCCGACTCCATGTCTTCCTGGTTGATGCCGTAGTTGCCGATCATCGGCGCGGTCATCGTCGACGATCTGGCCGGCGTACGAGGGGTCGGTGAAGACCTCCTGGTAGCCGCTCAGGTTGGTGGTGAAGACCACCTCGGCCGCCTGGGCAGCAAACGGGGCGCTCGTCGCGCCCCGGTACCAGGTGTCGTCTTCGAGCAGGACGTAGGCCGGCAGCAACCGCTCGCTCACTGCCTCAGCGCGCCGGCGGAGGTTAACTGGCCGCCTTCGCGTTCTCCGCGCCGCCCGCTCGATCCCGAGCGCTGGACCAGAATCACCGGGCCGGAGTGGAGGACTTGGCCGGCGCCGGCGAGGTGCCCAGCGGCGGAGCCGGGGCGGTCGTCGGAGCGGCCTTGCCGTTCTCCAGCGGCAGCGCCGGCAGCGGAGCCGGAGCGGCCTGCTGGGCCTGCTGGGTCTCGAACACCGACCGCGGCGCGGAGGACGAGCGCATCGAGAGCAGCGAGAGGATGAAGCACAGCCCGAGGAAGATGCCGCCGCCCCACCAGCTCGCCTTGGTGAGCAGGGTCGCGGCCTGGCGGTTGCCGACGAAGGCGTCGGTGCTCGACGCGCCGCCGAACGACGCCGCCAGCCCACCGCCCTGCCCCGCCTGCAGCAGCACGGCGGCGGCGAGGACGACGGCGTCCAGAATGAGCAGGATCAGGAAGAAGGTGTACATGTAAGTGCCAATCTACCGGGGTGAGGCGGAGATGGTCAACCTGGGTGAGAGGTGAGCGGTGAGAGGTGAGACGGATAAGTGAGAGGTGAGAAGACGAAGTGAGAGGCCGCGCCGCCGCCCTCTCACGCCCTTCGACCTCTCACCTCTCGCTTATCCTCCTCACCCTTCACTCCTCACTACTCACCTGGCATCATCTCTCCGGTCTGGGCGCAGCCAGTATCTTCAGCCAGCTCTCGGCGTCGAGACTGGCCCCTCCCACCAGCACGCCGTCCAGCTCCTGCTCGGCGAGCAGGGCGGCCGCGTTGTCGGCGTTGACCGAGCCACCGTAGAGAATGGTGCCGCGGGCGCCCGCCGGGGTATGCTCGGCGAGCCAGCGGCGAATGGTGCGGTGCACCGCCGCCGCGTCGGCCGGCGTCGCGTTCACGCCCGTGCCGATCGCCCATACCGGCTCGTAAGCGATGACCACCTGGGCGGTGGCGGCGGCGTCGAGGCCCGCCAGGCCCGCCTCGAGCTGCCGGATCACGACGGCCTCGGTCTGCCCCGCGCGCCGCTCCTCGATCAGCTCTCCGACGCACAGCATCGCCCTGAGCCCGGCGCCGAGCACCGCCTTGACCTTCTTGCCCGTCTCGGCGTCGGTCTCGCCGAACTTGTGGCGGCGCTCCGAGTGGCCGACGAGCGCCCAGGTGGCGCCGGCCTCACGCGCGATGGGCGCCGAGATCTCGCCGGTGAACGCGCCCTTGGGCTCCCAGTGCACGTTCTGCACGCCGGCGGCCGCGTCGCGCCGGCCCTTGATCTCCTCCACCACCGCGCTCGAGCGAGACCGCCGGCGGGAAGAAGATCTGCTCGCGGCCCGCCACCGGGCGGTGCCGCGTGAGCACCTCGCGCACCAGCTGACGGGCCGCGTCGGGCGCGTGGTGCATCTTCCAGTTGGCGGCGAACAGCAGGCGGCTCATGTCTCGTCGTCCAGTGCCGCCACGCCCGGCAGGACCTTGCCCTCGAGGAACTCGAGCGACGCGCCGCCGCCCGTGGAGACGTGACTGACCTTGTCGGCGAGGTGCGCCGCCTCGATGGCGGCGGCCGAGTCGCCGCCGCCCACCACCGTCACCGCGCCCTTCGCGGTCGCGTCGGCGAGCGAGCGGGCGACGGCCAGGGTGCCGGCGTCGAACGGCGGCGTTTCGAACACGCCCATCGGGCCGTTCCACACGACCGTCTTGGCGCTCTTGACCAGGCCCGCGTACGAGGCCTGCGTGGCCGCGTCGATGTCGTACATCGCCCAGCCGTCGGGAATGGCGTTCCACGCCACCTCGCGGCGCTGCTCGGGCTTCTCGAGCGCGGGCGCGATGACGCCGCCCGTGCGGCAGCACGAGCTTGGCGCCTGCGGTGTCGAGCAGATCCTTGGCCATCGCGATGCGGTCCGTCTCGACGAGGCTCGTGCCGGTCGCGACGCCCTTGGCCCGGTAGAACGTCGCGGCCATCGCGCCGCCGATCAGGATGCGGTCCACCGCGCGGCAGCAGGTTCTCGATGACGTCGATCTTGCCGGAGATCTTGGCGCCGCCGAGGATGGCGACGAACGGCCGCGCCGGGGCCTCGAGCGCCGGCCGAGGTACTCCAGCTCCTTCTCCATCAGCAGTCCCGCGACGGCGGGCTTGAGGAGGTGCGCCACGGCCTCCGTGGAGGCGTGGGCGCGGTGCGCCGAGCCGAAGGCGTCGTTGACGTAGAAGTCGCCCAGCGCGGCGAACATGCGGGCCGTGGCGGGGTCGTTGGCTTCCTCGCCCTTCTGGAAGCGCGTGTTCTCGACCAGCGCGACCGCGCCGCGCGCGAGCTTCTTCGTGGCCTCGATCGCGGCCGGCGTCGCCGGGTCCTCGATGAACGTCACCGGCATGCCGAGCAGGGCCTCCAGCACCGGCACCACCGGCTTGAGGGAGTACTTGGGCTCGCGCACGCCGCCCTTGGGGCGCCCGAGGTGCGAGAGCAGGATGATCCGGGCGCCCCGGTCCTTGAGGTCCTCGATGGTGGGGAGCGCCGCGCGAATCCGCGTGTCGTCGCCGACCTTCCCGTCCTTGACCGGGACGTTGAAGTCCACCCGCACCAGGGCCCGCTGCCCCAGCACGGCCGCGCCATCGAGGTTTTCGATCGTCCGCTTCGCCATTACATCCTCGCCGCCACCAGCTCCATGAGGTCCACGCAGCGCATCGAGTAGCCCCACTCGTTGTCGTACCACGACGACACCTGGATCATGGTGCCGTCCACGACGGCGGTGCTCATCGCGTCCACGATGGACGAGTACGGGTTGCCGATGTAGTCGACCGACACCAGCGGCACCTCGCTCACGTCGAGGATGCCCTTGAGCGGGCCGGCCGCCGCCTTCTTGAACGCCTCGTTGACCTCGGCGGCGGTGGTCGTCTTCTCGACCTGCACGATCAGGTTGACCGACGACACGTCGGCCGTCGGCACGCGCAGCGACACGCCGTCGATCTTGCCCTTCACTTCCGGGATCACGAGCGACGTGGCCTTGGCGGCGCCGGTCGTGGTCGGGATGATGCTCAGCCCGGTCGCGCGGGCGCGCCGCAGGTCCTTGTGCGGGAAATCGAGCACGTTCTGGTCGTTGGTGTAGGAGTGCACGGTGATCATGTAGCCGCGCACCCAGCCGAAGGCGTCGCGCACCACCTTCACCACGGGCACCAGGCAGTTGGTCGTGCACGAGGCGTTGGAGAGCAGGTGATGCTTGGCCGGATCGTACTTGTCGTGGTTGACGCCCATCACGACGGTGAGGTCCTCGCCCTTGGCCGGGGCCGAGATGATCACCTTCTTCGCGCCCGCGGTGAAGTGGCCCGCCGCCTTCTCCTTGTCGGTGAACCGGCCGGTGGACTCGACCACGAGCGTGGCGCCGAGGTCCTTCCACGGCAGCTTCGCCGGGTCCTTCTCGGCGGTGACCGCGATCTTCTTGCCGTTGATCACGAGGTGGTCCGCGCCCGCGCTCACCTCGCCCGGCGAACGTGCGGTGCACCGAGTCGTACTTGAACAGGTGGGCGAGCGTCTTGGTGTCGGTTATGTCGTTGATTCCGACGATCTCGAGGTTGCTGCGCTTCTGCAGGGCCGCGCGCAGCACCAGCCGCCCGATCCGCCCGAACCCGTTGATGCCGACTTTCACCGCCATGTCCGTCTTCCTCCGTCGTTCGTTGTCGTCTATGCCGGTACCAGCGCGCGAGCGAACGTCACCGCGCCGATCGAGGCCGGCCCCAGCTCCGCCAAGGCGGCAGCCGCGGCCCCCAGCGTCGCCCCCGTCGTCAAAACATCGTCCACCAATGCAACCTTCAGGCCGCGAGCGCCCGGGTCCCCCGGCGCGAACGCTCCCGCCACGTTCTGCCGCCGCGCCGCGGGCGAGAGCCGCGTCTGGCTCCGCGTTTCCCGCGCGCGCCGCAGGGCCCGCTCGAGCACCGGCACCCCCAGCGCGCCGCCCAGGGCCCGGGCCAGGAGCACGGCCTGGTTGTGCCCCCGCTCCCGGAGCCGCGCCGGCCCCAGCGGTACCGGGACCAGCGCGTCGAGCGCGCGCAGGCGAGCCGCGCCCGCCAGGCGCGAGGCGCGCGGCCATCGGCGCCGCCGCGCAGCGCCAGCCCCCGTACTTGAGGGCGTGGACCAGGTTGCGGGCCGGCCCGTCGTCGAGCCACACCGCCGAGACGGCCCACGCCAGCCCGGCCGGCCACTCGCGGCAGAAAGCGCAGTGGGTGTCCGTGGCCGGAGACTCGCTGCCCACCCCCGTGCGCCCCTGCGCCTGTCCGTTCCTGCCCGGTTCCAGCTTCAGACTCCAGCGATCGAGCGGCTGCCCGCACCTCCCGCAGACCGGCGGCGCGATCTCCCGCATCCGGTGCAGGCACACGGCGCAGCAGGCACCCGGCTCCGCCGGCGCCAGCGGCCGCTCGCACCCGAGGCAGGCCCGCGGCAGCGCGAGCGCTTCGATCTCGCGGGCGCGTGCCCCGACGATCGCCAACATACTAAGGCCGGAGCGCATCCTCTACCGCCGCGCGCATGATCTCCTCCGGCGCCGGCACGCCGAAGAAGTGCTCGAACGAGGCGGCGCCCTGCGCGATCAGGACGCCGCGTCCGTCGGCGGACCGGATGCCGGCGGCCAGCGCGAGCGCGACGAGCTTCGTGCCGCCCCGCGCGTACACCAGGTCGAGCACGGCGGCGGGCGCGAGGCGCCGGAGCTGCTCCGCGTCCACGGGCGTCGGGTCCTCCGGCTTGAGTCCGAGCGGCGTCGCGTTCACGACGAGATCCGCGTGGCGGTCGCTTCTCCGACACCCCACACCCTACACCCTACACCCGCTTCTCGCGCCCAGTTGCACGAACGCCTCCGCCCTGCCGGCGTCGCGCGAGAGGACGGCGACCTCCGCGCCCGGCCACGCGCCGGCGACCGCCACGGCCACGGCGCGGGCGGACCCTCCGGTGCCCAGCACGAGCGCCCGGCGCACCGGGCGTCCCTGCATCAGGGCCGCGGCTTCGCGCGCCACGGCGGGCACGTCCGTGTTGTCGCCGGCGATGCCCGCGACGTCGGGCCAGAGGGCGTTGCACGCCCCGGTGCGGCGCACCAGCTCGCTCGGGCGGTCGAGCAGGGCGGCGGCGGCGCGCTTGTGCGGCACCGTGACGTTGAGGGCCGCGCCCGCGGCCACCAGCGAGCGGGCGACGTCCGGGAACGTCTCGCGCGTGGCGCGCAGCGCGAGGAACGCGGCGTCCAGTCCGAGCGCGGTGATGGCGGCGTTGTGCATCGCGGGCGAGAGGGAATGGCCCACGGGCTCGCCGATCACGGCGAGCAGCCTAGTCGTGGCCCGGATTCGCATCGGCCTGCGGCTCGGCGAGGCGCTTGACGGCGTCGGCCAGGAGCTCCTCCAGCCGCTCGTAGGTGGTGCGGTACTCGTCGAGGTCGCCGCCGAACGGGTCGTCCACCTGCGCGGTCGCGCCGTGACGGCCGGCGAACGCGCCCAGCAGGTGCGCCTTGCCCTCGCCCTCCGAGCGCCTCGGCCCGCTCGACGTGGTGCAGGCTCATGCCCAGCACGAGGTCCGATCCCGCCACCAGGTCGGTCGTGAGCTGGCGGGCGCGGTGCGCCGACAGGTCGAGGCCGTGCTCCAGCGCGATGAGGTACGCGCCCTCCGACGCGGGCGCGCCGTCCCACGCGGCGGTCCCCGCCGACGACACGGCCACGTCCGCGAGGCCGCGCGCGTCGAGCAGCTTGCGGGCGATGGCCTCGGCCATCGGGCTCCGGCAGATGTTGCCGGTGCAGACGAACAGGAGCTTCATGGGCTAGGGCGCCAGCGCGGGGACGATGCTGGCCAGCCGCTGCCGCGGGATGGCGCCTTCGCGCACCACGCGGGGCGCGCTGCCGGTGCAATCCACCAGCGTCGAAGGCGGCGACTCGGGCAGCGTGCCCGCGTCGAGCACGAGCAGCGTCCCGTCGGCGACGGCCGCGGCGAAGTGCGCTCGATGGCCGGCGCCTCCATCAGCGACGGCTGGCCCGGGCGGTTGGCGCTGGTGGACGTGATGGGCGAGCCCAGCGTCTGGATGAGCTGCGCGGCGCCGTGATGCGACGTCCAGCGCACCGCCACGCCGCCCTCGGGGCCGCGCAGCGCGTCGGGCAGCGTGCCCTCGCCGCCGGGCAGGACCAGCGTGAGCGGGCCCGGCCAGAAGGCGGCGGCGAATCGCTCGGCCGCGTCGGTGAGCCTGAGCCCCACGGCGGCGAGCATCCGCCGGTTCGAGACCAGAACGAGGAACGGCTTGCCGGGCTCGCGTCCCTTGAGCGCCGCCAGCTTCTCCACGGCGGCGAGCGCCGTCACGGAGCCGAAGCCGTACACCGTCTCGGTGGGATAGGCGATGAGCCCGCGCCGCGCGAGGTGGGCCACCACGGTCGGCAGCGCCGCCGTCACCTGCTCGGCGGTACGGAACGGGATCACGCGGGCACCTCCGCCGCGAGCGCTTCCGCCAGCGCGAAGTCTTCGGCGGTCGTGACCTTGATGTTGCGCGCGCTGCCCGCCACGATGCGCACCGGGTGGCCGAGCCGCTCGCACAAGGCGGCGTCGTCGGTGGCGGCGCCGGTGGCCGGATCGGTCCGGGCGCGTTGGTGCGCCGCCTCCAGCATCGCGCGGGGGAACGCCTGCGGCGTCTGCACGGCGACCAGCCGCTCGCGCGGCACGGTGCGCACCACCAGGCCCGCCGCGTCGGTCTCCTTCACCGTGTCGGAGAGCGGCAGGCCCGGCACGGCGGCCGCGCCGCCCTCGGCGACGGCGAGCACGCGGTCGATCAGCTCTCGGGCCACGAACGGCCGGGCGGCATCGTGCACCAGGACGAGCGAGGGGCCGGGCGGCAGGCGGGCCAGTCCGTGGGCCACCGACTGCTGGCGGGCCGCGCCGCCGGCGGTGACGAGCAGGCGATCGGACAACTGGGCGCGCAGCCACTCGGGCGGCGAGGCCGCGTGTTCCGGCGGCAGGACGACGACGATGGGCCCGACGCGCGGGTGCTCGGCGAACGGCCGGATGGCGCGGAGCAGGAGCGGGACGCCGCCCACCAGACGGAACTGCTTGGGCTCCGCGTCGGCGCCCCCCTGGGCGCGGACGCCGCGGCCCGCCGCCACGATGACCGCACCGACGTCAGGCGGCGAGGCGATGGGCCAACTCTCCCAGGTGCTCGATGCGCACCAGCTCGAGGCCCGGCGAGGCCTGCTTGAGGCCGGTCCGGGAGCCTACGAACGCGCGGCGGAAGCCGTGCCGCGCCGCCTCGGCGAGCCGGCGGTCCACCGCCGGCCACGGCCCGCACCTCGCCGCCGAGCCCGACCTCGCCGAGGAACAGCGCGTCGGCGGGCAGCGCGCGGTCGTGGACGCTGGAGATCAGGGCCGCCACGACGGCCAGGTCGCTCGACGGCTCGCTCAGGCGCACGCCGCCGACCACGTTGACGAAGACGTCGAGGTCGCCGAACGGGAGCGAGGCGCGGCGCTCCAGGACCGCGAGCAGGACGGCGAGCCGGCGGTGGTCCACGCCCGCGCTCACCCGCTGCGGCGTGCCGAAGCCCGCCTTGGAGGCCAGCGCCTGGATCTCGATCAGCATCGGGCGCGTGCCTTCCATCAGGGCGGTGACGGCGCTGCCCGAGATCCCGTCGTGCCGCGCGGCCAGGAAGGCGGCCGACGGGTTCGCGACCGGCAGCAGGCCCGCCGAGGTCATCTCGAACACGCCGATCTCGTCCACGCCGCCGAACCGGTTCTTGGTCGCGCGGAGGATGCGGTGGTCGAGCGAGCCCTCGCCCTCGAAGTAGAGCACGGTGTCCACGATGTGCTCGAGCGTCTTGGGCCCCGCGATGCCGCCGCCCTTGGTCACGTGCCCCACCAGCAGCACGGCCGGGCCCGATTCCTTGGCGAAGCGCATCAGCCGCGCGGCGCATTCGCGCACCTGGCCCACGTTGCCGGGCGCGCCCTCGAGGTCCGCGGTGTAGGCCGTCTGGATGGAGTCCACCACCACGACGCGCGCGCCGAGCTTCGCGGCCTGCTCGATCACGCGCTCGAGCACCGTCTCGGCGAGGACGTGCACGCGGCCCGCCGGTTCCTCGAGCCGGTCGGCGCGGAGCCGCACCTGCTCGGGCGACTCCTCGCCGCTGGCGTAGAGGGTCGGCACGCCGGCGGCCTCGAGTCGCGCCGCCACCTGGAGCAGCAGCGTGGACTTCCCGATGCCGGGCTCGCCGCCCACCAGCACCAGCGAGCCGGGGACGATGCCGCCGCCCAGCACGTAGTCGAACTCGGCGAGGCCGGTCTTGTAGCGCGGCATGGCGTCGGCCGCGATGGAGTCGAGGCGCACCGGCTCGGGCCCGCCGCCGAGCCGAGCCCGGACGCCGGACCCCGGGCCCCGGCCTTCGGCCGCCGCGCCGCAACCTCCTCGACCAGGCTGTTCCACGCCTGGCACGCCTCGCAGCGCCCGGTCCACTTCGGCTGGTCGGCCCCGCACTCGGTGCAGCGGAAGACCGAATGCGCCTTAGCGGCCATTCCCGCCTTCCCCGTTGTCGCGCGCGGTGTAGTTGTCGAACCGGGTGTACGCCTTGTGGAAGTGGAGCTTGATGGTGCCGGTGGGCCCGTTGCGCTGCTTGCCGATGATGACCTCGGCCTGGCCCTCGATGTTCTCGCCGGTCTTGGGGTCCTCGGTGCCGGAGTACATCTCCTCGCGGTAGATGAACAGCACCACGTCGGCGTCCTGCTCGATCGCGCCCGACTCTCGCAGGTCGGAGAGCTGGGGCCGGCGGTGCTCCCCGCCCCGCTGCTCCGGCGCGCGCGAGAGCTGCGAGAGCGCGACCACCGGCACGTCGAGCTCCTTGGCCAGCGCCTTCAAGGCGCGCGAGATCGCGCTGATCTCCTGCACGCGGTTCTCGCTCTGCTCGGGCGAGCGCATCAGCTGCAGGTAGTCCACGATGATCAGCCCGACGTTGTGCTCGGCCTTGATGCGCCGCGCCTTGGACCGCAGCTCGAGCGGGGTCAGCGCCGCGCTGTCGTCGATCCAGATGGGCGCCGAGCGAGAGGATGCCCGCGGCCCGCGCCAGCAGCGCGTAGTCGGCGTCCTTCAGCATGCCCTGCCGCAGGCGGTGCGCGTCCACCCGCGCCTCGCTCGTCAGCAGCCGCTGCACCAGCTGCGCCTTGGACATTTCGAGGCTGAAGATCGCGACCGGAATGCCTTTCTCGATCGCCGCGTGCTGCGCGACGTTGAGGCACAGGGCCGTCTTGCCCATGGCGGGCCGCGCCGCGACGATCACCAGGTCCGCATTCTGGAACCCCGCCGTCTTGTCGTCCAAGTCTGCGAAGCCCGACGGCACGCCGGTAATCGATTGGCCGCCGGCATGGAGCGATTCGATGCGCTCCATCGTCGGCCACAGCAGCTCCTTGAGGCGGACGAAGCCCTCGGTCTTGCGCGTCTCCGAGACCAGGAAGATCCGCTGCTCGGCGCTGTCGAGGACCTCGTCGGCGAGGCGCTTGGCCTCGTAGGCCTCCTGCACGATGCCCGTGGCGGCCTCGATCAGCCGGCGGAGCAGCGCCTTGTCGCGGACGATCTTCGCGTGGTAGTCGATGTTCGCCGCGGTGGGCACGACGTCGAGCAGGTAGGAGAGGTACTCGATGCCGCCCACGCCCTCGAGCTCGCCCCGCCGGTCCACCTCGTCACGCAGGGTGACCGGGTCGATCACCCCCCCGCGCTCGATGATGCCGTGCATGGCGCGGAACAGCCGCCGGTGGCCCTCGCGGTAGAACATCGCGTCGTCGAGGAGCTCGGTGCCGCGGAGCGCCGCGTCGCCGTCGAGGAGCATCGCGCCGAGGACCGCCTGCTCGGCCTCGGCGCTGTAGGGAGGCTGGCGGCCGCCGAACGCGTCAGGCGGCGTCGCCATCGTAGATTCGGCGCGCGATGCGGATGTCATCCCAGGTCGGACGCTTCCAGTTCGGGTTACGGAGCAGGGCTGCCGGGTGATAGGTGACGATCAGCGGGATGCCCCGGTAGCGGTGGAGCTTTCCCCGCAGCTCGCCCAGCGACAGGTTGACGCCCAGCAGCGCGTGCGCCGCCGGACGGCCCATGGCCAGAATCACCCGCGGGCTGATGAGCTCCAGCTGCCGATGGAGATACGGTGAACAGGCCGTGACTTCAAGCGGCTCCGGATCGCGGTTCTCCGGCGGCCGGCACTTGAGCACGTTGCAGATGAACACGTCCTCGCGCTTGAAGTCGATCGCCTTGAGGATGTCGTCGAGGAGCTTGCCCGCGCGGCCGACGAACGGGCGGCCGGTTTCGTCCTCGGTGGCGCCCGGCGCCTCGCCCACCACCACCAGGCCGGCCTTGGGATTCCCCTCGCCCGGCACGCTGCGCGTGCGGGAGTGGCCGAGCTGGCACTTGCGGCAGGCGTCGATCACCGGCGCGAGCGCATCCAGCGTCGCGAGCTGGCGCAGCGGATCGGCGGCGAACAGGTCGTCGCCGGCGCCCGGCGCCTCGGCCACGATCCCGGCGGCGAGCGGCTTCAGGTGCGCCGGCGTCTCGCCCGGCGGGGTCGGCGCCGCGGGACGGGGGCTCGCCGCAGGCGGCTGAGCCGCCTGAGGTGGTTCACTCGCTCCTGCCGTCTCTCGACTCGTAACCACTGATGTACTTGGCGTCTCGGAACTGTTCTGCATTCGGCCTTCTCCCACCGGTTTCCGACCGGACAGGACCAGGTCCGCCTCCCCCATCTCCATCAACTGTTCGAGGTATCGCTTGCCGCAGGTCATCCACGCTTGGAAAGTAACATCCCGACCCGGTCCAGGATCGCCTCGGCGACCTGTTCCTTGGGCATCAGCGGGAGCGACTCCGCGCCGTCCTTCCCGATCACGGTGACGCGATTGGTGGCGACTTCCGGCCCGGCGCCCGGCTCGCTCGCGTCGTTGGCGACGACGACGTCCAGCTGCTTCGCCTTGAGCTTGGCCTGCGCCTTCGCCACGGCGTCGCCCGTCTCGAGCGCGAACCCGACGATCACCGCCCCCTTCTTCCGGTGCGGCAGCGTCTCGGCGAGGATGTCGCGCGTGGGTTCGAGGTCGAGCTTCAAGGCGCCCTCGCCCCGCTTGGACTTCTCGGCCAGGGGCGCCGCCGGGCGGTAGTCCGCCGGCGCGGCGGCCATCAGGAGCACGTCGGCGAGGGGCAGCGCCGAGGCCACGGCGGCGGCCATGTCGGCCGTGGACTCGACGCGCACGACCTCGACGCCGGGCGGCGGCTCGAGCGCCGCGGGCCCGCTCACCAGCGTGACCTCCGCGCCCCGGAGCCACGCCTCGTGCGCCAGCGCGTAGCCCATCCGGCCGCTCGAGCGGTTGGTGATGACGCGGACCGGATCGAGGCGCTCGCGCGTGGGCCCGGCGGTGACCAGCACGCGGCGCCCCTGCCAGGGCGCGGCGCTCCGCAGCAGCCGCTCGGCGTGCGCCACGATGGTCTCGGGCTCGACCATCCGGCCCGGGCCCTCGCCCTCGCCGCGCGCCAGCGGCCCGGTGACGGGGCCCAGCACGTGCACGCCGCGCGAGCGCAGCAGCGCCAGGTTGGCCTGGGTCTCGGGGTGGGCGTACATCTGGTCGTTCATGGCGGGGCAGATGAGGAGCGGCGCGCGGCGGGCCAGCAGCAGCGAGGTGAGGAAGTCGTCGGCCATGCCCTGCGCCACCCGGGCGAGCAGGTGGGCGGTGGCGGGCGCGACCACGATCAGCTCGGTCTCGCGCCCCAGCCGCACGTGATCCAGCGCGCGCGACGGCTGCCACAGCGAGGTGACGACGGGACGGCCGGTCAGCGCCTCGAACGTCACGGGCCCCACGAACTGGCTCGCCGCCGCCGTCAGCACCGTCTCCACCTCGGCGCCCGCCTCGGTCAGGCGGCGGGCGACGACACACGACTTGTAACAGGCGATGCCGCCCGACACGCCGAGGACGACGTGCCGGCCGGCGAGGCGGGTCACGCCTCCTGCCTGCGCCGCCGGGTGATCTTGTACTTCAGGTCGCCCGCCCGCCAGCTCTTCGAGCGACGTCGTGGTGAGCTTCTTCTCGCGCTCGATGACGCGCTCCTTCGGGAAGTCGTTCACGTACCGGGCGAACTTCGCGGCGACCAGCACGCCGATGTACTTGTTGCCCGCCTGGTGCGCGATTTCCGTGGGGGTGAACACCCGCATCCTACGCCTCCTTCTTGGTGGAGAGCCGGTCCGCCAGCGCCCCGATGTCGCGGCCCAGCGCGGCCAGGTCGTCCGCCAGATCGGGGTTCCGACGCGGGCGGCGGCACTCCGCGTCGAGAATGGCGGCCACTTCGGCGACCGCCTCGGTCCGGTCGGCGTTGACGACCACGTAGTCGTACGCCAACGCCTCGTTCAACTCGGTCACGGCGCGTGCGCAGCCGCGCCTCCAGCGAGCCCGCGCGCGAGCCCTTCGTGCCGCCCAGCCGCTGCAGCAACTCCTCGGCCGAAGGCGGCACGACGAACACCAGCACCGCCTCGGGATAGGCGGCCCGCACGGCCGCCGCGCCCTTGATCTCGATGTCGAGCACCACGTGGCGGCCCGACGCGAGCACCTTGTCCACCTCGGCCTTGAGCGTGCCGTACAGCTGGCCGCTGTACTCCGCCCACTCCAGGAACTCCCCGTGGCGTACCTTCTTCTCGAACGCCTGGCGCGAGAGGAAGTGGTAGTCCGCGCCGTCGCGCTCCTTGGGCCGCGGCGGCGCGGGTCGTGGCCGAGACCGAGTAGCCGACGTCGTCGCGCGCCGCGACCAGCGCGTAGGCGATGGTGGTCTTGCCGCCCCCCGAGGGCGCCGAGAGGACGAGCGGATACGGCTTCACTCCAGGTTCTCGACCTGCTCGCGCAGCTTCTCCAGCTCGGTCTTCATCACGATGACGGCCTCCGCGATCGCGGCGTCGTTCGCCTTGGAGCCCATCGTGTTGACCTCGCGGCCCGCCTCCTGGAGCAGGAAGCCGAGCCGGCCGGCCCACCGCCTCGCCGCCGCGCAGCGCCAGCCGCATCGCGCCGAGGTGCGTGTCGAAGCGCACCAGCTCCTCGGTGATGTCGATCCGGTCGGCGATGAGCGCGATCTCCTTCGCCAGCCGGTCGGGGTCCAGGGCCACGCCGCCGGCCAGGGACTGCACCGACGCCGCCAGCCGGTCCCGCTCGCGCACCAATCGCGCCGGCGCCGCCGCCGCCACGCGCTTGGCCAGCGCCTCGAGCGTGTCGAGCCGGCGCGCGAGGTCGGCGCACAGCGCCTCGCCTTCCTTCTCGCGCGTCGCCACGCACGCCTGCGCCGCGCCATCGAGCACGGCCAGGACGCCCGAGGAGTCCGGCGCGTTCTCCCCCCGCTGCACCCGCACCACGTCGGGGAGCCTCGCCACGGCCGCGAGATCCAGCTCGCCGGGGACGCCCAGCGTCTTGCCCAGGCTCCGCAGCGCCGCGACCAGCGCCCGCGCGCGCTCCGCGTCCACCTCGACCGTCTCCTCCTGCGGCGGCGCCTCCAGCCAGCGGCCCGAGACGGTCACGTGCCCGCGCTCGAAGTGCGCCCGCAGCCGCTCGCGGAGCGCCGCCTCGCAATCGGCCAGCTCCCCCGGCATCTTGAGCTGAACGCTCAGGTGCCGGTGGTTCACGGAGCGGATCTCGAGGCGGAGCCGGCCGCCGGCCACTTCGCCGTCGGCGGTCCCGAACCCGGTCATGCTCCGGGCGCTCATGCGGTGCGCATCCCAGGCAAGCCTTGTAAGATAGCCCCACCCCCCTAGTTGGTGAACTCCCAGCGTACGCCATAGCGCTGCCCGGGTGTCTGCATCTGCACGCCCGGTATCACGGAGTACTGCTCGCCCCGGGCGTTGCGGAGGGTCCAGAACAGCGCCGCGTTCACCAGCTTGATCTCGATCCGCCAGTCGAACACGACGGCCCCCGGCAGGCGCGACCTCGGCGCCGGTCTGGTCCACGCCCAGCGCCCCGTGGGCCCACGACTCGGCGGCCACCTCGGTCGTGAGGTCGAAGGCGTTGCGGCGCAGGATGGGCAGCAGGCGGGAGCGGAACGTCGCCGTCACGCGCGCGTGGTCGGGCGGCTCGTAGGCCGAGGTGAGCGGATCGAGCGGGCTGGCGGACCCACCCCGCCACGGTGAAGTACAGCGTCGGCCGGAACGCGAAGCTCGCCGTCACCGTGCGCACCGGCAGGTTCGGATAGGCCGGCACGATGGTGTCGAACACGCTGTAGACCGGCGGCGCGTAGCCGCCGTGACGCGTGAACGAGACGTCGAGGTCGGCGACGCGGCTCGTGACCATCACGCCGCCGGTCACGTCCATCACCCGCTGCGCCGTGTCGGTCGGCACGGCCGGCGCGGCCACCGCGTCGCGCCAGCGCGCCGCCGCGTGGACGGCCACCGCGTGCCACGGCCGGTACTCCGCCCCCGCCGAGAGGTCGAGGGAGCTCTTGCCCGCGAGGAGCGAGCGCTGGTCCGCCGACACCGAGGCGGTCAGCCCGCGCGAACGGCGACGCCGCGCCGCGCCACTGGATCTCGAACGGCGTGTCGGTGTCGCGCACCCGCGTGGTCAGCTCGCTCGACCAGTGCTGCGCGCGGTAGCCGAGGATGGCGGCGCCCTGCAGCTCGTCGCGGTTCAGGGCCGAGGAGGAATCGGTGTAGCTGGTGCTGCCCGGCCAGGGCGTCGAAGCGCAGGCCCATCCCGTCGTCGCGCGAGGCGACGAAGCCCCGCAGGAACAGGTCGGTGCGGTGCGAGTCCGGATTCCCGATCGTGAATTGGCTGCCGCCGGCCGACGTGACCTGGAACCCGTCGCGGTCGAGCGAGGTGCTGACGGCCTGGTACTCGATGCCGATCCGCGGCGAGGGCACCCACGAACCCTTCCCCCACAGCGTGAGGCTGTTCGAGTGGCCGTCGTCGGCGCGCGCCGCGGCCGTCCCGAGGAACTCGACGCCGACGCCGAGGCCGGTGCCGTCCTTCCAGCGGTTGAGGTAGCGGATGCGGTAGGCGTTGGTGCTGGCGTCGCCGGTGGAGAACGACGTCTCGGTGCGGGCGTGGCGCACGGGCTGGCCGTCGGAGAACAGGTACACGCGCAGCACCGTCGGCAGCACCTCGACCTCGACGCGCTGCAGCAGGCCGAGGCTGATCTGGCTCAAGTCCATGCCCGCGCTGTCGCGCCCGATGGGGTCGAGGGCGAAGCCGTCCCAGTACAACTCCACCGACGACGCGCCCTGGCCGGCGTAGTGCACCACCTCGGGCCGGCCGGCCCACCCGGCCCGCGCCAGGAAGACGCCGGGCACCTGCTGCAGCAGCTCGCCCGAGCGTCATGGCGCCCGAGTACCACAGGGCGTCGCGGTCGAAGACGATGCGCCCGCCCGAGGGCAGCGGCCCCGGCGGCGCGCCCAGGCGCGGCAAGCTGGGCCCGGAACGAGTCGGGCGAGAGCGAATCCGGCACCGGCACGGTGTCGCGTGCGCGGCCGGGTGGTGTCGGCGGGCCCGGCGGCGTGCGCGGTGTCGGCCGGATGCGTGGTGTCGGCCCGCTGGACGGGAGGCGCCGCGCGCGTCGTGTCGGGCGAGGGAGCGGGCGCGGGGACCGGCACCGGCTTCGGCTTCGGGTTTTGCGCGCCGGCCGCGCCCGCGCCGAGCAGCGCAACCGCGAGCAGGAAGCCGCCGGCACGCAGCGTCACGTCAGGCGGCGCGGCCCAGCAGGAACTCGACGAACAGGCGCATCGGAATGCCCACCGGCCCCTTGGGGAGCGGCGGCGCATCCGACTCGGAGTACGCGGTGCCCGCCACGTCGAGGTGCACCCAGGGATAGCCCTCGGCGAACTCGCGCAGGAACCAGCCCGCGGTGATCGTCCCCGCCGGCCGCCCGCCCGAGTTCTTGACGTCGGCGATGTCCGACTTGTTGAGCTCGCGGTACTCGTCGTACATCGGCAGGGGCCAGACGCGCTCGCCGGCGCGGTCGCCGGCGCCGGCGCACCTCCTCGATCAGCGCTTCGTCGTTGCCCATCACCGCGCTGGCCGTGTGGCCCAGCGCGATCACCACCGCGCCCGTGAGCGTGGCGGCGTCGAGCACCGCCGCCGGCTTGTAGCGGCGCGCGTACGACAGCGCGTCGGCGAGGATGAGCCGCCCCTCGGCGTCCGTGTTGACGATCTCGATGTGCTTGCCCGGAGTGGGCTCTTCACCACGTCGGACGGCCGCACCGCCGACCCGCTCGGCATGTTGTCGGCCGAGGGGACGAGGCCCACGACGTTGACCCTGGGCTTGAGGCGCCCGAGGGCCTCGAACGCGCCGAGCACCGCCGCCGCCCCCGACATGTCGTACTTCATCTCCTCCATCTGCGCGGCCGGCTTGATCGAGATGCCGCCCGTGTCGAAGGTGATGCCCTTCCCCACGAGCGCCACGGGCGGCGCGTCGCCGGCGCCGCGGTACTCGAGCACGATGAAGCGCGGCTCCGTGACGCTGCCCTGCGCCACGGCGAGCAGCGCGCCCATCCCTTCCGCCTCGATCTGTTTCGGCTCGAGGACCGTGCACGGCGAAGCCGTATGTGGCGCCCAGCTGACGCGCGGTCTCGGCCAGGAAGGCCGGCGTGCACTGGTTGGGCGGCAGGAACTGGAGGCGGCGCGTCAGGGCCTGGCCCTCGGCCATCGCCTCCCCGATCGCGAAGCCCGGACGGGCGGCGGCCGCCTCCGCCGGCTCGACCACGACCGCGACCTCGGTCACGGGCGCCCGCCGGTCGGCGTTGGGCGCCTTCAGCTCGTCGAACATCCAGGCGCCGGCCGCCAGCCCCTCGACCGCGGCCTGCGCGAAATCCGCGGCGCCGACGCCCGCGCGCAGCTCGGCCGGCATCGCGAACGCCACCGCGCCGGTGCCGAGCGAGCGGGCGCGCCGCGCCGCGACGCCCGCGGCCCGGCGGATCGCGTTGCGCACGGCCACGGCGCGCGTGAGCCCGCCCACGAGCGGCAGGTCCTCGAGCTTGCCCAGGCCCACGAGCAGGACCCGTCGCGGCTCCGCCCCCGGCAGGTAGAGGAGCGCCGTCTCGTCGCGCGCGCCGGTGAAGTCGCCGGCGCACGCGCGCGCCAGCTGCCCGCCGCTCCGCGCGTCGAGGGCGGCCAGCGACGGCGGAAGCTGGCGCTCGTGCTTGGTCACGCCCACGGCGAGCAGCGGCAGGTCGGCGGCCTCGAGTGCGGTTGCGTGCAGCGCGTACTTCATCCGAGATGCCCGATGATCTGGTCGGCGAACGCCGACGTGGAGACTTCGGTGGCCCCGTCCATCTGCCGGGCGAGGTCGTAGGTGACGTGCTTGGCGCTGATCGCGCCCTGCGAGGCCGGTGACGATGCTCTGCGCCACGTCGTCCCAGCCCAGGTGCTCGAACATCATTACCCCGGAGAGGATCACACTGCCCGGGTTGATCTTGTCCTTGTCGGCGTACTTGGGCGCCGTGCCGTGCGTGGCCTCGAACATCGCGTACCCGTCGCCGATGTTGGCGCCGGGCGCCATGCCCAGGCCGCCGACCTGCGCCGCGCACGCGTCGGAGAGGTAGTCGCCGTTCAGGTTCGGCGTGGCGAGCACCGCGTACTCCTTGGGCCGCAGCAGGGTCTGCTGGAACATGCTGTCGGCGATCCGGTCCTTGATCACCACCCGGCCGGCGCGGCGTCGCTGCCGTTCAGGTCCGACTCCAGGATGGTCTCGCGGGCGAACCGCTCGCGGGCCAGCTCGTAGCCCCAGTCGCGGAACGCGCCCTCGGTGAACTTCATGATGTTGCCCTTGTGCACCAGCGTGACCGACTCGCGCCGCTTGTCGATCGCGTACTGGATGGCGCGGGCCACCAGCCGCCTGGAGCCGAACTCGCTCATCGGCTTGATGCCGAGCGCGCTGTGCTCGCGGAGGTGCGCCCCCAGGCGCGTGACCAGGAACTCCCGCAGCTGGCTCGCCTCCTTCGAGCCGGCGGCGTACTCGATGCCCGCGTACACGTCCTCCGTGTTCTCGCGGAAGATGATGCACGTTCAGGTCCTGCGGCCGCTTCATCGGCGAGGGGACGCCGTCGAAGTAGCGGACCGGGCGCACGCAGGCGTAGAGGTCGAGGATCTGGCGCAGAGCGACGTTGAGCGAGCGGATGCCGCCGCCCACGGGCGTGGTGAGCGGGCCCTTGATGCCGACGCGGTACCGCTCGAGCGTCTTGATCGTCGCCTCCGGCAGCCAGTCACCGGTCTCCTTGAAGGCCTTCTCGCCGGCCAGGACCTCGACCCAGGTCACGCTCCGCTTGCCGCCCGACACCTTCGCCACCGCCGCGTCGAACACCCTCCGCGAGGCCCGCCAGATGTCCCGCCCGGTGCCGTCGCCCTCGATGAACGGGAATGATGGGGTCCGGCGGGATCACATACTTGTCGCCGTGGTAGGTGATCGCGGTGCCCGGCGTCGCTGCGGCCATCAATGGCTCCTGGCATCGTGCATGGGAGGGACGAGGGGAGCGCGAGGGCTCCCGAGAAACGTCATATGGAAGTCGGCAAACGTAATCGGGGGAACAGCTTAGGGCAACGGGGCAAACAGTCTCCGGCGGCGGCGCTGCGGCGAAGCCGAGATCGCTAGGCGTGGTCTGCCGGGTAGTGGAACTTGTGGAGCAGGCGGTGCACGCCGGGAGCCAGCAGGATGGCGGCCGTCACCAGGAAGACGAGGCCGGAGTAGAGCGCGTAGCAGCCGGCGAAGAATTTGCCGCCCGCCGTCAGCGGCATCTCGACGGGCCCCATGCCGCCCAGGAGCATCGTGGCGTTGAGGTAGGAATCGAGCCAGCCGAGGCGCTCGAAGTGGTGGTAGCCTGCCATGCCGATCAACAGCGAGACGAAGACGAAGGCGCTCGCGATGGCGAAGTGACGCGCCAGCCGGCGCAGGAACATCGCGCGCGAGATGGGCGGGACGTGGCGCGGCTCATAGAGCCGGCGGCGCCGTGCGGGTGGGGCCGGCGGGCCGGCGGCGGCGGGGCTCCCTGGCTGCTCCATGACCGTGGGCCTATGCCGCCGAGGCGGCCGGTTCTCCCGCGTCGGCCGGCGCCGACTCGTCGAGGAGCGCGATGGCCTCGACGAAGGTCCGGGGCGAGAGGCCGCGCCGGGCCATGCTGGACGCCAACTCCAGCATCGCCGCCTGCAGCGCATGCCGGGTTTCCCTCGTCCGGTACAGCTCCGGCTCCCATGACGGCTCGACGAGGCCGTCCGGCTCCTCACCCCATGCCCTGGTCATGGCGGATCCCCCCGGCCTGGCGATAGTAGTTGCCAGCGACTATTATGCGCTAGAGCGCTATGGCGCGCAAGAGCCCAATAGCTAGCTTGCGGGAACCGGACGGCGGGACATGGGAGTTCGACTCGATCTGACGGCATTGCTGCGCACGCGGGGACTCACGCGGTACGCGCTGGCGAAGCGGAGCGGCCTCAGCCTCTCGGCGATCTACCGGATTGCCGGCCGCTCGGGGCGCTTCACCCGGCTCGAGGCGGACACGATTGACCGGCTGTGCAGCGCGCTGCGCTGCACCCCGGGCGAGCTGATCCGGCGGGACTAGCCGACTGTTGTTCTCCCCGTTGAGACCGATGATCAGATTCGACGAAGCGAGGCGCGTAACGCCTCCCTAACGCCCCGGCCCTACCCTTTCCGCCGCGCCGGTCGACCTGACCGGCGAACCAAAGGGGGAGCCTGTGCGCCGGTTCTTGATCCTGTCCGCCGTGGGCGTGGCGTTCCTGGTGGGTTGTAAGGACTCCACGAAGCCCCAGGCCGCGCCGCCTTCGATGGCCGGCCACTGGGTCGGCACCTTCAGCGCCGGCTCGTCGGTCTCGCTCGACATCACGCTGTCGGTGAGTGGCCAGACGCTCAATGGCAGCGGCACGATCACGGGCGGCGGTCGTTCGACCCCGCTGACGGCGACCGGTCTCTACATCGAGCCCAGCGTTACGCTGGGGCTCGCCATCACCGGCTACGCGGCCGCCACGATCACGGGGACCTGCAACGCCGCCGAAACCGAGATCACCGGGACGATCAGCGGGTCCGGCTTCTCCGGCCAGGCGGTGACGCTGGACAAGGAATAGGGGGCGCCACCCGGCCGGCTAGCGCCAGGTCACGCCCAGGAAGATCCCCGTCATCGCGGGGCCCTTGTCCTCCATGCCGGTGCCGGCACCCGACAGGTACAAGTTGGTGCTCGTCGAACCGATGAAGGCGTAGCGCACTTCCGGCCGCAGCGTCAGGTGCGGGGTCCGGATGGTCAACCCTGCCACCAGCGGCACCGTCAGGACGCGCTCGTTCCAGCCCTTACCGTACATGGACGTGCTGTTGTCGCCGAATCCCCACAGGTCGCTGAAGTCCACGCCCAGCCCGACGTACGGCTTCAGGCTCGCACCTGGGTTCGGGTTCAGCGGCAGCCGCAACGTGGCGGCGATTCCGCCCGAGAGCGAGCCGTTGGTCAGCGACGAACCGTTCCCCACGTAGCCGCTCCCCGCGTCGTTCGAGGCGCCGCCGGTGCCGACGTGCGCCTCGAGACGGAACCGCGTTTGCAGGGCGCCCAGTCGGAGGGGCATGCCCCCTTCGTAGAAGCCGCTCACCTGGACCTGGCTCCACGCCTGCCACGCCGAGGCGCCGCCGCCGTAGAACCAGTAGCTCGTCTTGTACGACGCGTAGCCGAGGCTGAGGCCGAACGCTCCGCGTTCAGTCGCCAGCGGGATCGGGGCGGCGGGTATCGGGTGCGGCGGAGGCCGCGATCGGCGTCGGCTTGGTCGGCGTGGTTGGCGCCGGAGCGGCGGAGGGAGCCGGCAGCGTCTTGGCGACGCCGGCGTGCTTCGCGCAGGCGGTCGTTGCCGTGGAAGCGGTGGAGTAGGTGCCGTCCTTGCAGAGGAACCGGGCGCCGGCGGGTGCGGCCTGCGCCGCGAGCCAGGACGGTGACGAGACGAGCATCGCCAAAGCGGCGATCGCGGCCCAACGGCCGGCTCGGGTCTGGGTTTTCATCGGTGAACTCCTCGAGTGACGTGGAGACCTGGACGAGCGAGCCCCGGCGGTCTGCCACTGTCCGCCGGCGGGCGCCGCTCGCGTCGAGTCTCCAACAACGCGGTCACACTATAGCGTGCGGGCGTTAGGGGAGCGTCATGACAATCGGCGGGAATACGGGGCGCGTGCGGTCGGGATTCGGAAGGGCGCTTGCCCTACGCGCGCATCAGAGTGCTCGAGGAGATGGCACGTTCGGTGCGCGTGGATGGAGCTGAATGCTGTTCGCGATCGGCGGGCGTGGCCCGCGGCCGAGGAGCGACGCTGCTCACCCAGGAAATGAGGCTTCAGATGCGGCACCCCATCCCGTTCGCCTGCTCGTTGCTCGTCCTGGCCGCGGCTTCCTGCGCACCGACGCCGCCACAGGCGAAGCCCATCGCCCCGCAGGATTTCGCCTACAAGGTCGCGCCGGAACGCGTGTGGAACGCTCTGTTGCTCGTCTACACGGATCTGAACATCCCCATCGAGAACATGGACAAGGCGAGCTGGTTCATGCGCAGCCGGGAGATGCTGCTGCAGAACGCGGATAGGATCGCGTGGATGGACTGCGGGTCTGGCGGTCCAAAGGGCGTGAGCGTCCGGGTCATGGTGACCACCCTGTTGCGCCCCTCCGCCGACACCACCCTCATGCGGCTGAACCTCCACGTGGAGGCGACACGGATGGCGAGCGGCAGCCTGGTGCCAGACCACGTGCATCAGTCGCGGAGTGCTCGAGCAGCGGATCGTCGAGTCGGTGCGGCAGCGCCTCTAGCGGCGCGCCCTGCCCTCGCGCCGCGGCCCGTCGGCTGGGCCCCGATCGGCGCGGGGACGCAGTGCCCGAGGAGAGAGTCGAACTCTCACGCCGTTGCCGGCACGGGATTTTGAGTCCCGCGTGTCTGCCATTCCACCACTCGGGCGAGTGCGGGAATATATCCTCGCCACGAGCCTCCGGCGCGCCACAACCAGCCCCTGAAATTCCAAACCCCCGGCCGATTGCTCCGGGGGCTTGGTGCGCTCCTGCATGCGGTACGATGCCACCTCACGATCTCGGGATTACCGCGACCCCGGGCCAGGGCGGTCAGCCGGAGGTTGACCCTGTAAGCCGGGCCTTCCTGCCGGCGCACGCCACCGTCCCTCACGGATCGTCTGAATCCGCTGCATCAGCATCTGCCGCATGTACAACAGCCGGGCGCGCTGCACCGGCGTCAGGAACTGCGCCAACTCCCGCTGCTCCTGCTGCTCGAGCTGGGCGCGCGCGACGTGGTTCTGCACCAGCGCGTCCTGGAGCCGCGCCAGGCTGTCCTGGTTCGCCGCCACCCCCGGCCGCATCTGCTCGGCGATCGCGACCCGGAGGTCGCGCTCGTGATCCTGCACGTGCAGCCGGCGGTCGCGGTCCGCCCGCCACGCCGTCTGCAGCTTGTCCATCTGCTGGTCGTTGAGGCCCAGCTCGGTCTTCACCCGCTGCGCGAACCGCATCTCGATCTGCGCCCGCAGCTGCTCGCGGCGCGCCCCCATCATGCCCGGCCGCGCGCCGCCCATCTCCATCGGAGCGCCGCCCGATTCCGGCGGCGCGCCGTGCGGCGGGTTCTGTGCGCCCGACGGCCGTGGCGGCGCCGAGCGCCAGCGCGAGAGTGGCGGCCTGCCAAGTGAGCTTGTTCATGACACCATCAGCCTTCCGCACCGCCCAGCGATGCGAGCAGAGTTTGCAGTTGATCTTCCGTCAGGTCGTCCAGCGACGCGCCGGAGGGCGCGGGCGGCTCCGTATCGGCCACCGCCTTGAGCTGCGCCGTGGCGTCGAGCACCGCCTCGAGCTGGCGCGCGCTGAGCGAATCCATCGCCGGGATCGAAGCCGGTAGCGGGAGCGAGGCGGCCGGCCTGGAATGGTCGGCCAGATTCATCACCAGCCCTGCCCCCACCAGCACCACGACCGCCGCCGCCGCCCTCAGCGCGGGCGGCGACATCCACAGGACGCGCCGCCGCTCCACTTCCCCGCTGCGCAGCCGCTCCAGCACCCGCGCCGCCACCCGCTCCACGTTGACCTGGGCGGCCCGCCGCGCGGCCTGCGCATTCAGCGCCTCGAGCGCCGCGTCGAGCGCGGGAGGCAGCGCCTCGTCGTTCATCCGGTCGTCGTTCATCCGATCCATGCCTTGAGCCTCTTGACGGCGTGGTGATAGTGGACCCGTGCCGCCCCTTCACTGATGCCCAGCCCACTCGATATCTCGTCGTACCCCAGCCCCTGCTGCGCCCGCATCAGGAACACCTCGCGCTGCAGCCGCGCCAGCTTCCCGATGCCCTCCTGCAACCGCTCCGCCGCCCAATCCGCCTCGGCGTGCGCCCCCGGATCTCCCGAGGGGTCGCGAATCTCCGGCGTCAGCTCCACCACCAGGTTCCGGCGCCACTGCCGCCGCCGGTCCTTGAGGACGTTGCCGCCGATGGCGAGGAGCCAGGTCCGGAACGACGCCCCTCCCCGAAACGACCCCAACGCCCGGAACGCCTTGAAGAACGTCTCCTGCGTCACGTCTTCCAGCTCGTCGTCCGGCGCGCCCTGCGAGGCCACGTAGCGGGCCAACGCGGTCGCGTGGCGGCGCACCAGCTCGGTCGCCGCTTGATCCTCGCCCGCGAGATACCGGGCGATCAGGTCGCCGTCAGCCGCGACGGCGGGCGCTGGAAACCCCATGCGACAACGAGTTAGACGCGGCCTTGCGCATCCCGTTAAGCCCCCGCGATATTGTCGAACAATCGTTCGAAACAATCCCGAGGCTGAATGCCGGATTTCGATCGCCGCCGAGATGGACTCTTGGCTGCCGCCGCGCGCGTGTTCGCCGCGAGGGGGTACCACCGGACGAGCATGCGCGACCTCGCGCGCGCCAGCCGGATGAGCCTGGCGGGAATGTACTACTACGTCGCGGGCAAGGAGGACCTGCTGCTCGAGATCCAGAAGGGATCGTTCGAGCGGGTCCGGCGCGGCGCGGAAGAGGCCGTGGCGGGCGCGACGACGCCCGAAGAGCGGCTGCTGGCCTTCATCCGGCACCACGTCCGGTTCTTCGCCAGTCACATGGACGAGATGAAGGTGCTCTCGCACGAGGCGGAGTCGCTGACGGGCGCTCCGCTGGAAGAGGTCCGCCGGCTCAAGAAGGCGTACGTGGGTCTGCTGCTCGACCTGCTGGCGGCGCTCGACGCGCAGGACGGCGGCCACCGGATGGACCGGCACGTGGCCGCCTACACGCTGTTCGGCATGATGAACTGGATCTACACCTGGTACGACCCCGCCGGACCGGTCGGGGTCGAGGAGCTGGCGGAGTCCATCTGCCGGCTGTTCCTGAACGGCTACGCTGCGGAGGTACACGTCCGATGACGGCGACGATGGAGCAGGACACGAAGACGGCGAAGCGGCTGGTGGACGTCACCAAGCAGGACGGGATCGCGATCATCGCGCTCGAACGACCCGCCGGCCAACACCTACACCTACGAGATGAACCGCCAGCTCGACGAGGCGATCCTCGACGCGCGGATGGACGAGGGCGTGTACGTGATCGTGCTCCGCGGCACCGGCAACAAGTTCTTCTCGGCGGGCGCGAACATCAGCATGCTGAATTCCGTGACGCCGACGTTCAAGTACTACTTCTGCCTCCACGCCAACGAGATGCTGAACCGGCTGGAGCACACGCCCAAGCTGGTGATCGCGGCCCTGAACGGCCACACCGTGGGCGGCGGGCTCGAGATCGCGATGGCGGCCGACATCCGCATCGCCCGCCAGGAAGCCGGGAAGATCGGCCTGCCCGAGGTGAACCTCGGCGTGCTCCCGGGCACGGGCGGCACGCAGCGGCTCTCGCGCATCGTGGGCAAGAGCCGCGCGATCGAGATGATGGTGACGGGCCAGACGTTCTCGTTCGAGAAGGCGCAGGAGATCGGCCTGGTGAACGAGGTCTGGGACGGCAAGCCCGAGGAGTGGTGGGAGCGGGTGATGCTGTACGCGAAGCAGTTCTGCCCGCCCAACAAGGCCTCCAAGGCCGTGGGCAACATCAAGCGCGCGGTCTGCTCGGGCCTCGAGGTGCCCTTCGAGAGCGCGCTGGCCATCGAGCGGGAGCTGCAGCAGCTCCTCTTCCAGAGCGCGGACGCCAAGGAAGGCATCGGCGCGTACGTCGAGAAGCGCGTCCCGGCGTTCAAGGGCAAGTAGTGCGCCTCGACCATTACATCGGCGGCGCGTTCGCGCCGTCCGCCGGCGGGAAGCGCTTCCCGGTCGAGAACCCCGCCACCGAGGAGATCCTCGGCCAGGTGGCCCTGGCCGAGGCGGCCGACGTGGACCGCGCGGTGGCGGCGGCCAAGGCGTGCTTCGAGTCGGACGGCTGGCAGAAGCTCGAGCCGCGGCGCCGGGGCCAGATGCTGACCAGGGCGGCCGACCTGCTGGAATCGCGGCTCGACGAATTCGCGAAGCTGGAGACGCTGCAGAACGGGAAGCCGTTGTTCGAGTCGAAGATCGACGTGGCGATGACCGTCGAGACCCTGCGCTACTACGCCGGCTGGGCCGACAAGATCACGGGCGCCACGCTGCCGGTCGGGTCCGGCTCGTTCGTCTACACGCTGAAGGAGCCGCTGGGCGTCGTGGGCGCGATCGTGCCGTGGAACTTCCCGCTCAACCTGGCCTCGTGGAAGTTCGCGCCCGGCGCTGGCCGCGGGCTGCACCGTGGTGCTGAAGCCCGCGTCCGAGACGCCGCTCACCGCGCTGCTGATGGCCGAGGTGATGGAGGCGGCGGGCCTCCCGGCCGGCGCGTTCAACGTGGTGGCGGGCGACGGCCGCACGGCCGGCGCGGCGCTGGTCCGGCATCCCGGACGTGGACAAGATCGCGTTCACGGGCTCGACCGCCGTCGGCCAGGGCATCATGCGCGAGGCGGCCGGAACCGTGAAGCGCATCTCCCTCGAGCTGGGCGGCAAGTCCCCCAACATCGTCTTCGCCGACGCGGACGTGACGGCCGCGGTCAAGGGCGCGCAGACCGCGATCTTCTACGGGAAGGGCGAGGTGTGCGCCGCGGGCTCGCGCCTGGTGGTGGAGCGGAAGGTGCACGACCAGGTGGTCGAGCAGCTGGCCGCTCGCGCGAAGAAGCTGGTGCCCGGCGATCCGTTCGACAAAGCCACCCGCCTCGGCGCCGTGGTCTCGAAGAAGCAGCAGGAGACGGTCCTCGGCTACATCGCCAAGGGCGTGGGCGAAGGCGCCGCGCTCGTGGCCGGCGGCAACGCCGCCAAGGTGAACGGCAAGGGCTACTACGTCGAGGCCACGGTGTTCGACGCCGTCACGCCCGAGATGACCATCGCCCGCGAGGAGATCTTCGGGCCGGTGCTGGCCGTGCTCGCCTTCGACGACGTCGAGGAAGGCATCCGCCTGGCCAACCAGTCCATGTACGGGCTCGCGGCCGGCATCTGGACGCGGGACGTGTCGAAGGCGCACCGGGTGGCGCGCGCGCTCAAGGCCGGGACGGTGTGGATCAATACGTACAACGTGTACGACTCCGGCGCGCCCTTTGGGGGCTATAAGGCGTCCGGGTTCGGCAGAGATCTGGGGCGAGAAGGGCTGGACGGGTACCTGGAGACGAAGACGGTCTGGGTCGGGCTGTAGCGGCAGGAATACAGACTGCAGAACAGTTGCCAGACGCCAAGTTGGCAGTGGTTACGAGTTGCCAGAGGGCGGTTTGAGTAGAGACGCCGTCATTGTCGATGCGGTGCGGACACCTGTCGGGCGGCACGGAGGCGTTCTCGCCTCCGTCCGGCCGGACGACCTCGCCGCGATCCCGATCCGGGCGCTGGTCGAGCGGACGCGGCTCGATCCGCGGACGATTGACGACGTCATCCTCGGCTGCGCCAACGGCGCGGGCGAGGACAACCGCAACGTGGCGCGGATGGCCGGCCTGCTGGCGGGCCTTCCGGTCGAGGTCCCCGGCCAGACCGTGAACCGGCTGTGCGGCTCGGGCCTCCAGGCGGTGGCGAGCGCCGCGCAGGCGATCCGCGCGGGCGAGGGCGACTGCTTCATCGCCGGCGGCGTGGAGTCCATGACGCGGGCGCCGTACGTGATGCTCAAGGGCTCCGAGCCGTTCTCGCGCACTCCCCCGCCCTTCGCCGACTCGACCCTCGGCTGGCGCTTCGTCAATCCGGCCATGAAGCCGGAATGGACCGTGTCGCTCGGCGAGACGGCCGAAGTCGTGGCCGGCCTGCACCGGGTGAGCCGCGAGGATCAGGACTGCTTCGCGCTCGAGAGCCAGCGGCGCGCGGCGGCGGCCGTCGCGGAGGGCGTGTTCGCGGACGAGATCGTGCCGGTGACGGTAGCAGCGGCGCACAGGCGCACAGACGCACGGACGCACGGTGGTCACGCAGGACGAGCACCCGCGGCCCGACACCACCATCGAGTCGCTCCGGAAGCTCAAGCCCGCGTTCCGCCGCGAGGGCGGGACGGTGACGGCCGGCAGCAGCTCCGGGATCAACGACGGCGCGGCCGCCCTGCTCGTGATGGAGCGCGCGGCCGCGAAGGCAGGCCGGCCTGACGCCCCTGGCCCGCATCGTGGCGAGCGCGGTGGTGGGCGTGGATCCGCAGATCATGGGCATCGGCCCGGTGCCGGCCGTGCGCAAGGCGGCCGAGCGCGCCGGTGTCGGCGTCGGCGACCTGGACCTGGTCGAGCTGAACGAAGCCTTCGCCGCGCAGGCGCTGGCCTGCATGCGCGAGCTGGAGCTGGATCCCGAGCGGGTCAACGTGTACGGCGGCGCCATCGCGCTCGGCCATCCGCTCGGCGCGACCGGCGCCAGGATGCTGACGACGCTGGTGCACGCGATGAAGCGGCGGAAGGCGAGATATGGGTGCGCGGCGATGTGTATCGGGGTGGGACAGGGGATTGCACTGATAGTGGAGCGTGAGAAGTGAGAAGTGAGGCGTGAGACGGGTAAGTGAGATGTGAGAGGTCGAAAGGCGTGAGAAGGGTCAATGCACCCTCTCACTTCGTCTTCTCACCTCTCACTTACACATCTCACGTTTCACTCCTCACCTCTCACCCGGGAGCGGCATGAGCGCATACACGCAAGTCGCGGTGAAGGTTGATGGTCCGGTGGGCACCATCACCTTGAACCGCCCCGACAAACTCAACGCCTTCACCGTGGACATGGTGCAGGAGTTGAAGGAAGCGCTCGGCATGCTCGCCGGCTCCTCGGCCGTGCGCGTCATCGTCCTCACCGGGGCGGGCCGGGCGTTCTGCGCGGGCGCGGACGTCGGCCTGCTCAAGGGCCTGATCGAGCGGTTCGACGAGGCCACGGGCCGCCGCCTGGTGGACGGCATGCGCGGCGTGTCGGCCATCATGCGATCGGCGCCGCAGCCGGTCCTGGCCTCGATCAACGGCGTGGCCGCCGGCGGCGGGGCCAATCTCGCCCTCGGCTGCGACCTCCGGATCGCGGCCGACACGGCGCAGATCGGGCAGGTGTTCACGAAGATCGGGCTGCACCCCGACTGGGGCGGGACCTTCTTCCTGCCGCGGCTGGTAGGACCGGCGAAGGCGCTGGAGCTGCTGATCGGCGCCGAGATGGTGGGCGCCGCCGAGGCCGAGCGCCTGGGCCTCGTGAACCGGGTGGTGCCGGCCGCGCAGCTGGCCGAGGCGACGCGCGGCGTGGGCGCGGCAGATCGCGGCGGCGCCGCCGCTCGCCGTGCGCCGGCTCAAGGCCGCCGTGTACCTGAGCGAGCGCGCCTCGCTGGAGGAGGTGCTGACCTACGAGCTGGACGCCCAGCTCGCGTGCATGCAGAGCGCGGACGGCAAGGAAGGCATTGCGGCATTCTTCGAGAAGCGGCCCCCCCACTTCACCGGGCGCTGAGGAGACGGTTCCATGATGCGGGTGCACACGTTCGACGAGTGGATCGACTACTTCCGGGTCTGGCAGGCCGACCTCGGCCTCGAGGCCAAGGAGCTTCGCGAGTTCAAGTTCGAGACCAAGTTCGGCGAGCCGGAAGCCGAGCAGATCGAGTTCGGGCACTTCAAGGGCCAGCGCAAATGGCCCACGGTGATGCACATCCCGGATCAGCGCATCCGCGACGCGCTCCAGAACCTGATCGTCTACCAGGGCGACACGGAGTTCGCCTCGGTCGAGCAGCAGCGCTCGCTGCTCGAGAACCCGCCGTCGTCCTACGACCTGCTCTCGATCATGCGGGTGATGGCCGAGGAGATGCGGCACGGCTGGCAGATGTCGTACCTGCTGGTCGAGCACTTCGGCGAGGAGGGCAAGCGGGAAGCGCAGAAGCTGCTCGAGCGGCGCGCCGAGGAGGGCAAGCGGCTGCTGGGCTCGTTCAACGAGCGGGTGGACAACTGGCTCGACTTCTTCACCTACACCCAGTTCATCGACCGCGACGGGAAGTTCCAGCTCAAGATGCTCTCGACCTCGGCGTTCCATCCGCTGGCGCGCTCGATGGGCCCGATGCTGAAGGAGGAGTCGTACCACCTGGGCACCGGGAACAACGGCCTGCTCCGGATCGTGAAGGCCGGCCGGATCCCGACCGAGATCATCCAGCGGTTCTTCAACAAGTGGGTGCCCACGGCGTTCGACCTGTTCGGCACCGACAACTCGTCCTCGGCGCAGTGGGCCTACGAGTGGGGCCTCAAGGGCCGGTTCGACGAGCGGGAGAACCAGGCCGACGCGAACAAGGCGCACCTCAACGAGGCGTCGCGGGGCCTGTATCGCGACGAGATCTGCCGGCTGGTGGACCGCCTCAACCAGCTGATCCCCGACCGCGAGCGCTGGCTCGAGGTGCCCGCGCTGCAGTTCAACCGGCGCATCGGGCAGTGGGGGCAGCAGTGCTTCACGGTGGACGGCAAGCCGATGGAGCGCGAGCGCTACGCCGCCTATCTCGCCTCGGTGACCCCCAGCCCGGCCGACCGCGCGCAGTTGGTCGAGCTGTTCAAGGAACCCGACTGGATAGCCCCGAAGAAGGGCGATAGTATGGACGCGTGAGCCGGCCGCTCATCATCGCGCACCGCGGCGCCGCGGGCTACGAGGTGGAGAATTCGCTCGCCGCGTTCCGGGCGGCGGGCGAGCTGGGCGCCGACGCGGTCGAGCTGGACATCCACTCCACCGCGGACGGCGCCCTCGTCGTGCATCACGGCGAGACGATCGGCGACCACCACATCGCCCACCTGTCGCTGGCCGACATCCGCGAGCATCCGCTGGCCAACGGGGAGCCCATCCCCACCCTGCCCGAGGCGCTGGCGCTCATCGTTCCCAGGATGATCGCCTACGTCGAGATCAAGTTCGTGGCCAAGGCGTGGGACGACCGGCTGTTCGAGGCGATCGAGCGCTCGGGCGCCCCGGAGCGCATCGCGCTGCACGCCTTCGACCACCGCATCATCCGGCGCATGGGCGAGAAGCGGCCGTTCATCCGGCGCGGCGTGCTGTCGGCGTCGTACCCGGTGTATCCCGTGCGCACGCTCGAGGACGCCGACGCGACCATCCTGTGGCAGCACCATCACCACGTGGACGACGCGCTGGTCACCAAGCTGCACGGCGCCGGCATGACGCTGCACGTCTGGACGGTGAACGATCCGGCCGAGGTCCGGCGCTTCCTGGCGCTGGGCGTGGACGGGATCTGCACCGACTATCCCGACGTGGCGCGGGCGGCCTTCACCGGCCTGCCCGCGTGAGCGACGTCGCGGCCGTCGCCGTCATCGGCGCCGGCACGATGGGCCACGGCATCGCGCAGGTGGCGGCGCAGGCGGGCTACGCGGTGCGCCTGACCGACACCGTGCCCGGCGCGGTGCGCGCGGGGCTGGAGCGGATCCGGGCCAACCTCGACGGCGGCGTGCAGCGCGGCAAGCTGACCGCGGCCGAGCGCGACGCCGCGCTGGCGCGCATCGAGCCCGCCGCCGGCCCGGCCGAGGCGGCCCGGGGCGCTGGTCTCGTGATCGAGGCCGCGCCGGAGGACCTCGAGATCAAGCGCGCCCTGTTCGCCGCGCTCGCCGTCGCGGCGCCGGCGGCCGTGCTGGCCACCAACACCTCCTCGCTCTCCGTCGCCGCCATCGCCTCCGCCGCCGCACGCCCCGAGCGGGTCGTCGGGATGCACTTCTTCAACCCGGTGCACCTCATGAAGCTGGTCGAGGTGGTCACGCACGCGGGCACCAGCGCCGCAGGCGCGCGACACCGCGGTCGCGGCCGCGGGCCGCATGGGCAAGGAGCCGATCGTCGTGCGCGACTCGCCCGGCTTCGCGTCGAGCCGGCTGGGCGTGGCCATCGGGCTCGAGGCGATCCGCATGCTGGAGGAGGGCGTGGCATCGGTCGAGGACATCGACCGCGCGATGACGCTGGGCTACAACCACCCGGTGGGGCCCCTCAAGCTCACCGACATGGTCGGACTCGACGTGCGGCTCGCCATCGCCCGCTACCTGCACGCGCAGCTGGGCGCGCGCTTCGCGCCCCCCGCCCTGCTCGAGCGGATGGTGGCCGAGGGCAAGCTGGGCCGGAAGAGCGGCCAGGGGTTCTATCCGTGGCCCGACCGATGAGCGCGGCGAGTGGCGCGCCCCTGGACCCGGGCACCCGTGCTCTGGCAACCACCGGCAACTTGCCGTCTGGCAACTCGCTTCCGGGCATTACGGACGTCCACGTGCACATCCAGCCGTGGCGCCAGATGAAGCCGGAGGTGATGGAGGCGATGCGCCGCGGGAAGGAGGATCACTGGGAGTTCCTCCTCGCGCTGATGGACGACCCGAAGGCCCTGCTCGACGTGATGGACCGCGCCGGCGTGTGGCGCGTCGGCCTGGTGAACTACCCGAGCCCCGACCTGATGGGTTTCACCGACGAGACCAACGCGTTCGCGGTGCGCTACGCCGAGGCGGCGCCCGACCGGCTGCTTCCCTACGGCGGCGTGCACCCGCGCTTCACGGGCGACATCAAGGGCCACGTGGACGAGCTGCTGGAAATCGGCATCCGCTGCCTCAAGATCCATCCGCCGCACCAGCTCTTTCCCGCCAACGCGCACACCCAGGGCATGCAGACCCTCGGCGCGCTGTACCGGCGCTGCGAGGATCGCGGTTTGCCGGTCATGGTGCACACCGGCACCAGCGTGTTTCCCGGCGCGCGCTGCAAGTACGGTCACCCGATGGAGCTCGACGACGTCGCGGTGGACTTCCCCGACCTCACCATCCTGATGGCGCACGGCGGGCGGCCCCTGTGGATGGACGAGGCGTTCTTCATTCTCCGCCGGCACAAGAACGTGCACCTGGACGTCTCGGGCATCCCGCCGCTCAAGCTGCTGGAGTATTTCCCGCGGTTGGAGGAGGTGGCCGACCGGGTGCTGTGGGGCACCGACTGGCCGAGCCCCGGGGTGCACGAGATGCGGCGCAACATCGAGCAGTTCCTGTCGCTCGACCTGCCGAAGCAGGTCCAGGACCAGATCACCCGGGACAACGCGCTGAAGGTGTTTCCCGCTTAGGCCGGCGGCGGCGCTCCGCCCGCGGACGGCGGGCTCGCGGCGCGTCGGCGGCCTGGCCCGCGTCTGGGCGGCGCTCGCGCGGCGGCCGGGGTTCCGCGCCGCTTCACCTCCGCGATCTGCGCCTCGAGCCGCGCGGCGGCCTCCTCGCCCTCGGCGATGCGGCGCGTGAGCGACTCGACGTCGCCCGGCGCCGGCGGCGTGCCCTTGGCCTGCCGGTAGGTGACGTAGCCCAGGTCTCGCGCGGCGGCATCCATGCGCCGGCGCACCCGTGCCAACTCCACCCGCAGCTTGCCCTCGTCGAGCGCCTGGTTGGCCTTCTTCCCGAGGGTCTCGAGTCCGGCGGCGAACCTGTCGAAGAGACTCATGGCGTCCTCCCGTGGGATACCCTACGGGCCCCGCCGGGTGCGGGTTGCAGCGGATCGAGCACGACGCCTTCCCAGACGGTGACGTCGTCCACCAGGGACAGCGTGCCGATGGACCGGCCGGCGATCACCAGCGTCCAGCGGGACCCGGGGGTCGCGCTCACGTGCGCCGGCGGCACCTCCTCGATCCCGTCGGCGAACCAGCGGACCTGTCCGCCCGGATAGGCGACCAGGCGATAGCGATGCCAGGCGCCGTCGGCCAGGCGGCGCGGCAGGGGCACGAACGTGGAGGACGGGCCCGCGTCCGAGACCACCGCCATCATCTGGCGACGGGCGTCGTTCGGGTTGGGAGCCTCGAGCGAGACGGCCGCCACGTTCGACGCCGGCTCCGGCCCGTACCCCTGGTGGAAGGAGTCGGCGGGCGCGGTGTAGAGGCCGACCTTGACCGACTGCCACAGCGGCCGGCCGACGGGTATCTGGGCCCAATACTCCACCGTGAGGCCGCGGTCGAGCGAGAGCGCTCTCTTGAGCGCGATGCCGCTGGCGTGCGAGTACGAGCCGCGGTTGAGGAAGCCGCTCGAGCCGTTGCGGCCGGATCCGACGACGACCTCGGGCAGCGGGGTCCCGTAGATGCGCCATTGGGCCGGATCGAGGCCGCGCTCGAAGTCCTCGGTCAGCAGGACGCGCGCCGGGATCGCATCCACCCGGACGTACGAGGTGTCGTCGATCCGCTCGAGGCCGGTGCTGGCGATGACGGCGGCGCTGCCCCGGCCGATCGGCGATCACGACGCCGTCCTCGTCCACCCGCACGACGGAGGAGTCGGTCGTGAGCCACTGCACCTGCTCCGGACCGAGCCGCTCCCCGGACGGGCCCACGCCCTCGACCCGCAGCGTGCGGGAGTCGCCGACGGTGAGCGTGAGCGAGTCGGGCTCGACGTTCAGCTTGTGGAGCGGCGGCGCGGAGCCGGGGGTCGTCCAGGCCACCAGGCGCGGCGGCGCCGCGAAGCTCGCCACGAGGCGGGGCTCGTTGCGTCCGTCGCGGTCCACCACGTACACGCCCGGCGCCCGCCCGCCCACCGACACCGCCACGTAGCGCCCGTCGGCCGACCAGACGGGGCCGCTCACGACGGCGCCCGGGAACGTCACGTTGGTGGGCCAGCTCTGCGGCCGGGCCACGCCGAGGCGCAGGACGTGGGTGTCCTCGAGCAGGCAGGCGAGCCGTTCCCCGTTCGGCGACCAGGTCACCTTGGTGGAGCGGTCGCACCAGTCGATGACGGCGAGCACCCGGCCCGACAGGTCCACGATCGCCGCCTCCGAGCGCCGGTCGCGGGTGCGGAGCAGCAGGATCTTGTCGCCCATCGGGGACGACCACGCGCCGTCGTAGGCCGCGGAATCGCGCGAGATGGTGCGGATCACGCGGCCGCCGGCGTCGAGCAGCAGCAGGTCGTGCGCGTACCCGCCGCCGGGCGTCGCGCGGCCGCGCAGCACGATGAGGGCCGAGCCGTCGGGCAGCCAGCCGACGGGGGCCACGTCGCCGTCGAACTTGGCGAACAGCGCGGTGGCTCCGGTGACCAGGTTGCGGAGGCACAGGGCGACGGGGTCCACGTCCGGCAGGTTGCAGACGACGGCGGCGGCCTTGAGATCGGGCCGGATCGTGTTGGGGTACAGGCCCTCGCGCGTGGGCGCCGGCAGCGAGCTCAGCGGCGCGGCGCTGCCCGACGAACGCGGCGTTCACCGTGAGCGCGCGCACGGAGTCCGGCCGCCCCGGCATCCCCCAGCCGATGGCGATGTTCGCGCCGCCGAGCGGGAGCGACCGGATGCGGGAAGGCAGCAGCGGCGTGACCAATACCGTGCCGACGGCGGTGAGCGCGATCAGGGCGACGGCGGCGCCGGCGACCGCCAGGCGGTGGCGGCGCGCGGTGCCGCTCCGCTCGTCGAGCCAGCGGCGCGCGGTCCAGCTGCCGTCGAGCAGCCGTGCCAGGGCTCGCTCGAGCTGCGGCCGCGCGGCGCCGGGCGCCGCGACGATCACGCGGCGCAGGGTTTCGCGGCCCGCGTCGCGTCCCGACGAGCGCTCGGCTTCGTCGGCGGCGTGGGCCGCCCACAGGCCGCCCTTCGCGACGTCGCCGGCCGCGATGGCGTGCAACGCCGCCACCATCCACTCCCCCGGCACGCCGCGGGCGGCGGCGTCGGCGGTCAGCGTCGCGGCGCGGGCGTGCAGGCGCGTGACCAGCTCGGCCGGCGACAGCTCGAGCGCGGCCGCGCCGATCTCCTCGTGCGCCAGGAAGGCCGCCCCGTCGCGCCGCACCACCAGGCGGCGACGCTCCAGAACCGCCTCTCCCTCCTCCGCCTGCCCGGGCTCGAGGCCCGCCACCTCGGCCAACGTGGCCGGGCTCGCCTCGCGCCCCCACACCGCCAGGGCGGTGAGGGTGTGCAGCAGGCGCGGGCTCAGCTTCCTGAGGCGGCTGCGCAGGATGTCGGTGCCGGAGGCCGGCAGGGGCAGCTCCACGGCGCCGGGAGCCGTCTCGTCCACCCGCACCCAGCGACCCTCCTGCACGACCAGGTAGCCGGTATCGTGGAGCTCCTTCAGCACCTCGACGACGTACAGCGGGATCCCGTCGGTGTGCTCGACGAGCTGCTCCGCCAGGCAGCAGCCGGCCACGTCGGGCGTCAGCTCGGCGATGCTGCCCAGCAGGTCGGTGACGTCGCCCTCGTCCAGCGAGTCGAGCGCCACCTCCTCGACCGCCGACGAGGCGGCGAGCGAGCGCAGGGCGGTGGTCGTCTCCGGGGTCGCGGCGTGATCCCGCGCGGTCAACACCAGCAGCAGGGGGTGCGTCAGCGCGTGGCGGGCGAGCCGGTGCGCGAACTCGATGGTCGCCGGCGCGGCCCAGTGCAGGTCCTCCACGATCAGCGCCAGCGGCGCCTCCCGGGCCATGGCGCCGAAGGCGTCCAGGAGCGCCGCGCCCACGGCCTGGGGCAGGATCGGGAGCTGGCGCGGCTCGACGGCGGAGCGGAAGCGCAGCGCGATCTCGGGGATCAGCGCGGCCAGGATCTCGAGGCTCCCGGGCGACGCGCCGCCCAGGCTGGGCGCGGCGTGTCCCTGCCGCAGCATCTCGAGAAACGTCCCGTAGGTCTCGGACTGCTCGAGCACGTAACACGACGCTTCCAGCACCAGGGCGTGGTCCTGGCCGAAGCGGCGCGCCAGCTCGCGCGACAGCCGCGTCTTGCCGATGCCGGCCTCGCCGGTGAGGAGGACCGCGCCGCCGTGCCCGTCCAGCGCCGCCTTCCAGCGCTCCACGACGGAGTGGAACTGGGTGGCGCGCCCCACCATCTCGGGGACGCGCGGGAATTCGGCCGAGCTGCGCCGCTCGGGCCGGAGCGCCGGCGCGAGCGCGCGCGCCACCGCGAGGTCCACCGCCTCCGTGGCGGCGTCGCCGCCCGTCTCCGCGGCCAGCACCCGCGTCTGCTCCGCCGCCGCGCGGGCGCGGAGGGCATCGCCCGAGAGCGCCAGCAGCTCGACCAGCCGGAGCCGGGCGTCGAGCGAGCCGGGATCGGCGGCCAGGAGCTGCTCGCCGTAGCGCGCCGCCGCCGACCAGCGGCCCGCGTCGGATTCCCGCGCGATCAGCGTGCGCAGGACCTGCCGCCGCTCGGCCGCGAGGATGGCCCGGACGCCCTCCGCCCACTGCTCGAACTCGCGCGCGCCCGCCAGAGCGACGTTGGAGAGGAAATCCTGCTCGTACACCTTGAGGGCGCCCTCGAAGGCCCCGGAGCTGACCCGCTGGCGGAAGATGTCGGCGTCCGCCTCGACGTCCTCGCGCCGCAGGGTCAGGACGTCGTCGCCGCGCAGCAGGTCGTGATCGGTGGCGTGCCGGATCTGGTAGACCACCTGGCGCAGCGCCCGGCGGCCGTCCGCCTGAGACGGCTCGCCCCACAGCAGGCCGACCAGCTCGTCCCGCGTCGCGCGCGCCTGAGGCCGGGAGACGAGATAGGCCAGCACCGCCAGCTGCTTGGAAAAACGGATGCACTCCACCCCATCGGCCACGCGGGCAAGCCGAGGAACGGGAGCGAGGGTGGTCAGGACGTACTTCGGCAAGCGGCCTCAACCCGATGCGAGTGGAGCTGCGGCCAGCTGGACGACGGCGCCATCAACGCCGTCAAGCGCTGCAACTATGGTTCCAGCGGGTGTACGGTGCGGAAAGCGCACGCCCGGACCGGACGCCGGCGCGCTGAAACCGGCAACGGCCGAAGATACCGCCCGGCCGCCGCACGGCAACGGCGGGCCGGCGGGGCCCGCCGGAGCCCATGAAACACAACGGCCCCCGATCGCCCGGGAGCCTTATGTCGCTGCCATCCGCCGGGTCTCGGCGCCGATGACCTGGCGCCTGACCGGCTATGTCCTGCCGAGCCTCGGTGCCGATCCCCTGGCACCTGGCCGGCTATGCTCTACGCCGCCGGTACGATGCTGACCGCCCGACGGCCCTTCCCCTGCCACTCGAACTTCACGGTACCATCCACCAGCGCGAACAGGGTATGATCGCGGCCGCTGCCGACGTTCCGGCCCGCGTGAATCCGCGTGCCCCGCTGGCGCACGATGATGTTGCCGGCCAGCACCTGCTCGCTCGAGTACCGCTTGACACCGAGGTACTTGGGCCCGGAGTCGCGGCCGTTGCGGCTGCTGCCTACGCCTTTCTTATGCGCCATTACCGGACCTCGTCACGAATGCCGCGTTGCACGTCTCACCCCTCACTTCTCACCCCAGGTCCACCGCGTCGATCTTGATCTCGGTGAAGCCCTGGCGGTGACCCTGCTTCTTCGCGTAGTTCTTGCGCCGCTTCATCTTGAAGACGATGATCTTCTTTTCCTTGCCGTGCCGCAGCACCTCGGCCGTGACCGACGCGCCCTTGAGGAGCGGCGTGCCGGCCTTGACGCTCTTGCCGTCGGATCCGAGCAGCACCTCGTCGAACGTCAGCTTGGCGCCCGGCTCCGCCCCGGCGACGGACGGAATCTGGACCCGGCGTCCGGGTTCGGCGCGGAACTGTTTGCCGGCGGTTCTGAAGATCGCGTACATGTAGATGCTCGTCGCATTTCCCGTTCAATTCAGAGCCTGTAACTATAAACGCGGGATAGGTTGAGTCAACGGCTGGTTGTAGGGTGGTGGGTTGTAGGTGGTGGTCCCCGCCGCCGCCCCGTTGCTCCACAACCTACCGCCCACAACCTACCAACTCCTGGTGGCCCTCAGGCCACCAGGTAATGCTCGGTTACGTCTCTTCCCGCCGGCTGACTCATGAGCTTGAACTCGTCGAGCCTCATCATCGGGTCGTCGCGCACCTCGAGGTCGATGCCGGTCTGCTTCTCGAGGTTCTTGAGGAAGTTGGGCTCCTCTTCCATCAGGTAGAGCGCGACCTCCGGGTGCAGCCGCACGGTCATCCGCGGGTCCTTGTTGTGGACGGCGGCGCGCTTCAGGGAGCGCTCGAGCCGCCCGACGACGGTCTCCGGCAGGAACACCCGGCCGGTGCCGGTGCAGGTCGGGCAGGCCTCGGTCATGGACTGCATCAGCGACGGGCGCACGCGCTGGCGGGTCATCTCGATCAGGCCGAGGTCGCTCACGGCGAAGGCCCGGGTGCGCGCCCGGTCGCGGGAGAGGTGCTGCCGCAGCTCCTGCAGCACCTTGTCGCGGTTGGCCCGCGTCTCCATGTCGATGAAGTCGCAGACGATGATGCCGCCGATGTCCCGCAGCCGGAGCTGCCGCGCGATCTCGCGCGCCGCCTCGAGGTTGGTGCGGAGGATCGTCTTCTCGGGGTCCTTCTTGCCGGTGTAGCGCCCGGTGTTGACGTCGATCGAGACCAGCGCCTCGGTCTGCTCGATGACGACGTAGCCGCCGGTCGGCAGCTCCACGCGCCGGTTGAACAGGTTCCGGATCTCCGCCTCGATCTCGTACTTGTCGAACAGCGGCGGGTCGCCGGCGTGCAGCTCCACGCGCTCCTTGAGGTCGGGGCCCACCTGGTCGAGGTAGGCCAGGATCTCGTGGTGCAGCTCCTTCGAGTCCACGGCGAGATGGTCCACCTTGGCGCTGAACAGGTCGCGGATGATGCCGCGCGTCAGGCTGGTCTCGCGCTGCACCACGGCGGGCGCGCGCACGAAGGTGGACTTCTTCTTGATCTTCTTCCACAGCTTGAGGAGCGAATCCAGCTCGCGCTTGAAATGGTCCTCGGTGAGCTCCTCGCCCACGGTGCGGACGATCACGCCGCCCGAGTCCTTGGGGAGGATGTTGGAGACCATCTGGCGCAGCCGCGCGCGCTCCTCGCGCGCCTCGATCTTGCGGCTGACGCCGACGCGGCTGGCGCAGGGCATGTAGACCAGGAAGCGCCCGGGGATGGAGATCTGCGCGGTGACGCGCGGCCCCTTGGTCCCGATGGGCTCCTTGCTGACCTGCACGAGCAGGGTCTGGCCCCGCTTCACCACGTCCTGGATGGGCGGGAACTTGCCGCGCCGGCCTTCCCCACCCTTGCCGCCGCGCTCGCCACCTTCGCGGCCGCCCTTCTCGCGCGGCGCCGGGGCGTCGCCGCCCTCCGCGTCGGGAGCGGCGTCCTCGCCGGGCGCGTCGTCGTCGCCGTCTTCCTCGTCGTCCAGCTCGTCCTCCTCCGGCTCGACGAGGTCCGAGGCGTGGAGGAAGGCGCTCTTCTCGGTGCCGATGTCTACGAAGGCGGCCTGGATGCCCGGCAGGACCGCTTCGACCTTGCCGAGATAGATGTCGCCCACCGAGCGGCGCGTGTCGGGACGATCCACCAGCAGCTCAACAAGGGTGTCGTCCTCGAGAATGGCCACGCGGGTCTCCCGCGGGCTCCCATTGATCAGAATTTCCCGTTTCAACTGTGTGTTCTCCGACGGTCACCGTGCACCCGTCGAGCGGCGTAGCGCCGCCCTCGAGCCGTGTGTCCGTCCTGTGAATGAGGATGAGGGGCAGCAGGTGCCTTGGCACCCCGCATGCCGCCTCGAGTATTTCGGTCGGCTTCGCCGACCCGTCACTGGCCGTCCTGAGCTCGAGCATGACCGTGCGGCCGTCCAGGGCCGCGAGGTCGTACACGAACGGACGGAGGTCCACCGTCCTGCTCCTGCCCCCACGCTCGCGCTCGAAGCGCACCGCGTCCCGCGCCAGGAACGTCCGGCAGCCGGCGTCACGCTCCGCGAAAGCGGATGCGAACGGCGGCTCCGGAAACGTCGCGCGGTACACGCTGCGCTCGATCGAAGCACTGAGAGAAGGATACCGCACCGGCAGCACGCCCGCCGCGAGGAACCGCAGGCCGGGCGCTGCGCACCGGTTCAAACGCTCGAGCAGATCCGCGAGGCGACCCTCGTCCCACTCGCCCCCGAGCTCGAGGTCCATCCATTCGCTCTCCGACGTCCAGCCGGTTGCGAGCGAGGGCCCCGCGCTGAGGCGCGGCCGCGGAGCCAGGCCTTCCGAATAGACCAGCGGCACCCCCGCCCGACGGCAGGTGCGGGCGAACTCGCGGAGGACGTCCAGGTGGGAGAGAAAACGCAGGGGGGCGTCCTTGGCGTAGCGGACCCGGATGGACGGTTGTGGGTGTGGGGTGTAGGTGGTGGGAGAAGCGCTCTTCCTCCACAACCCACAACCTACCACCTACAAACGACTCCTCCGCCAGCCGATTCTGGAGCACCTCGAAATCACACACCCCGCAGGCCGAGCATCGCGCCTGCTTGCACTCTTCAGTCAGCGTCTCCGCGTACGCCTTGCGCCGCTCGCGCACGAACCAGGCGCGCTCGATGCCGTACGAGACGACCTCCCAGGGCAGCGGCTCGTCCTCGCCGCGCTCGCGGAAGCGGTCGTCGAGCGTCTGCCCCGCATCGGCGAGCGCCGCGGTCCAGGCGTCCAGGCGGAGCTGCTCGGTCCAGGCGTCGAACCGGGCCCCGCGGCGCCACGCGCCCTCGATGACGTCGGCCGTCTCGCGGCCGCCCCGCGCCACCATCCCCTCGATCGTCGTCGCGCCCAGGTCGGGGTACTTCACCTGGACGCCCCCGCCCGAGAGGCGCTTGCGCATCCAGCGCAGCTTGGCCCGCGTCTCGTCCATCGTGTCCTGGCGCTCGAACTGGAAGGGCGTGTGCGGGCGCGGCACGAACGGAGAGACGCTCAGCGTCACGCCGTGCCCGGCCCGCACGCGCAGGATCTCCGGATCTTCTCGACCAGGCCGGCCAGCTCCTCGAAATCCGCGTCGCCCTCCGTCGGATGCCCGATCATCAGGTACAGCTTGACGCCGCTCCAGCCCGCCGCGAGCGCGCGCTCGATGGCCGCGAGGATGTCCTCCTCGCTGATCCCTTGTTGATGACCCGGCGCAGGCGCTCGCTCCCCGCTTCCGGCGCGAACGTGAAGCCCGTGCGCCGGACCCGCGAGCGCCGCCTCGACCAGCGGGAAGGCATCCGCCCTCAGGCTCGGCAGCGCCACGGCGACGCCGTGCTCGGCCGCGAGCACGCTCACCCGCTCCACCAGCTGCTCGACCTCGGAATGGTCGGCCGTCGAAAGGGAGAGGAGCGAGATCTCTTCGTCGCCGCCGTGCCGCAGGCCCTCCTCGGCGATGGCCACGCAGTCGTCGACCTACGCTCCCGCGCCGGGCGGTAGAGATACCCCGCCTGGCAGAACCGGCATCCGCGCACGCAGCCCCGCTGCACCTCGATCGGCAGCCGCTCGTGCGCGACCTCGGCCAGGGGCACGAGCATCCGCGCGGGATGGTCCTCGGCGCGCAGCACCGGAACCGTGCGCGCAGCTACCGGCCACGGCAGTCGCGCGTCGGTCGGCCGCGCCGTGCCGCCGCCGGGCGGCACGTCGTAAAGGCTGGGGACGTAAACGCCGGATACCTCGGTGGCGAGGCGCCAGAGCAGATGGTGACGGGGTGTAGGGTGTGGGGTGTAGGGCGTTCCCGCCCTTCCCGTCCGCCACCACGCCCAGGATCTCGTCGAGCGCGTCCTCCGCGTCGCCGATCAGGAAGGCGTCGAAGAACGCCGCCAGCGGCTCGGGGTTGGAAGCGCAGGGGCCGCCGGCCAGCACCAGGGGGTCGCCGGGGCGCCGGTCGGCCTGGCGAATCGGGAGGCCCGCCAGGTCGAGCATGGTCAGAATGTTGGTGTACGTCAGCTCGGACTGAAGCGTGAAGGCGATGATGTCGAACTCCCGTGCCGGCCGCCGGCTCTCGAGCGAGAAGAGCGGGATGTCCCGCTCCCGCATCTCCCGCTCCATGTCGGGCCAGGGAGCGTACGCCCGCTCCATCAGCCGGTCGGGCCTGCGGTTCACGAGATGGTAGAGAATCTGCGTCCCCGTGTGGCTCATCCCCACCTCGTACACGTCCGGATAGCAGAACAGGACGCGGACGGGCGGCGTCCCAAGGCTTGCGGACGACTCCCACTTCGTGGCCGACGTAGCGGTGTGGCTTGGCGACCAACGGCAGGACCTCGCGCTCCAGGGTGGAGCCCAAGGCTGAGGCGTTTCTGACACCATCTACGTTAAGGTAATGCCGCGCTTCGACTTAGTCAATCCCTGACGAGATCGCCCAGAATCTCTCTGGCGATGACCAGGCGCTGGACCTCGCTCGTACCCTCGCCGATTTCCCCGACCTTGGCGTCCCGCATCATCCGCTCGACCGGGTACTCGGTGGTGTAGCCGTACCCGCCGTGGAGCTGCACGGCCTTGATGGTGGTCCGCATGGCCAGCTCGGAGCAGAACAGCTTGGCGATGGCGGCCTCCTTCTTGTGGCGCTTGCCGTGTTGCTTCAGCCAGGCCGCGTGGTAGGTGAGGAGCTTGCCCGCCTCGATCTCGGCGGCCATGTCGGCCAGGGCGAAATGCACGCCCTGGAAGCCGGCGATGTAGCGTCCGAACTGCTTGCGCTGGCTCGTGTACTTCAGCGCCTCCTCGTAGGCGCCTTCGGCCAGCCCCAGGGAGAGCGCGGCCACGCCGATGCGTCCCGAATCGAGGGTCTTGAGGAACTGCATGAACCCCTTGCCCACCTCGCCGAGGACGTTCTCCTTGGGGACGACGGCGTCTTCGAAGAGCAGCTCGCGCGTGTCGGAGGCGCGCCAGCCCATCTTGTCTTCCTTCTTCCCGCCCTGACGCCCGGGGTCCACGGCAGGCTCGGCTCGTGCCCCATGCCGACCGCCTGGGCCTCCGCCATGTCGCTGGTGTCCTTGGTCACGATGAACGCCGTGATGCCCTTGTTGGTCTGGCCCGGCGTGGTGCGCGCGGTGCACGACGAAGATCTCGCCCACGCCCGCGTGGGTGATGAAGACCTTCGAGCCGTTGAGGACGTAGTGGTCGCCCTTGTCCACCGCCGCCGTCGCCGTGCCGCCGGCGTCCGAGCCGGCCCCCGGCTCGGTGAGGCCGAAGCCGCCGAGCACCTTGCCCGGCGCCAGGATACGGCACGAAGCGGCGCTTCTGCTCGTCGGTGCCGAAATCCATGATGGGCGACGTGCCGAGGGTGGTGTGCGCCGAGACCGTAATGGCGTGCGACGCGTCCACCTTGGCCAGCTCGTGGACGGTGATGATGTACGAGAGGTAGTCCATTCCCGCGCCGCCCAGGTCCTCCGGCCAGGGCACGCCGAGCATGCCGAGGTCGGCCATCTTCTTGACCGTCGGCCAGGGGAAGCGGGACTCGGCGTCGTACTGCCGGGCGACGGGGGCGATCTCGGCCCGCGCGAAGGCGCGGACCGTCTCCCGCACCTCGAGGTTCTGCTCGGTGAAGAAGAGCGAGTCGTCCATGCTCGAAATCTAGGCGTGGTGGTGGGTGGTGAGGTGGTGGGTTGTAGGTGCAAGCTACCCCACGATCGTGCGTGTCCCGTGACGACCAGCCTGGCCCACGGCATCCCCCGGCACTCCGAGGCGCGGAGCGCCATTCCGGCGACCTCGCGCGACCGGATGGACGCGGCCGTCCGCGAGCTGGGCGCGGCGCGCGGGCTGGTGCGGCGTGGCCGCCGGCCGAGCGCGTTGCCATCCTCGACACTGCTGGAGGACTTTGCTGGCGGTGAGCGACGACTGGGTGGCGGCCTCGCTGCTGCACAAGGGGATCGAGCCCGGCGCGCCGGCGAGCGCGGAGGAGTGGATCGCCGGCCCGATGTCGCGCTCCGCAACATCCGCCTGCTGCGGGACGCCGTGGCCGACATCGCCGCGGCACGGCTCGCCGCGGATTCCGGGCCCCGTGTGGACCCGGCCGGACGGGCGGGTCGCGGCGGGGGTGTTTCCGGCCAGCGTCTGGGACCGGCTCTTCTACGCCGGCGTCACGGCCGAAGTCTGGATGCAGCCGGGCGTCGCTGCGCCGGGGCTGGGCGACGACGCAGGCCGTGGCGTACCGGACGGCGGCGCCGGCGGCCAGGTCGTGCTGGTGCTGGGCGCCGGGAACGTCTCGTCCATCGGGCCCCTGGACGCCCTCTACAAGCTGTTCGTCGAGAACCACGTGGTGCTCTACAAGGCGCACCCGGTGAACGACTACCTGGGCCCCCTGATGGAGCGGGCGCTTCCGGCGCCTGGTGGACCGCGGAGTGCTGAGGATCGTGTACGGCGGCGCCGCCGAGGGCGAGTACCTGTGCCGGCATCCGGGCGTCGGCGAGATCCACATCACCGGCTCAGACAAGACCTACGAGGCGATCGTCTTCGGCGCGGGCGCGGAGGGCGAGCATCGCCGGGCCGAGCGGCGGCCGCTCCTGACCAAGCGGGTCACGGCCGAGCTGGGGAACGTGAGCCCGGTGATCGTGGTGCCCGGGCCGTGGAGCGCCGCCGACGTCCGCTATCAGGCGGCCAACCTGGTCTCGATGCTGACCAACAACGCGGGGTTCAACTGCAACGCGACGCGCGTGATCGTGCAGCACGCCGGCGTGGCCGCAGCGCGCGACCCTGCTCGACGCCGTGCGCGCCCTGCTGGCGCGGGTGCCGGCACGCCGCGCCTACTATCCCGGCGCCGCGGGACGCGACGCGGCCTTCCGGGCGGCGCACTCCCGGGCGGAGCGGTTCGGGACGGACGCGGACGGCAGCCTGCCGTGGACGCTGGTTCCCGGCCTCGACGCCGGCGGAGCCGGCGACATCTGTTTCCACACCGAGGCATTCTGCGGGCTGTTCGCCGAGACCGCGCTGGAGGCCGGCGGCACGGCGGAGTTCATCGACGCGCGCGGTGAGGTTCTGCAACGGACGCTGTGGGGGACGCTGAACGCGACCATCGTGGTGCACCCGCGCTCCCTGGCGGAGCCCGGGGTGCGGGAAGCGATGGAGCGCGCGATCGCCGACCTGCGCTACGGGTCCGTCAGCATCAACCACTGGTGCGGCGATCAGTTACGCGCTCGGCATGACCGCCTGGGGCGCCTATCCCGGGCACACGCCCGACGACATCCAGTCGGGCACCGGCGTGGTGCACAACGCGCTGATGTTCTCGCGCGCCGAGAAGTCGGTGGTGCGCGCCCCGTTCCGGGTGTGGCCGACGCCGCCGTGGTTCGTCACCAACCGGGTGGCGCACCGCCTCGGCCGGAAGCTGGCGCGCTTCGAGGCGGCGCCGTCGGCCCTCAAGGCGTTGGGGATATTCGCGACGGCGAGTCGCGGTTGCCCGCCAGAGCGGACGACCGATTGCCCTAGGCGCGCTTGCGCAGGATCACGTGCGTGGCCCGCTCGCCGGCGACGGTCTCCGCGCATTGGTAGCCGAGGGCCCGCAGGTGGAGGTCGCGCCACAGCGGCTCGCCGCTCCCCAGCAGCACCGGCCCCAGCGCCAGGTGCAGCTCGTCAATCAGCCTGGCGCTGAGGTACTGGCGGATGGTCGCCGCGCCCCCGCCGATCCGCACGGCGCGGCCGCCGGCCGCCTCCCGGGCCTGCCGGAGGGCGGACTCGATTCCGTCGGTGACGAAGCGGAACTCGGTGCCCCCGGCCATCGGGAGCGGCGGCCGGGCGTGGTGCGTGAGAACGAACACCGGGGTGTGGTAAGGAGGCTCCTAGCCCCACCACCCTCTCCAGCTGTGGTCCGGCCAGGGGCCGCGGACCGGGCCGAACATGTTGCGCCCGAGGATCCACGCGCCGACGCCCTCGAATCCGCGCTCGGCCATCTGGTGGTCCACGCCCGTCTCGCCGCCGGTCTCGCCCTGCCTCCGACGCCACGCACGCGTGTTGACGAACCACTCCATCAACTGGGGTCCTCCCACGCCGAGCGGATTCTGCAGGTCCTGCCGGGGCCCCGCGCCGAAGCCGTCGAGCGAGACGCCGAAGCTCCGGACCAGGACCTTGGCGGCTCCCGTCACTTCACGCCCTCGATCTTGTAGACCTCACGGCGCCCGGACTCGACCAGCTCGTGGTAGTCCTTCATGATCGTCTCCATCTCCTTCATCGCGGCGGCATCCTGCCCCTCGCCCGCCATCATCTTCTCGAAGTCCGCCATGCTCTTCACTTCCATCTCGGCCACCAGCGTCCAGTAGCGCTCGGCGCAGAAGTCGGTCATCACGCGCATCTGCGGCATGCCGGCCTTCGCGCTGAGCTTGTTCATGGCGAGGAACTTCTCGAGCAGCGGGCGAACCTTGCCCGGCTTGCAGTAGAAGACTTCGCGGACGAGCAGCATACGATCTCCCTTCGCTGGCTCTGGCGAGCGTTGATCTGCACGGTAAGTGGTCTGGGGTACGACAAAATCATCATACCCGGCGCTCGCGACTCTGGCCAGGGCGCGCCCGGGACGATGCGTCAGGAGTGAACGCGGTTCGCGACCGGCTCGCCGCCCGATGCCCGAACCACCGCTTCCACTTCTCGCACCGGTCGCAGCCGCCGCACTGCGTCACGCGCTCGTCGAAGTGCCGCAGCAGCTCGGCGCGCCGGCAGCCGAACGCCGTCAGGTAGCGCAGCAGCGGGTCGAGCTGCCGGCCGTCGGCCAGGATCATCCGCTGCAGCCGGAGGTCGCCCCTGGTCCACAGCACCTCGCAGCGCGCGCGCTTGCCGTCGCGGCCCGCGCGGCCCGCCTCCTGGTAGTACGCCTCCAGGCTGGTCGCGAGGCCGAGGTGCACGACGCGGCGGACGTTGGCCTTGTCGATGCCGAGGCCGAAGGCGGTGGTGGCGACGACGCACTCGATCTGGTCGGCGGCGAACTGGTCCTGCAGGCCGCGGCGCGTCATGTGCTCGAGGCCCGCGTGGTAGGGGGCCGCCACGATGCCGGCGTTGAGGAGGGTCCGCGCCCAGCGCTCGGCCAGCCGGCGGGTCGGCACGTACACGATGGACGGCCCGCGGTAGGGCCGCAGCAGGGCGAGCAGCGCCTGCCGGCGTTCCTCGTCGTCACGGACCTGGCGCACCGCGAAGAACAGGTTCGGCCGGTCGAAGCTCCCGACGATCCGCTCGACGAAGCCGAGGCGCAGCGAGGCGACGATGTCGTCGCGCACGGCGCGCGTGGCCGTGGCGGTCAGGGCCAGCGTGGGCGGCTTGCCGAGGGCGAGGCGCGCCAGGCCGATGCGCCGGTAGGCGGGCCGGAAGTCCTGGCCCCACTCCGACACGCAGTGCGCTTCGTCCACGGCCAGCAGGCTGGGGCGGATGCGGCGCAGGGTCGCAGATGATCTCGCCGGTCATCAGCCGTTCGGGCGCCAGGTAGAGCAGCTTGAGGCCTGCCGCGCTCGGCGTCGGCCAGCGTCTGCCGGCGCGCCACGCGGCCCGCGAGGCGCTCGTCAGCGCGGCGGCCCAGATGCCGCGGGCCCGCGCGCGCGTCCGACCTGGTCCTGCATCAGCGAAATGAGCGGACGAAACGACGACCGTGAGCCCATCGAGGACCAGGGCCGGAATCTGGTAGCAGAGCGACTTCCCGCCCCCGGTGGGCAGCACGACGAGGGCGCTGCGGCCCGCGAGGGCGGCGCGGACGGCCCGCTGCTGGCCGGGCCGGAAGTCGGGGAAACCGAAGCGGGCCCGGAGGATCTCCCGGGCCCGCTCGATGCGCGAGGCGAGCGGCGTCACGCCGCGGCAAGCTAGGCCGCCCGTCAGGGCGGCGGACCCGATCCGTTGCGCGGCTGAGCCTTCGCACGCTGCCAGAAACGGAGGAAGAACGCGGCCAGGATGAGCCCGAGCCCCACCCAGCCGAAGAAGTGCGCGCCGAACCGGTCCGCGAGCATGACCAACACCACGCCGGCGAGCACCAGCACGACCTTCGCCAGCGACCAGGAGGTTCGGGGAGGTGAGGAGGTGAGCCCGGTCACTTCTGCAGGAAGGTCTCGAGCGATTTCCGGAACTCCGGCGTGGCCCGGGCGATCGAGTTGACGCGTGCGCCGAGGGTGACACCCGCCTCGAAGCCGAGCTCCTCCACCTGGTGGAGCTGCTGCTTGATCAGCGCCAGCGCGGAGGGCGAGGACATGGCGAGCTGCGCGAGCAGCGTCGTCACCCGCACCTCGAAGTCGTCCCCCGCCACGAGCCGCGAGATCAGGCCGAGCCGCTCCGCCTCCTCCGCCGTGACGAGGCGGCCCGTGGCGGCGAGGTCGAAGGCGACCTTCTCCCCGACGGAGCGGCGCAGCATCGTCATCACCATGGCGGGCACGAAGCCGCGCTGGATCTCGGGGTAGCCGAACTGGGAGCCGGTCCGCGCGACCACGATGTCGCACGCGGTCGCCAGGCCGCAGCCGCCCGCCAGCGCCCGCCCCTCGACCACCGCCACGGAGACCTTGGGCAGCTCGCGCAGGATCAGGAACACCTCGCCCAGCTCCATCGCGCGGCGCTCGTTCTCCTCCGGCGTCAGGTCGGCCGAGGCGAGCAGCTCCTGGAGGTCGAGGCCGGCGCAGAAGTCCTTGCCGGCGGCGCGCAGCACCACCAGCCGGACCTCGGCCGAGAGGTCGCAGCGCTAGCAGCGCCGCCTTCAGCTCGCCGATCATCTGCCGGTCGAGTGCGTTGCGCTTGTCGGGGCGGTTGAGCGTGAGGGTCGCGATGCCTCCGCCCACGTCCACGAGGACGCGCGGCGTGCCTCCGTGCCCCCGCGCCCCGGTGCCCACCTCAGATGGTGCCATCGGGCACCTCGAGCTCGAGCCGCAGCAGCGCCGTGCTGAGCGTCTTGCCCTGCGCGTCGGTCTTGAGCGAGACCGTGCCGCCCCCGCCCAGGGCGCCGTGCAGCAGGAAATTCAGCGCGTGGAGGTTGGGCAGCTCGTAGCGCTCGACCGGCCCGGTGATCATCCCGGCGAAGTGCGCCGCGACCCGCTCGGCCGTCAGCGCGCGCACCAGCAGCGGATAGTCGGACGGCCGGCGCGCGATCACGCCCACGTTGGCCGTGTCGCCCTTGTCGCCGCTGCGGGCGTGCGCGAGGTCGAGCAGGCGGACCCTCATTTGCCCTCCAGCAGCGCGACCTTCCGCTCGAGCTCCGCCGCCTGCTTCAGGTTCGAGCGGTTGAGCTGCAGGCCGAGCAACGACGAGGCGAAGCAGGCGGTGCCCAGGGCGATCCAGCCCCGCCGGAACGCGAGGGCGGCGATCACGATCAGCAGGACGCAGCGCAGCATCCAGCGCCACGCCTGGCAGCGGGCCCGCGCGATCAGCCGCCGCTGGTCCTCGAGGTCGGGCAGATGCGGCACCACCGGCGCGGCGGGCGCGGACGGCAGCGGACGCATGCCGAAGAGGCTCATGCGGACACGATCCTCACGGCGGGGTGGATCTCCCGCTTGGGCACCAGCGCCGGCCAGTACGCCACGATCTCCTCGACCTTGGGCCGGCCGCCGGCGAAGCCCGGTCACGCTCGGCGGCCCGTTCAGGATCAGCGGCGCCAGCTCGCGGGTGAATCGCTCCACCGGCTCGCGCTGCGGGGAGCGGACGCCGACGCGCAGCTGCACCTCGGGCAGGTCCGGCGCCGGCGCGCCCGCCAGCGGGCCGTGCGTGGCGTTGTAGCCGACGAATTCCGTGAGCACCTCGTCGAAGCCGAGGCCGAGCCGCTCCAGGCGCGCGCGCAGGACCCGATCGGCCTCCGCGCCTTGGCCAGCGCATCGGGCCAGGCGTAGACGAGGGTGCCGACGGCCTTGAAGCCGGCCGCGTAGGCGATCGAGACCTTCAGCAGCTCGGTCGCCGGGCGGCCCTTGATGCCGCGCACCCGCACGCCGGTCGCGTCCCGCCTGGTCCAGGCAGATGGTGGTGAAGTCGGCCACGCAGTCAGGCGTGATGTACTCGCGCGGATCGCCCATCTCGTAGACCAGCTGCTCGGTGACGCTCGCCACGGTCACCGCGCCGCCGGTGTTCGGGTGCTTGGTGACGGTGAACGAGCCGTCGGGCTCGGCCTCGACGATGGGATAGCCGACGTCCTCGAGGCCGGGCACCGCGGGCCAGCCCGCGAGGTAGTTCCCGCCGGAGCACTGCGCGCCGCACTCGATGATGTGCCCCGCGATGGTGCCGGCGGCCAGCAGGTCCCACGCCGCATGGTGCCCCAGCCGAATTCGCTGGATCAGCGGCGCCAGCGTGAGGCCGGTGTCGGTCACCCGCCCCGTGATCACGACCTGCGCGCCGGCGGCGAGGGCCTCGACGACCGGCCACGCGCCGAGGTACGCGTTGGCCGAGAGCACGCCCGCACGGATCTCGCTCAGCGGCCGGCCGGTTTCCATGTGGGCGAGCGCGATGCCCTTCCCCAGCAGCTCGTCCAGTCGCGGCAGGAGATCGTCGCCCGTCACCACGCCGACCTTGAGCCGGCCCGCGAGGCCGAGCTTGCGCGCCGTCTCGACGATGGCCGTGGCGCACGCGTCCGGATTCACGCCGCCGGCGTTGGTGGTGACGCGGATGCCGCGCTCGACGACGCGAGGGAGAATGCGTTCCAGCAGCGGCACGACGTCGCGGGCGTAGCCGAGCGCCGGATTGCGGGCCTTCTGCTTCTGGAGGATGGACATGGTCACTTCGGCCAGGTAGTCCATCATCAGGTAGTCGATCGGGCCGCCCTCCACCTGGCGGACGGGGGCCTCGAGCCAGTCGCCCCAGAAGCCCTGACCGGACGCGATGCGGACGGTCACGAGCGTCAGCTCCTCAGTTCCCGAACTCCGATCTCGCGCTGCACGCCCATCCAGTCGTCGGGCGTGGCGCCCACGCGGATCCTCACCAGGTCCAGCCAGTCGGGGGAAGCGGCGAGCGACGTGAACGGCGGGATCGTCACCTCGCGCGAGCCGTGCGCCGGAACGCCGACCGATGCGGGCGCCCCGGCGCCTGGCGGCCATGATGGGCCGCGGCGGCGCGACGAACGCCAGCTGCACGGCCGCGGTGAACGACGCCGGCGGCACGGGGCGGGCGAACGCCGGGAACAGCTCCAGCGTGACCGGGAAGTCGGGGCCGCGCTTGGCCGGCAGGTCCACCGTCACGCGATTGAAGTCGTAGTTCATCGGCCCCTGCCCGAGCTGCGCGCCGTCCCGGTCGAACAGCGTGACGCCGAAGTCGGTGACGGTATTCCAGAACTCGGGCGACAGGCGGACCTCGACCACGACCTGCGTGGCCCACTCCGGCGCCGTGAACGTCCGGGTGTAGGGGCCGCCCGCCTGGACCTCCGCCTGCCAACGGGTCACGACGCCGAGCTGCTCGACGCTCTCCATCAGGGTGGTGTCGCGCGCCGCCACCGACGTGACCGACACGCTCCGCGCGGCGCCGGTGGTATCGGCCCGGGACGATGGCAGTCATCGGCACGCCGGCCGCGAACGAATACGACAGGGAGTCGCCGGGCATGGCCTGGACCACCGCCTCCCACACGCCGGGCACGAGGTCATTCGCCGTCACCGCCAAGGAGCCGGACGCCCCGCCCGAGCCGCCCACGTCCACGTGATCCTTGGTCCGGGAAGGCCGACCCGAAGGCTCGAACAGGGACAGCGACGCGTGCGCGCTCGTGTCGGGGAGCGCGAGACGCGCCGACAGGCCCGCCGCGCCGGTCGGCACGTTCACGTAGTAGCGCGCCGCGTGGCCGCCCGCCAGCCGGCGCGAAGCCGCGACGATGGTGGTGCCCGAATCGGGCACGACGATCTCGCTCAGCAGGCGGAACGCCGGCCCGGCCGCGGTATCGGCCTCGGGCACGCCATCCACGACGCCCACGTAGCGGCCCGGTTGGGCGAGGCGCGACGCGTCGTAGCGCACCTCGATCGTGGCGGTGCCGTCGGCGCCAAGGGTCACCGTCGGACGCTCGGGCGTCAACCACATCCGGCTGGATTCGAGGCGATAGGTCGCGCCGGCGCGGCCGGCCTCGCCGATGCGCCTGACGGTGAACGCTGCACGGTGTCGGCCGGCGTCAGCAGGCCGTCGCGGCGATACGCCGCGCTCGGCCGGTCGGTCGGGCTCGCGACGCCCAGGCCGGGCCGGGCTGCCGCGGCGCCGGGCAGCGCGACCGGCAGCGCGCGCACGTCGAACCGGCTCGCGGCATGATCGGCCCGCAGCCACTGGTACGCCGCCTCGATGCGCGGGAGGCCGTACCCCTCGTCGGTCTCGCTCTCGCCGAGCAGGTGGCGGGCCGTGGTGCGCAGCGCCGCCGTGACCTGCGCGCCCGAGACCTGGCGGCCCTCGGCGCTCATCGCCGAAAGCAGCAGCGCCGCGAGGCCGGCCGCCTGCGGCGAGGCCATCGAGGTGCCGCCCTTGACCTCTTCCCCGGTATTCCAGACCGGCACGGTGGAGTACGCGATGCCGGGCGTGACGATGTCGGGCTTGTCCGTCTCGCCGCCGCGCGAGCTCCACCAGCCGAGCACCTCGGGGCTGGGCGAGCCGAACTGCACCGCCGCGAACGCCGCCGGATACGTGGCCCCGACGGTGAGGGCGAACGGCGCCGAGGCGGGCAGGCCCATCGTCTCCGTGCCGGGCCCGTCGTTCCCCGCGCTGATCGCGAACACGGCGCCCGGGTGCGCCACCAGGTACGTCGTCCACCAGCGAGTCCATCACCGCGTCGCCCGGCTCCATGTTGCCGATGCCGAACGACATGTTGAGCACCAGCGGCAGGCCGCGCTCCGCGGCGAAGCGCGCCGCGTAGTCCATCGCGCGGATCATCGAGCCGGTGGTCGAGAGCCCGCCGAACGCGTCGTTGGCGATCTTGAGCGCGATGATCTGGGCACCCGGCGCGACGCCGTCGAAGCCGTGGACGCCGTAGATGTCGTGCCCGCCGCGATGCCCGCCACGTGCGTGCCGTGGCCCGCGGTGTCGAGCACCAGGGAGAGCCGGGGCCGGCCGCCCGCGTCGGTCGCCAGGTTGACGGCGCCGGTGATGGGCCCGGCGGTGCGCGGACCGCGGCGGGAGAAGGTGAAGGTCTGGCCCTTCACGAGGTAGTCGGCGAGCGGCGTCTCGTCGGCCAGCGTGCCGTCGCCGTTGGTGTCGATGAGCGCGACCCAGCCGGACGCCGTGCGCACCACCACCACGCCGAAGCTGTCGCGGTTGGAGCCGTTGCCGTTGAAATCGGCCGCCGGCGCGTCGCCGAACGGGCAGCTCGCGGATCACCCCGCCGTACCACTCCGAGTCCACGGCCATCGCGCGCACCCGGTCGGCGCCCTCGAGCGTGAGGCCGCCCGGCAGCACGATGAGGTCGCGCGCGTCGGCGCGCACGCGCTCGAGGGCGACATCGCCTTCGCCCGAGAAGTTCCTGAGGTCGAGGATCTTGGGCTGCCCGGTGCTCGTGGTGCCCGAGACCGGCGACGCCGGGATCCACCCCGCTGTCGAGGATGGCGATCAGCACGCCGCGCCCGTCGTACGTGGGGTGGGCCGCGCGCCACGCCGTGACGCCGGTCGCCTCGAGCGGCATCAATCCGAGCATGTACGCGGTGGGCGCCGGCGCGACCGGCGTCCTGGGCTTGGGGCTCGCATCCGGCGGCGGGACCGCCGGCTCGGGCACGGGTTGCGCGGGAGCGGCGGCCGGCGCCGGCGCGGTGGGCTCCGGTCGGGCGCACGGCAGACGAGCAGGCCACCAGGGCGGCCGGCAGGGCCGCGCCGACCAAGCGTATCAAGACGCGAGCGGCGGTCATGCGAGCGAGGCCGGGAGCACGAACGGTCCCAGGTGCGGGCCCGGGTCGTTGGCGACGACGCGAAGGGCGAACGCGAGCTGCGCGCGCAGCTCCTCGGGCGTCACGATCGCGTCCACGTAACCGCGCGCTCCGGCGTACTTGGCGTCGAGCTGATGCTCGTAGTCCTCGCGCATCGCCTGCACCGCACTCTCCAGCTTGGGGGGTGTGACACCCGTCCGTGCCGCTTCCTCGAGGCCCCGGCCCGTGCACCGCCTGCACGGCCGACTCGCCTTCCATCACGCCCATCCGCCCGGTCGGGAGCGAGAGGATGAAATCGGGATCGAAGCCCTGGCCGGCCATCGCGTAGTACCCGGCGCCCGAGGCGTGGTTGATGGTGAGGACGAGCTTGGGCACCGTGGCCGTCGCCATGGCCTCCACGAACTCGGCGCCCGCCCGGATGATGCCCGACGTCTCGGCCTCGGGCCCGACCATGAAGCCGGACACGTCCTGCACGAACAGGATCGGCGTGCGCTCGCGGTTCGCGGTCTCGATGAAGTAGGCCACCTTCTCGCGCGCTCTCGGTGTAGACGATGCCGCCGAAGCGCGGCGCCTCGCCCGGCTTCCCCTTGATCAGCTTGCGCTCGTTGGCGATCAGCGCCACCACCCGGCCGTCGATGGCCGCGTGGGCGCAGATCATCTCCTGCGCGATGTCGCGCTGGAACTCGTCGAGCGCGCCGTCGTCCACGAAGCAGGCGCAGGATCTCGCGCATCTCGTACGACATGCGGTGATCGCCGGGCAGCAGGGCGTAGAGCTCCGCCGCGGGGCGCCGCGGGGCGCGCGAGACGCGCTGCGGGGCCAGGCGCGCCGGATCGGGCCGCGGCAGCCGGGCGACCTGCTCGCGCAGCATCGCCAGGCACTCCTTGTCGTCCTTGGCGAGGTAGTGCGCGACGGCGCTGGACGACGTGTGCATCCGCGCCCCGCCCAGCGACTCGCCGTCCACCACCTGGCCGGTGGCGCCCTTGACCAGGTTGGGCCCGCCGAGGCCCATGAAGCTGGTCCCGTCCACCATGAGGATCACGTCCGAGAGGGCCGGCAGGTACGCGCCGCCGGCCACGCACTGGCCCATCACCGCCGCGAGCTGCGGGATCTTGAGGAAACGGCGCATCAGGGAGTTGTAGTAGAAGATGCGGCCCGCGCCGTACTGGCCCGGGAACACGCCGCCCTGGTAGGGGAGATTCACGCCGCCGGAGTCCACCAGGTACACGATGGGGATCCGCTGGCGCATCGCGATCTCCTGCGCGCGCAGGATCTTCTTGATCGTCTCCGGCCACCAGGAGCCGGCCTTGACCGTCGCGTCGTTCGCGACCACCACGACCTCGCGCCCGACGACGGTGCCCACGCCGGTCACGACGCCGGCGCCGGGCGCCTGGCCGTCGTACTGGTCGTAGGCCACGAGCAGCCCGATCTCGAGCCACGGGGCGCCCTGGTCGGTCAGCAGCTCGACGCGCTCGCGCGCCGTGAGCTTCCCGGCGGCGTGCTGGCGCTCGATCTTCTCGGGCCCTCCGCCCTGCCGCAGCCGTTCGGCGAGGACGCGGTACTCGTCGGTCAGGACCTGGAGGCGATGCGGATGCGAGGCCATTACGGCCTCTGGTGCTCGCGGGCCCAGGCGCGGATGTAGGCGATCAGCTCGGAGGTCGGGGTTCCCGGACCGAACAGGTCGCCCACCCCGCGGGCACGGAGCGCGGCCATGTCGTCCTTGGGGATGATGCCGCCGCCCGTGACCAGCACGTCGCCGCGGCCCGCCTCGCGCAGGCAGTCCACCACCCGGGGAAAGAGCGTCATGTGGGCGCCGCGAGAGCACCGACAGGCCCACCACGTCCACGTCCTCCTGCACGGCCGCGGACACGATCATCTCCGGCGTCTGGTGGAGGCCGGTGTAGATGACCTCCATGCCGGCGTCGCGCAGCGCGGCCGCCACCACCTTGGCGCCGCGGTCGTGGCCGTCGAGCCCGGGCTTGGCGACCAGCACGCGAATGGGGCGCTGGGGCGCGCCGGAACCGGCGGGCGTGGGCTTCGTGGCGTGCATAGGGCGCTGAACCTAGCGGCCGCCCAGCGACGTTACAAGCTCGCGGCACAGCGTCGGGACGTCGGGCGAGGTACGGCAACCGCGGTCGGCGTACCGGCCGAGCGGATCGAGCAGCACCGGCTCCAGGCCCGCGCGCCGCGCGCCCACCACGTCCACGGGGAACAGGTCCCCGACGTGCATCGCCTCGGCGGCGGAGACGCCCGCCCGCTCCAGCGCGATCCGGAAGATGGCCGGGTCGGGCTTCTCGACGCCCACGGCGCCGCTGTCCACCACGAAGTCGAGCACGTCGCCGAGCCCGACCTCCGCCAGCAGGGCGGCGACCGTCCCGTTGGAATTCGAGACGCAGCCCGACGCCGAGCCCCGCCGCGCGCAGGCCGGCGAGGGCCGCGGCCGTGCCGGGCCGAACGACCGTCCACAAATTGGCCCGCTCGTGCTCGGCGCGGATCTCCGGCCCCGCCTTGGCCAGCTCCGCCGGCGTGAAGCCCAGGAAGGTCAGCGCGCCGAAGAAGTGGGCCTGCCAGCGCGTGCTGTCGCGCACCGCCGGGTCGGCCGCCATCGCCGCTTCCACGGCGGCGCGGCCCGCGTACTCGGCGCCGTCCAGCGCCTCGGCGGTGGGCGCGCGGCCCACCGCGCGCTGGAGCGCGGCGCGCACGCGCGCGTAGTCCACGTGCACCAGCGTGCCGCCGGCGTCGAAGAAGACCGCGCGGAGCACCCTAGTGAGCCGTCTGGAAGCGGAGGATGGCGGCGAGCCGGTCGAAGCGCCGGGCCTCGGCCCCGCGGACCACGGCCACGCGGGAACGCTGCCGCAACGCATCCTCCATGGCCTCGTCCAGCAGGTCGGCGACGGGAATCGCCTCGCCCTCGCCGCGCGTCGCGGCCGCCGACTCCGCCAGGCGGCCAGTGGCACTCCAGCGATAGCCTGGCACCGCCGCGTCGGCGTCCACGATCAGCGTGCGCACCTGGCCGCGCGAGAGCGCGCGCAGGGTGGGCTCCACGGCGTCGGTGGTGAGGCCGGAGCCCTTGAGGGCCAGCAGCTCGCCGACCGCCGCCGCTTCGGCGTGGCCCGCGCTCTCGGCCAGCAGCTCGAGCGAACGCTCCCGGACCTCGGCCGCCCCCACCTGCTTCGGGGCCAGCCGCAGGACGCCGAGCACCCGCTCGCGCAGCTGCGGCCCCAGGTGCGGCAGCAGCGCGCTGGCGTCCACGCCGGCCCCGCCGATGACCAGGCCGTCGAACGTCCGGGCGCGCAGGTGCGCCGCCACGGTGTCGGCCACGAAGGCCAGGTGGCGGTGCCGTTCCTCGCGGATGCGGTTGTGGAAGCGATACTCGCCGACTCCCGGGGCCGCGTCGCGCTCGGGATGGAAGCGCCCCACGCGCATCGCCCCCGGCTCGCTGACGCCGTCGAGCTCCACGACCCCCTCGAGCCCGACGTCGAAGAACCGCGCCGAGCGCCGGTCGGCCACCACGGCCAGCAGGCGCGTCCCCGACTCGACCAGGGCCACCAGCTCGCCCACCACCGGCGTGCGGTCCACCACCACGCGGCTCTTGAGCACGTACGGGAGCTGGACCGCCTTGAAGAACCCGGACGCGGCGAACACGGCCAGGCCGCGGCTGCCGGCGAGGTTGGAGGAATGGGAGAAGAAGGTCTCGACGGCCTCGAGCTGGCGGCTCACGGCCTCGCGGTCGGCGTGCGAGAAGCCGAGGATATCGAGCCGCTCGGCCGCGCGGCGCAGGCGGTTCTTCAGCTTGATGCGGTACTTCTCGCCGCTGCGGTCGCCGGGCTCGAGCTTCTGATAGCAGGACACGACCCAGCCGCGGGTGGTGCCGATGGCCAGCAGCTCGGCGAGGGTCGCGGCGATGCCGCCCTCGCGTCCGGCCGCCGGCCGCTTAGAAGAAGATGGGCTCGCGGTACGAGCCATAGACGTTCTCCAGTGCTTCGCGGATCTCGTACAGGGTGGCGTAGGCCCGCGCGGCGTCGAGCATGGCCGGGATGAGGTTCTCCTTGCGCTGCGCGGCCTCCGCCAGCGCGTCGAGCCTCCGCCGCACCAGCGCGCCATCGCGCGTGCGGCGCAGCCGCTCGAGCCGCTCGGCCTGCGTCGCGGCCGCTTCTTCGCCGATCTTGAGCAGCGGAATCGGCACCTCCGGCTCGTCCACCACGAACTCGTTGACGCCGACCACCACGCGCCGGTGCTCCTCGATCTCCCACTGGTGGCGGCGGCCGACTCGGCGATCTGGCGCTGGAACCAGCCCGTCTCGATGCCCCGCACCACGCCGCCCTCGCGCTCGATCTCGGCGAACATCGCCTCGGCCTCGTCGCTCGAGCTGGTCGGTGAGCGCCTCGACGTAGTACGAGCCGCCGAGCGGGTCGATCACGTTGGGCACGCCGGTCTCGTAGGCGAGGATCTGCTGCGTGCGCAGCGCCACCTGCACCGCCTGCTCGGTGGGCAGCGCCAGCGTCTCGTCCATCGAGTTGGTGTGCAGCGACTGCGTGCCGCCCAGCACCGCGGCCAGCGCCTGGTAGGCGACGCGCACCACGTTGTTCATCGGCTGCTGCGCGGTGAGCGTCACGCCCGCGGTCTGGGAGTGGAAGCGCATCATCCAGCGAGCCGCGGATCCTTGGCGCCGTACCGCTCGCGCATGTGGCGCGCCCAGATGCGGCGCGCCGCGCGCAGCTTGGCGATCTCCTCGAAGAAGTCGTTGTGGATGTCCCAGAAGAAGCTGAGAGCCGCGGCGCGAACGTCGTCCACGTCCAGCCCGCGCGCGATGCCGCGCTCCACGTAGGTGAAGCCGTTGGCCAGCGTGAACGCGAGCTCCTGCGCGGCGGTCGCGCCGGCCTCGCGGATGTGGTAGCCGGAGATGGAGATGGTGTTCCACTGCGGCGCGTGCTCGCGCGCCCCACTCGAACAGGTCCACGATCGATCTTGCAGCGCGGGCTCCACGCCGATAGATCCAGGCGTGCTGCGCCATGTACTCCTTCAGGATGTCGTTCTGCACCGTGCCGCGCAGCCGCTGCGCTCGTCACGCCCTGCTTCTCGGCCGCCGCGACGTAGAAGCAGAACAGCATGACGGCCGGGCCGTTGATCGTCATCGACGTGGAGACCTGCTCGAGCGGGATCCCGTCGAACAGGGTCTCCATGTCGGCCAGGCTCGAGATCGCCACGCCGCACTTCCCCACTTCGCCCAGCGGCGCGCGGATGATCGGAGTCGTAGCCCATCAGCGTCGGGAAGTCGAACGCCACCGACAGCCCCGTCTGGCCGCGGCTCAGCAGGAACTTGTAGCGCGCGTTGGTCTCCTCGGCGGTGCCGAACCCGGAGAACTGCCGCATCGTCCACAGGCGGCCGCGATATCCGGTCGCGTGCACGCCCCGGGTGAACGGGTACTGGCCCGGGAGGCCCAGCTCGGCGCCGTAGTCGAGGTCCGGCGCGTCGAGCGGCGTGTAGACCGGGGCGACGGGAGTCCCCGACGAGCGGGTGAAGTCCACGTCCCGCGCCTGGGCCCGTTCGAGCTGCGCCTGCCAGGTCGCCAGCTCGCGCCGCAGCGCTTCCAGCTCGCGCTGCTTCGCCTCGAGCTGCTCCGCCAGGTGCTTGACCGTCAGGTCGCTCTCGAAGACGCTCATGCGCCGTTCCCCTTCCCGATCCGGGCCACGACGGCCGCGGCCGCGTCGTACGGACTGCGCCGGCCCGCCATCACCTCGGCGAGCGCGCCGTCCAGCTCCGCCTTCCGGCCCGCGTCCGACCAGACCCACCGGCGCAGCGCCCGCTCGAACACAGCGCGCGTGCGCTGCGCGAGCTGCCGGCTGCGTCGCGCCTCGAGCTCGCCGCCCGATGCGAGGAAGGCGAAATGCCGGTCGAGCACGCCGGCCAGCTCGGCGATGCCATCGTCCCGCACCGCGACGGTCGCGAGCACCGGCGGCGCCCACACGGCCCCGCTCCCCGCTCGACGTTTCCCCGGACCCGCTGGGCGGGCGTACGCACGGACGCATCCGTGCGCCCGTGCGTCGGTGCGTTCGGTTGCCTCCGACTCCGTGGTGGGCCTGCATATGGCGAAAAGCGTGGCCACCCTTGAGGCCGATCGCCACCTCCAATTCCTGGCGCAGGCGGTCGGCGCCCGGCCGGTCCGCCTTGTTCACCACGTAGACGTCGGCGATCTCCATCAGGCCCGCCTTCATCACCTGGATGCCGTCGCCCGACTCCGGCACCAGCACGACGACCGTGGTGTCCGCGACGGAGGCCACGTCCAGCTCCGACTGCCCGACGCCCACGGTCTCGATGAGGATGCGGTCGAAGCCGTACGCGTCCATCACGTCGGCGACCTCGCCGGTGGTGGTGGCCATCCCGCCCAGCGAGCCGCGCGAGGCCATGGAGCGGATGAATACCCCGGGGTCGGTCGCGGCGCGCTCCATCCGAATCCGGTCGCCCGAGCAGGGCCCCTCCCGTGAACGGGCTCGAGGGGTCGATCGCGATCACGCCGACCGTCAGCCCGGACGCCCGGAAATGGCCGGCCAGCCGCTCGATGAGGGTGCTCTTCCCGCTCCCCGGGGGGCCCGTGATCCCGATCCGCCGCGCCGAGCCGATGCGCGCGTGGATGCCGGCGAGCATGGCCTCGGCGCCGGGCGAGCCGTTCTCCACCAGGGAAATGGCGCGCGCGAGCGCGGCCGGCTTCCTGGCCGTGAGGTCTTCGAGTATGGTCGCGGGTACCACCATCTAAATTGAGTCGGGACTTGAATCTAGGTCAAGCGACCTGAGCCAGTCCCTCAATCATGCCCGATCGTGCCGGCCCGGCGGATCGAGCACCGGCGGCGCCGCCCGAACCACGAGACGGAGGAGCCTGGTGGGGGCGGCTTCGAGGACGTCGAACTCCAGGCCGCCCAGAGCGACCCGCTCCCCGGGCTTGGGAATGCGACCCGTGGCCCACGCGAGGTAGCCACCGGCGGTCTCGACCTTCGGGGGGGCCTCGAGGGCGACGCCGAAGTGCTCGTTCAGCTGGTCGAGGGGGAACGCGGCGTCGACGACCAGCACGCCGCGCTCCGGCGCCTGAGGCGCCGCCCGGGGCTCGTCCAGCTCGTCGAAGATCTCGCCCACCAGCTCTTCGAGCAGGTCCTCCATGGTGATCAGGCCCGCCGTCCCGCCGAACTCGTCCAGGACGACGGCCATGTGCCTTCGCTCGCGGCGGAGGTCCAGGAGGGCGTCGGCGCAGCGCCGGGCGGCGGGAATGGCGGCCACCGGCCGCAGGCTCACGGCGCCGTGCGGACCCGCCTTGATCACGTCGAAGGCGTGCACCATGCCGACGATCTCGTCCGGCGAGGAGCGGTACACCGGGATGCGCGTGAAGCCCGAGCTGGTGACCAGCGCGGCGAGGGCGGCCGCGTCGGCGTGCTCGGGCGCCGCGACGATGCGCGTCCGGGGCGTCATCACCTCGCGCACGACGCGGTCGGCGAAGGCCATGACGCCGGTGACGATCTCCAGCTCGTCCTCACCGGCCAGGCCGGCCGTGGTGCCGTCCCGCAGGAGCGCCGCCAGCTCCGCGCGCTGCGTCGCGACGCGCCCCCGGACGATGCGGCCCACCAGCGCTCCCGCCGGCCCGAGGCGCGGCACGATGGCGCGGACCAGCGGCTGGGGCCAGCGCTGCCCCGCCGCGCGGGGCAGGAAGTACGCGGCGAGGCACAGCGTGGGCACGCCGAGCCCCACCTCGAGGGCCAGGGTGGTGCCGAGGCCGGCGGTGCGGAGCGCCCACGGCGCCGAAACGCCGGCGACGGCGACGCCGACGGCCACCAGCGCGTCGGCCGCGGCCACCACGTCGCCCGGGCGGGAGAGGAGCGTGACCGCGGCGCCGGCGCCGTCGAGCTTGCGGGCCACCCAGCGCGTGAGCTCGAGGCGGCTCACGGCGAGCACGGCCACCGAGGCGGTGGCGCCCAGGGCGGCGAGCGCGAGGCCGAGCACCACGAACAGGCCGCTCACGCCTGGGCCCGCTCGAAGCGGAGCCGGCGGATGCTGCGCCGGACCACCTGGTCCACCGCGACGTGCCAGCCGTTCAGCTCCAGCCGCTCGCCGGCCACGGGCACGCGACCGAGGGCCGAGTACACCAGGCCGCCCACGGTGCTGACTTCCTCGTGGGCGAAGGGCGTGCCCAGCGCCTCCGACAGCGCGTCGAGCGAGGCGCGGCCGTCCACCAGGTAGGCGCCCCCGGCCACCGGCACGATCTCGGGCTGCTCCGAGGCGTCGTACTCGTCCCGGATCTCGCCCACGATCTCCTCGAGCACGTCCTCCAGGGTCACGATGCCGGCCGTTCCGCCGTACTCGTCCACCACCACCGCGAGGTGGTTGGGACCGCGCTGGAAGTCGCGCAGCTGCGCGTCGAGCGTCTTGGTCTCGGGGATGATGTCCACCGGCCGCACCAGCGATGCGCCAGGCGCGCTGCGCCTCGGCGTCGTCCGAGAACAGCGCGGGCAGCAGGTCCTTGGCGTACAGCACGCCGACGATGTGGTCGAGGTCGCCGTCGTAGGCGGGGAGACGGGCGTGCTCGGCGCTGGCGACGGTGGCCACGGTGTCCCGGAACGAGCGCGCGCAGTCCACGCCGTCGAGATCCACCCGCGGGGTCATGATCTCGCTCACCATCGTGTCGGCGAGCGCGAAGACGCCGAGCAGCATGTCGCGCTGGGCGGGATCGGGGGCGGCGGGCGCGCTGCGGGCCGTGACGCCGAACAACCGCGCCAGCGCGCGATCCAGGATGCCGGCCGCGACGATGATCGGCGCGATGATGCCGAGCGAGGCGGCGGCGATCCGGAGGGCCCGCGGGCCGCAGGCTCGCGCCGCGCCACAGGCCCAGGGTGCGGGGCCCCAGGTCGCCCAAGGCGCGCCACCAGCACGACCACGCACGCGAGGACCACCGCGGTGCGCGCGAAGTCGGCGTGCCACCACGCCAGCGAGCCCGAGGCGCCGACCGCCGCCAGGGCGAGGAAGACGATGCGCCCGAGGGCGAGGGCGCGGCGGAACCGCTCCGGCTTGTCGCCGTACGCGCCGGTGAGGACCGTCTCGGCGAGGCTCGGGTCCGCGGCGAGGGCGCCGTCGGCCAGCGAGAGCAGCGCGGACCAGGCGGTGGCGAGGGCGGCGCCGGTGATCGCGATCGCGAAGCCGAGGTTCATCGCCGCCGGCCGAAGCGCGCCAGGAGCGATTCCTGGCGGCGCCACATCGGGGCTCGCGGTGCGCCCGGGGCCCGGCGGGTGGTCGTAGCCCAGCACGTGCAGGACGCCGTGCACGACCAGGCGTCGCAGCTCCTCGCGCGCGGTGCGTCTCGAAGCGCCGGGCCTGGGCCGCGCCGACGGGCCGCACACGTAGATGTCGCCCACCACGACGCGCGCCGGATCCCGAACCCCGGGCCCCGGCGTCAGCGCGAACGCGAGCACGTCGGTGGGCCGGTCGTGGCCCAGATGGCGGCGGTTGAGGGTGCGCATGCCCTGCCGGCCCACGAAGGCGATCGAGACGACCGCCCGGCGCACGCCCTCGGCGCGCAGCACGGTGCGCGCCAGGCCCTCCGCCTCCGAGCGGGGCAGCGGCCAGCGCGTCCGCGCCGACACCCGGACCTCAATCGTGGTGCGCGCTCTCCCAGTCGGCCGTGATGCCGCCGGCCTCCTCCGGGTACTCCACCCGGTTGTGGTACATCGCCGCGTAGGCCCGCACGAACTCGCGCTTGACCACCTCGATCTGCGCCAGGGTGAGCGGCGCCTCGCGCAGCTGGCCGCTCTCGACCCGGTTCTCGATCAGGTGGTCGATCGCGTCCGCGATGGTCTCCGGCGTCGGGTCGTCGAGCACGCGCAGGGCCGCCTCCACCGAGTCGCCGAGCAGCGCGACCGCGGTCTCGGCCGAGCGCGGGAGCGGGCCGGGATAGCGGAACTGCTCCTCGCGGGCGAGGGCCGCCGGCTCGTCCTCCCGCGCCTGCTCGAGGAAGAAGGTCATCGGCGACGTGCCGTGATGCTCGGGGATGAACGCCTTCACGGCCTCGGGCAGGCGATGCTGCGTGGCGAGCGCCAGCCCTTCCTCCACGTGCCGCCGGATCACGGCCGCCGACGCGCTGGGCCTCAGCTGGTCGTGCGGGTTCTTGCCGTGCGTCTGGTTCTCGGCGAAGTACTGCGGGTGCTTGAGCTTGCCGACGTCGTGGTAGTAGCAGCCGACGCGGGCCAGCAGGCCGTTGGCGCCGATGGCGTTGCAGGCCGCCTCGCAGAGGTTGGCCATCGCGATCGAGTGGGCGTAGGTGCCGGGGGCTTCGCCGGCCAGCCGCCGCAGCAGCGGGCGGTCGGGATCCGCCAGCTCGAGCAGGGTGAGGTCGGTCGTGCTGCGGGTGAACCGCTCCGCCAGCGGCAGCAGCAGCATGGCGAGCGCCGCCGAGACCAGCGCGTTGATGCCGCCCAGCGCGGCCGAGCGCCCGATGTCGGCCGCGGGCTCGGCGGCGGCGGCCCCCGAGACGACGGACGCGGCCGTGTACACCGCGGCTACGATCGCGATCGAGTAGTAGGTCTGGGTGCGGCGCCGGATGTGCTGCACCGACAGGGCCGCCGCCGCTCCGCCCACGAAGGTGAGGAACAGGGCCTCGCTGCCCGCGAACGCCGGCTGCACGCCCACCAGCGCCGCCATCACCATCGCCGCCAGGGTGGCGATGCGCCCGTCGAACAGCACCGAGAAGAGGATCGCCGCGAGGGCCACGGGGATGAGCTCGGGGCGAGAGGGCGTGAAGCGCGCCACCAGGCCGGCCGCCACCACGACGCCGGCGAAGCCGGCGGCGAAGAAGGTCAGCGCGCGCGCCGACTGGTAGAGCTGCGGCCGGAAGAAGAAGCAGATCACGCCGAACAGCACGCACAGCAGGGTCTCGAGCCCCACCACGCCGAGCGTGGCCAGGGCGCCGCGCACCCGGCCCGCCCCGCCCCGCTCCATCGCCGCGCGGTACGCCGCCAGCTTGGCCGCCGCCGCCTGGTCCACCACCTCGTGCGCGCCGATGATCTTCTCGCCCGGCTGGACCACCGCCTCCACCGAATCCACCGTGCGGCGGAGCACGTCGCGGCGGCGCTCGGTCTCGGCGCGCTCGTACACCAGGGTCGGGCGGAAGAACGTGCCCACCAGCCGCTCGAACGCCTGCTCGGCGCCGGCGCCACGGCCCTCCGCCCCCTGCGCCACGGCCGCCTCGAGAAAGTCGCCGAACGGGTGCAGGCTGTCGCTGACGACGATGTGCTCGTCGGCGCCCTGGCGCAGGACGACGTCGCGGCCGAGCTCGGCGGCGGAGATGCCGGGCGCGAGGTAGCCGGTGGCCGAGCGCCGCAGCGCCGCCAGCACCTGCCGCCGCAGCGCCGCGCGTTGCCCCGCGCTGGCGAGCGCGGCGAGCTCGGGTTCCTCCAGGGCCACCCCGGCGTCGGCCGCGGCGGCGCGCACCGAGCGGCCGGTCGCGAGGGCCGAATCGAGCGTGGCGAAGAAGTGGCCGGCCGCGGCCACCGCGGAGTCGGCCGCCTCCGGATGCACGGTGATCAGCGGCTTGACCGTCGCGGCGAGCGCCTCCGCCTCGCGGGCGCGCTGCGGCCCCGTCTTCGGGACCAGGAAGCCGATCGGCGGGATGACGTCGGACGAGGACACGCTGCCGACGGCGAGGGGCTCCGGCAGGATGGAGGCGGCGCGGGGAAACGCCGCGTAGGCGGCGACCGCGACCAGGAGCGCCAACAACAGCCGCGCCCCGTGACGCCGGGCGGCCGGCAGGTAGTCCGTCAACCGGCCTGGTCCTCCCGGTAGGCCCGGATGATCTCGCGCACCAGCCGGTGGCGGATCACGTCGGCCTCGTCGAGATAGCGGAACGCGATGCCGTCGATGCCCGGCAGGATGCGCTCCACCTGGACGATGCCCGACTCCTCGTGCTGCGCGAGGTCGATCTGCGTCTTGTCGCCGGTGATGACGACGCTGCGAGTTCACGCCCGAGGCGGGTGAGGAACATCTTCATCTGCATCCCCGTGGCGTTCTGGGCCTCGTCGAGAATGACGAAGGCGTCGGCGAGCGTGCGGCCGCGCATGTACGCGAGCGGCGCGATCTCGATCACCCGCGTCTCGAGGGCGCGCTGCACCTGCTCGTGCGGCATCATGTCCTCGAGCGCGTCGTACAGCGGCCGCAGGTAGGGATCGACCTTGGCCTGCATGTCGCCCGGCAGGAACCCCAGCCACTCGCCCGCCTCGACGGCGGGCCGCGCGAGGATGATCCGCTTGCACCCGCTTCTTGTGCAGCATGTCCACGGCGGCGGCGACCGCGAGGTAGGTCTTGCCCGTGCCGGCCGGTCCGATGCCCACGACGATGTCGTTGTCCAGCATGGCCTGCACGTAGGCGCGCTGGCCGGCCGTCTTGGGCGCCACGATCCTGCGCAGGCCGGGCAGGACGATCCGGAAGTCGCCGTTCCGCGCCGCTCTTCGCCGGCGCGGCCCCGCCCTCTTCGACGACGCGCCGGACCTCTGTCGGGGCCCAGCGCTTCGCCCATCCGCGCCAGCTCCACCAGCGCTGCGCCAGCGCGGACGGCGCGCTCCACCGCCTCCGGGCCGGTGAGCGAAGCTGGTCGCCGCGCAGCGAGACGCGCACGCCCGCCAGCCGCGCCAGCTCGAGCAGGTTGGCGTCGTTGACGCCCGGCGAGCGCCAGCAGGTCGGTGCCCTCGACGTTGAGACGGTGGACGACGTCGGCGGGGCCGGTCACGGGGCGTAACGCGGATTGCGAGCAGGTCGAGATCCTCCGGCGGCACGCGGTGCGGCGCGCCCTCGAACAGCGCCCGCGCCGCGGCCGTCTTGGGGAACGCGATCACGTCGCGCAGCGACTCGCGCGCCGGCGAGCAGCATGGTGATGCGGTCGAACCCGAGCGCGATGCCGCCGTGCGGCGGCGCGCCGGTCTTCAGGCCCTCCAGCAGGAAGCCGAACCGGTGCTCCGTTTCGGCCGCGTCGAGCCGCAGGCGCTCGAACACCCGCGCCTGCAGCGCCGGATCGGTGATGCGGATGGAGCCGCCGCCGAGCTCGATGCCGTTGTAGACCGCGTCGTAGGCGAGTGGCGCGGGCGCGCTCGGGGTCCGTCGTCGAGCAGCGCCAGGTCGTCAGGGTGCGGCGCGGTGAAGGGGTGGTGCATGAACGTCAGCGGCGCCGGTGTCCGGCTCGTGGTCGAAGAGCGGGAATTGCTCGATCCACACGAACGCGTGCGCCCTCGCGGGCACGAGCTGCAGCGCCGCGCGACGATCGCTGCCGCACGCGATCGAGACGCGGGGATGGCCCGCGTCCGGCGCCGACGACGAAGAGCGCCGATGCCGCCGTCCGCCAATGCCGCAGCTGCCGGGCGCGTCGTCGAGCCAGGAACGACTTGGCCGCCGAGCCCGTCGAGCTGATCGCCGCTGGCAGCGTCAGCCAGCCGAGCCCGGCTCCCGCCGACTTGCTTCGCCATGCCTCGAACTCGTCGAGCTGCTTCCGCGACAGCAGCGGCGCCGCCGGGCACCAGGAACCCGCGGACCCGCCACCGCCCTGCGCCAGCGCCGCGCGGGCGATCGCCGAACTCGGCGGTCGCGCGAATCCGTCGCTGACGTCCGAGATCTCGAGGCCGAAGCGCAGGTCGGGCTTGTCGCTGCCGAACCGCTCCATGGCGTCGCGATAGGCCATCCGCGGGAACGGCGCCTCGACCGCGTGCCCGGCCTCGCGCCCACAGCGCGCCGAGCACCCCCTCGGTGACCGCGTATGATGTCCTCGGGCCCGACGAACGACGCCTCGATGTCGATCTGCGTGAACTCGGGCTGGCGGTCGGCGCGCTGATCCTCGTCGCGGAAGCAGCGGGCGAGCTGGAAGTAGCGGTCGAAGCCCGCCACCATCAGCACCTGCTTGTAGATCTGCGGCGACTGGGGCAGCGCGTAGAACTGCCCCGGGTAGACGCGGCGAGGGCACCAGGAAGTCACGCGCGCCCTCGGGCGTGGGCTTGCCCAGCATCGGGGTCTCGACCTCGAGGAACCCCCGGCTCGACAGCTCGCGCCGCGTGCGCTGCAGCAGCCGGTGGCGCAGCTCGAAGTTGGCGTACAGCTCGGGCCGCCGCAGGTCCAGGTAGCGGTAGCGGAGCCGCGATTCCTCCGCCGCGAGCGCCTCGCCCCGGACGCGCGCCGACCGGAATCGCCGGCGTCACCGTCGGCACCGACGCACGCGATCGCCGTGGCGTGCAGCTCCACTTCGCCCGTCGGCATGTCGCTGTTGGACTGGCCGGACGGGCGCCGCTCCACCACGCCGTGCACGACGATGGCCGTTTCCGCGACCAGGCCGCCGGCCTGTCTGGAGGACGTCCGGCGGCGACCAGCCGGGACCGAAGGCCACCTGCACCAGGCCCTCGCGGTCGCGCAGGTCCACGAAGACGATGCCGCCCAGGTCGCGGCGCCGGTGCACCCAGCCGCCGAGTTTCACCGCCTGCCCGGCGTGCTCCGCCCGCAGCTCGCCGCACCAATGCGAGCGCATGGAGGTCGCCGCTACCGAAGCCATCGCGCCACTCTCGAAGTCATCAGCCGTGTCCCCATCAGGAGCCCGAGCGAGGCGCCGAGCGTGTCGGCCGCCCAATCACCCACCTCCGCGTCCCGGCCCGGAATGAACAGTTGGTGCACCTCATCCAGCGCCGCCCACGCGGAGAGCAGCACGCCAAGCCAGACCAGTTGCCGCAGCCGCCAGCCGCGCAGTACGCCCGCCCGCGCCACCAGGGCGCCCAGGCCTCCATACAGGCAGAAGTGGCCGGCCCAGTCGAGCGGATGCGGCAACGCCACCGGGATGGCCTTGCCCGGGAGCGAGGTGAGCGTCACCTGCAGCACGAGCCACAGCGCCACCGCCACCCAGCCCCGGCTGGTCCCTTCGGCGCCCACGCGCTACCGCCCCTCCGCCTCGCGGACGACCTGGCAGAACGCCTCGGAGGAACCCGCCTCCAGGAGCCGATCCCGGACGTATTCGCGCCGTACCAGGCGCGCGATCCTGGCCAGGGCCCGCACCTGGGATGCGGCCATGGCCTCCGGGCCCGCCAGGAGGAAGAACAGCCGCACCGGCTTGCCGTCCAGGGCCCCGTACTCGATCGGCTGGGTGGCTTGACCGGCTACCAGCGTGAGCCCCGGCAGCGTGGGCGTCCGGGCGTGCGGAATGGCGACGCCGTGCCCGAAGCCGGTGGACTGGCAGTCCTCCCGCTCCCGGACCGCATGCAGGATGTCGTCGGGCGATCCGCCGGACGATCGGACCAGCAACTCGACGAGTTCACGCAGGACGTTCGACTTGTCCCGCGATGTGAGGGGGACACGGACATGATCCGGGGCCAGCAGTTGGCTCAGAAGCACGACGGCGGGAGGCGCCTCATGACGCGCGGAAGTTAGTGGCGCGCCACAACTTGAGCAAGTTCGCCGGTCGCTTGACATCACCTGCGCCGGCGGCGAACCTTCGCCCATGCCATCCCGATGGTGCGCGGCGCTGCTGACCTTCGCCGGCGTGTTTGGCGGGGCCCGCGGGGCCGTGGGCCAGGCGGCCGTGGCCTCCGACCTGTGGCAGGTCGCGGCAGGCACGCTGGTGATACCATCCGCCCTGGCCGACGACGGCTCGGCCGCTCTCTGGACGCCCGCCGTCGTCATCGCTGCCGGCGGCCGCCAGGCCCGGTTCGGCATCGAGGCGGTGCACTCGCCGTCCGACATCGGGATCAGCGGCGGCATCGCGACCCTTGGCATCCGGCTCGGCGGACTCGGCACCCTGAACGCGGTGTACGGCCGGCTCGGGATCGACGGCCTGGTGCGGACGGAGACCAGCCCCGAGGGCCTCGGCGACATCCCCGTGTACGCCGAGGTGGTCTCGCTCGGGTTCGCCCGGGTCGTCGCGCCGGGCCTGGTGGCGGGCGCGGCCGTCCGCAGCGTGGCGGGCCAGCTCGACGTCAGCTCGCGCACCCAGCTGGGCCTGGATTTCGGCGCGCGCTACACCTTCGCTACCCACCTGACGCTCGGTTTCGCCACCCGGTTCTTCGATCCCACGTTTCGCCAGGCCGAGGAAGCGGCGAGCTACAGCCTCGCGGGCGCCTATCAGACCGGGCCGACCCCGATGTGGGGCACCACGGTCGTGCTCGCCCTGCGCTACGGCGCCACGTGGATGCACGGCGAGGGTATGCAGCACCTCGTGTCGGGCGGTGTGAGCCTGGGAGGGAACGCGGAGGTGGACGTGGGGGCCGCGCGCGAGACGCAGGCGGGTGTCGCCGTGTGGCGGAGCCGGCTGGGCGTGGCCGTCGGCACCGGGCGCTACCGCATCTATCTGGGCCGTGACGGCGGTGTGAACGGCTTCGGCGCCACCTACCGCTTCGGCCTGACGGCGGGGATGCGATGAGCACCGTGCTCGATCTGACACCGGACGTAGCGCGGGCCGAGCTGTCGGGGTGGCTCGCGCGCCGCGGCGATCCGCCGTTCCGGCTGTCGCAGGTCCTGCCGCGACTGTGGCAGCGTCCGGTGCGCCGCTGGGCGGACGCCAGCGACCTGCCGTTCGCGCTGCGCGAGGCGCTGGACGCCGAGTGGCCGCTCCCCTCGCTCGCCCTCGAGATGCGCCAGGTGTCGCGGGACGGCACCGAGAAGATGCTGTGGCGCCTGCCGGACGGAGAGGCCATCGAGTCGGTGCTGATTCCGGAAGGGTCGCGTCGGACGCTGTGCATCTCGTCGCAGGCGGGCTGCCCGTTGCGCTGCAGCTTCTGCGCGACCGGAACGATGGGCCTCAAGCGCAATCTGGAGGCGTGGGAAATCGCGGGGCAGGTGCGCGAGCTGCTGCTCGCGCCCGAGCCCGTGAAGCCGACCAACGTCGTATTCATGGGCATGGGCGAGCCGCTCCTCAACTGGCCGGCGGTGTCCACGGCCCTGACGCTCCTCAATCACCCGGCGGCCCTCGCCATCGGCGCCCGTCACATCACGGTCTCGACGGTGGGCATCCTGCCCGACGCTCGCGGAGCTGGCGAAGCGCCCCGAGCAGTTCCGGCTCGCGGTCTCGCTGCACGCGCCCACCAGCGCCACGCGGCTGACCCTCATGCCGATCGAGAAGCGCTACCGGCTGCCGGACGTGCTCGAAGCCCTGGACGCGTTCCGCCGGCGGGTGACCTTCGAGTACGTGCTGATCGCGGGCGTGAACGATCGGGAGGAAGACCTGGTCGAGCTGGCGAAGATCGCGAAGGCGGCCGGAGCCATGGTGAACCTGTTGCCGCTGCATCCCGGGGGCGCGCCGGGCCTGGAGCCGGCGGCGCCGCGGCGGCTGGGCGGTTTCGCCGCGGGACTCCGGCGGCGCGGGGTGGAGGCGGTGGCGCGCAGGAGCCGCGGCCTCGACATCGCGGCCGCGTGCGGTCAGCTACGGGCCATGCGCGGCGACGCGGGCGGCGAAGTCGCTCCCGAGGCGCACGGTGACGTCCACCAGGCGGCTCGAGTCGGGGGCCAGCCGGACGCTGCCGACACCTAGCGCCCGCGTGACCCGCGACGCCGCCCCGGCGTCGCCACGGCGCAGCAGCACGAGCGTGGAGTCGGCCACGACGCCGGTGTCCGAGCCGAAGTAGACCACGTCGATGCCGGCGTCGCGCAGGACGCGCGTCGCCGCGCGCGCCAGCCCGACGCCCCGCGTCGTGTTCAGCACCTCCGCCACCACGTGCACGCGCTCACCCGGAATGGGCCGCCCGGCCGCGGCGGACCGCGCCCCGTGCGCCCGCCACCACGTGGCGAATCCGGCCCCGAGGAGGCCGACGGCGATCAGCGCGACGACGACGAAGCGTCCGCGGCGATGCTGTTCCAGAATTCCCATGTCTCCTGCGCCAGGCGCCCGCCGTTCTTCAAGCGCCACGAGATGCGGAAGGCCGCGACCTCGCGGAGCACCGCGACCGGCTCGGTGCCCACGCGCGCGATCCACGCGTCGAGCTTCGGCCGCTCGTAGTCGCGCCCCGGCTCGAGGTAGTCGGCGAGGTACAGCATGCGCCCCGCCTGGTCCCACCGGGCGAAGCCGAAGGAGTGGTAGCGCACCGCGTCCAGGACGCCCTGGTCCCGCTCGCCGTCCGCGGCGGCCGCGGCGGCGGCGGCCGGTCCGTGCCACGTCTTGAGCGGCCAGTCGGACGCGCCGCCGTGCTTCCGCAGCACCGCCTCGTCGGCGTCGCGCAGCGCGTCGTGGAGGACGGCCGCGCGCGACCAGCGCGCCTGCTCGGCGGCGGCACGCCGCGCTCGCCGGCCCAGCGCTCCAGCAGCGCGGCCACGCGCGCGACGTGCTCGACGCGGCGGTCGCCCGCCACGGCCCAGGACGGCAACGCCTTCCGCACGTCATCCGGCGACACGGACGTCTCCTTCCATCCCCGCCCCGAGCACCACGTTGTCGATGAGACGCGTGCCGCCGACGCGGGCGGCGAGCGCCAGCACCGACGTGCCGTCCGCCGTGGCCGCCGGCTCGAGCGCCTCCGGCGACAGGCACGCCACGTAGTCCACGGTGACGGCGCTCTCGCACCCCAGCGCCTGCCGCGCGGCCGCCTCCAGCGCCGCTCCGCGCCGCTCTCCGCCCCGGAACGCCTCGACCGCCAGCGCCAGCGCCCTCGGCAGCGCCGCCGCCGCGGCCCGCGCCCGGGCATCGAGATACGCGTTGCGCGAGGACAGGGCGAGGCCGTCGCGCTCGCGGACCGTGGGCGCCACGACGATTTCCACCGGGAGGTTCAGGTCCCGTACCATGCGGCGGATCAGCGCCGCCTGCTGGAAGTCCTTGCGGCCGAAGATCGCGACGTCGGGCTGGACGATGCCCAACAGCTTCGCCACCACCGTGAGCACGCCGGCGAAGTGCCCGGGCCGCACCGCGCCCTCGAGCCGGTCGCCCGCCGGTCCGGGCGCGATCGTGATCTGCGGCGGCTCGGGGTACATCGCGTCGGGCGTCGGCGCCCACAGCACGTCCACGCCCGCCCCGGCGGCCAGCGCCGCGTCCCGCGGCAGGTCGCGCGGGTAGCGCGCGAAATCCTCGCCCGGTCCGAACTGCAACGGGTTGACGAACACGCTGAGGGCGACGACGTCGGCGCGCGCGCGCGCCTCGGCCACCAGCGCCAGGTGGCCGGCATGGAGCGCGCCCATGGTCGGCACGAAGCCCAGCCGGCGACCGCCGCTCCGCACCTCGCGGGCGTGCTCCCGCATCGCCGATGGTGCCGTGATGGACAGCATGGAAGGACCTAGAAGGAATGCTCGGCGTCCGGGTACGCGCCGCCGCGCACCTCGTCGCCGTACCGGCTCACCGCGCTCCTCACCTCGTCGGCGAGCGAGGCGTACCGCTTGAGGAACTTCGGCGAGAAGCCGTCGTTCAGGCCCAGCATGTCGGGGAGCACCAGCACCTGCCCGTCGCACGCCGCGCCCGCGCCGATGCCGATGGTCGGCACTCCGCGCGCGGCGGTGATCCGACCGGCGAGGGCCGCCGGCACGAGCTCCAGCACGATGCTGAACACGCCGGCGCTCTCCAGCGCGGCGGCGTCGCTCTCGAGCCGGCGCGCCGCCTCTTCTTCCCTGCCCTGGACGCGGTAGCCGCCGAGCGCGTGCACCGACTGCGGCGTCAGCCCGAGGTGGCCCATGACCGGAATGCCGATTTCCACCAGCGCGCCCACCGTGGCGGCCATCGCGGCGCCGCCCTCGAGCTTCACGGCCTGCGCGCCGGTCTCCTTCATCACCCGGCCGGCGTTGCGGACCGCCTCCTCGCGGCTCACCTGGTAGCTCAGGAACGGCAGGTCCACCACCATCAGCGCCCGCTTCACGCCCCGCCGCACGGCGCGCGCGTGGTAGATCATCTGCTCGAGCGTGGCCGAGAGCGTGGAGGGCTCCCCCGCGAGCACCTGGTTCACCGAGTCGCCCACCAGGACGCAGTCCACGCCCGCCTCGTCCACCAGCCGGCCGAACAGCGCGTCGTACGCGGTGACCACGACGATCTTGCGGCGCGACGACTTCCAGGACAGAAAGTCGCGCGTGGTGACGGCGGAGTCCTTGGTGGGGCTAGACACGCCGGGAAGGCTAACAGGGGAGTCGGCAGAGAGACAGAGGCGAGGGATCAGTACAGTTCCCAGACGCCAAGTACGTCAGTGGTTATCAGACAGCCAGTCGCCAGAGCGCAGACCAGTTGCCAGTACTCACCTCTGGTCCGCCCGCAGTCGGCTGGCAACTGGGAACCACTGGCAACTTGGCGTCTGGCAACTACCCTGTCACCTCGCCTCTCATCACTGCCGTCTCGGGATTCAGCCCCAACTCCTTCAGCTCCCGGATCCAGAAGTCGCGATTCGGCAGCTCCGGGTGCGGCACGAGCAGATCGGGGAGCTGCACCCGCTGTCCGCCGTACAGCACCAGGTCGCAGTCGAGCGTGCGCGGCCCCCACCGCTCCGCCCGGACCCGCCCCTCGCCGGCCTCGACGCCGAGCAGCGCAGCGAGCAGGGCGTGCGGGCCCAGCGCCGTCTCGACCTTCAGCATTTGGTTCAGGTAGGGACCCTGCGGCACCGGCCCCAGGGGCGCGGTCTCCTCGACCGCGCTCGCGGCCAGGAGGCGCGTGGCCGGCAGCCGGGCGATGGCCTCCCGCGCCCGCGCCAGGATCGCCGCGCGCTCGCCGAGGTTGGAGCCGAGCGCGACGGCGGCGACGGCGCTCAGAACAGCAGCTGCAGGCCGGCCGAGAGAATCGTGTCGGCCTTCTTGAACCCCGGCTGCGGCTGATTGGCGTAGTGCACGAGGTAGCCGAGCTTGAGGCCCGCGTTGTTGGAGATCGGCGCCACCACCGAGCTCTCGGTGTTGATCAGCATATTCTTCGGATTGTCGACGTCGCCGAGGTCTTCGACCTTCTGATCGAAGGAAGCGCGCGACGTGAAGTTGAGGTGGTAGTGCACCGCCAGCCGCCCCACCCAGTACTCCTGCAGCGGCCCCATCACGACGTTCTGCTGCCGACCGGCGCCGGCCTCGACGTCGAGCACGTTGACCGGCCCCGTCAGCACGCCGTACGCGAGGCCGCCGGCCTCGTCGAAGCGCCGCGCGATGCCCGCGAAGCGGTTGCGCGTGAAGTTCGCCAGCGCATACAGGCGGAACCGCGAGCTGACACTGTAGTCGGCCCGGACGCCGGCGGCGATGTTGTTCGCCGTCTCGACCCCGCCCGTGTAGCCGTCCACGATGGCGAACGTCTCGCCGAACTTCCACGGACCGGGCCTGACCGACAGCTGCTCCCCCACGTTGAGGGTGCGCACGCTGGTGTTGCCGGACGTGCTCACGAAGCCGAGGTCCACTTCGGCCTTGATGAGGGGCGGTGGCGGCGGTGGCGGCGGTGGCGGCGGCACCGGTGCCACGGCCGGCGCGGCGGCCGGGGCCGGATACTGCGCTACCGCGACGGTGGGAGTGGCGACCAGCACCGCCAGCACCCAGGGCCATACAGAAACGGTCATAGTCTCTCCGGAGATCAGGCGGTAGGTCGGGCATCCTCCCGGCTGCGCTCGATGACGACTTCCACCGACTCGAGCGGTCCCGGTATCGGGGCGTGGGGCTTTCGCGCCGCCACGCGCACGCGGTCCACGTTGTCGAGTGCCAGCGTTTTCGCCGCGATCAGCTCGCACAGGCCCTCGAGCAGGCGGTGATGGCTGGTGCCCACCGACTCGGCGACCAGCCCGTACAGGTGCCGATAATCCAGCAGCGCCTTCGGGGAGTCGCTCACGCCCACCCGGCGCAGCGACAGGAACACCGTCACGTCCAGCTCGAGCGGCTGCGGGATGAGCTCTTCGTGCGGCAGCAGCCCCACCAGCGTGTGGAAGCGCATGCCGCGGAGCGTGATCGCGTCCTGTGTCATGGTGCGGGAACGGTACGACGCCTAGCGTCTCGCGTCCAGCGCGCCACGCACCCCCCGCAGCCAGTCGAGCGCGGCCGACGCCCCCCCGCGTTCCATCCGCGCGACGACCGCGCTGCCGATCACGACCCCGTCGGCCAGCGCGCCGGCCTCCGCCGCCTGCCCGTTCCGTCGCGATCCCGAAACCGACCGCGATGGGGAGCGCCGTCACCGTGCGCAGCGCTGCAATCTGCGGGCCAAGGCCGGCGGCGAGGCCCGGGCCCGCGCCGGTCACGCCCAAGCGCGACACCAGGTACACGAACCCCTGGCTCGCTTCGGCAATCGCGCGCCGGCGCTCGGGCGGCGTCGTGGGCGCCACCAGCCGCACCAACGGCAGCCCGGCGGAGCCCAACTCGACTTCCAGGGCGGGGTCGGCGCCGGCGGGCAGGTCGGTGACCAGCAGGCCCGCCGCTCCCGCCGCGCGGGCGGCGCGGGCGAAGGCCGCCGCGCCGTGCGCCAGCAGCGGATTGAGGTACGAGAAGATCACCACCGGCACGTCCGGCCGCGCGGCCGCGAGGAGCGCGAGGGCGGCCTCCGCCGTCATCCCGCCGGCCAGCGCCGCGTGCGAGCTGGCCTGGATCACGGGCCCGTCGGCGATCGGGTCGCTGAAGGGGAGGCCCAGCTCCACCACGTCCACGCCGGCCGCGCCGGCGCCGCGCAGGAAGGCGGTGGTCTGCGCCGGGTCGGGGTGCCCCGCCGTCACGTAGGCGACGAGGCCGGCCCGCCCGGCCGCGCGAAGGTCGGCCCAGCGCGCCGCGAGACGCCCGTCCGCCGGCAGGTCAGACAAAATAATCGGAGACGCGGATGCCGTACTTTTCGGGGTTGGAGACCTTGATGATGCTGCGCAGGAAGTTGCCGTCGGCGTCCTGCGCGGCGAGATCGGCGACGTGGCCGGGGTGGACCACCGTGCCCGCGGCGTCGGAGACGATGCGCGCGATGGGCCGGTGGACGAACTCGGGGTTCGGGTTGGCCGCGGTGACGATGGCCAGCTCGTAGGTGTCGAGGATGACCAGCGTCCCGACGGGATACATGCCGATCAGGTTGATGAACGCCTTGACCAGGATCTGGTCGTAGCCGCGCTTCGGGTTCTCCAGCATCTCCTTGAGCACGGCGTCGGGCTGGATCGGCGTCGTCTGGTAGGTGCGCCGCGAGGTCGCCGCGTCGAAGCCGTCGGCGACCGCGATGATCTTGGAGAAGATCGAGATGTCGCGCGGCCGGATGGACTTCGGGTACCCGGTCAGGTCGTTCTTCATGTGGTGCTCGTACGCGCCGATCATGCTCCGGTAGGGCATCTCGCCGTAGCCGCGCATCCCGAACAGGGTCAGCACGCCCAGCCACGGATGGGCGGTCATGATGCGCCACTCCTCCTCGTCGAGGCCGCCGTCCTTGTTCAGCACCTCGAGCGGCACGCGCGACTTGCCCACGTCGTGGAACAGGGCGGCCATGCCGAGGTCGTAGAGCTGCAGCTTGGTGAGGCCGAGCTTCCGGCCGAGGGCGACGGCGAAGATGCAGACGTTCACCGAGTGGGTGAACGTGTAATCGTCGTAGTCGCGCAGCGTGGTGAGCCCGATCAGCGACGACTCGTTCGACAGCACCTGGTCGACGATGGCCTGGACCGCGCGCTTGACCTTCTTGACGTTCGCGGTGCGCCCCATCCGCACCGAGTTGATGACTTCCTTGGTCACCGCGACCGAGCGCTGGTAGGTGCGCTTGGCCTGCTCCTTCGCGCGCTCTTCCTCTTCGTCGCTCGGCGTCCGAATCGATCGGCGGCTCGACCGCGAGATGCGTGACGCCCGCGTCGTGCAGCTTGGTGGTCAGCTCGGCGTAGCGGTTGACGGTGCGCGTCGCGCGCCGACACGGCCAGGAGCACCGAGAGCAGCGTGGTCCACTCCCGCCGCTCCACGCCCTCGCCGCCCGGATCACGCCGACGCCGACGGCCTGGAGAATGCCGAGCACGTGGGAGAACGACGCGTAGTTCTCGAGATCGAGCCGCAGCCGCGTCGCGTTCACGAAGATGAACTCGCCCGTGACCCGGAGCTCGATCTCCTTTTCCCGCTCCATGAGCACGTGCACCGACGCCGTGAGGTCGTCGAGCGACTTCTGCACCTGCGTGTTCTCGAGCGGGTAGAGCTTCAGCGAGCGCAGCGCCGTGTAGAGCGTGACGAGGAACGCGCGGCCCGCCCCGCGGATGAACGCATCCGTGGTCTGGATCGAGTCCACGACCGACGGCCGCCGCCCGGGCTCGGTCATCTCAGCTCCCCGATCCGGGCCGCAGCGCCCGGCTCACCGCGTTGCGCACCAGCGCTTCCTTGGCGCCGGCGGCGCGCTCCAGCGCCTCGCGCGCCGACGGCGTCCCGATGCGCCCCAGCGCGAGGGCGGCGCACGCCCGGGTCTCCGGCTCCTCCTTGCGCTTGAGGAAGCCGCCGCTGTTCAGCATCGCGTCGAGGGCCGCCACGCCCGACTCCCCCACCAGCGAGCCGTAGGCCTCGAAGAAGGCCATCTTCTCGGTGAGGTCCGCCGCGCGCGCCGACTTGCCCTGCACCGCCGCCGTCAACTTGCCCAGCGCCCCGCGGTGGCCGGTGCTGCATCAGCACCCGCACCGCCGTCAGGCGCACGTCGCGGTCCACGTCGTCGAGCGCGCGCTCGAGCCCCTGCAGCGCGGCCGGCGTCGCCAGGTCGCTCAGCCCCTGCACGGCGGCCACCCGGATGGCCGTCTCCTCGTGGGCCAGCGCCTGCGCCATCGCCGGGACGGCCTCCTTCAGCCGGAGGCGGCCGGCGAGCTTCACCGCCTCCAGCGCCACGACGGCGTCGGCGCCCGCGATGGACGCCCACGAGGTCGGGCACGTGCGCCGAGCCGAGGCGCTGCAGCGCCTGCTCGAGCACGACCTTGAGGCGCTGGTTGGAGACGCGCGACACCCAGGCCAGCAGCGTGGGCAACGCCTCGGGCCTCAGCTCGCCGAACAGCTCGCCCAGCTCCTCCGGCGAGGGATGCGCCGCGGCCTCGTCGAGCGACTGCAGGAGCTGCGAGAGGGCCTCCGGCTGCGACAGCCGGCCCGGCAGGTCCTCCAGCGCCTTGCGCTGCTCGGGCAGCAGCTCGCGCGCCCGCTGCAGCATGGCCTTCACCTCCCGCAGCACGTACGCCACCGCCAGGAAGTCGCCCGCGCCCAGCAGGTAGGGCAGGAAGCTGTCGAGGATCGAGATCAGCTCGGCCCGCACCGTCGGGTAGGGCTGCAGCTCCAGCACGTCGAACAGCATCGCGAGCACGTTGCGCCGCAGGTCCTGCGCGTACTCGCGGTTCACCTCGTCGCGCAGGTACGCGATTTCCTTCTCGTCCAGGAAGTAGAGCGTGCTGTCGAAGTCGTCGGCCCGCACCACGCCGGGGCGCGGCGGCGGCGCTTCCTCCTGCATCGCGCGTGCCGACGTAGCGCGGCGGGCCCGCCGAGGTCGCGACCTCCTCCTCCGAGGGCAGCTGCATCCCGCCGCCCTCGCTCCCCAGCTCCTGGAAGACGTAGCGGATGAGCTGGAAGTCCTTCTCCCACAGCAGCGTCAGCAGGTCGTCGTTGTCCTCGGGCTGCAGCGTGCGCGCCCGGTGGATCACGTCCAGCAGGCCGACGATCTCGTTCTGCTCGACCCCCGCGAGCAAGGTGAGCGAGCGCACCCCGTCCTTGTAGAACACCCACGAGAAGCTCTCGCTGCGGGACGTCTGCGTGTAGACGACGTTGCCTTCCCAGCGCAGCTCGCCCTCGTAGACGTCGAGCACCAGCTCGTCCTGCGCCTCCCAGACCGGGCGGAACGCGGCGCGCAGGTTCTCCATGGCCTTCTGGTAGACGGGATTGTTGGGCAGGTACAGCTGATGGGCGCGCAGGCCCTTCGACAGAGCCTGCAGCAGCTCCTCGACCGCCGCGGGCGGCAGCGCCAGCTCAGGAGTCGCACCCATCGTCACGGGGCCCTGTCCTCGAGCGCGGCGATCGCGGCGACGTCCTTGTCCCCGCGACCGCTGAGATTGACGATCACCACCGCTCCCGGCCGCCACCGGCCCGCCTGGCCGAGCACCCAGGCCACGGCGTGGGCGCTCTCCAGCGCCGGGATCACGCCCTCGAGCCGGCTCAGCCGGTGGAAGGCGTCGAGCGCCTCCGCGTCGCTCACGGCGACGTACCGCGCCCGCCCCGAGTCCTTGAGCGCGGCGTGCTCCGGACCGACGCCCGGGTAATCGAGCCCGGGGGCGAGGGAGTGCGCCGGGCTCACCTGGCCGTCCGCGTCCTGCAGAAGGTAGCTCAGGCTGCCGTGCAGCACGCCCGGCCTGCCCGCCAGCAGCGAGGCCGAATGCCGCCCGGCCTCGATGCCGGTGCCGGCCGCCTCGACCCCCACCAGCTCGACCGCCGGGTCCGCGAGGAACGCGGTCCAGATGCCCAGCGCGTTGGAGCCGCCGCCGACGCACGCCACCACCGCGCCCGGGAGCGATCCGGTGCGCTCGAGGCACTGGCGACGCGCCTCCCGCCCGATCACCGACTGCAAGTCCCGCACCAGGCGCGGATACGGGTCGGGACCCACCACGGAGCCGATAATATAGTGTGTGGTTTCGACATTCGTGACCCAATCGCGGATGGCTTCGCTCGTGGCGTCCTTGAGCGTCCGCGTGCCGGAGGCGACCGGCCGGACTTCGGCGCCCAGCAGCCGCATCCGGAACACGTTCAGCTCCTGGCGCGCCATGTCCTCTTCGCCCATGTAGACCACGCACGCGAGGCCGAAGCGCGCGCACACGGTCGCCGTCGCCACGCCGTGCTGGCCCGCGCCGGTCTCGGCGATGATGCGCCGCTTGCCCATCCGCCGCGCGAGCAGCACCTGCCCCAGCGCGTTGTTGATCTTGTGCGCGCCGGTGTGGTTCAGGTCCTCGCGCTTCAGCAGCACCCGCGCCCCGACCGCCTCCGAGAGCCGCGGCGCCTCCGAGAGCGGCGTCGGCCGCCCCACGTAGTCCGCCAGCAGCCCTTCGTACTCGGCGCGGAACGTCGGATCCGCCGCCAGGCGGTCGTAGGTGGACGCCAGCTCCTCGAGCGCCGGCATCAACGTCTCGGGCACGTAGCGGCCGCCGTACGCGCCGAAGCGGCCGGTCATCTCGCCTCCCGCGGCGAACGGCGCTGCACGCCGCTCAGCGCCCGCAGCGCCGCCGCGGGGTCGGCGGATCCGGAGATGGCCGTGCCGACGAGCACGGCGTCCGCGCCCCAGCAGCGCCGCGCGCTCCACGTCGGCGCGCGCCGCGAGCCCGCTCTCGGCCACCGCCGCCACGCCGCGGGGCACGGAGGGCAGCAGCCGCTCCACCACGCTCGGATCCATCGCGAGCGTGTCGAGGTCGCGGGCGTTGACGCCGATGGCCGTGGGCCGCGCGGCGGCGGCGGACGCCAGCTCGTCCGCCGCGTGCAGCTCGACCAGGGCCGCCATCTCGAGGTCGGCCGCCAGCCGCACCAGCACGGCCAGGCGCGCCGCGTCCAGGATCCGCGCGATCAGCAGCACGGCCGATGCGCCGGCGGCCTTCGCTTCATAGAGCTGCGCGGGCTCGAGCAGGAAGTCCTTCCTCAGGATGGGCACGCGCACCGCCGCGGCCACGCGCGCCAGGTCCTCGAGCGAGCCGCCGAAGTGGCGCTCCTCGGTGAGCACCGAGAGCGCGGCGGCGCCGCCCCTCACGAGCTCCACCGCGAGCGCGGCGACGTCCCGGGACGCGGCGCCGTCGAGCCGGCCGGCCGAGGGCGATCGCCGCTTGATCTCCGCGATCACCCCCAGCGCGTCACCCGCCAGGAGCGCCGGCACGAAGGGTGGCGCCGCAGGAGCGCGCGCGGCCTCCCGCTCGAGCCGCACCCGCTCGGACCGGGCGGCCGCGGCGCGTCGCACGGCCTCGCGGAGAATGCCGGCCAGGGCGCCAGCTTGTGCTTCGGCTTTCATTCGGTTAGGTTCTTTTCGGCGTATCTTCGGGGAATGCCCTCGCCAGCCTCGGGCCGGAAGGAGCCATGGTAGCCCTCACCAAGCGCCAACGGGAAATCCTCGACTACCTGACGAGCTACATCGGCGAGCACGGCTTCGCGCCGAGCTTCGAGGAGATCGCCTCCACGATGAAGTATGCCTCGCTGGCCACCGTTCACGAGCACCTGACGAATCTCGAGCGGAAGGGCGTGATCCGGCGCTTGTACAACGAGAGCCGGTCCATCGAGGTGCTCTCCCGCGCGAAGGCGCCCGGCCTCGCCGAGGTGCCGCTGCTCGGGACCGTCGCCGCCGGCGAGCCCATCGAGGCGGTCCAGGAGAACGAGTCCATCACCCTGCCCGAGGAGATGCTGCCGGCCGCCGGGCCCAACTACGTGCTCCGCGTGCGCGGCGACTCGATGATCGACGAGCAGATCCGCGACGGCGACTACGTGATCGTCCACAGCCGCAATACCGCGCGCAACGGCGAGATGGTCATCGCCCTGCTGCAGGGCACGCACGCCACGGTCAAGAAGTTCTACCGTGAGAAGAGCGGCTGGGTTCGCCTGCAGCCCGCCAATCCCACCGTGGACCCGATCTTCGTTCACGAGGACGACGTCACGATCCAGGGCGTGGTGGTCGGGGTCATTCGCAAGTACTAGAGGGCGCTTTCACGCCGCAGCCGCTCCAGGACGCTCGACGCCGCGCCCGAGTCGAGCGACTCGCCGGAACGCCGTACCGCATCCTCCCAACTCTCCGCCACGCCCGCCGCCACCAGCGCCGCCGCCGCGTTGATCACGACGGCGCTGCGCCGCACCGTCCGATCGGCTCCGCCCAGAACGGCGGTCACGATGTGCGCATTGTCGTCCGGCGTGCCGCCCGCCAGCTCGGCGGCGTCGCCCGTCGCCAGGCCGAAGCGGCCCGGGTCGAGCGTCCACTCCCGCACCGTGCCGTGCCGCACCTCGTAGACGTCCGTCGGGCCCAGGCCGGGAGGAGCGATCTCGTCCAGGCCGATGGGCGCGTGCACCACCAGCGCGCACTCGGTGCCCAGCAGCGCCAGCGTGCCGGCCAGGAGCGGCGCCCGCGCCGGGGACGCGACGCCGATCACCTGGCGCGTGGCGCCGGCCGGATTCGCCAGCGGGCCGAGGAGGTTCATGATGGTGGAGAGGCCCAGCTCGCGGCGCACCGGGCCCACGTGCCGCATGGCCGGGTGGTAGAGCGGCGCGAACAGGAACGTCATCCCGCAGCGCTGGAGGACCCGGGCCGCGGTGGCCGGCTCGAGCTCGATCTTCACGCCCAGCGCCTCGAGCACGTCCGCGCTACCCGAGCGCGAGGTGAACGAGCGGTTGCCGTGCTTCGCGACGCGCGCCCCGGCGCCGGCCGCGACGAACGCGGCCGCGGTCGAGATGTTGAACGTCCCGGCGCCGCCGCCCGTGCCGCAAGTGTCCACCAGCCGGTCCGGCGTGCCCGGGTCGACGCGCACCATGGCGGCCCGCAGCGCGAGCGCGGCGCCCTCCAGCTCCGCCGCCGTCTCGCCCTTGACCCGCAGGCGCCACCAGCAGGGCCGCCGTCTGCACCGGCGTGGCCTCGCCGGCCATCACCTGCCCGAACGCCTGCACGGCGAGCGAGGCGGGGATGTCTTCCCGCTCGGCGAGGGAGCGGATGGCGCGCGAGACCGGGTCGTCCAGGGGCATCGGTCGTGTCCGTGGTGCGTGGTTCCCGAGGCCCCGTGCGAGGGTCGCCCGGCATGGTGCGTGAGATGGCGCTTTATCAAATAGAACAAGCACTTGCGTCGCTTGACCACCCCCCGGTCGGCGGCTAGGTTTCGCGCGCATGGCGGCGCGGCCGACCCTCTTCGTGCTGCAGTATGACGGCGGGGCCTTTGCAGGGTGGCAGCGACAGCCAGCAGCGCGCACGGTTCAGGGCGACGTCGAGGACATCCTGGCGCGTCTCCTGGGCAAGCCGACGCCGGTGGTCGGAGCCGGACGCACCGACGCCGGCGTCCATGCCACGGGCCAGGCAGCGGCGGCGGTGGTCCCCGAACGGTGGCAGCCCCGGGACTTGGTGCGCGCGATGAATGCTCTGCTACCCTCCGACATCTGGATCGCCTCGGCGCGGCGCATGGTCGCGGGCTTCAATCCGCGGCGCGACGCGTCCGAGCGCACCTACTGCTACCGCGTGGGCATCGACGGGGCGAGCCGCTCGCCGTTCCGGGGGCGCTACGAGTGGGCGATGCCCGGCCCGCTGGACCCGGCGCAGCTCGCGGCCTCGGCGCAGGCGCTGCTGGGCGTGCACAGCTTCCTCGGCCTCTCCGCCAAGGGACCGGAGCGCGAGCACTATCGCTGCCGCATCCTCGAGGCGCTGTGGATGCGCCGCGAGGACGCCGAGGGCCTCGAGTTCTGGATCACCGCCGACCGGTTCCTGCACCACATGGTCCGGTTCCTGGTCGGCCTGATGGTCGACGTGGCGCGCGGCCGCCGCCCGCTGGACGACGTCTCCCGGCTGCTGGCGGCGGGCGACAACCGCGACGCGTCGCCGCCCGCCCCGGCGCACGGCCTGTTCCTGGTCGGCGTCCGCTATCCCGCTCACCTCTTCGCGTCCGTGCCATGAAGATCTATCTCGATACCGCGCAGCTCGACGACATCCGATGGGCGGCCGCCGCCGGCCTGATCGACGGCGTCACGACCAACCCGAGCCTGCTGGCGCGCGTGGCGGGCGACGCCGATCCGCGCGGCCTGCTGGTCGATATCTGTCACGCGGTCGAGGGCCCGGTGTCGGCGGAAGTCGTGTCGCTGACGGCCGAGGACATGTACCGCGAGGGGAAGGAGCTGGCGCGGCTCGCCGAGAACATCGTGGTGAAGGTGCCGATGATCGAGGAGGGGCTGACCGCGGTCCGGCGGCTCTCGGCCGACGGCATTCCGGTCAACGTCACGCTTGGTCTTCTCGGCCATGCAGGCCTTGCTGGCCGCCAAGGCCGGCGCGGCCTACGTGAGCCCGTTCGTGGGCCGGCTGGACGACGCCGGTCACGACGGCATGGAGGTCGTGCGGCAGATCCGCACCATCTTCGCCAACTACGACCTCGAGACCGAGCTGCTGGCGGCGTCGCTGCGGCATCCGCTGCACGTGCTGCAGGCGGCCCTGGCCGGGGCCGACATCGGCACCATGCCGACGGCCGTGCTGCGCCAGCTGCTGCTGCACCCGCTCACCGACCGCGGCCTGGACCAGTTCCTCAGCGACTGGAGCAAGCTCGGCTCGCGCGCCAAGGGCGCGGAGGCCAAGGCGTGAGCGCGCGCGGGCCGGTCCGCTCGCCCTCGGTCGTCGCGCTCGCCGCCTGGGGGCCGCGCCTCGCCGCGCAGCAGCGCGGCGCCGGCATCACCGCCAACCGGCACTCCGCCATCAGCATCGCGGCGGCGCGGATCGCCCCCGCCGTGGTGAGCGTGAACGTGGTGCGCCGCGAGCGCGCCCTGCCCCGCACGGTGTTCGACCTGTTCTTCCTGCCGCCGGGCGCGGAGCAGGTGGTCCAGGGCCTGGGCTCGGGCTTCATCGTCACGGCCGACGGGATGATCATCACCAACCAGCACGTGGTGACGGGCGCCGATTCCATCGTCGTCACCCTGCGCGACGGCCGGAACTTCCCGGCCCGGCTGCTGGGCGAGGACGCGCGCACCGACGTGGCCGTGGTGAAGATCGACGGCGCGAACTTTCCCGTGGCGCGGATCGGCCGCAGCCGGGACCTGGACATCGGCGACTGGGTGGTCGCCATCGGCAACCCCTACGGCTTCCTGCTCGGCAACAGCGAGCCGTCCGTCACGGCCGGCGTGGTGAGCGCGGTGCGCCGCTCGGTCCTGCCCTCGGCCGGCCAGGCCGGCCTGTACGTGGACATGATCCAGACCGACGCCGCCATCAATCCGGGCAACTCGGGCGGGCCCCTGGTGAACGCCGTCGGCGAGGTGGTCGGGGTCAACTCCTTCATCCTCTCGGAGTCGGGCGGCAACGTCGGCCTGGGGTTCGCCATCCCCATCGAGCGGGCGATGAAGGTGGCGATGGACCTGAGGCGGTACGGCCGGGTGCGCCGCGGCTGGACCGGCGTGCTGATCGCCGAACCCGGCGCCAGCATCCGACGGCTGGCGCCGGCAGTCGGGCGTGGCCGTGCAGTACGTGGCGCCGGGCAGCCCCGGCGACTCGGCGGGCATCGCGATCGGCGACACCATCATCCGGGTCGGCGCCAGGCCGGTGCGCAACTTCCTGGATTGGGAGGCCGCGCTCCTGGACCTCGGCGTGGGCGACACGCTGCACCTGGCGGTCCGCCGCGCGGACGGCGTCAGCCTGGTGGCGCTGCGGTCCATCGAGCTGCCGTCCGAGCGGGCGCAGCGGGTGGCCCTAGGCGATCTCGAGCTGGTGACGGTCACGTCGGCGATTCAGGCCGAGCGCCAGCTGGCGATCGCCCACGGCGCGCTGGTCGTGAGCGTGGGCGCGGAGGCGCAGGCGGCTGGGCTCCAGGCGGGCGACGTCATCTACCGGATCAACAACGAGGACATCACCGACGCCGACCAGGTCGAGGAAGGTCATCGCCTACTTCCGCAACCGGGGCGGCGGCGTGCTGTACTTCGAGCGGCAGGGTTCCTACGGCTACGTCTCCTTCGACGGCCCCGTGAGCGGCCAGGACCGCTGGGTCTCGCCGCTGGGCACCCGCTACGCCTCGCCGGCGATGCAGCGGCTGTGGGGCGCCGGCGACGCGGATCGGCCTGTGGCGGCGGCTGTGGATCGCGCTGGCCGAGGCCGAGCGCGAGCTGGGCCTCGCCGATTCCCGCCGAGGCCATCGCCCAGATGAAGGCCCACGCGGACGACGTCGACTTCGCCAAGGCGGCCGAGTACGAGCGCGCGCATGCCGCCACGACGTGATGGCGCACGTGCACGCCTTCGGCGACGCGGCGCCCGCGGCGCGCCCCTTCATCCACCTGGGCGCGACCAGCGCCTTCGTGACCGACAACGCCGACCTGCTCGTGATGCGCGAGGCGCTCCGGCCTGGTCGAGCGCGGCTGGGCGCGGCGCTCAGGCTCCTCGCGCGACGTCGCCGCCCGGCACCGCGCGCTCCCGACCCTGGCTACACCCACCTGCAGCCGGCGCAGCTCACCACCGTGGGCAAGCGCGTGGCGCTGTGGATGCAGGGCTTCGCGGCTCGACCTCGAGGAGATCCGGCACCGCGCCGTCCTCGCTCGCGCTGCTCGGCGTGCAAGGGCACGACCGGCACGCAGGCGTCGTTCCTCGACCTCTTCGCCGGCGATCACGAGAAGGTGCGGCGGCTCGACCGGCTGGTGGCCGAGAAGATGGGCGTTCCGCGCGTCGTGCCGGTCAGCGGGCAGACCTATCCGCGCAAGATGGACGCGCAGGTGCTCTGCCGCCCTCGCCGGCGTGGCGCAGTCGGCGGCCAAGTTCGCCGACGACCTGCGCCTGCTGCAGCACGTGCGGCGAGGTGCTCGAGCCGTTCGAGGCGGAGCAGGTGGGCTCGTCGGCCATGGCCTACAAGCGCAACCCGATGCGCGCCGAGCGGATCGTCTCGCTGGCGCGCTTCGTGATGCACCTGCCGTCCGAACGCCGAGGAGACGGCGGCGCAGCAGTGGTTCGAGCGCACGCTCGACGACAGCGCCAACCGGCGGCTCGTGCTGCCGGAGGCGTTCCTCGCGGTCGACGCGATCCTGGTGCTGGTGGCGGACGTGGCGCGCGGTCTCGAGGTGCGCGAGGCCGTCATCGGACGGCACGTGGCGCGCGAGCTGCCGTTCATGGCCACCGAGCGCTGCCTGATGCTCGGGGTCAAGGCGGGCGGCGACCGCCAGGCGCTGCACGAGGTCATGCGGCGCCACAGCCTCGCCGTGGCGAAGGCCGTGGCGGAGCACGGCGCGCCGAACGACCTGCTCGAGCGGCTGGCCGCCGACCCGGCGTTCCGCGGCGTGGCCGTGGCCGAGATGGCCGCGGACGCTCGACGCGCGGCCGAGTTCGTGGGGCGCGCGCCCGAGCAGGTGGACGAATTCCTGCGCGACGTGGTGGACCCCCTGGTGCAGGGCGTGCCCGAGGCGCCGCCCGCGGAGGTCACGGTATGACGGCAACGGTGCGCAGCGACCTTCCCCTTCCCCTCGAGCGCCGCGGCAAGGTGCGCGAGGTCTATCGCGTGGACGAGCAGCGGCTGCTCATCGTCGCCAGCGACCGGATCAGCGCGTTCGACTTCGTGCTGAGCGAGCCCGTGCCCCACAAGGGCGCGGTGCTGACGCAGCTCAGCGCGTTCTGGTTCGCGAAGCTCGCGGCGGCGCAGCCGCACCACTGCCTCACGGCCGACGCCGGGAGCGATCGTCGCCGCGGTGCCCGCGCTGGCGGCGCACCGCGCCGCCCTCGCCGGGCGCGCGATGCTGGTGCGCCGGACCCAGCCGGTCGCCGTTCGAGTGCGTGGTGCGCGGCTACATCTCCGGCTCGGCCTGGAAGGAATACCGGCAGGCGGGCACGCTCGCCGGCGAGCCGCTCCCGAAGGGGCTGCGGGAATCCGACAGCTGCCCGAGCCCATCTTCTCGCCCGCCACCAAGGCGGACGTGGGCCACGACGAGAACGTCACCGTTCGCGCACGTGGCCGCCGCGCTGGGCGAGCCGCGCGCGAACCGAGCTGCGGCGGCGCTCGCTGGCGCTCTACGCCGAGGCCCGGGCCTTCGCGGCCACGCGCGGCATCATCATCGCCGACACCAAGTTCGAGTTCGGCACGGCGCCCGACGGGAGCCTGCTGCTGATCGACGAGGTGCTGACGCCCGGACTCCTCGCGCTTCTGGCCGGCCGACCGCTACGCGCCCGGGCGCGGCCAGCCGAGCTTCGACAAGCAGCCGGTGCGCGACTACCTCGAGGGCCTGCGCCGCGCCGGCAGCTGGAACGGCGAGGCGCCGGCGCCCTCGCTCCCGGCCGACGTGGTGCAGGCCACCACGGCCCGCTACCGGGAGATCTTCCAGCGACTCGCCGGACCTCATGCGGAGAACGCCTGATGCGCATCGCCCCCGAAGGTTGGCCGTTCATCCGGGTCGCGCTGGCCCTGGACCTCGCCCTGGTGGTGGTCTGGTACTCGTGGCCGGCCGGCTGGTCCGCCGCGCTCGTCGCGGTGGGCGTGGTCCTGACCGTGTGGGTGGTCGCCTTCTTCCGCGATCCGGCGCGCCAGGGACCGCGCGGCGAGACGCTGGTGATCGCGCCGGCGGATGGGCGGGTCTGCAGCATCGCCCAGGTGGACGAGCCCGTGTACATTCACGCTCAGACGACCCGCGTCTCGATCTTCATGAGCGTGTTCAACGTGCACGTGAACCGCTACCCGGTTTCGGGCGAGGTCGAGGTGGTCCACTACAATCCCGGCCAGTTCACCGTGGCCAGCCACGACAAGGCGTCGCTGGTGAACGAGCAGGCGTCCATCGGGATCTCGCGGGCCGCGAGGCCCGATGCTGGTCCGCCAGATCGCGGGCAGCATCGCGCGCCGCATCGTGACCGACGTCGGGCCGGGCGATCGTGCCGAGCAGGGGGAGCGGCTGGGGATGATCCGGTTCGGGTCGCGGGTGGACCTGTTCCTCGACCCGGCGGTGAAGCTCAAGGTGGCGATGGGCCAGGTGGTGCGTGGCGGCGAGACGGTGATCGCGGAGTACCCGGCGTGACGGCGCCGCGCCCACGGCGGCGGGGCATGCGGCGGGCCATCGTCATCCTGCCGAGCGCCTTCACGTCGGGCAACCTGTTCTTCGGCGTCTGGTCGCTCATCGAGTCGGCGCGGGGCGACTTCTTCCAGGCGGCGTGGTTCGTCATCGTGGCCGCCGTGCTGGACCTGCTGGACGGCCGCGTGGCGCGCATGAGCCGGACCGGCACGTCGTTCGGCGCCGAGCTCGACTCGCTGGTGGACATCGTGTCGTTCGGCGTCGCGCCGGCCATGCTGCTCTACTTCTGGCGGTTCCAGGGCGGCGAGTGGGGCTGGCTGCTGTCGTTCATCTACGTCCTGGCGGCGGCGCTGCGCCTCGCCCGGTTCAACGTGCTGCAGGCGGGCCAGGCCAAGTCGCACTTCATCGGGCTGCTCCTCGCCGGTCGCCGGCATCACGCTGGCGTCGGCCTACACCTTCACCCAGACGCCGCTGTTCAAGCAGTACCTCGCGTTCATCCCGGTGCCGCCAGCTCGTCGTGCTGCTCACCATCGTGCTCGCGCTCCTGATGGTGAGCCAGGTGCCCTACCCCGTGTTCCCCAAGGTGGGCCTGCGCACCTGGAAGGGGCGCTTCTGGCTGGCGGTGCACCTGGCCGCGCTCGGCCTCGCGATCTACTACCCCGAGTACTTCTTCTTCCCCGCCGGGCTGCTGCTCATCACCTTCGGCGCTGGTGCGCGCGGTCTTCCTGGGCCTGCTGGACCGGCTGCCCGAGCGCGACCCGATGCGGGACGAGGACGACGAGCCGCCCGCGCGAAGTGGAATACGACCTGTCGCCGGAGCGCGTGCGCTTCCGCGCTGGGCAGGCGCCGCCATCGCGGCTCCGGCCCGCACAGCCAGCGAGGGCGGCCTGTGAGCCGGTTCCGCGCCCGGGTCCGGGTCATGCCCCGCCCCTCCATCCTCGATCCGCAGGGCCAGGCGGTCTCCCACGCCCTCGGCGAGCTGGGCTTCGGCGGCGTGGGCGAGGTGCGGGTGGGCCGCGCCGTGGAGCTGCTGCTCGACGCCGCCACGGCCGACGCCGCCCGCGAGGGCGCGCTGCGGATGTGCGAGCGGCTGCTCGCCAACCCCGTCACCGAGGACTACGTGCTGGAGACGGTGGAGCCCGCGCCGTGAAGGTCGCGGTCGTCGCGCTTCCCGGGCTCGAACTGCGACGCCGACGCCTACGCGGCCGCGGAGGCGGCGGGCGCCGAGGCCGCGTACGTCTGGCATCGCTCCACCGACCTGGGCGGCGCCGACGTGGTGGTGCTGCCCGGCGGGTTCTGCTACGGCGACTACCTGCGGCCCGGCGCCATCGCCCGGTTCTCCCCGGTGATGCGCGCGGTCGCGGCGCACGCCGCCGCCGGCCGGCCGGTGCTCGGCATCTGCAACGGATTCCAGGTGCTGTGCGAGGCGCAGCTGCTGCCGGGCGCGCTCGCCCGCAACGAGGGCCTGTCGTTCGTGTGCCGGACGGTCACGCATGCGCGTCGAAACCGACGCCACGCCGTTCACGGCGCGCTATCAGCCGGGCCAGCTGGTCCGGATGCCCGTGGCCCACGGCGACGGCCGCTACGTGGCGGACGCAGGCGACGCTCGACCGCCTCGAGCGCGAGGACCGGGTGGTCTTCCGCTACGTGGGCGGCAATCCCAACGGCGCGATGCGCGACATCGCGGGTATCACCAACGAAGGACGCAACGTGGTCGGACTCATGCCGCATCCCGAGCGAGCCGCGGAAGCCCTCCTCGGCTCCAGTGATGGTGCGGCCATGTTCGCGCTGGCGGCGGTCGCCGCGGGCGTGTGAGGGAGGCACCATGACACGGGGCACGCTGTGGACGGTCGTGGTGGCGGCGGCGCTCGGCGCCGCGCCGCTCCAGGCCCAGGACTCCATCGCACCGGTGAAGCACGACAGCGGCGCGGTGGCCGCGGCCGCGCCCGCGCCGCCGACGGGGAGCCCGGTCAAGCCGGGCATGAGCGAGACCGACGTGCGGGCGGCGTGGGGAGCGCCGGTCGCCGTGCGGCGGGCGAACGATTGGACCTACCTCTTCTACCGCAACGGCCGCGAGCGCCAGGTCGGCTACTACGACGTCGTGATGCTGCAGGGCGGCCAGGTGATGGACGCGATCGTGCGCGGTCCGGATCACGTGTACGCCGGCCAGAGCAGCTCGCCCGAGGGGCGTAAGCCCGAGTTCACGCCGCCGGCCGGACCGCCGGCGGACTCCTCGTCCGGCGCCGTGACGGGCGTGAAGGTGAAGCCGGGCCGGTGACGACGACGGCGCGCCCCCGCTCCGGGGACCCACCGCTGACCCCGGAGCTGGTCCGCCAGCACGGTCTCACCGCCGCAGAGTTCGATCGCATCCGGTCCATCCTGGGCCGCGAGCCGACGTTCGTCGAGCTGGGCATCTTCTCCGCGCTGTGGAGCGAGCACTGCTCCTACAAGCACTCGCGCCCCGTGCTCAAGACCTTCCCCACCGCGGGCCCGCAGGTGCTCCAGGGACCCGGGCGAGAACGCCGGCGTCGTGCGCATCGGCCGAGGGCTGGGCCGTCGCCTTCAAGATCGAGTCGCACAACCACCCGTCGGCCGTGGAGCCCTACCAGGGCGCGGCGACCGGCGTGGGCGGCATCCTGCGCGACATCTTCACCATGGGCGCGCGGCCCATCGCGCGTGCTCGACTCCCTGCGCTTCGGCCCGCTGGAGCGCGACCGGCAGCGCTACCTGATGCGCGGGCGTCGTGCGCGGCATCGGCGACTACGGCAACTGCGTCGGCGTGCCCGACCGTCGGCGGCGACGTCGCCTTCGACCGAGCGCCTACGAGGGCAATCCGCTCGTCAACGCGATGTGCGTGGGCGTGCTGCGCGAGGACGAGCTGATCCGCGCCCGGGCCGCGGGCCCGGGCAACCCGATCATCGCCGTGGGCGCGCGCACCGGGCGCGACGGCATCCACGGCGCGTCGTTCGCGTCCGAAGAGCTGTCGAGCGCAGAGCGAGGCCCGGCGGCCGCAGGTGCAGGTGGGCGACCCGTTCACCGAGAAGCTGCTGCTCGAGGCCACGCTCGAGCTGATCCGCTCCGGGCACATCGTCGCGATCCAGGACATGGGCGCGGCGGGCCTCACGTCTCAGCTCGGCCGAGATGGCCGCGCGGGGCGGCGTCGGCGTCGAGATCGACGCGCGCTCGTGCCGACGCGCGAGACCGGAATGACGCCCTACGAGATCCTGCTCTCCGAATCGCAGGAGCGAATGCTGGTGGTGGCGCAGCCGCGGCCGGCGAGCGCGAGGTCCGCGGCCATCTGCCACACATGGGAGCTCAGACGCGCGGTGATCGGGCGCGTGACCGACGACGGGATGTACCGGGTGCGCTGGGGCGAGGAGGTCGTGGCGGAGATTCCCGGGCCGCGAGCTGGTGGACGACTGCCCGGTGTACCACCCCGAGGCGCGCGAGAGCGCCGAGCGCCGCGGCTCGCGCGCGCGCGCGCCGGTGCCGCCGCCCCGCGCCCGAACAGGACCTGGGCGAGGCTGCTCGAGCGGCTCCTCGACCTGCCCGACCATCGCCTCGAAGCGCTGGGTGTACGAGCAGTACGATCCAGTCCGTGCAGGCCAACACGGTGGTCGGGCCCGGGCGGCGACGCGGCCGTGCTCCGGGTGCGCGGCACCACGCTGGGCATCGCGCTGACCAGCGGCTGCCAACGGCCGCTACGTGTGGCTCGACCCGTACGAAGGCGGCAAGGCCGCCGTGGCCGAGGCCGCGCGCAACGTGGCCTGCGACGGGCGCGCGGCCGCTCGGCATCACCGACTGCCTCAACTTCGGCAACCCGGAGAAGCCGGAGGTGTTCTTCCAGTTCCGCGAGGCGTGCCGCGGCATCGCGGACGCGTGCCGCGCCCTGGACACGCCGGTCACCGGCGGCAACGTGTCGTTCTACAACGAGAGCCCGACCGGCGCGGTGCTACCCGACGCCGGTCATCGGCATGGTGGGCGTGCTGGCGGACGTGACGGCGCGCGTGCCGGCCCCGTTCCAGGCGCGGGGCGACACGATCGTGTGCCTGGGCCGGCCGGCGGGTGCGCTGGGCGGGTCGCAGTATCTTTCCCTCCTCACGGACGACGTGTTCGGCGCCCCGCCCCGCGTGGACCTCGCGGCGTCGCGGGCGCTGGTCGATTGCCTGGTGGCGTGCGCCGAGCGGCGGCTGCTGGTCTCCGCGCACGACGTTTCCGAGGGCGGGCTGGCCGTGGCGCTGGCGGAATGCACGGCGCTCGCGCCCGGGCTGCTCGGCGCCGCGGTGGACGTGACGGCGCTGGTCGGCGATCTCGCGCCGGCGGCGGCCGCTGTTCGGCGAGGACCAGGGCGTCGTGGTGGCGAGCTGCCGGCCGGACCGAGTGGCGGCCGTCCTCGAGGTGGCCCGCGGGTTCGGCGTGCCGTGCCGCGCCATCGGGACGGTGGGTGGACCGGACGGTGACCTCGGGATCCGGGCCGGGGCTGCGGAATTCGCGCGCCCGGTGGCGCTGCTGCGCCGCGTGTACGAGGACGCGCTGCCGCGCCGGCTCGACGGGGTCGGCGGCACACACCTTGCTCGGAGTAACTGACTGCGATGTGCGGCATTATCGGCGTTTCGAACCATCCTGACGCGGCGCGGCTCGCGTATCTGGGCCTGTACGCGCTGCAGCACCGCGGCCAGGAGTCGGCCGGCATCGTCTCGGTGGACGAGGCCGGCGTCGCCCGCACGCACCGCGGCATGGGCCTGGTGGCCGACGTCTTCTCCGAGGGCGTGCTCGAGGGCTCCGAGGGCACCACCGCCATCGGCCACACCCGCTACAGCACGGCGGGCTCGAGCGTGCTGGCCAACGCGCAGCCGGTGCTGGTGCGCTTCCGCGGCGGCACGCTGGCGCTGGCGCACAACGGCAACCTGACCAACGCGGCCGAGCTCCGCGCGCGAGCTGGTGGACGCCGGCGCCATCTTCTCCTCCACCATGGACTCCGAGGTCCTGGTCCACCTGATCGCCCGGTCGCGGCACACCGACCCGGCCGACCAGATCCGCGAGGCGCTCTCGCGCGTGGAAGGCGCCTACTCGCTGCTGGTCACGGTGAACGCGCACGCTCTACGCCGTGGTGGACCCGCGCGGCTTCCGCCCCCTGCTGCTCGGCAAGGTCGGGGACGCGCCCGGTGGTGGCCTCGGAGACGCTGCGCGCTCGACATCGTCGGCGCCCGGACGGTGTGCGAGCTCGAGCCGGGCTCGTTCGTCCGCATCGACGGCGGCCGCATCGACTACCTCGAGCCCCTGCCGCCGGCGCCCCCGGCCCACTGCGTGTTCGAGCTGGTGTACTTCTCCCGCCCCGACAGCCTCATCTTCGGCGAGAGCGTGGACCAGTTCCGCCGCAACCTGGGCCGCCAGCTGGCGCGCGAGCAGCCGGCCGACGGGTGCCGACTGCGTGTTCTCGGTGCCCGATTCGTCGAACGCGGCGGCGCTCGGGTTCTCCGACGAGTCCGGGATCCCGCTGGAGCACGCGCTGATCCGCAATCACTACGTCGGGCGCACCTTCATCCACCCGGCGCAGGCCGGCCGCGACGCCAAGGTGAAGATCAAGTACAACCCGGTGCGCGAGGTGCTGGCGGGCAAGAGGGTCGTGATGGTGGACGACTCCATCGTGCGCGGCACCACGAGCCGCGGGCTGGTGGAGCTGGTCCGCCGGGCGGGGGCGCGGGAGGTGCACTTCCGCGTGGCGTCCGCCCCGATCATCGGCCCGTGCTACTACGGCATCGATACGCCCAACCGCGACGAGCTGATCGCCGCGACGCATTCGGTCGAGGAGATCCAACGCTTCCTCGGCGTGGACTCCCTCGGGTACCTGTCGCTCGAGGGGATGGTGCAGGCCAGCGCGCGGGAATCCGGGCGCTTCTGTCACGCGTGTTTCTCGCTGCAGTATCCCACGTCCGTGCCGGTCGAGGCCGCCAAGCTGCGCCTCGAGACCGGGCGTGAAAAAACTCACAAAGGGCTGGTATGAGTCGCTACGTCTACTACTTCGGTTCGGGCCACGCCGACGGCACGGCCCAGATGAAGACCGTGCTCGGGGGCAAGGGCGCCAACCTCGCCGAAATGACCAACCTCGGCATTCCCGTTCCGCCCGGGTTCACCATCAGCGCCGAGCTGTGCAATACCTACATCGCCAACAAGACCTATCCGCCGGAGCTGAAGGCCGAGGTGGAGAAGAGCCTCAGGCGGGTCGAAGAAGTGATGGGGCGGAAGTTCGGCGCGGCCACCAAGCCGCTGCTGGTCTCGGTGCCGCTCCGGCGCCGCGGTCTCGATGCCGGGGATGATGGACACGATCCTCAACCTCGGGATGAACGACACCGTGGCCGAGGCGCTGGCCAAGGAGACGGGGAACGCGCAGTTCGCCTACGACGCCTACCGGCGCTTCGTGCAGATGTACGGCGACGTGGTGCTCGGCCTCAAGGGCAGCCGCAGCCCCTTCGAGCCGCTGCTCGCGGCCAAGAAGAAGGCCAAGAAGGTCGAGCGCGACATCGACCTGCCCGCCGAGGACATGAAGGCGCTGGTGGGCGAGTACAAGGCGGCGCTCAAGAAGCGCCTGCCCTCGGGCTTCCCCGAGGAGCCGGAGGCGCAGCTGTGGGGCGCGATCGAGGCCGTGTGGCGCTCGTGGATGGGCGACCGCGCGGTGGCGTACCGGCGCATCCATCACGTGCCGGAGACGCTGGGCACCGCGGTGATCGGTCATGGCGATGGTGTTCGGCAACTTCGGCGAGGACTCGGGCACGGGCGTGGCCTTCACGCGCGATCCCTCGACCGGCGAGAAGCGGTTCTTCGGCGAGTTCCTGGTCAACGCGCAGGGCGAGGACGTGGTGGCCGGCATCCGCACGCCGGAGCCCGTCGAGCTGATGGAGCGCAAGTTCCCGCCGGCCTACAAGCAGCTGGTGGAGACCTACCAGCGGCTCGAGAAGCACTACAAGGACATGCAGGACCTCGAGTTCACGGTCGAGCGCGGCAAGCTGTTCCTGCTGCAGACCCGGAACGGCAAGCGGACCGGGCGCGGCGGCGGTGCGCGTCGCCGTGGAGATGGCGGAAGAAGGGCATGATCAGCCAGCAGGAGGCCCTGCTCCGCGTCTCGCCCGACGCCTTGGACCAGCTGCTCCACCCGATGGTGGACCCGGCGGCCAAGTGCACGGTGCTGGCGACCGGCCTGCCCGCTTCGCCGGGCGCGGCGGCGGGCCAGGTGGTGTTCGAGGCCAACGAGGCGTTCGAGTGGGCGAAGGACGGCAAGGCCGTGATCCTGGTGCGGGCCGAGACGTCGCCCGAAGACATCAAGGGGATGAACGCGGCCAAGGGCATCCTCACGGCCCGCGGCGGCATGACGTCGCACGCGGCCGTGGTGGCCCGCGGCATGGGCAAGTGCTGCGTGGTGGGCGCCAAGGCGGTCGAGGTGGACGAGGCCGCCGGCGTGTTCCGCTCCGGTGGGAAGACCGTCAAGCGCGGCGACTGGGTCACGCTCGACGGTTCGACCGGCCGGGTGATCGAGGGCCAGGTGAAGCTGGTGGAGCCCAAGATGTCGGGACACTTCGAGAAGTTCATGACGTGGGCCGACCGCGAGCGGAAGATCGCGGTGCGCACCAACGCCGACACGCCGGCCGACGCGAAGCGGGCGCGGGAGTTCGGAGCCCAGGGCATCGGGCTCACGCGCACCGAGCACATGTTCTTCCAGGGCGACCGGATCGCGGCGATGCGCGAGATGATCGTGGCGCGCGACCTCGACGGGCGGAAGAAGGCGCTCGCCAAGCTGCTGCCGATGCAGCGCGAGGACTTCGAGGGGATCTTCACGGCGATGGACGGCTACCCGGTCACCATCCGGCTGCTGGATCCGCCGCTCCACGAGTTCCTGCCCCACGAGCCCGAGGCGGTCGCCGCGCTCGCCAAGCAGATGGGCATCACCGCCGCGCAGCTCTCGGGCATCGTCGAGTCGCTCCGTGAAGCGAACCCGATGCTGGGGCACCGCGGCTGCCGGCTCGGCATCACGTATCCCGAGATCACCGAGATGCAGGCCCAGGCCATCTTCGAGGCGGCGGTCAACGTCACCGCGAAGGGCGTGAAGGTGATCCCGGAGGTCGAGGTCCCGCTGGTCGCCACGGTGGCGGAGTTCAAGAACCAGGAGCAGATCGTGCGCCGCGTGGCGGCCGAGGTGTTCGCCAGGGCCAAGCGCGAGGTGCACTACCTCGTGGGCACGATGATCGAGCTGCCGCGCGCGGCCCTCACGGCCGACAAGATCGCCGAGGTGGCCGAGTTCTTCTCGTACGGCACCAACGACCTCACCCAGACCACGTTCGGCCTCTCGCGCGACGACGCGGGCCGCTTCCTTCCCGCGTACGTGGAGGCGGGCATCCTCAGCAACGACCCCTTCCAGGTGCTCGACCAGGAGGGCGTGGGCAAGCTGATCAAGATCGGCATCGAGCTGGGCCGCAAGGTGCGCAAGGACCTGATGGTCGGCATCTGCGGCGAGCACGGCGGCGAGCCGTCGAGCGTGATGTTCTGCCACGATGTCGGGATGAACTACGTGTCCTGCTCCCCCTTCCGGGTGCCGATCGCCCGGCTGGCGGCGGCGCAGGCCGCGCTCAAGGAAAAGGGTGGCGAGGACAGGACCGGCGCCACGGTCTGAAACGCACGCCGGCCACCCACGGGCTGGCCGGCCCACATTGGAGGGATTGGCACCCATGATGCGAAGCACCAGCCGACGCTTCCTCGCGTCCGCCGGCGTGACGCTGGCGGCACTCGTGGCCACCGCGCCGCGGAACCTGTCGGCGCAGGCCGCGGAGACCGCCTCGACCAAGGACACGGTGCACGCGGACACGACGGCGTCGAGCCGGGCGCTCGTCACCACGACCGTGCCGCGCTACCTCGTCAACCACGGCCGTGCGCTGCATCTCAGCGCGAAGCAGAGCGATCGCATCCGTGAGGTCGCGACGTGGCTGGACAGCGCGAATGCGCCGCTGCGCGCCCAGTGGCAACAGGTGACCGGCGGCCGGCCGCTCCGTACCATGCGTGCACCGGAGCGCCGGAGCATGGGCCCTCGGCTGTTGCCGCTCCAACAGCAGATCAGGGCGAACAACCATGCCGCGCTGGACTCGGTGGACGCCATCCTGAACCCGGCCCAGCAGCAGCAGCTCCAGTCCCTGCTGGTCGAATACCGGCAGCGGATGCTGGAGCGGCAGGCACACGCGGCCGCGGCGCCACCGACGCAGCCGTAGCCGGCGGTCGCTCCAGCGAAGGGGCCGGGCTCGCACTACGCGGGTCCGGCCTTTCGCGTTGGCACCGCCGCCGCCCTGCCCCGAGGCTTAACGGGGGCGGCACCGCGGCGTCAGATGGGGTGAAGTCGACGTCGCCAATGGGGGGGAGCACGTGAGCAAGGTCACATCGCGGATTCGCGCGGCCGTCGGGGCGCTGGCCATTCTGGCGTTCGCATCGCCGCTGGCGGCCCAGACCCATCATCGCGGGGCCCAGATGCGCTATGCGGCGCAGTGGGTCCAGCGCAACCACGGAGCCTTCCGCTATGCGGCGGCGTATCGGGTGCCGCGCTGGCGGGCGGCACGCTTCGGTTGGGGGTATCGCGCGGTGGCGCCGCGCTGGGGCGTCGGGGCCTGGTACGCGCCGCCGCGCTACGGCTGGCGCCGGGCCTACGTCCGGCCGGTGTATCGCCCGCTGCGCCGGCCTCGTCCGTGGCGCCGCGCCTGGATCAGCGGGCGCTATCGCGTCGGCTGACCGTCCGGCTCCGTCAGGCCGGCGGGCCGGGCCCTCGAGCGAGGACCCGGCCCGCGGTGCTTTCAGCCGGTCTTGAAGATCAGCGTGCTGCAGGCGCGCAGCACGAGACCGACGAGGAACGCGACGATCGCCGCAGTCCAAGCCTTGTTCTTCGGGACCTTTTCCAGCGCCATCAGGCCGATCGCCGTGATGACCATCGCCCAGATCTCGAACGGGCCGATGCCCCTGAGGAAAGCCGCGAGCGCGCGGTGCGCTTGGGTGAAGTCCACGGGCACCAGCAGGTCGAGGCCGAGGGACTGCTGCGCGTCGGCGGGCGACTGGATGGACTCCAGGCCGCGCATGCGGAGCATGGCCGTGGTGATCGCGACCTGCAGCACGCTGACGGGGGCCGCGAAGATGGACACGCACAGCAGGCCCTTGAAGCGGGCCTCCGAGCCCGTGACCATCACCACGAGGTACAGGACGACGGCGCCGACGAGGCAGCCGATGAGAAGGCCGACGGCGGGCCCGACGAGAGAGGAGATGCGGATGATGCCCAGCGCCGAATCGGGGAGCGGCGCGCCCCTCTCGGCCGCAGCCGCCCGGGCCGCCTGGATGGCGACCGGCAGCATGAACACCATGATGATGCCGAAGATGACGCTCAGGACGATCCACGGGAGCCAGAACGTGGGTTTGTCCTTCTGTTCCTCGTACACGCCGCGCGGCGCGAACGGCGCGCGGACGAGGCGCATCAGGTCGGTCAGAACCGGGACATAGGCGACGGACGACGGGGCTTCAGGGGCCGGCGCTGCCATGCACGCTCCGGGATGAAAGGGACGTCCCGAAGCTACAGGCGGCGCGAAAAATGGAAAGAGCCAGGCGTGGGCCTGGCTCTGGGCAGTGGAGGCGCGGGGAATCGAACCCCGGTCCGAGCAGCGATCCGCAGCAGCTTCTACGTGCGTAGCTCGCGATTCATGCCGCGGCCGCCAACCGGTTCACGAGCAACCTGCCCGCGGCCCCGCCCCGGTGCAATCTCGCCGCGCGCGCCGAGGCGCCACGCACGACCAGCCTGACTTTTCGATACCCGAGCGTCGCCTCAGGCGGGCTCCATCTCGGGCAGGTGCGGAAGGCTGTTAAGCCTTACGCGGCCATCGCAAGGTTCGCGTTGGCATTTGAACGTTTCCCAGAGGATTAGCGAGGATCCAGGAACCTCGGCACGCTGCCACCGCCCCACGACACCCGTCGAAACCTGTCGCCCCCGGGCGATACGGGAAATCTAGCCACCCTTGCCACCACCCGCCACGACGCGGTCGCGCATGCTGCCGGCGGCGTTGGCGACCTGGCCGTCCACGTGTTCTGATAAAGACGGCCAGCCTGCGCGTCCCGCGCCCTCCACGGGAGTCAGCGCGCCCGACGCGCCTCCCGCAGGACCGGCCGAGCGAGCAGCCGCAGGCGAGCGACCGCCCGGCCCCCCGACATCCCGTTCGACGGCACTCCAAGCGATGTCCAGGCCGCCACGCCCGGACTGGAGGCCGCAGCGACGGCGCCGCCCGGGCTCGTGGCTCGGTGGGCGGCGAGCGATGAGCCTGACGGCAATGGGTGGGCCGCACGCGCCACGGAACCCGAACTCGGCGGCGGCACGGTGACGAAGCCCAGGGTATTGGCGTTCAGGTCCTCCTCGATGGCGGCCAATGTGGAGCCATCGGGCGACATGACGAGCTGGTTCACCACCACCGGGTACTGGAGGTGGTCTATCGTCGTGCCGTCGCTGGTGCGGCAGCGGACGTTGCCCGCGTTCCCGTACGAGAAGTAGATCGTCGAGCCGTCAGGCGACAGGACCATTGGTTGGCTGCTGTAGTGGAAGACGCTCGGCGTGACCACGTACTGCAGCGTGGAGTCGTAGATCGCCCCGCCGACGGTGACGTGGGCGCCGGTCCCGTCCACCGCGAGTACGCCCGTCGATTGGGCTGTCTTGGGCGGGCCGAACGCGTCCGTGGCGGCCTCGTATCGCTGAAACACGCCCGGGCCACCGTTCAGGACGACCACGCTCCGATCGTAAGAGCCGACGATCGAGCCGGCGCCCGTCTGGCCGGCCACCCCGGCGTCGGTCCTGAGCTGCAGAGCACCGGATGCCAGATCGTAGGTGTACAGGTGTCCAGTGCCAGCCGCGTAGTTGGCGGAGGTGACGAGGACCTTGCCGTTGCCGGCCGCCACGAGCCCCACCAGGCTCATGGTCGAATCCACGCCCGACAGAGGCATCTCGGTCACGACCGGCGGGCCGGTGCGCAGATCCACGAAGGCCAGGCGGTTGCCGTATTCGGCCACGACAAGCGAATCGCCTCCCGGCGTAAGGTCGAACACCAGAGGATAGGCGCTCAGCTGGATCGTGCCGATGATCGCACCGGCGGAGCGCGAGAAGATGCCGATCTGGTTTCCGTATTCCCGGTTGAAGTAGAGCTGGTTGCGGCGCGCGTCCCAGGCGCCGATGCCTCCCGGCGGGTTGATGGTCGCCCGCGTCGCCAACAGGTTGACCGTCGGGATGACGTCGATCGCGCCCGCGGCGGAAGTGATGGTGTCGCTCGTGTTGCGGGCCAGGTCGCGTGAGAAGAACCGCAGCTGGATGGGCCCGGCCATGCTCGCCTGCAAGGGGATCGACAGGTACTCGATGATGCCTCCCGGGGTGTCGACCACCATGGAGTCGGCGAAGCCATCCGGTTGCACGTCCCAATGGAGCGAGTGGATCACCCCGTTGTCCTGGGCGTAGAGGATCACTGCGATGGAATCGCCGACGAACCAATCGCCGCTCAGGTCGGTGGTGTACGAGCCGCCCCAGCGCGGACCGATCATCGCCCCGACCGTCGGAGGAACCGTGTCTACCAGGGCGGGCAGCCTTGAGATCATCGATGTGCTTTGCAGCAGGGCGTCGTAGGTGACGATTTGAACGTTCAGCGGGACGCCGAGTGCGCATGAACTCGGGATGGGGATGGTCAGCGTCCGGGTGTCGGTCGCCAGGAGCGGCTCCCCAACCTCGACCACCGTATCGCAGGGTCCTGTCACGCTCAGCAGAGTCACCCATAGACCGACCGAACTCGTTACGGTGTAGTCCACCACCAGCTTGCCGCCCGGCTGCAGTAGGCTCGAGGGGCCGGTCGACAGCGCCGCGAACGTCGGCGGGGGTCCCTTGGGCGCAGCGGGAGCGCACGCCGCCGAGACCTGCGTCGAGTCAGCTGCGCCGCCCACGATCTGGTAGCGATACTTGAACGTTGCGGTGATGGGGATGCCCGACGTCAGCGTCCAGCCTGACTCTTGGGGTTCGTTCGCTCCGATCACCGTGGCGCCCCAAGACCCTTGTACCGCAGCCGCGGGTACCGCCAGCGAATCCAGGACAGTGGTGGCGTCATTGATGGCGAAGAAGTACACGACGGCATCACCCCACTCGGCCTGGCCCGAACCCGACGTGATCGCCTCGAGGCCGACGCCGCAAGTCAGTGTTGGCAGCCCACGTCCGTCGGTGCCAACAGTCTGCATCTGCTGCGTCACCCTGAGGACCACGCCGAAACGTGGGACAATGGACTCCCGACACGATGACAGGGTCCCGCCCACCATGGTCATCACCGCGGCGAACTGCAGCGCTCGATGCCGCGCGACACGCCTGCCACGCAAGCCCCTTGCCACGTCTGATCCACGCATGGGGGTGCTCCCCGCAGCGATTGCACCTGGTTCGTCAGCGATCTGCCCGCCGAAGAACCTACGCCATCTCCGTCACGCAGGCGTTAGGCAACCGGCAGGTGTTAGGGCGAGGCACTCCAAGTCATTTCCGGGGGAGGTCATCGGAAATCAAAGCGACAGAGGCAGGAAAGCGCACCAGCTTCGAGCGGCGCTCCGCAGCGCTTCAACGTGCTCAACTCGCGGTTGAGGCGGCGAACTAGCCACCCTTGCCACCACCCGCCACGACGCGGTCGCGGCCCTCGCGCTTGGCCCGGTACAGGGCCGCGTCCGCCGTCGCCATCAGGTTCTCGGGGCTGGGGATCGGAATCGGCGACGCCGACACGCCGCAGGAGAAGGTCAGCGGATACGGCTGTCCCGCGTTCCGGAACGGCCGCTCCGCCAGCAGCGTCCGGAGCCGTTCGGCGACCTCGACGCCGAGCGCGAGGTCGCCGCCCGGCAGCCAGACCGCGAATTCCTCGCCCCCGATCCGGGCGGCGACGTCGCCGCCGCGGAGCGCCGTCTTGAGCAGGCTCCCCACGTGCTTCAGCGCGGCGTCGCCGGCCGCGTGGCCCAGCGTGTCGTTGATCCTCTTGAAGTAGTCGAGGTCGAGCATCACCAGGGCCGAGTGGGCGGCGTCGGGCGAGGCCATCTCGCGCTTCAAGGCGCGGCGGTTCGCCAGGCCCGTCAGCTCGTCGGTGTCCGCCTGGTGCTTGGCCAGCTCGACCGCGTGGGCGGGCCCCATCACCGGACCGAAGCGCCGCGCCAGCCGATCCAGCTCCTCCACGACGGCGGCCGGCTCCATCGCGGGCTCCCCGAGGGCGATCACCGCGCCGCCCACGCGCGAGCCGAAGAGCAGCGGGACCGCCACGCCGCCCCGCAACGGGCGGCGCCGGTCGCGGGGTCCCGAGTCGCACGACCGCCTCGTGCGCCAGGGCGACCGTCGGCGTGGCCTCGGTGATGGCGCGGCCGGCCGGCGAATCGGGGTCCACCCGGTACCCCACGAGCCGGGGATCGCTGCCGCTCGAGATCGCGGCGATCTCGATGGGCCCCCCGTCGAGGTCCCGCATCACCACCGCGCAGGGAAGGCCGATCTGCTCCGCCGCCAGGTCGGCGAGAATGCGGGCGCAGGTGATCGAGGGTGGCGTCCACGGGCAGGCCCACGGCGGCGTCCGCCGCGCGCATCGCGGCGCGGGGCGCGGACGGGCCCCTGCGCGCCGCCCCGCGGCGCCCGGCGAAGGCCAGCGCCGCGGCCCATCCGCCCACCGCGCCGATCGCGAGGCTGGCCAGCCACAGCGCGATGCCGTTCACGCGAGGGCTGGGACCGCGCCGCTCGCCAGGTACTCCGTGAAGATCTGCTCGACTTCGGCGAGGGCTGCCGACCTGGTGCAGCCGCTCGCGCAGCGCGGCCGCGCCGGGGAGGCCCCGGACGTACCAGCCGAGGTGCTTGCGGAACTCGAGCGCCGCCTTGCGGCGTGTCGCCCTCGAGCTCCAGCGTCAGCTGCGCGTGCTCGAGCGCCGTGCGGAAGCGCTCCTCCGGCGCGGGCGGCGGACGGCACGGGGCGCCCGTCGAGCAGCGCCCGCGCGTCGCGGAAGATCCACGGGTTGCCGAACGAGCCGCGGGCGATCATGACGCCGGCGCACCCGGTCTCGCTGCCGCATCCGGAGCACGTCCTCGGCGGTCTTGATGTCGCCGTTGCCGATCACCGGGATGTCGAGCGCCTCCACCACGGCGCGCGATCTCGTCCCAGTCGCGCCGCGCCCGAGAACATCTGGGTGCGGGTGCGGGCGTGCAGCGTCAGCGCCCGCGCGCCGGCGTCCTGGCAGCGCAGCGCGATGCCGACCGGGTCGCGCAGCTCCTCGTTCCAGCCGCAGCGGATCTTCACCGTCACCGGCAGCTGCGTGGCCGCCGCCACCGCCCGGATGATCCGCTGCACCAGGTCGAGGTCCTTGAGGCACCCCGAGCCGCCGTTGCGCTTGCACGACCTTCTTGACCGGGCAGCCGAAGTTGATGTCCACGAACTCGGGCGGGAACACGTCGGTCACCAGCGCCGCCGCCTCGCGCCATCGCCGCCGGCTCGGCGCCGAAGATCTGGATCCCGATGGGCCGCTCGGCCGCGTCGAACCCGGCCATCCGCAGCGTGCGCTCGTTGCCCGCGCCGCATCCCCTCCGACGACAGGAATTCCGACACCACGACGTCGGCGCCGAACCGGCGGCACAACCGCCGGAACGGCGCCTCCGACACCCCGGCCATCGGGGCCAGGAACAGCGGCACCTCGGCCGCCACGGGGAACGGGAATCCCATGGGCGCGCAAGCTACGAAGCGTGCCCGGAGCGAGGCAACGGGCCGTTTGACCCGGCGTGCGGCGCTCGGTAGCTTGTTCCGCCATGCATGCTACGCGAGTTCTTCCGCGACGACGCGATCAACCTGTCGCTCGCCGCCCGCGCGAAGGACGAGATCCTCAAGGAGCTGATCCGGCTCCTCAAGCTCGACGAGAAGTCGGAAGCCATGCTCTACAAGATGCTCAAGCGCCGGGAGAACCTCGGCTCGACGGGCATCGGGCGCGGCATCGCGATCCCCCACTGCCGCTCGCTGGTGGTGAACAACCTGCGGCTGGCGTTCGGGCGCCGGACCGAGGGCGTGGAGTACAAGTCCATCGACGAGAAGCCGGCGCAGTACTTCTTCCTGATCGTGGCGCCGCCGCTCGAGGTGTCGAACCAGTACCTGCCGGTGCTCGGCAAGATCGCGCAGTTCGCCAAGGAGGCGGACGTCCCGCGCGGCTGGCCGCTCATCAGACGCCCGAGGAATTCCTGAAGCTGGTAGAAGAGAAGGGACTGTAGAGCACAGAACAGTTGCGAGACGCCAAGTTGCGCAGTGGTTCCCAGATGCGGAGTTCGTCAGATACAGAACAGGCCTCGGCGGCTACGGAGCCGACTGAGGCCTGTTCCGTGCTGGCCACTGCACCCGGCAACCACTGGCAACTTGGCGTCTGGCAACTTCTCTGACGACTCGCCTCACGCTTCCGTCACTCCCACTCGATCGTCGCCGGCGGCTTGGACCAGACGTCGTAGACCACCCGGTTCACGCCCCGCACCTCGTTGATGATCCGGGTCGCGATCCGCCCGAGCACGTCGTGCGGGAACGGGAACCAGTCCGCGGTCATGCCGTCCTGGCTCGTCACGGCGCGCAGCGCCACGACGTTGTCGTAGGTGCGGAAGTCGCCCATCACGCCCACCGAGCGCATCGGCAGCAGCACGGCGAACGCCTGCCAGATCTCGTCGTACAGCCCGGCGGCGCGGATCTCCTCGAGGTAGATCGCGTCGGCGTGCTGCAGCGTCGGCGACGCGCTCCGCGTCCACCGGCCCGAGCACGCGGATCGCGAGGCCGGGCCCCGGGAACGGATGCCGCCGCACGATGTCCTCCGGCAGGCCGAGCTCGCGGCCCACCTGGCGCACCTCGTCCTTGAACAGCTCGCGCAGGGGCTCGATGAGCGCGAACGGCAGGTTCGGGCTTGAGGCCGCCCACGTTGTGGTGCGTCTTGATCGTCGCCGAGGGCCCGCCGCGCGGCGACACCGACTCGATGACGTCGGGATACAGCGTGCCCTGCACCAGGAAGCCCGACGTCCGTGCCCACCTCGCGGGCCGCGTCCTCGAACACGTCGATGAAGGTGTGCCCGATGCGCCGGCGCTTCTCCTCCGGCTCCGCGACCCCCGCCAGCGCGTCCAGGAACCGGCGCGAGGCGTCCACCGACCCGGAGATCCGTGTCCAGCTCGCCGCGGAAGGTGCGCTCCACCTGCTCGCGCTCGCCCGCGCCGCAGGAGGCCGTGGTCGACGAAGATGCAGGTCAGCTGCTCGCCGATGGCGCGCTGCACGAGCGCGGCGGCGACCGCGGAGTCCACGCCGCCCGAGAGGCCGCAGATGGCCCGGCCCTTCCCCACGCGCTCGCCGACCTCCTTCACCGTGCGCTCGACGAAGTGCCCCGGCGTCCAGTCCGGCTTGGCGTGGCAGATGCGGAACAGGAAGTTCTGCGAGGATCTCGGCGCCGCGCCGGGTATGCGCGACCTCGGGATGGAACTGGACGCCGAACAGCGGCTTGGCGTGATGGCGGAAGGCCGCCACCGGCGTGTTGGCGCTGCGGCGCCAGCACGTCCCAGCCGGCGGGCGGCACGTCCACGCGGTCGCCGTGGCACATCCACACCGGCGTGGAGGAGCCGGGCGCGAACCCGTCGAACAGGCCCTCGCCCGAGAGCACCTCGATGTCGGCCCGGCCGTACTCGCGCTCGCCGGCCTGGCGCACCTCGCCGCCGGCCAGCTGCGCCAGCAGCTGCATGCCGTAGCAGATGCCGAGCACCGGGACGCCGAGGTCGAGGAGTGCCCGGTCGGCGCTCGGCGCGTCCTCATCGTAGACCGAGCTGGGGCCGCCGGAGAGGATGATGCCCGTGGGCGCGAAGTCCCGGATCCAAGCGATGTCGCGGGTGGGCGGGTGGATCTCGCAGTACACGTGCGCCTCGCGCACGCGGCGCGCGATGAGCTGCGTGTACTGCGCCCCGAGATCGATGATCAGGATGCGCTGCGCGGTGTTCACGTCTCCCCCGGATCCCGGACCCCGCTCCCCGGGCCCCGGCTCAGTACGCCTTCGCCCACACCGCTTCCACGACCGACTTCTTCGCCGCACCACACGCATGCCGTGGGGGCCGGCGTCGAGCGGAACTCCTCGTCGGGCAGCACCCGCACGGTGGCCTTGGTCGCCTCCTTGATGGCCGTCTCGCACTCCTCGCCGCCGCAGAAGCCGCCGTAGGCGAACCCGCCCGGGTCCCGCCATCATCGCCAGCAGCTCGTCCTTGGTGACGCCGCGGCGCGAGGCCGCCTCGCGCCGCTCGAGGGCCGCCTGGAACAGGCCCGACTGGATCTCGTCCAGCGCGCCGCGCACGCCCTCCACCAGGCCGGCGAGCGGGATCGGGCGCCTTGCCGCCGGTGCGGCGCGCCGCGAACACCTGCCCCTTCGCCACGTCCTTGGGCCCGACCTCGAGCCGCAGCGGGACGCCCTGCCCTTCCCACTCGTAGTACTTGGCGCCCGGCTTCATCCCCTCGCGCGCGTCCAGCTCGACCCGGACCCCGGCGTCCGTCAGCGCTCTTCGTCGACGCCGGCGGCCGCCACGCTCACCGCGCGCGCGTTCCTCGTCCGACCGGTAGATCGGCACGATCACCACCTGCACCGGCGCGAGCCGCGGCGGGCAGATGAGCCCACGTCGTCGCCGTGCGTCATGACCAGGCCGCCGATCATGCGCGTGGACACGCCCCACGACGTGTTCCACACGTGGTCCAGGCCGCCCTCGGCCGTCTGGAACTGGACGTCGAACGCCTTGGCGAAGTTCTGGCCGAGGTTGTGCGACGTGCCCGGCCTGGAGGGCCTTGTTGTCCTGCATCAGCGCTTCGACGCCGTAGGTGCGCAACGCGCCGGCGAACTTCTCGCTCTCGGTCTTCACGCCGGTGATCACCGGCATCGCCATCCACTCCTCGGCGAACCGGCGGTAGACGCCGAGCATCCGGCGCGCCTCGCCCTCGGCCTCGGCCTCGTCCGCGTGCGCGGTGTGCCCTTCCTGCCAGAGGAACTCGGTCGTGCGCAGGAACAGCCGCGTGCGCATCTCCCAGCGCACGATGTTCGCCCACTGGTTGATCAGCAGCGGCAGGTCGCGGTAGCACTGGATCCACTTCGCGAACGAGTCGTAGATGATCGTCTCCGACGTGGGCCGCACGACCAGCGGCTCGTCGAGCTCCTTCCCGCCGGCCGTGCGTGACCACCGCCACCTGGGGGCGAACCCCTCGACGTGCTCCGCCTCCTTCTCCAGGAACGACTGCGGGATGAACAGCGGGAAGTAGGCGTTGCGGTGGCCGGTGTCCTTGAACATGCCGGTCCAGCGCGCGCCTGCATCAGCTCCCAGATGGCGTAGCCGTTGGGGCGGATGACCATGCAGCCCCGCACGGGCGAGTAGTCGGCCAGCTCGGCCCGCATCACCGCTCGTTGTACCAGGCGCTGAAGTCCTTGGCGCGAGGCGTGATGCCCTGCTCCTGGCTCACCGCCCCGCCCCGGTGCCGGGCACCTTCTGATGGTTCGGCAGGTCGGACACGTACAGCGAGTCCACGACGTGCGGGCCGCGCGCGTTGGCGGCGCTCACCGCGTTCCAGCCGCCCGCGGCCGGCACCCACGACAGGATCGACCGACGGGATCATCGCCATCCCGCCGGGATGCCCGCCGGGCACGCCGTTCGGCGGGAAGAAGCCGAGCACGCGAACGGCCGCGAACGAGCTGTCGGCGCGCCGCTCCGCGTCGAGCACCGCCTGCAGGGCCGCCCGCTGCGACCTGCGGTCGGTCTCGGGTATCAGCATCACGCTCAGGCTGATGCGGCGGGCGCCGACGCCACCGTGTCCTCCATCGCGCGCGAACACCGTGTGCATCGGCCCGGGATTGCTGCCGGCCTGCGGCATCATGCCGGATGGCTGCGCCGCGCCCGAGTGCTGCGGGGCCTTGTCGCCGTGCTCGACGGCGCACCCGGTGAGGGCCAGCGCCAGCGTGAGAACGCGAATCCTAGAAGACATAATCCTTCACCAGTTGAGTGAACGGGACGCGCTGCTCCGTCCCGGGGCCCAGGAGCCGCACCACGGCCTGGCCCGATGCCCGCTCCGTGGACCCGATCACCACCGCCGCGCGCGCCCCGCGCGCCACGGCCAGCTCCAGCTGCTTGCCCAGCGCCTGCTTCTTGAGCGCGAACTCGACGCCGAGGCCCCGGTCCCGCAGCTGGTGGGCCAGCCCCAGCGCGGCGGGCCGATCGTCGTCGCCCACCGCCACGACGAACACGCTGACCGAGGGCTCTGCCCTGCGGCGGCCCGTCGCGCTCGCCCAGCAGCTCGCCCAGCACCACGTCGCCCATGCCGAAGCCCACGCACGGCAGGTCCACGCCGCCCACCTGCTTGAGCAGGTCGTCGTAGCGGCCGCCGCCGCAGATGGCCCGCAGCGTGCGCTTGGCGTCGAACAGCTCGAAGACGATGCCGGTGTAGTAGGCCAGCCCGCGCACGATCCGGAAGTCCACGTCCACGAACGGCGCCAGGCCCATCGCCTCGAGCGCCGCCAGGCAGTCCCGCAGCGGCTGCGCCGGCCTCACGCGCCATCAGGCCCGGCCGGCGCGTCGAGCCCGGCGACGAACCCCGTCAGCGCGCCGCGCCACCGGCTTCGGCACGCCGCGCTCGGCGACCCACGTCGCCACCGCCTCCGGGTTGCGCTCGAGCTTGTCGATGGCCGAGAGCACGCCGGGGAGGTCGTCCGGCGCCAGGCCCACGTCGCGCACCAGCGCGTCGGCCAGGATGCGCCGGTCGGAGAGCCGGACCCGCACGTCGCTGCGCGCCCGAAGCCCAGCGCCCGCATGATGTCGATCGCCGCCGCGACACCTCGGCGTCGGCCAGCGCGCCGCCCTCGCCGATGATGTCCATGTTGAGCTGGAAGTGCTCGCGCAGCCGTCCGCGCTGCTGCCGCTCGTAGCGGAACAGCTGCGGGATCGAGAACCAGCGGATGGGCTTCTTGAGCTGCGCCGCCCGCTGCGCCACCATGCGCGCCAGCGTCGGCGTCATCTCGGGCCGCAGGGCGACGCTCCGCTCGCCCTTGTCGGCGAAGCTGTAGAGCTGCCCGACGATCTCGTCGCCGCTCTTCTGGGTGTACAGCTCGACGGATTCCAGCGGCGGGCCATCGTACTCTTCGAAGCCGTAGCGGGCGGCGACGTCGCGCCACGCGGCGAAGATGCGCCGGCGTCTGGCCAGGGCGTCGGGGAAAACGTCGCGAAACCCGGGCAGAGCGCTGACTGGCATGCGAAAATCTACCCGAGCGGCGCGAGCGCCGGGCAAGCGAGCGAGCGCGTCGCCGACGGTGTGAAAGGAGCCGGTGACCAGCACCGTGCGCCCCAGGCGCTCCGCGCGCGGCCAGCGCCGCGTCGAACTCGGGCTCCTCCGACGCCTCGAGTCCGCGCTCCCGCGCCCACGACGCCACCTCGGCCGAGGTCCCAGGCCCGGTCCTCGGGCGCGCTCGGCGCCCGCGTCAGCACCAGCCGGTCCACCGCGGCGCCCAGCAGCGACAGCATCTCCCGCCACGCCTTGTCGCGCAGCACCGCCACGACCGCCACCAGCGGCCTCGGCGGCGCGACCGCGCGCAGCGCCTCGACCAGCGCGCGGGCCCCGTCGGGGTTGTGGGCCACGTCGTAGATCCAGCGGCCCCGCCGCTCGAAGCGACCCGGCACGCGCGCGCGGACGAGGCCGTCGCGCATCGCCGCCTCCCCCACCGGCCACGCCGGCGCCACCAGCTCCGCGAGCCGCACCGCGAGCAGGGCGTTCGACGCCTGATAGGCGCCCGAAAGCCCGACCTCGAGCCCTTCGTACCGCCGCTCCGGCGTCACCGCGTCGAACCGGACGCCCCGCCCGTCCGCGACCACGCGATCCAGGCACGCCGCCGGGTCCAGCCGCTCGGCCGCCGCGCCCCGCCGCTTCGCCTCGGCCAGGAGCACGCCGGCCACCCCGGGATCCGCCTCCGTGGTCACGAACGGGGTGCCCGGCTTGGCGATGCCCGCCTTCTCCCGCGCGATGCCCGCCAGGTCGGAGCCCAGGTACTCGGTGTGCTCGAGGGCGATGCGGGTCACGCCGGCCGCCAGCGGCCGCAGCACGTTCGTCGCGTCGAGCCGGCCTCCCAGGCCGACCTCGACGACCGCGATCTCGACGCCCCGGGCCGCGAAGTCGGCGAAGGCCAGCGCCGTGGACACCTCGAAGAAGGTCGCGCCCGAGCCGGACCGCCGGCTCCTCCAGTCGCGACGCCCACAGCGGTCACCGCCTCCTCGGCGATGGGGGCGCGGTCCACCGTGATGCGCTCCCGGAACGACACCAGGTGGGGCGAGGTGTAGAGCCCCACGCGATGGCCGGCCGCCATGAGCATCTCGGCCAGCATCGTCGAGGTGGAACCCTTGCCGTTGGTGCCGCCCACGTGCACGGCGGCGAAGTGACGCTCGGGGTGCCCGAGCGCGGCCAGCAGGGCCTCGGTCGTCTCGAGGCCCCACTTGATGCCACTGGTCGTCCTGGGAAACAGAAAGCGGCAGGCGTCCTCGAACGACTCGATCGTCAGGAGGCGCGCTCCAGGTCGGGCGGCGCCTTGCCCAGGAGCATGCGCACCAGCTGCGCGACCGTCGGGCCGAGCTGGGCGCGCGGCACCACCGCGTCGATCATCCCGTGCTCCACCAGGAACTCCGCCGTCTGGAACCCCTCGGGCAGGTCCTGGCCGATGGTCTGCTTGATGACCCGGGCGCCGGCGAAGCCGATGACCGCGCCGGGCTCCGCGATGATCACGTCGCCCTGGAAGGCGAACGAGGCCGATACGCCGCCGGTGGTGGGGTCGGTCAGGACCGAGATGAACGGCACGCCCCGCTCGCGCAGCTGCGCGATCGACCACGGAGGTCTTGGCCAGCTGCATCAGCGAGAGCACCCCCTCCTGCATGCGCGCGCCGCCCGAGGCCGACACGATGATCAGCGGGATCCGCTCGTCCAGCGCCCGCCGGCCCACCCGGACGATCTTCTCCCCCACCACCGAGCCCATCGAGCCGCCCATGAACTTGAAGTCCATCACGGCGAGGGCGATGGGCTCCCCCTCCAGGGTGCCCGTGCCGGTCCGGACCGCGTCCTCGCGGCCGGCCTTCTTCAGGCTCGCCGCGAGCCGGTCGCGGTAGCTCTCGAAGCCGAGGGCGTCCACCGACCGGAGACCCTGGTCCAGGGGCTCGAAGCTGTGCTCGTCGGTCAGGAGGGCGATGTACTGGGCGGCATCGATGCGGCGGTGGTGACCGCAGGAGGGACAGACCCCGAACCCTCGTTCGAACTTCTCGCGGACGTCTACGTGCCCGCATTCCTCGCACTTGTCCCAGACGTCGGCTGGGATTTCCAGCCGCTCGCGTTGTGACGTTCTTGGACGCCGGTCTTTGCGGAACCAGGCCATTGACTGGGGATTAGAGGAGGCTGCCAGGAGCCCGGAGGGGCCTCCCGAAGGACCGATCAATTTGGAACGGGGGCCAGCCCAGCGCTAGACCGAATTTCTAACCCGTTATCCTGCTTCATGATAGCCGAGCTCGTTGCCCTCCTGAGCCACCCGCAGGGCCATGCCCGATGGCCACGTAGCACGCCAGGAGGAACGACCCGCCATAGCTGAAGAACGGCAGCGGGATGCCGGTGATGGGCATCACATTCGCCGTCATGCCGGTGTTCTCGAAGATGTGGCCGAAGAACATCCCGGCGATGCCGAACGTGACCAGGCTCGCGAAGGGGTCCGGGCTCCGGCGGGCCACCCGCACCAGCGATGGCCAGGAGGAGGAAGAACAGCGTCAGCGCCACCAGGACGCCGATGAACCCCAGCTCCTCGCCCACGACGGAGAAGATGAAGTCCGTGTGCTGGGCCGGCAGGAAGGCCAGCCGCTTCTGGGAGCCCATCAGAAAGCCCTTGCCCAGCCAGCCGCCGCTCCCGATGGCGATCTTCGACTGGATGATGTGCCAGCCGGTGGCCCGCGGATCGAGGTCGGGGTTGAGGAACGCCAGGAAGCGGTGCTGCTGGTAGGCGGCCAGGCGCCCCCACAGCGGGCGGGCGAGGATGCCCGGTGACGACGTTGGCGCCGAGGACGGCGAGCCCTTCCCAGACGAACGGGCGCCAGATGAGGAGCAGGATGCCGAGGACGCAGGATCCAGGCGCCCCAGGTCCAGGGCGAAAAGGCCAGGACGAGGGAGGCGATGGGCGAGGCCAGGAGCACGAGCAGGGGCAGGCGCACGCCGGCCCAGAACAGCATGGTGAAGAGGATGCCGGCGAACACGAGCGCGCTGCCCAGGTCCGGCTCGACGGCCACCAGCAGCGCGGGCACGCGCCGCGATCACGGCACGGCACCACCAGCTCCCGCATGGTGTTCGGCGGGTCGCGGCGGGCCGCGAGGTAGCGGGCCAGCATCAGGACCACGAGGAGCTTCACGATCTCGGAGGGCTGGCCCACCCGCACGCCGCCGATGGCGATCCAGGCGTGGGACGACGCCGCCGTGCCCGCTCCGGTGCCGATGGCCAGCGTGAGCAGCAGGAGGAAGATGCCCGCGGCGTAGCCGGCCGGGGCGAACCACTCCAGCGAGCCGCGGGCGAGATCCGCATGACGAGCCCGGCGCCGACCAGCGAGATCGACGAGCCAGGCGAGCTGGCGCTGCCAGATGTGCTCCACCGACGAGGGCACGTCGGTCTGCCCGGCGGAATAGAGGATCAGCATGCCGTACGCGGTGAGCGCCAGGGTCACCGCGGCGAGGCGGCGGTCGATCTTGCTCAGCATCAGGGGTCGTCGGCCGTGCGCCGGTCGGCGTGGTGTCGAGCGGGACTGGACGCGGCGCACCGTGTCCTCCGGGCTCCGGCGCAGCGGCACGGCCTCAGCGGCGCGCGCCCCTTCGCGCGTCGTGTCCGGGCCCGAGCACGTAGCGCTCGGCGATCCGGGCCACGTAGGGCGCCACGACCGTGCCGTGCAGCCCGTTCTCGAAGATCGCCGCCGACCACGATCATCGGCCGCATCGCCGGAGCGAAGCCGATGAACCAGCCGTGGTCCGGGCCCTTCCGGATTCTGCGCGGTGCCCGTCTTGCCGGCGAGCTGGAGCTGCGCCATCCGCACCGAGCGCGCCGTTCCCTGCTCCACCACGGCGATGAGGGCATTCCGGATGCCCAGGAAGACGCTGTCGGGCAGGTCCACCCGCCCCACGTCCGGCGTGCGGTGCCCGCCAGGATGTGCGGCCGGATCACCCGTCCGCCGTTGGCCAGCGTCGCGTAGAAGCGCACCATGTTGATGAGCGTCTGGGCGTTCTCGCCCTGGCCGATGGCGAGGTTCAGGGCGACCGCCTGCGTCCAGCCGCCCCTCCCGTAGACCCGGTCGTAGTAGTTGGAGTCGGGGAAGGCCGGGCGCGACCTCGCCGGGCAGGTCGATGCCGGTCCGGATCGCCGAAGCCGAGCGCGTCGCCGTCCGGCGATGATGTGACTTCACGCTCAGCTTGAGGCCGAGCTGGTAGAAGTAGGTGTCGCACGAGTTGGCGATGGCCTGGCTCAGGGTGAGCGAGCCGTGGCCCCGCGGGTCCCAGCAGTTGAAGAAGCGGGTCCCGAACTGGAAGCCGCCCCGGCATGGCTGCGGCATCCGGGAGTCGAAGTCCACCAGGCCGTCGCTCAGGCGCCATGCAGCGCCGTGGCCAGCTTGAACGTCGAGCCGGGCGGGTAGCGGGCCGCGATGGCGCGATCGAGCAGCGGGCGGCCCGGGTCGGTGTTGAGCGTGTCCCACGAGCTCGGAGGAGATGCCGCCGACGAACGCGTTCGGGTCGTAGACGGGGCTCGAGTAGAGCGCGAGGATGTCGCCCGTGCACGGGTCCATCGCGACGATGGCGCCGCGGCGCCCCGGCGGGAAGATGGAGGCGACGAACCGCTGCAGGCCCAGGTCGATCGTGGTGCGCAGCACGTGGCCCGGCACCGCCTGGAGCGTCGCGGCGGCGCCCTCGTCCCGCACCACGCGTCCCAGGGCGTCCACCTCGACGAACCGCACGCCGTCGGAGCCCGCGAGGGTGGACTCGTACTGCCGCTCCAGGCCGTCCTTCCCCACGACGGTGCCCGGCCGCCGGCCCGCGTACGCGCCGGCCAGGTCGTCCTCGGTGACCTCGCCGACGTAGCCCACCAGGTGCGCCACCATCGAGCTGTCGGGGTACTCGCGCTTGGGCTCGGTCTGGATCACCAGGCCCGGCAGCACGACGCGCCGCTCCTCCAGCTGCGACACCAGCGGGAACGGGGCGTCCTTGATCAGCACCGTGGGCTCGTACGGGGCCGCGCGGAAGCGGTTCACCACGCGCTCGGTCGCCGCCGAGTCGAGCGGCAGGATGGGCTCGAGGCGCTGGAGGCGGGCGCGCAGCGAGTCCTCGTCCTCGGCCAGCAGCGAGACGGAGTAGCCGGGGACGTTCTCGGCGATGACGGCGCCGTGGCGGTCCAGGATGAGGCCGCGCGGCGCGGGCAGCGGCACCGAGCGGCAGGCGGTTCGACTCCGACTTCATCCGGTAGCGGTCGTGCTGCACGCACCTGGAGCCGGAAGAACGCGCCGGCACAGGAGCACGAACACGACGGCGAGCGCGTTGCGGGCCACGGCGCCCCGCCGGGCCAGCACGAACGGGTGGAAGGCCTGGCGGTCGCTCACAGGGCCGGCGCGGAGCGGAGCCAGCCGCGGAACAGGAGCAGCGTGATCACCGCCGCCGCCGCCGTGCTGAGCGCCGAGGCGGGCGAGAGCACCAGCAGCTGGGTGCCGACGGCGCCGCTGCGCAGCGCGTTGCTCGCCGCCAGCTCGAGGGCGTCGCGCAGCCAGCTCGCCGCGAACACGAACACGGCGGTCACCAGGATGTTGTCGGGGAAGACGACCGCCTTGAGCCAGCCGGCGGCGTAGCCGACGATGGTGAGCGAGAAGGCGGCGGCGCCGAACGTGGTCGGGCGCCACGGCGTCGGTCAGCAGGCCCACCAGGAACCCCGCCACGGCGCCGGCGCCGGGGCGCGAGCGGATGGCGAAGAACAGCAGCGCCACGAGCACGAAGTCGGGCGCGAAGCGGCGCGGCAGCACGGCGGGCCGCAGCCAGAAGTGCGCGGCCAGGAGCACCACCAGGACGGCCGCGAGCCGCAGGCGCGGCGCGGGGACCTTCACGGTCCGCCCTCGTCCGCCCCGCCGCCCGCGTCGGGCGGGCGCGGGGAGCGTGTCGAACGCCGGCTCCAGCGAGTCGCGCGGCCAGGCGGGCCGACAGCACCAGCACGTGCGTCACCTGCGCCGGGTGCGCCGCGGGCCGCAGCAGGTAGGTGCGCTCCCAGCCCGCCGATTCGCTCAGCATCCCCAGCACCGTGCCGACCGGGATGCCGCGCGGGAACACGCCGCCCAGGCCCGACGTCACGACCGGCGTGCCGGCCGGGAGCGAGTCGCGGTAGGGCACGCCGCGCAGCTCCATCACCTCGCCCGCCGTCTCGCCGCGCCGCGCGGCGACGACGCCGAAGATCTTCCCGCCCTCGACCATGGCGCTCACCCGGAAGTCGGGGTGGGTCCACGCCATCACCACGCTGGTGTGCGGGTCCACCGCGACCACCATCCCCACCAGTCCGCTCGGCGCGATCACCGGCGAGAGCGGCGCGACGCCCTGCCGCCGCCCGGCGCCGAGCAGCATGGTCAGCCCATCCGTGAGCCCGGTCTGGTGCAGCACCTCGGCCGTCACGAAGCCGGTGCCCAGGCGCGCGCGCAGCCTGAGCAGCGCCGCGCAGCTGGGCGTTCTCCGCCTCCAGCTCGGGGACCTGCGGACGCGGCGAGCGCGAGCGAGTCGCGCTCGGCCCGGAGCAGGATCGTGTTCTGGCGCTGCTCGCGCGACGCCGACGCCTGCGACTCGACGCCTCCGCCGGCAGGAGGGCCGTGCGGCGCAGCGCGGCGGAGATGGGCATGCGGAGCGATTCGGGCAGGGCGAGGGCGACGAGCGAGAGCACCAGGCAGGCCACGAACGCGAGCGTGTCGGCCCGGGACCCGTAACGTTCAGCGCCGATCGGCACGGCGCGTCAGGTGGTCAGAACGGTGCGGTACTTCTCCGGATCGTCGAGGATGCGTCCGGTGCCCGCGCACCACGCAGGTGAGCGGATCCTCGTCCACGTGGATCGGCAGGCCCGTCTCGTGCGACAGCAGCACGTCGAGGCCGCGGATCAGGGACGCCGCCGCCCGTCATCACGATGCCGCGGTCCACGATGTCGCTCGCCAGCTCGGGCGGCGTGATCTCGAGCGCCCGCCGCACGGCGTCCACGATCTGCTGCACCGGCTCCTGGAGGGCCTCGCGGATCTCGTCGGAGCGGACGCGTGACGGTCTTCGGGATGCCGGACACGAGGTCGCGTCCCTTGACCTCCATCTCCTGCTCGTCGCCCACCGGCGCCGCGCTGCCGATCTCGATCTTGATCCGCTCGGCCGTCGGCTCGCCGATCAGCAGGTTGTGGTTCTTCCGCATGTGCTGCACGATGGCGATGTCCATCTCGTCGCCGCCGGTGCGGATCGAGGTGTCGCAGACGATGCCCGAGAGCGCGATGACCGCGATCTCGGTCGTGCCGCCGCCGATGTCGATCACCATGTTGCCGGTCGGCGTCTCGATCGGCAGGCCCACGCCGATCGCCGCGGCCATCGGCTCGGCCACCATGTACACTTCCTTCGCCCCCGCCGACTGCGCGCTAGTCGCGCACCGCGCGCTTCTCGACTTCCGTGATGCCGCTCGGCACGCACACGATCACCTTCGGCTTCACGCGGAAGACGTGCTTGTTGATGATCGACGAGAGGAAGTAGCGGAGCATCTTCTCGGTGACGTCGAAGTCGGCGATCACGCCGTCCTTGAGCGGCCGCACGGCGATGATGCCGTCGGGCGTGCGGCCGAGCATGCGCTTCGCCTCGAGCCCGATGCCCTTGATCTTCCCGGTCGTCTTCTCGAGCGCGACCACCGAGGGCTCGTTCAGCACGATGCCTTCGCCCCGCACGTAGATCAGCGTGTTGGCGGTGCCGAGATCGACGGCGATCTCGTTGGCGGGGAGCCACGACCCCGGGTTCCACGACATCAATCGCATGCCGGCGTGCAACTCGATGGAGGGTGAAGGAAGGCGGCGTAACTCGTTGCGCCGCCGGTAACATAGCCCACGCCTACGGTCGAGGCAATATTCGGCTTGACACCCTTCCCGACGCAAAGGTAACGTGCGCCCATGCCGCCTGCCGTTCGCGAGCGAATCGCCGTCGTGGACGGCGAGGTCTGCGACGCCTGCGGCCTCTGTATGCCGCTGTGCCCGCCCGAAGCCATCCACATGACGCGCCGGGGGTTGGTGGTGGACGCCATCACCTGCACCGGCTGCGTGAAGTGCATCGCCCCCTGCCCCGTCGGGGCCCTCGCCATGACCGATGTCCGTCGTTGACGTCCTGGTCGTGGGCGGCGGGCCCGCCGGCTGCGTGGCCGCCTGGGAGGCGGCCGCCGCGGGCGCCGGCCGCGTCCTGCTGATCGAGCGGGACCGGGCCATCGGCGCGCCGGTCCGCTGCGCCGAGGGCGTCGGGAGCGCCGGACTGCGCGAGTTCCTCGACCCCGACGGCGCGCCCGTGGGTTTCGCGCCGCATCACGCCGCATGATCTTCGTCTCTCCCGACGACACCGAGGTGCGGCTCGCCGAGCGGGACATCGGCTACGTGCTCGACCGCACGCGCTTCGAGCCGGAGCTGGCCGACCGCGCGGCCCGGGCCGGCGCCGAGATCCGCATCAGCACGGAGGCGGTCGGCCTCGAGCGCGCCGACGGCCCGGGCGGCGGGCGCTGGCGGGTGCGGCTGCGGGGGCCCGGCGGCGAGGAGACCGTGACCGCGCGCGTGGTGATCGGCGCCGACGGCGTGGAGACGATGGTGGGCCGCTGGGCCGGACTCGAGACGCGCGTGGCCGCCCGCGACATGGAGTCGTGCGCGCAGTACGTGGTCGGGCAACATCGAGTTCGACCCCGACGCCATCTACCTGCACTTCGGGCCCGGCGTGGCGCCGGGCGGCTACGCCTGGATCTTCCCCAAGGGCGCCGGGGTGGCCAACGTCGGGCTCGGCGTGGTCACGCTGCGCGGCGACGGGCGCACGGTGCGGCAGTACCTCGACGACTACATCGCGCGGCACTTCCCGCGCGGTACGGTGACGGGCCTCACCGTGGGCGGCGTCATCAGCGGGACCACGGTCAAGCGCACGGTGGCCGATGGCATCATGCTCGCGGGCGACGCGGCGCACATGATCAATCCGCTCTCGGGCGGCGGGCATCATCAACGCGATGAAGGCGGGGCGGCTGGCCGGCCGGCACGCGGCGCGGGCCATTCGCGAGGGCGACACGTCGGCGCGCAGCCTGCAGGCCTATCACGACGAGTGGATGAAGCTGCTGGGTGACATCGCACCTGCTTTACTACAAGCTCAAGGAAGCCCTGAACAAGTACGACGACGACTTCTTCAACCGGCTGGCCCGCACCGTCAACCGGGTGCCGCCCGAGAAGCGCACGCTGGCGCGGGTGATGGCCTCGGCGCTGGTGCACCACCCGAGCCTGCATCCCCATCGCGGCCCAGCTGTTCGTGCAGGAGTTCGCCTAGACCCGCCTACTTGCTCAGCATCTTGAACGCGTGGTTCCAGCCGCCGGTCCGCACGCCGTAGATCACCCACAGGATGCACAGCGGCTCCAGCAGCCGCGCTCCCTCGATGCCGCCGATGTCGAGCGCCGGCCACCCGAGCGCCTTCAGCAGCTCCGTCACGGTCGCCTTGGCCGCCGGGTCGTTGCCGCAGATGAACATGTCGGGCGGCCCGCCCGGGAACTGCGGCTGCACCATGTGCGCGCTGCCGACGATGTTGAATGCCTTCACCACGCGCGCGGCGGGCAGCCACCGCTGCACCTGCTCGCCGCCCGAGTCCGTGTGGCCGAGCGCCAGCGCCGGCGGCGCCCCCGGCGCGATGACCAGCGGATTGGTGGCGTCGATGACCACCTTGCCGTAGAGGTGTCCCGGACCGGCGAGCTTGATCGCGCTCTCCGTCCCGCTCCACACCGTGGCCAGCACCGCGACCTCGGCGAAGGTGGCCGCCTCGGCGAACGTCACCACGCCCACCTTCGGCCCGAGCTTCGCCGCCAGGGCCTTGGCCTTGTCGGACGACGGATCGCGCGTGCCGACCCTGACCTCGTGCCCCAGCGCGGCGAACCCGCCGGCCAGCGCCCGCCCCACGTCACCGGTGCCCAGGATGCCGATGTGCATGCCGTCCCTCCTCAGTGCACCAGCTTCTTGTAATGGATCCGGTGCGGCTGGTCGGCGGAGGCGCCCTTGCGCCGGTGGTAGTCCGCCGCGTAGCCCTGGTAGTCGCCCTCGTACCAGTACACCTCGCCCTCCCCTTCGAACGCGAGGATGTGCGTGGCGATGCGGTCGAGGAACCAGCGGTCGTGGCTGACGACCACCACGCAGCCGGCGAACCGGAGCAGCGCGTCCTCCAGCGCCCGCAGCGTGTCCACGTCGAGGTCGTTGGTGGGCTCGTCGAGCAGCAGGACGTTGCCGCCGCTCTTGAGGAGCTTGGCCAGGTGCAGCCGGTTCCGCTCGCCACCCGAGAGGTCCGCCACCTTCTTCTGCTGGTCGGCGCCGCGGAACCCGAAGCTGGCCGAGTAGGCGCGCGCGTTCACCTGGCGCTTGCCGAACTGCAGCGTCTCCTGCCCGCCTGAAATCTCCTGGAACACCGTCTTGGTGCCGTCCAGCGCCTCCCGGCTCTGGTCCACGTACGCCACCTTGACCGTCGCGCCCACCTTGAGCGAACCCGCGTCCGGCTTCTCGCTGCCGACGATCATCCGGAACAGGGTGGTCTTCCCCGCCCCGTTCGGGCCGATCACGCCCACGATGCCGCCGCGCGGCAGCCGGAAGTTCATGTTCTCGAACAGCAGTCGATCGCCGAATCCCTTGGCGAGGTTCTCCGCGACGATGACCTCGTCGCCCAGACGCTCCGGCGGAGGGATCAGGATCTCCGCCGTGTCTTCGCGCGCCTCCGCCTCCTCGGCGAGCAGCGACTCGTAGGCGCCGATGCGCGCCTTGGACTTGGCCTGCCGCGCGCGCGGCGACATCCGGATCCACTCCAGCTCGCGCTCCAGCGTGCGCCGCCGGGCCGAGGCCTGCTTCTCCTCGACCGCGAGGCGCTTCTGCTTCTGGTCGAGCCAGCCCGAGTAGTTGCCCTTCCAGGGAATGCCTTCGCCGCGGTCCAGCTCCAGGATCCAGCCCGCGACGTTGTCGAGGAAGTAGCGGTCGTGCGTGACGGCGATGACGCAGCCCGGGAACTCCTTGAGGTGCCGCTCGAGCCACGCCACCGATTCCGCGTCGAGGTGGTTGGTGGGCTCGTCCAGGAGCAGCATGTCCGGCTGCGAGAGCAGCAGGCGGCACAGCGCCACCCGGCGCCGCTCGCCGCCCGATATCTTCGCGACGTCGGCGTCCGGCGGCGGGAGCCGCAGGGCGTCCATCGCCACGTCGAGGTGATGGTCCAGTTCCCAGGCGCCGGCGGCGTCGATGCGGTGCTGGAGATCGCCCTGCTTCTCGAGCAACGCGTTCATCGCCTCCTCGCTCATCGGCTCGGCGAACTTCGCGCTGATCGTCTCGAAGTCGGTGAGCAGCGCGCGCAGCGGCGCGACGCCCTCCTCGACGTTGCCCCGCACGTCCTTGGCCGGATCGAGCCTGGGCTCCTGCGGCAGCCAGCCGATGCGGATGCCGGGCGCCGGCCGGGCCTCGCCGATGAAGTCCGTGTCCACGCCGGCCATGATCTTGAGCAGGCTGCTCTTCCCGGCGCCGTTGAGGCCGATCACGCCGATCTTGGCGTCCGGGTAGAACGACAGCGAGATGTCCTTGAGCACGTGCCGGCTCGGCGGCACCACCTTGCCGAGCCGCAGCGTCGAGAAGATGTACTGGAGGGTCATCCGTCCACCGGCGGAACGACGGTCGGCAGGAACTGCGGCGTGTGGCGGGCCTTGCTGGCCTGCTCGTAGGCGTACGCCGCCTTGATCAGCACCGGTTCGGTCCACGCGCGGCCGAAGAACGACAGGCCGACCGGGACCCCCATCACGTAGCCCATCGGCACCGTCAGGTGGGGGTAGCCCGCCACCGCCGCGGGCGTCGTGCAGTCGGCGCCCCCGCCGTCGCCGTCCACGAAGTCGATCTGGCGCTGCGGCGTGGACGTGGGACAGATGATGGCGTCCAGCCGGTGCCGCCTGACGACCAGATCGATCCCCTCGGCGCGCGCCACGCGGTGACAGCGCGCCAGCGCCTGCCGGTACGCCGGGCTCGAAAGCGGACCGCGCTTCCGGGCCGAAATCATCGTTTCCTGCCCGAAGAACTGCAGCTCCGTCGCCTGGTGGGCGTCATTGAAGGCGATCACGTCGCCCAACGACTTGACCGGCGCGTCGGGCCCGAGGTCCGCCAGGTAGGCGTTCAGGTCGGCCTTGAAATCGAACTCGAGCACCACCTGCTCCGCGTCCTTGAGGTGGTCCTCGGTCGTGAGGTCCACGTTGTCCACCAGCACGGCGCCGCGGCCCTGCAGCACGGCCAAGCGCCGCCTCGAACAGCTTGTCGACCTCGCGGTGGTTGCCGGTGTAGCGCTTCCTGGCGATGCCGAGACGCAGGCCCTTGAGCCCGTCCGGATCGAGGAATCGCGTGTAGTCCACGTCGTGGGCCGCGCTGCCTCGCGTGGCGGCGTCGCGGGGATCCTCGCCCGCCAGCGCCGACAGGAGCGCCGCCGCGTCGGCCACGCAACGCGCCATCGGGCCTGCCGTGTCCTGGTTATGGGAGATGGGAATGATCCCCGCCCGGCTCACGAGCCCGACGGTGGGCTTGATGCCGACCAGGCTGCACGCCTGGCTCGGCGACGTGATGGAGCCGTCGGTCTCGGTGCCCACCGCGACGGCGCAGAGGTTCGCGGCCACGGCCGCCCCCGAGCCGCTGCTCGAGCCGGACGGCGAGCGGTCGAGGACGTACGGGTTGCGGCACTGCCCGCCGCGCCCGCTCCAGCCGCTGATGGAGTGGCGGCCGCGGAAGTTCGCCCACTCGCTCAGGTTGGTCTTGCCGAGGATCACGGCGCCGGCGTCGCGCAGGCGCCGAGCGACGCCTGAATCCCGCGGCGCGATGGACGTCGCCAGCGCGAGCGAGCCCGCGCTGGTGTGCATCCGGTCGGCCGTGCCCACGTTGTCCTTGACCAGCACCGGCACGCCGTGCAGCGGGCCACGCGGTCCCTTCGACCGGCGCTCGGCGTCCAGCGCGTCGGCGATGGAGAGCGCGTCCGGATTCAGCTCCACGATCGCGCGCAGGTTCGCGCCCTTCTGGTCGTTGGCGTCGATGCGCGCCAGGTACTGCTCGGCCAGGCCGCGCGCGGTCCAGCGACCGCTGCGCATCCCCTCCTGGAGCTGCACCACCGTGACCTCGTCCAGATCGGAGGTGCCCTGCGCCGCCGCGCGGCTCGCGGCGCGGAGCTTGGCCACGGCCCGGGACGGCCGGGCCAGGTCGGCGGCGGCGAGCGCGCCGCCGAGCACGCTGGTGCCCAGGAACGTCCGGCGAGTCATGTCCTCACGCGTCATGAGTCCTCCGGGTCACAGGCTCGACGTGCAGTGGCCGCAGCGCGTCGCCTTCACCGGGATCGCCGAGTAGCAGTACGGACAGTCCTTGGTGGCCGGCGGCGGGGCTTCCGCCTTGACCAGCTTCTGCTGCATGCGGTTGCTGGTGCGGATCACCATGAACAGTACGAAGGCCACGATCACGAAATCGAACGCCGCGTTGAGGAACAGGCCGTAGTTCACGGTGGCCGCGCCGGCGGCCTTCGCCGCCGTCAGGCTCGGGTACGCGGTCCCCGACAGGTTGAGGTACAGGTTGCTGAAGTCCACCTTGCCGATGATCAGGCCGATGGGCGGCATCAGCACGTCGGACACGAGCGAGGAGATGATCTTGCCGAACGCGGCGCCGATGATCACGGCGACGGCCAGGTCGATCACGTTCCCGCGCATGATGAACGCCCGGAACTCTTTCAGCATCGTTCCTCCTGAGTGATCGTCACCGGCGCCGCCTTCAGCGGCCGGCGACGGGAGTGACCGTCACCATCACGACCGCGTGCGACGGCACCGCCGTCGCCCAGTTCCCCGTGAACGTCCCCACGTCCTGATGGAGCCACAGGTCGCGCACCCGCGCCCGGCCGCGGGCGCCAGCCCGATCGCGCTCCAGTCCACCCGCTGCTGCGCCGCCTCGCCGGTGCGGTTGAGGAGCAGCACGGCGCGTCCGCCGCCCGCCAGCGGCTTCACCCACACCTCGAGGCCCGGTGTCGGCTGCTCGGCGACCCAGCCCTGGACCCCGAGCGAGTCCTGGTCCACCGCGATCACCTCGCGGTTGGTGAGGATGTCCTTGGTGGCCGCCGGCATGGAGCGCAGGTCGTTCCCCGCGATCAGCGGCGCGGCCATGACCGCCCAGAGCGAGAAGTGCGCCCGGTACTCGGCGTCGGTCATGCCGCCGTTCCCGACCTCGAGCATGTCGGGATCGTTCCAACCCCCGGGACCCGCCACCGCCTGGTGCAGCGAGGAGAGGTCCGCGTTGGTGAGCATGCTGGCCCAGGTGTCGTCGATGTCACCGGTGGTCCGCCACAGGTGCCCGATGCCCGCCGCCCACTCCCAGGGGTGGTTGGAGCCCCACTCGCAGAGACTCAGCACGATCGGCCGGCCGGTGGCGACGAGGGCCTCGTGGAACTTGCGGTACTGCGTGGACGCGGTGAGCCCCCGGGCGTTGCACCAGTCTTCCTTCACGTAGTCCACGCCCCACGCCGCATACGTGGCCGCGTCCTGCGCCTCGTGGTCGAACGTCCCCGGCCGCCCCTGGCAGGTGGCGGTCCCGGCGTCGGTGTAGATGCCGAACTTGAGACCCTTGGAGTGGATGTAGTCGGCGACGGCCTTCATGCCGTGCGGAAAGAGCTGCGGGTCCGCCACGATGGTGCCGGCCGTGTCGCGGTACACCTGCCAGCAGTCGTCGATCACGACGTAGCGGTAGCCGGCGTCGCGCATCCCGCTGCTGACCATCGCGTCCGCGGTCGCTTCGATCAACGCTTCGTCCACGTGGCAGGCGAACTTGTTCCAGCTGTTCCAGCCCATGGGCGGCGTGCGCGCGAGGCCGTCGGTAAGCCGCTGCCCCTGCGCCCGGACCGGCGACGGGAGAAGGGCGAGACACAGCACGCCGGCGGCGAAGGCGGCGGGGGTGAGCGAACGACGGTTCACGAGATCCTCCACGGCGAAGCGATGAGCGGGGTTGCTGCCGGCGCTAAGTATCCGGCGCGGGCGGCGCGCTCGCAACCGCCCGCGCACCCCGCCACGGTTTGGCTAGGGCTCGCCGAACGGGTCGCCGGGCGGAGCCACGAGCGCCGGCGTGGGCTGCGGCACTTCCCGCCGCTCGAGCCAGCGCGTGCAATCGCCGGCGATCTCGCCCCAGGTCGCGCGAGCGTCCTCCGTCCCGATGCGGCTGCGGCCCAGCGCCAGGCCGCGCAGCGCGGCGAGCTTGAGATCGGCGAGGGCGCGGACCTCGGGCGCGGCGCGCTGGTCGGCCGCCAGTGCCAGCATGCCGTCCGCCACGGCCCGGGCGGTCACCCGCCGCAGCGCCGCGTCCTTCGCGCCGCGCCCGTCGGTCCGCGACGCGCGGCCCACCAGGGAGTCCATGACGGCGCCGAGGGTCAGGGCGTCACGCTCGCGGGTCGCGAATGCCACCAGGCGCTCGGCGCGATCGCGTTGAAGCAGCGCGTCCACCACCATCCCCGCCAGCGTCCGGGCGGCGCCCAGCTCGTCGAACGCCGGGCGCGAGCGGCTGCGGAACAGCTCGTCGGAGGGCCCGTACCCGAAGGGCCGCGGACCGAGGAGGGTGAGGACCGTATCGGGAATGGCCAGCTCGGCCGGCTCCAGCGTGCCCAGCAGCGCGCGCAGGGCGGCGCGCTGGCGGCTCGCGGACACGGGGCGCGTCTCCTGCTGCCCGTCGCCGCGCACCGCGTTCGCGTACGCCATCCCACCCACCGTCTTGGCCAGGGCCGCGATGGCGAAGCGGTGGAGGAAGTACAACGGCACGAACCGCTCCTCGAGCAGCGCCACCGGCTCGCCGGGCCGGATGTTGCGGAGCCCGAAGCGGGCCATCGCCGCGTCGCGCACCTGCAGCTGGTAACGCAGGAAGTCGAGCGGCGTCGCCGCGTCGTCCCACAGGCTGGTGCGCGGATCGGACGCGTACTCGGGCCGCGCGTCGCCGTCCGACAGGAACAGGAACCCGCGCTTGAGCCCGTCCGCCACGATGGCCCGCAGGGAGTCGGCTTCCGTCGCGGCGGGGAAGATCCCGTAGCCCCACCGGATGGCCCAGACGTCGTAGGCGCCGGGCCCGACGGCGTAGGCGGCGCTCAGGTCAATGTTGCCGCCGGGCGTGATGCGCAGCCGCGGCGGCGGGTAGTCCATCACCGAGCCGCGCTCGTAGCTCGAGGCGATGTAGTTGTGGGCGAGGCCGAGGGTGTGGCCGATCTCGTGCGCCGTCACCTGTCGCACGCGCGCCAGCACGAACGCGGTGTCGGCGGCGGCCGAATCGGCCCCCATCAGCGCCGCGTAGAGGTTGTAGTCGGTGCGCGCCCGGTGCGAGTCGAGCCGGGCCATCCCCTTGAGAATCTCGCCGGTGCGCGGATCGCCGAGCGAGCCGCCGACCGACCACCCACGCTCGTTGCGGTTCTCCCACTGGATCACGTTGTACCGCGCGTCCATCGGATCCACGCTGTCGGGCAGATCCAGGACCCGGAAGCCGCCCGGCAAGCCGGCCTCGGCGAACGCCTGCTCCCACCACCGCGCGCCCTCGAGCATCGCGGTGCGGATGGGCTCCGGGATGCCGCGGTCGAGGTAGTAGACCAGCGGGTTCGCGATGGAGCTGTGCGGCTCTGCCGGGTTCACCCGCTCGAGCCGGTGCCGCGTGATCCACCGCTGCTCCAGCGACCCCTCAACGGGCTGGGCGTAGTCCTTGAACGTGACGGCGTCGAAGCCGATGCGGGGATCCTGCGCCCGCGGCCGGTAGCCGCCGTCCGGCAAGGCCACCAGCGAGACGTGCTCCCGCAGCGTGAAGGCCGCGGGGTCGGGGACGACCCCCGAGACGATGGGCCCCGGCGTTCCTTCCGTCGCGAAGGTGAGCGAGGAGCCGAGCTCCGTGTTGGCTGGGAAGGCCCGGGTGTGGGCCCAGTCCACCGCCGAGCGGTCCCGCGCCAGCTTGTAGGAGCCCTGCCGCGCCGCGGTCAGCGCGGCCGGCACGCCGACCCAGTCCCGGATCACCAGGTCGGTGGCGTCCACCAGCAGCCGCCCGGACTCCGCCGCCAGGAGCGGCAGGGCGAGCACGGTGCTCGGCGGGAACGACTCCGCCACCGAGCGCACGTGCGCGGCATTGGCGCTCGAGCTGCGGAACGCCCAGTTCTCGAACACCACCAGCACGCGGCTGCCGCTCCGATCGAAACGCACGACGTACGAGGCCGCGTCGGCGCCGCGATCGAGACCGATCGGGTTGGAGCCGAGGCCGGTGGCGAGCGTGAAGAACGCGAGCGCCCGCGCCGAGTCGCCGGGCAACTCGAGGTAGACGCGGGCGCCGCCCGAGTCGCGATACACCGGGAAGAAGCCGTCGAGCTTCTCGAGGCCCTGGGTGCGCGAGCCGATGCTCGTGACCACGCCTGCCGGAGTCGGTACCTGGGCGGCCGCCGGCGCCACGGTCCAGCACGCAAGCACGTACACGGCACACAACGTGGCACGCATGGGCGACCCGTCTCCGGTGGCGAGGAAGGCACGGAATGTAATCCCGCCGCCTCTATCGGCGAGCGGTCCGCGGTTCTACATTCGCGCCGCCGCCGCAACGCCGGGCGGCGCGCGCACGTACCGTAGGATGCAGAATCTCACCGCTGTCGGGCCCGCGGGCGGGCCGGGAAAGCCGCCGCGCCGGGCAGAGGCGACTTCGATCCCCGTGGGAGGTAACCGATGAGGCGTTCGATCGCCGCCGCGGCCCTGGGCTTGCTGCTGGCCTCAGGCACCGCCGCCGCCCAGACCTTCTCCACCGACGACTCCGTGCTGCACCGCATCTGGAACATCGGCATGGACAGCTCGCAGACCTACCAGCTCTCACAGGCCCTGTTCGACTCCGTCGGGCCGCGGCTCACCGGCTCGCCGGGCTACAAGTCCGGCGGCGACTGGCTGCTCGCGACGTACCAGGGCTGGGGCATTCCCGCGCACGCCGAGCCGTACGGCACATGGAAGGGCTGGCGGCGCGGGGTCACGCACCTCGACCTCGTCGCGCCGCGCGTCCGCACGCTCGACGCCACCATGCTGTCCTTCAGCCCCGGCACCGGCGGCAAGACGGTGCGGGGTGACCTCCTGCTCCTTCCCGACGTGGCCGATTCCACCGCGTTCCGCGCCTGGCTCCCGTCGGTGAAGGGCAAGTTCGTCGCGGTTTCCTTCCCCGAGCCCACCTGCCGGCCCGACAGCGAGTGGATCACCACGGCGCTGCCCGACTCCTGGAAGCGGATGCAGGAGACGCGCGCCGCGGATCGGCTCGCCTGGGCGGTGCGCATCCGCAAGGCGGCCGGGAACCAGCGCCTCCTCGAGGTCGCGCTGGACAACGCCGGCGCCGCCGGGATCCTCCAGAGCACGTGGACGGGCGGCTGGGGCACCCACCGCGTCTTCAACGCCTCGACCGAGCACGCCCCCGTGGTGGATCTCGACTGCGAGGACTACGGCCTCGTGGCGCGCCTGGCGCAGAACCACGACGGTCCGGTGGTGCAGCTCGCCGCCGACGCGCAATTCCTCGGCGACGTGCCCGTCTTCAATACCGTGGCCGAGATCCGCGGCTCGGAGCTGCCCAACGAGTACGTGATGCTGTCTGCGCACTTCGACTCGTGGGACGGCGGGTCGGGCGCCACCGACAACGGCACGGGGACGATCACGATGATGGAGGCGATGCGGATCCTGAAGCTGGTCTATCCGCACCCCAAGCGCACCATCCTGGTCGGTCACTGGGCCTCGGAGGAGAACGGGCTCGACGGGTCGCGGGCGTTCGTGGCCGATCACCCCGACATCGTCTCCCACCTGCAGGCCCTGTTCAACCAGGACAACGGCACGGGACGCGTCATCAACATGTCGTCGAACGGGTATCCCGTCGCGTCCGGCAGCCTCGCCCGGTGGCTGTCGCTGGTGCCGGCCGAGCTGACGCGCGAGATCAAGTTCCAGTTCCCCGGCATGCCGGCCAGCGGCGGCACCGATCACGCGTCGTTCGACTGCGCGGGCGCGCCGGGCTTCGGCCTCGGCTCGCTCAACTGGGACTACTTCCTCTACACGTGGCACACCACCCGCGACACGTTCGACAAGATCGTCTTCGACGACCTGAAGTCGAACGCGGTCCTCACGGCCATGCTGGTTTACCTGGCGTCGGAGGACCCGATGCCGGTCTCGCACGAGAAGCGCACCGTATTCCCGACTCGTGCCGGCTTCGGTCCCGGCGGCATGTCGGGCACGGCCTGGCCGACCTGCACGGCGCCGCCGCGCAGCTTCTCCGACTACATGCACGAGGTCGAGGAGCGTGAGGCCCAGCAACTGCGGGTGCCGGTGCAGGCGCCCCGCGGGCCATGATCGCCTGCCGGTACTGAACGCAGTCGAGGGGCGCGGGTCGATACCGATCCGCGCCCCTCTAGCCTTCGCTCAGTGCGTGATGTGCGAAGGCGTAAGCTACTTCCCTATCAGCAGATGCGACATAGCGCGCCGGCCCTGCCACCGGCTGGCGTGTTTTCCACATCGCGGCTCCTACTTGAGCGCCGCAACGACCTCGTCGGTCGAACGCACCCTGCCGATTCTGGGGAAGATGGTCGTGATGGCGAACCGGTGCGCTTCGGCCGTCATGCCCGCCATCGCGTCCTCCGCGAACACCTGTTCGTAGCCCCGCTCGTAGGCGTCGCGGGCGCTGGACTCGACGCCGAAGTTGGTCGAGATGCCCCCGAAGACGAGCGTGCGGATTCCGCGCCGACGTAGCTCCAGGTCCAGCTCGGTGCCATAGAACGCCCCCCACTGGCGCTTGGTGATGACGAGGTCGCCGTCCGCCGGCCCCAGCTCGGGGACGATCTGGCTGAAGTCCGGGGCTGGGGTGCCGCCCCAGCCGGCGGCGTCGGCGGCCGGGGCCAGCCGGTCCCGTCCGTCGGCCGCGAAGGCGACGCGCACCAGGACCACGGTCGACCCCACTTTGCGGCAGTGCTCGGCCAGTCGCCGCGCCTGCGCGATCACGTCGCGGGCGGCATGCGGAGCGGTCTCCCGGCCGGCGATGCCCCGCTGCAGATCGATGAGGACCAGGGCGGTGGTGTGGGGATCGAGCCTGAGCGGTTCCATGACGGGCACCATGAGATGGGTTGCATCCACGTTAACTCTCCTCGCGGCCCGTCGCACGGTGTCCAACGGCGGAACGTGCCCGCCCGTACGGAGGTAAGCACTACCAGGTCGGCCACCAGGTCTTCTTCGGAGGAGCACATGAAGATTCGACTCGCGCTGGTTGCCACGGCCCTGCTGGCCCTGTCGGGCTCGGTGGCCTTGGCCCAGAACCCAGGGGGCATGGGCGGGATGGGGGGCATGCGGCAGGGCGGCCCCGGAATGCGCATGCAGGCGCTGCTGAACGGCATCACGCTCACCGCGCCGCAGCAGGCGAGCATCGACTCCATCCAGGCGGCGTACCGGCCCCGGATGCGGGCGTTGTTCACGCCGGGCGCGCCGCCGGACTCCGCCTCCCGGGCGGCCATGGCGACGCTGCGCACGAGCCAGGACAAGGACATCCGAGCCGTGCTGACGCCCGACCAGCAGAAGATCTTCGACAAGAACCTGGCGGCGTTGCCGCCGATGGGCGCAGGGCGCCGCGGCCCTCCCGGCGGTCAGTAGACCGACCGGACGCCGCGTCACGCGAGGGGCGGCCCGCTCAAGGCCGCCCTTCTCGCGTCCGGTGGGGTTGCGCGGGGCGCCGGCCCGGCGCTACGTGTCAGCGATGAGCTCCGCTCCTGCCGACCGCCTCGCCTGCCTGGCGACCGCCGGGCGGACCGCCGCCGCGCTTCTGGCGGCTACGGTCCTGGCCGCGCCGCTTCGGGCCCAGTCCGCGACCGCGCCGCGGCGCGACTACGACAGCGTCGCCGCCGCACTCACCGTTCCGGAACGGATGCCCTCTCCGCCGCCAGCGGCCTTTCTGCCTCTGATCGGCGAGTACGGCACGGGCCGGGACGTGCTCTACATCCTGGAGCGTGACGGGAGGCTCGACGCGCTCATCGGCCGATCCAACCTCTACGCCCTCTCCCAGGTCGCAGACTCCGTCTTCAGCTTCCCGGACTCCGGGGCGTACGCGGGCCGGCAAGTGGTGTTCGCCCGAGGCCCCGACGGCCGGGCGACGAGCGCCGCCGTGGCCGGTGTCGTGTTCCCCCGCCGGGCCGTCGGCCCGGAAGGGGGAGCGACCTTCCACATCACACCCCTCAGGCCCGTGGAGGAGCTGCGCCGTGCCGCGCTCGCGATGCGGCCGCCCGCGCAGCCGCCGGGCCTCAGGAAGCCGGACCTGGTGGACCTCACCACGCTCGATCCCGCCATCCGGCTCGACATCCGCTACGCCACGACCAACGACTTCATGGGCGCCGCGATGTACACGTCGGCCCACGCGTTCCTGCAGCGGCCCGCGGCGGAGGCGCTGCGGCGCGCCGCCCGGTCGCTCGAGCGGCAGGGCTACGGCCTCCTGATCCACGACGCGTACCGCCCGTGGTACGTGACGCGGATGTTCTGGGACGCCACGCCCGACTCGCTCAAGATCTTCGTCGCCGATCCCGCCACCGGCTCGCATCACAACCGCGGCTGCGCCGTGGACCTGACCCTGTACGACCTCGCCACCGGCCGGCCGGCCGAGATGGTCGGCGGCTACGACGAGTTCTCCCCCCGCTCCTTCGCCGACTACCCCGGCGGGACGAGCCTCGCGCGGTGGCACCGCGCGGTGCTGCGGCGCGCTATGGAAGCCGTGGGCTTTACCGTGTATGATGCGGAGTGGTGGCACTTCGACTATCGCGACTGGGCGCGTTACCCGGTCCTGAACCTCACCTTCGAGCAGCTCGCGCGTCGCCATGATCACTAGGAACGACCTCAACCGGGACCTGCTGCGCGCCGAGTACGCGGTGCGCGGCGCGATCAACATCCGGGCGCAGGAGCTCGAGGCCCAGGGCCGGAAGATCATCTACTGCAACATCGGCAACCCGCTCGCCTTCCCCGCGCAGCGACCCCTGACCTACCTGCGGCAGATCCTGAGCCTGCTGGAGTACCCGGCGCTGCTCGACGATCCGGCCGTGCTCCGGCACTTCCCGGCCGACGTGGTGGAGAAGGTCCGCGGCATTCTGGAGCGGCACCCCTCCGGCACCGGGGCGTACTCGCAGAGCGCCGGCATCCCGTTCATCCGGCAGGCGGTGGCCGACTTCATCGCGCGGCGCGACGGGATCCCGGCCGACAAGGAGCACGTCATCCTGACCGACGGCGCCAGCAAGGGCGTGGAGGCGGCCGTCGTGGCGCTGGTGCGGGACCGGCACGACGGCATCCTGATCCCCACGCCGCAGTATCCCCTCTACAGCGCGGAAATCGCCCTGCACGGCGGCAAGGCGATCGGCTATTACCTGGACGAGGATCATCACTGGCAGCTGCGGGAGGAGAGCCTCGCGTCGGCCGTGGCGCGCGCGCGGGCGGACGGCATCCACCCGGTCGCCATCGCGGTGATCAACCCCGGCAACCCGACCGGCGCCGTGCTGACCCGCGAGAACATCGCGATGGTCGTCCGCTTCGCCCGCGCCCACGGCCTCTCGATCCTCGCCGACGAGGTCTATCAGGAGAACGTCTACGCGCCCGACCGGCGCTTCCATTCCTTCGCCAAGGTGATGCACGAGCTGGGCGAGCGCTCGGTCTCGCTGTTCAGCTTCCACTCGGTCTCGAAGGGATTCCTCGGCGAGTGCGGCCACCGCGGCGGCTACACCGAGTACCGCAACATCCCGGACGACGTCCTGGCCGAGCTGGTGAAGCTCCAATCCATCAGCCTGTGCGCCGGGGTGGTGGGGCAGGTCGCGACCTATGTGATGGTGTCGCCACCGAAGCCCAATGAGGCGAGTCATCGCCGCTACGTGGAGGAGCGCGACGCCATCCTGCAGTCGTACCGGACGAAGGCCGAGGCCCTGAGCCGCGGGATCAACGCGATCGAGGGCATGTCGGTGGAGGCGCCGCAGGGCGCGCTGTACGCCTTCGTGCGCTTCGAGCTGCCGGCCGAGCCCGGCGTGGACGTGACGGCGATGAGCGAGGACGAGCGCCGCGAGTACGAGGCGACACGCGACAACGCCTACTGCCTGGCGCTGCTCGAGGAGACGGGCATCTGCGTGGTGCCGGGTTCGGGGTTCGGGCAGGAGCCCGGCACCCTGCACTTCCGCACGACGTTCCTGCCTTCGCAGCAGGAAATCGACGCGCTGGTCGAGCGGCTCAAGGCCTTCCACGGGCATTACGTGGACGCGCTCGCCGGCAACGGGAAGGCGGCAGCCCGCCACTAGGTGGCCGCCCCTCGTCCCGAGGTCTCTAGCCCCTAGCCCCTCTCGAGTAGCGCCGTCCGAGCGCGCGCTGAATCACGGCCGTGCCCACGGCGCAGCGATTGGTGAACCGCGCCAGGCCGCGGCCGACACCCGAGAAGGGCGACGCGCCGAGCACCAGCGGCATCGCGGCACGGTCCCAGCCATACACCGGGAGTCTGGGCAGGGCGAGCGGGTCGCCGCCGCGGCCGCACGGCCCGGCAAAGCCCAGCCGGTACCCCGCCGTCGCTGCCAGCGCCCGCACCCGAGCATCCACGGAGCCGAAGGGGTAGCCGACGCCGTCGGGCAGGCGGCCCAGCCGGTGCCCGATCGCCTCTCGCGAGCGGCCCAGATCCTCGGCCACCTGCGCGTCGGAGAGCCAGGTGAGGCGGGAATGGGTCGCGCCGTGCGAATGCACCTCGATGCCCCGCTCCTGCCACCGGGCCAGGTCGTCCCAGTCCAGGTGGGCGAACCGGCGCCAGCCGTACTGCACGTCCCAGTCGTTGTCGCGGCCCACGTAATCGGTGATCACGAACACGAGGGCCCGGAAGCCGTGGTCGGCCAGGACCGGGAAGGCGTGCCGGGCGAGCCCGGCGTAGCCGTCGTCGAACGTGAAGACCAGCTCCGGCCCGACTTCGGGGACGGGCGGGCCCGCCAGGCGCTGCAGCAGGTCGGCGGACGCCAGGGCGCGGTAGCCCGCCCGCGCCAGCGCCTCGACCTGGCGCCGGAACACGCGTGGCTCGACCTGGGTGAAGCCCAGCTCGAAGCGCGTATCGACTTTGTGGTAGCAGAGAATCGGCGGAGGCATGCCCGGCACTTCCCGGGTGAGCGGGACCGCCGTCAGCTCGGGCCCAGCCACACGACCACCTGGCGCTCCGGCGCGTAGAACTCCGCGGCGACGGACGCGACCTCCTCGGGCCGCACCGCGTCGATCTCGCCCAGCACCTGGTCGATCGTCTTGTAGGATTCCGCGTACAGCGCCGATCCGGCCAGGCGGTACATCCGGGACACGGGCCCTTCGAGCGCCAGCACGAGCTGCCCCTTCACCTGCTGCTTGGCGGACGCCAGCTCGTCGGCGGTGAGGGAATGGCGCGCCAGCCGCGCGAACTCCTCGCGGATGGTGTCCGCCGCCTGCTGCGCCGTCGGCGGCTGCGTGCCGACGTAGACGCCCGCCGCGCCCGCCGCCTGCATGAAGGAGTGGAAGGCGTACACGGTGTACGCCAGGCCCAGCTCCTCCCGCACCCGCTGGAACAGCCGCGAGCTCATGCCTGCGCCGAAGACGGTGGAGACGAGGACGAGCGCGTGGCGCCGCGGATCACCGTACCGGAACGTCTCGGTCCCGAACACCAGATGCACCTGGGCGCCGTCGCGTGCCACCCGCTGCTCCAGGCTGGTCGCGGCCGTCGGCGCGGCGACCACGGGCTCATCGGGCCCCGGCTCGAGGTCGAACCACCCCTCCCGTTCGAGCAGCGACAGGACGGCCTCGTGCTCCAGGTTCCCGGCGGCCACGAACACCAGGTGGCGCGGCAGGTAGGTGCGGCGGTGCAATGCCCCGAGGTCCCCGACCGTCAGGCTCGCCACGGTCTCGCGGGTGCCCGAGGATGCGGTAGCCGTAGGCATGCGAGCGCCACAGCGCGGCGGCATGCAGGTCGAAGACCAGGTCGTCCGGCGTGTCCTCGACCGTGGCGATCTCCTCGAGCACCACGTTGCGCTCGAGGGCGAGGTCGGCCTCCCGGAGCAGCGGGCGCCGCACGATATCGGTGAGGAGATCCAGCGCGAGCGGGAGATCCGCGTCCAGCATCCGCGCCTGATAGGTGGTGTGGTCGCGGCCGGTGTAGGCGTCCAGCCCGCCGCCGCGACTCTCCAGGGCCACCGCGATGTCCTGCGCGCTGCGGTTCTGGGTGCCCTTGAAGACCATGTGCTCGAGCAGATGGGACACGCCCATCTGCTCGCGCGGCTCGTGCGCCGACGCCGTCTTGACCCAGAAGCCCGCCGCCGCCGAGCGCAGCCACGGCATCCGCTCGGTCAGGATCACCAGGCCGTTCGGAACGTCGCTGCGCCAGATCCCTTCGTCGAGGCGGACCGTCCGCACTCAGACCTTCTCGATCAACGCCTTGCGCGACAGGCGCAGCCGGCCGCGCTCGTCCACCTCGAGCAGCTTCACGCGTGACCACGTCGCCCTTCTTGACCACGTCCTCCGTCTTGTCGGTGCGGCCGTGCTGCAGCTCCGAGATGTGCACCAGCCCCTCGACGCCGGGCAGGATCTCCACGAACGCGCCGAACGCGGTGGTGGTCTTCACCTTGCCGGTGTAGGTCTTGCCGACCTCCGCCTCCTGGATCAGCGCCTCGACCATTTCGCGCGCCTTGGCGCCGGCCTCGGCGCCCACCGCGGCGATGGTGACCATCCCGTCGTCGTCGATGCTGACCTTGGCGCCCGACTGCTCCTCGATGTCGCGGATCGTGGCGCCCTTGGGGCCGATGATCTTGCCGATCTCCTTCGGCTTGACCTGGATCGTGAGGATCCGCGGCGCCTACGGCGACATCTCCGTGCGGTGCTCCTTCAGCGTCTTGCCCATCACGCCGAGGATGTGCAGCCGGCCCTTCTTGGCCTGGTCGAGCGCCTTGCTCATGATCTCCAGCGTCGAGCCCCTGCGACCTTGATGTCCATCTGGATCGAGGTGATGCCCGTCTCGGTGCCCGCCACCTTGAAGTCCATGTCGCCGAGCGCGTCCTCGGTGCCGAGGATGTCGGTCAGGATGACGATCTTCTCGCCCTCCTTGATCAACCCCATCGCCACGCCGGCGCACGGCGCCTTGAGCGGCACGCCCGCGTCCATCAGCGCCAGCGAGCCGCCGCACACGCTGGCCATGGACGACGACCCGTTGGACTCCAGGACCTCGGACACGATCCGGATGGTGTACGGGAAGTCCTCGTACAGCGGCAGCAGCGGCGTGAGCGCGCGCTCGGCCAGGGCGCCGTGCCCGATCTCGCGGCGCGAGGTGCCGCGCATCGGCCGGACTTCGCCGGTCGAGAACGGCGGGAAGTTGTAGTGCAGCATGAACGACTTGGTCGTCTCGCGCGGCACGTCGATGTTGTCGATGCGCTGCTCGTCGTTCACGCTGCCCAGGGTCGTCGTCACCAGCGCCTGGGTCTGGCCGCGGGTGAACAGCGCCGAGCCGTGGACGCGGGGCAGGATGCCGACCTCGCAGGTGATGGGCCGGACCGTCGGTCGCGTCGCGCCCGTCCACCCGCTCGCCCCGCTCCAGCACCTGGCTGCGCATGGTGTGGTACTGCAGGTCCTCCGAGGATGCCGCCGATCACGCGGCCCTGGTCGGGGAATTCCTCGCCCAGCTCCCGGACCACCGTGGCTTGCAGGGCCCCGAGCGCCTGGACGCGCTCCTCCTTCTTGGCGAGGTTCATCGCCTCGGCGATCCGCGGCTCGGCCAGCTGCCGCACGCGGGCCAGCAGGTCCGCCGGCGGCTCCGACTTGGTCCACTCCATCTTGGGCACGCTGTGCTTGCCGAGCAGCTCCTGCTGCAGGGCGACCAGCTCCTGCAGGCCCTTCTGCGCCACCTTCAGCGCCTCGACCATCTCGGCCTCGGAGATCTCCCCCGCGCCGCCCTCCACCATCATGATGGAGTCGGCGGTGCCGCTCACCACGATGTCCACGTCGGAGAACTCGAGCTGCTGGAAGGTCGGGTTCAGGATCCACTTCGCCTTCGACCCGGCCCACGCGCACGCCCGCCAGCGGGCCCGGCGAACGGGATCTTCGAGGAGGCGAGGGCGAAGCGACGCGGCCACCATCCCGAGCACGTCGGCGTCGTTCTCCTGGTCGGCCGAGAGCACGTAGATGAAGACCTGCACTTCGTTCTTGAACCCCTCCGGGAACAGCGGCCGGATCGACCGGTCGATCAGCCGCGCGGCGAGGATCTCCTCGTCGTGGGGCCGCGCCTTCGCGCTTGAGGAAGCCGCCCGGGATCTTGCCGGCGGCGTAGAACTTCTCGCGGTACTCGACCAGCAGCGGGAAGAACGGCAGCGTTGCTCACCGTGTCGGCCACCGACGCGGCGGCGAGGACGGTGGTCTCACCGAACTGGACGAGGCGCGGCGCCGGCGGCCTGCTTGGCCATCCGCCCGCACTCAATACGGAAGGTGCGGCCGGCGAACGACCGCTCGAGGCGATGCATCATCGTGACGGACTCTCTTTGGAGTATGGGTATGCCGCAAGAAGGGCGCGCCGTCGTGGCGCGCCCCGCTTACCGGCCTGACCTAGTGACGGAGCCCCAGCTCGTCGATGAGCTGGCGGTACGCCACGAGGTCGGTACGCTTCAGGTACTCCAGCAGACGCCGCCGGCGCCCGACCATCTTGATCAGGCCCAGCCGTCCGTGGTGGTCCTTGGCGTGCTGACGGAAGTGATCGGTCAGCGAGTTGATGCGGGCACTGATGAGCGAGATCTGGACCCGGGTGGATCCGGTGTCGCTCTCGTGGAGGCGGTACGTGGCGGCCGCAGCCGCCTTGTCGTAGCTCATGCCTGGACCTCTGGTTGTTCCCTGGCTCCCGTCACGCGGTTCCGGGAGCGATTCTCTAATTCCGCGTAGCAGTGTACTTTAACCGCTGTCCATTCCGATCTCAAGGGGGCGTTTCCTGGCACTCGAAACCGACTCCCTGCTCGGCAAGACCATCGGCCCCTACCTCACCACCGCCCTGCTGGGGGGCGGCGGCATGGCCTGGGTCGTGGTCGCCAGCAAGGGCGGCGGCGCGCCCGACATCGCCCTCAAGCTCCTCAAGCCCAAGTACGCCCGCGACCCGCAGTTCACGACCCGGTTCCTCAACGAGGCCACGATCGCCGGCGAGCTCCGGCACCCCAACATCATCCGCATCCTCGAGGCCGGGCAGGACGGCGACGCCGTGTACTTCGCCATGCCCAAGCTCTCGGCCTCGCTGGCGGCCCGCCTGGAGGAGACCGCGGTGATGCCCGAGGCGGACGTGATGCGCACGGCGCGCGACGTGGCGCGCGGCATGGCGTTCGCCCACGAGGCCGGCGTGGTGCACCGGGACATCAAGCCGCAGAACATCCTGTTCGACGCCGACGGCCAGGCGGTCCTGACCGACTTCGGCATCGCGCGGGCCATCGCGTCCTACGTCTCGACCACCGGCCAACGGCTCACCATCGGCACGCCGCACTACATCTCACCCGAGCAGGCCCGCGGCATGCCGCTCGACGGCCGGACCGACGTGTACGCCCTCGGGGTCACGATGTACCGCGCGGCCACCGGCGAGCTGCCCTTCCGCTCGGCCGACTGGTACGAGCTGGCGCGGCTGCACGTGGAGCAGCCGCCGGAGCCGCCCCGCCAGCGGCGTCCGGAGCTGTCGCGGGCGTTCGAGAAGATCGTCCTGACCTGCATGGCGAAGGACCGCGACGAGCGCTACGCCAACGCCTCCGACCTGGCCGACGATCTCGAGGGCGTGCTGGCGGGGAAACGGAGCACGACGACGGTGGCGATTGATGCGGTGAGAGAAGCTGCTGGGACGAAGTGAGAAGTGAGGGGTGAGACGTGAGAAGGATGGGTGAGAAGTGAGAAGACGAAGTGAGAAGGCGAGCCGCGTCTTCTCACGCCTTTCGACCCCTCACTTCTCGCTCATCCTCCTCACGTCACTCACTTCTCACCTCTCACTTGAACAAGCGCAGCACATCATTCCCCAGCGCCAGCACCATGATCCCCACCAGCACGAAGAAGCCCACCTGGGTGAGCCGCTGGCGCTGCTCGAGCGACAACGGCCGGCCGCGGACGCCTTCGATCGCGAGGAACAGCAGGTGCCCGCCGTCCAGGACGGGGATCGGCAGCAGGTTCAGGATCGCGAGGTTGATCGAGAGCAGCGCCACGAAGGCCAGGAATTCCCGGAAGCCCGCCCGCACCACCTCGCCGGCCAGTTGGCCGATCAGGATGGGGCCGCCGATGTCGCGCGCCGGGACCTGGCCCGTCACCAGTCCCTTGAGGGTGAACAGGATGAGGCCGGCGCCCCGCCCGGCCTCGCTCAGGCCGGCGCGCACCGAGCCCAGGGGCCCGAAGTGCCGCACCTCGATGTAGGGCCCGATCCCGATGCGCCCCACGGTGCGCGCCTTCCCGCCCGGCTGATCGCGCACCTCGGTGGGACGCGGCGTCACCGACACCGTGCTGCGATTGCCCCGCCGCAGCAGCTCGATCTGGATCGGGCGGCCCGCGCTGGCCTCGATGGTCCGCACCAGCTGCTCCCACGAGGCGATGGGCGCGCCGGCGGCGGCGACGATCCGATCGCCGGTCTGGAGGCCGGCGGCCTCCGCCGGGTACCCGGGCAGCACCTGGCCCACGACGGGCTCGTGCCGCGGCTCGAGGGCGTTGACCAGGGCGGCCCGCGACTCGGACTCCGACCTCGGCACGTCGAGCAGGATCGGCGTGGGCCGGCCGGCCACCTCGATGGTGATGCGGGTGTGGGACGCGGTGATCAGCTTCTCCTCGATGTCCTGCCAACCGGTCATCGAGTCGCCGTTGATGCGGAGGATCCGGTCGCCGGGCCTCAGCGTCGCCAGGCCCCGGGCCCCGACCGGCAGCGCGGTACTGTCCACGCCGCCCACCGTCACGGTGCTGTCCACCGTCGCGCCGAACCGGGCGGCGATGGCCACGTAGAGCAGGATCGCGAACAGGGCGTTCATCAGCACGCCGGCGAAGATCACGAACACGCGCGCCCACAGGGGCTTGGCGTCGAAGGTCCGCTCGTGCGGCACGTCGGCCTCCAGCGTGCCGCCCTCCATGGCCGCCGGCGCCCCTTCCTCCTCGACGCCCGCCATCTTCACGAAGCCGCCGAACGGGATCCACGACAGGCAGTAGTCGGTCTCGCCGATCTTCACGCCGATCGGCGTCCGCGGCCCGAGGCCGAACGAGAACCGGAGCACGGCGATGCCCACCGACTTCGCCGCCAGGAAGTGGCCGGCCTCGTGGACGAAGATGAGGACGCCCAGGACGACGACGCCCGCGACGATCGAGACCAGGGTGAAGTTGGCGTTCAGGAACACCGCAGCAGCTCCTCCGTGCGCCGGCGGGCCCAGGCGTCGGCCTCCAGCACCTCGGCCACGCTCCCCACCGCGGTCACGATCTGCTCCTCGAGCACCCGCCCGATCACCTCCGCGATGCGTCCGAACGGCGCGTGACCGGCGAGGAACGCGGCCACCGCCACCTCGTTCGCGGCGTTGAACGCGGCCGGCGCCGAGCCGCCGGTCCGGCCGGCCTGCATGCCGAGGGCCAGCGCCGGGAAGACGTCGCGGCGCACCGGCTCGAAGGTCAGCGGGCCGGCCGCCACCGGATCGAACCGGGTGACGCCGTCGTCGCACAGGCGGTCGGGGTGGGTCAGCGCGTACAGAATGGGCAGCTCCATGTTGGGGAAGCCGAGCTGCGCGAGCACCGACCCGTCCACGAACTCGACGAACGAGTGGATCACCGACTGCGGGTGCACCACCACCTCGATCCGGTCGAACGGCAGACCGAACAGGAAGTGGGCCTCGATCACCTCCAGCGCCTTGTTGGCGAGCGTCGCGCTGTCCACCGAGATCTTCCGGCCCATCCGCCAGGTCGGGTGGTTCAGGGCCTCGTCCACGGTGGCGTGGCGCACCCGCTCCGCGTCCCACGAGTGGAACGGCCCGCCGGACGCCGTGAGGATCAGCCGGTGCAGCTCGGCGGGCTTCCTGCCCATCACACACTGCAGGACGGCGCGAGTGTTCCGAATCCACCGGCACGATCTCGCCGCCCTTCTCGCGCGCCGTGCGCATCACCAGCTCGCCCGCCATCACCAGCGTTTCCTTGTTGGCGAGCGCCACGCGCTTGCCGGCTTCCAGCGCGGCGAGCGTGGCTTCGAGGCCCGCGGCGCCGACGATCCCGTTCAGCACGATGTCCACGTCCGGCCGGGTCGCCGCCTCGACCAGGCACGCGCGGCCGGACCGCCACCCGTCGCCGGCCGCGCCGCTCACCAGCCCGACGAACGCCGGGTGGAACGCCGCCACCTGCGCCTCCAGGCGCTCGCGCTGCCCGAAGGCGGTGAGCGCCACCACCCGGAACTCGTCCCGCTGGCGGGCGAGCACCTTGAGGGCGGAGGTGCCGACCGACCCCGTGGACCCGAGCACGGCGACGCCGCGGCTCACGTGACGCCGAAGATGCGGAAGATGCCCGCCGTCACCGGCAGCGCGAACAGCAGCGAGTCCACCCGGTCCAGCATGCCGCCGTGCCCGGGAATCAGGCTGGAGCTGTCCTTGACGCCCACCTCGCGCTTGAACAGCGACTCCGAGATGTCGCCGACCTGGCCGGCCACGCTGATCGCCGCCCCGGCCACCAGCGCTCCCACCAGCGGCAGCTCGCGCCCCAGCGGCCGGCCCAGCGGGACCAGCACCCAGGCCGTGTAGGCCCAGGCCGACAGCAGCGTGCCGGCGAAGCCGCCCACGGCGCCGGCCCAGGTCTTCCGCGGCGAGAGCGTGGGGGCCAGCTTGGGCCCGCCGATCAGCTTGCCGCCCGCCATCGCGGCGGTGTCGCCGATCCACGTCAGGGCCAGCGGGAAGAACAGCAGCGCGGTGCCCAGGCCCGACTCCAGACCCACGCCCGTGGGGTGGCGCAGCACGATGGCGAAGCACAGCAAGCCCGACGCGTACAGCGTGCCGAACACCGTGACGGCGACGGCCGCCAGCGGGCGGCCCCCCGGGCCCGCGCCGCCACGCCGCCACGGCGACCACGGCCAGCAGCCAGAGCGCGCCGAGGTAGATGGCGGGCTCGGCGAAGTGGATCTCGGAGCCCTTGGCCCAGAAGGTGGCGAGCGGCAGCGCCACGGCCGCGGCGAGCCCCGAGCGGCGCAGCGGGTCGATCCCGTTCGCCGCGGCGAGGTCGTACACCTCGCGGGTGGCCAGCATGCCCACCAGCGCCAGCAGCGCCGCCAGCACCCAGCCGCCCACGTACGCGGCGGCCACGGCCACGGGAATCGCGACCGCGGAGAAGGCGACGCGGTGGGTCATCCGTTCGCCGGGCATCAGGCCGTGACGCGACCGAACCGGCGCTCGCGTCCCTGGTAGTCGAGAATCGCTTCGAACAGAGTCCGGCGGGTGAAGTCCGGCCACAGCACCGGCGTGATGTAGAGCTCCGTGTAGGCGAGCTGCCACAGCAGGAAGTTCGAGATGCGCTGCTCGCCCGACGTGCGGACCAGCAGGTCGGGATCGGGCAGGCCGGCCGTGTAGAGGCGCTTGGCCACCGCGTCCTCGTCCACGTCCTCCAGGGCGAGCCGCCCGGCCAGCCACGTCCTCGGCCAGCAGCCGCGCGGCGCGCGCGATCTCGGCCCGGCTGGAGTAGGAGATGGCGAGGTTGAGGAGCAGCTTGGTGCCGCCGCGCGTCTGTCGCGAGCAGCCGGTCCACCGCCTCGCGCGCCTTGGGATTGAGCCGCGTCAGGTCGCCGAGGACGTGCACCTCGACGCCGTTGCCGCGCAGCTCGGCGGTCTCGCGGGCGATGTACTCCTCGAGCAGCGACATCAGGGCGCCGATCTCGAGCGGCGGGCGGTTCCAGTTCTCCTCGGAGAAGGCGAACAGCGTCAGCACTTCGACCCCGGCCTCGATGCAGCCCTCCACCGCCTCGCGCACCGCCTTCATCCCTTCGCGGTGCCCGACCGGCCGGGGCAGGTGCCGTTCCTGCGCCCAACGGCCGTTGCCGTCCATGATCACGGCCACGTGCCGCGGGACCTCGCCGCCGGCGCGGATGCGATCCACCAGCGTCGGCGCCGCGTTCACACCTCCATGATCTCCGCTTCCTTGGCCTTCACCATCTCGTCGATGTGCTTGATGTGGTCGTCCGTGACCTTCTGGAGGTCGTGGTCGGCCTTGCTGCCGGTCGTCTTCCGACACGTGCTCGATCTTCTTGATCTGGTCCTTGCGAGGTCTGCCGCGCGTGACGGACGGACACGCGGCCCTCCTCGGCGAGCTTGTGCACCACCTTCACCAGCTCGCGCCGGCGCTCCTCGGTCAGCGGCGGCAGGGGCACGCGGATCACCCCGCCCTGGGTCGACCGGGTTGAGGCCCAGGTCGCTCTCCCGGAGCCCCTTGTCGATGGCCGTCGTGAGCGACTTGTCCCACGGCGTCACCGTGAGCAGCCGCGGCTCGGGCGCGGCCACCGAGGCCACCTGGTTCAGCGGCATCTCGTTGCCGTAGGCGTTGACCCGCACCAGGTCGAGGAGGCTGGTGGTGGCCTTGCCGCTCCGGATGGTGGCGAACTCGCGCCGCGTGACCTCCATCGCCTTGTCCATCGCCGGCGCGCGCCTGCTTGACGATCTCCTGCAGAGTCAGCGTGGTCATCGCACGATGGTGCCGATGCGGTCGCCGTGGAGGATGCGCAGCACCGCGCCGGGCTGGTTGATGTTGAACACGTTAATCGGCAAGCCGTTTTCCTTGCAGAGCCCGAACGCGTTGGCGTCCATCACGCCGAGCCCCTTGACCATGGCGTCGAGGAAGCTCAGCTCGGGGATGAACTGCGCGTTCGTGTCCTTGTTCGGGTCCGCGGTGTACACGCCGTCCACGTTGGTGCCCTTGAGCAGCACCTGCGCCTCGATCTCCAGCGCGCGCAGCACCGCCGCCGTGTCGGTCGAAAAATACGGGTTCCCGGTGCCGCCCGCGAAGATCACCACCCGGCCCTTCTCGAGGTGCCGGATGGCCCGGCGCCGGATGTACGGCTCGGCCAGCGCCTCCATCCGGATCGCGGTCAGCACCCGCGTGTCCACGCCCTTGCGCTCGAGCACGTCCTGCACGGCCAGGGCGTTGATGACCGTGGCCAGCATGCCCATGTAGTCGGCCGAGACGCGGTCCATCCCCTCGCGGCTGGCCACCGAGCCGCGCATGATGTTGCCGCCCCCGATCACCAGCCCGATGTCGGCGCCTTCCGCCCGCACCGCCTTGACCTCGTCCGCCAGGCGGTGGATCACCGCCAGGTCGAGGCCGAAGCCCCGCTCCCCGGCCAGCGCCTCGCCGGAGAGCTTGAGGAGCGCCCGGCGGTACGCCAGGCTCACACGTCCTCGCCGAGCTGGTAGCGCACGAACCGGCGCACCACGACCTTCTCGCCCGTCTTGCCCGACAGCTCCTTCACCACGTCGCCGACCGTGCGGCTGTCGTCCTTCACGTACGGCTGGTCGAGGAGCACGGCCTCGCTGTAGAACTTCTTCAGCTTGCCCTCGACGATCTTGGCGCGGATGGCCTCCGGCTTCCCCTCCTGGGCCACCTGCTCCGTGTAGATGCGCCGCTCCCGCTCGACGACGTCCGCCGGCAGGTCCTCCGCGCTCACGGCCAGCGGCGCCGAGGCCGCGATGTGCATCGCCACGTCGCGCGCCAGCTGCTTGAAGTCGTCGGTGCGCGCCACGAAGTCGGTCTCGCAGTTCAGCTCCGAGCAGCACCCCCAGCTTGCCGCTGTGGTGCACGTAGCGACTCCACCAGGCCCTGCTTGGCCGTGCGCTCGGCGCGCTTGTCGGCCCGCGCGGCGCCGTGGGCGCGCAGCCACTCGGTGGCCTTGTCGAAGTCGCCGCCCGTCTCGGTCAGCGCCTTCTTGCAGTCCATCATGCCGGCGCCGGTGCGCCGGCGCAGCTCGGCCACGTCCTTCGCGTTGATGCTCGCCATTGTATCCGTCATGGTCTCCACCAGGGTTCACCTGCAAAAACCGCCGCCCGCCCGACCGGGCAGAGGCGGCGGTGCTCCAACTCCGGCGCGCGCCGCCGCTACGGCGGGGGCGTCCTCGCCCGCCGCCGAGGGCACGGCGCGGAGCCGCCGGAGCCGCCTCGTCGGTCTTGATGCGCGCCACGATCGCCTCGGGCTTGGGCCGCCGCTTGCGCCGCGGCCGGCGGCGCCGCTTCTCGGCTTCGGACTCCCCGCCCTCGGTCGCGCCCGCGTCGGTCGAGTAGGCCGCGAAGTCCGACTCCTCGGCCTCCTCGCGCGCCGGCATGCGCGCCCGCGCCTCGCCGATCGCGTCGGCGATCGCGCCGCTGATCAGGGACACCGAGCGGATCGCGTCGTCGTTGCCCGCGATGGGCACCGTGATGACGTCCGGATCGGCGTTGGTGTCCACGATCGCCACCACCGGGATGCCGAGCTTGTTGGCCTCGGCCACCGCGATGCGCTCCTTCTTGGCGTCCACCACGAACAGCGCGCCCGGCAGCCGGCTCATGTTCTTCACGCCCGACAGGTTGCGCTCGAGCTTGATCGCGCTCCCGCTCCAGCAGCAGCTGCTCCTTCTTGGTGAAGAACTCGAAGCTGCCTTCCTCCTGGCCCTGCTCGAGGTCCTTGAGGCGGCGGATCTGCTTCTTGATCGTCGCGTAGTTGGTCAGCGTCCCGCCCAGCCACCGCTCGGTGACGAAGTAGGCGCTGCACCGCTCCGCATCGGCCTGGAGGATCGCCTTGAGCTGCTTCTTGGTGCAGACGAACAGCACGCCTTCACCGCGCAGCACCACCTCGCGCATCAGGTCCTGCGCGACGCGCAGCTGCTTGACCGTCTTCTCGAGGTCGATGATGTAGATGCCGTTGCGCTCCGCGAAGATGAACCGGCGCATCTTCGGGTTCCAGCGGCGGGTCTGGTGCCCGAAGTGCACCCCCGCTTCCAGCAGCTCTTGAATCTCAGGAAAGGCCATGTGCTCCTGCAGCCGTCGTTGGGGTTCATCGTCCACCGCCTTCCACTCCCGCCCGCATCCGCCATAGGCGGACACCCCAGACGGGATCCAGCGGTGTGAGAGATGTCCTGCTCGTCTACCGCTTGCTGAACTGGAACCGCTTGCGGGCGCCCGGCTGGCCCGGCTTCTTGCGCTCCACCGCGCGCGAGTCGCGCGTCAGCAGCCCCTGCTCGCGCAGCTTGCGCCGGTGCTGCTCGTCCACCGTCACCAGGGCGCGCGCGATGCCGAGCCGGAGCGCGCCGGCCTGGCCGGTCACGCCGCCGCCGTTCACGTTCGCCTTGACGTCGAAGGCGCCGAGCGTGTCGGTCACCGTGAACGGCTGCTGGATCAGCGACACCAGCGAGCTGCGCGGGAAGTAGTCCCCGAGCGTCCGGCCGTTCACTTCCCACTTCCCCGAGCCCGGCTTGAGGTACACCCGGGCGATGGACGTCTTGCGCCGGCCCACCGCGTGGAACCGCATCGGGACGTCGGGAATCATGCCTTCCTCGCAGTCGCAGAGCCGCCCAGCACCAGCGGCGTGGGTTGCTGGGCGACGTGCGGATGCTCCGCGCCCGCGTACACCCGCAGCTTCAACCGCAGCACCTGCCGCGACAACGACGTCTTGGGCAGCATGCCGAACACCGCGCGCTCGATCACGCGCTCGGGACGGTTGGCCATGACCGTCTTGAGCGCCGTGAAGCGCTCGTGGCCCATGTAGCCGGAATGCCGGAAGTAGCGCTTCTGCTCCAGCTTCCGGCCCGTCAGGCGGACCTTCGCCGCGTTCACCACGATCACCGAGTCACCGGTGTCGAGATGCGGCGTGAAGATGGGCTTGTGCTTCCCCCGGATGACCTGCGCCACCTGCGACGCGAGACGCCCCAACGGAATGTTGGTGGCATCCACGACGAACCAGTGGTGCTGGATTTCGGACGGCGTCACCGCGTGCGTCTTCATGCGCTCCAAGTCGTTCGCTCGTAAAGGCCTAAGTCGCAACAGCTTTGAAAAATACCCGGGCTTGGCACGGAGGTCAACGGGCGCGTTCCAGGACGGCCAACGTCTCCACGTGGCTGGTCTGCGGGAACATGTCGTAACAGGTGAGGGACAGGCGGGCCGGGTCCGCGCCCAGGCGCTTCAGGTCCCGCGCCAATGTCGCGGCGTCGCAGGAGACGTACACCAGCCGCTCCGGGGGCCGGTCGGCCAGCAGGGCCGTGACCACCTCGTCGAGGCCCGCCCGCGGCGGATTGGCGACCACGAGGTCTGCGGGGAGCAACCCGTCCAGGCACCGCTCCACCCGCCCGGTCACGACCCGCAACGCGCTCCGGGCGCCGCGAACGCGCTCGGCCGCACGGGCCGTCGCGCCCGCGTCCGACTCGACCGCTACCGCGTCCCATCCCAAGGAAGCCAGGGCCAGGCCGATCTCGGCCCTTCCCGCATACAGATCCAGCGCGCGGCCGGCCGCGGGGGGTACGGCCGCGAGCACCGCCGCGCGCAGACCGCCGGCCACTTCCGGGTTGACCTGCTCGAAGGCCACGGCGCCGCGCTCGGCCGGGGGCCCGGCCATCCGGCGCACCGCCCCGCCCGCGGGTTCCCACCACACGGTGGCCGCGAGGCCGGCGGCAGCAGCCGCGTCGGCGAGCGGTTGCGCCGACGTCCACGCCCCGTCGCCGCCGCCCACCACCACGTGCAGCGCGCCCTCGGGCGCGACGCGCAGCTTGAGCCGCACGTCGTCCCCCCGCGGGAGAGCGGCGAGCGCCGGCCGGAGGGCCGCCCACAGCGCGAGCACCTCGTCCCGCGCGATCTCGCACCGCTCCAGCGCGAACACCGGGTCGCCGGGGTCGTCGCGGTGGAAGCCGGCGACGGGCCCCGCTGGCGTCCAGCGCACGGTGAGGGTGATGGTGGCCCGGTAGCCGAAGGCGCGCGGGCTCGGCACCAGGGGCGGGTCCTCGACCGGGAGACCCCCGATCCGCCGCAGCGCGTCGCCCACCACCCGCCGCTTGGCCGCCGCCTGCGCCTCGGCCGAGAGATGCTGCCACTGGCAACCGCCGCAGCGGTCCAGGACGAAGTGGCGGCAGCGCGGCTCGACGCGGCCCGGCCCGGGCTCGAGCACGCGGGCCAGCGTCGCGAGGGCATGGCGCCGCCGCCGCCGCACGGCGCCCAGGCTCACCCGGTCGCCGGGCGCGGTGCGCGGCACGAACACGGTCATCCCGTCGGCGAGCCGGCCCACGCCGTCGCCGCCGGCCGCGACCGACTCGATGAGTACCGCTGCCTCCTCGCTCACTGCGCCACGCTCGTCCTTCCCGCCTCTCCCGTGCGGCAACGCGTCTGGCACCTGTAGCAAGGCGCCGCCCATCCCGCGGCGGCGCCTCGTGAAGTCCGCTTCCTCCGGCGGCTAGGCCGGCGGAAGGTCACCCGACTCGGGCACCGCTTCGGGCGCCACGGCCTCCGCGCCGGCGTCGCCCGCACCGTCCACGTCGATCGGCGGCTTCGGGATCACCCGCAGCGGCTCGTCCGGGAACTCGATGGCGGCGAGCACGATGCGGTGGTGAATCGGGTCCACCTCGAGCACCTTCAGCACCACCACCTGCCCTTCCTTCACCGCGTCGCCCGGCGTCTGGATGTCGGGCACCCCGAGCTGGCTCATCGGCACGAAGCCTTCGATGTCGTTGCCCGATGTCCACCACGACGCCCTTGTCCATCAGGCGCACGACCGTGGCCCTTGATCTCCAGTGCCCACCGGGTAGGTCTCGCCGATCTTGAGCCACGGATCCTCTTCGGCCTGCTTGAGGCCGAGGCGAGATGCGCTTGTTGTCGGCGTCGATGTTCAGGATCACCACGTCCACGGTGTCGCCCTTCTTCACCACTTCCGACGGGTGCTGCACGCGCTTGGTCCACGACATGTCGGAGATGTGGATCAGGCCGTCGATGCCCGGCTCGATCTCGACGAACGCGCCGAAGCTCGTCAGGTTGCGGACCTTGCCGTTGATCCGCGTGCCGACCGGGTACTTGAGCGGCAGCACCATCCACGGATCCTGCTCGGTCTGCTTCATGCCGAGCGAGATCTTCTCCTCGGTCTCGTCGACCTTGAGCACCACCGCCTCGATGGTCTCGCCGATGGAGACGATCTTGGACGGGTGCCGCACGTTGCGCGTCCAGCACATCTCGGTGATGTGGACCAGGCCTTCGATGCCGGGCTCGAGCTCGATGAACGCGCCGTAGTTCGTGATCGAGACGACCTTGCCCTGCACGCGCGTGCCGACCGGGTACTTGGCGGCGACGTTCTTCCACGGGTAGCGCTGGAGCTGCTTGAGGCCGAGCGAGATGCGCTCGCGCTCCCAGTCGATGTCGAGGACCTTGACCTCGAGCTCCTGGCCGATCTGCACCATCTCGCTCGGGTGGGAGACGCGGCCGTAGGACATGTCGGTGATGTGCAGCAGGCCGTCCACGCCGCCGAGGTCGATGAACGCGCCGAAGTCGGTGATGTTCTTGACCACGCCCTTCCGCACCTGGTCCTGACCTCGAGCTCCTTCATCAGCTTCTCGCGCTTGGTCGCGCGCTCGGCCTCGAGGATCACGCGGCGCGACACCACGATGTTGCGGCGGCGCTTGTTGAGCTTGATGATCTTGAACTCGTAGTTCTGGCCGAGCAGCTCGTCGATGTTGGGCACGCGGCGCAGCGCGATCTGCGACCCGGGCAGGAACGCGTCCACGCCCATCAGGTCCACCACCACGCCGCCCTTGATCTTCTTGACCAGCGTGCCTTCGACCGGCTCGTCGTTCTCGTACGCCACGCGGATGCGCTCCCACACCCGCATGAAGTCGGCCTTCTTCTTCGACAGGACGACCGCGCCTTCGTGGTCCTCGAGGTGCTCGAGGAACACCTCGACCTCGTCGCCTTCCTTGAGGACGGTGCGCGTCCTTGAACTCCTCGATGCGGGACGGCGCCCTCGGACTTGAAGCCGACGTCGAGGATGACCGCGTTGTCCGTCACGCGGAGCACCTTCGACTTGACGATCTCGCCTTCCTCGATGTGCTGAAGGGTGCCCTCGTACATGGCCATCATCTGGGCGTACTGCTCCGGCGAGTACGTCTCGTCGTACAGGTCGGCCCGGACGTTCAGCTTGGTCGGTGCGGGAGCGGCGGGTGGGGTGGCGGACGCCTCTTCCTGGGCGTCCTCGTTCTCGGTCAGCGTACTCACTGCAACCTCGGCGCGCGTGAAGCGGCGCGGACAGGGGAAACGAGCGCGCGCGGGCCCGAATGGCACGCGCGGGTAGCCGCCAAGCTTACCCTGCGCCGCCGGCGCGGTCAAGCGGCGCGGAGCGTCCCCGGACCAACTCCAGGATGGCGCGGACCTGCTCGTCGAAGCCCAGCGTCGTGGTGTCGAGCAGCACGGCGTCGCTCGCCCGCGCCAGCGGCGCGACCTCCCGCGACGCGTCCTTGGCGTCCCGCCGCACCAGCTCCTCCGCCTCCGCCCGCACGCGCCCCGCGTCGCTCGCCCGGCCGCGCTCCGCCAGCCGCCGCCGCGCCCGCTCGCCGGGGTCCGCCACCAGGAACACCTTCACCTCGGCGTCCGGGAACACGGCCGTGCCGATGTCGCGCCCGTCGAGCACCACGCCGCCGTCCGGCACCGCGTCACGGATCAGCGCGTTCACGTAGGCGCGCACCGGCCCCATCGCCGCCACCCGCGACACCTCGCGCGTCACCGCCTCGCCGCGGAGCGGCTCGTCCACGGGGCGGCCGCGTACCGTGACCGCGAGCGTGCCGCCCGCGCCCGAGCCGGGCGCCAGGGACAGCGCCCGCGCGCGGGCCTCCGCCACCAGCGCCTCCGGCCGCCACCGCTCCGCCGGCCCGGGCAGGTCGAGCGCGATGAGCGTCACGGCGCGGTACAACGCGCCGCTGTCGATGTGACGGAAGCCGAGCGCCGCGGCCACCGCCCGCGCCGTCGTGCTCTTGCCGCTGGCCGCCGGCCCGTCGATCGCGACGATCGGTCGGCTACGACGCGTGGAGGACACTCGCCAGGTCCCGGAAGAAGTTGGGGTACGAGATCGCCACCGAACGGGTGTCGTCAAGCTCCACGGCGGCACCGGGAATCACGCCCAGCGTGGCGAACGCCATGGCCAGCCGGTGGTCGCCCGCCGTCACCACCCTGCCCCGCGGCGGGGCCGCCGTGCCCTCGACGAACAGCGTGTCGCCCTCGGTGCGCGCGGCGACGCCGAGCGCCGCGAGGTTCGCCGCCACCAGCGCCAGCCGATCGCTTTCCTTCACCCGGAGCTCGCCCACCCCGCGGAAGACCGACAGCCCCTCGGCCCGCGACGCCAGGCAGGCCAGGAGCGGGATCTCGTCCACCATGCTCGGGACCTCGTGCGGCTCCACCACGAGGAAGCTCAGCGGCCCCGGCCTCGCCACCAGCGTCGCGCCGGGCTCTCCCAGGCTCATCCAGCGGTCGGCCACCTCGATCGCGGCGCCCATGCGCTCCAGCGCCCGCAGGAAACCCGTGCGGGTGGGATTGATGCCCACGTTCCGCACCACCACCTCACCCGATTCCGCGAGCACGCCCGCCGCGACGAGATACGCCGCCGAGGAGATGTCGCCCGGGATCTCGCCGTCGATGGCCGGCAGGCAGTCGGGCGGCTCCATCGCCGTCGTCGTGCCCTCCACCGTCACCCGCACGCCCAACAGGCGCAGCAGCCGCTCGGTGTGGTCGCGCGAGATGACCGGCTCCGTGACCGACACGGGGACGCCGCCCACGAGACCGGCGAAGAACAGCGTCGTCTTGACCTGGGCGCTCGCCACCGGGCTCTGCCAGCTCAGCGGCCTGAGCGCGCCGCCGCGCACGGCGAGGGGCAATCGGCCGCCCTCCGCGGCCGTGATGGCCGCGCCCATGGCGCCCAACGGCTCGGTCACGCGCGCCATCGGGCGGCGCTTGAGGCTCCGATCGCCCGTCAGGCGCGTCTCGAAGTCGTGCCCCGCCAGGAGACCCAGCAGCAGGCGGGCGGTGGTGCCCGAGTTGTGGCAGTTCAGCACGCCGCGCGCCGGCCGGAAGGGACGCAGCCCGCCGCCCTCGACCGTGACGGCACGCCCCTCGACGAGCGGCCCGACCTTGACGCCCAGACGGCGCAGCGCGGCCGCGGTCGAGCGCGTGTCGCCGGCCGCCAGCGGCGAGGCGAACCGGCACCGTCCGTCCGACAGGGCGGCCAGCAGCAGGGCGCGATGGGTGATGGACTTGTCGCCGGGCACGGTGACTTCACCGGAGGCGATCATGAGCCCCCTGCCCCGCCCCGCGCACCGCGGGGCACGGGCGCACGGACGCACGCGCACGGGCAGTCATCACGCGGCCACAATACACAGGTGCAAACGAAACGGGGAGGGTTGCCCCTCCCCGCGACGCCTTGCCTGTGCCTCTGTGCCTCGGCGCGTTTATCTGCTCGCGCCGACCGCGCCGAAGTCGGGAATGAAGGACTGGAGAATGTCCTCGTAATTCGTCGGGCCCTTCACCGTGGCCTTCTCGCGCAGCACCTGCTGCTGGTCCTGCAGGCTGGACCGCTGGTCGCGCCAGATCAGGCCGAGGGTGATGCTCTCGTTCGGATCCTCGAAGGCGATCGCCCGCGCCTGCTCGCGCTTGGTGAAGTCGAAGCCCTCCGGCGTCTTGCGCACCCGCTCCTTCACCCAGTCGAACTGCTGCCGGCCGCGGAAGACCGGGCACGGCGAGATGAGGTGCACGAACGAGAAGCCGCGATGCTCGATGCCCTGGGCGATCAGCTCGACCGAGGTCTTCACGTCGGCCGAGAAGGAGCGCGCGATGAACGTGGAGCCGCAGGCCAGGGCCAGCAGCACCGGGTTCATCGGCGCCTCGATGTTGCCGTAGGGGCTCGTCTTGGTCACCTCGTCCGTGGGCGTGGTCGGGGACGTGTGTCCCTTGGTGAGCCCGTAGATCGAGTTGTCCATGCACACGTAGGTGATGTCCACGTTGCGCCGCGCCGCGTGCACGAAGTGCTGGGTGCCGATCGCGAACCCGTCGCCGTCGCCGCCCACCACCAGCACCGTCAGCTTGGGATTGGCGGTCTTGATGCCGGTCGCGATGGGGATCGCGCGGCCGTGGATCGCGTTGAACGAATACGTGTTCACGTAGCCCGGCAGCCGCGAGGAGCACCCGATGCCGCTCACCACCATCGTGTAGTCGGGATCGAGGTTCAGCTTCGCCAGCGCCTGGTAGACGGCCGCCACGACGCCGAAGTCGCCGCATCCCGGACACCAAACCGGCTGCAGCGAGGCCTTGAAGTCCTTCTGGGTGAGCTGGGTTACCGCCTGATGCGCCATGGATTCCTCGTTCAGTCGGCCGCGATGGGTTGGGCCGACGGCTGCAGGTAGCCGCAGATCTCCCCCACCCCGAGCGGCGCCGCGCCCGCCCGCGAGTGACGGACCAGACGGGCCGCCAGCTCCGGCTTGAGCACGCTGCGCAGGTACGTGTAGAACTGCCCCGAGAACGACAACTCGACCACGTGGATCACCTTCTTGCCCTCGAGCTCGCGCTCGATCCGCTCCAGCGGCAACGGCATCAGCAGCCGAGGAATCACCGCCCGGATCTTGACGCCACGGCGGCCGAGCTGCTCGACCGCCTCCAGCACCGCGCCCTTCGAGGCGCCCCACGCCAGCACCGCGGTGTCCGCCTTGGCGTCGCCCGCCGTGAGGGTGAGGTGCGCGTAGTCGCTGCGGCACGGCCTCCAGCTTGTGCGCCCGCTTCTCGCTCATCTGCTGGTGCACCACCGACCCGGAGACCGGCCAGCCGAGCTCGTCGTGCTCCAGGCCGCTCATCAGGTAGTTGCCGCGCGCCTGGCCCGGGACGGTCATCGGGCTCACGCCGCTTTCGGTCGCCGCGTAGCGCTTGAAGCCGTGGTGCGGGTCCACCGCCGCCAGCTCCGCCTCCGTCGCCAGGCGCCGGTCCACCACCTTCACCGTGCTCAGGTCGAAGGGCAGAATGGCGTCGGTCCGGTGGCCGATGGCCTGGTCCGACAGCACCAGCACCGGCGTCTGGTACTGCTCGGCGATGTTGAACGCGTCCACCGCGACGAAGAAGCAGTCGTCCACGTCGGTCGTGGCGAGCACCACCTTGGGCGCGTCGCCGTGCGTGCCGTAGAGCGCCTGCAGCAGGTCCGCCTGCTCCGTCTTGGTCGGGATGCCGGTCGAGGGGCCCACCCGCTGCACGTTGAGCACGACCAGCGGGATCTCCGCCATCGCGGCGAGGCCCAGCGCCTCGAGCTTCAGGGAGATGCCCGGCCCCGACGACGCGGTCAGCGACTTCACGCCGGCGCTCGACGCGCCGATCGCCATCGAGATCGAGGCCAGCTCGTCCTCCGGCTGGACCATCGTGCCGCCGAACTTCGGCAGCTGCTTGCCGAGCCACTCCATCACTTCCGACTGCGGCGTGATGGGGTAGCCGGCGAAGAACCGGCAGCCGGCCACCAGCGAGCCGAAGGCGAAGGCGTCGTTGCCGGAGATGACCATCCGCGTCTCGCCTTCCCGCACGCTGACGTGCGCGCCGGCCTGCGCGCGCTCCGCCGCGACCGCGACGCCCGCGTCGAGCGCCGCGATGTTCGCCGCCACCACCTGCTCGCCCTTGCGGCCGAACTTCTTCTCGATGGCGCGCGCGAAGCCGTCGCGCGGCAGCTTCAGGGCGCCCGCCAGCACGCCCACGGCCACGATGTTCTTGGCCAGCGCGCTGCCGCCCTTCTCGACCGCCAGCTTCTCGAACGGCACCCGCATCACCGCCGCCTTGAACTGCTCGGGCAGCGGGATCTGCTCGGGCGGGGTCTTGTCGTCCTCGTCGACGAAGATCAGCGTCTTGGGCCCCGGCATCAGCTCGGCGCGGAACCGGCCGTAATCGGCCCAGTTGAACGCGATCAGGACGTCGAGGTCGTCGCCCTGGCACAGCACCTGCCTCGACGAGAGGCGGACCCGCACCGACGACTCCCCGCCGCGGATCTGGGGTCCGAACGACTTGACCAGCATGCCGAACAGGCCCTCGTGAGCGCCGACCTGGATCAGCAGCTCACCGGAGGAGACGACGCCGTCGCCACCCGCGCCGGCGATCCCCACACTGAGGTCTTCCTGGGACATCTTTACTCCTCCAAACCCGAGTACAGACTCGGGATAAAGCGAACTTCGCAATATAGTTGGGTTTGACGCGGCGAACAAAGCACGCAACCTTCATATGCAATGACCGCGCCACGCCCGAGCCGCGTCTCCGGAGCAACCCCCGGCGTCAAGTTCCCGCGTGACGGCTGGCTCGTCTCCGCGCTCGAGCGGGAGCACGCCCTGGGCGCCAGCGAGGCGGAGCAGCTCCGGCGCCTCGCCCCCGAGTGGGCGGCGACCGTGGTGGTGGAAAGCGGGTGGCTCACCGCCGATGCCGTGATCAAGACGGCGGCGCGTGCGGCGCACGTGAGCCCCGCGAACCTGGCGCAGGTCGAGCCCGCCGCCGTGCACTTCGTGCCGGAGACCGTGGCGCGCCAGTACGCCGCGCTCCCCCTCTCGGCCACCAACCGCGTCATCCGGATCGCGACCGCCGACCCCCTGAACCTCGACGCGGAGCAGGCGCTGGGGTTCGTCGCCGGCCGCCAGGTCGAGTTCCTCTACGCCCTGCCGGAGCAGGTGCGGAGCCGGCTCGGCGACGTCTACCGGCCCGGGCGCTCGATCGAGCGGCTGGTGCGCGGCCTGGGGACCGAGCGGACCGTCGAGGCGGAGGAGCCGAAGGCGCCGCCGCCGGCCTCGGCCGTGGAGGGGCCGGCCGCGCGCCTGGTGGACGCCACGATCTCCGACGCGGTGCGCGAGCGCGCCAACGACGTGTTGTTCGAGCCCACCGAGGCCGGGCTGGTGATCCACTACCGGATCGACGGCGTGGTCAAGGAAGTGATGAAAGTGCCCGACACGGCCGCGGGCTCGGTGGCGCGCCGCCTCAAGGTGATCGCGAACCTCGACATCGCCGATCCGCTCCATCCGCACGAGGGCCGCGCGGCCGCCAAGGTGGACGGCAAGCCGTGGGACCTCCGCATCTCCACCACACCCGTGGGGCGCCTGGGCGAGAGCGTGCTGGTGCGGCTGCACGACTCCGCGCGCGGTATCGCCTCGGCGGCCGACCTGGGGCTCTGGCCGGACGAGCGGGCCCTGTTCGAGGGGCTGCTGCAGAGCCGTGACGGCGCGATCCTGATCGTCGGACCCAACGACAGCGGCACGACCACGACGGCCTACGCCGCGTTCCAGCGCGCCCACGCGCGGGCGGGGAACGTCGCCACCGTCGAGGAGCCCATCGAGTTCCGGCTCCAGGGCGTGAACCAGGTCGAGGTGAGCGAGAAGAGCGGGTTCACCTTCGCCGAGGGCTTACGCTCGGCGCTGCGGCAGAACCCCGAGGTGATCCTGGTCGGCGAGATCCGCGACGCCGAGACGGCGGACGCGGCGTGGCAGGCGGCCCGCTCGGGGCGGCTCATCCTCTCGGTGGTGCGGGCCCGCGATGCCGCGTCCGCCATCGCGCGGCTGATCGAGCTGGGGCTCGACGCCCGCGTGGTCGCCTCCTCGCTCCGGGGCGTGATCGGGCAGCGGCTCATCCGCCTGCTCTGCACCAACTGCGCCCAGGCGGCCGACGTCGAATCCCTGCCGCCGCCCCTGCGCCCGCCGGGCAGCTTCGACCGGCCGGTGGCCATCCGCGTCGCCAAGGGATGCCCGGAGTGCGGCTTCACCGGCTACCGCGGCCGCGTCGCGGTCCAGGAGACGCTGACCATCGATGGCTCCATCGCCGGCCTCATCGCCTCCGGGGCATCGGCGGACGCGCTGGTGCGCGCGGGCAGGCGCTACGGCATGCGGACGCTCTGGCAAGCCGGCCTGCGTCGCGTGTGGGCCGGCGAGACCTCGCGCGACGAATTGGGGCGCGTGGTGGGCGAGCCCGATGTGCCGGTCGAGCAGCCCGTCCGCACATCGGCGGCGGTGCCCGTCTCTCCACCGACCCAGGCTCCCACGCGGCCGCACGCGCCCTCGCGCCCGGTCGTGCCGCCGGCCCGCGACAGCCGGCCGGCCCCGGCGTTCGAGGCCGAGGTGCCGCCGGTGGACGCCGAGGTGCCGCCGCTGGCGGCCGCGCCCGAGCCGGCGCCGGAGGTGGCCGAGAGCGAGCTGCCGCCCGCCAGGCCGCCCCTGGTGCTGATCGCGGACGACGATCCCGCGATGCGCGTGCTGGTGATCACGATCATGAAGGCGCAGGGGTTCGACGTGGCCGAGGCGGTGGACGGCCTCGATGCGCTGGACCAGGCGCAGCGGCTCGCGCCGGCGGTGCTGCTGCTCGACATGGACATGCCGCGGCTCGACGGCTTCGGGGTCCTCGAGGCGCTGCGGCGCCGCCTCGCGGGTCGCGCGGTGCCCGTCGTGGTCGTCACCGCGCACGACGATCCGGCCACCGAGGCCCGCTGTATCGAGCTGGGAGCCGAGGACTATCTGACCAAGCCCATTCAGCCGTCGTCGCTCGTCGTCCGGGTGCGTGCCGTGCTCCGGCGCGTGGGGGGCTACGCGTGGCCAAAATCCTGATCGTCGAAGACAATCCCGACAACATGAAGCTGTTCACGGCCGTGCTCTCGATCCGCGGCCACCAGGTCGTGGGCCTGCCGGGCGGCGAGCAGCTGCTCCCGGCGATGGAGACCGGCCACCCCGACGTCGTGCTGCTGGACATCCAGCTGCCCGGCGAGGACGGCTTCCAGCTGCTCGAGAAGCTGAATGCCACTCTCGGCACGAGCCGTCCGCCCGTGGTGGCGCTGACGGCCCACGCCATGAGCGGGGACCGCGAGAAGGCCCTCCGGGCCGGCTTCAGCGGCTACCTCACCAAGCCGATCGACGTCAGCTCGTTCGCCAGCTCGGTCGAAGCGTTCATCACGGGCGGGTGAAGGGCGCGGGCGCGTACCCGACCATCGCGGCGATCCGGCGGGCCGTGGTCGCGTGCGACCGCTGCCCGCGCCTCCGCCGTCATTGCCTCGCCGTGGCCCGCGAGCGCCGGCGGGCCTTCCGCGACCAGGTGTACTGGGGACGGCCCATTCCGGGCTTCGGCGACGATGCGGCCCGGCTGCTGGTGGTCGGACTCGCGCCGGCGGCCCACGGCGGCAACCGCACGGGCCGCATGTTCACCGGCGACGCCAGCGGCGACTGGCTGTACGAGGCCCTGCACCGGTTCGCGTTCGCGAGCCAGGCGCGCTCCGTGTCACGCGACGACGGCATGATGCTCACCGACTGCTACGTCACCGCCGCCGTGCGCTGCGCGCCGCCGGGTAACCGGCCGTCGCCTCGCGAGACGGAGACCTGCCGGCGCTTCCTCGTGGCCGAGCTGGCGCTGCTCGCGCGCGTCGAGGTCGTGCTGGCCCTGGGGCACTTCGCGCACGACGCCTGGCTCGCGGCATCGGGGTGGGCCGGCCGGCTGCCCGCGGGACGCCGCCCGCGCTTCCGCCACGGCGCCGCGACCCCGCTGCCGGACGGCACGCTGTTCCTCGCGTCGTACCATCCCAGCCAGCGCAACACCAACACCGGCCTGCTCACCAGGCCGATGTTCCACCGCGTGTTCGCCCGCGCCCGGCGGGCGCTCGGGCCCCCGCCGCGATGACCCGTCGCCTGCTGCTGCCGGTCGCGGCGTTCGCCGTCGCCGGCGTCTGCCTGTTCGGGCGGCTCGGTTCGCTGCCCCTGGTCCAGCCCGACGAGGGCCGCAACGCGGAAGTGGCGCGCGAGATGAAGGACGCCGGCACCTGGCTGGTGCCGACCTACGACGGCCTGCCCTACCTCGACAAGCCGGCGTTCTACTTCCGGACCGTGGCCCTCTCCATGGCCGCCTTCGGCGAGAACGAGACGGCGGCGCGCCTGCCCGCCGCGCTCGCCGCCGTGGCCCTGCTGGCCCTGGTCTACGGCTTCTGCCGCCGCGCCTGGGGCGGGCGCGCCGCGGCGCTGGCGGTGCTGGTGGTGGGCACGACGCCGCTGGTCGTCGCCTTCGCACGGATCGTCATCTTCGACATGATGCTCGCGCTGTTCGTCGTGGGCGCGATCCTGGCCGGCTACCACGCCGAGGAGGTGGACGGCCCGGCGCGGTCGCGCTGGTACCTGGCCGCCGCCGCGTGCTCCGCGCTCGCCGTCCTGGTCAAGGGGCCCGTGGGCCTGCTGCTGCCGCTCCTCGTGCTGGTCGCCTTCGACCTGCTCGACCGCAACCGCGGCGCCCTGCGGCGGCTGTTCGCCCCGGCGAACCAGCTCCTCTTCCTGCTGATCGTGCTCCCCTGGTTCTTCGGCGTGGCGCTCCGGCGTCACGACTTCCCCTACTACGGCCTGGTGGAGGAGTCGCTGCATCGCTTCACCACGTCGGCCTTCCACCGCACGGCGCCCTTCTGGTACTACGCGCCCGTGGTCGTGGCCGTGCTGTTCCCCTGGAGCGTGCTGCTGCCCGAGTCCGTCGTCGCGGCGTGGCGCGCGCGGGCACGGTGGTCGCGGGCCGACCGGCTGCTGATCGCGTGGTCGGCCGTCGTGGTGCTGTTCTTCTCCATCTCGCAGTCCAAGCTCCCGGGCTACGTGCTCACCGCCGTCGTCGCGCTGGGCATGCTCACGGCGCGCGTGCTCGACCTGGCGTTCGCGGCGCCGGAGGGCCGCGCCGGCCGCCTGGTCCTGCGCGCCGCCCTCGCGCTGGCGGTGATCGCGGGCGCCGGCGCCGCCCTGCTCGCCGCGGGCCGCGCCACGCCGGGCGGCGTGAGCGCGCTGCTCCACGTGCACGGCGGCGACCTGGACCGGCTCGCTCCGGCGAGCGGATCGCTGCTCTGGGCCCTGGCCGCGCTCGCCGTGGTGGCCGCCGTGGCGCGCCGCCAGCGCGACCTCTTCCTGGCGAGCGCCGCCTTCGCGCTGCCGCCCCTGCTGCTGCTGACCCTCGCCTTCGGCGGCGCGCGCACCTACGCCGAAGCCGATTCGGCCCGGGCGCTCGCGCGGCGCATGCCCGCCCTTCCCGCCGCCACCGAGCTGGCATGCCTGGAGTGCCTGCCCAACGGCCTGCCGTTCTACCTCAAGCGCACCATCACGCTGATCACCCGCGACGGCAGCGAGTCCTCGAGCAACTATGTGATGTTCCTGCTGCGCCGCTCCTCGGCGTGGCCCGAAGGCGTCGTGCGGCGTTCCGAGCTGGGGCACTGGCTCTCCTGGCGGAACCACCCCGTCTTCCTGCTCGCCGACGACCGCCACGAGCCGGCCCTGGACTCGATCTCGGCCCTCGCCTCCGGCACCATCGGCGCCGTCGCGCCGGGCTGGTGGGGCGCGCTCGCTGCCTCCGGCGGCGGGCTACTGACGTGTGCGGCGTTTGCGGCGTGCTCGCCCTGGCCGCCGGAGCCGGCGACGCCGCGGCGCGTGAGCGCGCGGTGGAAACGATGCTCGACGCGCTGGCCCATCGCGGTCCCGACGACCGGGGACTGCTCACGCGCGGCGCCGCCACCCTCGGCGCCACCCGGCTCGCGATCCGCGGGCTCTCGAGCGGCCAGCAGCCGGTGCTCGACGCGTCCTCCGGCGTGGTGGCCGTCTGCAACGGGGAGATCGACAACCACGCGGAGCTGCGGGAATTCCTGCGCGGCCGCGGGCGGGCACCCACCCTCGAAACCGACGTCGCCGTCATCCCGGGCCTCTACGCCGAGCTGGGGGAGGCGTTCGTGGAGCGCCTGGTGGGCGCGTTCGCCATCGCGATCTGGGATCCCCGCACCGCGCGGCTGCTGTTGGCGCGCGACCGCGCGGGCGAGCGCCCCTTGTTCTTCGCCGCCGAGGCCGGGCAGGTGCGCTTCGCCACGGAGATCGCGGCGCTCGCCACCGAGCCGGCCCAGCGCCTGACCACCGATCCCGCGGCGCTGCGCTCGTTCCTCCGCTTCGGCTATTTCCAGTCGCCTGCCTCGCCGTTCGCGGAGGCGCGCAAGGTGGGCCCCGCCGAGCTGGTGACCATCGACGCGGGCGGCGTGCGGCGCCGCCGCTACTGGCGCTGGGCCATCGGGACGACGCCCCAGAGCACGCCCTCCCGCGCGGCCTTCGACCTGGTGTTCCGCCAGGCGGTGCGCCGCCAGAGCGAGGTGGACGTCAAGTACGGTGCGTTCCTGAGCGGAGGCATCGACTCCTCGCTCGTGGCGGCCGTGGCCCGGCGCGAGCGGCCCGACTACCCGCTCAAGGCGTTCACGCTGCGATTCCGCGAGCAGTCGTACGACGAGGGACTGTTCGCCCAGCGCATCGCCGCCCGGCTCGGCATCGACTGCGACGCCGTGTGGGTCGAGCCGTCGCTCTTCCCCCCGGTCCTGGCCGAGCTGATCGCGCACGCCGGCGAGCCCCTGGCCGATCCCGCCTGGGTCCCCACGGCCCTGCTCGCGCGTCGCGCCGCCGAGGAGGTCAAGGTCGCCCTGGTAGGCGAGGGGGGGGACGAGCTTTTTGGCGGGTACCCCACTTATATTGGCGCCCAGATTTCCCAGCGTTACGCTCACCTCCCCTCCGTAGTCAAACGGATGTGCCGGCGTCTCATAGATGCCTGGCCTCCTAGCGATAAGAAGGTCAGTATCTCCTTTCTGCTCAAGAAGTTCGTAAGTGCGGCAGAGCTTGACGGCATGCGAAGACACGCGGACTGGACGTCGAATGTCGGACCTGCCCTTCTGGCACGCCTTGGCGTACCGGAACCGGAGATACCAGCGGAGGACGTGGGGACGATGGCCCTACTGGACGCGGTGCAGCGTCACGACCTGGAGACCTCGCTCGCCGAAGGCCTGCTGACCAAGGCCGACCGCGCGAGCATGAACTCCGCGCTCGAGCTTCGCGCCCCGTTCCTGGACCGCGAAGTCATCGAGTTCGCGGCGACGCTGCCGCAGCGCGATCGCGTGCGCGGCGTGACGACGAAGGCCTTCCTCAAGCACTACGCGTCGGCCTACCTGCCGCGCGGCATCGTACGCCGTCGCAAGCGCGGGCTGTCGGTCCCGCTCAGCACCTGGCTGCGCGGTCCGCTGTATCCGTGGGCCGAGGAGCGCATCGGATCCACGCGCCTGGCGGCGGTGGGCGTGGAGCGTCCGGCCGCCCTGGCCTTGTTGGAGGAGCATCGTTCCCGGAGAGCGGACCACGCACGCGCTCTCTGGACCCTCATCGTGCTCAGCGAGTGGATGGATTGGGCGGCTCGGAGGCACGGGGCGGCAGCGTGACGGTTCCCGACCGCGCAGCCGCGGCCTGGATCCTGATGGTGACGGCGCTGGTGGCCGTCGCCGCACCCGCGCGCGTCCAGGCCCAGCAGGACAGCGGTGCCGCCCCTGACACCGCGCGGATCACCTATCGCACCGAAGACATGGTGTTCGTCGCGGCCGGACGCACGGCGGGCCTGGCCGTGGGCGACACCCTGGAGCTGCTGGCCAACGACCAGAGCGTCGTCGCGCACGCGGTGGTGCTCAGCGTGGCGCAGCGGACGGCGAGCGCCCGGCTGCTCGGCCCGGCCACCCGCGTGGCGGTCGGACAGCTGGTGCGGTTCACGCCGCATCCCCCGCCGGCGCAGACGGCCGTCGGCCGGACCGCCGCCGGATACCGCCGTGGCGGTCGCGCCTGGGGCTCCACCGGCGGAGAGCGGCGCGGCGCCGGTGGCGCCCCCCGCGGTCGATACGACGGCCCGTCCGCCGATGCGCGTCGATCCGCAGCGGCCCGTACTCGCGATGGCGCGGCAACTTCCAGCTCGACCAGAGCTCGAACTCCGCCGGTGGAACGCAGTCCATCACCACTTACCAGACCACGGGCAGCATGGCGCTGAGCGGCCCGCTGACGAGCTGGGTGAGCGTGGCCGCCCGCACCACGAGCCGGTTCCGCAGCGGCTCGGCGGCGCTGGGCACGCTGGGGCTCACCGGCAACTCGACGATTCTCTACCAGCTCCAGGCGCGGGTGGCGCCTCCCGGCGGATGGTGGAACTTCTCACTCGGGCGCTTCCTGCCCGCCGACGCGCCCGGCATGGGCTACCTCGACGGCGCCCAGTTCGAGGTGCAGCCGGCCCAGGGCCAGCGCATCGGCGTGCTGGCGGGCTACGCGCCCGACGTGTTCACCATGGACCCTTCGACCCAGGTGGCGCGGGGCGGGGCGTACTACGGGTTCACGGGGCAGAAGCTGTCCGGCTCCGTCAGCGGCGCCACGGAATGGCAATGGAGCCAGATCCGCCGCGCCTGGTTCTCGGGGCAGGCGTTCTGGAGCCCCGCGCCCGGGACCTCGTTCTCGCTGCTGACCGACGTGGACCACGGCGCGGGCTGGGAGAGCTTCCGCGGCCTGCGCCTGACCGACCTCTCCGCGGCGGTGAACACGACGCTGCCGGCGGGCTTCCGGGCCGGGTTCGCCTACCAGACGCAGCAGGCGCTGCAGCTGTTCTCGATGGTCGTGCTCGGCGACACCTTCCCGCTCCCGGGCCGCCTCACCGAGCTGACCGCGACCCTGGGCCACGACGTGTTCGGCTCCTCGCTCGAGGTCTCGGGCGGCTACCTCAAGCGCACCACCGATCCCAATCCGACGTGGCGCGGCACCTTGACGTTGTTCGGCCGGCATTTCATGCTGGCGGCGATGGGACAGCACAGCGACCTGTTCGACTTCGGCTCGCTGGTGGTTCGGGTGCCGATCCCGCTCGGCAACTCGCCGGTGACGGCGGCCCTCGGCGCGGCGTCCAACGTCGTCCGGACGCCGGGCGGCGCCGAGACGCTGTGGCGTTACGGCGTCCAGCCGGAGCTCGGCTACCGCCTGGGCGGCGGATTCTACTTCTCGATGAGCGGCGACATCGGCCAGTACGCGGGCCTCACCAGCACGTACCTTCGCGCGGGGGTCTCCTATCAGCTCTGGTAACGCCGCCGGCGGCGCGCCTCGCACCGCCATCGTCGTCTCGCGCCAGGTCGACCGCCTGATCCTGCTGGTGGGGCTCGCGACCGCCGCGGCGGGCGTCCTGTTCCTCGCGCACAGCGCCGGCTACTACCTGCTCCCGCTGTGGGAGCGGCCGGACAATCCGCTGCACCCGCGCGCTGCGCTCCGACGGCACCCTGGGGCATCCGTTCGGCTGGATCGGCTCCGCCGTGGTGTTGATCGGCGTCATCCTGTACTCGGGTCGCAAGCGCCTGCGGCCGATGCGCGGCCGCGGGCCGATGCGGACCTGGCTCAATCTCCACATCTACCTCTGCCTGGCCGGGCCCTTCCTGGTGACGCTGCACACCTCCGGCAAGCTGCACGGCCTGGGGGTCTACTCGTTCTGGTCCATGATGGTCGTGGCGGCCAGCGGGATCGTGGGCCGCTGGATCTACCAGCAGTTCCCGCGGACCATCAAGGGCGAGCTGATGAGCCTGGAGGACATCCGCAGCGAGCAGGCGGAGCGTCGCGCGCGCCTCTCGACCGACTTCAAGCTGGCCCCCGCGCAGCTCGCGGCCATCGACGCCGTCACGGAGCGCAGCGTGGGCCGGGTCCGCGCCGGAACGGGAGGCGGCCTGAAGGCCCTGCCCTTCCTGCTGCTCGACGACCTGGCCCGCCCGTTCCGGATGGCGCGATTGCGCCGCCGTCTTCGACGGGAGCGCCACCTCGCGCGCCGCGAGGCGCGGGCCATCTTCGACCTCATCGGCCGCCAGGTGGCCACGGCCCGGAAGGTGGCGTTCCTCGACACGTTCCGCAGCCTGTTCGGCTACTGGCACGTGGTGCACCTGGTCTTCTTCGCAGCCATGCTGGTGCTGCTGGTCCTGCACGTGGCATCCGAGGCGTTCTTTGGCGTCCCGCTGGTGGGCACGTAGTGCACGCGCCGGCGCTCGGCGCGGCCGTCCTGGGGCTGCTGCTCGTGACGCTGGCGGCGCCGCCGCTCCGCGGCCAGGGCCTGGCCTCGCCCGGCCCGCTGACGACGGCGCATGCCCGGCTCGACGACCTGGCGCACTGTCTCGACTGCCACGACGCCGGCCGGGAGCTGAGCGGCCGCAAGTGCCTGGCGTGCCACGTCTCGCTCGCCCGGGAAATCCGCGCCGACCAGGGCTACCACGCCGTGGCGACCAAGCACGGCACCGCCCTGGCCTGCCGCACCTGCCACAGCGAGCACAACGGCCGCCCGTTCCAGATGGTGAAGTGGCCCGCCGGCGGGCGGCTGGCGTTCGACCACGCGCAGACGGGCTGGGCGTTGGCCGGGGCGCACGCCAAGGTGCGCTGCGAGAGCTGCCACAAGGCGTCGCTGATCGTCGAGGCCTCGGTGCGCACTGACACCTCGCTCGCCACGGCGCGCACCTACCTCGGCCTGGGCGTCACCTGCGCCGGCTGTCACCTCGACGAGCACCGGGGCCGGGTGAGCCAGCAGTGCCAGGACTGCCACGCGGTGGACGCCTGGAAGCCGGTGCCGAAGTTCGACCACGGGCGCACCAAGTTCCCGCTCACCGGCCTCCACGCCACGGTGACGTGCGACAAGTGCCACACGGTGCGCGAGGAGCTGGCGAGCGGCCCGGGCGGCACCGTGGACTCCTCGTTCGTGGACTTCCGGGCCGCCAAGCCCGACTTCGCGTCGGGCTGCGCGGGCTGTCACGACTCGCCCCACCACGAAGCGGGCATGACGGGCAACTGCGAGCGCTGCCACGTGACGACCGGCTGGTTCGTGCTGGCCGCCTCGGAGCGCCGCTTCGACCATACGGCCACGGGCTTCCCGCTCAACGGCGCGCACCAGAGCGCGCGCTGCGAGAGCTGCCACCTCGCCACCGCCCGCGCGCCGCTGCCCGCGCGGGTGGCGCTGGTGCGCGAGAACTTCGTGCGGCCGATGGCCAAGCTGAAGATGGTGTTCAACCGGTGCGACGCCTGCCATGCCGACGTGCACGCGGACGCGCTGTCGGCCGCCGCGTCCGCCCGGGACTGCTCGGCGTGCCACACCGAGACCCGGTTCACGCCGACCCGGTTCTCCCTGGCCGCGCACGACAGCACGCGCTTCGCCTGACCGGCGCGCATCTCGCGACGCCGTGCGCCGCGTGCCACCCGCTGGAGCCGGGCGCGGCCGCGGGTTCGGGGCGCATCCGCTTCAAGCTGGCCGCGCTCAACTGCGCGACGTGCCACCGCGATCCGCACGGGCGACAGTTCGCCGGCCGGCACGTGGCCGGCAGCCTCGTGGCCGCCGTCTCGGAGACGGGCGTGGCGGAGGCCTGCACGCCGTGCCACACCACGGACGCGTGGCAGACCGTCACCTTCGACCACGATTCCACCAGCTACCCGCTGCGGGGCGCCCACCGCACCCTGGCCTGCGAGAAGTGCCACTACCGCGCCGGCCCGCGGTGAGCCCGCGCGCTTCAGCGGCCTGGGGACCACGTGCGAGTCGTCCGGCTGCCACGCGGACCCGCACGGCCGGCAGTTCGCCGGGCGGCGCGTGCCCGGCGCCGAACGCGGCGCCGCGGTGGCCGCGGGTCGGACCGACTGCGCGTCCTGCCACGACGTCACCGCGTGGAAGAGCGTGGCCTTCAACCACGACTCCACCCGTTATCCGCTGCGCGGCGCGCACGCCAACCTCGCCTGCGACAAGTGCCACACGGCGGCCGTGGCCGGCCTGCCGGCCCGGTTCGTCGGCCTGGGGCTCACCTGCAGCGCCTCGGGCTGCCACCGCGACCCGCACGGCGGCCAGTTCGCCGACCGCCCGCGCGGCAGCACCTGCACCACGTGCCATACCGAGGCGGCGTGGGCCACGCTGGTCTTCGACCACCAGCGCGACACCGACTACCCGCTCGACGGAGCGCACCGGAACCTGAAGTGCGTCGCCTGCCACAAGCCGGCAGGCGACCCGCCGGTGGTGCGCTACCGTCCCCTGCCGCACCGCTGCGAGGACTGCCACTCCGCGGCGAAGGGAGGCCAGAACCTGTGAACGCTCTCCGCCTGCCCATCGCCGCCGCCGCCCTCGCCCTGGCGCTGGCCGCGCCGCGCGCGCTCGCCGCCCAGGAGGTCGAGGCCACGGTCGCCAATCCGCACGTCAACCTGCGCGGCCTGGCCTGCACGGCCTGCCACACGACCAGCAACTGGCACGACGTGATGTTCGACCATCGCAAGACCGGCACGCCGCTCCGCGGCCAGCACGCCGTGGCGCCGTGCACGGGGTGCCACAACCTGCGCGACTTCCGCACCGTGGCGCGGGAGTGCCAGAGCTGCCACGAGGACCCGCACCGCGGCGACGCGGGCCAGCACTGCGAGCAGTGCCATCACGAATCGAGCTGGCAGCAGGTGGACGCGCGGGACGCCCACGCGCGCACCCGGCTGCCCGAGCTGGGCGTGCACGCCGCCCTGAAGTGCGTCGACTGCCACCGCCAGGCGGCCTTCCAGCAGTTCAGCGGCCCGGTCACGCCGTGCGTAGCGTGCCACCAGGCCACCTTCGCGGCCACGACCAACCCGTCGCACGCTGCGCTCGGCTTCTCGCAGACGTGCGAGACCTGCCACCAGTTCACCACCTGGAACTTCGCGCTGTTCTCGCAGCACGACGCGATCTTCGGCATCTACAGCGGCGCGCACTCCGGCGTGTGGAGCAACTGCGCATCCTGTCACCCGACGGCGAGCGATTTCACCGCCTTCACGTGCACCAACTGCCATGCGCAGGCGCGGACCAACGCCGAGCACACCGGCCTGGGCGCCGCGTACAGCTGGGTCTCGTCGGCGTGCCTGCAGTGCCACCCCACCGGGAGCCGCGGCAACTTCGCCCAGCACGACGCCGTGTTCCCGATCTTCAGCGGCGCGCACAACGGGGTCTGGACCTCGTGCACGGCCTGCCACCCCAGCGCCTCGTCGTCCACCGTGTTCACCTGCATGTCGAGCGGTTGCCATGCGCAGGCCGCCACCGACCCGATCCACGCCGGCATGACCGGGTACTCCTACGTGGCCACCCAGTGCCTCTCCTGCCATCCGACCGGCGGGCCGGCGAGCTTTACCCAGCACGACGCGCTGTACTTCCCGATCTACAGCGGAGTCGCACGCCGGCACCTGGAGCGCCTGCACGGCCTGCCACCCGACGGCCGGCACGCCCAGCGTGTTCACCTGCATGTCGAGCGGCTGTCACGCGCAGGCCGCCACCGACCCGATCCACACGGGCATCAGCGGCTACGCGTACACGGCGAGCCAGTGTCTCTCGTGCCATCCGACGGGTCAGCCCGCGAGCTTCACGCAGCACGACGCGCTCTACTTCCCGATCTACAGCGGCAGCCACGCCGGCACCTGGAGCACCTGCACGGCCTGCCACGCGACGGCGGGCTCGCCCAACGTGTTCACCTGCATGTCGAGCGGCTGTCACGCCCAGGCCGCCACCGACCCGATCCACGCGGGCATCACCGGCTATGCGTACACGGCGAGCCAGTGCCTCTCGTGCCATCCGACCGGCAACCAGGCGAGCTTCACCCAGCACGACGCCCTGTACTTCCCGATCTACAGCGGTAGCCACGCCGGCACGTGGAGCACCTGCACCGCCTGCCATCCGACGGCCGGCTCACCCACCGTGTTCACCTGCATGTCGAGCGGCTGTCACGCGCAGGCCGCCACCGACCCGATCCACACGGGCATCACCGGCTACGCGTACACGGCGAGCCAGTGCCTGTCGTGCCACCCGACCGGCCTGCAGGCGAGCTTCACCCAGCACGACGCGCTGTACTTCCCGATCTACAGCGGGTCGCACGCCGGCACGTGGTAGGCCTGCACCGCCTGCCACCCGACGGCCGGCACGCCCAACGTGTACACCTGCATGTCGAGCGGCTGTCACGCGCAGGCCGCCACCGACCCGATCCACACGGGGATCACGGGCTACTCGTACACGGCGAGCCAGTGCCTCTCGTGCCACCCGACGGGCGCTCAGGGCTCGTTCCCGCAGCACGATGCACTGTACTTCCCGATCAGCAGCGGGACGCACTCGGGGATCGCGTGTACGACCTGCCACCCGACGGCCGGCACGCCGAGCGTGTTCACCTGCATGTCGGGCAGTTGTCACCCGCAGGCGTCCACGAACGGCAATCACAACGGGGTGAACGGCTACTCCTACACGGCGTCGGGGTGCTACTCCTGCCACCCGACGGGGCGCAGCGGGTGAGCAGGCGTCGTCAGGGGGAAAGCGTCAGGCGGAGCGCAGGATCGGGGTGCCGAACTTGGTCTCGAGGTCCACGCCGGACTTCTTGAGCAGGTCGTAGGGCGGCACCCCGCCGGCCAGGATGAAGACGTAGTCGTTCTCGCGCTGAGCCGCCTGGCCGCCGACGTCGAAATGCACACGGTCGCGCGTGATGGAAGTGACGCGAGCCTCCCGCAGGACCTGGAGCATCCCTTCCTTCTCGAGCAGCTGCACCCGCTGGATCAGGGCGGCACGGGCGCCGGTGAACTCGGAGCGGCGATGGCACAGCGTCACCCGGGAGCGGGGCCGCTCGGCGAGCGCCATGGCCGCCTCGAGGGCCGAGCTGCCCCCGCCCACGACGACCACGTGCTGCCCGTCGTAGGACTCGGGCTCGATGAGACGGTAGGCCACTTTGCTGAGGTCCTCGCCGGGCACCTCCAGCCGGCGTGGGGTGCCGCGGCGCCCCAGCGCGAGGATCACGCGGGCGGCGCCGATGGGGCCGGCGGACGTCTGGGCCTGGAACCCGCCGTTGTGACGCTCCACGCGCTCCAGCCGCACGCCTTCCTCGACCGTGATGCCCTTCTTGCCCAGGGTCTGCAGCCAGAAATCGAGCAGCGGCTCTTTCTCGACTTCGCGGAACGGGATCTCCCCCACACCCGGCAGGTTCACCGGGTGGGTCATCACCAGCTTCTTGCGCGGGTAGTGGAGGATGGAGCCGCCCAGCGTCTCCTGCTCGATGACGCGGAACTTGAGGCGCAGCTGCTGCGCCACCAGCGCCGCGGCCAGGCCGGCGGGTCCGGCGCCCACGATCAGCACGTCGAGTCCCGCGCCGCGCGCGGCGTTCTCGGCCACGTGCTGCACCGCCTGGGTGGCCTGCCACACGGCGTTGCGGATCAGGCCCATGCCGCCCAGCTCCCCCACCACGTACAGGCCCGGCAGGTTCGTCTCGAAGAACTCGTTGAGGCGCGGGATCTCGGCGCCGCGCTTCTCCGTGCCGATGACCAGGGTGATGGCGCCGACCGGGCAGACCCGCTCGCAGATGCCATGGCCGACGCATTCCACGGCGTGCGCCACGGTCGCCTTGTTGCGTAGGGTGGTGAGCACGTCCTGCTCGGGGCAGCCCTTCACGCACTCGCCGCACCCGATGCACAGGCCCTCGTCCACGCGCGGATGCAGCGAGACGGTTTCGTGGCTTCCGAGCGCATGCGCCTCGGACACCAGGGCCTTGGCCTTGCGGTCCTTGCGCACCTGGTACCAGACGATGGGCAGGGTGGCGGCCAGGACGAGGACCACCACGACGAGCACCGCTATGGTATCGATGGACATGGGCTGCATGAAGATAGCAACGGTGGGGCCGGAGTAACGAGGGCCCGGGCCCGGCGGGCCGTGTGCGTCCCGGCCGCCGCCTAGCCGCGCACCTGCACGATCGCCAGATGCTTGCGGACGAACCCGACGATGCAGCTCGCGAAGCCGTGCGTGCGCGTGAACTGCTCGACCGCCTCGTAGACCGGCGCGGGATGCTCCCGCGTGGCTTCGGGCATCCGCTGCGCGCGATCCACGTCGTGCACCGCGATGAGGCCGCCGGCGCGCACCGCCGGCAGGCCGTTCTCCAGGTCGGCGAGCGCCGCCTCGTACGTGTGCCCGGCATCCACCAGGTACACGTCGAACCAGGTCGGGCGCTCGCGCGCGAGGCGCGGCAGCAGGGTCGTCGAGGGCCCGCAGTGGAAGGTGACCCGGTCGAGGGCGAGGCCCGCGCGCCGCACGTTCGGCGCCGTGGACGCCGGGTACACGCCCGGGCTGGTACGAATCGTCGTCCACGCACTCGAGCCGCACGTCGGCACCCTCCGCCGCCGCCTCGGCGAGCGCACGGGCCCAGCCGGTCGTCGTGCCGCCGCTGCTCGACCCCACCTCGAGGATGCGCCTGGCGCCGGTGGCGCGCGCCAGGGCGTAGCAGAAGCGCGCGTACCGCGGATGCTCGTGCGCCCGACGCGTCCACGGCGGCGGCTCCGCGAAGTCCGGCGTCAGGTCGTACGGCGCCGCGAGAAAGGTGCGAATCACGCCGTCGGGCAGCGCGAGCCGACCCCACACCCGTCGCACGCCCCAGGCACGCAGGTACCAGTTCTCGAACGGCGGCCTGAGGAGCACCTCGGCTAGTCCACCGGCCGCGGCGGCCGCAGCTCCGCGGCGGCGGGCACCACCGGCGCCTGGCCCGCCGCCGTGAGCGCCGCGTTCACCTCCGGCAGCGAGGTGCGCATCGCCGCCGCCAGCGCCTGGAGGCCGCGCTGCACGTCGGGCGCGAACAGATCGAACACGTCGTAGGACGGCCGGGTGGGGCGCGCGTCGCCGCCGCCGACGACGTAGAAGAGCGAGCTGATCCGCTCGATGGGCCGCGAGGCATAGACCAGGTTGTCCTCGTCGGCCTGGAGCCGCACCTGGTAGAGCGAATCCTCCAGGTCGGCCAGCCGCATGGCGAGCGCCTGCGCCGGTCCGAGGGCCGCCGCTCCGGACGGCAAGGCGCGCACGCGGTCCTCGATCTGCGCGCGGACGTTGCGCTCGCGGAGGATGGCAGTGGTGACGGCGTTCACGGTGTCGCGAATGCGCTCGAGAAACGCAAACTGCTCCCTGAGCGCGCCAGGCGTGACGCGCGAGCGCGGGTCCACCTTGAGCCGGAACGTCTGCTCGTAGGTATGCCCGCCCGTCTCCAAGCGCACGCGATAGCGGCCCGGCAGCGCCACCGGCCCGTCAGTCCCGATGTCCGACATGCCCCAGAACACCGCGGGGCCGTCGTAGTGCAGGTTCCAGGCGAAGCGGTTGAGTCCCGCCTTGTCGGGGAGGCGCGGCAGCGCCGGCGGCCGGTGCGGCCACGGCTTGTCCTCGTCCTTCGTGGTGTCGCCGAGGATGCTGTCCACCTTCACGCTGTCGAGGCCGGCCCTGGTCAGGCTGTCGCGGCGCGCCTTGAGGGCGCCGGCGCCGCGCGTCGAATCGGCGGCGGTGATCGAGTCCTGGCGGCTCGTGAAACGCCGGACCACGTGGCCGGCCGAGTCCAGGACGGTGAGCGTCACCTCCTGGCCCGCGGTCTTCAGGAGGTACTGGATGATCGCGCCGCTCGCCGGGTTCTTCCCCACCGGGTGCGCGTCGGTGCCGGCGTCGGAGCCGCCCCAATCCACGCGATAGGGATCGCGCACCGGGAAGAGATGGGCGTCCTCCGCCGCCACGGCCGGCGTGAGCGTCTCGAGGGGCGTGATGTCGTCCAGGATCCAGAACGATCGCCCGTGCGTGGCGGCGATGAGGTCGCCGTCCTTCAATGCGAGGTCGTGCACCGGCACGATCGGGAGGTTGCGGCGCAGCGACTGCCAGTGGCCGCCGTCGTCGAACGAGACCCACACGCCGCGCTCGGTGCCCGCGAACAGGAGGCCGGCCTTGCCCGGATCCTCGCGCACCGTGCGCACGAACTCGGTGGCCGGGATCCCCGCGACGATGCGGCTCCAGCTGCGCCCGTAGTCGGTGGTCTTGAGGATGATCGGCGAGGGGTCATCGAGCTGGTAGCGGTTCGCCGCCACGTAGGCGGTGCCCGGCGCGAAGTGCGACGCCTCGATGATCGAGATCCGCGTGAACGCCGGCAGGTCCTTCGGCGTCACGTCGGTCCAGGTGACCCCGCCGTTCGCGGGTGAGGTGGATCAGGCCGTCGTCGGAGCCGGTCCAGATCGTGCCGCGCGCCAGCGGCGACTCGGCGAGGGCGAAGATGGTCCCGTAGTACTCGGCCGTGGTCTGGTCGAGGGTGATGGGGCCGCCCGCCGGCCCGAGCGTGGACGGGATCGTGCCGCGTGAGGTCGGGCGAGATCACGGTCCAGCGTCTGGCCGCCGTTGGTGGTCTTGAACAGCACGTTGGCGCCCGCGTACAGCGTGTTCGGGTCGTGCGGCGAGAGCAGCAGCGGCGCCGTCCACTGGATCCGGTACTTGCCCTCCGAGGCCGGGTGGCCGTCCGGGTCGTCGGGCCAGGGCGTGACCTGCGCGCCAGAAGCCGGTGCGGTGGTCCACCCGCGCCAGGAAGCCGCTGTTGTCGCCGCCGTAGGTGATGTCGGCCGAGTCGGGTCGCGCCACGATGTAGCCCGACTCCCCGCCGACGTCGTACCACTGGGCGCGCGTGATCCCGCCCGGCCAGCGGCTCGGCCCGCACACGCCCGTGTTGTCCTGCTGCGCGCCGCACACCCGGTAGGGGAAGTGGTTGGTCGTGACGACGTGATAGAACTGCGCGGTGGCGTAGTCCTGGTCGGTCCAGGTCTTGCCGCCGTTGGTGGAGACGTTCGCGCCGCCGTCGTTCGACTCGATCATGCGCTGCGGATCGTTCGGCGCGATCCACAGGTCGTGGTTGTCGCCGTGCGGATCGGGCAGGTGGTCGAAGGTCCGCCCGCCGTCCTTCGAACGGTACAGGCCGGTGTTCACGGCCCACACCACGTTGCGTGTCCTTCGGGTCGGCGAAGATGCGCATGTAGTACCAGGCGCGCTGGCGGAGCTTGTGGTCCCGGTTCACCCAGCGTCCAGGTGGCGCCGCCGTCGTCGGAGCGGTACACGCCGCCCGAGTCGGCCTCGATGATGGCCCACACGCGCGACGGCTTCGCCGGCGAGACCGTGAGCCCGACGTTGCCCCACAGGCCCGTCGGCAGGCCCGGGTTGCCGCGTCAGCTCGGTCCAGTGCGCGCCCGGCGTCGGTGGTCTTGAAGATGCCGCTGCCGCGGCCCGCCGCTGGTGAGGCCCCACGGCGTCCGCTCGACCTGCCAGAAGGCGGCGTACAGCACGTCGGGGTTCGACGGGATCCATCGCCAGGTCCGACGCGCCGGTCGAGTCGTCCGGAACAGCACCTGCGTCCACGTCTTCCCGCCGTCGGTGGTCTTGTAGATGCCGCGCTCGGGGTTGGGGCCGAAGGCATGGCCCAGCGCCGCGACGTAGGCGATGTCCGGATTGGTCGGGTGCACCCGGATCTTGCGAGATCTGCCGCGTGGCGGCGAGCCCCAGCGAGGTCCAGGTCCTCCCGCCGTCGGTGGTGCTTGTACACGCCGTCGCCGCGCGACACGTTGCCGCGAAGCGGGTACTCGCCCGTGCCGACGTACACGACGTCCGGGATTGGACTCGCTCACCGCGATGGCGCCGATGGTCCCGCCGAAGTACTTGTCCGACGCCGCCGCCCACGTGTTGCCGCCGTCGGTCGTCTTGAACACGCCGCCGCCCGTCGTGCCCATCCAGTACTCGTCGTGGCGGCTGGCCGAGCCCGCCGCCGCCACGGCGCGGCCGCCGCGGAAGATGCCGATCTCCCGCCAGGTCAGCGCCCGGAAGGCGGTCGAGTCGTAGGGCTCCTGCGCCCGGACCGTCGAGCCGGCGAGGAGAGCGAACAGCACGAGCGGCAAGGCGAGGCGGCGAGAGTGCACGAGGTCCTCCGCGAGCGCGAACGCGTCGAGCATGACGAACGGCCGGTCGAATGGGGCGGCCCGGAGACGGCGAGGCCGCACGAATGGTATCAGGGCGAGGCCCGCCGGGCGACCAGCGCCACGGGGACGCCGAAGAACAGCACGTGGCCGACCAGCACGTTGGCGAGCGTCACGGCGGTGTAGGGCCCGAACTGGGCGTGGCCCACGGGCACCACGACGAAGCGCATGATCGCCCAGACGGCGAGGCCGAACACGGCCCCCGTGGCGAAGGGCCGGCCTCTGGACCACGGCGAGGCGCGCACGCAGCGCGAGGAAGATCGCCGCCCAGACCAGGCTCACGGCGAGGTGAAGGACGAGTCCGAACAGCTCCACGCCGAGGCCGCCGCTGAACGCGACGGCGCCCATGACGTTGGAGGCGTCCCACTGGAACAGCTCGCCCAGGGTGGCGAGCCGCAGGACGACCACCTCCGTGACGCCGAGGTACGCGTCGATCAGGATCGCGCCCGCCAGCCAGGTGAGGAGCAGCGTGCGGAAGTACCGCGCGGGTTCGCGCGAGGCGCCGGCGTCGTCGCTTGCCATGGAGGCGGGATGTTACGGCCGGCCGGGCGACCGCCGCAAGCCGCTCACCCGCCCAGGTCGGCCAGCCGCCGCTCGATGAGGCGGCGCTCCGGCTCCTGCCGCGCCAGTCCCAGCGCCCGCTCGGTAGGCCGCGCGGGCTTCCGCGTCCGCCCCAGCCGGCGGCACAGCTCGGCGCGCGCCGAATGCGCCAGGTGGTAGTCGGCCAGCTCGCCGCGCGCGAGGAGCGCGTCGACCAGCGATAGCCCGGCCGCGGGGCCGTCGCGCATCGCGACCGCCACCGCGCGGTTGAGCTCGACGACCGGCGAGGGGTCGGCCCGGAGCAGCACGTCGTAGAGGCCGACGATCTGCCCCCAGTCGGTGGCGGCCGCGGTCGGCGCCTCCGCGTGCACGGCCGCGATGGCGGCCTGCAACGTGTACGGCACCGAACCGGTGCGAGCCGAGCGCCCGCTCCACCAGCGCCACGCCCTTCCGCGATCTGCGCCCGGTCCCAGAGCGAGCGGTCCTGGTCCTCCAGCAGGATCAGGTCGCCCGCCGGCGTGGTCCGCGCGGCGCGCCGCGACTCGTGCAGCAGCATCAGCGCCAGCAGCCCCAAGGCTTCCGGCTCCGGCAGCAGCTCGACCAGCAGCCGCCCAGGCGGATCGCCTCGCCCGACAGGTCGGCCGCGTGAGGCGGTCGCCCGACGAGGCGGAGTAGCCCTCGTTGAACACGAGGTAGATCACGCGCAGCACGCGCGTCGAGCCGATCCGGCAGCTCGGCGCGGCGACGGCACCTGGTACGGGATCCGCGCGTCGCGGATCTTCGCCTTGGCGCGCACGATGCGCTGCGCCACCGTGGGCGGAGCGGTGAGGAACGCGCTGCGCGATCTCCTCGGTGGTGAGGCCGCAGACCTCGCGCAGGGTGAGCGCCACCTGCGCGTCGGGCGGCGAGCGCCGGGTGGCAGCAGGTGAAGATCAGCCGCAGCCGGTCGTCCTCGATGCGATCCTCGCCCAGGCCGTCCGCGTCGCCCGCGTCGAGGCGCTCGGCCAGCTCGGTCTGGTCGACGCGTCGAAGCGCGCGCGCCGCCGCAGCGCGTCGATCGCCTTGAAGCGCCCGGCCGACACGAGCCAGGCGCGCGGGATTGTCCGGCACGCCGTCGCGCGGCCACTGCTCCAGCGCCGCCGCGAACGCGTCGTGCAGCGCCTCCTCGGCCAGGTCGAAGTCGCCGAGCAGGCGGATCAGGGTGGCGAGGACGCGGCGCGAGTCGGAGCGGTAGACGGTTTCCACCGCGTCGCGCGCACGTTCGGCCGAATCCTCGCTCACCCGGACCGCCCTCTTGCTAGAAGTCCATGACGCGAATCGGACGCACCTCGATGCTGCCCGTCCGCACGGACGGGATCCGGGCCCCGACTTGAATCGCCTCGTTGAGGTCCCGCGCCTCTATGAGGTAGAACCCGCCGAGCTGCTCCTTCGTCTCCGCGAACGGACCGTCGGTTGTGGACATCTTCCCGTTGCGGACCCGGATGGTCGTCGCCGCCTGCACGGACTGCAGCGCCTCCCCCGCGACGTAATGGCCGCTCCTCCGAATGTCCTTCGTGTAGGCCATGTACTCACCGTGCATGGTGTCCACCTCACCCTTGGGCCTGGCGCCCAGCTTCTTCTCGTCATCGTAGATCAGGCACAGGTACTTCATGGCTCCCTCCGAGTGGTGTGGAACGTGGCTGGGACGACAGGTAGTCGTTCGGGAGAGCCCGAATTCGACACCGCCCCCGCGGCGGGGCGGAGCGGTTGGGACCGGCATGAATGATAAGGCCCCTGCCCCGCCGATCCCGCGGCCCGGTCCGCGCGCTTGACAAGCCATAAGCCGTCGCTTATGCTTGTGGCGTGCAGAGCGCGGCCGTGGTCGAAAACAGGATCTTCCAGGCGCTGGCGGACCCCAGCCGCCGGGCGATCTTCGAGTCACTCACGCATGGCGAGGCGGCGGTGAAGGCCCTCACGGCGCGGTTCGACATCTCGCAGCCGGCGGTCTCGCAACACCTCGCCGCCCTGAAGGAAGCCGGCCTGGTGACCGGCCGGCGGGAGGGGCGCTGTGTCTACTACCGGGTGGAGCCGCGCGGGATGAAGCCGCTCGTCGACTGGATCGCGCACTACCGCGCCTTCTGGACGGAGCGGGTCGGTCGCCTGGAACGGTTGCTGGAGAAAATGGACCGATGATGCTCGCCGACAAGACGGCCCCGTCGCAGAGCGAAGCCATCGCGTTCGAGCTCGATCTGCCGCATGGGCCGGAGAAGGTGTGGCGCGCGCTCACCGAGCCCGCGCTGCTCGCGGAGTGGCTCCTGCCCGTCCTCGATTTCAAGCCCGAGCCGGGGGCCGCGTTCACCTTCACGGCGCAACCGCAGCCCGGGTGGGACGGCATCGTGCATGGCCGGATCCGAGAGATCGACGCCCCCAGGAAGCTCAGTTACGCGTGGAGCGTCGGCGAGATGGACACCGTCGTGACCTTCACGCTCACGCCCACGGCGTCGGGCACGAGGCTGTTCATCGTGCAGTCGGGATTCAAGCCCGACCAGAAGCGGAACTTCGGTGGGGCGCGCTACGGCTGGAAGCTGATGGGCGGGAAGCTCGACGCCCTGCTCGCGAAGATGCCCTGAGCCGGCCGAGGTGGGTTGAGCGCCTCGGACACGGCGACGAAGCGGTGTGAACCACAACCAGGAGGGAGCGATGCGCATCAAGTGGACCGGCCTGTACGTTGACGACCAGGAGAAGGCGCTGAAGTTCTACACGGACAAGCTCGGCTTTCAGAAGAAGAGCGATTTCTCCCAGGGGAGCTACCGCTGGCTGACGGTCGTCTCGGTCGAGGACCCGGAGGGCGTGGAGCTCCTGCTGGAATCCAACGCCAACCCCGTCGGAAAGACCTACCAGGAAGCGATCCGCAGTCAGGGTCGGCCGGCGATCCAGTTCATCGTGAAGGACGCGCAGGCCGAGCACGACCGCCTGGCCGCCAAGGGCGTGAAGTTCACCAAGCCGGTCACGCCCGTGACGGGCTCCATCATCGCGATCCTGGACGACACCTGCGGCAACCTGATCCAGCTCACCCAGCTCACCTGGGGCTAGAGGCCAAGAATGAAGCGTCAACCAAAGGCAGCGGGCACGGCGGCCTCCAAGCTGATCAGCGGGAGGATCGCCGAGTTGCAGGACTGGCGGGGCGAGACACTGGCGAGGATGCGCGCCCTCATCCGGGCGTCCGACCCTGGCGTTGTGGAGGAGTGGAAGTGGATGAACCCGGTGTGGTCACATGACGGGGGCATCTGCACGGGAGAGTCGTACAAGGCGGTCGTGAAGCTGACCTTCTTCAAGGGCGCTTCCTTGAAGGACCCGGCCAGGCTCTTCAACTCGAGCCTCGAGGGGAACGTCAGGCGCGCGATCGACATTCACGAGGGTGAGAAGATCGACGAGACCGCGTTCAAGGCGCTCATCCGCGCGGCCGTCGCTCTCAATAGCTCAGGCGGAAAGAAGTCCACGAAGCGCAGGTGAGGATTCCGACGACGAGGCCGCAGTGGGGGCTACCTGTTGACGCGGTGCCGAGATGCCCGGGGCGGGACTCGAACCCGCACGGGGTTGCCCCCTGGGGATTTTAAGTCCCCTGCGTTTGCCATTTCGCCACCCGGGCCGAGAGCGGGAAACGGGACTCGAACCCGCGACCCCAACCTTGGCAAGGTTGTGCTCTACCAACTGAGCTATTCCCGCAATTCCGACCGGGAACCTAGGCTTCCCGGCCGTTGATCGTCAAGCTCTTCGCCGCGAAATCATTGACAAATCCCATCGTGATCCGTAGCCTCACGTGCGACTGTAACACCCGCGTAACTTCGTCAGATTCCGTGGGTCCATCACGCCTGTTGGAGGGCACCATGCGGCGATTCGCCGTAGCGTGTGCGGCCACCTTGCTGGCCGCGACCATCCTCGTGCCGAGCGCCAAGGCGCAGGGGTTCTCGGTGTATGAGCATGACGCCTGCACCATGGCCCGCGGCGCCACGGGCGTCGCCGCGCCGTGCAGCGGCGGAAGCGCCGTGTTCTTCAATCCCGCGGGGATCCTCGGGAGCACGACACGGTTCAACATCGAGGGCAACCTCACGCTGATCGCACCGACGGGGAACTACACCGACAGTGCCTCCCGCGTTCAGACCGATCTCCAGAAGCACACCTTCCCGGTGCCGGCGGGCTACTGCCACCTATCAGCTCAGCCCGCGCGTCGCGGTCGGCCTCGGCGTGTACGCGCCCTACGGCCTGACCACCGACTGGCCGACGACGTCGCCGGGCCGGTTCCTGGCCTACAAGACGACGATCGCCAGCATCTACGTGCAGCCCACGATCGCGTGGGCCGTCACGCCGAAGCTCCAGATCGGCGGCGGTCCCGTGTACGTGCACTCCTCCGCGCAGGTGCACCGGCGGATGGACGCTTCGACCGTCGGCGAAGTAATCCCCACGGGCCAGCCCGCGCCGAACGATACATGACCGTCTCCCTCGGCATGCTCGGCGTGCCCACCGGGACCGACTTCGCCGACGCGGCCTTCGACGTGAGCGGCAACGGCTGGGGCTACCACATCGGCGTGATGTTCAAGGCGACCGACCGGCTGAGCTTCGGCGCCCGGTACCTGAGCCAGGTGAAGATCAACTACACCGGGACGGCGAGCTTCACGCAGGTCGCGACCGGGCATCACCATGGCGGCCGGCAATCCGTTCGGCGTGCCCGGCAGGGACTCCGCTCGACCTGATCCTCTTCCCGGCGCTTCGACTCCCTGCTCTCCAACCAGAGCGCCAGCACGTCCATCACGATGCCCTGGCAGTTCGTTGCCGGTGTCGCGTACAAGGTGATGGACAACCTGACGGTGCTGGCGGACTGGCAGCATACCAACTGGTCGTCGTTCAAGACGCTGAGCTGACCCTCAAGATCGCGCCCTCGATCAACGTCCGCCGAGAACTACGGCAACACCGACGCCTTCCGCGTCGGCCTCGACTGGCAGGCCACGCCCACCCTCGCGATCCGCGCCGGCGCGCTGCGCCACAACGGCGCGTCGCCCGACGAGTCCGTGACGCCGCTCCTGCCCGAAGGCAACCGGGTGGAGGGCACGCTGGGCGTGGGCATCAAGCTGCTGCCGCAGCTGCGGCTCGACCTCGGGTACCAGTACCTGCAGCAGCAGGACCGGCGCGGCCGCCTGGTGGACCCGCCGGCCGGGGGCGCACCCACGGCGGCGATGAACACCGGCCTTTACAGTTTCAAGGCGAACCTCTTCGGCGCCAGCTTGGCGCTGGGGCTCTAACCCATGGAGCCGCGTCCTATGCGCTTCTCACGATTCGCACTCGCCGCGCTGGCTCTGCCGCTCCTGGCCGGGTGCAGCAGTCTCGTCGACAACCAGAAGATGGGTCCGCTCGGCACGCCGTCGGGCGGCGCTATGTTCGCCAACTACATCGCCCTCGGCACCAGCATCAGCGCCGGCGTGCAGTCGGGCGGCATCAGCGACAGCACGCAGAGCCGTGCCTACCCGTCCTGCTGGCCAAGGCGATGGGCCTCTCGCCCAACGCGAACTGGTTCTATCCGGGCTTCAAGAAACCCGGCTGCCCCCCGCCGTACACCAATCCGCTGACGGGCGCTCGGCGTGGGTACGGGGAGCACGTCCACGACCTGCGGCCTGATCGATCCGAACAACGTCCCGCCGCGGCAGAACTACTACAACAACCTCGGCGTGCCGAGCATGAAGGTCGGGCAGGCGCTGCACATCTCCGAGCTGCTCGTTCCGGCCACGGACTCGCTCCTGGCGGCGCAGTTCATCACCGGCAGCCGGAGCCCGGTGGACATCCTGGACGAGGCCAAGCCGACGTTCGTGACGGTCGAGCTGGGCGCGAACGACGCGCTGCACGCGGCGACCACCGGCGATACCACGCTGCTGACGCCGCTGGCGCACTTCCAGGCGCCAGTACGATTCCCTGGCGACGCGCGCTCGTCGGCGACCGGGGCCAAGGTGGCCGTGGCCAACGTGCCGAACGTGGGCAACATCCCGTTCCTCACGAGGGGCGTGGTGTTCTTCTGCCTGAAGACCGGCGCGTGCCCGGGCATTCCGGCGACGCCGCCGTTCAACTCGCCGCGTTCACGGTGGACCTGAGCTGCGCGCCGTCGGCCTCCGGCGGCGTCGGCGACCTGATGGCGGTCGGCCTCCCGGCACGGCCACCATCGCGGGCACGCTGGCCGCCGGCGGCGGGCGCGAGCCTCAACTGTGGCACCGGCGTCGGCGACCACGACGACCCTGGCGGGCACCAATCCGACCGGTCCGGTCGTGACCGTGGCGGCCATGGCCACCATCGCGGCGCGGGTCACCGCGTTCAACGCCAAGATCTCCGCGGTAGCGACCGCCCACAGCTGGGCGCTCGTGAACCTCGACAGCGCGCTGGCGGTGCTCGTGGCGGCGGATTCCATCCCGCCGATCCCGAACCTCGCCGGTACCGGCCCGCTGTTCGGCACGTTCATCTCGCTCGACGGCTTCCATCCCTCGAGCGCGTCGCACAAGCTGATCGCCGACCTGTTCGTCGGCGCGATCGACGCCAAGTACGGCGCGACGCTGACGCCTCCCTGACGCCGCGCTCGCCGTTGACGCCCATCGGGCGGCCACCTCCGGGTGACCGCCCGATGCGTTTCGGAGCCCTTGGCTCAAAGACACCTGCGAGGGGTACTGGTCCGCATTCATGCCGCCAGCCTCGTCACGATCCCCGCCTGCTGGACATCGCCGCCGGAGCGTAGCTAGACTTGACGCCGCTCATGCCCCGCGCCAGCCGGCTCGCCGCCATCGCCGTCCTCGCCATCAGCGCCCTGATTGCCGTTCCGCTCGCGGCGCAGACCGAGTTCGCCACGCCCCTGGCCCGCGGCCAGCTGCGGCTCGACTTCACGCCCGTCTGGTCGAGCTGGGACCACCGCTGGGACCCCAACGCCACGGGCCTGGTGCCCCTCACGGCCGACTACGCATCCGACTCGCTAGGCGTGGCCACCCTGCCCTTCCTGCAGCCGCTGCAGGATACGCTTCGCGCGGCGGCCGGCGCCGGCTTCACGCTCAACCTCGGCCACCCGCTGATCGCGCTCACCGCCAGCGTGCGGACGATGCCCATCGGTCTCGAGTACGGGCTCACCCGGCGCCTCGCCATCGGCGTCACGGTGCCGATCGTGCGGAGCCGGGTGGACGCCAGCTTCCAGATGGACACCGCGGCCCTGCGGAAGGCAACGTGGGGTGGAACCCCGGGCTACCTCGACTCGACGACGGTCTCCGCCTTCCGGCAGCAGATGGGCGCGGCGCTGGCGGCGCTCCAGACCCAGGCCACGAGCGGGCCGGCCGGCCTGCGCGCACAGGCGCTCGCGACCATCGCCGCGCTGCGGCCGTTCCTCGACGTCAGCTACGCCCCGTTCCTGCCGAGGGGCGCCACCCCCGGCGCCAAGAACCTGTCCACGAATCTCTCGACGGCCGACTCGACCTACCTGGCGCTTGCGGCGCAGTACGCGGCGCTCGGCGACACCCTGCCGCAGCTCTCCGCGCCGCTCCCGCTGCCGGACTCCACCGCCCTGCAGACCGCCGACCTCGAGCGGCTGTTCGAGGACCCCGCCCTGGGCATCGGCATCGACAGCTTCGCGACCATCGTCCGGACCGGCATCGGCGACATCACCGCCCACGCGACGTATCAGTTCGCCGAAGGCGGGCGCTACCGGGGCCAGATCATCGTCACCACGCGGTTCCCCACCGGCCAGGCGCCGTCCGCCAGCAACTTCCTCGACCTCGGGACGGGAACCCACGAATTCGGTCTCGAGGCCGCGCTTGCCAACGACGTCATCCTGAACAGCAACTTCCTGGTCCACGCCGTGGCACGCGCCGGCGGCTCCGCCACCGACCAGATCCCGATGCGCGTGACGCCGCCCGACCTCCCCATCGCGCTCCTGACCCAGGTGGCCGAGATCAAGCGCCAGAGCGCGCCGTACCTCGCGCTCGACGTGGACCCCACCTGGATGCTGGACGACGCCTTCTCGGTCCGGGTGGCCTACGGGTACTTCAACCAGGGCACGACGCGCCACAGCTACGTGAACCCCACCGACGAGCTGCGGGTGGGCCTGCCGGCGAACGTGCTGGACGAGGGGACGGCGATGCGCTGGATGCGGCTCGGCGCCGAAGTGACGTTCCTGACTTTGGATCGCTACACCAAGGGGCGGGCGTCACTGCCTTACAGCGTCAGCGTCGGGTACGACAACACGATCTGGGGACGCGGGTGGGCGGGTGCCGCAGGCGAGCGTATTCCACGTCAGCTTCAGGGCGTTCTTCACGCTGTTCAAGTAAGCAGCCTACTTCACGCCGGCGCCTTCCCGCTTGAGGAGCTCCTCCGCGTGACGGCGCGCCGTGGCGGGTGAGGTATCGCCGCCCAGCATCCGGGCGATCTCCTCCACCCGCTCCGTGCCTTCCACCACGCGTGACGTCGGTCTGGGCGATGCCGCCCGACGCGGCCTTCGCCACCACCAGGTGATGCGTCGCGGCCGCGGCGACCTGCGGCAGGTGGGTGATGACGACGCACCTGGTGCCGGGCCGCCACGCCGCTCAGCGACTCCGCCACCCGCCCCGCCACGTGGCCGCCCACGCCCTGGTCCACCTCGTCGAACACCAGCGTCGGCACCGCGTCGTGCCGCGCCAGCTCGCCCTTCAGCGCCAGCATGATGCGCGACAGCTCGCCGCCCGACGCGGCGCGCGCCAGCGGCCGCTCGTCCATGCCCGGGTTGAGCTGCACCATGAACTCCACGCCCTCGGCGCCCGCAGCGCGCCGGCGCCTCCAGCGGCGTCAGCGCCACCCGGAGCACGCCGTCCGGCATGCCGAGTCCGGCGAGGCGCGCCGTCACGGCGCGCGCCAGCTTGCGGGCCGCCGCCGTCCGCTTCGCCGTGAGCGCGCGGCAGCGTCTCGGCGAGCGCGGCCCGCGCCTCCTCGCAGCCGGCGGCTCAGCGCCGCCAGGTCGGTGTCGGCCGTGTCGAGCAGCCCCAGCTCGCGGCGCGCCTCCTCGCCGGCTCGCGATGACCCGCTCGAGCCCCGGGCCGTACTTCTGATCGAGCGCGGAACAGCACGTCGCGCCGCCGCTCGACGGACGGCCAGCCGGGCCGGATCGACCTCCACACCCTCGCGGTAGACGCCCACGGCCGCGCGCCAGCTCCTGGGCGTTGAGCACGCCGCCTCCAGCATCTCGCGCCAGCCGGCCGCGCCTTCGGGGTCGATGCGCTCCAGCGCCGCCACCAGTCGCGACGCGTGCCCCAGCGCCGCGCTCGCCGCCCGGTCGTCGCCGTCCAGGAGCTGCGCCAGCTCCTCCGCCACGCGGCCCAGCTCCTCGGCGTGGCCCAGCCGCCGCGACCTCGGTCTCCAGCTGCTCCAGCTCTCCGGCCTTCGGCTTGGCGCGCTCGATCTCCTCGGCGACGTGGCGCAGGTAGTCGGCCCGGCGTGCGCGCCTCCGAGCGCCGCGCCTCCAGGGCGCGCTGCTCCTCCAGCAGGCGCTGGCACGCGTCGTACGCTTCCCGCGACGGCCGCGGCCTCGGTCACCGCGTCGCCGCAAGGCGTCGAGGATGTCGCGCTGCGCCTCGGGCTGGAGCAGCGACTGGGTCTCGTGCTGGCCGTGCAGGTCCACGAGCCGCCGGCCGATGTCCGCCAGCACGCCCACCGTGACCGGGCTGCCGTTGACCCACGCGCGGCTGCGCCCGGAGACGGCCACCTCGCGCTTGAGGACCAGCTGGCCGTCCGTCGGGCTCGAGACCGTGCTCGGCGAGCGGCGGCGGCGAGCGCCTTGCTCGCCCGCCACGTCGAACGCGCCCTCGACCGACGCCCGCGCCGCGCCGGTGCGCACCAGGTCGGCGCTGGCGCGCTCGCCGAGCAGCAGGGCCAGCGCGTCCACCAGCAGCGACTTGCCCGCGCCCGTTTCGCCCGGTCAGGACGTTGAGCCCGGGCCGCCAGCTCGAGCCGCGGCGTCGGCGATGACGGCGACGTCACGGACCCGCAGCTCGGTCAGCACGACGGCAAAGACCAGTTGCGAGAGAGGAGTTGCGAGGCTCGATGGCGAGGCGGAGCGACCGTGCATGTCCATGCGCGCCCGCCTCAGCCCTGGCGGTCCGAGAGGTCGCCCCACTGCAGTTTGGCCCGCAGCCGCACGAAGAACGACTCGGCGTCGGCGCGCGCGAGCAGCACCGGCTGGGCGGCCCGGACGACCGTCACTTCCTGCTGGGGCGCGAGCTTCGCGGTCACCTGGCCGTCGATCGAGACCAGCAGCTCCTCGGGCGCCGGCACGGGATCCAGGACGCGGAGCACGAGCGTGGCGCTGGCCGAGACGACCAGCGGCCGCACCGCGAGGGTGTGCGGGCAGATGGCCGTGATCACGAGGGCGTCCACGCCCGGCACGACGATGGGGCCGCCCGCCGACATCGAGTACGCCGTGGAGCCGGTGGGCGTGGCGACGATGATGCCGTCGCCCGAGTAGATGCCGACCTCCTGCCCGTCCACCACGACCGAGAGCCGGATGATCCGGGCGATGCCGCCCTTGTGGATCACCACGTCGTTGACGGCGAGGCATTCGGCGCCGGCCGCGCCCACCTGCGCGGTCAGCGCGAGGCGCGACTCGATGGTGTACGCCCCGCTCACGACGCGCCGCAGGGTGTCCACCGCCGCGCCGGGCCCCGCGGCGGCCAGGAAGCCGAGCCGGCCGAGGTTGACGCCGAGGATGGGAATGCCGCGCTGGCAGGCGATCCGGGCGCCCCGCAGCAGGGTGCCGTCGCCGCCGAGGCTGATCAGGACGTCGAGCGGCGCGCCGTCCAGCGCCCTTCGCGCCCGTCCCCGGCGCCGCCGCGCCCAGCTTCGACTCGAGAAACAGCTCGACCCCCAGCTTCGGCGCCTCGGCCTTGAGGGCGTCGAGGATCTGGTCCATCGCCTGGTAGCGGCGGTTCCCGACCAGACCGACGTTCATGAGGGCAGTGCGGCTTCCTCCGCGTGCAGCGCCCGGACGCGCGCCGCGATGCCGGCCGCGCTGAGCCCGGCCGCCTCGAGCTGCTTGGCCCGCGGCGCGTGCTCGAACGTGCGGTCCGGCGCGCCGATGGCGACCACGCGCACCTCGGGCGCGATGTCCCGCACGATCTCCCCGAGGTAGGCGCCGAAGCCGTTGGTGACCACGCCGTCCTCCACGGTCACCAGGACGCGGTGGTCGCGCAGCAGCGCGTCGAGCGTGGCGCGGTCCACCGGCTTGAGGAAGCGGCAATTCACGACCGACACGTCCAGCCCCTCGGCCGCCAGCGTCTCCGCCGTCTGCATGGCCGGGACGCACATCGCGCCCACCGGCAGGAGGGCGATGCCGCTCTTGCCGCGGCGCAGCACCTCCCACGTCCCGAACGGCACGGCGGTCACTTCCGCCGCGGGCGGCGGCTCGGTCGGCGCCTTGTCGCGCGGGTAGCGGATGGCGAACGGCCCGGTCGTGTGCGCGAGGGCGGCGCGCAGCAGGCCGATCATCTCGGCGCCGTCGCGCGGCGCCGTCACGACCATGTTGGGCACGGCCAGCATGTAGGCGATGTCGTACAGGCCCATGTGCGTCTGGCCGTCGTCGCCCACCATGCCCGGCCCGATCCAGGCAGAAGATGACCGGCAGGCCCTGGATGGCCACGTCGTGGATGATGTTGTCGTAGGCGCGCTGCAGGAACGTCGAGTAGATGGCCACGACCGGGCGGATGCCCTGCGTGGCCAGCCCGGCCGCGAAGGTGGTGGCGTGCCCCTCGGCGATGCCGACGTCGAAGAACCGGTCCGGCCACTTCTTCTGGAAGGTGCCGGTGCCCGTGCCCGAGGGCATGGCGGCGGTGATGGCCACGAGCTCCGGGTGCTCGCCGGCCAGCTGCGTGAGCGCGTCGCCGAACAGCTTGGTCCACTGCGGCGGCCCGCCGGCCGCGGCCTTGAGCTCGCCCGTGGCCGGGTCGTACGGCGCCCGGGCGTGGAACTTCTCCCGGTCCGGCTCCTCGAGCGGGAAGCCCTTCCCCTTCTGCGTCAGCACGTGCAGCAACCGCGGTCCCCTCAGCTGGCGGATCTTCTCCAGCGCATCCATCAAGGCGCGGACGTCGTGACCGTCCACCGGGCCGAAGTAGCGCAGCCCCAGCTCCTGGAACAGCACGCCCGGCAGCACCAAGTTCTTCAAACTCTCTTCGGCGCGCCGCGCGAAATCCTGCACGCCGTGGCCGACCATTGCGTCCACCCGGTGCGTGAGCCGCTTCAGCTCATCGCGCAGGCGGTTGTAGAGCGGATTGGTCGCCACGTTGGAGAGGTAGCGGCTCATCGCGCCCACGTTGGGCGCGATGGACATCCCGTTGTCGTTGAGGATGACGATCAGGTCGCGGCCGGAGTGGCCCGCGTTGTTCAGGCCCTCGTACGAGAGGCCGCAGGTCAGGGCGCCGTCGCCCACGATGGCCACGACGTCGTGGCGCTCCTTCTTGATGTCGCGGGCCACCGCCATGCCGAGCGCCGCCGAAATCGCCGTGCCGGCGTGCCCCGCGCCGAAGTGGTCGTGCGGGCTCTCGTCGCGCCGCAGGAAGCCGGAGATGCCGCCGGCCTGGCGCAGCGTGGGGAAGCGGTCGTTGCGGCCGGTGAGGAGCTTCCACGGATAGGCCTGGTGCCCCACGTCCCAGACGATCTTGTCGCGCGGCGAGTCGAACACGTAGGCGATGGCGGTGGCCAGCTCGACCACGCCCAGGCCGGCGCCGATGTGGCCGCCGGTGGTGGACACCACGTCGATCAGGCGCTGGCGGATCTCGTCGCACAGGGCCTGCAGCTGCTCGCGTGGCAGCCGCTTGACGTCGTCGATCCCGTTGATGCCTTCGAGCAATCCCATAGTGGCTTTGGCCCCGCCGGTGTCAGGAGCGGCGCGCGACCACGAACCGCGCCAGCGCCGCGAGGAGGGGTGAAGATACTCCCCCGGCCTCCAGATGGGCCACCGCGCGCTCGGCCAGGCCCTCGGCCTCGCGTTCGGCCCCGGCCACGCCGAGCAGCATGGGGAAGGTCGGCTTGCCGAGCTTGGCGTCCTTGCCGGGGGTCTTGCCGAGCTGCTCCGAGGTGGCCGTGACGTCGAGGACATCGTCGGCGATCTGGAAGGCGAGCCCCACGTCGAGGCCGTAGGCCCGGTAGGCGGCACGCTCGCGGGCGCCGGCCCCCGCCGCCACGGCGCCGATCTCGACCGACGCGGCGATCAGCGCGCCGGTCTTGCGGGCGTCGATGTCGGTCATGGCCTGGCGGGAGGGCGCCTGCCCTGGCGCCACGAGGTCCAGCACCTGGCCGCCGATCATCCCGCCGGCGCCCGCCGCCCGGAAGAGCAGCAGCTCCACCTCGCGCTCCGCCTTCGGCCGACAGGCCCAGGAGCCCGGCTCCGCGCAGCCACCGCGGCCGCCGCCACCGGCACCATGGCGAAGCCCGCCTCGGTGGCGCGGCGCACGTCGAAGGCGCGGTGCAGCGTCGGCCGGCCGCGCCGCAGGTCGTCGTTGTCCATGCAGGGGAGGTCGTCGTGCACCAGCGAGTAGGCGTGCACGATCTCGACGGCGGCGGCGAGGTCGGCGATGGCGGCGTTCTGCCCGCCGGCCGTCTCGTACGCGGCCAGCACCAGCGCGGGCCGGAACCGCTTGCCCGAGCCCAGGACGGCGTAGCGCACCGCCTCCGCGAGGCTCGCCGGCACCGACGGCAGCAGCTCGTCGAGGGCCCGCTCCAACGCGCGATCGGTGGCCTCGCGCGCCCGCGAGAGGAAGGCGTCGACCGCGCCGTGTTCCTCAGTGGTGGCACTCGTGCCAGGGCGGGATCGCTCGGGCGGCGCGAAAGAAGCGTCAGGCATCCGTCTGCTGACGTCCGGCGCGGTCGAGGTCGTCGAGCTTCAGCTCTCCGTCGGCGGCCTCGCGCAGCTGGCGCAGCCTGAGGCCCGCGTCCGCCAGGCGCTCGCGCGCCGTCCGGAGCCGCTCCACGCCCTCCTCGAACAGCGCCAGGGCGCGGTCGAGGTCCACGTCCTCGGTCTCCAGCGCCCGCACGATGGCGTCGAGCCGGTTGAGGTCGTCCTCGAGGGACCGGGCCTTCTTCTCGGCGCTCACGGCCGCGGCTCCGAGCGGGCGGGCACCTCGCCGTCGGTGACGCGCAGCCGGAACGCGCGTCCCGCCGGGAAATCCGCCACGCGCCGCAGCACCCGGCCCTCGGCGTCACGCGCCACGGAGTAGCCGCGGTCCAGGACCTTGAGGGGCGAGAGCGCGTCGAGCGAGGCCCCCAGCCGCGACAGGTCGGCCTGGCGCGCCGCCAGCCGCGCGTCGCACGAGGCCCGCATCCGGGCGGCCTGGCGCCGCAGCCGCTCGGCCGTGGCGGCCAGCCGCCGGTCCACCGCGCCACCCAGGCGCGTGGCCGCGTGGCTCACCCGCTCGTCCGCGAGCTCCAGGCGCCGCGAGACCGCGGCCGCCAGGCCGTTGCCGGTCGCCGCCAGCCGCCGCGCGAGGTCGGCGCGGTCGGGCACGGCCTTCTCCGCGGCCGCGGAGGGTGTGGCCGCCCGCAGGTCGGCCACCAGGTCCGTCAGGGTCACGTCGGTCTCGTGCCCCACCGCGGCGATGGTCGGCACGCGGGAGGCGGCCACGGCCCGCGCCACCCGCTCGTCGTTGAACGCCCACAGGTCTTCGCGCGACCCGCCGCCGCGCCCCACGATCAGGACGTCCAGGTTCGGCAGGCGGTTGGCCAGCGCGATCGCGCGCATCAGGTCCTCCGGCGCCCCGTCGCCCTGCACGCGGGCCCCGATGAGGATCAGCTCGACGGCCGGCCAGCGCCGGCCGATCACGGCCACGACGTCGTGCCACACCGCGCCCTCGGGACTCGTGACCACGCCCACGACCGACGGGAACGGCGGGCAGCGGGCGCTTGCGCTCGGGGGCGAGCAGTCCGTCCTTCTCGAGCGCCGCCCGGGCCCGCTCGAGCGCGATGGCGTAGAACCCGCCCTCGGTGGTGGCGAGCAGCTGCGCGCACCTTGAGCTGCAGCTCGCCGCGCTTGGTCCCCACCGTCAGCTCGCCGCGCGCGTAGACCTTGAGCCCCTCGGCGCGGCGTGCGCCGGCACGCGGCGCGCGTCGGAGCGGAACATCACGCAGCGCAGCTGCGCCGCGGGGTCCTTGAGCGTGAAGTACCAGTGGCCGGAGGGATAGGACTTGAAGTTGGAGATCTCGCCTTCGACCCACAGCGAGGGCAGCGCGTGCTCGACCACCAGCCGCGCGGCCTCCACCACCTCGGACGACGGTGGACGGCCGCTCGCGCGGCGCCTCGTCCAGCGGCAGGGAGAGGGTCACGCGGCCTGGCGGGCCGCCTGCACGGTGTTCCTCATCAGCAGCGCGATGGTCAGCGGGCCCACGCCGCCCGGCACCGGCGTGATCATGCTCGCGACCTCGACGGCCTCGCGGAAGTTCACGTCGCCCACCAGGCGATAGCCCGCTCTTCGCCGTGGCGTCGGCGACCCGGTTCACGCCCGACGTCGATCACCACCGCGCCCGGCCGGATCATGGCGCCGCCGATGACCTCGGGCCGGCCCGCGGCCACCACCAGGATCTCGCCCTGGCGCGTGATGCTCGCGAGGTCCCGCGTCCCGGTGTGCGCGACGGTGACCGTGGCGTTGCGCGCCCGGCGCCTTCTGCATCAGGATGTTCGCCACCGGCCGGCCCACGATCAGCGAGCGGCCCACCACCACCACGTGCTTGCCCGACGGGATCGGCGCCGCTCCGGACGAGCAGCTCCTGGACGCCCGGCCGGCGTGCAGGGCCGGAACCCCGTGCGGTCGCCGATCACCAGCTTGCCCACGTTGACCGGGTGGAAGCCGTCCACGTCCTTCTCCGGCTTCATCCGGAGCAGGACCTTGCTCGGAGTCCATGTGGCTCGGGCAGCGGCAGCTGCACCAGGATGCCGTGCACCGTGCGGTCGGCGTTGAGCCGGTCCAGCAGGGCCAGCAGCTCCGCCTCGGGCGTGTCGGCCGGCAGGCGGATGGTGTCGGACTTCATGCCCAGCTCGTCGGCGGCCTTGCCCTTCATCCGGACGTAGACGTGGCTGGCGGGGTCCTCGCCCACCAGCACCACCGTGAGGCCGGGCACGACCCCGCGCGCCGCCAGGGCCGCCACCTCGGCCTTCAATTCCTCGCGGATCGCTTTGCCGATGGCGGTGCCGTCGATGATCTTCGCGGTCACACTTGCTCCCGAGTCCGTGAGAGGTGAGGCGTGAAATGTGAGACGGATACGTGAGAAGTGAGAAGACGAAGTGAGAGGGCGAGCCGCGGCTTCTCACGCCGTTCACCCTCTCACCTCTCACCTATCCCTCTCACCCCTCACGTCTCACTTCTCACCTGTATCCCCTCACCCGTATCACTTGGCAAAATCCACCGCTCGTCGTCTCTCGTATCACCACGACCCGGATCTGTCCCGGATACTGCAGCTCGTTCTCGATCTTGCGCGCCATCTCCTCGGCCAGCGTGGCGGCCTTGGCGTCGTCGATGGCCTCGGGCGTGACGATGACGCGGATTTCCCGCCCCGCCTGGATCGCGAACACCTTCTCCACGCCGCGGAAGCCGCTGGCGATCTCCTCGAGCTTGTGAGCCGCTTGACGTAGCTCTCGAACGCCTCGCGCCGCGCGCCCGGGCCGCGAGCCCGAGACCGCGTCGGCGGCCTGCACGATCACCGAGATGGGCGATCTCGTGCGGCACGTCGTCGTGGTGCGCGGCGATGCAGTTGATCACCACCGGCGGTTCGCCGTACTTGGTCGCGACCTCGACGCCCAGCTGCACGTGCGTGCCTTCGCTGCTCGTGCGTCAGCACCTTGCCGATGTCGTGCAGCAGCGCGCCGCGCTTGGCCAGCGGCACGTCGAGCTTCAGCTCGGCGGCCATGATCCCGGCCAGCCAGGCCACTTCTTTCGAGTGCTTGCAGCATGTTCTGGCCGTAGCGAGGTCCGGAACTTCATCCGGCCCACGAGCTTGATGATCTCGGGGTGGAGGCCGTGCACGCCGACCTCGTACGCCGCCTGCTCGCCCGCCTCCTGGATCTGCCGCTCCACGTCGGCATGCGCCGTCTTCGACGACCTCCTCGATGCGGCCCGGGTGGATGCGGCCGTCGGCGATCAGGCGCTCCAGCGCCAGGCGCGCCGACCTCGCGGCGCACCGGATCGAAGCAGGAGATGATCACAGTGTCGGGCGTGTCGTCGATCATCACGTCCACGCCGGTCGCGGTCTCGAAGGCGCGGATGTTCCGGCCCTCGCGGCCGATGATGCGGCCCTTCATCTCGTCGTTGGGCAGGACCACGGCGGCCACCGTCGTCTCGGCCGTGTGGTCGGCGGCGATGCGCTGGATGGCGAGGGCGACGATCTTCTTCGCCTCCTTGTCGGCCTCGCGCTTGGCCTCGTCGCGCACCGTGCGCACCAGCGCCGCGGCGTCGGCCTTCGCCTCCTCCTCGATGCTGCGCACCAGCTCCTTCTTCGCGTCCACGGCGGACAGGCCCGCCATGGACTCGAGCCGGCGCTTGCGCTCGGCCACCAGGCCCGCCGCCTCCGCCTCGTGCGCCGCGGCGCGCTGCTCCACCGCCGCCGCCTGGGTGTGGCGCGCCTCCAGGTCGCGGTCGCGCCGCTCGAGCAGCTGGAGCTTCTTCTCGAGGACGTCCTCCCGCTCCTCGAGCCGGCGCTCGATGCGGTCGATCTCCTCGCGGCGGCGGCCCACCTCGGCCTCCCACGCCTCGCGGGCCTTGGCGAGCTCTTCCTTGCCGGAGACGACCAGGGAGGTGCGGAACGCCTCGGCATCGCGCCGCGCGTCCGCGAGGATGCGGTCGGCCAAGGCCTCGGCGGTCGCCTTGGCTCTCGCCGCGATCCGCCGCTCGACCCACCGCCCGACGAAGAAGAATGCGAGCCCAGCCGCCGTCCCCGTCGCGCCAACCGCGACGAGGAGCGCGGCAAAACTGAAGTCCGTTGTCATATAACCACTCCGGCGGTCGCCCGCCTCGAGTGATGTCGAAGGTCAAGACTCTTGAGGTGCTAACTTACGACATGATAGCGGGCTAAGACAAGCTCACCCGCCCACGCTCTGCCGCTTCTGGGGCGGCAGCAGGCGGGCCAGCTCGCCCGAGAGCTGCTTCAGGCGCTGCGCCAGGTCCGTCTGCTCCCGCCGGGACTGGAACAGCTCGTCGGTGATGGCGAGCGCGGCCAGGATGGCCGCCTTGTGGCTTTCGACGATGGTGCCGGAGGCCAGCACCCGCCGGATGGCCGTGTCCACGTGCGCGGCCACCTCGCGCGTGTACTCCGGGTCGAGCTCGGAGCGGACGGTGTACTCCTCGTCCACGATCGTCACGCGCACCGCGTGCTTCTTCATGCGCCCGTCACGCCTTGGCCGCCTGGTGCCTGCCGTCCGGGCCGTGGGCCTGCTCCTCGAGGAAGCTGAGCCGGCTCACCAGCTCGCTCAGCCTGGTGCGCGCGCGTGCCCAGGCGCTGCTCCATCGCCTGGTTCTCCTCCTCGAGCTCCCGCAGGCGGAGCATGGACGTGTCGCCCACGTCCTGCGAGCGCAGCTGCCTCGGCCACGCGCGCCTCGGCCGTCAGGGCGCGGCGACGCCACGCCCCGAGCTCGTCGGCGAGGTGATGCAACACCTCCTCGAGCTCGTGGAACGCGTCGAGATCAGGCCTCTCGCCTGCGGACCCCATGTCGCCTTTCCACCTCCGCCAGCGCTCGCGCCACCGCCGCCTCCACCTCCGCGTCCCGCAGCGTGCGGTCGGCGGCCCGGAACACCAGCCGCCAGGCCACGCTGCGCGTCCCGGCCTGGAGCGGGGCGCCGCGGTATTCGTCGAACGGCCACAGCGTCTCGAGCAGCGGACCGCAGCCCTTCTGGAGCGACGCCTCCACCTCGGCGGAGGCCAGCGCATCCGGCAGCACCAGGGCCACGTCCTGCTCGACGGCGGGCCAGGCCGGCAGCGGCCGGAGCCGCACCGGGGCGGGCGCCGCCACCTGCACGTCCAACTCGAAGGCCACGAGGGGCGCCCCCCACGCGGGCCGGTCGGCGGCCAACTCTCCCGCCCAGCCAACCTGCCGGTCGCCGGCCTCTTTCGCAACCAGGCGGCCGGCCTCGACCTCGACGCGGGCCCCGGGCCGCGCCTGGGCCACCACCGCCTCGAACAGGCGCTTGACGTCGAACAGGTCGGCGTCGGGCGGCGAGGGCTCGCTCCAGTGCGGCGGGCGCCGGCCGCCCGAGAGCACGGCCGCCACGTGCAGCTGCTCCTCCGGCAGCGGGCCGGCGGAGCGGAAGAAGACGGTGCCGATCTCGAACAGCCGCACGTCGCGCTGCTGCATGCGCCAGTTGTGCTCGACCCGCCGCACCAGGCCGGGCAGCAGGGCCGCGCGCAGGAAGGCCTCGTCCTGGCTCAGCGGGTTGGCCAGCTCGACGCACCGTTCGTCGTGCTTGGGGCCGAGGGACGCGAGGATCACCTCGTGCACGCCCAGCGACGTGAGCACCCGCCGCACCCGGGCCGCGACCTGCTCGGCGGGCGCGTCGGGCACGACGCCGGGGCGCTGCGGCCGCATCTCGTCGGGGAACCGCTCGTAGCCGAGGATGCGCGCCACTTCCTCGATGAGGTCCACCTCGCGGGTGAGGTCGGGCCGGTAGCTCGGCACCTGCACCGCCAGCCGGTCTTCCTTGGGGCTCACGACGCACCCCAGCGCCGTGAGCACGCGCTCCACTTCGGCGCGCGGGACCTCGACGCCCAGCAGGTGCGAGACGCGCCGGTCGCGCAGGAAGATGGTGACGGGCGGGAGCGGCGCCGGGTACACGTCCACCGGCACGCCGTCCACCGTCCCGCCGGCGACGGCGATCAGCAGGTCGAGCGCGCGGGCGAGGGTGTCCGGCTGGGTCTCATGATCGATGCCGCGCTCGAAGCGGTGGCTCGCCTCGGTGGCGAGGCCCAGGGCGCTGCGGGTGGCGCGGGTGCGGCGCGGGTCGAAGTAGGCGCACTCGAGCAGGATGTCGGTCGTCGTCTCCGACACCTCGCTCGCGCCGCCGCCCATCACGCCGGCCACGCCGGCCGCCTCACGCTGGTCCGCGATCACGGTCATCGCGGGCGTGAGCGACCGCCGCATGCCGTCCAGCGTCACGATCGCCTCGCCGGCACGGGCCCGCCGCGCCACCAGCGCCGGCCCCGCCAGCTTGGCGAGGTCGTAGGCGTGCATCGGCTGACCGACTTCGAGCAGCAGGTAGTTGGTCGCGTCCACCACGTTGTTGATCGCGCGGACGCCCGCCGACTCGAGCCGCATCCGGAGCCACGGGGGCGAGGGCCGGATCGTCACGCCGCGCAGCACCGCCGCGCACAGCCGCGGGCAGCCCTCGGCGTCCTCGATGGCGACCTGGACTCCGGCCGTGGTGCCGGCGGCTCCGCTCGCCCGCGCCGCGCGCGGAGGCCGCGGCGCCGCCGCGTCGGCGAACGCCGGCAACTTGGCCCGCCGCCCCAGGACCGCCCCCAGGTCGCGCGCGAGGCCGAGGTGCGACAGCAGGTCGGGCCGGTTCGGCGTCACGTCCAGCTCGAGCCGCGTGTCGGCGATGGGCACCGCGTCCAGGAACGGCGTCCCCGGGGCCGCGGCGGTCTCCAGCTCGAGGATGCCCTCGTGGTCCTCGCCGAGCCCCAGCTCGCGCGCCGAGCAGAGCATGCCCTCGGAGTACTCGCCGCGGATCTTGCGCCGCTCCAGCACCAGGCCGCCGGGCAGCGTGGTGCCGACCGCGGCGAACGGATAGCGCTTGCCCGGCCGTGACGTTCTTCGCGCCGCAGACCACGGAGAGCACCGGGCCCCCGGCGTTCACCTTGCAGAGCGAGAGGCGGTCCGCGTTCGGGTGGCGCGCGACCTCGAGCACCTCGGCCACCACCACCTGGGCGAGGTCGTGGTGCAGCGGCTCGACGCCGTCCACCGGCACACCCAGCATCGGGAAGCGCTTCAACGCCTCCTGCGCGTCCAGCGGCGCGCCCAGCAGGTCGGCGATCCAGCGCAATGACGCCTTCATACGGTGTCCACGAACTGGCGGTGGAACCGCACGTCGCCGTCGAACAGCATCCGGATGTCGGGGATGCCGTAGCGCACCATGGCGGCGCGGTCGAGGCCCATCCCGAACGCCCAGCCCGTGTAGCTTCTCCGGGTCCACCTTCACGGCCTCGAACACCGCCGGGTCCACCATGCCGCAGCCCAGGATCTCCATCCACCCGGTGCCCTTGCAGGCGGGGCATCCGGAGCCGTGGCACAGCTGGCACTCCACGTCCACTTCGGCCGACGGCTCCGTGAACGGGAAGAACGACGGGCGGAAGCGCACCTTCACGCCGGCGGCGAAGAAGCGGCGGGCGAAGAAGGTGATGGCCGCCTTGAGGTCCACGAAGCTGATGCCCTCGTCCACGCACAGACCCTCGACCTGCGTGAAGACCGGCGCGTGCGACGCGTCGAACGGGTCGCGGCGGTAGCAGCGTCCCGGGAATCGTGACGCGGATGGGCGGCGGATACGCCTCCATCACGCGGATCTGCACCGGCGAGGTGTGGCTCCGCAGCAGCGCGCCCTGCCCCAGGTAGAACGTGGGCTGCATGTCGAGCGCCGGGTGCCCGGGCGGGAAGTTCAGGGCGGTGAAGTTGTTCCGCTCCGTCTCGGCTTCGGGGCCGATGGCGCGGGTGAAGCCCAGCTCGTGGAAGATCTCGCAGATCTCGATGCCGACCAGCGTGACCGGGTGCAGCGCGCCGCGCCACTCGGCGCGCGCGGGCATCGTCAGGTCGCCGGCCGGCGGCGCCTCGCGCACCGCCAGCGCGGCCTCGGCCGCCTCGAGCAGCGCTTCGATGGCCGCCTTGGCTTCGTTGGCCGCCTGGCCCACCGCGCGGCGCGCGTCGGGCTCCAGCGAGGGGAGGCTCTTGAGGATGGCGGTCACACGCCCCGCCTTGCGGCCCAGGTACTCGGTCTTGAGCCGCTGCAGCGCCTCACCGTCTTCGGCGGCGCGGACGGTCTGCTCCGCTTCCGCCCGGAGGCCGGCGAGCGCGGCGACGAGGTCCGCCGCCTGGTCGCTCACCGGTTAGTCGTGCGTCTTGGCCAGCTCCGTGAGCTTGGCGAACGCCTGCGGATCCTTGATGGCGAGGTCGGCGAGCACCTTGCGGTTGATCTCGACGCCCGCGCGCTTCAGGCCGCTCATGAACACGTTGTACGACAGGTCGTGTTCCCGGGCGGCGGCGTTGATCCGCGTGATCCAGAGCCGGCGGAACTGCCGCTTCTTCTGCTTGCGGTCCCGGTAGGCATAGGCCCACCCGCGCTCGACGGTCTCCTTGGCGGCCTTCCACAGCTTGCTGCGGCCGCCGCGGTTCCCGCGCGCCTCCTTCATGATCTTGTTCTTGCGCTTCAGGCGCGTGACGTTGCTCTTGACGCGAGGCATGGTCTTTCTCTCCTACGCCGTGAGAAGGTCCGCGGAGACGCCGCTCGTCGGCGTGCGACGCGATCGCGCCCTTGCGGAGGTGCCGCTTCCGCTTGGCCGATTTCTTGGTCAGGATGTGGCTCTTGAAGGCGTGGCGGCGCCGCACCTGGCCCTTGCCGGTGAGCCGGAACCGCTTGGCCGCCGCTTTCTTGGTCTTCTTCTTCACCGCGACTCCCGTCGCCCGCCGGCCCTGGGGCCGACCGGGCATCATTTCGGTGTGAGCAGCATCGTCATGTTCCGGCCCTCGAGCTTGGCCTCCTGCTCCAGCTTGGACACGTCGCCGAGGATCTCGGACACGCGGTCCAGCACCTCACGGCCCAGCTCGGGATGGGCCATCTGCCGGCCCCGGAACATCATCGTCACCTTCACCTTGTTGCCTTCCGCGAGGAACTCCCGCGCGTGCCGGCACTTGAACTCGAAATCGTGAATGTCGATCCCCGGCCGGAACTTGATCTCCTTGAGCTGGATCGAGTGCTGCTTCTTCTTGGCCGCGCGCGCCGCCTTCGCCTGCTCGAACTTGAACTTCCCGTAGTCCATGATGCGGCACACCGGAGGCCGCGCCGTCGGAGCTACTTCGACCAGGTCGAGCCCGCGGGCGACCGCCGCGGACAGGGCCTCGTCCACCGCCATGATCCCCAGCTGCGCGCCATCCGGGGCGATCACCCGGACGGGACTGATCCGGATCATGCGGTTGATGCGTACTCGTGTCTTGCTGTCCGGCGTGGGCTTTTCGAGAATTCGCGGCCTCCTGTCTAGGGTCCTGAAACACGAAACGGACTCCCGAGCCCTCCGGAGTCCGCCAAAGCACCGCACCCGCCCGAGGCGGGAGCGAGACGTGAGCGAGAACCCGAATCCACCACCCGCGAACGGGGGCCAGAGGGTGAGGAGCCACCGGCTCCTGCTTGTCGTGCGCGGGGGAAGCTAGGCGCCAACCCGCACCGTGTCAACGGGTTCCGGCACGTAGCCGTGCTCCGCGTCTTCCGCGAGCGTGGCCCGCGCGACCACCGGGTCGTGCTCGAAAACCAGCTGCCAGTGCTCGCGCGCCGCCCGGGTCAGCAGGCGCTTCTTGGTCTCGAGCGTCACCAGCGGCTCCAGGTCGTACCCCATGATCCACGGCGCGGGCAGGTGCGCCGAGGTGGGGACGAGGTCGGCCAGGAAGCAGGCGGCCTCGCCCCCGTCCGCCACCAGGACCGACTGGTGGAACGGCACGTGGCCGGGCGTCGGGAGCAGGTGGATCCCCGGCAGCACCGCCAGCTCCCCGACCGCCAGGCGAAAGCGCGTGGCGGCGGCCACCGGCGCGAAGTTGGGCGGCAGGTAGCTCGCGGCGGTCCGCTCGTTCCTGTGCGAGGCGAAATCCAGCTCGCCCTTCTGCACCACGTAGGTGGCGTTGGGGAACGCGAGCGCGGCGGCCCCGCCGCCGTCCTTGAACGTGTTGCCGCCCGCGTGGTCGAAGTGGAGATGGGTGTTGATCACCCACTTCACCTCGGCGGCCGAGTGGCCGGCGTCGTGCAGGGCGTCCTCGAGCGCGGTCGGGCCCGTGCTCCCCGCGTTCTCGACGCCGTAGATGTCGAGGAACTTCCCGCTCTCCTTGTTGCCGAGCCCCGTGTCCACCAGCACCAGCCCGTCCGGGTGCTCGATCAGCAGGCAGCGCAGCGCGAGGGTGATGCGGTTCCGATCGTCCGGGACCGCGCGCCGCGCCCACAGGGGCTTGGGCACCACGCCGAACATCGCGCCGCCGTCCAGGCGCTGGAGGCCGCCCTCCAGCGTCCAGCAGGTCAGCCGGCCGACGGCGAAACGCGCGGAGCGGCTCATGGCACGAGGGCCCGAAGGGCCTGCCAGCTCGCGATGCCCTGCTCCTCCGCCCGGCCGAGCAGCCGGCGCAGCACCGCGGCGGTGGCGAGCGCGTCGCCCGCGGCGCGGTGGCGGCGGCCGGTCTCGATGCCGAAGAAATGCATCACGCTGTCCAGGTTGCGGCGTTCCAGCTCCGGCACCAGGGCGCGCGTCATGCGCACGGTGCACAGGCGCTGCACCCGCGGCGCGAGGGCCCCCGCGCGCTCGATCTCCGCGCTCACGAACGCCCAGTCGAACCGCGCGTTGTGGGCCACGAAGACGCGCGCGTTCAGGGCCGCGAGCACCTGGTCGGCCAGCTCCTCGAACCGCGGCGCGCCGCGCACCGTCTCGTCGTCGATGCCGGTCAGGGCGGCGATGAAGGCGGGGATGGGCACCTCCGGGTTCACCAGCGACTCGAACGCCACCTCCGTGCGCTCGCCGTCCACGTGCACCACGGCCAGCTCGGTCACCCGGTCGCCGGCGCGGGCCCGCATGCCGGTGGTCTCCACGTCCACCACCGCGAAGCTCAGATCCGCGAGCGGCACGGCGCCCAGCGCCGGCTCCGCGACCCGCAACCACCGGCCCTCGACGTCGAAGGTGAAGCGCGGATCGGCGCCCAGCAGCGCGTTCACCAGCCGCTCGGCCACCACGCCGGTGGCGCGGCCGAGTCCCAGCACCTCGCGCGCGATGTCGTCGGGACCGCGCGGGCCGCCGCTCAGATAGATCACCGCCCGCTCGGCCAGCGTCATGGTCACGGATCGTCGCGCCGCAAGGGCATGGTCATGCAGCGCGGACCGCCGCCGCCCCGCACCAGCTCGCTCCCCTTGATGGCGATCACGGCGCGGTCCGCGTCCTTCACCGTCAGCTCCCCCTTGAGGAGCTTGCCCGCCGGCGACGAGCGGAAGCCCGCCTTCTCCATCTCGCGCATCGTGGCCTCGTTGCGGTCGTACCCCACGACGAGGCCCGGCCGCACCGACACGAAGTTGCAGCCCGACCCCCACTGCTCGCGCTCCTGGTCGGCGCGGTTCGGCCCGCCGCAGAAGATCGGCTCGAGGGGCAGGCCCACCGCCATCAGGGCGGCGAACAGGTTCGGCATCTCCCGCACGCCGGCCTCGCCCTTGTGCCGGTGCAGCACCGCCAGCCGCTCCACGCCCACGAAATGCGGCGGCGAGATCACGCACAGCTCGCGGTCCACCTGGGTGAAGATCATGTCGAGGTGGATGGCCGTGGGCTCCTTGGGCAGCACCACCACGATCACGTCCTGGATGCCGCAGCGCTCGAACAGCAGGTCGCACAGCAGGTCGAGCGCCGCCGGCGAGGAGCGCTCGCGAGTAGCCGAGCACCACCAGGTCGGGCCGGAGCGGATGGACGTCGCCGCCCTCCAGGGTGTAGTTCGGCCGCTTCTCCTCGGAGCCGTCGTACAGGATGCCGGCGTTCTCGAGCGCGGGATGGTGGCGGAACAGCGCCGAGATCAGCAGCTCCTCGGTCCAACGCACGCCGTAGCGCATCGAGCCGACGACCGCGTGCTCGCCGATCACGATCCCCGTGTCGCGCGTGAAGAACAGGTTGGGGAGCGGCGGGAGCATGTAGCCCGCTTCGTTCAGCGCCGCCGCGATCGGCCCCGCCTCCTCCATCGCCCCGGCGACCAGCACGTCCACCAGCGCGCCGACCGGGAGCTTGGCCAGGCGCTGGGCGAGCGCGTCGGAAGGCACCACGTCCAGGGTGCGCCCCACCAGGTGCTCCCGCACCTCCGGCCGCTTGAGGATGTCGGCCAGCACGCTGCGCGTCTCGAGCACTTCGGCGAACTGCCGCAGCACCGCCACCAGCTGCCGGTGCTCGCGGCGCGCCTGCTCGAGGTCGATGACGTCGTCGTAGAGGTAGTCCGCCCGCGTGCCGGGCGTCACGGCCAGCAGCTCCGCGCCGGGCGTGTGCATCAGCACCGAGCGCAGCGCGCCGATCTCGGAGGTGACGCGGACGCGGGTCACCGCGACCCGTGGTGCAGCACGTAGGTCAGGGCTTCCAGCTCCAGCGCCATGTTCACGTCGGATATCGTCACGCCGGGCGGGACGGCCAGCGTGATGGGCGCGAAGTTGAGGAGCGCCCGCACCCCGGACGCCACCAGCCGCTCGGCCACGGCCTGGGCCGCGCCCGCCGGCGTGGCGATCACGGCGATGTCGGCCGGCGCGGCGGCGAGGTCGGCTTCCAGCAGCTCATGGCCGCGCACGGTCAGGCCGTCCACCGTGGCCCCGATCCGGGCGGGGTCCGCGTCGTAGATGGCGACCACGTCGAAGCCGCGCGAGCGGAAGCCCGGGTACGCGGCGAGCGCCGCGCCCACCCGGCCCGCCCCGACCAGGATGACCCGGTAGCGCCGCACGAGGCCCAAGATCTCCCGCAGCCGTCCGGCCAGCAGCGGGACGCTGTACCCCACGCCTCGCCGGCCGAAGGAGCCGAAGAACGAGAGGTCCTTGCGCACCTGGGCCGGCGAAGCGCCGCCGCGCTCCGCCAGGGCCCCCGACGACACGGTCGCCAGGCCCTGCCGCCCGCATTCGTCCAGGAACTGCAGGTACAGCGAGAGCCGGCGCACCGTCGAAGATGCCACGTCCCGCAAGCGCAAACCTCGTGAAGGAATTCACGAAGCTAGATGGGGGGCCAAGGCGCGAGCAAGGGCCACGAACCGGGCCGGCGCCAGCGTCTCCACGCGGTCGGCCGGCGCGATGTCGAGCCCGGCCAGGGCGGATTCCGCCTCCGCCCGCTGCAGGTCGAACGCCTCGCGCACCGAGCGGCCGAGCTGCTGGCGGCGGCGCTGGAACAGCGCCTGGATCAGGGAGCGCACCCGGCGCTCCTCTTCCTCGTCGGCGACGAGCGGCGTGTCACGTGGAACGAGGCGTACCAGCGCAGAGTCCACGCGCGGGCGCGGGCGGAACGCGCCTGCCGGCACGGCGAAGAGGCGCTCCACCGACGCCACCAGCTGCACGCCGGCGGTCAGCGCGCCGTAAGCCTTCGAGCCCGGCGCCGCGGCCAGGCGCGCGGCGACTTCCGCCTGCACCAGGAACACGATCCGCTCCGGCCGCGGCGGTCGCAGCGCCCGCTCGATCAGGGGCGACGTGATCTGATAGGGGATGTTGCCGCACACCACCGTCGCCGGCGGCCACGCGACCTTGAGCGCGTCGCCCGTCGACGACGGTGACCCGCGGGTCGCCGACCTCCGCCGCCAGCGCCGCGGCGAGCGCGCGGTCGGTCTCGATGGCCGTGACCCGGCTCGCCAGCGCGGCCAGGGCCCGGGTGAGCGTGCCCTTCCCCGGGCCGATCTCGAGCACCGTGTCGCCGGGGCCGGCTACCGCCGCCGCGGCGATCCGCCGCAGGATGGATGGATCGAAGAGGAAATGCTGGCCGAGGCGCGCGCCCATTCAGCAGCGCAACAGCACGAGCGTCCGGTCGTCCTGGGCCGTGTGGCCGGAGAAGTCCGCCACGTCGCGGAACACCGCGTCCACGATCTCGGGGGCCGGCCGCTCGGCGTGGCGGCGCACCGCGTCGAGCAGCCGCCGCTCCCCGTAGCTCGAGCCGTCCGCGCCGACCGACTCGGTGAGCCCGTCGGTGAACAGGCACAGCAGGTCGCCGTGGCAGGTCCACGGGCACTCGGCGCCGCCGATCACGCCGCCGGGCGCCAGGCCGAAGGGCGGCGCGGTGGCGCCGAGCCGCCGCGGCTCGCCGTCGCCGCCCGGGATCAGGAAGGCGTAGGGGTGGCCCGCGTTGGCCCACCGCAGCAGCCCCTCGTCCGAGTCCACCACGCCGTAGAACAGCGAGATGAACATCTCGGTGCGCGTCAGCTCGTCGCCCATCACACCCAGCAGCCGGTGCAGCGCCTCCTGGGGCGTGGGCGCCGCCTGCGCCACTACCGTCGCCGCCGAGATGGCGTTCGCCATCAGCAGCGCCGCCCCGATGCCGTGGCTCGACACGTCGCCCAGCAGCACGCCCACCTTCCGGCCGCCGAGCGGGATCAGCTTGTAGAAATCGCCGCCCACCGACTCGGCGGGCTGGCACCGTGCGCCCACGTCGCCCACCGCGGCGAGCAGCGAGGGGCCGGGCAGCAGCGCGAGCTGCAGGTGATGGGCCAGCTCCAGCTCGGTGGACAGGCGCTCGCGCTTGCGCTCCTCGCTCACCAGCCGCGCGTTCTCGATGGCGGCGCCCACCTGGTTGGCGATGGCGGTCACGAGCTTGATGTCGCCCGCCGTGAACGCGTCCTCGCCCAAGCGGTCGGTGAGGTTGATGACGCCCACCGGGCGCGAGACGCCGCCGGCCCCGGTGTACAGGATGGGCACGGAGAGGAACGCCGCGCCCCGGTAGGTGCGGCCGCCGGGACAGCCGGGATTCGGCACCGGGTCGCTGGGGTCGTAGGAGACGGCCAGCCGCTCGCGGAAAACGCGGGCCGCCACGCTGCACTCGTCGTCCACGGGCACCGGCTCGAGCTGCGCCACTTCGAGCCCGCGGCCCGCCACGATCCTCAGCACGTCGGCTTCCGCGTCGTGCGCCATGATGGACGCGCGGCGGGCGCGCACCACGTCGGAGACTTCCTTCACGATGATCCGGGCCGCTTCCTCGAGGTGGACGGTGCGTCCCAGCGTCTCGCTGATGGTGTAGAGGAGGTTGATCTCCTCGTAGCGCGCGCTCAGCTCGGCGGTCATCATGCCGGCCTCGCGGTCGCCGCCGAAGATCTCTCCCAGGACGGCCGCCGCGGCGCGGCCGCGCGCCGGCCGCGTCTCCACGCTGGTGGCGTCGGGACCGAGCTGCACCCAGGTGCCCGCCACGCCGGGCACCGGCTCCAGCCAGGCCGCGCCGCCGCGCGTGGCGATCGCGTGGCCCGCGTCGCCCTCCAGCTCGGGCCACCACGCCCCGTGCTCGCCCGAAAGCGCGATGGCGCGCACGCGCCCCGCCTCGGAGCGCCACAGCCGGACCGATCCGTCGGTGAGACCCTGGAGTGCTGCGAGAACCAAATCCAGGCGGCTTAGGCGCGCCGCAGGATCATGCAGATGGAGTTCCCCGTGTCGTTGAAGCGGACTTCGTCCACCAGCTGGCGGATCAGGAACAGCCCCCGGCCGGCCGGCCGCAGGCGGTTCGCCGGAAGGGTCGGGTCGGGGAGGTCGCGGTAGTCGAAGCCGCCGCCCTCGTCCGTCACTTCCATCTCGATGGCGTGCCGGCCGAACAGCACGCGCACCCCGACCCCCTTGGCGTCGTCCTCCTCGTTGCCGTACAGGATGGCGTTCACCAGCGCCTCGGAGAGCGCCACGCGCAGGTTGAAGCGGATGGTGTGACGGTCCACGAAGCTGGCTTCGAGGTGCCGGGCCACGACATTGACCGCGTCCTCGACCAGCCGGATGTCGCTCGGGACGTTGAGCCGCATCTCGGCTTCCAGGCCCTCGGCCTGCCGCAGCGGGTCCAGGGCCGACAGCTCGGGCTGGACGGCGAGCCTCACGCTAGAACGCCGCCAGGGCCTGCTCGGGCGAGTCGGTGATGGCGAACAGCGTGTCGAGCTTGGTCAGCTCGAACAGCGTCTTGAGGTCCTCGTTGAGGCCCGCCAGGCGCAGGTCCCCGCCCTCGTCGCGGATCTTCTTCGACAGCGACACCAGCACGCCGAGGCCCGACGAGTCGATGTAGCCCGTCTTGGTGAAGTCGATGAGGAAGCGGCGGTCGCCCGCTTCCAGGGCGTCGAGCACCCGCTGCTTCAACTCCTGCCGGTTCCCGACGATCAGCTGGCCATCCACCTCGATGACGAGGACGCCGCCAGTATGCTTCCGCACGTTGAACGCCATCACGCCTCCGGAGGTGGGCACCCTACCCGTCGGACGCCTGCAGCAGGGCGATCGCGGCGACCAGGACGACGTCGTCGGCCGTGGCACCGCGCGAAAGATCGCAGCATGGGCGCCGCAGCCCCTGGACGATCGGCCCCAAGGCCCGCGCCTGCGCGATCCGCTGTACCAGTTTGTACGCAATGTTCCCACTGTCAAGGTCCGGGAATACCAAGACGTTAGCCCGTCCCGCCGCCGCGCTGCCCGGCGCCTTCCGGGCGGCCACCGCGGGCACCAGGGCGGCGTCGCCCTGCAGCTCCCCGTCGGCCGGAATCCCGGGCTCCGCCGTCCGGAATAGCTCCACCGCCCGCCGCACCCGCTCGACGCTGTCGCCCTCGGCGCTTCCCCGGGTCGAGTGGGAGAGGAAAGCCACCACCGGCTCGTCGCCTACGACCCGGCGCCGGTCGCGCGCCGCGGCCAGCGCGATCTCGGCCAGCTGCTCGGGCGTGGGGTACTGGACCACCCCGCAGTCGGCGAAGGTCAGCACGCCGGCCGAGGCCGTCACCATGTAGAAGCAGCTCGACACCGTCCGGATGCCCTCCGCAGGCCCCACCGCCCACAGCGCCGCGCGGAGCACGTCGGCGGTGGTGTGCGCCGCTCCGCCCACGGTCGCGTCGGCTTCGCCCAGGGCCACGAGGCCGGCCGCGAACCGCAGCGGGTCGTTCGCCAGCGCGAGGGCGGCGGCCCGGCCGTGCACCTTGTCGGGCTTGCGCGCGGCCAGGAGGTCGGCGACGGCCGGCGCGGCTCGGGTCCGACGCCGGCGTGCGGACCGAGACCAGCGGGGCCTCGTGCGCCGCCCATCCGGCCGCGTCCGCGCCGCCCAGGATCGTGATCTCGGCCAGCTTCGACGCGGCGAGCGAGCGTGCCGCCTCCCGCACCCGCTCGTCGTCGCCCTCCGAGAGCACGAGCCGCCGGTGGGCGCGGCGCGCGCGCTCCAGCAGCGCCTCGAGGAACGAACTCACCGCCGGCGCAGCTTCGCGCCCAGCGCCTTGGCGACGGCGGGATGCACCAGCCCGCTCACGTCGCCGTCGAAGCGCGCCACTTCGCGGACCAGCGAGCTGGACAGGTAGGTGAAGTCGAAGGCGGGCACGAGGAACAGGGTCTCGATCTCGGGCGCGAGCTTCCGGTTCATCAGGGCCATCTGGTACTCGTACTCGAAGTCGCTCACGTAGCGCAGCCCGCGCACCACCATCTGCGCGCCGATGGACCGCGCGAAGTCCATCAGCAGGCCGTCGAAGGTGCGCACGTCGAGCCGCTTGTTCCGGCCGAGCACGGTCTTCACCAGCCGGAGGCGCTCGGACAACGTGAACAGCGGTTGCTTCGAGTCCTGGGTCGCGACGGCCACCACCACGCGATCGGCGATGTCGAGCCCGCGGCGGATCAGATCCTCGTGGCCGCGGGTGATCGGATCGAACGAGCCGGGATAGACGGCGATTCTCGTCATGGCGCCTCGAGAAAGGTCAGTATGGTGCGGCCGTAGCGGCGATGCTCGCCGGGGCCGACGTCCTCGTGCACGTCGTGCTCGACGCCGAGAATGCGCGCGAAGGGCCGCTCGCGGAAGAGGGCGGCGATCCGGGACGGCGTGCGCGGTGGTGTACGGCGGGTCGGCGAAGGCGACGTCGAAGGCCAGCGGCTCCAGCTTGGCCGCGAAGCGCAGGGCGTCGGCGCGGTGGATGCGCACGGCCGAGCGGTCCACGGCCAGGGCCTCCAGGTTGCGGCCGAGCGCCGCCAGGCTGTCGGCCGACAGCTCCACGAACTCGCAGCGCGACGCGCCGCGCGAAAGCGCCTCCAGGCCCATCGCGCCGGAGCCGGCGAACAGGTCCACGACGGACGCGTCGCGCAGCCGCTCCCCGAGGATGGCCATCCACGCCTCGCGCACCCGGTCGGTGGTGGGCCGCACCCGTGGGTCGGGCGGCGACTCGATGCGCCGGCTGCCCCACTGCCCTCCGACGATGCGCACCGCCTAGGCCGCCTCGAACGCCACCAGGCGCCCCTCGAGCTCGTCCCGGCCCTGGTAGGTGTCGCGCTGCAGCCGCACGGCGGCGCGGAACGGGCCCGCCGACCCGGCCACCACGCGCTCGACCTCCTCGCGCTGGCCGAAGGCCACCACGCGCAGGCGGGCGCCGCCGTCGTCCACCACCAGCCGGACGTGATGCGCGCCCATGGCGCGCGGCGCCGCCACCAGGCGCAGGTTCTCCAGGCCGAACACCGGGCCCGGATTGCCCATCCCCGTCGGCTCGAGCCAGCGCAGCGCGCGCTCCAGTTCGTCGGTGAGGTCCCGCACGCGGACCACCGCGTCCACCCGCTGGCTGGGCGCCATGTCGCCCGGCGCCACCTGCTCGGCGCAGGCGCGGTTGAAGGCCTCGCGGAACGCGTCCAGCCGCTCGCGCTTCAGGGTCACGCCGGCCGCCATCCGGTGGCCGCCCCACTTCTCGAGGACGCCGGCGCAGCTCGCGAGGGCGCGGTGCAGGTCGCAGCCGCCCACCGAGCGGCCGGAGCCCTTCCCCACCTCGCCGTCGAAGGCCACGAGGATCGTGGGCCGCGCGATGCGCTCGACCACTTTCGACGCGACGATGCCGACCACGCCCGGATGCCAGGTGTCGCGCGCCAGCACCACGCCGGCGTCGCGCGCGGGGTCGAACGCGGCGTCGAGGTCCGCCAGCGCCTCCGTCAGGGTGCGCTGGTCCAAGGCCTGCCGCTCGGTGTTCTGGCGCTCGAGCTGCGCCGCGAGCCGGTACGCCTCCGCCGTGTCGTCGGTCAAGAGGAGCCGCAGGCCGTCGTTCGCATCGCCGATGCGGCCCGCCGCGTTGAGCCGCGGCCCCAGCACGAACGCGAGGTGCCCGGCGCGGATGGGCGCGGTACCCAGGCCCGACGTGGTGATCAGCGCGGCGAGGCCCGGCCAGCGCGTGCCGGCCAGCAGCCTGAGGCCCAGGCGCACCAGGATGCGGTTCTCGCCGGCGAGCGGCACCAGGTCGGCCACGGTGGCGAGCGCGACGAGGTCGAGGCAGTGCCACGGCGCGCCTTCGCTCAGGCCCAGCGCCGGCGCCAGCGCCTGCGCCAGCTTGAAGGCGAGCCCGGCGGCGCACAGGTCCGGAAACGGGTACGCGTTGTCGGCCCGGCGCGGGTTGACCAGCGCCAGGGCCGGCGGCGCCTCCGGACCCGGGAGGTGGTGGTCCACGATCACGACGTCGATGCCGCCCTCGCGGGCCTCGGCCACCGCCGGGCCGGCCGTGGTGCCGCAGTCCAGCGCGAGGATCACCGCCGCGCCCGCCTCGCGCGCCGCGCGCACGCCGGCCGCGGACAGGTCGTAGCCGTCGCGCAGGCGGTGCGGGATGAACGGCACGGCACGCGCGCCCGCCATGCGCAGCACGCGCGTCGCGATGGCCGCGGCGCACTGGCCGTCGGCGTCGTAGTCGCCGTGGACGAGGATCGTCTCGCCGCGTTGGACCGCGCCGGCGAGCCGCTCGACCGCGAGCGCCATGTCGGGGAGCCGGGAGGGATCGTGCAGGTCGCCGCGGGAAGGCTTGAGGAAGCGGCGCGCCGCCTCCGCGCCGTCGATGCCCCGGCCCAGCAGCATGCCGGCCAGGACGGCCGGTACGCCCAGCTCGCGCGCCAGGGCCGCGGCGCGCGCGGGTTCGGGAGCCGGCTCGAGCTGCCAGCGCCTCGCTAGCTGCTCACCCTTCCGCATACAGGAGCACGCCGCACACCTCGCAGCCCTCGATGGACTGCCCCTGCTGAATGAGGACGCGCCGCTGCAGCGGGACGGCGGTGTGACAGTGGCCGCAGGCATCCTGGTGCAGCGCGTACAGCGCGGCCGGCGCGCGGCCGCGGCGGATGCGCTCGTACTTGACCAGCAGCGCCGGCTTGACCTCCTTGGTCGCGGCCGCGCGCTCGGCGGTGGCCGCCTGAAGCTGCTCGGCCAGCTCGGCGCGCTTGGCGACGACCGCCGCCCGCGCCTCCGTCTGCTTCGCCACCACGGCCTCGTGCGCCTTGGCCGCCTCCTTCACCCGCTTCTGCGCCTCGCCGATGGCGTCGCCGCTGCGCATGTACTCCGTCTCCTCCTTGACCAGCACGCTGCGCGCCAGGTCCAGCTCGGCCATCAGCGTCGACGCCTCCTTGGCGCCGCGCACGTAGTCCAGCTGCTGGCGGCGCTGCTCCTGCAACCGCTTGTAGCCGGCGATGCGCGCCTCCATTTCCACCTTGCGCGTCTCCGCCGCCGCCGCGGCGCGCTCCGCGTCCTCGAGGGCCTTGGTGTGGGCCCCGAGCTCCTCGTCGAGCGCCGCCTCCACGGGCAGCAGCGCGTCCATCGCCTTCTTCACCGTGGTCACCGCCTTGTCGCGCTCCTGGAGTGCGAGAAGGGCTTCGAGATCAGGATGCACCGCGTCTCCTTTGCATGGCTTCAGTATCTCGGTTCACGCTGCGACTTGAACGCCTTCCGTCCGTAGCGGGGCTCGCCGCCGGCCGCGAGCCCTCGCTTCTCCTCGAGCAGCCGCGCCTTTTCCTCGGCCGGCGCGAGATCGATCAGCCGGTCGATCTCGGCCCGCCGCTCCTTGGCCCGGCGGTCCTGCATCCACGACACGCACGACACCAGCACCTCTTCCGGGTTCTGCTCGATCATCGGCACCGCCGACAGCTCCATCCACACGGCCTGCGCCTCGGGCGAGGCCGGGCCCGCCGCGCCCGCGTACAGCGCCTCGGCCACCTCGGCGTACCACGGGTGGCGGAAGTCCGCCGGCGCGACCGACTCCTGCGCCCTCGGCACCAGCTCGCGCTGCGCCAGCAGCAGGTGCACGAGCGTGCGCTCGATGGGGATCTCCGACGGGCGGGGCCGCGGCGCCGGGCCTTCGTCTTCCGGTGCCCCCGGGCCCCCGCGCCCCCGGGCCCCCGCGCTCCCACGCTCAACGCCCGCCATGCCGCCGTGCGCCCGTGCCTCCTGGCGACCGACTTCCTGCTCGAGCACTTCCTTGGCCACGCCGCTCTTTTCGGCGGCGCGCGCGATGTACAGCTCGCGGGTGATGGGGTCCTGGGCCGCCCGGATGGTCGGGAGCAGGCGGTCCAGTGCCTCGCGCCGACCCTCGAGGCTCTTGAGCAGGCCCTTGCGCTCGACCAGCTGGATCTTGCGCTCGAACAGGTCCACGGCCTCGGACAGCAGCGCCTGGAACGCCTCCGCCCCGCCGCGCTTGACGAGCGTATCGGGGTCCTCGCCCGGCGGCAGGGTCACCACGCTCACGCTCGCGCCCTGGCGCAGCAGCTCGTCGCCCGCGCGGAAGGTGGACTTGAGGCCCGGCAGGTCGGCGTCGTACACCAGGGCGACCTGCTTGGAATAGCGGCGCAGCAGCCGCGCCTGCTCGGGCGTCAGCGCCGTGCCGAGCGGCGCCACCACGTTGGCGACGCCCGCCAGGTGCAGGCGCATCGCGTCCACGTAGCCCTCGACCACGATGGCCAGCTCCGCCGTGCGGATCGGGCCGCGCGCGCGGTCGAGGCCGTAGAGCAGCGTGCCCTTGTGGAACACCGCGGTCTCGGGCGAGTTGAGGTACTTGGGCTCGCCGTCGCCCAGCAGGCGCCCGCCGAAGCCCACGACCCGCCCGCGCACGTCGGCGATCGGGAAGATGAGCCGTCCGCGGAAGCGCGGCACGACGGTCTTGTCGTCGCGCTCGACGACCAGGCCGGCCTTCTGCACCACCGCGGGCTCGATGCCGAGGCCCTTCAGCGCGGCGAGCAGCTCCTCGCCGGCCGGCGGGGCGAAGCCGAGCTGGAACTCGTCGCGCGCGCCCTCGTCGAGTCCGCGCGAATCGAGGTAGCGGCGCGCGCCCGCCGCGTCGTCGCCTTCCCGGAGCCGGCGCGCGAACCAGTCGGCGGCCGCGCCGAGGCACGAGTACAGCGGCTCGTTCGGGTCGGGCCCCGCGGTGCGCACGTCGGGCACGGCGATGCCCACCTTGGCGGCGATCTCGCGCACCGCGGTGGGATAGTCCATGCCGAACTTCTTCATGTAGAACGTGAAGACGTCGCCCGACTCGTGGCACACGAAGCAGTGGTACATCTGCTTGCGCGGGATGACCGAGAAGTTGCGGTGCGTCCCGCCGTGGAACGGGCACGGGCCGCGGAAATCGCTCCCGGTGCGCTTCAGCTCCACGTGCTCGCCGATGATGGTGACCGGATCGGCGGCGTCGCGGATCTGCTCGATCAGCTCGGGGGCGATCACAGAGAGCGGGTGGTGGGTGGTGGGTTGTAGGTGGTAGAGAGTCACGAGGCGGGCTCCAGGGTCGCCGCCGGGACGCGGACGCGCCGGCCGCGCACGACCACCGTGGCCTGATCGCCCTGCAGGCTCTCCAGGCTCCCCTCGATCCCCAGGGTCGGGATCCGCACGCGGCCGCCCGGCGCCACCGGGCCCGGCCGGGGCCGCGGGCGCTCCCTCCGGCGCCGGCATCGCCTCGACCGCGCCCTCGGCCGCGCTCGACGCCGCGATCGCGTCCTCGAGCATGCGCCGGGCCTCGCGCTCCCGCTGCTCCTGGTGCGCCACGGCGACCGCCTTCTCGACCTCCGATCGCGCCGCGAGCAGGTACTCGCGCATCGCCCGCTTCCCCGAGCGCTCCAGCTCCTTCTCCCGGCGCCGGACCTCCTGCTCCCGCTCCGCCAGCTCGGCCTGCCGCCGCTCGGCGCGCGCCACGTCTCCCTCCAGCGCCACCGACCGCGCCGCCATCTCCGCCTCGCGCTGCCGCAGCTCCTGGAGCTGCGCCTCGAGGTCGGCCAGCGTCGTCTCGAGATGTGCGTACGCCCTCGGGCAGCGCGCGCTCCGCCTCCGCCAGCACCGCGGCGTCGAGGCCGAGCCGGCGCGCGATGGCGAGCCCGTACGAGCGGCCGGGCAGCCCCTTGGTGAAGCGGAAGGTGGGCGTCAGCTGGACGGCGTCGAACTGCAGCGACGCGTTCACGATGCCCGGCTCCTTCACCGCCAGCTCCTTGAGCGAGCCCAGGTGCGTGGTGGCCAGCGTGGTGGCGCCGCGGACCGTGAGGGCCTTGAGCACGCTCGCCGCGAGCGCCGCCCCTTCCGCCGGATCGGTGCCCGTGCCCAGCTCGTCCAGCAGGACGAGGGAGGCCTCGCCCGCGCCCTCGAGCACTTCCTTGAGCGCGGCGACGTGGGCGCTGAACGTCGACAGGCTCTCCTGGATGCTCTGCCGGTCGCCGATGTCGGCGAACAGGGCCGCGAACACCGGCAGCGTGGTGCCCGCGCCCGACCGGCGGGAGCACGCCGCTCTGCGCCAGCGCCACGATCAGCCCGACCGCCTTGAGGAGCACCGTCTTGCCGCCGGCGTTGGGACCGGAGACGAGCACCGTGCGCTCGGCCGGCTCGAGCACCAGGTCGAACGCCACCCCCGGCCGCTCGCCGCCCAGGAGGAGCGGGTGGAGGCCCTTCACGATGGCCAGCGGCGCCGCCGCCGCATTCCACCACGGCCGGCAGGACGGCGGCCGCGTCGGCCGCGAAGGAGGCGCGCGCCGCGCAGCAGTCCACCGCGACGAGCATTTCGAGCGCCGCCTCGATGCGTGTCCGCGTGCGGGCGCAGGCGGTCGGTCAGCTCGCGCAGGACGCGCAGCGCCTCCCGCGCCTCGGCGGCTTCGGCTTCGCGCAGGCGGTTGCCCATCTCGATGGCTTCGGCGGGCTCGACGAACAGCGTGGCGTGGGTGGCCGACTCGTCGTGGACGATGCCGCCCAGCCGCGAGCGGGCCTCGCGCCGGACCGGGATGACGTAGCGGCCGCCCCGCACGGTGGCCGACGCGTCGGGCGGCACGAGGCGCGCGTCGAGACCCGCCAGGATGCCGCCCAGCCGCTTCACCAGCTCTTCGCGCACCTCGCGCACGTCGCGGCGCGCCTGGGCCAGGTCGCGCGACGCCGCGTCCTTGACCAGCCCGTCGGGCTCCAGCGCGACGGCCAGCGCGTCCTCGAGCTGCGCGCGGGGGCGGCTCGACACCCAGCGCGGCCACCAGCGGCGCGAGCCGCGCCACCCGGCTCACGCGGGCGTGCACCGCGCGCGCGGCCGCGAGCAGGCGCGCCGGCGTCGGCCAGCTCCCGACCCTCGAGCACCGAGCCCTCGAGGCGGAGGCGGGTCACGGCGGAGGCGAGATCGGGGAACGGCTCGGCGCGGAGGTCGTCGCCCGCCTCGCGGCGCGCGAGGAACTGGCCCACGCGCTCCAGCTCGTGGCGCACCAGCCAGGCGTCGGCGCGCGGGCGGAGCGAGCGGACCCGGCCGGCGCCCAGGGGAGAGACGGCGTGCTGTGCGACGAGTTCGAGTGCGGCGGGAAACTCGATGGCGGCGAGGGCGGACTCCGAGAACCCCAGGGTCATGACGCCGCGGCGATTTCCTCGCGGGCGATGCGGTTGACGGTCTTCCCGTCGGCGCGGCCCTTGAACAGCGGCATGACCTTGCCCATCAGCGCGCCGAGGTCCCGGGCGCCGGCGCCGACCGCCTCGCGCACGGCGGCGCGAATTTCGTCGTCGGAGACCCCCGCGGGCAGGAAGGCCTCGAGCGCCTTCACCTCGGCGGCTTCGCGCTCGGCCAGGTCCATCCGGGCGCCGGCCGTGAAGGCCTCGACCGATTCCTTGCGGCGCTTGATGCCGCGCCGCAGGACCTCGACCACGTCGGGGTCCTCGATCGGCTTCGCCAGCTCGATTTCGCGGTTCCGAACGTCCGACAGGATGGTGGAGAAGAGGAGGGTGCGGGCCTGGTCGCGTTCCTTGCGCGCCGCGTTCAGAGCGGCGCGGAGCTGCTCGGCGAGACTACCGTTCACTTCTGCTGCGGCGATTCTTGCGGCGCGCAGCGTTCATCTTCCGCTTCCGGCGCTCGCTCGGCTTCTCGTAATGGCGATGCTTGCGAAGATCCGAGAGAATGCCCGCCTTTTCGCACTTCTTCTTGAAGCGCTTGAGGGCGCGCTCGAAGTTTTCGTCTTCGTGGATGATGACTTCAGGCATGCACCAACGCTCCCTTCATTGGAAAACGGCGATCCGGCGCAACCTTAATAAGCTATGTGCGTTAGAGGCATACGACAAGTGAGAGGTGAGGGGTGAGGACGTGAGAGGGATAGGTGAGAGGTGAGAAGACGAAGTGAGAGGGCAAGGCCGGCCCACCGGCGCCCTTCTCACGCCTTTGAACCTCTCACCTCTCACCTACCCTTCTCACCCCTCACACCTCACCTCTCACCGGCATCACCCGCCTCACCCCGGCGGCCACTTCATCGCCCGGCCCCCCAGCACGTGCACGTGGAGGTGCGGCACCGTCTGCCCGGACTCGGCCTTGTTGTTGATCACGACCCGGAAGCCGCGCACGTCGATCCGCTCGCGCCTCGCCACCTCGGCCGCCGCGACCATGCAGGCCGCCCAGGAAATCGGCGTCCGACGAATCGCTGAGCGTCTCCACGTGCTCCGTGGGGATCACCAGGACGTGCACCGGGGCCTGCGGGTTGATGTCCCGGATCGCGACCAGGTTCGGCGTCCGATAGATGACGTCGGCCTTCGCCTCGCCCCGAGCGATTTTGCAGAACAGACAGTCCGTACTCAAAGAGACCTCCTCATCGGGACCGGTGAGAGGTGAGGAGTGAGATGTGAGAGGGATAGGTGAGAAGTGAGAGGTCGAAAGGCGTGAGAAGGGGGCGTCCCCTTCTCACTTCGTCTTCTCACTTCGTCTTCTCACCTCTCACCTATCCTTCTCACCTCTCACCCCTCACGTCTCACTTTCACATTCATTCTGCCGCGCCATCGCCGTCACCGCCAGCGCCGCCACCGCCGCCGTATCGAACCGCAGCGTCGCGCGCCCCAGCGTCACCGGCCGGAAGCCGGCCGCCTGTGAGCGCGCGCCAGCTCCGTCTCGGTGAAGCCGCCCTCCGGGCCGATCGCCCACTGCACCGCCTCGCCCTCGCGCAGCGCGGGCATCGAGCCCGCCGTCGTGGATCGGCGAGCAGGCGGACGGCGCCGGTCGGATGCTGCCGCAGCCCTTCGGCGAGCGTCACCGGCGCGCCGATCGCCGGCGCCCAGGCCCCGCCGCTCTGCTTGACCGCCTCGCGGGCGCGCGCCATCGCCTTCTCGACGTGCGACGCCTGGAACCGCGTGGCCACGCCCGCCGCGCGCTCGCTCACCACCGGCACCATCCGCGTCGCGCCCAGCTCCGTGGCCTTCTCGACCGCGCCGATGAACCGGTCGCGGTCGCCCGCGCCCAGGAGCAGCTCGGTGACGGGCGGCGCGCCGATCGAGGTGGTCGCGATCACCCGCGCCACCACCGCCTGCGCCTCGAGCCCGATCCGCGCGGTGGCGACGCCGCCCCGGCCGTCCACCAGCCGGATCAGCGCGCCCTCGCCGACCCGCCGCACCTTGAGGTGGTGGGCCTCGTCCTCGTCGAGGATGACGACGCCGCCCGCGAGGAACGGCCCGCGGGCGACGACCGTCACGGAGGGCGGCGCGGCGCCTCGGACGCTCACGCGCCCAGCGCGTCCTTCATGCGGTCCCAGAACGAGCGGCCGGCGCGCCCGGCCGGCGGCTCCCCCTCGTGACCCGCCAGCTCCTGGAACAGCCGCTCCATCTCGGGCGTGAGCCGGTCCGGCGTCCAGATCCCGACGCGGATGTGCAGGTCGCCCTTGCTCCCCGCCCCGAGGTGCGGCAACCCGCGGCCCTTCAGGCGCAGCACCGTGCCCGCCTGCGTGCCCGGCCGGCACCTTGACCGACTCCTCGCCGTAGGGCGTCGGCACCGCCACCTCCGCGCCGAGCGCCGCCTGGCTGAACGACAGCGGCAGGTCGTAGATCAGGTCGTCGCCGTGCCGCTGGAAACGCTCGTCCTCCTCGACCTCCAGCATCACGATCAGGTCGCCGGCGGGGCCGCCGCGGGGGCCGGAATGCCCCTGGCCGCGCAGCGTGATGTAGTTGGACGAGGAGACGCCCGGCGGCACGTCCACCGAAACCGTGCGGTCCACGCGCACCCGCCCGTCGCCGCGGCAGATCGGTGCAGGTGTCGGAGACGACGCGGCCCTCGCCCGCGCAGGCCGGGCACGGCGTCACCGAGACGAACTGGCCGAAGATCGAGCGCTGCGCCCGCCGGAGCTCGCCGCTGCCGCCGCAGGTCCGGCAGGTCGCGGGCTCCGTGCCCGCCTTGGCGCCGCTGCCGCCGCACTTCTCGCACGGCACCAGCACCTTGTACTTGAGCGTCTTCTTGGTGCCGGTCGCCACCTCGACCAGGCTGAGCGAGACCGACGCCTTGAGGTCGTTGCCACGGCGGTCCGGCGTGCTGCCCGCGGCCGCGGCCGCCGAACAGCTCCTCGAAGCCGCCGAACCCGCCGAAGTCGCGCATGAAGATGTTGAGCGCCTCGGACAGGTCGAAGGCGTGGAAGCCCTGCGCCTGGCCCGCCCGCCCCCGCAGCCCCGCCTCGCCGTACCGGTCGTACACGGCGCGCTTCTCCGGATCGCGCAGCACCTCGTACGCCTCGGTCAGCTCCTTGAACTTCGCCTCGGCGTCGCGGTCGCCGTTGTTGCGGTCGGGATGGTACTCCATCGCGAGCTTGCGGTAGGCCTGCTTCAGCGTCGCCTCGTCGGCGTCGTGCGGCACGCCCAGCACGTCGTAGTAGTCGCTCACCTGAGCAGATCGCCCACCAGCTTCGACGTGTGCTCCACCAGCGCCACGACCTTCTCGTACGGCATCCGGGTCGGGCCCAGCACGCCGATCACGCCCGACAGCGGGCCCGAACTGGTAGGGCGCGGTGACGAGGGTGAGGCGCGACAGGCTCGCGGCTCTCGTTCTCCCCGCCGATCGTGACCGTGAGGCCCACCGAGTTGGCACGCGACTCCAGCGCCCGCGCAGCACGTCGCGCTGCTCCGTCAACTCGATCAGCTCGCGCATCTTCGGCGCCGCTGGCGAACTCCGGCTGCTCGGCCAGCACCGAGCGTGCGGCCGAGCACCACGGGTTCGCTCGCCGCGCCGGCCACGTCGAACAGCTGGTCGCCGGTGGCGACGAAGATGTCCAGCAGCTCGCTCTCCGCGCTCGTCTTCGCGGTGTCGCGCACCCGCTCGGGCAGCGTCTGGCGGATCTCGCGCAGCGTGAGTCCGGCCAGCCGGTCGTTCAGCACCACCGCGATGCTCGACCACCGCCTCGGGGTGCAGCGTGCCCGGCACCTCGCACGAACACGCTGCGCGCCACGCCGCTCCTCAGGGTGAGGACGAGCAGCAGCCGGTCGCTCGCCACCGTCAGCAGCTCCAGCCGCTCCAGCACCACCGAGTCCAACGCCGGCGCCACCGCCACGCCCAGCTCCTGCGTGAGCACGCTCAGCACCTGCGCCGCGCGGTAGATGATGGCCGAGATCGGCGGAGCCCTCCGCGATCAGGTCCTCGCGCAGCCGCTCCTCCTGGGCCGCCGAGAGCGACGGCGAGCGCATCAGGGAATCCACGTACACCCGGTACGCGCGGTCGGTCGGCACCCGGCCCGCGGACGTGTGCGGGTGGAACAGGTAGCCCTTCTCCTCCAGGTCGCTCATGGCGTTGCGGATGGTGGCGGGGGACACGCCGAGGCCGAACCGGCGGGCGATGGTGCGGCTGCCCACCGGCTCGGCGGTCTCGACGTAGCTCTGGACGATCGCCTCCAGAACCCGCAGCTCCCGCTCGTTGAGCGATTCGTGCGTAGGGGTCAAAGTGAAGTCCTGCCGCAACTTAAATGGATGCCACCAACTCGTCTAGCCGCAGCCAGCCCTGGGCAGTCAGGCGAGCGCGCCGCTGCGCCGGCGCAGCGGAGCCGTCCGCCTGCCCGTCTGCGCGTCGGTGCGTCGCGTAGCGTCCTCCACGCACCGCCCAGCCGGCCGTCACCCAGCGGTCGAGCGCGGCCCGCAGCTTCGGCGGGCACGGATCCGGGAGCGCGATCCCCTCGCTCGTCCGGAGGCCGAGGTACGTCTCCTCGATCCGCCGCTGGTGCTCGTTGAGGATCTCGTGTCCGCTCACCGGGCTCCGGCCCAGGGCGAGCAGGCGCTGCCAGCGCGCGTAGGCCGGCTCGTTCCACCAGCGCGCCACGCCGTCGAAGCTGTGCGCCGACGGGCCGAGGCCGAGGTACGGCGAGAGCGTCCAATAGGCCCGGTTGTGCACCGCCTCGCGGCCCGGCCGCGCCGCGTTGGACACCTCGTAGAAGCGGTAACCCGACGCCGCCAGGCGTTCGTGCGCCAGCAGGTACTCGTCGGCGTACCGCTGCTCGTCGGCCGGCGTGAGGCTCGCCGCGATCCACCTGGCGGAACAGCGGCGTCCCCGGCTCCAGCGTCAGGCCGTAGAGGGAGATGTGGTCGGGCTCGAGCGCGACGGCCGCGTCGAGGTCGGCGGACCAATCGCGCGCCGGCGCGTCGGGCAGCGCGAAGATCAGGTCCAGCGAGAGGTTCGCGATGCCGGCGCCGCGCGCGCGTGCGCACCGCCTCGCCGATGCGGGCCGCGCGATGCGTGCGGTGCATCCACGCGAGCACGCCGTCGTCGAACGACTGCGCGCCGATGGACAGCCGGTTGACGCCCGCGCGCACCCACTCGCGCGAGGCCTGCGGCGTGACGTCGTCGGGGTTGGCCTCGACCGTGAACTCCGCGGGCGCGGCGCCGGACGCCGAGCAGCGCGGCCAGCGCGGCGACGCCTTCGCCGCCCAGCAGGGACGGCGTGCCGCCGCCCAGGTACACCGTGTCGGGGTCGGGCGGCGCCGCTGCGTGCGCCAGCTCCTGGCCCAGCGCGTCGAGGTACGCCTGCACCGGCGTCGTGCGCCGGACGGCGATGCTGAAGTCGCAATAGGTGCAGCGCCGCGCGCAGAACGGCACGTGCACGTAGATGTGGCGGGCGTTCACGCGGCGAGGCGGAAGTGCTTCCCCGGCAGCTGCACCGCCAGCCCCTTCAGCTCGAGCGAGGAGAGCGCGGCCAAGAGCGTGCCGGCGTCGAGCCGCGTGCGTTCCGCGAGGGCGTCCACGTGGAGCGGCTCCGCGCCGCAGCAGGTCGAAGACCCGCGCCTCCGCCTGCAGCAGCTCCGTCTGGCCCGAGAACAGGTCGCCGACCTCGTCGGCCGCGGCCTTACGCTCGCCCTCCACCACGGCGTCCCAGTGCAGGCCGAACGGCTCCAGCAGGTCGTCTGGGCCGAGGTAGATGGTCGCGCCCTCGGCGATCAGGAGGTTCGGTCCCGCCGCCACCTCGTCCTCGAGGCGACCCGGCACGGCGAGGACCAGCTTCCCCATTTCCGTACATCAGCCCCGAAGTGATGCGCGTGCCGCCCTTGATGCGCCCTTCCACGACGAGCAGGCAGCGCGCGAGGCCCGCGATCAGGCGGTTGCGCTTGGGGAACGCGCCGGGCAGCGGGTCGGTTCCGGGCTCCTGCTCGCTGAGCAGCAGTCCGGATTGGAGCACGTCGGCGTAGAGGTCGCTGTTGGACTTGGGGTACGGGACGTCCACGCCGCTGCCCAGCACCGCGATGGTCGTGCCGCCCGCGTCGAGCGCGCCGCGGTGCGCCTTGGCGTCGAGGCCGCGCGCCAGCCCGCTCACCACCACCAGTCCCGCGCGCGCCGCGGCCTGCGCCGCCGCATAGGCCGTGCGCAGCCCGTACGGCGAGGGCGTGCGGCTGCCGACGATGCCTACGATGTCGCGCTTGAGGAGGCTGACGTCGCCGAGCGCGTAGAGACGCTCGGGCGGGTCCCGGATGACGAGCAGGGACTTGGGGAAGTCCGAATCGTCCCGCCGGAGGACGCGCATCCCGGCAGGCGGGGGCGCCGTCACGTCGCGGCCACCTCCAGGCGCTCGCGGGCCAGCCGCTGCCACAGGGCCTCCAGCATCCGGTCCAGGCCGAGGTGCGAGACGGACGAGATCACGAACTGCGCGAACGCCTCCGGCGTGGCGGGCAGCGCCAGCGCCGCGGGGTCGGGCACCAGGTCGGCCTTGCTCCAGGCCACGCAGTGCGGCTTGGCGGCGAGCGCCGGCGAGAACCGCTCCACCTCGCGCCGCAGCATCGCGTACGCCGCGGCCAGGTCGGGGGCGTCGAGCGGGACCAGGCAGACCAGCACCCGCGTGCGCTCCACGTGGCGCAGGAACTTGAGCCCGAGGCCCTTGCCCTCGTGCGCCCCTTCCATGATGCCCGGCACGTCGGCCACGACGAACGTGCGGTGGTCGCTCAGCGGCACGACGCCGAGGTTGGGCTCCAGCGTCGTGAACGGATAGTCGGCGATCTTGGGCCGGGCCGCCGTGACGGAGGCGAGCAGGGTGCTCTTCCCCGCGTTCGGCTCCCCCAGCAGCCCCACGTCGGCGATGAGCTTCAGCGTGAGCGCGGATGTTGCGCTTCTCGCCGTCCTCGCCAGGCTGGTAATGGTGCGGCGTCTGGCGCGTCGCCGTGGCGAAGTGCTGATTGCCCAGCCCGCCCCGCCCTCCCTGCGCCACGAGGATCGCATCGCCCGGCTTCAGCACCTCGCCCAGCAGCTCGCCCGTGCTCGCGTCGCGCACCTCGGTGCCAGCCGGCACCGGTAGCACCAGGTCGCTCGCCGAGCGGCCGCTCTGCTGCGTGGGGCCGCCGGGCTGTCCCGACTCGGCCACCCAGCGCGGATGATAGGTGTAGTCCAGCAGGGTCCAGAGCTGCGGGTCCGCCACCACGCGCACGCTGCCGCCGCGCCCTCCGTCGCCGCCCGACGGACCGCCCTTGGGCACGCGACTCTCGCGGCGGAACGCCGCCATGCCGGATCCGCCGTTTCCGGCGATGACTTCGACGAGCACCTGGTCGATGAACATGGGTCAGTCGTGGCCCAGCGTGTCCTGCAGCTCCCGCCACAGGTTTCGGGCCACGCCGAGGCCGGCGGGCACCACGCCGGACTCTCCGGCGATCGCGAGCACCTCGTCGATCTGCGCCGGCGGTGCGCCGGCGTTGAGCGCGCCCCTGAGGTGCGCCAGCAGCTGCCGCGGCGCCATCTGCGGGATCAGCATCGCCACCGAGCACAGCTCGCGGCGCGTCAGGTCCAGTCCGGGCCGGCTCAGGGTCTTGCCATACCCGTCCACGATCATCCACTGCTCCAGCGCCGGATGGAGGGCCCGCACGTTGTGGCGCAGCTGCTCGTAGTGGCTGCCGTACACCACCCGGCACGCCTCCTCGCCGCGCGAGCGCCACTCGCGCCACCGCTCGTAATCCGCAGCCTCGGCGCCCGGCGCCGGCGCGGGCACCAGCCGCCGGAACTCCGCCATCGCCACCAGCGCGCGCGGGAAGCCGACGTACAGCACGGCCGAGATCAGCATCTCCTCGAGCCACAGCGCGGGCGTCCCGGCCCGGAGCGCCTCCGCCATCCACGCGCCGAGCTGCGCCTCGGAGCCGTCCAGCAGCCCCAACGCCACCCGCACGAGGCCACGCGTCGCCGGATCGAGCACGGCGGTCACGCTAGCGCCGTTCGCGGGCGCCGCCGAATCGTTCGATTGCGTCGCGGCTCGAATGCGCGAACCCGCACGGTGCTCCCGCTCGCTCACGCCGGCCGCTCCAGCGAGATCCTGGCCGATATGCCGCCGACCTCCTCGCCCAGCGTGTTCTTGATGACGGGCGAGCGGAACGACTCGGCGACGTGCACGGCGCCCGGGCAGCAGCAGGTCGAGCACGGCCGAGCAGCGCGGGCCGCGCGCTGTCCACGTCGCCGTCCTCCACCTTGAGCGCCATGCCCAGCCGCGCCTCGGGAATCGCGACGCAATAGACGCCGTCGGCGCCGATCTTGGCGAGCACGCGGCCACCGGAACCGGCAATCACCGCGGTGCACAGGCGGCCGGTGCCGGCGACGAGGAATGGATCCGCGATGATGGAGCGGACGACGCGGTCCGCGGCGGCGGACAAGCGGGTTGTGGGTTGTGGGTTGTGGGTTGTGGAAGCACCACCACCTACCACCCACAACCCACCAACATCCGGTTCGGCACGCGATGCCAGCCTTGCATACGCCATCGCCATGTTCCTGCAGCGGCAGCGCGTACGACACCACCCCGCACCCGTCCACGCCCTGCCCCACCTGCGGCTCCGGCACGCCGGTCCACCGCGCCACCTCGGTCAACAGGCGCCGTTGCACCGGATGCGAGGGCAACCGGTAGTCGGCCGTGGGCCAGCCGTGGAACCGCGCCAGGGCGAGCATGCCAGCGTGCTTGCCCGAGCAGTTGCTGTGGATGCGGCGCGGCCGCTCGCCCCGCTCCGCCATCGCGCGCGCCACGGCCGGCGCCAGCGAGCTGTGCGGACCGCACGCCAGGTCGTCCTCGGTGCACTGCGCCTTCTTGAGCAGGCCCGTCACCACCTCGACGTGGCGCGGCTCCCCGTTGTGCGAGGCGCAGGCGACGGCCACCTCGGCGTCGGTGATGCCGAGCGCGGCGGCCGCGCCGTCGGTAAGGAGCGGCAGCACCTGGACGAGCTTGGCGCACGAGCGCCAGTAGGTCAGGAGGTCCGGGTCGCCGGTCCACGCCACCAGCTTCCCGTCCGCGTCGACCGCGGCCACCGACACCCGGTGCCGGGACTCGACGATGCCGCCCCGCAGGGTCTCGACGATGGAAGTCATTCGCGGCGAAAGCTAACCGGGCGGCGCACCGTCCGCCGCACGGCCCGGCTTCGCGAGGGCCAGGGCGATCCCGCCGATGGCCAGCGCGCCACCCGCGAGGGCCGGCAGGCCCGGCGGCTCCGCGATGGCCGGCAGCGTCCAGGCGATGAGCGTCGCGCCCACCGGCTCGCCGAGGGCCGCGACGTTCACGGTGTACGCCGGGAGGTAGCGCAGCGCGTAGTTGAGGCCGCCGTGCCCCACCAGCATCGGCCCGAGCGCGAGCCCGGCGAAGATCAGCCAGTCGGTGGCCGGGTAGGCGACGAAGGCCTGGCGCTCGAGGCCGGCCCAGGCCAGCAGCACCACGGCCGCGACCGCGTAGACGGGCGTGATGTACGCCACCAGGCCGAGATGGGCGCGGAGCCGCCGGCCGATGACGAAGTAGGCGCCGCCGAAGACCGGCGCCCACGAGCGCGAGGCCGTCGCCCACCAGCGCCGCGTGGCCGGTCTTGCGGGCGTCGCCGAGGGCGATGACGGCGGCGCCGAGGATGGCCAGCACGATGCCGGCGGCCTGCCGCCGGCCGGGCCGCTCGCCGAGAAAGACGCGCGAGAACATCCACGCGAAGACCGGCGACAGCGAGACCAGGACGGCCGAAGCGGCGATGCTCGTCAGGCGGAGCGAGGTGATCCAGGATGCGAAATGCAGCGCGAGCGCCACGCCCGCCACCACGGCGATGCGGCGCTCGCTGCCCGCCAGGCGCTTCCACTCGGCGCGGCCCTTGGACGCGGCGAACGCGGGCGCGAGCACGATGGAGGCGAAGGCGAGACGCCAGGCCGCGATGGCGAGCGGAGGGGCGGTCGCCAGGCGGATCAGCGGCGCGGCCCACGACATCGCCACCACGGCGACCAGCATCACGAGGAGCGGCTCGGCCCTGGCGCGCACGGGGAGACAATACAGAAGAAGGGTGTGAGGGTGTAAGGGTGTGAGGGTGCAGGCGCCTGTGCGTCCCGCCCGCCGGCATCTATATTCGCGCCAATGCGGCCCTACCTGATTCTCGGCCTTCTCGCCCTCACCGCCGCTCCGCTCGCGGCGCAGAACGACAGCACGCCTCCGGCTCCGCGCTCCGACAGCACGCGCGCCGCGGCCCCGCCTCGCGGCATCGTTCCGAAGACGCCGCCCGAGGCGGCCGACACCCTCACTCCGCCGGCCTCGGAGCGTGCCCTGGTGAGCAAGGCGCCGCCCTCGGGCGCCGAGTCCGCGCACGGCATCGAGAGCACCCTGTATCTCCCGGTGGACTCCTGGGTGAGTCCGTACGTGGAGCACCTGATCCGCGCCGGCGTGCTGCAGGGCCTCGATCCCCTGACGCGGCCGCTCAAGCGCGCCGACGTGGCGCGTGCCGTGGCCGCCGTGGACACGACGGACCTCGCGCGGTCGGTGAAGAGCCAGCTGCGGCTCCTGGCCTGGGAGCTGGAGGAGCGGCAGGACACGGTGCGCTGGAAGCTCGACGGCGGGGTGGCGGTCGAAGGGGCGTCGGATGCGAGCCGCTGGCCGGTGCGTCCGGCCGGCGACACGGCCCGCCTCTATCCGGCCGGGGACCTGGCGTTCTCGGTCGAGATGCCGCACCTCGGGCTCAGCGTGCATCCCTACTTCGACAACCGGCTGAAATACGACCCGGAGTACATCGGGCAAGCAGGACCGCTTCGTCGCGGGCCGCAGTGACGACTACCTCATCGCCTCGTGGAAGTACTTCGAGGTTTCGTTCGGATCGGTGAGCCGCAACTGGGGGCCGCCCGAAGTGGAGGGGCTGCTCCTGTCCACGGCGCCGTACTCTTACGATCACCTGTTCCTGCGGCTCGGGCCCCCGCGCCTGCGCCTCGAGATGGTGGCGACCCAGCTCAACGATTTGCCCCCCTGGGGGAGCACGACGCCCGCCCGTCGGTTCCTCTCGGTGCATCGGCTGGTCGTCACGCCTTCCGACCGCATCTCTTTCTCGCTGTCGGAGGCGATGCTCTACGCCGACGTCAACGGCACCATGCGCGATTTCGAGCCGTGGTACCTCAACCCGCTCAACCTCTGGCTGCTCGAGCAGTACCAGAACAAGCCGACCGGCAACACGCTGGTGGGCGCGGATTTCTCCTGGCTGCTGCGGCGCCCTTCCCTCCGGCTGTCCGTGCAGGGGTACGCCGACGACATCCAGGTGGACCGGGGCGGGAGCCAGTACAACAAGAAGCCCGAGGAGCTGGGGTACACGGTGTCGCTGACCGGCGGCGCGCTGCGCGGGCTGGTGAGCTGGTCCGCGTTCTACACCAGGGTGGATGCGCTGGACTACCGGACCAGCTCGAACCAGGAGCAGTACTCGATCGACAGCGTGGGCCTGGCGCGCAACCACGCCGACTACGACCAGCTGACGTTCCGGGCCACGACCGCGCCCGCTCCTCGCGCGCTGGTGAGCGGCGAGCTGACGTATCTGCGCCAGGGCCAGGGCGACTTCCGGACCCAGTATCCCGACTCGTCGGCCTTCGCCGACTCGCTGATCTTCCTGACCGGCGTGGTGCAGCGCACCCTGCGGGTGGCCGCGCAGGCCGACTGGACGCCTACGCCGGGCGTCAACCTGAGCGCCGACATCGGCCGGCACTTCATCTGGAACGCGAACCACGTGGCCGGCGCGCGCGGCGACCGCTGGGTGTGGCGGGTGAAGGTGGAGCTCCGCCACCGCGTCACGGGCGCGGTGCCGTGGAAGGACTAGGCGGGTACGGCGCGCCGGTCGGCCGCGCGGCCGGAGGCGGGGCGCGGTGCCGTCGCTCGCCGAGTACCTGATCAAGCCGGAGTATCTGTTCCGCCCGAGCCAGGTGGCGCGACGGCTCGGCCGGATGCTGCATCCGCGCGCCCGCGAGTCCGTCGTGCTCCTGCCGTGGAACCTCCCGCTCCGCATTCGCCGTGACGACGACATCGGCCGGGCCGTCTGGACGACGGGCGTCTACGACCTCGCCGTCAGCGAGGCGTTGTGGCGCCTGCTCGACCCCGGAGAGACGGCGGCCGACGCCGGCGCCAACATCGGCTACATGACGGGCCTCCTGGCGGCGCGTGCCGGGTCCGGCGGCACGGTGCGCGCCTACGAGCCGCATCCCGCGCTGTTCGGCCGAGCTGACGGCCAACCGCGGCCTCTGGACCGGGGCGGTTGCCGCGGTCGAGCTGCGGGCGGCCGGCCTCTCCGACCGCGCCCGCGAAGGCCGGCTGGTCGAAGGACCGGACTTCGCCGGCAATCGCGGCACGGCTCGCCTCGGCGACGGCGAGGAGGGGCTCGCCGTGAGCCTCACCACGCTGGACCGGGAGTTCCCGCCGGGCCGGCGCATCGCGGTGCTCAAGGTGGACGTGGAGGGGCACGAGGCGGCCGTGCTCGCGGGCGCCGAGCGGCTGCTGGCGGCGCGAGCCATCCGCGACATCGTGTACGAGGAGCACGCGCCCGGCGACGGCCCGGCGAGCGCCCTGCTGCGGTCGAACGGCTACCACGTGTTCGGCATCGCCAAGGGCCTGCTGGGACCGCTGCTAGGCGAGCCCGGACGCCGAGCGTCGCCCTGGACGCCGCCGAGCTGCCTCGCCACCGTCGAGCCCGAGCGCGCGCGAGCGCGGTTGGCGCCGCGAGGCTGGGAGTGCCTGGGTGGACGCTGACGCGGTCGTCATCGGCGCGGGTGTCGTGGGCCTCGCCTGCGCGCGCGAGCTGGCCGCGCGCGGCCGCGACGTGGTGCTGATCGAGCGGCACGAGCGGTTCGGCGTCGAAACCAGCAGCCGCAACAGCGAAGTGATCCACGCCGGCATCTACTACGCCCCGGGCAGCCTCAAGGCCACGCTGTGCACCGCGGGCAGCCGCGACCTGTACGCGTGGTGCGCGGCGCACGGCGTGCCGCACGCGCGCATCGGCAAGCTGATCGTGGCCACGTCGGCCGACGAGGAGCCGAAGCTCGAGCAGCTCCTCGGGCAGGCCGCCGCCAACGGCGTCGCGTCGCTCCGGCCGCTCAGCGGCTCGGCCGTCCGGGCGATGGAGCCGCGCGTCCGGGCGCGCTGCGGCCTGTGGTCACCCGACACCGGCATCGTGGATTCGCACCAGCTTGATGGCCAGCCTGCTGGCCGACGCCGAGACCCACGGCTGCACCGCGGCGTGGCGGCACGAGGTGGTGGGCGCCGAGCCGTGCGGCGGCGGGTACCGGGTGGCGGCGCGGAGCGGCGCGGACACCACCACGCTCGAGTGCCGCACCGTGGTGAACGCCGCCGGGCTCGACGCGGATCGCGTGGCGGCGCTGCCCGGGCTCGACGCGGACGCGCGCGGCTACCGGCAGCACTACGCCCGCGGCCACTACTTCCGCGTCCACGCGCGGAAGCAGCACCTCGCCCGGCACCTCGTCTATCCCGCGCCGGCCGGCACCCACCTCGGCGTGCACGTCACGCTGGACCTCGCGGGCGGCATGCGCCTCGGCCCGGATCTCCAGTACCTGCCGGGGCGGAAGCAGGACTACGACGTGCCCGCGGGACTCCGGGACGCGTTCTTCGCCGCCGCCTCGCGCTATCTCGAAGGGCTCGAGCCCGACGACCTGTCGCCGGACCTCGCCGGCATCCGTCCCAAGCTCCAGGGGCCGGGCGAGCCGGCCCGCGACTTCGTCATCGCCGAGGAATCGGCGGCCGGTCTCGCCGGTTGGGTCAACCTTGTGGGCATCGAGTCGCCGGGGCTAACCTGTTGCCTCGCCATCGCTGCGCTGGTGGCCGACCGGCTGGAGGGGACCACGTGATCACGCGCGAGCGCGTCAACGCGCTGCTCGAGGGGATGCCGCACCGCCGCATCGTCGTGATCGGCGACGCGATGCTCGACATCTACATGATCGGCGACGTGGAGCGCATCTCCCCCGAGGCGCCCGTGCCGGTGGTGCGCGTCTCCGAGCGGCGCTACGCGCTGGGCGGCGCGGCCAACGTCGCGGCCAACGTGGCCGCCATCGGCGCCGAGGTCACCCTGGTGGCCACCGTCGGCGACGACCGCCGCGGCGAGCAGCTGCGCACCGAGATGGTCGCGGCCGGCATCCGCGACGACGGCATCGTGGTGACGCCGGCGCGGCCCACCACCTCCAAGACGCGCGTCGTCGCGCGCGGCCAGCAGATGCTGCGCTTCGACGAGGAGGAGGACGCCCTGCTCGAGGGCGAGGTGCTCGAGGCGCTGCAGAAGCGGATGACCAAGGTGATGCGCGACGTGGACGCGGTGCTGTTCGAGGACTACAACAAGGGCACCCTCGCGCCTCGGGTGATCGAGAGCGCGCTGGCCCTGGCCCACCAGCGGGGCATCCCGTCCGTCGTGGACCCCAAGTTCAAGCAGTTCTTCCACTACAAGGGCGCCACCGTCTTCAAGCCCAACCGCCGGGAGCTGGAAGCCGCGCTCGGCGCCGCGCTCGACATCGAGCACGCCGCCACGCTGCCCGCGGTGATGGCGCGGCTCGAGGTGGACAACCTCCTGCTGACGCTCGGCGCCCAGGGCATGGCGCTGCTGACCAAGAACGGCGGCGTGGACCGCTTCTCCTCGCACGCGCGCGAGGTGTACGACGTCTCGGGCGCGGGCGACACCGTGACGGCGTGGGTGGGCACGGCGCTGGCCGCCGGCGCCACGGTGCACGAGGCGGCCGAGCTGGCCAACTACGCCGCCGGCATCGAAGTCGCCAAGGCGGGCGTGGCCGTCGTCTCGCGCGAGGAAGTGCGCGACCTCTTCGAGCGCCAGTTCGACGAGGTCGGGATGTTCAGGCGCGGCGGCGTGCTGTAGCCGTCGCCGGCGCCGCGCAGCAGGTCACGATGTCGCGGGCCGGATCGGTGAGGGCGCGCACCCGGTACCCGCACCGTTCGAGCACGCGAGCCGCCTCACCCTCGGCGATGCCCAGCGCCGCCATGCACGGCTTGTTCTCTTCGTAGAACACGTGCCCGATCCGCCGCTCCCGCAGCAGGCGCTCCGCTCCCGCGATGACCCACGCGATCCGCGCCCTCGACGTCGATTTTGAGCGCGGCGAGCGATTCCACGCCGATGGCCGCCAGGTGCTCGTCCAGCCGGACGACCGGCACCTCGCGCCGCGTGCTGCCCGCCTGGCTCGCGAAACCGCCCCAGCCCGTCTGCTCCTCGGGACCGGGGAAGAACGGCAGCGTGCCGCTCCGTTGGCCGACGGCGAACGGGAAGGTCCGCACCCTCCCGGCGAAACCGTTGCGCTCGACGTTGCGCGCCAGCGCCGGGTGGTTGCGCTCCGACGGCTCGTAGGCGACGACCGCGTTGCCGCCGGCCTGGGCCGCCCAGAGACACGTGTAGTAGCCGAAGTTGGCGCCCACGTCGCACAGGACGCCGCCGGCGCGGGCGAGGCGCACCAGCCGGCGGGTGAGCCCCAGCTCGTAGAGCCCCGTGAACGCGATCTCGCCGTGGGAGATGTCGCCCGGCTGGAGCGCGAGCCGCGTGCCGGGCGCGTAGTCCAGCTCGGCGGCCGCGAACAACGCCGCCGATCGCGCGGCGTTCCGGCTGAACAGGCGGTAGTACGCGGGCCCGCGGAGGCGACGCGGCAGCCACCGGAGCAGCGCCGGCCGCCGCGTCCGTTCGGCGCTCACCGCGCCGCGGCCAGGTAGACCTCGGTGGTCTGCGCCGCGGCGGCCGCCCACGTGTAGAGGGGCGCCCGGGTGCGGGCGGCCGCCGCCAGGCCGTCCCGCAGCGCGTCGTCCGTCGCCAGGCGGCGCATCGCCGCGGCCAGCGCCGCCGGATCGTCGGGCGGGAAGACCAGGGCCCCGTCTCCCGCGATCTCGGGCAGCGACCCGGCGCTCGAGACGATGGCCGGCGTGCCGACGTGCATCGCCTCCACCACCGGCAGCCCGAACCCCTCGAGCCACGACGGCATGATCACCGCCAGCGCGCCCGCGTAGAGGCCCGCCAGGGCCGTATCCTCCACGGCGCCCACCAGCACGATCCAGGCATCCACGCCCAGCGCGACGGCCTCGCGCCGCAGCGCCTCGGCCGCCGCGCCGCCCTCCCCCGCCAGCGCCACGGTCACGCGCTGCTCGGCGGGGAGCGCGGCGAGCGCCCGCACGATGGCGCCGAGGTTCTTCCGCTCGTCGAAGCCGCCGACGTAGAGGAAGTACGGCTCCCTGAGCCCGAGCTGCTCCCGGATGGCGCCCAGTTGGGCGCGGTCGGGCGGAGCGTCGAACGCAGGCGCCGCGCCCTCGACCGTGACCGCGATGCGCGCCGGATCCACGCCCAGGTGCCGCGCGATGCTCCCCGCCGTCCAGTGCGAGACCGCGATGATGCGCCGTGCGGTGCGGACCACCAGCCACTGCTCGAACGCGTGGCGCGCTCGGACGTCGAAGCCGGCGGGCGCGCGCATCTCCGGCCGCTCGCGGTCGGCGAGGTCGTGGATAGTGGCGACGACCGGGCAGGGCGAGCGCCACGGGACGCCCCAGTGCGCCGGCGCGTGGAACACCTCGATCCGCTCGCGGCGCAGCGCGGCGGGCAGCCAGTGGTGCTGCCACCAGGCGACGGGCCGCACCGGCGCGCGCACCTCGCGCAGCCGCTCCAGGCCGTGGACCGGATGGACGGGCAGGTCGCCGAACAGCACGGGCTCGACGCGGCCCGAGGCCGCCAGCGCGCGCACCAGCTCCGCCGTGTAGCGGTTGAAGCCGCGCCGGTCGGGCGAGGCCAGCAGGCGCGCGTTGATGCCGACCTTCAGCGCGGGCGTAGCGCGCGCACGATCAGCTCGCGGCCGAAGCGGCGCACGAGCGGCAGGTGGGGAGCGAGCGAGGCGAGGCCGAACTTGCGGAGGTGGTCGTAGCCGATCGCCTCGACCCGCACGTCGGCGAAGTGGGGCGCGAACAGGCGCTCCAGCTCGCGGACCGTGAAGGCGCGGTGGTGCATCGGCAGCGGCGTCAGGGGCAGGAACATGCCGGGATGGTCCGGCAGCAGCCGCGGCCACACGGTGCCGGCCATGGCCTCCGCGTAGCTCAGCGGATTGCGCGAGAGGAACTGCATGTGCAGCGCGTTGGTCACGGCCACCGCGATGCCGCCGGGCTTGACGATCCGGGCCATCTCGCGCACGAACGCGCCGGGATCCACCGCGTGCTCGAGCAGCTTGGTGGCCGTCACCGCGTCGAAGCACGCGGCTCGGAACGGGCTCTGTTCGCCCACCGCGATGGCGGTGCCCGCCACGTGCAGCAGGTTGGTGCCCGTGAGCCGCGCGCCCGGGACGCGCGCCGCCAGCAGGCGCAGCAGGTTGCCCGGCCCCGAGCCGATGTCGAGGATGCGCGGCGCGCTCGCGCCCTCGAGGTGCGCGACGACCAGCTCGACCACCGGCGCGTAGTAGGTGGGCTCCACGTAGGCCGCGGCGGCCTGGTCGCCCGACGCCGTCACGGCGGCGTAGAAATCGGCGCTGCGCCACTCGTGGTGCGCGACCGCGGACACGGTGACGTGCTCGCGCCGCTCCCAGGCCCGGCGGCTGACCTGGCCCCAGTACCAGCGGCGCCGGATCCGCCGCTCGGCGCGCCGGAGCCACGGCCCGCCCGGCTGCGGCGCCACGACGAACGCGGGGTTGGGCACGACGTCGTGGAGCGCGGCGAACATGCGCTGCCGGACGTCGTACACGTCGAGGCCGCGGGCCGGCGCGAGGAACGCCGCCACCAGGCCGGCGTCGCAGTCCCGGAAGCCCGCGTCCGACAACACGAACAGGCAGCGGGTGAACGCCAGGAACTCGCCGAGCTGCTCGGGCGGGACCCGGGCGGCCATGGCGGCGATCACGCCGGGCGCGTCGCGCAGCCGCCCGGGCACGGGAGAGGCGTCGTCCATTCGAGGGTCAAGGTACCGGAGGCTGGCGCTCGGCGCCAAGAAACCCTACGATGCTTGCCCGTGGGCTACTCGCCGCTCGAACTGGACCCGGTCGTGCTGCCGCTCGTCACGGGCAGGACCGTGCTCGACCTGGGCTGCGGGTTCGGGCACTGGGGCCACCTGCTCCGCACCCACTACTTCTCCGACGACCCGTCCAAGGCCGCGCGCATCACCGGCGTGGACATCCACGAGGGCAACGTCGCCTTCTGCCGCTCCACCGGCGTGTACGACGAGCTGGGCTGCGCCGACGCGCTCGAGTTTCTCGCGCGCCAGCCCGCGGCCGCCTTCGACACCATCATCGCGACCGAGCTGATCGAGCACCTGCCGAAGGAATCCGGCACGCGCCTGCTGGGTGAGGTCGCCCGCGTCGCCGCCCGGATGGCCATCCTCTCGACGCCCAACTGGGAGTACCTCCGGCCCGGCGCTCATGACCATGACGGGCTTCAACGAGCACGAGCACCACGTCTCGGCCTGGACCGCATCCGAGTTCCGGCGCCGCGGCTTCACGGTGCGCGGCGTCGGCCACAAGGCCCGCATGTGGCCGGTGCGCGGCATCAACCGCCTGCTCGACACCTTCCCGACGCTCGACGCGATGCTCGCCGCGTGGGCGGTCCGGCACCCCGCCGTCGCGCTCAACCTCCTGGCCTACCGGCGTGGCTGACGTCGGCATCGAGCGGCGCGCCGCCCGCATGACCGCCGTGGCGAGCGTGCGCCAGGTGCTCTCGCTGCCACTCGGACTGGTTTCCGCCATCACCCTGGCGCGGCTCTACGCGCCGGGCGACCTGGGCCGGTTCGGTGTCCTGGCGTTCGTGGTCTCCATCCCGGCGCTGGTGGGCGACTTCGGGCTCTCGCAGGCTTTCGTGCGCCAGCGCGAGGATCCCGCGGCCGGCGATTTGGCGCTCGCCTCCTCGCTCCAGCTGTGGATCGCCGTCATCGCGTTTCCGGTGATCGTGCTCGCGGCCGGCGCCGAGGCGCGCGGCTCGCGGTCGTGGCTGGCGCTCGTGGCGCTGCTCTACCTCCCCACACTGCTCGGCGCGGTGGCGCTGCGCGCCAACGTGCTGGTGCAGCGCCGCCTCGACTTCGCGCGGCTCGCCTTTCTCGATCTCGGCCAGCAGATCGGCTACATCGTGCTGCTGGCCGGCCTCGGCTTCGCCCACGCGGGCGTGGCGGGCCTCGTGATCGCCACGGCGGCCACGCAGGCCGGGCGGCTGGTGGTGCTCGCCGCCTGGTATCCGGTCCGGCCCAGCGGCGTCCCGCGGCTCGGCCGGCTCGCGGGCGTCGTGCGGAGCGGCCTGCCGCTGCACCTGACGGGTATCGTGTCGGGATTCCACGCCGGCATGGTCAACTGGCTCGGCATGCCGCTGTTCGGGCCCGTGGGCGTCGGCTACCTGCGCTGGAGCCTCGACATGACCACCCGCGTGGGCATCGGCCTCGCCCACGCCATCGGGCAGGTGGTCTTCCCCACCGTGGCCTTGATCCAGGACGACGCGGTCCGCCTGGGCCGCGTGCTGGCGCGGGCGGTGCGCTACAACGCGCTGCTGGTCGGCCTGCCGCTGGCCCTCCTGGCGGGGCTCGCCACGCCGGTCATCACCGCGGTGTTCGGCGGCCGCTGGCTGCCGGCCACCGCCGCCCTCCAGATCTTCGCCCTGCACATGACGGCCGGCGCCATCCTGATTCCGCTCGACGCCGCCATCCGCGTGGTGCGGCCCGCGATCTGGTCGCTCGGCATCATCGTCGTATACCTCGCGGTCGAGGTCGCGCTCGCCCTGATGCTGGCGCATCCGCTCGGCATCGTCGCGATCCCCGTGGCGCACCTGACGGCCACGGTGCCGCTGGTGATCGTGATGCGGGCCCTGCTTCCGGCGCCGGCGCGCCTCGCCTGGCTCCCCAACGTCGCCATTCCGCTGGCCGCGCTGGCGGCGACGTTCGGAGTGAGCCACTGGATCGCCGGCGCGCTCGCGCCCTGGCCGGCGTTGTTCGTCGGCTGCGCCGCAGGCTCGGCCGCCGCCGCCGCGGTCGTGTTCGTCCTCGGGCACGGGACCATCTGGCCCGAGCTGCTGCGCGACCTGCGCCACATCGCTCCCGCCGCCTCGCCGGCCTAGTGCGCATCCTCGTGCTGTCGGACCTCTACCCGCCGGCCAGCCTCGGCGGCTACGAGGTCGCGGCCCGCGAGGTCGTGGACGCGCTGCGCGGGCGCGGGCACGACGTCTGGGTCCTGACCACCGACGCACTCGGCGGCGGCGAGGACGCGTCGGAGCGACTGGCGCGCGCGCTGCGCTCGCGTACCGGCGCGACGGTGGGCTGGCTCTCGCTGGGCGAGGAGGCCGCGCGGCAGCACGACGACCGGCAGGCCGTGAACCGCGCGCTCGCCGCCGCGCGGCCGGACGTGGTCTTCCTCTGGAACGTGGGTGGAGTCTCGCACCAGGTGCTGGCGCGCCTGATGAACGGCCCTGCGCCCACGGCGATCTACGTGTTCGGCGACTGGCCGCTGCGCAAGTTCGTCGCGCCGCAGGACCTCGATCCGTGGGCCGGCATCTTCGCGCCGCGGGCGGAGGCGCCGTGGCGGCGCGCGGCGCGCATGGCGCTCGCCCGGTTGGCGCGCCTGCGCGGCGTCGCGACGCAGGCGGCGCCGCTCCGCTTCGACCACCTGGAGTACGGCTCGCGGTTCATGATGGACCTGCTGCACCGCGGCGGCTTCGCGGCCGGAGGCACCGAGCGGCTCATCTATTACGGGCTGTTCGGCGAGTACGCGCGCGCGGCCGCCGAGCCGCCGCAGCCGCGAGACCCGGCGGTCCGCGACCTGCTGTTCGTCGGGCGGCTGTGGGAGGCGAAGGGCGTGCACACGCTCGTCGAGGCGCTCGGCATCCTGCGCCGCCGGGGCCACGAGCACGTGACGCTCACCGTGGCCGGACCCGAGGAGCATCCGGCCTACGCGGCGTCCCTGCGCCGGCGCGCCGACGAGCTGGGCGTGGGCTCCGAGGTACGGTGGGCCGGCGCGGTGCCGCGCGAGGGGCTGCTGCCGCTCTACCGCGCGCACGACGTGCTGGTCTTCCCGTCCGTCTACGACGAGCCGTTCGGCATCGTGCAGCTCGAGGCGATGGCCGCGGGATGCGTCGTGGTCGGCACGGCCACCGGCGGCAGCGCCGAGATCCTGGAGCCGGACGCCAACGCCCTCGTGTACCGCGCGGGCGACGCGGACCACCTCGCCGAGCAGCTGGCCCGTTTGCTGGGCGACACCGCGCTGCGCGAGCGGCTCCGCGACGGCGGCCGGCGCACGGTGCGCACGCGCTTTCTCGGCAGCCGGATGGTGGACGAGATCGAGGCGCACCTCGGCGAGATCGTGCGCGGAGCCGGCCGGTGACCGGCTTTCCGCCGCTCACCTGCCCGCACTGCCACGCGGTGCTCGACGCCGCGGGAGCCGAGACGGCCGTGGAGCGCTGCGGCGCGTGCGGCGCGCCGTTCCCGCTGGTGCACGGCGTGCGCGCCCTGATGGCGGAGCCCGACGCCGGCACCATGGAGGATTGGCAGAAGAGTATCTACGACGCGTATCCCACGGGCGATTACGCCGGCTGGGCGCTGGGCCGCGCGCCCGACATCACGCTGACGTACTGGTCGCACTCCCGGCACATCGCGGCGCTTCGGCCCGCGCCCGGCAGCCTGCTGCTCGACGTGGGATGCCTGGCCGGCCGCAAGCTGCTCGAGATCGCGGCCGCCTTCGACGTGCGCGGCATCGGCGTGGACCTCTCGACCGCGGCCATCGGCGCCGCGCGCGCCCGTGCGCATCCCCGGCTGCGCTTCCACGCCGCGCGCGCCGACGCCCTGCCCCTGCCCTCGGCGTCGGTGGACAACGCCATCTCCATGGACGTGCTCGAGCACACGCCGAGCGCCGCCGCGGTGGTGCGCGAGGTGCGGCGCTGCCTCAAGCCGGGCGGCACGTTCCTGGTTCACGTGCCGGTGACCGACAACGCCGGCTCCCTCGACGCCTGGATGGCCGCCCATCGGCCCGGGCACTGGGAGAGGCGGATGCGCGAGGCCGGGCACGACTACGCCCGCATGCCCTCCGCCGCCGACTTGCGCTCGTGGTTCGAGGCGGCGGGATTCGAGCGCGTGCGGGTCGAGCGCTTCAACGCGTGGCATCAGAACCGCTTCGACTACTATCGTGTGCACCGGGTGCTGAACACGTTGTTCTTCAAGTGGCGGGTGCCGATGGCCGTCTATCACGACCTGCTCATTCACTACACGAAGGCGTGGTACCTGCTCGACCTGCCCCGGCTCCGGCGCGGCATCGGCGGCAGCGTCTACGTGACGGGGAGGGTGCCGGCGTGAACGCGCCCCTCCTCGCGGCGTGGCGCCGCTTCAAGCTCGAGCTGATCGTGGCGTACGTTCACCGGCGCACGCTGCTGACCCGCGGCTCGACGATCGCCAGGCTCAACGCCGCGGGCGGGCTGCGCCTGCACCTCGGCTCGGGCGACCGGCTGCGGCCAGGCTGGGTCAACGTGGACATTCATCCCGCGGCCGACCTGAGGCTCGACGTGCGCCGGCCGTGGCCGTTCGCCGACGGGTCCGCGGCCGAGGTGTACGCCGAGCACCTGTTCGAGCACCTCGGCGCGCCGGGCGAGGTCGCGCACTTCCTGGCCGAGTCGCGGCGCGTGCTGCGCGGCGGCGGTTCGCTGCGCCTCAGCGTGCCCGACCTCGGCCGTCACGTGCGCGCCTACGTGGAGCGGGACGAGACCTTTCGCGGGGCGTTCTCCCCTTACCTGCCGCCCGAGACCGTGACGTGGGGTGACGCGCTGAACCACCATTTCCGCCAGGGCGGCGAGCACCTCTACGCCTACGACGCCGAGACCCTGGGCGAGCGGCTGCGCGCCGCGGGCTTCGAGGACGCGCGCGGTCGTGCCGCCCTCGCGCGACTACGAGCAGGCGTCGCGCGACTTCGAGAGCCTCGTGATGACGGCGCGCCGGCCGTGAAGATCTGGGTCATTCCCGCCGTGCCGAACACGCCCCTGCGGCATCGGGCGGCGGACATCGGCTTCGCCCTCGCGGCGCGTGGGCACGAGGTCACGATCCTCTACGGCGAGCGGCAGCCCGGCCGGCCTCGGCGCGGCGGGCAAGCTGGCGTGGCACCTGCGGCAGGCGCTCACCATCACGCGGCGGCGCCTCGCGCCCAACGTCACCGGCCTGCGCCTCCCGTCGCTGCCGCGCTGGCCCGCGCTCTCGCTCGCGTACCAGTCGGCGGCCCTCGCGCTGGCTGCGCGTTTGGCGGGCGTCCGCGCCGTCATTACCCAGAACACCGGCGAAGTGCGGGCGCCCCGTGGCCGGCGCGTGCGCCTGGCCTACGACCTGCCCGACGACCACATGGCCGGCCTCGACCTCGCGGGGCGCGGCGCCGACGCGCGGCGGGTGCGGGCGTTCATCGCACGCGAGGTCGCCGGGGCCGTGGTGGTGACGGCCTCGTCACGCGTACTGGTCGCGGTCTTGAAGAAGGAATTCGGCCGCGACGCCGTGCTCGTGCCCAACGGCACGCGGGTGGCGCGGTTCCGGCACCCGGTCGCCGCCGATTGCGCCGCGCTGCGCGCGCGGCTGGCGCTCGACGCGGGCCCGGTGATCGGCTTCACCGGAGGAGTGGACGAGTGGATGGAGGCGGGGCTGCTGATCGAGGCGTGGCGGCTGCTGCGGCGCTCACGGCCCGAGGCGCAGCTGCTGGTGGTGGGCGACGGCAGCCGCGCCGCCGAGCTGCATGCGGCGGGAGCCGGCGTCGTGGTCACGGGCTTCGTCGCGCCCGACGCGGTGCCGGCGCACGTGGCGTTGTTCGACGTGGGCGTGGTGCCCTTCGCGAGGAACGCGCTGACCGACGCCATGCTGCCCATCAAGGTCTTCGACTACGCGGCGGCGAGGAAGCCGGTGGTGAGCACGCCGCTCGCCGCCTACACCGGCGAGGACCTGCCCTTCCTCACCGTCGCGCGGGCGGCGCCCCAGGACTTCGCGGCCGCGCTGCTGGCCGCGCTCGAGACGGGCTGGAACCCCGCCTGGGATCGGGCGGTCGATCGCTACGACTGGGACAACCTCGTGGCGCCGCTCGAGGCGGCGCTGCTGGCGGAGCGGCTCGTGAACCGCCGTCGCGCGCTACGGCTTCCGGAGTGTGAGGAACGTCCAGAACGTGCCTTCGCCTTCGGCGCGCGCCAAGTCGAGTCCCGGCATCGCGTACGGCACGGCGCACGGCGCCCACCGGCACGCGGCAGCCCTGCCAGACGCGCTTCCCCACCACGGCCTGTGGCGCTTCCGCCGGCCGGGCGAGCGGTTCGAAGCCGCGGTCCCACCAGGCGTCGAACGGCGCGCGGCCGCTTGAGCCGGCCGGCGAGCCGCGGCGCAGCGGATTGCGCTCGACGGTGTGGAGATGCAGCAGCGCGCAGCCGCCCGGCTTGAGGACTCGGCCCGTCTCGCCGATGTAGCTCAGCACGACGGCGGGCTCGGTGACGTGGTGCAGCGTGATGAACGAGAGCACGACGTCGGCGGATGCCGTGGGCACCGGCTGCAGGTCGGCGCCGCTGCCGACCTCGAAGTGCACGTTGCCCAGGCTGTGCCAGCGCGCCTTGGCGCGCGCGATCATCTCGGGCGAGATGTCGAGGGCCCACACCGCGGCGCAGCGCTCGGCGAGGCGGTGCGTCACCCGGCCGTTGCCGCATCCGATCTCGACCGCGGTCAGCGCGTCGGTCCGCTCCAGGCCGAGGTGCGCCAGCAGGTTGTCGGCCAGCACGGCACCCGAGCGCCAGTAGCGGCCCTCGTCGATGGTGGCCGGGTCGGCGAATTCGCTCCACGAGGCGACGCCGTAGAACGCGTTTTCGCGCGCGATGTCGTCCCACTCGCGGCGCATCTGCTCTTTGGGGTCGCTCATCTGAGCCTCCGGCGCCGCCGCCGAGTCCGGCGGGCGGGCGCACCGGCCAAGCTAACCGTCGCCGCGGGCGCGGCCAACTTCGGCGGAGCGGCGTGAAGGTCCTCGCGTTGCTCTCGGACCGTCCGTGGCCGCCCAACACCGGCTCGCGGGTGCGCAACGCGTACATCTGGCCGGCACTGCGACGCCTGGGCGTCGAGGTCCGCCTGCTCGCCCTCGACCACGGCGGCGCGGGCGGCGCGCCGGTGCTTCGCCGGCGCCAGACGGGCTCGATCTCGAGCTGCACGGCTTCGACCGCGAGAGCTGGCCGCGGCGCGCGTATCACGTGCTGCGGCACTCGTACCACCAGTGGCCCGCGTCGCGCTCGCTGCGGGCGGCGCGCCCGGGAGCTGGCGGCGGCAGTGGCGGCCCGACGTGATCCACGCCGAGGAGCTGCGGATGGCGGCCTACGTCCCGGATCGAGACGTGGCGCCCGGGGTGCGCACGATCACGTTGCACAACGTCGAGAGCGACCTGCTGCGGCACACCGGCTCCACCGCGCTGCGATTCGGCCGCCCGCTCGTCGAGGCCGCGCACCTGGCGGCGCTGCTCCGTTTCGAGCGCCGGGCCATCGAGTCGGCCGACCTGGCCTTCGCCTATTCGGCCGCCGACCTGGTGCGCTACCGGGAGTTGTATCCGGAGGCGCGCTGGGCGGAGACCCGGAACGGCACGCACGCCTCGCTCATCACGCCGGCGCCGCAGCCCGCCGCGCCCTCGGCGTTACTGGTGGGCTCGCTGGGCTACGCGCCCAACGTCGCGGGTCTCTACTGGTTCCTCGACCACGTGCTCCCGCTCCTGCCGAGCGAGCTGCGCGTCACCGTCGCCGGCTCGCGCGCCTCGGACGAGGTGCGGCGGCGGCTGGCGGCGGCGCCGGTCCACTTCGTGGACACGCCCGTCGACCTGGCGCCGCTCTACGCGGAGCACGCGCTCGCGGTCGTGCCCGTGTTCCAGGGCAGCGGCACCCGCGGCAAGATCCTCGAGGCGCTGGCGTACGAGCGGGCCGTGGTCACCACCACGCCCGGCGCCGGCGGCCTGGCGCTGGCCGAGGGCGAGGGCTACGTGCTGGCCGACGACGCCGAGCGGTTCGCGGCCAAGGTGGCCCGGCTCGCTGCCGCGCCCGCCGAGCGCGAGCGACTGGCGCGGCGCGGGCGCGCCGCCGTGCTCGCGCGGTACGACTGGTCCGGCGTCGCGCGCGACTTGCTCGCCGCCTGGTCGTCATGCGCCGGCGGGCCCGCGGCGCGGGCCCCGGCATGATCCGCACCGCCTTGATCAAGCTCGGCGCGCTGGGCGACGTGGTGCGCACCACCTCGCTCGTCCCGGGCCTCAAGCGCCTCGAGCCCGACATGGAGCTGACCTGGATCACGGACCCGGCGGCGGTGCCGCTCGTGGGTTATCACGGCGACGTGTCCTTCGTGCGCACGCCCGAGGAACCGGGCCCGTGGCGCGAGCAGGCGTACGACTGGGTCATCTCGCTCGACGACAGCCGCGTGGCGTGCCACCTGGCCAGCGGTCTCCGTTCGACCCAACTCTCCGGCGCTTACCGCGCCACCGACGGATCGCTGCGCTACACGCCGGACCTCGCGGAGTGGTTCGGGATGGGCCTGCTGCGCTCGGCCGAGGACGGCGGCCTCGAGGCCGCCAACCGGCTCAAGCAGCGCAACGGCCGCACCTTCGGGCAGATCCTGTTCGAGGGGCTCGGCCTGCCCGGCCCGGTCGAGCGGCCCGCCGTGCAGGTGCCGGCCACGGCCCGCGTCGAAGCGGCGCGCATGGTGGCCGATCTCGTCCCGGAGAGGAGCGGCCCGACCATCGCGCTCAACACGGGCGCCGGCGCGCGGTGGAAGTACAAGAGCTGGGGCGAGGACCAGAGTGCGGCGCTCGCGCAGCGGCTGCACGACGAGCTGGGCGCCACGGTCATCGTCACGGGCGGCGTCGAGGAATCGGCGCGCAACGAGCGCATCGTGGCCGCCGCCGCGCGGCCGCGGGTGGTCGCCGCGCCGATCGTCCTGGACTTGCTGGTGTTCACCGCGCTGCTGGGCGAGTGTAACCTGGTGGTGACGAGCGACTCGCTCGCGATGCACCTCGCGCTCTCCCAGGCCGTGCGGACCATCGTCTTCTTCGGGCCCACGTCCGACGCGGAGATCGACCTGTTCGGCCTCGGCGAGAAGGTCGTCACGGCCCTGCCCTGCCGCCGCTGCTACCTGCAGGACTGCGACGTGCGGCCGCACTGCATGCAGAGCATCGAGGTCGAGCGGATGTTCGACACCACGGCGCGCTGGCTGCGCCGCACGCCGCGCTGAGCGGCGCGGTTGTTCACCCCGCTGCGACGGCCCTTGGATCCTGGGGTCGTGCGGCCGGCTCCCGCCGGACGCCGCAGCCCGGCATCGCGGTGCCCCTGGAGCCGCGAGGCATAGTTGAGTTTGCCTCGCCGGCGACCGCCCAGGAGGCCGTACAACCTCGCGAATCGGCACTGCCGTCGCCGCGACACGACCCGCCGCGTGCAGCACGGTCCTGAGGTCACTGAGACCGCACGCCGGCCACCGGATCGCGGGTCGCGTGGCGAGCGACTTCGTATGCGAACTCGAACCGCGGGCGCGCATCAACCATCCCGCAACCGACCGTGCCTGACGACTCGCGCGACCCACGTGTCGGCGCTCACTGGCCCGGGTTCGCGCCGCGCCGAGCGGCGTCCGACTTCGCATACGAACATGCGCGGCGCGCCGGCGCGACCTCGGCAGGCGCGAGCCGCTGCGAGCGACTCCACGGCCGGCGATCGCGTCGCGGCCCGAGGTTCTTCGGCGCCTTCCGGGCGATCGACCCTCAGGAGGGTGCTGGCGAAGCGCCGCCGGAGGGAGCAGCGAAGCTCGGCTCGTCGCCCACACCCATACACCGCTCGGCGCGGGCCGGCGGCCGACCTTGTCTCGCCTCGGGCGCCGCGCCAGATTGCGCGCCTCGGGCCCTTAGCTCAGCCGGTTAGAGCGGCGGACTCATAATCCGTTGGTCGCAGGTTCGAACCCTGCAGGGCCCACTCAGCCAACCGCTACTGCGAGGATCCGTCCGCGACGGAGGCCCGCTACGGCGTGTCTCCGCCCGAGCGGTCCCGCACGATCTCGCGGGTTGTGCGCAGCGCGTCCACTTTGCGTCGCAGGTTCATCCCGACGTCCCGCAGGCTCTGAAGGTCATGGGTGGGGACCAGAGCGCCCGGCAACGCCTTCAGCGTCGCCGCGAATGACGGAACGTCGGAGAACTCATTTCGTTTGGGCAGGCTGCCGACCCACACGATCAGCATTACGGCGCCTCCCACCGCGAGTCCCGTGACCCACCGACGGCGCCTGGCCATTCGCGACGCTAGGCGCAGGTGGCCCGCGAGAAGCGCCGCCAGCAGTCCGACGCCGATGACCGTGCCGCCGGGCGATGACACGGGATTGTCGGGAAAGAGAAACGAGACCCACCCGGAGGCCCAACCTTCCAGCACAACCACGATCACGATCCCCGACACCACCCCTACATGGGCCGGGAAGCGCGCCCGGTGAACCGCCACGCGTCCCGCCCCGGCCCAGATGCCGGCCCAGAGCAACACGAGTACGCCGACGCCGACCGCCGCCTGGAAGCCGGCGCTGGCCCCCGAACCCTGGTAGCTGTCCGACCACGCGTCCCAGGCGGCCAGCATGGCGGCGAGCGCACAGAGGACGACCTGGCCCCAGGGCCGCGCGAGCCAGACGGGAACGCGCAGCCGCTCGGCGGGGTGCTCCGGCAATGCCGGAGGAAGCGGCGCGTCCGGATCGCGGAAGCGCAACCGCGTCCGTCCCACGCGGACTTCGATGTCCCCTCCCAGGGCGATCCGCGACACGCGACGACCATCTGCACCGCCCAGGCCGTTCAGGCTGCCCAGGTCCTCCAGGGACGGCGCGCCGTCCTCGCCGCGGACGACGCGGGCGTGGCGAACGTCGGCGTACGGATCGTCGAGCACGATGTCGTTGGCGAAGCCTCGGCCGATCGTCAGTGGGACGTCCCCCAGCAAACGCCGGAACCGGACCTCACCCTGAGGGCCGAGCAGCTCCACGATCAGCGCCACGTAATCCCTCTCAGGAAGCGCTCGGCCACGGCCTGGATGTTCTCGAAGCTCGCGCCGGAGAGTGTCAACGTGGACACCAGGCCTTCACGCCGGCGCCCGAGTGCGGCGACCTTGAGCACCCCGTCGTAGAGTCCGGCGAACCTGCGGTAGGCGCGCAGGCAAAGCACCGCCCGCAGCGCGAGGATTCCGTTGCTGACGTTGCGCGTGCCGCAGCGCCAACTCGTCACCTCGTCTTCCTCACCGGACGGCGTATTGTCGCGCCTGAAGATCCCAGAGTAGAGCGCATAGAACCGCGGCGTGGCGAGCGACGTGTTGCTGATCAGTTCGTGGGTCATCCCCACGATGCCGGACTCCTGATCGCGGGCGACGTACATCTCGTCGTCCGTGGAGCACCTGTGCACCGCGTCTTCGTAGGGGAGGTCGCGCGCAGAGGGTACGCCGCCCCAGCAGCGGAAGAACGGCGCCGGTTCGGTCGGCACGCGGAACGGCCCCAGATCCACCGTCTTCACGGGGGCCATGAAGAGCCTGGTCAGGTAGACGTCCTGGTAGGCGCGAATCTGGCGGGTTGCCTCCTCCAGCAGCGGCGGCGCGCGATGGCCCGGGGCCGTAAGAGAGTCGACGAGCGCGATCGCCTCGGCGACCGGCACCAGGAAACTGAGTTGGTTGCCGGCGGTGGACACGTTGATGCCGACAACCCGACCGTCGTTGGTGATGGCCGGCCCGCCGCTCATCCCCTGATTGAGCGACCCCGTGAAGTGCAGTTTCGGATAAAGGGTGTGCTGCAGCAGGCCGTTGAACGTGCCCTCCACGATGCTCAGACCGAGATCGCGCGGGTACCCGAAGGCGTACAGCCGCCCACCCTGCCGAACGGTGACCGGGGCGAGGTTGAAGTGCGGGTGCGGCCGCGCCGGCGCCTGCAGCATGGCCAGGTCGTGGACCACGTCGATCCCCACGATCGTGGCCGTGTCGCCAGGCGTTTGTCCGTCGCCCAGCACCGCGCGATAGCGCTCCGGCGCCAGCACCATATCGGCGACGACGTGATAGTTGGTGAGAAGGTGACCTCGATCGTCGACGAAAAAGCCGGAGCCAACCGCCATCTTGGCGCCCGAGGTCAGATCGGTCACCTGGATACGCGTGACGCGGTCGCCGAAGCGACTGAACACGCTGGGCCCGACGCTCGCCGCCTCCTGCGCGGGCAGCGCCGCCGCTCCGGTGATTGCCGCCGCCACCAGCGCCAACGAAGCCTGGCAGACGAGACGCGCGGTCACAGGCTTGTCTCCGTTCACGGCAGCCCAAGTAGGGGGACCGAGCCCAGCCTGTCAATGTTGAGTGCCCGCGCAGAGCGCAAACGGCGGCCTCCGGGGCTTCGCGCTGAATCCCAGGCTCCATGCGCGCCGGCGAGACGTCGCGGCCTCGGGGTGCGGAGGACCTCGCCGGGCCCTACTGCGTAGCGAGGTGCAGCACTGTTCTCGCCGCGGATCAACCGTCGTCCAGGTCCTTCTTGACGGACTTGATGAAGCGACCGAAGGCCTTGTCTTGCTTCCGCCGCTCGCCACGCGACGTCTGGTGATGCGCGGACTCCGCTCCCAATTTCACGAAGTTCGCGTAGTGGTCGGCGCCGATCCGACCACGGTCCACCGCATCCCGTACCGCGCAGCCCGGTTCCTTGGTGTGCGTGCAATCCGTGAAGTGACACTGCGACGCCAGCGCCAGGATGTCGGAGTACCCTGCCGCGACCCCGCCCTCGGCAACCGAGACGCCGAACTCGCGCATCCCGGGGTTGTCGATGACCATCGCGCCATTGTCGAGGAGCAGGAGCTCCCTCCTGACGGTGGTGTGTCGCCCCTCACCGGTGCCGCTGACGGCCTTGGTCGCGAGGACGTCGCGGCCCATCAGGGCATTGATGATCGTGCTCTTCCCGACGCCGGACGATCCGACGAAGCAATAGGACTTGCCCGGCGCGAGGACGCTCATCAGATGATCGACGCCCTCTCGCGTGACGTTGCTCACCGCCATGACCGAATCGGAGATGCCGGCGCTTCGGATCCCGGCCGTCTGGGCCGCGAGAACGTCCGGCGCCACGAGATCGACCTTCGTCAGCAGGATCAAGGGGACGGCGCCGCCGTCCTTCACCATGACCAGATAGCGCTCCAACCTCTTCAGGTTGAAGTCGTAGTCGCAGGACTGGACGACGATGACGAAGTCCACATTGGCCGCGATCATCTGGTATTCGACGGAATCACCAGGCGCCTTGCGACGCAGGGAGGTCTGCCTGTCGAGGATGGCATGGACGATGCCGAACTGGTCGTCGGCGGACTTCTCGACGCACACCCAGTCGCCGACACAGGGCCGCTGCAAGGCGGCCTCTGATTCGTGCAGGTACTTTCCCGAGATCTTGGCCCGAAAGAAGCCCGGCACGCCGAGCAGCAGGAGCTGGTCGCGATCGACCGCCGCAACGCGCGCGAAGCCGTCGTTCCCGCCACGGTGGCCGGCGCGCGACGCGAACCACTCGTTCCAGCCCAGCGCCTCGAGCGTGAATTCGGCCATCACCTAACTTCACCCGGGCTGGCAGGCCCCGCCATGGACCCGGGCTTCCCAGGCTCGGGCGGCCGGGCACGATCCCGGCCGCATGGCCCATTCTTTGGCCTCGGGTGTAGACTCCGAGGACGGGCGGCGCCAGGGCGGTTGCGGCGCTCCCCGCAAGGCTCGGAGGTCACCATGCGTCCATCCAGGCTCGCCATCGCCCTCGTGACCGCGCTCCTCGGCGCGGCCGCCGCCTGCGCGCACCCCGACGCGCCGGGCAACGGTTCCGCCCTGCTCGGGCCATGGGGCTCGGACAAGGCCAACCTGGCGGTCACCGACACGGGCGCGACGCTGCAGATCCTGGCCTCGGGCGGCTGCTTCGGCTCCTACGGCCAGGTGAGCCGGCCGATCGCGACCCCGGCCTTCGACGTCCCCGGCACCTACACCCAGCTGACCGGCGCCTACCCGGGCCAGGTGCAGTACGCGGCGCAGTATGCGGGCACCGTGGCCGGCGACCAGGTCACGCTCACGGTCACCGTGCCGGCGCTGCAGCAGACCTTCGGCCCCTACAGCCTCGTCCGCGGCGTGAACAACTCGTGGACCGCGTGCCTCTACCCGTGAGGTCGGGCGCCGGGCGATAGTTCCGCCGATCCACCGCTGACGGAGCGACCCATGTGCCGCAACATCCGCACGCTGTACCACTTCGATCCGCCGACCACCGACGAGGAGATGCGCGCGTCCGCGCTGCAGTTCGTCCGCAAGGTGAGCGGCTTCACCAAGCCGTCCGCCGCGAACCAGGCGGCCTTCGACCGGGCGGTGGACGACGTGACGGCGACGGTGCGCACCCTGCTCGGCTCCCTCGTGACCACGGCGGCCCCGCGCAGCCGCGAGGTCGAGGCCGCCAAGGCCCGCGAGCGCGGCGCGCGGCGGTTCGGGAACCCGGGCGCCGGCGCGGCGGTGCACGCCCACTGACGGACGTACGGGACACGTGACGCCGCGACTGCTCGCAGGCCAGAAGGGCCCGGCACGGCGCCGGGCCCTTCTGCGCGGATGACCACCGACGGGCGGCGCGCCATGTCGCTACTCGATGCCGCAGAAGCTCGCCCGGTAGATCGAGTTGATGTCCCACAATTCCCAGTCGTAGAGGAAGAAGTCGTAGGGCCCCATCTTCCCCTTGACCGAACGGGGGAGCCGCGCCAGCGCGAGACTCTGCTCGGGGGTCATGAGCACCGTCACCACGAGTCGGACGTCACGGGGATTCGGGCCCGCCACATAGTCGACCTCCGGCTCCGGGAGCTCCGTGGGCGCGGCGTCATCGATCAGGAGCGTGATGTGTGCCTGCTCCGCCGACCGGTAGATCGAGTCGACGAAGCGGAACGCCATCTTGATCCGTGCGGAATCCGAACGTGGCTGCTGGCCGGGGAGGCGAATGACGGCTTCCGTCCCGACGAGATGGCTGGAACCCGCCTGCTGCCAGGAGACCTGGCGATCGGGCGTCCGCAGGGTGGTCGAGTCCTCCTGCGTCGAGTACCTGACGCGTATGGCCGACGCGTGCGACCGCCAGAAGCGCCCGAATAGACTGTCGGCGCGCGGGCACGGCCGCCGCACGGCTCTCACTTGCCACAGCGCCGATGGGGGCACCTGGGCCCCGACGCCAAGGGGCATGATGCCCTCCCCGCCCACGAGCAGGACCGCAGCTGCCGCGACCAGCGACACCGTCTTCATGGCAGACCCCCTCCCGACGCCGAGAACCCACGAGCTGGACGGCGCCGGTGACCGGGCTACGCCGTCTACAGCCGATTCGAGGGTCGACCATACGGCCCCGCCGTCGGCCAGGCGTCGGTGTGGCGTCGGCTGGGCGTCGTTTCCCGGGCGCCCCATGGGTGAGAGGAAGAGGGCGGTCCAGAGCCGGGATACCGGACGCGTCGCGTCGGACTAACGCTCCACATGACGCCGCCCTAACGCCGCCCTAACGCCCCCGCGCCATCCTTCAGGGCAGCTGAAGCGCAGGGGGTGCCGTGGTTGCCTGCACCTGGACCATCGATCGACGCTGCACCGCCGCCCTGACCGCGGTGGACCGACTCGAAGGCGAGCTGCGGCCCCGACCCGACGGCTGCGACTTCACCCGCATCGCGCATCTCTGCGGTCTCATCGAGCACGACGTCGGTCGCAGCGCGGGCGTCGGCGAGAAGCTCGGGGCCCTGCTCCGGCAGGCCTTCGCGCTCGAGCACGCCGGCTCCCTGCCCGCGGGAGAGGCGGCCCGCGCCCGCATGATCTTCCTCATCAGCTGCGGAAGCATCCGCTCCATCATCGAACGCTTGAGCGCGCACTGACATCTGTCTATCTTTGTTGGCCGCAGACGAAGCGAACGACACCACAACGCGGGTGGCTAGCTCAGCTGGTTAGAGCGCCGGTCTCACATACCGGAGGTCACAGGTTCGAGTCCTGTGCCGCCCACTGCCACCACCCCCGGGAGCAGTCCACCGGGGGTGCTGGCTTATGAGCCCCATGCTGAATCCCGTGCAGCTCCGCCGCCTGCTGGCGCGCACGCTCCGGATCGCCCTCGACGGCGGCCCCGGCGCACCAGCAACTGATCGAGCGCTGGTCGCAGGCCGACGCGCGTCCCGAATCGTGGTACGCCGCCCTCACCTGGGACGGCGTGGGCGCCGCCGTGGGCTGGGCGCTCTCCGCGCTCGACCTCGGCACCGTGGCGCCGCCCGAGCTGGACGACGCTGGCCGCCGAAGCCTACGACGAGGCGCGCCGCCAGTGCGTGCAGCAGGCGGCCGACCTCGAGCGCATCGGCGTCGAGCTGGCCGCCGCGCGCATTCCCGCCATCGCCCTCAAGGGCTCGGCCCTGCTCGTCGGCAACGTCGCTGCCCGCGCTCGGCATGCGCTGGATGAACGACGTGGACATCCTCGTGCCCGAAGCCACAGCTCGAGCAGGCCGAGTGGGTGCTGGAGTCGCTGGACTACCTGCGCAAGACGCCGCGCGACGCGTCCGCGCCCGAGGTGTTCCGCCCCTACCACGACACCTTCGTCGGGCCCGCCGCGCAGACCGTCGAGCTGCACTGGCGCCTCGGCCCGCCGCGCTGGGGCGAGGGCTGGGACGTGGACGGCTGGTTCGCCCGCGCGGAGCCCGCGTCGATCCCGGGCGCGCTGCTGCCCTCGGCCATGGACCTGTTCTGGCATTTCCTGGTGCACGACGCGCGCAACCACGCGTGGAGCAGCGGCTCGCTCCGCGCCGCGCTCGACCTCACGCTCGCCGCGCGCGCCAAGGGCTTCGACTTCGCCGACGTGCTGAACCGCCTCGAGGCCGACCCGCGGCCGGAGCCGCTGCTCGAGGCCGTGGGCGACGCCGCCAACCTGTCGCCGATTCTCGCGGCGGAGGTCGAGCCCCGCCCGCTGCCGCGCTACCTGCGGCTCGCCGGCTGGCGCGACTCCATCGGCCGCCGCCGCTGGAAGACCGAGCGGGTGTCGGAGGCCATCGCGTGGGGGGCGACGCTGGAGCGGGCGCGGCGGTACGGGCTGTGGCGCGGGGTGCTCGATCGGGCGGTGCGGATCATTCCGGAGGCGGTGCCGGGCGAGGGCGTGATCGCCTCCTTCAAGCGGGCGTTCCTGACGCTGCGGCACGTGGCGTTCGTCGGCGCCCTGGCGGCCTCGCACATCCTCTCGATTCCCGCCGCCACGGCGCGCCGCCGCAAGCAGCTGCCTAGCCCAAGGCCTCCCGGTACAGCGTGAGGTAGCGGTCGGCCATCAGCGCGGCGGTGTACTCCTTCTCCACCACGCGCCGGCCCGCCTCCCCCATCGCCTTCCGCCGCGCCCCGTCGCCCGCGAGGGCGGCGAGCGCCTCGCGCAGGGCCCCCACGTCGCCCGGCGGCACCACCAGGCCCGTGACGCCCTCCCGGTTGACGGCGGTGACGCCCGTCTTGAGGGCCGTGGTCACCAGCGGCTTGCCGCACGCCAGCGCCTCGAGCAGCACGACGCCGAACGCCTCCGCGATGGTGAGCGAGGGGAGGCAGAACGCGTCGCACGCGTGGTAGTACGCCGGCAGGTCCGCGTCGGCCACGCGCCCCGCGAACACCACGCCCGGCGGCGCCAGCGCCCGGAGCCGCGCCTCCTCGGGCCCGGCGCCCACGATCACCGTCGTGACCTCGAGCCCCGCCACCGCGCGGACCAGCACGTCGAACCCCTTGTAGCCCACCAGCCGGCCGACGGCGAGCACCACCGGCTTGTGGCCCCAGGCCGCGCGCAGCGCCAGGGCGCGGTCGGCCAGCGCGGGCGCGAGGTCGAACCGCTCCAGCACGATGCCGTAGGGAATGACCCGGACCTTGGCGTCGAACCCCGCCAGCTCGCGCGAGGCGTGCCGGTAGTTCTCCGACGCGACCACCACGAAGCGCGCCCGGGAAAACGCGCCGCCGCACCAGCGGACCGTACAGCGGCCACAGCGCCCGCTGCCGCACCACGTCGCTGTGCTGCGTGACGACCAGCGGGCGCCGCCGGTCGGCCAGCGCCGCCAGGTCGCCCAGCGGATTGGGATGGTGGAGGTGCACCACGTCGCCGGCCTCGCGCCGCACCGCCGCCGGGAGCCCGAACGCGAGGGGCTGCGAGAACAGCGTGCCGGCCGTGCGCGCGCGCACCACCCGCACGCCGTCCACCTCGCCCACGCTCCCCGCCCCGCGCACCGCGGCCACCACGCAGGTCACCGCGCAGCCGCGCCGCACCAGCTCCACGTTGAGCGCGGCGACCGCCGACTCGAGCCCGCCGTGATACTCCGGCGGGTAGAACTTGCCGATGCCCAGGACGCGCACGAAGGGAGCCGGGTCTACGCGCGGGCCGGCGGCGCCACCCGGCTCGCCGCCGAGGCCAGCGCGGGCCGCAGCACCTCGACCAGGAGATTGACGTCGGTCACCAGCGCGCGGCGGCCGTAGCGCCGGAACACGGCCAGCTCGCCGTGCACCGCGCCCTCGCGGCCCAGCTGGAACGGCAGGTGCACGCCCCACTCGTCCGCCTTGGGCGCCACCGCCTGCTCGTGCACCAGCCCGCCCTCGAGCAGGAACTCGCGCCGCTCGCGGCCGGGGCCGCGGTCGTACACCACCAGGCGGACCGCGTCGAACTCGCTCCGGTCGAACAGCTTCGCCAGCGTGGTCGACGATCTCGTCCCACGTGCCCGTGCGGTCGAGGTCGTGCGCCGCCTTGCGCACGTCCACGTTGAAGGAGATGGCGCGCGTCTGCACGAAGCCGCGCCGCGCGATGCGCGCCAGCTCGGTCAGCTCGAACACCTTGAGGTGCCGCTCGGCGAACCACACCAGCACCAGCAGCATGGTGAGGAACACCGCGAGGCCGCGGAGGTTCGGGTTGAGGAACAGCATGCTCGCCAGCGCGAACGCCGCCGACGCCACGTAGAGCAGCGCCACCGCCTGCCGGGTGGTGAGCCCCATCGCCAGCAGCCGGTGGTGCAGGTGCTCGCGGTCGCCGGTCATCAGCGGCGCCCCGCGCGCGGCGCGGCGCACCACCGAGAGCAGCGTGTCCATCACCGGCAGCGCGAACGCGACCATCGGGATGGCGATGGCGACGATGGTCGGGCCCTTGGTGGCCCCGCGCAGGGCCAGGGTGGCGAGGATGAAGCCCAGGAACAGGCTCCCCGAGTCGCCGAGGAAGATGCGCGCCGGGGCGAAGTTGTAGCGCAGGAAGCCGAGCGTGGCGCCCGCGAGCGCGACGGTGAGCAGCGCCACCAGCGGGTTGCCGAGGGAGACCGACGCGAAGAACACCGCCAGCAGCGCGAAGATGGCCGCGCCCGCCGCCGCGCCGTCGATGCCGTCCAGCAGGTTGAACGCGTTGGTGATGCCGACGATCCACAGGATGGTGAACAGCAGGCCGGCCGTGTACCCCAGGTTCACGATGCCGAAGGGCAGCCACACCGTAGCGGCGTGCACGCCCGCCACCACGTAGAGCCCCGCGGCCACCGCGACCTCGACCACCAGCTTGGGCGCCGCCTTGAGCGCGTGGAGGTCGTCGGCGACGCCGAGCAGGAAGATCACCCCCGCGCCGGCGTAGACCGCCTCGAGCTCGATGCGCGAGTAGCCCAGGAGCGCGCGCACCGGGTCCCACACCAGCGAGAGCAACGCGAGCGCCAGCACCGTCGCGACCAGGATCGCCAACCCGCCGAAGCGCGGCACCGGCGGGTCCACCGTCTGGTCCATCGCGCCGAGGCGCCGGCCGATGCCGCCCGCGAGCGGCGTCAGGAGCACACCCATCAGGGCGGCCAGCACGAACGTGAACAGGTACGAGCGCATGGGTGCGCCCCCTTTGGGGAGCTAGTCTTAACGTGGCGTGGGGCCAACTGCAACCCCATATTAGGGCGTGACCTACGCCATCATCCCCCTGGCGGTCGCCGTCCTGTGCGTCTGGCTCGGGCGCCGGCTGCTCACGGCGGTGGTCATCTTCGCCTACCTGAGCGTCGAAGGCCTCCTCAAGCTGCTGTCGAATTACAACCGCGTCGTCCACGTCGGCATCGACATCATCGTCCTCGCGGTCGCCGCCTCCTGGGCGGTGAACGCGATCGTCCGGCGCCGCCCGCACCTCCCGCGGCTGCCGTGGGTGCCGCTGATCCTGGCCTACGCCGTCTGGATCGTGCTCGAGGTCTTCAACCCGTACAGCCCGGGCCTGATGCCGAGCATCGCCGCGTTCAAGACGCACCTGACGATGATTCCCCTGTACTTCATCGGCGCGGCGCTGGTGCGCGACCGCCGCGGCCTGGTGCTGATGCTCGCGGCCCTGAGCGCGATCGCGCTGGTGCCGTACGTGACGGCGATCCTGCAGTACGTGGCGGGCCCGCAGAGCGTGTTCGATCTCTCGCCGTACTACCAGCTCAACATCAGCTTCTACCACGAGTGGCGGCCGTTCGGCACCAGCGCGGTGCCCGGCGGCGCCTCGGTGTTCGCCTTCCTGCTGACGCCCCTGGCCCTGCTCCTGCTCATCGCCCCGGGGCAGCAGCGCAGCCTCCGCTTCCTCGCCGGCCTGAGCATCGCGCTCGCCGCCGCCACCTTCATCGTCTCGGGCGTGCGCCAGATGATCCTGGGCTGCCTGCTCGCGATCCTGGTGATGGCGGCGCTGCAGCTCACCCGCGGGCGGAGCCGCGGCATCTTCGCCGTCATCTTCGTCGGCCTGGTGGGCGCCGGCGCCTACATCGCCATCCAGGCCTACCTCACGCCCATCTCCACGGCCAACGTCCGGAAGTACGCCCAGGCGCCCGACATCTGGCGCCAGCGCAACGTGGTGGACCGGCTGCTGACCATGACCAACGCCGGCCTCTACCTGGAGGCGCGCCAGGGCGCGGCCACGGCGATCTGGTTCCGCGTGCAGCACTACCCGTTCGGCGCGGGGCTCGGGCGCACCGGCTCGGGCGCCGGCGCGTTCATGTCGGTCATCACGGCCGACCCGCAGAGCGCCCAGATCGAGAACGAAGTCGGCTGGTCCGACAACTTCTACGCCGACGAGATCGTCGAGGCCGGCCTGCCGGGCGTGCTCATCTGGATCACGATCCTGGGCGGCATGATCGTGGGCGCCGTGCGGCTGGCGCGCCGCGCCCAGGACCCGCTGGTCGCCTCGGCCGCCGCCGCCATCGCGGGCCTGTTCTTCACCTATGCCGTCATCTCGTGGGGCTCGCAGCCCCTGCTGGCGAACCCCACGCTCGCCTATTTCTGGTTCCTCGCCGGCATCCTGGCCTCGCTGCAGCGCATGGAGTCGGAGGCGGCGGAGAGCGAAGCGGAGGTCGCAGCGGTCCCCGCGGCCTCGTGATCGGCCTGTACTCGCCCCAACTTCCGCCCGTGCCGGGCGGTGTCTCCGACCACACGCTCGCGCTGGCGCGCGCGCTCGAGGCCCAGGGCGGGCCGCCCGCGATCCTCGGCCTGGACGGCGACGCCGCGCTGTTCGCGCCGCTCCCCTGCGCGCTCGGCCTGAAGCCGCGCGACCTGGCACAGGCCGCGCGCCGGCTCGGCGTCCACGTGGTGGTGGTGCAGTACGTGCCCTTCGCGTTCGCGCGGCGCGGCCTCTCGCCCGCCCTGTGCCTCGGCCTCAGGGACGTGCGGCGCGCGGGCATCGCGGTGGCCATCGTGGTGCACGAGCCCTACGTGCCCTTCACGCGGATCCCCTGGCTCGTGACGGGATGGCCGATGCGCTGGCAGCTGGCCTGGCTGCTCCGGCTCTCGTGCTGCGCCTACGCGCCGCTGCCGCGCTACGTGGACATCTGCCGCCGCTGGGCGCCGCCCACGACGCGCGTCTCGCTCGCCCCCATCGGCGCCACGCTGCCGGTCTCGACCGTGCCGCGCGCCGAGGCGCGGCGCGACCTCGGCCTCGACGACCGCACGATCGCGATCGGCGTCTTCAGCCCCGCCGCGGCGGGCTTCGCGCACCAGTGGATCGCCCGGGCGGTCGCCGCGTTCGACGGCCGCAACGACGTCCAATGGGTCGTGTTCGGGTACGGCAGCACGACCGACGGCTGGACGGTGCCGGGCGCGAACGTGATCCGGCTCGGTCCCACCGACGCCGCCGGTCTCGGCCGCGCGATGCGCGCGGTGGACATCGCGGCGGCGCCCTACACCGACGGCCTCACCATGCGCCGCAGCGGCGCCATGTTCGCGCTGGCCCACGGCGTGCCCACGGTCAGCTCGACCGGCCACCTGTACGACCCCGCGCTGGGGGAGATCGCGGCGTGCGAGCCTTCGCCCGACGCCTTCGCCGCGCGGCTGGTGGAGCTGGCCGGCGACGCGGGCCGGCGCGCCGCCCTCGCCGAGCGCGCCAAGGGGTACTGGAACGTCGCGTCCATGGAAGTGCTGGCGCGGCAGCTGCTCACCGACCTCGGCGGCCAGTCATGAGAGTCGTCTACGTCTCGCCCCACGCGACCCGCGGCGGAGCCGAGCGGGTCACCATGGACCTCGTGACCCTCCACCGGCACAGCGAGGTGGACCCGGTGGTGCTGTTCCTGCGCACCGGGCCGCTGGTCGAGGAGCTGCGCCGCCTCGGCGTGCAGACCGAGATCCTGGTGGCGCCCTCCATGCGCAACGTGCTCGCGGCCGAGCGCACCAAGCGCGTGCTCGCGCAACGGCTCCAGGCGCTGAAGCCCGACCTGGTGCACGCGGTGATGGCGTGGGGCCACGGCTACGGCGGGGCCGCCGCGGCGCTGGCCAAGATCCCGGCCGTGTGGTTCCAGCACGACGTGCCCAACTTCCGGCGGCCCGAGAGCCTGCTGGCCGCGCTGACGCCGGCGCGGCGCATCCTGGCCAACTCGGCGCTCACCGCGAACGCGCAGCACCGCTTCAATCCACGCCGGGTCAAGATCGAGGTCGTGCACCCCGGCACCCGGCTCCCGAAGGAGCCGCGCGATCTGCGGCGGCGCCGCGGGCGCGCGGGCCTCGGCTTCAGCGAGTCCGAGTTCGTGGTGGGGATGGTCGCGCGGCTGGCGCGCGGCAAGGGCCACCCGACGCTGCTCCACGCGTTCAAGTCCGTCTACGCCGCGCGCAAGGACGCGCGCCTGGTGATCGCGGGCGGCGCCCCGTTCGGGCTCGATCCCGGCTATCCGGTCGAGCTGGAGCGGCTGGCCGCCTCCCTCGGCATCGCGGAACGGGTGCGGTTCACCGGCCACACCGAGGCCGTGACCGACGTGATCAGCGCGCTCGACGCGGTGGTGCACGTGCCCGACGGGCCCGAGAGCTTCGGCCTCGCGGTGATCGAGGCGATGGCCGCCGGGACGGCGGTGGTGGCCGCCGACGCGGGCGCGGTGCGCGAGATCGTGGAGCCCGGGCTCACGGCCATGCTCGTGCCCCCGGGCGACCACGAGGCGCTGGCCGCCGCGCTGCTGGCCCTGCACGACGACCCGGCCGCGCGCGAAGCCATGGCGGCGGCGGGCGAGGGCGCCGCGCGGACGCATTTCGACGCCACCGACATGGCGCGCCGCGTCGAGGCCATCTATCGAGAGGCGCTGGCGTGAAGGTCGCGCTCGCGATTCACCGCGTGCGCCCGACCGGGGGCCAGGACCGTTACGCGCTCGAGCTCGCCCGGCGCCTGGCCTCGCCGGCCGCCTTGGACCTCATCACCATCGGCGCGGAGGGCGACCTCCCGCCCGAGGTGGGCGTCAAGCTGGTGCGCGCGCCGCTCCGGCCGATGCTCGTCACGGCGCCGCTGTTCCGGCGCGGCGCCGCGGCCCTCGCCCGCGCCGGCGGCTACGACGTGGTGCACTCCGTGGGCGGCGCGCTCCCGGGCGCGAGCGTCATCACCGCGCAGTTCTGCGCGGCCGAGTGGCAGCGGCTGAGCCCGCGGTCCGGGTGGTACCAGCGGCTCGTCTCCGCGCAGGCGGTGCGCGACGAGCGGGCCGCGTACCGGCACCCGAACCTCGCGGCGGTGATCGCCGTCTCGCGCCGCACGGCCGAGGAGGTCAAGCGCCACTACGGGCCGCTGAAGGTGCCGGTGTACGTGGTGCCCAACGGCGTGGACCTCGCGGCGTTCGCGCCGCGCGGCCCGGGCGCGGCCGAGCGACGGGCGGCGGCGCCTGCTGTTCGTCGGCGCGTTCGAGCGCAAGGGACTCGACATCGCGATCCGCGCGCTGGCGCGCCTGCGGAACGACGCCGAGCTGCGGGCGGTGGGCGGCGGCGACGTGCCCTTCTACCGGCGCCTCGCGGCGTCGCTCGGCGTGGCCGACCGGGTGACGATCGAGCCGCCGCGCGCCGACATCCCGGCCGCCTTCGCCGCGGCCGACGTGTTTCTCTTCCCCACGCGCTACGAGCCGTTCGGCATGGTCATCGCGGAGGCGCTGGCGTCGGGCGTGCCGGTCGTCACCAGCGGCCGGGCGGGCGCGGCGGACCTGATCCGCGACGGGGCCTCGGGCTGGGTGGTGGGCGATCCGGAGGACGCGGCCGCGTTCGCCGTCGCGGTGGACCGGATCCTGGACGATCCCGCCGGGTGGCCCGCGATGTCGGCCGCCGCGCGCGACGCCGTGCGCGGCCTCACCTGGGACGCGGTGGCCGCGCAGACGCTCGAGGTCTATCGTGGCGTGACGGGTGGGCCGGCGCCCCGCGTGCCGCGCTCGTCGCTCCCCGGCATCGCGCCGGGCGCCGCGGCGGGCGCGTGAGCCGTCGGCTCAAGGTCCTGTTCTTCGTCGAAGGCTTCACCGACATCCGGTTCGTGGTTGGGTTGAGCGAGGTCTTCGACCTCACGCTCGCCGTGGCCGCGCGCCCCTACGCCGAGGGCGGCCTCAAGGCGCGGGTGGCCGAGAGCGGCATCCGCGTCACGGTGCACGAGATCCCGGGCGGGCGCCTCGCCTTCCAGCTCGCCTCGCTGCGGCGCCTGCTCGAGCTGGCGCCGGGCTTCGACGTGATCCTGGCGCAGGAGGTGCTGCGCGGCGCCTTGAGCGCCAACCTCGCGGGCCGGTGGCGCGGCGTGCCGGTCGTGACCTTCACCGCCCTGCCGCCGCTCGAGTATTTCCGCTGCCGGCGTGAGCGCCGCCAGATCGGCGTCGTGAAGGCGGTGGCGGGCGAGCTGGCCATCCGCTCGTTGATGCGCTTGAACGGGATGCTCGCGACGCGCTGCGTGGCCTTGGGCGAGTATCTGCGCGGCGTGGCCGGCCGCTACTGCCCGCGCTGCGACGTGGGCCTCTACTACGGCGTGGATACCGAAGCCTTCCACCCGGCCGACGCGGCCGAGCGCGAGGCCCTGCGCCGCCGCTTGGACCTGCCGGCCGGCCGCTTCGTGGTCGTGCTCTCGAGCCGCATCAGCCACGAGAAGGATCCCGAGACCGTTCTCGCGGCCGCCGGCATCGCGCGCTCGCGCGGCCTCGACCTCTTCGTCCTGAACCTCGGCGGCGGCCACCAGGAGTTCCTCGCGCTGGCGCGCGCGATGGCGCTGCCCGACGTGGACGCGTGGGTCGCGGCCCGGCCCGCGGTGCATCCGATGCACGGTCTGGCCGACTACTACCGCGCGGCCGACGCGCTGGCGCAGGCGTCGCTGGCCGAGGGGCTCGGCCTCGCGCCGCTCGAGGCGCTGGCGTGCGGCGTGCCGGTGGTCGCGACCGCCGTGGGCGGCATGGCGCTGACGCTGGCGGGCCGCGGCCGGCTCACGCCGCGGCGCGACCCCGAGGCGATGGCCGAGCAGCTGCTGTGGATCGCGGCGCATCGGGACGAGGCGCGCGCGCAGGCGCTCGCGGGGCGCGAGTACGTGGTGCGCGAGTGGAACCGGGCCAAGGCGTTCGCCGACCTCGAGGCCGTGCTGCAGCGCGTGGCTGGGCCGGGCGCGGCAGCGACCCGCGGCGGCTCTCGGGCCGCAGTGCCGGGCGCGGTGGCGTGAGCGGCGTGCTGGTGGTGCCCGACCTCGCGCTCGAGCAGTGGGCCGGCGTGAATCGCTACGCCGCGGGGCTGGCGCAGTGGCTCCCCGAGGCGGCGCAGCCGCCGGAGGCCCGCACGCTGCGTGGGCCGCGCTACCTGGCGCGCTACGCCTGGTATCCGCTGGCCCTGTGGGGCTACCGCCCCGCGCTGGTGCACGTGCTCGATCATTCGTACGCGCACTGCCTGGCGTCGTTTCCGGGCGTGCCGTCGGTGGTCACGGTGCACGATCTCCAGCCGCTCAAGGTGATGGCGGAGTCCGGCGGCGCCCGGGCGGCCGTGCGCGGGCGGCTGCTGGATTGGGTGATGGGCTGGGTGCGCCGCGCCGACCGGTGGGTGACGGTGAGCGCGTTCACGGCGGCGGAGGCGCAGCGCTATCTCGGCCTGCCGGCGGACCGGATCCGGGTGGTGCCGCACGCCGTGGACGACACGTTCCGCACGCGGCCTGCCGAGGCGGTGGTGGCGGCGCGGCGGCGCGGTTGGCTCGGCGCGGCGGCCGGCGTGCCGGCGGCGCCGGTGACGCGGGCGGCGGCGGGCCCAAGGTCCTGCTCAACGTGGGCAGCTGCGTGCCGCGCAAGAACGTCGAGGCCGCCATCGCGGCGTTGGGCCGGCTGCGGCGCCAGGGCGTGGACGCGCACCTGGTGCAGATCGGCGGCCGGTTCGGCGCCACGCACCTCGCGGCCATCGCGGCCGACGGACTCGAGGCGTTCGTCCACCAGGAGCCGTCGATTCCCGAGGACGCGCTGGTCGCGGCGTATTACGCGGCCGACGCGCTCGTCCTGCCTTCGACCTACGAGGGTTTCGGCGTGCCGGCGCTCGAGGCGATGGCCACGGGGCTCCCGATCGTGACGAGCGGGGCCGGAGGGTTGGCCGAGGCGGTGGGCGACGCGGCGCTCGTCGTGGACCCGGAGCCGGACGGCCTCGCGGCCGCCGTGGCGCGCGTGCTGAGCGAGCCGGCGCTGCGGCGCACGCTGGTCGAGCGCGGCCGCGCGCGCACCGCCGCCTATACGTGGGGCGCGGTCGTCGCTAAACTGCGCGGAGTGTACGCGGAGTTGCTTCCCACAACCCACAACCCACAACCCACTAACCGCCCTTGACCCCCCCGCTGCCCGTTGCGTGCATTTCCGTCTCGTCGGCCCTGGGCGGCTCGCGAGTGGGTCCTCCGCGACTTCGCCACGCGCGCCCGGCGCCACGGCATCGAGCCGCTGGTCGTGCTCCCCAAGGAAGGCCCGCTCGGCGAGACGCTGCGCGCCGACGGCATCACCCTCGCCATCGCTCCGGCGCCCGACGACTTCCTCGAGCTGTCGCAGCGCGAGATTCGGCGCTCGCCCGAGGTGATCGTGCGGTTCGGCCGCGGCCTGTGGCACTGGTCGCGCGCCATCGTCCACGCGCTCGATCAGGCCGCCACCCTGCCCCACGGCCGGCCGCGCGTGCTCTACTCCAACGGCTTCAAGGCGCACCTCGCCTGCGCGCTGCTCACCGGCTACCAGCGCGTGTGGCACCTGCACGAGTTCCCGCCCGAGAAGGTGGGGCTGGTGTGGCGCACGGTCGCGGGCGCGGTGCCCGAGGCGTCCATCGCCGTGTCGAAGGCCGTGGCCGCGGCGTGGCACGGGCCGTTCCTCTCGCCCGACGTGGTGTTGAACGGCGTGGACCTCGAGCGGTTCAAGCCGGGGCCGAGGACGTACTGGATCCACGACCTGCTCGGCCTGCCGCACGAGACGCGGCTGATCGGCATGCCGGCGGTGTTCGCGCGCTGGAAGGGCCACCTGCTCGTGGTCGAGGCGTTCGAGCGCATCGCGGCGCGGGTGGACGCGCACCTGGTGCTGGTGGGCGGGCCGATCTACGACACCGTGGCCGAGGCGGGCTACGCGCAGGAGCTGGCGCGGCGGGTGCGGCGCTCGAGCGTGGGCGGAACGCCGGCGGCGGGCTCGCTGTCCGAGCGCATCCACTTCGTGCGGTTCCAGAACGACCCGTGGCGGCTCTATCCGGAGTTCGAGCTGGTGGTGCACTTCTCGACGCGGCCCGAGCCGTTCGGGCGGGTGATCCTCGAGGCGATGGCGTGCGCGGCGCCGGTCATCGCGGCGAACGACGGCGGGCCGGCCGAGATGGTGACCGACGGCGTCACGGGCTGGCTCACGCCGCCCGGCGACGTAGCGGCGCTCGGGGAGCGCATGGTCGCCGGCCTCGCGGCCGACACCACGCAGCTTCGCGCGGCCGCGCGGCGCGTGGTCGAGGAGCGCTTCTCGGCCGAGCGGTTTACGGCCGAGGTGGCGGCGGTGCTGCAGCGGGTCGGGCAGCCCAAGCCTTCAGCGACGCCAGCGCCACCCCCGCCGCCACCGTAAAGGCCCACTCCGCCGCGAGGCGGTGCCGGAGCCCCACCGCCGTGAACGCCATCATCACCATCCACCCGGCCGCGATGCCGATCAGCGCGCGGCCCGCCGCCTGCCGCCGCACCTGCCACAGTCCCGCCAGCGCCAGCCAGGTCAGCGCGAGGTAGAGCGCCGCCGCCGCCGCGCGCGCCACCGGCCAGCGGCCCCAGTAGCGCGGCACCGGCACCAGCTCGAGCGCCAGCCGGAACGCCGAGACGCCCGGCGAAGGTGAGCGGCTGCGCTCGCACGTAGTCCAGCGCCAGCGCGCGGAAGTGGCTGTCGGCTGCCGCCTCGTCGAGGCCCGGCACCGGCGCCGGCGGCGGCTCGGGGTCGGGCACGCCGTCCCACACTTCCCGCCACGGGTGCGGCCCGGGGTGGTCGTTCAGCCACAGGCCCGCGCCGGCCTTGGTGTCGAACGGCACGAACGCGTGGAAGACGCGGGCGTTGCGCGCGGCCCACGGCGCCACGCAGGCGGCGAACACCACCAGCCCCGCGGCGAGCTGCCGGGCGAGCGGGCGCCACGCGAGGCCGCGCCTCGGGCAGGCTCAGGCGCGATCATCAGGCCGAAGGCGTAGAACGAGGGCGAGCGCGTGAGGCACGCCGCGGCCGCCGCCGCGCCGAACAGCGCCGCGCGCGCCGCCGTCGGCCGCTCCAGGTAGCGCGCCCACAGCAGCCACGCGGCGAGGAGCAGCGGCACCGCCAGCGCCTCCGACATCACCCACGCCGAGTCGAGCGCGAGGCCGGGATGGAACACGGCGAGGACGCCGGCCACGAGCGCCGCGCGTTCGCCGCCCAGGCGGAAGGCGGCCAGCGCGACGCCGCCCACCGCGAGCGCGCCGATCAGCGTCTGGATCAGGAACAGGGCGAGCGCGTCGTCGTGCGTGGCCGCGTACACCGCGCCCACGAACGCGGGATAGAGGAAGCCGCCGTACGCGGTGGGCGTGCCCGGCTGCGCGATCACCCATCGCCGCTCCAACCGGTAGCCGGTCCCCGCCGCGATGCTGCGGCCCAGCGCATCGTTGCCGATCTCGTCTTCCGCCAGCACGGCGCACTCGCGGCCGGCGCAGCACGAGCTGGCCCAGCGACGCGCAGGTGCGCGCGTTTTCGGGGTAGTCGCGCAGGGCGAGCGCGTGCGGCGCGAGGTAGGTGAGGCCGAGCACCACGAGGCGCACGGCCAATGCCGCCAGCACGAGGCGCGTCAGCATGGATCGGGGCAAGCCGCTCACGCGATCCAAGGTGGCACCGCCGAGGCCGCGTGGACGGCTACCCACGGCTGACGCCGCTCCTCGGCGGAGCGGCCGCGGCGGCAGCCCAGGATGCGCTGGACGGTCGATCGTCGGCCGGGGCGTCCGGGAATGTGGCGCGCAGCGTGATCGTCGCTCCCGCCCCCACCGGGAGGCTCGGAGCGCGGTACGGCGGCGCCGCACGCTCGGGCGCGACTTCGTATGCGAACTCGGCTCGCCGGGGGGCCGACGCCGCAAGGGGTCGAAGGGCGCCGCAACGGAATGGTCGCGCAGCCTAGCCGAGCGTATA
>CAVQXV010000009.1:0-20812 GCA_963718005.1 uncultured Gemmatimonadales bacterium
TGCGGCAGGCCGCCAAGTCGGTCGTGTCGGCGAAGATCCGGGCGGTCAAACCCTAATAGAACGCCGAGCACAGGATGCGGATGGCCGTAGAGTTGCCAGACGCCAAGTTGCCAGTGGTTCCAAGACGGCGGTTATGAGAGGCCAGTCCGGTGATCAGTACTGGCAACTGGTCTGGCCCCGCTCACCGGCAGCTGGCAACCACTAGCAACTTGGCGTCTGGCAACTGGTCTGCCTACTGCCTTCTCCCACCTGAACCATCGGCTACAGGACGGCGTTGAAGACGTACCCCACGATCAGGATCCCCGCGCCGACCACGCCGATGAAGGTCAGGATCAGTGGCACCCGCAGCACCTTCCGCAGGATGACCGTCTCCGGCAGCGACAGGCCGATCACCGACATCATGAAGGCCAGCACCGTGCCCAGGGCGGCGCCCTTCTCCAGCAGCGCCTGGACGATGGGGATGATGCCCGCGGCGTTGGAGTACATGGGGATGCCGATCAGCACGGCGAGCGGCACCGACCACCAGGCGCCCTTCCCCATGATGGAGGCCATGAAGTCCTGCGGCACCCAGCCGTGGATCGCCGCGCCCACGGCGATGCCGGCCAGCACGTACGGCCACACGCGACCGACGATGTCGCGCACCGCCTCGCGTCCGAAGCGGAGCCGGTCGCTCCAGGTGAGCGCCGCGGCGGCGCTCGACCCGCCGCCGTCCGCCCCGTTTCGTAGACCCACCGCTCGACCCAGCGCTCCAGCCTCAGCCGGCCGATGACCCAGCCGGCCACGATGGCGATGGCCAGGCCGGTGCCCAGGTAGAGCGCCGCGACCTTCCAGCCGAACAACCCGAACAGCAGCACCAGCGCGACCTCGTTCACCATCGGCGCCGAGATCAGGAAGGAGAACGTCACGCCCAGCGGCACGCCGGTGGTGACGAACCCGATGAACAGCGGCACGGCCGAGCAGGAGCAGAACGGCGTCACCACGCCGAGCAGCGCCGCCAGGACGTTCCCGACCGACTCCCGGCGGCCGGCGAGAACCGCCCGGGTGCGCTCCGGCGTGAAGAACGAGCGCACGACGCCCACGCCGAAGACCACCAGCACGAGCAGCATCAGCACCTTCGGCGCCTCGTAGACGAAGAACGCGGCGGCCGAGGCCGTCCGCGCCCGTGGGCCAGCCCCAGCACGCGGTACGTCACGCCGTCCGCCAGAGGCTGGAGGTTGTGATAGAGCAGCCACCACGCCGCCGCGCCCAGCACCGCTCCCGCCACGCGCATCCAGGTCTTCATGCCCCCCGTAAGTCGCACGCGCCGTGCCAGCGGCACGCCGCTTGCCTTCCTGGGCACCGGCCAACCACAGGGAGTCGAAATGCTGGTGGAGATCCTGGGCAGCGGCTGCCCCAAGTGCTTCGAGACCGAGCGGCGGGCGCGGCAGGCCGTGAAGCTCGCCGGACTCGACGCCGAAGTGCGGCACATCACGGACGTGAAGATCCTGGCGCAGCGCCACGTTCTGTCCACCCCCGCCGTGGCCGTCGACGGCGCGGTCAAGCTGAGCGGCAGCCTCCCCTCCGTGCAGGACCTGGTCACGCTGCTGATCAACCACGTCGCGGCCGCCGAGGCGGCGGGCGCCGGCGGGGCGAAATGACCCATCAAGAACGATTGATGGGTGCCCGGTTGACCCATCAACCGAACTTGATATATTAGGTCCGCCATGCCCACCGCCGCCGCGCACGACCTCGACCTGCTGACGAGCCGCTTCCGGGCGCTCTCGGACCCGCTCCGGCTCCGCATCCTCGACCGCCTGCGGGGCGGCGAGCGCTGCGTGTGCGAGCTGACCGAAGCTCTCGACGCGGCGCAGTCGCTGCTGTCCTTTCACCTCAAGGTGCTGAAGGACGCCGGCCTCGTGATCGACCGTCGGGACGGCCGCTGGATGCACTACGCGGTGGACGCGGACGCGCTGGCCGAGATCGACGCGTTCCTCGGCGCGCTGCGCCGCCAGACGCCCGAGCGGCGCTGGAAGCCGGTGTGCTGCGAATGAGCGCGGACCGGCGGGAGCCGATGCGAGTCCTGGTGCTGTGCACCGGGAACTCCGCCCGCAGCCAGATGGCGGAGACCCTGTTCAACGGGCTGGGGGGCGGACGCATCCGCGCCGAGAGCGCGGGCTCCCGCCCGGCGCCGCGCGTGAACCCGCTCGCCATCGAGGCGCTGGCCGAGCACGGGTTCGCCTGGACCGGCCACCCGCCGCGCGGGCTCGACGGGCTCGAGCGCGAGCGCTGGGACTTCGTGATCACCGTCTGCGACAAGGCGAAGGAATCCTGCCCGATCTTCCCCGGCCAGCCGATGCTGGCGCACTGGGGCATGCCGGACCCCGCCGAGGTGGTGGGGGACGAGGCGACCCGGCGCGCGGCGTTTCGCGAGGCGCTGGTGCTGCTCCGCCGGCGCGTCGAGCTGATGCTGGCGCTGCCGCTCGAGAAGCTGGAGCGCATGGCGCTCGAGGCGCGGGTGCGGGCCATCGGCTCCGAGCCGGCGCACGGCTAGCCCGGCGTCGCGCGCGCCGGCGCCCCGGCGCCCCACGGCCGGCGCCCCGCCTCGGCGGCGCCGCGCGCTACCTGTCGGTGTGGGTCGCGCTCGCGATGCTGGGCGGCGTCGCCATCGGCAAGGCACTGCCGGGCGCCACCGCCGCGCTCCGCCGGATGGAGTTCGGCACCGGCAGCCACGTCAACGTCCCCATCGCCGTGCTGATCTGGCTGATGATCGTCCCCATGATGATGAAGGTGGACTTCGGGGCCATCCGCAGCGTGGGGCGGCGGCCGCGCGGCCTGCTGGTCACGCTGTTCGTCAACTGGCTGGTGAAGCCGTTCTCGATGGCGCTGCTCGCCTGGCTGTTCTTCCGGCACCTGTTCGCGCCGTGGATCGCTCCGGCGCTCGCCGACCAGTACATCGCCGGGGCGATCATCCTCGCCGCCGCGCCCGTGCACCGCGATGGTCTTCGTCTGGAGCTACCTCACCGACGGCGACCCCGCGTACACGCTGGTCCAGGTGTCGGTCAACGACCTGATCATGCTGGTGCTGTTCGCGCCGATCGTGCGGTTGCTGGTGAGCGGCACGTCGTCGCTGAGCGTGCCGTTCGGCGTGCTGCTCTGGTCGGTGGTGCTGTTCATCGCGATCCCGCTGGCGGCCGGCACGGCGCTGCGCCTGGCGCTCGTCGCGTGGCGCGGCCGCGCCTGGTTCGAGGGCACGCTGCTGCCGCGCTTCGCGCCCGTGACGCTCGGCGCCCTGATCGTCACCGTGGTGCTGATCTTCGCCTTCCAGGCCGACAACATCACCGGCCGGCTGCTGCACGTGCTGCTGATCGCCATCCCGATCACGCTCCAGGTGTACTTCAACTCGTCGCTCACGTACGGCCTCATGCGCTGGCTCAAGGTGCCCTACGCGGTCGCCGCCCCGGGCGCGCTGATCGGCGCCAGCAACTTCTTCGAGCTGGCCGTGGCGACGGCCATCGCCCTGTTCGGACCGGAGTCGGGCGCCGCGCTGGCGACGGTGGTGGGCGTCCTGGTCGAGGTGCCGGTCATGCTGTCGGTGTGCTCGGCCTGCAACCGGACGCGCGGATGGTTCCCTGCGGAGAGTACAGCGACGTAGAGATCGGAATTCAGAGCAGTTGCCAGACGCCGAGCTTGCCAGCGGTTGCCAGTTGCCGGAGCCTCGGTACCAGACCAGGTGCTTAGTGACTGGCAACTCGGGGTCTCGCCGTCCGATCACTCGCGTCTGGTAACTACTGGCAACTTGGCGTCTGGCAACTCTTCCGCACACTTGCTGTCTGCACCTCGGACTACTGTATTTAGGCGCATGTCCCTGCCTCCGATCTACGGCCACGAGGACCTGCGCGCGCGGCTCGCGACCAGCATGCGGGCCGGCCGCCTCCCGACCGCGCTGCTCCTGGCCGGCGCGCCGGGCGTGGGCAAGCAGCGGCTGGGCCTGTGGATCGCCGCGGGCCTGGTCTGCGAGCAGGGGCCGGGCGAGCCGTGCGGCGCGTGCCACGCCTGCCGGATGTCCGCCGGCCTCGCGCACCCCGACGTGCACTGGTTCTTCCCCATCGTCCGCCCGAAGGGCGACGACGACAAGCAGGCCGAGGAGGCGGAGGAGCTGCTCGCGCAGGCCATCCAGGCGCGCCGCGAGCAGCCGCTGTACCCGCGGCCCGACGGCATGGCCGGCATCTTCCTGCCGCTGGTGCGCGTGCTGCACCGCCGCGCGCAGATGCGGCCGGCGATGGGCCAGCGGAAGGTGTTCGTGATCGGCGAGGCGGAGCGGCTGGTGCCCCAGGCCTCGAGCCCGGAGGCGGCCAACGCGCTGCTCAAGGTCCTCGAGGAGCCGCCGCCCGATACCTACTTCGTCCTGACCACCGCCGAGCCCGCGTCGCTGCTGCCGACCATTCGCTCCCGCCTGGTGCAGCTCCGGGTGCGCCGGCTGCGGGCCGGTGACGTCACGCGCTTCCTCACCGAGGTGCCGCAGCCCCCGCTGTCGGCGGCCGAAGCCAGGCGCCGCGCCGACCTCGCGGGAGGATCGATCGGCGACGCGCTCGCGGAGGGCGGCGAAGGCGGCGACGCCGACGCCGCGGCCCGCGCCTTCCTCGAGGCCGTCGGCCGCGGCCCGGCCGCGCGCCTGCGCTACGCGCTGGGCGTCAAGCCGTACGGGGGACGCGGCGACTTCAGCCAGACCCTGGGCGGCGCCGCCGAGCTGCTGCGCGACCGGCTGGCCGAGCGGCTGCGGCATCCCGGCTCCGGCCGCGCCGACGATCCGCCCGCCGCGGGCGTGCTGGAGGCCATCCGCGACATCGAGCGCGCCGCCAAGCTGGCGCGCGGCAACGTGAACCCGCAGCTCATCGTGGCCGACCTCACCCGCCGGCTCGCCGAGCGCCTCGGCGTGACGCGGCGGCTGTCGCACGTGGACGGGAGCGGCCGCGCCCGCATGGTGGACGTGGGGCCCAAGGCGGTGACGGCGCGCCGCGCCGTGGCCGAAGGGGCGATCACGATGAGCCGCGCCGCCTTCGACCTCGTCCGGGCGAACCGGGCGGCGAAGGGCGACGTGCTCGCGGTGGCCGAGTTGGCGGGCGTGGCGGGCGCCAAGCGCACGGCGGACCTGATCCCGCTGGCCCATCCCCTGCCGCTCGAGCACGTGGTGGTGACGGCGCGACTCGACGCCAGGCTGCCGGGCGTGCGGGTGCGCGTGGAGACGCGGGTCGAGGCCAAGACCGGCGTCGAGATGGAGGCGCTGACGGCGTGCGCCGTGGCGCTGCTCGCCGTCTACGACATGGCGAAGGCCGCGGATCGCGGCATGGTCATCGGGGACGTGCGGCTGGTCGAGAAGTCGGGAGGCCGGTCCGGCGCCTGGAAGCGGCGCGGCGCCTAGACGTTGCAGTCCTAGCTCGGAATACGAATCGCCTGCCCCACCTTGATGCGGCTGTGCTTCGTCAATCCATTGTTCTTGAGCAACGCGTCGAGCGGGACGCCGAACGCGCGCGCGATCGAGTACGCGCTCTCGCCCGCCCGGACGATGTGCACCCTCCGCGCGCCGGTCGCGGGTGCGGCCGGAGCGGTCGTGCCGCGCTTGCGGCTCACCCGCGCCACGCTCGACAGCAGCACCGGCGGCGTCCGCCGGAGACCGGTCCGCGTGGACCCCGTGCTCCTCGACGCGTGCGACGCCGTGCTCCAGCGCGACGGCGCGATCCCCGACGTCGGGATGATCAGCACGCGGCCCACCGTCAGGCTGCGCGGCTTCACGCCGTGGTTCGCGCTGACGATCAGGTCCACGGTGACGTGGTAGCGCACGCGCGATCTGGCCCAGCGTCTCGCCTCGCGCCACGGCGTGCTCGACGAAGGTGACGCGGTGCTCCGGCGGCAGGACCGCCAGCCGCGCCGCGGCCGAGTCGGCCCGGCCGTGCGGCACGCGCACCCACACCGTCCGGTTGGGCGGCGTCACCCGCCGGATGAACTGCGGGTTCAGCTCCAGGATCGCGTCGGTCGTGGTGTCGGAGAGGCGCGCGATGACGTCCAGCCCGACGGCGTCGTCCACTTCGACGGAATCGTAGCGCAGCGGGTCCCAGCGATCGATGTGGTCGAAGCCCCACTTCTCGGGCTCCTTCGCGATCATCGCGGCCGCGATCAGCTTGGGCACGTAGTCCCGCGTCTCGCGCCGCAGGAACCGTTCGTCGGCGAGCGCGAAGAACAAGTCGTTGCCCTGCATGCCGCCGAAGTCGTAGCGGTTGAGGCCGCGCTCGATCTTCCCGGGCCCCGCGTCGTACGCGGCCGCCGCGAGGTACAGCGAGCCGAAGCGGTTGTTGAGCTCCGAGAGCATGCGGATGGCGGCGTCGGTGGCGCGCCACGGGTCGCGCCGCTCGTCCTCCCAGGCATCCACCGTCAGGCCGTAGCGGCGCCCGGTGGGCGCCATGAACTGCCACAGCCCCACGGCCCGGCGCCGGCTCACCGCGAGCGGGTTCATGCCGCTCTCGATCACCGCGAGGTACACGAGGTCCTGCGGCATGTGCGCGGCGACCAGCTTGGCGCGCACCAGCGACTCCCACCGCCCGAGGCGATCCAGGTACACCTCGAAGTGGTCGCGCGCCTTGCCGCGGAAGTAGTCGATGTAGTACTGCACCCGCTCGTTGGTCGCGTAGCGGTCCACGTCGATGTCCCACGTGGGCGGCGCCGCGGGCGCGGCCGATCCGCTGGACGCGGCCGGGCCCGGCCCGACGCTGGGCATCGCCGGCGGCGGGATGCGCGAGGCGTCCGGCGGCGCCGCCGCGAGCACGTGCGGCTGCGGGCCGACGACCGAATCGGCCGTCATCGTCCGCAAGGTGTCCAGGAACGCCGCGTCGCTCGCGGTGTCGTGGCTGGAAACGGGAACGGTGGTGTCGGGGGGAGTCGGGATCGCCAACTGGCTCTGCGCCGTATCCGGGGGGGTGCTGTCGGCGCGGGCCACCTGGACGCCGGGCGGGCCCGCCACCGACGGCGGCGCGGCCTCCGGCACCAGGGGCGCCGGGGCGGGGCCCGGCCGCGCGCAGGCGGCCAGCCCGATCAAGGCCGGCAAGAACAGCTTGTTCAGTCCTGCCCCCGCTCGTCACGCATGGCGTTGTCTCGTCTCTGGTTACGGTAACAGGCCGACCGGCTCGTCGAAGCGAGCACCGGCAGGAGGGGGGTCCCGGTCCGCGGTCGGCTTGACGGCTGCAATATGCCGGATGCCCCGGGAACGGGTCAATGCTTTTCTTGGGGCTTGGTGACCGGCGTCACCAGAACGCGGGTCAGGCCTCCTTCGTCACCAGCACCCGGAACCGGGCCGCGAGGTCCTGGGTGACCTTCCCGACCGTCCCGCATCCGATCTTCCGGCCGTCCAGCTTCACGACCCCGACCACCTCCGCGGCGGTCCCCGTCAGGAACACCTCGTCGGCGGTGTACAGGTCGTAGCGATTGAGCGACTCCTCGCGCACCTCGTACCCGGCGTCGCGGCCGAGCTCGAGCACGGCGTCGCGGGTCACGCCGCGCAGGATGCCCGACGACGCGGGCGGCGTGCGCAGCGTGTGATTGGTCACGCAGAAGATGTTCTCGCCCACGCCCTCGGCCACCTCGCCGGTGGACTCGAGCATCAGGGCCTCGTCCACGCCCGCGTTGACCGCCTCGATCTTCGCCAGGATGTGCGCCAGGTAGTTGAGCGACTTGATGCGCGGGCTGAGGCCCTCGCGGTGATTCACCGGCGTGGGCGCCGTCATCATGGTGAGGCCACGCTTGGCGACCTCCGCCGGGAACAGCGCGATCTTGTCCGCGATGCAGAACATCGTGGGCTTCTTGCACTTCCGGGGATCGAGGCCGAGATCGCCGAAGCCGCGCGTCACCACCAGGCGGATGTACGCGTCCGACAGGTTGTTGATCCGGACGCATTCGTTGCACAGGTCGGCGACGGCGTCCTGCGCCATCGGAATCTCGAGCCAGATGGCGCGCGCCGAGGCGTACAGGCGGTCGAGATGCTGCTTGAGGCGGAAGATCCGGCCGTTGTACGCGCGGATGCCCTCGAAGACCCCGTCGCCGTACAGCACGCCGTGGTCGAACACCGAGATCTTCGCCTGATCGCTCTCGTAGAACTTGCCGTCAATCCAGATCTGCGGCACCGGCCGTCCTCCTGGCTTCGAAGTCCGCGCAAAGATAGCCCGCAAGGCATGTCGGCGCATCCCGCGCGACGTCCGCGCCGGGAGCCTCCGAGCACCCATTGCGCCAGCAAATTCCACACCCGGGCCCGTTACAGCGCCACGTTCGTCCCGAGCCCCAGCTCCCGCGCCCGTTCGAAGGCGAGCCGCGCGGTCGCCACGTCCTCGACCGCGAGTCCGAGCGACTTGAACAGCGTGATCTCGTCCGCGGCGCGACGACCGGGGGCGCCGGCCGCCACCTCGCCCAGCTCGGCGACCACGTGGTCCGCGCCGATGTGGCCCTCGTGGCGCGCCATGATGAGGTCGCCCGCCTCCGCCGCCGCCGAAGCGCGCGAGTCCACGAAGACGCGGCAGCGCGACACCGACGCCCCGTCCAGCTCCCGCATGTCCGCCGTGGAGGATCCCACCGCGCACAGGTGCATGCCGGGCTCCAGCCAGGCCGCGTCGGTGATGGGCTCCCGCGCGCTGGTCACCGCCACGACCACGTCGGCGCCGCGCATCGCCTCCGGCACGGTGGCGGCGGTCCGCAGCGGACAGCGCACCGCACCCGCCATCTCGCGCGCGAACCGCTCCGCGTGCGCCGCCGTCCGGGACCAGACGCGCACCGAGGCCAGGTCGCGCACCAGCGCCAGGGCCCGCAGGTGGCTCCGCGCCTGCACGCCCGAGCCCAGGATGGCCAGGTGCCGGGCCTCCTTCCGCGCCAGCAGGTCCACCGAGACCGCCGTGACGGCCGCGGTCCGCATTTCGGTCACCAGCCGCCCGTCGAGGATGGCCAGCAGCCCGCCGTTGGCGGGATCCAGGAGCAGCACGGTGGCCAGGTGCGTGGGGTGCGCGCCGCCCGCGTTCCCCGGGAAGAAGGTCACCGACTTCATGCCCAGCGCCCCGCCCCGCTCGTCGCGCAGGTGCGCCGGCATCGTCGAGTAGTAGCCGCCCGCCGGCTCGATCACGAGCGTGGGCCGGACCGGCTGCACCACCTCGCCCGCCGAGAAGCGCCGCAGCGCATCGCGCATGGCCGGGATGAGGGTCCGCATCTCCAGCGCCCGGCCCAGGTCGGCCTCCGACAGCAGCAGCGGCATCGTCAATCCCGCCCGCTCGAGAGATCGAACGCGAGGCACGCGTGCGCCCGGCGCAGGGCCGTTTCCACCTCGCCGGCCGTGTGGCCGCGGGCGAAGATGAAGCCCGGATACCGGGCCCCGCGCGGCGGCGGAACCAGCGTCTGGCCCACGTGCGCCGTGATGAGTACGTCGTCCACCCCGGGGACGCTGCGCGCCGCCTCCACACCGCGCACGGCCCGGAGCACGCCCGCGCCCGGCACCGGCACCATCATCACGCCCGCGGCGCCGGCCGCCCGCTCCCAGCTGGGCACCGGCAGCCCCAACGCGTGGCGGAGCAGCAGATCCTCCAGCGCCATCGGCTCCGGACCTTCACCGAAGCGCAGCACCGCGCTGCAGCGGCCGCCGATGGGCCGCGCCCCCAACTCGATCAGCCAGGGGCCGTCCTGGTTGTGGCGCAGCTCCACGTGCACCGATCCCGACACGAGTCCCAGCGCGCGCGCCGCGCGTTCGGCGCAGTCGGCCAGCGACCGTTGGGCGACGCCGTCCAGGCCGCTCGGCGTGACGTAGATGGTCTCCTCGAAGCACGGACCGTCCAGCGGGTCGGGCTTGTCGAACAGCGCGAGCACCCTGAGCCGCCCGTCCACCAGCACGCCCTCCAGCGCGTACTCGGCCCCGGGCACGAACGACTCGACCAGGTACCGGCGCGATTCCTCGCCGCGCGCGGCCGTCTCGGGCTCGGCCAGGATCTCGCGCAGCACCTCGTGCGCCGCGACGAACTCGTCGGGCGAATCCACGCGCATCACGCCGCGGCTGGCGGACAGGCACAGCGGCTTGAGCACGGCCGGGTAGGTGGCGCCGCGCGCGACGGTCCGCGGGTCTTCGTCGAGGCGATGCAGCCGGAAGTCGGGCACCGGGCACCCGGCGGCGCGCAGCAGCTCGCGCTGCCGGTGCTTGTCGCGCGCCGCGCGCGTCGCGGCGACCGGGTTGTGGGGCAGCCCCAGCCGTTCGGCCATGATCGCCGCGAGGACGGCCGTGTCGTCGTCCACACCCACCACCGCGGCGACCGGATGCTGCGCGGCGAACGCCAGCGCCTGCTCCGCGGCCCGCTCCGGATTCGCGAAGTCGAACGTCGCCAAGTCCTCCGGCTGCCGGCCGGCGAACACGTTGCGATGATCGGAGGCGACGGTGAGCTGGACATCGAGACGGCGCGCGGCCTCGACGAAGGCCGCGGCCCGGTAGGTCGTGCTGGGAAGCAGGAGGAGGAGGCGCGGGCCGGGGCCCACTATTTCTTCGAGGCCGTCACGTACGGATTGGAGCCCGCCGAATGATCGGTCACGTCCACGATGCCGGCGATCTCCGGCACCCGCTGGCGCAGGGCCTTCTCGATGCCCTGACGCAGCGTCACGTCCGCCATGCCGCAGCCCTGACACCCGCCACCCATCCTGAGCATGACGACGCCGTCCTGCACGTCGAGCAGATCCACGAACCCGCCGTGCTGCGCCACCGCGGGATTGATCTCGGCCTCGAACAGGTCCGCCACGCGCGTGTAGAGCGCCTCGTCGTCGGCCGACGCGGCCGGCGCCGCCGCGGCGACGGGCGGCACGCCGCTCGCCAGCACCGCGCGAATCGCCGCGCCCACGGCCTTCCCGGTTACCTGCCAGGTGGCCGGGCCATCCTTGGTAACGGTGACCGTTCCGCCCGATACCAGGACCTCGCTGACACCGCCGATGGCGAACAACGCCTCCGCGAGCGGCGAGCCCACGGCCGACTCCGGGGAGGCGAACCGCCGCGCGCCGTCCAGCAGCGACTCGCTCACCACGAACCGGCAACGGCTCCCGTCAATCGGCTCGGCCGTGATGCTTATGTCTCTGCCCATGAATGAATTATCCCCCATGGAGCGAGGTCGGTCAACTCGGCTCGTGGCATACAGATGCAACGACTTGCAGGCGACACTGTACCCAATCGCACAGAACTGTGTAGTAATAGGGAGTAAACTACTCGATATTCTCGATGGAGGGCCCTGCGCCGTGCGAAGCGTCCCGGGCGGTAACCTCTCATCTATAGGAACGGCGGCCGACCGAAGCGCGGTCGTGTTCGCCCGACGGCGGGCGCACCCGCCCCGCGCTCCAGGCCCGCGGCCGGCACCGTAGCAGGCGGCGCCCACAGCTCTCATGTCCACCACGACCCCCGTTCTGGTCGATCGCCCCACGCCGACCGGCACCGCCATACGGCGCGGCGACGTCGAGCCGAGGCTCGATCTCCGCTACGTGGGCTCGCTCGCCCTCCTCGCCGGCGTGTACCTGGGAGCGGCGAAGCTGGGCTTGCTCGCCGCGATCGCGCAGCGGGTCGTCTCGTCCGTCTGGCCGCCGGCCGGTATCGCGCTCGCGGCGCTGTTGTTGTGGGGCGTGCGGCTGTGGCCCGCGGTGTGGATCGGCGCCTTCCTGCTCAACGCGACCACGGGCGTGCCGGCCACCGCCGCGGCGCTCATCGCCACGGGCAACGCGCTCGAGGCGGTGGCGGGCGCCCTGCTGCTGACGCGCGTGGCGCGCATCCGGCCCGCGCTCGACCGGCTGCGCGACGTGCTGGCGCTCGCGGCCTTCGGCGCCCTGCTCAGTCCCGCCATCGCGGCGACGATCGGCACGGCGATCCTGGGGTGGAGCGGGCAGAGCACGGCCGCGCAGCACGCGCGGCTGTGGCTGGTGTGGTGGAGCGGCGACGCGCTGGGCATCCTCACCGTCGCCCCGCTGCTGCTCACCTGGATCGCGGGCTCGTCGCCGGCCGGGGCGCCCCGCGCCCGCGCGCTCGAAGCCACGCTGCTCGCGGTCGTGCTGGGCCTGTCGCTGAGGGTGCTGTTCATCACGCCGCTGCCCTACGTGTACCTGGTCTTCCCCGTCGGCGCCTGGGCCGCGTTGCGGTTCGGGCCCCGCGGCGCGGCGACGGCGACTCTGGCCGTCTGCCTGGTGGCGGTGTGGTACACGGTGCACGGCACCGGTCCGTTCACGACCTCGACGCCCCTCAACAACCTGTTCCTGCTCCAGGCGTTCATCGCCCTGCTCGCCGTGACCAAGCTGGTCCTGGCCGCGATGTTCGCCGAGCGGCAGGGCGTCCAGAGCGCGCTGCGCGCCCTGGCGGGGCGGTTGCTGCACGCGCAGGAGCTGGAGCGGGTCCGCATCGCGCGGGAGCTGCACGATCAGGTCGGCCAGGCGCTCGGCGCGGCCCGCCTCAACCTGGAGCGGCTCGAATTCGCGCAGCCGGCGCGCGGCAGCGGCGGCGCGGTGGCCGAGAGCGCGGCGGCCCTCGACCGCGCCGTGGACCTGGTCCGCACGCTGTCGTTCGAGCTTCGGCCCGCCGTGCTCGACGAGCTGGACCTCGCCGCCGCCGTCCGGTCGTACGCCACGCGCCAGGCGCGGCGCGCGGGGCTGGACCTGATCCTGGAGGTGGACGACGCCGGTACCCCGTGCGACAAGGACGTCGAGGTCGTGTGCTTCCGCATCCTCCAGGAGGCGCTGGCCAACGTGATCGTGCACTCGCACGCGGACCGCGTGCTCGTGGGCCTGCACGCGAACGGCGCGACGCTCCGCCTGGAGGTGCGCGACGACGGCGTGGGCTTCGAGCCCGGGCCGCAGGAGCGCGCGGTGCAGCGCCTGGGATTGCTCGGCATGAGCGAGCGGGCCGTCGCGGTCGGCGGCGAGGTCCGCGTGCAGTCCCGCCGCGGCGCCGGCACCACCGTCACGGCCCGGCTGCCGGCCGCCAAACCCGGAGAGGGATCATGAACCAGCCCATCCGCGTGGTCCTGGTGGACGATCACACCCTGGTGCGCAACGGGCTCCGCGCCCTGCTCGAGACCCTGCCGGATGTGAAGGTGATCGGCGAGGCGGCCGGCGGGCGCGACGCCCTGCGGGAGGTGGCCGAGCGGTCGCCCGACGTGGTGCTGATGGACATCACCATGCCGGACATGAACGGGCTCGCCGCCACGGAGCGCGTGGTGCGGGAGCATCCGCGGGTGGCCGTGCTGATCGTCTCGATGCACGCGGACCCGGAGTTCGTGGCGCGGGCCCTCAGGGCCGGCGCGCGCGGCTACCTGCTCAAGGACGCGAGCTCGTGCCGAGCTCGAGCTCGCCGTGCGCTCCGTGGCCCGCGGCGGGACCTATCTGAGCCCGGCCGTCGCCAAGCCCGTCGTGGCCGAGTACGTGGCGCGTGGCGAAGGATCGGACGCGACCTTCGAGCGCCTCTCGCCGCGCCAGCGGGAGATCCTGCAGCTCATCGCGGAGGGCCACACCACCAAGGAGGTCGCCGCGCGCCTCGGCGTCAGCGTCAAGACGGCCGAGACGCACCGCTCGCTCCTCATGAAGCGGCTCGAGGTCCACGACGTGGCAGGCCTGGTGCGGTATGCGATCCGTGTCGGCATCGCGAGCGCCAGCGCGTAGCGGGCGGCGCCTCGGGTCATTGCTGCGGGCCGCTTCGGCGGTCTCACCGAGGACTGTCCACCTCCGCTCGCGGCCGGATGTAGGGTGTTCCCCCGATGGCGCGCCGCACCGGCGGGGCTAGGCTTCACCGGTGATGGCAACGTCCACGACCAGGCCCGATCGGCCTTTCCAACGCTCTGCGGGCGGCCGACTTAGCGGGGCGCCATGACCGACGGCGCCACCTTCAACTCCGCCGTCAAGGCGTGGGACCTCCTCTCGTCCCTGCCCGATCCCACGCTGATCGTCGGGCGCAGCGGACGTGTCGTCGCGGCCAACCGCGGCGCCGACGACACGTTCGGCTACGGGCGCGACGAATGGGCCGGTCTGGCGGTGGACGATCTCATCCCGACCCGGTTCCGTCCCTGGCATGGCGGGCTGCACGAGGAGTACACGGACGATCCCGTGCCGCGCAGCATGGGCGGCGGGCTGCAGCTGGTGGCGCGGCGCAAGAACGGCACGGAGTTCCCCGTCGAGATCTCTCTCTCGCCCCTGAGGAGCGACGGGGAGACGGTGGTCATCGCCGCGGTGCGCGACCTCACGAAACGGAACGTGGCGCAGGCGACCCGGGAGAAGGACCGCCGCCGTTTCCTCGAGCGCGTCATCATGGCCCAGGACGACGAGCGGCGCCGCATCGCGCGCGAGTTGCACGACGAGGCCGGCCAGGCCCTGGCCTCGCTCATCGTGCGGCTGCGCACCCTGCAGGACGCGCCGTCGCTCGGCGAGGCCAAGACGCAGGCCACGCGCCTGCGCAAGGCGCTCTCCGACACGATCGGGGGGCTGGCGCGCCTGGCGCGGGGGCTCCACCCCAGCCTGTTGGACGACCTGGGCCTCGGCCCCGCGCTGAAGCGCCACGCCGCCGAAACGGCGGAGGCGCTCCGCATGCCGATCCGCGTGACGATCAAGGGCCTCGGCACGGGTCGCCTGCCGCTGGCGGTCGAGACCGCGCTGTACCGCATCGCGCAGGAGGCGCTCACCAACGTGGCGCGGCACGCGCGGGCGAAGCGCGTCGAGATCAGCCTGATCCGCGACGCCGCGGGCGTGCGTCTGGTGGTGGCCGACGACGGTCGCGGATTGGCCCCGGCCGGCAAGACCGGCAAGGGACGCGGGTCGTCCTCGCTGGGGCTCCTCGGCATCCGGGAGCGCGCGGCCGCGCTCGGCGGCGCGGCGGGCGTCACCTCCGCGGCGGGCCGCGGCACCACCGTGACGGTCAGCTTGCCGCTGCCGGTGCGCCGGGCCGCCGCGCGCCGCCCGCGGCGCGCCGCCAGCCGCGGGTCGCGATGAACGGCAAGCTGCGGGTCCTCGTGGCCGACGACCACGCGGTGCTCCGCTCGGGGCTGCGCCTGCTCATCAACAGCCAGCCCGACATGGAGGTCGTGGCGGAGGCCGGCGACGGCCGGGACGCGATCCGCAAGATCAGCGAAGCCAAGCCGGACGTCGTGCTGTTCGACCTCACGATGCCGCGGACCAACGCCATGGACACCATCCGCCACGTCACGCGCACCCGCCCCAAGGCGAAGGTGGTGGTGCTGACCATGCACGAGCAGCCCGCCTACGTGCAGTCGGCCGCGGCGGCGGGCGCCGTCGGCTACGTGGTCAAACGCGCCGCCGACACCGAGCTGCTCTCGACCATCCGCGCGGTCGCGGCCGGCGAGGCCGGCGGAGAGCTCGCGGCCGGCGCCACCCCGCCGGACGCGCTGGGACCACGCGTCGCCCGCCCTCGACGCTCGGCACGGGGCCTGCTCAGCCCGCGCGAGGACCAGGTGCTGCGCCTGCTGGCCCAGGGCAACAGCAACCGGCAGATCGCCGCGCGCCTCAAGCTCAGCGTCAAGACCGTGGAGACGTTCCGCGCCCGCCTGTCCAAGAAGCTGCACCTGCGCGGTCGGTCGGCCCTGGTGCGCTACGCCTTGCGCACCGGCGTGGTGAACATCGAGAACCTCTCGCAGGATCTCGGGCCGGCCGATGCGGAGCGACCCGCCTAGGCCTCCCCCCACGGCCTTGCGTTGGCCGGTCGCACCTTCCCCGATGGACGCCGGCCGCTCGTAGCGCTTGCTTTCGACCATGCCCCCCACATCCACGCCTCAACGCGTGGCCCGTGTCGCGGCCGCCATCGCGGTCGCGATCGGCGCCCTGGGACTGCTCGGGTGGCTGCTCGACATCACCGCGCTCAGGAGCGTCTCTCCCGGCTGGGTGTCCATCCGGCCGGTCACCACCGTCGCCCTGCTCCTCCTGGGACTCACGGCGTGGCTCAACCCTCGCACCGCAGACGGCCACGCGCGTTGGCCCGGGCGTCTCGCGGCCTACGCCGTCGTCCTGCTCGGCCTGCTGACGCTGGCCGAGCCCCTGTTCCACCGCTCATTGGACGTGGACGACCTGCTGTTCCCCTCGCGCCTGGGCGCCGCGGCCGTGGCCGGCAGGATGGCCGTCACCACCGCGATCGCGCTGGTGCTCCTGGGAATCTCGAGGCTCGCGGGCGACGGCGAGGGGTGGGGCGCGGGACGCCTCGCGGAAGGGGCGGCCGTCCTCGCCGGCACCATCGCCGCCGTGATTCTCACCGGCTACGTCTTCGGCCTCGCACCCCACGAGGTGTCCACAGCCAGCGTGCCGATGGCCGTCAACACGGCGATCGGCCTCGCCGCCCTCGCCGTCGCCGAAGTCGCCAGCCAGCCGCGCGCCCTGCTGGTGCGGATCCTCTCCAGCGACCCACCCGGCGGCACGCTCGCGCGCCGGCTGCTGCCGGCCCTGCTCGCGGGCGTGTTCATCCTGCAATGGCTGGGACTCGAGGGCGAGCGCGCGGGTGTGTACGGCGGCGCCATGGGGGACGCCCTCCAGGTGCTCACGAGCGTCACCCTCCTCGGCGCCCTCGTGCTGTGGAGCTCCTGGGCCGTCAATCACACGGTGTCGCGGCGCCGCCAGGCCGAGGCGGACCTCCGGGAGAACGAGGACCGCCTGCGCGCCGTGTTCGAGCACGCCGGCGTGGGGCTCGCCTACCTGGCGCCCGACGGCCGCTTCCTGCAGGTGAACCGTCGCCTCTGCGACATCCTGGGCTATGCTCCCGCGGAGCTGGTGACCAGGACGTTTCAGGAGATCACGCACCCCGCCCACGTCGGCGCCGACGTGACCCAGCTCAAGCGCCTCGAGGCCGGGGACGCCGACTCGTACGTCACCGAGAAGCGCTACCTCCGGAAGGACGGCTCCGACGTGTGGGTCGGCGTCACCTCGGCGGCGGTGCGCGGCCCCGACGGCCACGTCAGCTACTACGTGACCGCCTTCAACGAGATCTCGGACCGCCGCCTCGCCGAGGATCGCCTCCGGGAAAGCGAGGCGAGCTATCGCCGCCTGGTCGAGAACTCCACCGTCGGGATCTTCCGCTCCTCGGTGGACGCCACCTTCCTCGCGGCGAATCCCGCGCTCGCCGCCATGCTCGGCTACGACTCCGTCGAAGACGTGCTGCGCCTCGACATCGCGCGGGACGTCTACGTCAGCCTGGACGAGCGGGCCGCCCTGCTGCTCCAGCTCGAGCACCGGCCGGTGGCGACCGGCGAGGTGGCGTGGCGGCGCCGCGACGGCAGCGCCATCACGGTGCGCATCAGGCTGCGGCGGGCGCGCGATGAAAGCGACGCGACGACGTGGCTCGAGGGGCTGGCCGAGGACGTGACCGAGCAGCGCACGCTGGAAACCCAGTTCCGCCAGGCGCAGCGCCTCGAGGCCGTCGGGCGGCTCGCCGGAGGGGTGGCCCACGACTTCAACAACATCCTGACGGCCATCACCGGCTACAGCGACATGCTCTTGGAGGAGCTGCCCGAGCCGGACCACAAGCGCCAGGACGTCGAGGAGATCCGAACGGCGGCCGCCCGCGCCACGGCGCTCACGCGCCAGCTGCTGGCGTTCAGCCGCAAGCAGGTGCTCCAGACCCGCGTGCTGGACTTGAACGCGCTCGTCGGGTCGCTCGAGCGGATGCTGCAGCGCCTCATCGGCGAGGACGTCAAGCTGGAGACCGCGCTCGCCCCGGGGCTCGGCGCCGTGCGCGCCGATCCCGGCCAGATCGAGCAGATCATCATGAACCTGGCGGTGAACGCCCGCGACGCGATGCCGGCGGGCGGCCGGGTCACCGTCGAGACCGCGAACGTCGAGCTGGGCGCGGACGACGCCCTCCAGCACCCGGGGGCCGGGCCGGGTCCCTTCGTCCTCCTCGCCGTGAGCGACACCGGCACCGGGATGGATGCGGAGACCCGCTCGCACCTCTTCGAGCCGTTCTTCACGACCAAGGAGCAGGGCAAGGGAACCGGCCTGGGGCTCGCCACGGTGTACGGGATCGTCAAGCAGAGCGGCGGCCACATTCTGGTCCACAGCGAGCCCGGCCACGGCGCCACGTTCAAGATCTACCTGCCGCGCGCGTCCGAGCCTCTCGAGCCCCTGCCGTTGGCCCGCGCCGAGCGGCTGGCCGACGGCGGCCGCGAGACGGTGCTCGTGGCCGAGGACGACCCGGCCGTCCGGGAGATCGCGTCGGAGGTGCTGGCGCGCCGCGGCTATCGCGTGCTGCGGGCCCCCGACGGACAGACCGCGCTCGAGATGGCGCGGGCCCACGCGGGGCCCCTGCAGCTGCTCGTGACGGACATCATCATGCCCGGCATGACCGGCCGGGACCTGGCGGAAGCGCTGGTCGCCGAGCGCGCCGCCGTCCGCGTGCTCTACATGTCGGGCTACACCGACGATGCGGTGGTCCGTCACGGCGTGCTGGAGGAAGGCCTCCCGTACCTGCAGAAGCCGTTCACGCCCGAGGACCTCGCCCACAAGGTGCGCGAGGTGCTCGACCAGGCGACGCCGACCGCCTGACGGATCACTTGACGGCGGCTTGACGGGTCGGCATTTCCATCGACGCACACTCTTTCGGAGGTGCGTCGTGAAGTCGTTCGTCTACCTCGCCGTCCTCGGCGTGCTCGCCGCCGGTTGCCAGAGCGACCGGCTCGCCGCCCCCGCCAACGCGAACTCCTCTTCCTCCGATGATGCCACGCTCGCCCTGCGAGCGGGGAACGACAACCAGTTGCCCGGGCCCGGCGCTCCCGGCCTCCGGGTCATGACCTACAACGTGTACCTCGGTACCGACCTCGGCCCGATCCTCCAGGCCGGCAGCGAGGCCGACTTCCTGGTCGCGGCCATGCGCGCCTACGCCGAGCTGCAGCAGACCGACTTCCCGGCCCGCGCGGGGAAGATCGCCGACCAGATCGCGAAGGTGCGGCCCGACGTGCTGGGCCTCGACGAGGTCGCGCTGTGGAGCGTGTCGTCGCCGATGGGCGCGCCGTTCGTGACGCAGTACGACTTCCTCAAGACCGTGCAGAGCGCCCTGCGCGCCCGGCACCTCGACTACGTCGTGGCCACGGCCGACACCACCAGCGACGTGTCGGCCCCGGTGCCCACCGCCTTCGACGATCAGGGCAACCCGACGGCGTTCGACCTCGTCCGCTTCCAGGACCGCGACGCGATCCTGGTCCGCTCGGGCGTGCGGTTCCGCGACCCCGCGCACGGCACGTTCGCCACCTACATCCCCTTGGACCTGCTGGGCACCGAGACCGGGCTGTACCGCGGCTGGTGCTCCATCCGCACCACGGTGGACGGTGAGTCCTTCCGCTTCATCAACAGCCACCTCGAGGCCGAGTCGCCCGACGTGAACCTGGCGCAGGCCGACGAGATGGTGACGATGCTCGCGAACGAGCGCGACCCGGTGATCTGGGCCGGCGACTTCAACTCCGACGCGAACACGGCCGCGCCGAGCTACGCGCTGATCACGGGTTCGGGCTTCACGGACCTGTGGCCGATCGCCAATCCGCGCGATCCGGGCCTCACCAACGGGCCGGCGGACGGCGTCGGCGCGCTCGATGCGAACGGCGTGCTGGTCCCCTACCCGCGCCTCGTGTTCGACGCGCGGATCGACCTCGTCCTGTTGCGGGACCGCTTCGGCCGCGCCCGCGACGTGCACGCAGCCATCTTCGGCAACCAGCCGGGCGACCGCACCACGAAGGGCCTCTGGCCGTCCGACCACGCGGCGCTGGGCATGGTCTTCGAGCTGCCCAAGGCCCGGGGTCGCTGGTAGTCGCACCCCGAACGCACCGCGGGGGAGCCGGCGCATCACCCGGCTCCCCCGTTGTTTCGTGCCCGACCACCATGCGGGGTGCTAGGCCGGCTTGCCCAGACCCGCCCTCCGCGACGAGATCTCGGCGAGGGCCGCCCAGTCGTGGTCGCCCAAGCCCGTCGCGACGGCGGAGAGCAGGCCGTCGCGCAGCAGGCTCGCCAGCGGCATCGGGACCTCCCGCGCCTCGGCCGCCGCGAGGAGCAGGCGCACGTCCTTCAGGCCCAGCCGGAGCTTGAACCCGGCCGGCTCGAAGCGTCCCGCGGCGATGAGCTTCCCGTAGTTCTCGTAGATGGGTGACTGGAACAGGCTGCCGTTCACGATCTCGAGGAACTGCCCGGGCTCGACGCCGGACTTCTGGAGCAACGCGAACGCCTCGCCGAGCGTCTCGAGCACCGAGACGATCAGGAAGTTGCCCGCGAGCTTCAGCGTGTTGGCGGCGGGGGGATCCTCGCTCACGACGAACAGCTTGCGGCCGATGTCCTCCAACGGACCGCGCACTCGTTCGACCGCGGCCGCCGGACCGGCGGCGACGACCACCAGCCGCCTGGCCGCCGCGGCGTCCGGCCGGCCGAACACCGGCGCGGCGACGTAGCCCTGGCCCCGGCGGGCGTGCGCCTCCGTGAGGCGGCGCGACAGCCCGGTGCCGATGGTACTCAGGGAAACGTGGACACCGGCGTCAGGCAGCGCCTCCAGCACCCCACCTGCGCCGAACACGGTCGCCTCGACCGCGTCGTCGTCCGCGAGCATCGTCATCGTCACCGGGGCACCGGCCGCCTCGGCGACGGTGCCGGCGACGCGCGCGCCGCTGGATGCCAGCGCCTCCGACCGCGCCCGCGTGCGGTTGTAGACGGTGACGTCGTGACCGGCCGCGAGCAGGTTCGCGGCGATCGGCGACCCCATGCCACCCAATCCGATGAAGCCGAGATTCACGCCGCACTCCCCTTTCCCTGCTCCGACGCCGGTCCGGCCACGGGACGCGCT
>CAVQXV010000010.1:0-41941 GCA_963718005.1 uncultured Gemmatimonadales bacterium
CTGGTTAGGCAGCGGGTCGCTAGTTCAGTGGCACGGCTGCTCGGCAATCCGTCGTTGATGGGCATCGGCTCCACCCGCGGAACTCCATCCACTCTTGGTAGAAGTCTTTCACGCGTCTTCGCCAGAATAGGCCTGCCATCGGAAGCAGCGGCGCGCGCGAGGACCCAGGGCCAAGAGGCGCGAAGAAGACCTGGCCTCCGGCCTCCTCAGCCGAACCGGGGACTACGAAGCGCCACGTGGCACTTACAAGCGAGGTATCTGAGCCAATCAGTAACTGGCCAACGATGTAGGGATCGCTGTCGTGTCGGGAACAGAATCGAAGCACTGAGGAGCCCTCTGCACCGCGGTCCAAGGCCAGCCGGTTACGGTTCGTGAAGGTCGTGTCGACAAAGTGCCAGGCCTCAGTCGATTCGAGCCACGGGTAGTCCCATAGGTCGAAGCGCGGAAACAGTATACCCGACGTCGCGGTCGCGTAGAATGTCCCGGCCGGGCGCCACCGACGACGCGCGCCACCACGGATAAACACGCGCGCCAAACGTGAAGTGTCGATAAGGCCGAGGGAGTCTGGCGAGACGATCGCGCTATACCTGAGGGTCCAGGCCTGCACGCCAGATGCCGAAAGGTCTGGATCATAGCGCTTGGCCGCGGCACTGTAGAGCGCACGTGCGTCCGCCTCCTCGCGAGTCACGCACTCATCACGCGGAGCGCTTACGCCCGTCTCGGCAAGGCGAACGGGGCGGAGCTCTAGAACCAGGTCGAGGGTCGTATCAGACTCGGCGACTCGAACGGTGCTCGGGGTGAAGCCAATCCGCCGGATGAGAAGGGCGAGCGGGCCGCTGCGCTGAGGCGCCGCGAAGCGAAAGCGCCCAAGCGTGTCCGTGCCTGTGCCGGCAAGACGGTGGCCGGCGCTCCATAGCTCAACGAGTGCATCGGGAATGGGCGGGCCTCCAACTGCGCGGACCACGCCGTGGACCTGGGCCGACGCAGAGCTAAACAGAACGGCGCAGACACCAGCTGCGATCGCACTCGCTCGGTACAAGACCATTGACGCTCTCTCCCCCGCTGCCTAACGAATCGCGCCTCAGCGGCGGGCAGACCAACCCACCGGGCGCACAACTCCTGCCCTACCTCATCCTCGACTGCCCAGCGCCTCAGCCCCGATTGGCCCACCGCTGCAGGCGCTAGTTAGGCGGGCAGCTACCAGGATGCTGAGCGGGCCCGCCTGGGACCCGCGCCGCTCGCTATGCCCGTGCGGCACGCGGCTGCCGCGTCACCAACCCGTGGCCGGATTGCGACATCGATTTCCGACCACCACACTCCCGGACAACGCCTTTCGCTTTTCCACCGCCCGCCGCGAGGCGCGCGCGCCGGAAGGCCCGGTTGAGCCAACGCCAGTTCGCTCGGAGGGGCTGGCCGCCCCCGCTGCCCTGGTGAACCACCTGCACGCCAACTCGATCCTCAGCGCGCCGCGCGGCCCCGCCTCACGCTCTCCTAGCAGTTCGAATACGCCGCCACTGCTGTCCGCCTAACGAATCGCGCCTCAGCGGCGGGCAGACCGAGCCCACCGGGCGCACAACACCTGCCCTACCTCATCCTCGACTGCCCAGCGCCTCAGCCCCGAGTGGCCCGCCGCTGCAGGCGCTGGTTAGGCGAGCGCTCGAAGCGACTCGCGCCGGAGCACTCGTCGCGAGACTGATGCGGCATGGCGGGCACCGATGCGAACCGTCTCGGAGTGTCGGTCCGCAGCGACCATGCGCATCGCGACTGCTCCGAGCGACACTGCGATGCGTCCGCATGACGCGTCAGCTCGGAGTCCTGGCCACGCGGCTGCACGAGCAGTCGGCAACTCACCAAGGTCTGAGGTCCGAGTCATAGCGTCGAGCCAGCATGACGCGAAGCTCCATTGGCCGCTGCCTGTCGCAGTCTGGAGCGACCAGCCTTGCCGAGTCGGCGATCAGTCGCCAGTTGGAGTCGCGATGCCACCGTACGTCGTGACTCGACGCACGTACCGATCTGGAGCGCAGCGTGAAGCTCGTCGCCGACGTCCAGCCGGGCACTGCGCGAAGCGAGGCTAGCGCGTAGACCACGGCTGCGTCCGCAGTCGCGACGCGCTGGTGGCGCGCGACGGCTGCCCGCTGAGCGGCGACCGATGCGCAGTCAGCAGTCATGCGATGCATCCCGATGCCTCAGAGCGCCGTCGCTTGCCGCCTAACTACTAATTAGACTGCGAGCGGGGCCCGGAAGTGGGCTGCTTCGCAGCGTATCACCAAAACACCGCCAACGATTCTCCAACGCAAGCGGCAACGCCACAACACCTTAGGGCGCGGCTTGCGCTGGAAGGCTCCGCCGTAACACGGCAGAGCCTCGCCGCCTTTCGCGCGATCACGAACTCGGCAGCGCCGGCCCGGCGTAAGACGGGCGTGCAGCGCAGCATATCACCGGTCCATCGGTCGCCGTCGGCGAGCGCAAGTTTCCAGCCTGCCCAGACTTGGAGCACCATCCCCAACAGCGCGCTCCGGCGTAACCCTGCACTGCACGCAGCCTAATACGCGAGCGTTAGGGAGGCGTCATTTCATTGCACGAGCAGGTGTCCGGATTGGTCGGGGGGGAGCGAAGCTACGACAGTTTGCCGGCGTCCTCGGGCGTGTCGATGTCCAGACTGCCAGGCTCGAAGGGAACGCGCACCGTCCGGTCCTGGTGCCGCTCCAGGACCTTCTTGGCGCCCTGATCGCCGTCCAACGCGCGCAGCTCGCCGAACAGGGCACGCTCGAACAGCGCCGGCACGCCGACCGTCCCCGCGTACCCGCACGCCACCGCCGGCGGCCGGGACGCCGTGAACGCGGCGACCATCTGCCGGAGCACCTCTTCCGTCAACATCGGTTGGTCGCAGGTGAGGAACAGCACCGCGTCGGGCTCGGCCGCCTCGCACAGCGCGTCCAGCCCCGCGCGGACCGACGTGCTGAGGCCGGCCGCGGCCCGCGGGTTCTCCACGATGCGCACCGCGAGGTCCACCAGCTCGAAGCGCAGCTCGGGCGCGGCCTCCCGCAGCACGACTACCACCGGTCCGACGGCGGCCGCGACGGCGGTCTGCGCGGCCCGACGCAGCAGCGTCACGCCGTGATACCTGAGCAACTGCTTGGGTCCGGGAAGCCGGCGCGAGGCGCCGGCGGCGAGCACGACGACGCCGACCGTGGGCCGTGAAACGTCAGGGCCGGTCGTGGATCGGGCCCTTCCGCTTGCGCAACGCGCCGCCCCGCCGGCCGGCGAAGAACGCCTGCACCTCGGCCACGATCGCGAGCGCGACCTCGCCAGGCGTCTCCGCGCCGACGTCGAGCCCAGCCGGCGAGTGCAACTTCGCCAGGTGGCGCTTGGTCGGCGCCTGATTCCGCCGCGCCAGCTCGGCCAGGATCTCGGCGGTGCGCGCGTGCGATCCGAGCACGCCGACGTAGCCGCACGGGGAAGGAAGCAGCGCCGCGAGCAGCGCGGTGTCACGCGCCAGGTGGTGGCTCATCACCACGGCCGCGGTACGGGCGTCGAGCACCTTCGGCATCTCGTCCTTGCCGAGCAGGAGCACGGACCAGCCCAGCTCGCCGGCGAGACGCGCCAGCGGCGCCGTGTCACGCCCGGCGCCACCCGCGACGAGCGCGATCGGCGGAGGCACGTACTCCACCAGCACCTCGGCCTCGCCGCCGGCGACCGGCTGCACCAGGAAGCCCGACTTCTTCTTCTTGAGCGCCGCGCGCGCCGCCGCCTTCACGTCGGTCCTGAGCGGCCCGGAGCCGAAGTCGCCGCCCGCCACGCCGTCGGCCCTGAGCAGCATCCGCTCGCCGAGCGCGAGCATGCGGTCGCCGCCGGTCCTGAAGACGGTGGCGATCGCCGTGGCCTGCCGAGCCTGCGCCGCTTCGACCAGGAACGTGAGCACCTCGGGCGTCGTGCCCGGCGGCACGGGCTCCAGCAGCAGGTCGAGCTTGCCGCGGCATCCCATGCCCAGGCCCCACGGCTTGTCGTCGTCCGTGGTGAGATCGTAGGTCACCGTCCTCGGCTCGTGCGAGGCGCGCACCTTCTCCGCGTGCCCGGCGAGGTCCTGCTCGAAGCACCCCGCGCCGAACGTTCCGGCAATCGCGCCGTCCGGCAGGACGAGCATCCGGGCGCCCGGGCCCGAGTAAGCGGCCCCGGTCAGCTTGACCAGCGTGACCAGCACGGCGGGGGGGCTCCCGGCCTTCAAGGCACCGAGCGCCGCGACGATCTCCCGGATCTCCTTCATGCGGGCAGCTGCCGGGTGGCGGCCACGCCCTCGTCGATCTTCGCGATCTGGGCGTACTCCTCGTCCCAGAAGGCCTGGGACTTCATGCTCTCGAGGTACGCGTCGCTGTAGCCGAACCGGCTCCAGATCTCGCGCTTCTGGCGGAACAGGCGCTCCTTCTGGACCCCCGAGCGGACGTCGAGCATGCCGGCGGCGCTCGCCCCGCGGAAGATCTTGTCGTACCACTCGGCGAGCTTGGCGTCGGTGACGGGGCCGCGGCGCCGCTCGAGGTCCTGCATGACCGACGGGTAGCGGTCGAAGCCGTCGGTCGCGATGGTCACGACGTTGTGGTCCTTGCCGAGGTTCAACAGCTTGGCCGTCTTGATGGCGCCGAGGATGTTGCACACGCTCGAGATCCCGAACCAGCCGGCCAGGGCGTCCAACGCGCCCCGCGAGAGCTTCAGCTCCCGCTCCAATACGGGGCGTCCGGCCTCGAGCACCTTGAGGCCCGCCACGCAATCGTCGTCGTGCACCCGCGCGATGTAGTCGGTGGTGAGCACGTTGTGGATCAGCGTGACCATCTTGTCGCCGATGCCCTCGATGCGGTGCGTGCCGCGGCCGTTGTCGGTCAGCGTGGCGCACTCGTCGGGCTCGACCGCGACGACGGCGCAGTCGGCGAACTTCGCCTTGATCTCGTCGCCCGCCGCGATGGTGCCGGCCGAACCCGGGGCCGAGACGAAGGCGGCAACGCGTCCGTCGCCCACGCCCCGCGCGGCCTCGAGCGCGGCCTCGCCCGTCACGAAGCGGTGGAACCGGTAGTTGGGCAGCAGCTCGAACTGCGCGAGGATCTTGTTCGTCGGGTCCTTCTTGAAGTGCTCGGTGCGCTCGAGCACCAGGATGACGTCGCTCTCGCTGCCCGGCGTGAGGTCCAGCTCGCCGCCGTAGCGGCGGATGCGCTCGTAACGCTCGGCGCTCATTCCCTCGGGCATGATGACGACGGCCCGGTAGCCCATGAGGTGGGCGATGTACGCGGTGCCGATGCCGAAGTTGCCGGTGGAGGGGCCGATGATGGTGTTCTCGCCCGGCCGGATCTCGCCCGCGAGCTGCCCTTCCATCAGGGTCGCGTACGCGGGCCCCACCTTGTGGCTCCCGGACGGGAAATCCCGGGCCAGCAGCACGACGATGTTGGCGGCGACGCCAGTCAGCTCCTTCGGCAGCACGACGTGGCGCACGCGGTCTTCGCGGTTGCGCCAGGTGATGTTGAACAGGTTGAGCGGGTCCAACTCGTTGCTCCGTGCCGCGGCCAGCGCCCGGCGCCGCAGCTCCGCCGGGAGCTTCGAGGGATGCCGCATCTCCGCGTACGTCGGGCCGGGCGTCAGAACCGTTCCCATAGGGCCTTCGCTTGTCGGGTGGCGCGCTCGGCGACCGCGGGTTCGTCCACGGTGACGCAGCGCTTGTCCTGCAGCACCACGCGGCCGTCCACGATCAGCGTGTCCACGGGCGCGTTGGCGATGCCGAACAGCAGGTGACCGAACAGGTTGCCGGCGTCGAGCGGTGTGGGAGGATAGTAGTCCACCAGGATGAGGTCGGCCCGCGCGCCGGTCTCGACGCGGCCGATTTCCATGCCCCAGAGCTGCTTCGCGATGGTCCGGTTGTTGAGCAGCGCGGCCGCATACGCCTCGGCATACCCCACGCGCGGGTCGCCGGTCAGGACCTTCTGGAGATGGAAGGCGGTCTTGAACTCCTCCCACATCCGCGGCGAGTAGCCGTCGGAGCCGAGGCCCACGAGCACGCCGGCCTTCATCAGCTCGATCAGCCTGGCGATGCCCACGGCGTTGTTGGCGTTGGATTGCGGATTGTGCGCCACCTTGGCGCCGAGCCGCGCGAGGGTGGCGACGTCGGCCGCGGTGACGTGGATGCAGTGCGCCGCGAGCGTGCGGTCGGTCATCACGCCCAGGTCGCGCAGCCTCGCCACCACCGTCTTCTTGAAGCGGCGGCGCGCGTGATCCAGGTCCGAACGGTCTTCCGCGACGTGGATGTGGAAGCCGGCGCCCGAGGCTCTCCTCGGCCTCGACGGCCTGCCGCAGCGTGCGGTCGGAGAGCGTGAACGAGGCGTGCAACCCGAAGCTCGCCGAGACGAGGCCGCCCGTGGCGCGGCCGGTGCGCTCGATGAAGCGGACGTTCTCGGCCAGCGCCGCCTGCGCCTTGGCCGGGCCGTCGCGGTCGCTGGTCTCGTAGCACAACACGCCGCGGAGCCCCACCTCGCGGAACGCGCGCTCGACCTGGTCCAGGCTGCCGGCGCACGCGTTGGGACTCGAGTGATGGTCCACCAGCGTGCCGACGCCGTTCTTGGCGGCGTCCACCAGGCCCACCAGCGCGCTGTAGTACACGTCGTCGGGATTCAAGGCCCGATCGAGCCGCCACCACAGCTTCTTGAGGATCTCCGGGAAATTCTTCGGCGCGGGGCCGGGGAGCGTGATGCCGCGGGCGAGGGTGGAGTAGAGGTGGGTGTGACAGTTGATCAATGCCGGCATGAGGAGCCTGCCGCCGGCATCGAGGACGTCAGAGGCAGGTGGTAGGTTGTGGGTGGTAGGTTGTGGTAGAAGCGAGGCACCCACGCGGCCGATCGCCCCGTCGGGGCCGATCTCCACGTCGGCGTTGTCCAGCACCCGATTGCCGGCATCGAACGTCAGGACCCGCGCGTTGCGGATGATCACGGCATCGGCACCCGGTACTCGACCGGCTGGTCGGCCATCGTCAGGGCCATGATCGCCTTGGCGGTGTGGAGCCGGTTCTCCGCCTCGTCGTACACGACCGACTGCGGGCCGTCGATCACCGCATCGGTGACCTCGTTCCCGCGGTCGGCGGGCAGCGGGTGCATGTAGAGCGCGCCCTTCCGCGCCCGCGCCAACCGTGGCGGGTCGCAGATCCACTTGGTGTACTGCTTCGCGATGCGGAGCGACTCCTCGGGCTTGGCGCCCATCGTCTCGAGGCAGCCCCAGCTCTTCGGGATGACCACGTCGGCGTCCGCGAAAGCGGCATCCATGTCGTCCACGACCTCGAACTTGGTGCCGGCCTTCGCGGCGTTGCGGCGCGCGGCCTCGAGCGTCTCCGGCATCAGGAAGTACTCGGGCGGGTGCGCGAGCGTCACGTGCATGCCAAAGCGCGGCATCAGCATGATCAGCCCCTGCGGCACCGACAGCGGCTTGGCGTAGCTCGGCGCGTAGGCCCAGCTCACCGCGAGCTTCTTGCCGCGCAAATTGCCGCCCAGCTTCTCGCGGATGGTCATCAGGTCGGCCAGCGTCTGGCACGGATGGTCCACGTCGCACTGCATGTTGATCACCGGCGCGTCGGCCCAGCGCGCCACCTCGCGCATGTACTTGTTGCCCTCGCCCGGGATCAGGTCGTGGCGGATGGCGATGGCGTGGCCGTAGCGCGAGAGGATGACGCCGGTGTCCTTGGGGCTCTCGCCGTGCGAGACCTGCATGGCGTCGGCGGTGAGGAAATGGGCGTGCGCGCCGAGCTGCGTGGCGCCCGCCTCGAACGAGTTGCGGGTGCGGGTGGACTTGTCGAAGAACATCAGGAAGATGGTCTTGTCGGGCAGCCAGCGATGCGGCTCGCCGGCCTTGAACCGCCGCTTGAGGTCGCCCGAGACGTCGAGCAGCGTGCCGATCTCGGCGTCGCTCCACTCCTCGGTGGTGATCCAGTCCTTGCCCTTGAAGAGGGCGCGCCTGAAGTCCACGGCCGGTTTGCTGGTCACCGGTCCTCCCTCACAATGCCGCGAGGTTGACGAAGTTGACGTGCCTGGGGTCCGAGACCGCCTCGGCGAGGTGGCGCAGCGTCAGGTACTTGGCCATCTCGACCCGGTGGAGCTGCGGCGGCGCCGCCGCCGGGCCCAGCCGGCAATCCAGGACCGCGTTGCCTTCGAGCGCGATGTCCGTCACGGCCACGCCGTCGTCGAACGTCGCGCGGCCGGCCGGCGCGTCGAGCTCCAGGCGGTAGCTTCGCCCGTCAATGGTGCCGTGGATGGTGCGGCGCCCGCCGTCGCCCTCGAGGAAGAAGCCGTTCCCGCCGGCGTCCCGGCGGTAGGTCTCGAGGCTCCCGAAGAAGCGCGGCTTCAGGACCTGCGGGCCCCCGTCCTCGGGGCAGAAGACGTCGCAGTTGCCGCAGTCGTTGCAGAAGTCGGCGTAATTGGCGAGCTGATGCGCCTTGCCGATCGACGAACTCCTCGTCGCCCGGCAGGGCGCGCCACCGGCCCTTCGCGTCGATCTCCACGTCGTCGAACGTCACCGCCATTGCTGCTCCCTCATAGACGAAGTTCGCATCGTTGGGGCAGACCGGCACGCACTTGTCGCAGTTCACGCAGTCGTACAGCCACAGCTTCGAGCCGATCTTCCGGGGCACGCCCTTGTTCTTCTCCCAGCCGTAGCGGGGGTCCGTCGTCGTCTGTTCGACGACGACGGAGCGTGTTGAGCGCGCCGGCCGCGCCCACCAAGGCGTGCTCGAGCGCGGCGAGGCGCGAGCGGCACGGCGCCGCGACGGCGGCCGGAACGGTGTGGCCGACGCTGCGCTCGAAGTCGTCGGCCAGGCGGGCGCACAGCGCGTCCAGCGGCCCCGCGCCCGGCGGCGGCCTCGGCCCAGGCCACCAGGCGCGGCTCGCAGGTGCTCGTGCATCCAGCGGCGCGCGCGCTCGATGGCGCCGCCGTCCTGCTCGCCGGCCGCGGCCGCGGTGGCGGCGTCGCAGGCCGCCACGACCTGCCGCACGGCGGCGGGCGCCTGGCCGGCGTGCCGCAGGATCAGGTCGGGCACGCGCGCCACGCCCAGCTCGCGCATCCGCGCCTCGAGGGCGGCGACGTAGCGCGGGAGCCGGCCGTAGCCGCCGGGCCGGAGCAGGTCGGTGCAGGTCGTGGTCGGCACCAGGTTCATCGCCACCGCGTTGGACACGTTGTGGGCGTCGAGGCCGGCCGAGAACGAGATGGGGATCGCTGCCCCGAGCGACTCGCGCAGCGTTCGCACGAGGTTCATCGTGATCACGTGCAGGGGCGGGCCCGAGAGGTACATCACCTCGTCTTTGAAGAAGGTGCGGTGGTTCTTCACCACCAGCGTGTTGCTGCACTTGACGGCGAGGTGCCGGCCCCGGTCGCGGGCCACCAGCTGGAGCCGCGGGATCATGGCCAGCGCGTCGACGAGCTGGAGGTCCTTGTCGAACGCCTCCGGGCTCGTCTGGACGTCGTGGTAGCCCATCACGTCGTGCAGCAGGTGCTCCACCGCGGGCCGGCCGAGCAGCGTGGGATTCAGCTTGATGCACACGTCCACGCCCACCTCGGTCAGCAGGTAGGCGACGATCCCCTCGATCTCGTGCGCCGGGCACCCGTGAAACGTGGACAGCGTGATCGCGTCGCTGATCCGGGTGGGGAAGGGCAGGTCGCGGTACTTCGCCAGCGGGCCCGTGAGGCGGCCGCGCAGCTCGTCCACGATCGCGCGTGGCGTCCATCATCGAACGGATCCAGCCCGGTGACGCGCTCGGAGCGGATGCCCTCGAGGCCGTAGCCCACGCTCATGTCGAACAGCGTCTCGAGCTGGGGCGGCGAGGCGCCTTCCGGGGATGCCCGCCGCCTTGAGGATCTCGATCAGCATCGCGGCGCCCACGTACTCGCGGAGCGACGCCTCGAGCTTCAGCTCCTGCGACCACTCGACGTTGTAGCCCACGTTGGTGGCGTCGATGCAGGGGCGCGGGATCGTCGAGCTCGTCGAGGACCTGCACCGTCTTGAGCTCGATGATGCGCGCGCCGGCGAGCCAGGCCAGGACGATGTTCTGCACCAGCTGGTCGTGCGGGCCGGCGGCGGGCCCCACCGGCGTCGCGGCGCGGCGGCCGTGGAAGCGCACCGAGGTGTCGAGCGCCGGATCGCCGCGGAAGAACTTCTCCTTCGGCAGGTCGAAGATCTTCCCTTCGCGCTCGTACTCCAGCAGCGCGCGCCTGGCGAGCCGCTCGAGCGGGAGCGGAATCAGCTCGGCCACTACGCGGTCGGCGCGAGCGTGTGCTGAAAGACCAGCGGGAAGGCCGCGTAGAACGCCGTGGCCTTCACCAGGTGCTCGATCGGCACGCGCTCGAGCGCGCTGTGGGCGTTGTCCTCCTCGCCCGGGCCGAAGCCGATCGTCGGCACCTTCATGATCCCCATCGTGGCGACGCCGTTGGTGCTGAACACCCACTTGTCCACGACCGGCGCCGCGCCGAACAGCGCGCGGTGCGTCTCGACGCCGGAGCGCACCAGCGGATGCTGCTCGTCGAGCACCCAGGTCGGGTAGTACTTCTCCATCCCGTACTCGAGGCCCGTCCAGCTCTTCACCTTGTACTGGAGCACCTCGACCTCGGCGTCCTGCGAGCGCCGGCAGCGCCTTGATCTCGGCGACCGCGCTCTCCTTGGTCTCGCCCGTGGTGAGCCGCCGGTCGAGGTGGAACGTGCAGGACGACGGCACCGCGCATAGCGACGGCGTGAGCGCGCGGATGTCGGTCACCGCGATGGTGCCCTTGCCGAGGAACGCGTCCGGCTTGAGGCGCGCCGTTCAGCGCCTCCACCTGCCGGATGATCTCGGTCGCCTTGTAGATCGGGTTGACGCCGCGCTCGGGCGCGCTGGCGTGGCAGCTGACGCCCGGGCACGTGGACCTCGATCTCCATCCGGCCGCGGTGGCCCCGGTACACGCGCAGGTTGGTGGGCTCGGTGATGACGATGGCGTCGGGCTTGATGCCGTCCTCGCGGAGGATGTAGAGCCAGCCGATGCCGTCGCTGTCCTCCTCCTCGACGCTGCCGCACATCCAGACGGTGAAGTCGTCGGTCAGCCCGAGGTCCTTGATCAGCTTGCCGGCGTACACCAGGCACGCGATCCCGGCGCGCTGGTCGCTCGCGCCCCGGCCCCAGACGCAGCCGTCCTCGACCTTTCCCTTGTACGGGTCGAAGGTCCACTCCTTGGGGTCGCCCACGCCCACCGTGTCGGTGTGCGAGTCCATCATGATGACGCGCTTCCCCGAGCCGATCCTGCCGAGGATGTTGCCCATCTTGTCCACGCGGATCTCGTCGAAGCCGACCTTCTCCATCTCGGCCTTGATCCGCTGGATGACCGGGCCCTCCTGGCAGCTCGTGGCGGGGATCGCGATCAGGTCGCGCAGGAAGCGGACGACGTCGGCCTCGTGCGCGGCGGCGCCCTTCAGGATGGCGTCCTTCTTCGCCCGCACCGTGTCCATGGCGTTCATCGGGCGGCCTTCGGCTGCTCGCGCAGCGCCTTCAGGACGGCCTCGGGCCGGATGGGCAGCCGCCGCATCCGGATGCCGGCGGCGTCGAAGATCGCGTTGGCCACCGCCGGGCCCACGCCGTTGATCGGCACCTCGGCGATGGACTTGGCGCCGTAGGGGCCGAGCGGCTCCTCGGTCTCCACCAGGATGGTCGTGAGCTTGGGCATGTCCTTGGCCGTGAAGATCTTGTAGTCGCAGAAGTTGGCGTTGACCACGCGGCCCGCGTCGTCGAGCACCATCTCCTCGGCCAGCGTGTAGCCGAGGCCCTGCGCCACGGCGCCCTCCGTCTGCCCCTCGGCCTGCATGGGGTTGATGGCGACGCCGCAGTCCACCGCCGTGACGAGGTGCGGCACGCGGACCTGGCCGGTCTCGGTGTCCACCTCGACCTCGGCGAATTGCGCGCAGAAGGGCGGCGGGCTGTCGGTGTTGAAGTGGGAGGAGCCTTCCATCACCTGCGTCTTCTCCTTATAGAAGGCGAACATCGCGACCTCGGACATCGTGACCGACTTGCCGCCGGGCGCGAAGATCCGGTTGTCGTGGCAGGTGAGGTCCTCGGGCGAGGCGTCGAGCAGCTTGGCGGCGAAGCAGCACACCGCGTCGCGCGTCTTCTCGGCGGCCTTCTTGACCGCGCCGCCGGAGATGATCGTGGTGCTCGACGCGTAAGCGCCGACGTCGAAGGGCGTGAAGTCGGTATCGGACGAGAAGATGATGATCTTGTCGAGGCCGATGCCGAGCGTCTCGGCCGCGATCTGCGCCAGCACGGTGTCGCTGCCGGTGCCGAGGTCGGTGGCGCCCACCTGCAGGTTGAAGGAGCCGTCCTCGTTGAGCTTGAGGAACGCGCCGGCGAAGTCCACGCCCGCGATGCCGCTCCCCTGCATGGAGCACGACAGGCCGACGCCGCGCAGGACCTTGCCCGGGCGCCGCACGCCGCCGTTGCGCTTGGTCTTCCAGCCGATGGCCTCGGCGCCGCGCTCCAGGCACTGCGGCAGGCCGCAGCTCCGGATGAGGCGCGGCAGGCCCTTGCGGCCCTCGCCCAGCTGCGCCGACAGCTCGTCCGTGTCGCCCTGGCGGATGGCGTTCTTCAAGCGGAAGGCGATGGGGTCCATGCCGAAGCTGGTGGGCGATCTCGTCCACCAGGCTCTCCTGCGCGAAGAACCCCTGCGGGCAGCCGTAGCCGCGGAACGCGCCGGCCGGCGGGGCGTTCACGTACACCACGTCGCAGTCGAACTTGAGGTTGGGCGAGCGGTACAGCGGCAGCACCTTGCTGCCGGTGTTGCCCTGTACGGTGGTGCAGTGGCCGCCGTAGGCGCCGGTCGCCGCCAGCACCTTCATGTGGTGCGCGACGATGGTGCCGTCCTTCTTGACGCCCATCTTGAGCCGCAGGATCTGCGGGTGCCGGGTGCGCGCCATGTAGAACTCCTCGTGGCGCGTGTACTCGAGCTTGACCGGCCGGTGCGAGGCCAGCGCCAGCGCGGCGCAGATGTCCTCGATCACCATCTCCTGCTTGCCGCCGAACCCGCCGCCGATGCGCGGCTTGATGACGTGAATGCGGCTCACCGGGATCTGTAGGATCATCGCCACCTGGCGCCGCACATGGAACGGGATCTGGGTGCTGGTGCGGATCACCAGGCGGTTGTCGGCGTCGAGCCAGCTGATGACGATGTGCGGCTCGATGGCGGCGTGCTGCTGGCGCGGCGTGCGGTACTCGCGCTCCACGATGAGGTCGGCCTGCTTGAAGCCCTCCTCGACGTTGCCCAGCTCGCGGTGGATGTCGCCGGCGAGGTTGCGCGCGGCGTCCTCGATGCCCGTCGAGTCGGGCTCGTCGTGGATCACCGGCGCGCCCCGGTCCATCGCGTGCTCCATGTCGAGCACGGGCGGCAGCACCTCGTACTCCACCTCGATGCGCCGCAGCGCCTCCTCGGCGATGGCCCGCGTGTCGGCCGCGACGGCGGCCACGCGGTCGCCGATGTGCCGGACCTTGGAGTCGAGCAGGTAGGTGTCGTAGGGCGACGGCTCGGGAAACGCCTGGCCGGCCGTGGTGTGCGGGACGCGCGGCACGTCCTGGTAGGTCAGCACCGCGTGCACGCCGGGCAGCGCCTTGGCGCGGCTGGTGTCGATCCGCGTGATGCGCGCATGGGCATGCGGGCTCGGCAGGATCTTGCCGATCAGCATGCCCGGCAGCTCGATGTCGTCGGTGAAGGCGGTCTTGCCGGTGACGAGCTTGTAGCCGTCCACCTTCCGGACGCGCCGGCCGACGACGCTCTTCTCGCTCATCGGCGCGCTCCCTTCTTCGACGCCGCTCGCTTGGCGGCGCGGGGCTTGGCGGGCGCGGAACGGGCCGCGCGCGCTTCGGCCGCGGCCAGCACCGCCTCGACCGGCTTCTTGTAACCGGTGCAGCGGCAGAACACGCCGCCCAGCGTTTCGCGCACCTCGTCCTCGGTGGGATGGGGCGAGCGGGCGAGCAGCGCCCGCGTCACGAGGACCATGGCCGGCGTGCAGTAGCCGCACTGCACGGCGCCGTGGTCGAGGAAGGCCTCCTGGACCGGGTCGAGCTCGTCGCGCTGCGACACGCCCTCGATGGTGGAGATCTTCCGGCCGTCGGCCTGCGCCGCGAACATCAGGCAGGAGTTGATCGGCGCGCCGTCCACCAGCACGGCGCACGCGCCGCACTCGCCCGTCTCGCAGCCCTTCTTGACGCCCCAGTATCCCTCGCGGCGCAGCACGTCGAGCAGGAGGTCGCCGGGGGCGACGGTCCAGCGCTTCGGCTCGCCGTTCACGGTCACGCGGATCGAGAGGTCGTTCACTGGCCGCTCCCGATGCGCTCGAGGCACTCGGTCAACGCGCGGGCCACCAGCACGCGGCTCATCTCGCGGCGATACTCGGCGGTCGCGCGCACGTCGGTCACCGGCCTGGTCTCCTGCGCGGCGCGGTCGGCGGCGGCCTCGATGGCCGCCGCATCGAACGGCCGCCCGACCAGGAGCGCCTCCGCACGGCGGGCCCTGAGCGGGGTGGGCGCCACGGCGCCCAGCGCGATGCGCGCCCAGGTGCAGCGGCCGTCCTTCGCCGAGCACGACGCCCGTGGCGGCGTTCACGACCGCGATGTCGCTCTGGAGGCGGCCCAGCTTCTGGAAGGACCAGGCGGCGCGGCCCGCCGTCTTGGGCGGCGCGGGGATCACGATCTCCACCAGGAGCCCGCCGTCCAGCGAGGTGCGGTGCACGCCCTTGAAGAAGCGGTCCAGCGGCACGGTGCGGCGCGCGCCCGCGCCGGCCACGACGACCGACGCGTCGAGCGCGAGGAGCGGGGGCGCGAGGTCGCAGGCGGGCGACGCGTTGGCGAGGTTGCCGCCGACGGTGCCCATGTTGCGGATCTGCGGCGAGCCGGCCGTGCCGGCCGCCTCCGCGAGGATCCCGTCGGCGAAGGTCCGCAGGGCTGCGGCGTGCTCCAGGTCGGCCATGGTGGAGGTGGCGCCGATGGCCCAGCCCCCGCCGCGCCGCTTGATGTAACGCAGCGGCAGGCTGGTGAGGTCTACGAGATAGCGGAGCGAGCGGTCGCCGGCCACCACCAGGTCCGTGCCGCCGGCGACGAAGCGCCCGCGCCCGCCGGAGCGGCGCTCGGCGGCGAAGAGGCGGAGGGCGGTGGCGACGGTGGTGGGGCGATGGAACGCGCGCAGTAGGTCAAACATGGCAGTTCCTCATGAGTCGGCTAACCTTGCTCCGTCCCGGGCCCGCGCGCAAGCAGGAGCACGGCCTCGGGCGCTGTACGGCGGCGCGGCGCGTGCCTATCCTGATTCTTCCCATCGAGAGACGGCGGTAGGTGGCGGTGAACGCGGCGTGGGTCGTGCTCAAGTTCGGCGGGACGTCGGTGGCGTCGTTCGAGCGCTGGCAGACCATCGCCCGCGAGGCGGCGGCGCGCGCCCGGGAGCACCGCGTCCTGGTCGTGTGCTCCGCGCTGGCCGGCACGACCGACCGCCTGCAGGACGCCGTGACGGCCGCGCGGACGGGCCGCGAGACCGACGCCCTGGCGCACATCGAGCGGGCGCACGCCGACCTGGCGCGCGCCGCGGGGCTCGATCCCGCCGCCCCCGCGCTCGGCGCCGATGCGCGAGCACCTCGCGGAGGCGGGGCGCCTCCTTCGGGGCGTGTGGCTCACGGGCGAGGCGCCGCCGCGGCTCGCGGCGCGGATCCTCGCGTCCGGCGAGCTGGCCGCCACCGCGCTCGGCGCCGTCATCCTCGCGTCGCTGGGCGTGGGCGCCCGCTGGCTCGACGCGCGCGAGCTGCTGGTGAGCGCGCCCGAGCCGCTCGACGGCGACGAACGCCGCTACCTGGCGGCCACGGTTCCCGCGGTGCGCGCGCCGGAGCGGCTCGACGCGGTGGCCGGCGAGGCGCGCCATCGTGCTGACCCAGGGCTTCATCGCCCGCACACCGGAGGGCGAGACGTGCCTGCTGGGGCGCGGCGGGAGCGATACCTCGGCCGCGCTGCTGGCCGTGCTCGCCGGCGCCGAGACGCTCGAGATCTGGACGGACGTGCCGGGCCTCTTTACGGCGGATCCGCGGGAGGTGCCCTCCGCGCGGCTGATCCGCCGCATCGGCTATCGCGAGGCGCGCGAGCTGGCGTCGCTGGGCGCCAAGGTGCTGCACCCGGCGTGCCTCGAGCCGGCGGCGCTGCACGGCCTGCCGGTCGCCATCCGCTGCACGCCCCATCCCGAGATGGACGGCACCCGCATCGAGGGCGAGCAGGAGGCGCATCCCGCGGTCACGGCGGTCACCTGCCGGCGCGGCGGCACGCTGCTGAGCGTCTCGACCGTCGCGATGTGGGACACGCCCGGCTTCCTCGCGCGGTTCTTCGCGCCGTTCGAGGAGCTCGGCATCTCGGTGGACTTGATCGGGACCTCGGAGGCCGCGGTCAGCGTGACGCTCGATTCCGTGCCGGACGGCGTCGAGGGGCGAGCGTTCAAGCGGCTCCTGGCGCTGCTGGAGGAGCTGGGCGAGGTGCAGGTGATTCACCCCGCCGCGGTGGTGTCCATCGTCGGCCGCCGGATCCGCGCCACGCTCGGCGAGATCGCGCCGGCCTTGACCGCGTTCCAGGAGCGGCCGGTCCACCTGATCAGCAACTCGGCGGAGGACCTCAACCTGTCGTTCGTGGTGGACGACGACGAGGGGCCGCCGCTGGTGCAGCGCCTGCACGACCTGCTGTTCTCCGCGCGCGGCGACGACCCGCGCCTCGGCCCGACCTGGGAGCGGCTGCGCGGCGCGCCGGAGCCGGACGCCGGCGCGGCGTGGTGGGTGCGCCGCCGCGCCGAGCTTGCTGCGCCTCGCGCGCCGACGGCCGGCCGCACTACGTGTACGACCTGGCGACCGTGCGCGAGCGGGCCCGCCGGCTGCGCGCGGCCCTGCCGGCGGTGGGCCGCTTCTACTACTCGATGAAGGCCAATCCCCATCCCGCCATCCTCGAGACGCTGGCGGCCGAGGGGTACGGCATCGAGTGCGTGTCCATCGAGGAGGTCGAGGCGGCGCGGGCGGCGCTGGGCTCGGCCGCGCCGCTGCTGTTCACGCCCAACTTCTGCGCCGTGGAAGAGTACGGGCGGGCGGCCGCGCTGGGCGCGGAGCTGACGGTGGACGGGCCGCACCTCGCGGAGGCGGCGGGCAGTTTGCTGCGCGGACGCGGATTGGCGGTACGCCTGGATCCGGGCTGGGGCGCGGGCCACCACGCGAAGGTCCGCACCGGCGGGCCGGCCTCGAAGTTCGGCCACCCCGCGGGCGAGCTGGACGCCCTGCGATCGGCGCTCGAAGGCGCGGGCGCGCGCATCACGGGCCTCCACGCGCACTTGGGCAGCGGGATCCTGGACGCCGAGGCGTGGCCCGCCCTGGCGCGGCTCCTGGCCGGCCTGGCCGCGAGCGCGGGCGACGCGCTGCAGTGGATGGACCTGGGCGGCGGTCTGGGCCTGCCGGAACGACCGGGCCAGCCGGAGCTGGATCTGGACGCGCTGCGAGGCGGGGCTCGAGCCCATCGCCCGCGCGCTGCCGGGCGTCGAGCTGCGGCTGGAGCCCGGCCGCTACCTGGTGGCGGAGGCCGGCGTGCTGCTCGCGCCGGTGACGCAGGTGCGCCGCAAGGGGCGCACGGTGTTCGTGGGCGTGGGGACGGGGATGAACTCGCTCATCCGGCCGGCGCTCTACGGCGCGTGGCACCCGATCGTGAACCTGACGCGGCATCCCGCGCCGCCGGACCTGTTCGCGCAGGTGGTGGGGCCCATCTGCGAGAGCGGCGACGTGCTCGGCCGCGACCGCTGGCTCGCCTCACCGGTGCCGGGCGACGTGCTGCTCATCGGCCTCGCGGGCGCCTACGGCCACGCGATGGCCTCGCATTACAACCTGCGACCTCCGGCCGAGGAGACGGTGCTGCGCTGACCGCTGGTCGAGCGCGCCGGCGGCCTCGCCTTGCGCGCTCCGGTATGAGCGGATAGTATCCGATATGAGCTATCGCCGCGTCACCGTGACTGTTCCGGCCGAAGTCCTCAAGGCCGCCGACGCCCTCGCGCGCCGGCTCGACCGCTCCCGGAGCTGGGTGGTGGCCGAGTCGCTGCGGCGGTATGTCGCCACGGAGCCGGCTCGCGGCACGCCGGACAGCACGGAGCGGGCCTCGACGGTCCGCGAGGAGACTGCGCCCCCGTACCAGGTGCAGCGGGCGTTCCGCGCGGCGGAGCAGAGCCGCCTGGAGAGCGATCTGGCGCTTACGCCCGAGCGGCGGGTGAAGGTGGCCGAAGCGCTGGCGCGTACGGTGCCCTCCGGCGCGGCTCGGCCGCGCTTCCGCCGGGTGCTGCAGTTCGACTCCTACGAGGACTACCTGGACTGGAAGCGCTTCGCGGACCTGCAGCCGTGATCGACCGCGGCTGGTTGGCGGATACCTGCGGTCGCCTCAACGAGACACGAGGCGCGCTACGTCCTGGTCGGCGGCTTCGCGCTCCAGCTCTGGGGCGCGGCGCGGGCCACCAAGGACATCGACATCCTGATCGAGCCGACCGTGGTGAATGCCTCACGGGTGCTGCAGGCTCTGTCCGAAGGCGGCGGGTGGTTGGCGGGTGGTGTCCTGGCCGAAGAGGTTGCGCGCAAGCCCGGTCACCGTGGTCGGCGACATCCCGCGCGTGGACATCATGACCGTCGCGTGGCAAGTGCACTACGCCGAGGCCATCGCAGCGGCGCACACCTTCGAGGTGGAAGGGGTCCGGATCCCCACGGCATCCATCGAGCACCTGATCGCGTCGAAGCGCACCGGGCGCCTCCAAGACGCCGCGGACATCGAGTTGCTCGAGGAGATCCGCCGCCTGCGCGGGGGCGAGCCGGTTCGCTGAGCGGGCGGCCGCGCGCGGCGCCCGCCGCCTCAGCGGGTCGTGCGGCGTCCGGCCAGCAGCCTCGCCGCGGCCTTCCGGTGCCGGGCCAGCACCGGCTCCAGCGCGAGCGTCCGGATCTCGCCGTTCTCGACCACCGGCCGCCCGTCCACGATCAGCGTGTGCACGCGCGTCGGCGCGCAGAGGAGCAGCGCCAGCAGCGGGTCGCCGGCGCCGCTGTAGGTCACGTCGCGCAAATCGAACAGCGCCACGTCGGCGCGCTTGCCGGGCTCGAGCGAGCCGATGTCGTCGCGGCCGAGGCAGGCGGCGCCGCCGCGCGTCGCCATCCGGAGCGCGCCCTCGACCTTCACGGCGTCCGCGCCGCGCGCCACCCGGCCCAGCAGCAGCGCCTGCCGCGCCTCGGCCAGCATGTGCGAGCCGTCGTTCGAGGCGCTGCCGTCCACGCCCAGGCCCACCGGGCATCCGGCCGCGGCCAGCGCGTGCACGGGCGCGATGCCGGAGCCGAGCCGCATGTTCGAGGTGGGGCAGTGCGCGACCCCCACGCCCGCGCGGCCGAGCCGCCGGATTTCGGCTCCGTTGAAGTGCACGCCGTGCGCGATCCACACCCGCTCGTCGAGCCAGCCGGCGTCGGCCAGGAACTGCACCGGCCGCCTCCCGAACTTCCGCAGGCAGTAGGTCTCCTCGTCCAGCGTCTCGGCCAGGTGGGTGTGGAGCCGCACGTCGTGCCGCTCCGCCAGCTCGGCGGTCTGCCGCATCAGCCGCTCCGACACGGAGAACGGCGAGCAGGGCGCGAGGCCCACGCGGAGCATGGAACCGGGCCGCGGGTCGTGGTAGGTACGGATGACGCGCTCGGAGTCGGCGAGGATCTCGTCCTCGTCCTGCACCACCGAGTCCGGCGGCAGCCCGCCGGCCTTGCGCCCGACGCTCATCGAGCCGCGGGTCGCGTGGAAGCGCATGCCGATCTCGCGCGCGGCCGCGATCTCGGCGTCGATGAGCCGCGTCTGGCCCCGCGGGAACAGGTAGTGGTGGTCCGAGCTGGTGGTGCATCCCGAGAGCATCAGCTCCGCCATCGCGACCAGGGCCGCGAGGTGCACGGCCTCCTCGTCGAAGCCGGCCCAGACCGGGTAGAGCGTGGTGAGCCAGTCGAACAGCTTGGCGTCGGCGGCGCGCGGATGGGCGCGGGTCAGCGTCTGGCAGAAATGGTGATGGGTGTTCACCAGGCCGGGGACGGCGACGGCGAACGGGGCGCGGATGGTGCGCTCCGCCCGCAGGCCCGGCGGCACCCGCGTGCCCACCGACCGGATCTCGCCGTTCTCGACGAAGAGATAGCCGCCCTCGAGCTTGCGGCCGCGCGCGTCCATCGTGACCAGGAGCCGCAGGTCGCGGATCAGCAGCGAGCGTGGCCGCGCGGCGCGCGCGCTCATCGCTCCAGCGCCTCCGCCACCGCGTCGAGGTCGGGCGGGACGTCCAGCGGGTGGGGCGCGGCGGCGAGCGCGGAGCGGCTGTCCTTGAGCCCGTTGCCCGTGATGACGGCGAGCGCGGCGGCGCGCCGCGACACGATGCCCTCGCGCACCGCCCGCGCGAGGCCCGCCACCGCCGCCGCGGCGGCCGGCTCGGCGAAGACGCCGGTGAGGCGGCCCGTGGCGCGCATCGCCTCGCGGATCTCCTCGTCGCTCACGTTCACCATCGTGCCGCCCGACTCGCGCACCGCGTCCACCGCCTTCTTCCAGTTCCGTGGGACGCCCACCGCGATGCTGTCGGCCATCGTCTTCGGCTCGACCGGCACCAGGACCCCGCCGCTCCGGAAGGCGGCGGTCACCGGCGCCGCGCCCTCGGCCTGGACGCCGAGCAGCCTGGGCGTGCGGCTGATCAGGCGCAGCGCGCGCATCTCCCGGAATCCCTTCCAGACGCCGGCGATGGTGCAGCCGTCGCCGACGGAGACGGCCACCCACTCGGGCACCTTCCACTCCAGCTGCTCGCAGATCTCGAGACTGACGGTCTTCTTGCCTTCCACCAGGTACGGATTCACGGCGCAGTTGCGGTTGTACCAGCCCCAGCGGTCGCACGCGCTCTGGCACAATTCCCAGGCCTCGTCGTAGCTCCCGCGCACCCGCAGCACGGTGGCGCCGAAGATCAGGAGCTGCGCCAGCTTGGGCTCCGGCGCGCGCTCGGGGACGAAGATGATCGCCTTCAGGCCGAGCGCCGCCGCCATGCCGGCGAGCGAGCTGGCGGCGTTCCCGGTGCTCGCGCAGGCGATGACCTTGCGCCGGGCTTCCACGGCTTTCACGGCACCGACGGCGCTGGCGCGGTCCTTGAGCGAGGCGGACGGATTCCGACCGTCGTCCTTGAGCAGCAGCGTGCGCACGCCGAGGTGGCGCGCCAGCTCCGGCGCGGGCCGCAGCGGGGACCAGCCCACCGCCAGGTTGGGCAGCCGCGCCTGCGCGCCGATGGGCAGCAGCTCGCGGTAGCGCCACAGGCTCGGATCGTCGCGCGCGGCGAGGGCGCGGCGGCTGAGCCGGCGCTTCGACGGCCGCGGTAGTCGTACCGCACGTCGAGGATGCCCGTGACGCCGCAGCGCGGGCAGGTCATGACGGAGCGGGCGGGGTAGGTGGCGCCGCACAGGACGCAGGTCAGGCCGGTGACGAACGGCATCAACGCCTCGAGGGTCGCGGAGTCGCGGCATCGCGGGCGTGCGAGGCCGGAAGTCGGATGCCGCTGGTCTCCGGCACTAGTGGCGCGTGGCGCGCAGAGCGGGCCGGCCCGCCGCCAGCGCGGCGATCTCCGCGATGATCGCGTCGCACTCGTCCTCGGTGTTGTAGAAGTGCGGCGCGATCCGGATGCCGGCGTCGGGTCGGAAGTCCACGAGGAAGTCGCGCTCCAGGAGCCGGCGGCTGATCGCCTCGGCCCCGGGCGGGTTCACGGCCACGGTGCCGCCGCGGCGCGCGACGTCGCGCGGCGTCAGCGACGGGAAGCCGCGCTCGTCGATGCGCCCGAGCAGGCGGTCCGTGAGGCGGACGGAGTGCGCGCGGATCCGCTCCACCCCGACCTCCCGCACGATCCGCAGCCCCTCGACGGCGGCGTACAGGCTGGGGATGGACGGCGTGCCGTTGAGGAAGCGGAACGGGCCCTCGGCGCGCCGGATGGGCGGCGGCTCGAAGGCGAACGGCTCGGCGTGCGCCATCCAGCCCGTGAGCGCGGGCGCGAGGTGCGCCAGGTCGGGCCGCACGTAGAGGAAGCCGTTGCCGGGGCCGCCGCACAGCCACTTGAGGCAGCCGCCGACGGCGAAGTCCACCCCGAGCGCCGCGACGTCGACCGGCATCACGCCCGCGGACTGGTAGACGTCGAGCACGACGTGCGCCCCGACGCGGTGCGCCTTCTCCACGACGGCGGGCACGTCCTGCGCGAAGCTGCTCTTGAAGAGCACGTGCGAGATGGGGACCAGCAGCGTCTGCTCGTCGATGGCGTCCACCAACCGCTCGACGGGCACGGGCGTCACGCGCAGCCACGGGTGCGCGGCGTACAGGTACTGGATGGACGGGAAGTTGCCGTCCTCGACCACGATCCGGTTGCGCGGTCCGCCCGGGGCGAAGCACGAGAGCACGACCGCTTCGGCGAGCGTGACGTTGGGGTGCATCGTGACGCTGCCTTTGGGCGCCCCGATGATCCGACCGACCATGTCGCCGACGGCGACCGGCATCTCCCACCAGCCCTCGTCCCACGCGCGCACGCCGCGCTTGGCCCAGGTCTGCGCGTACTGGTCGAGCGCGGCCGCGGCGCCGCGCGGCATCGCGCCGAGCGAGTTGGAGATGAGGTAGGTGGTGCTCCCGAGGATGGGGAACTCGGGTCGCCAGGCCGCGAGATCGGCCCCGGGTCCCTGCGCCTGGGCGGTCATGCCGTCAGCCGGTGGCGGGCGTGTCCTTGTACACCCAGCCCGCGGCGAGGGCGGCCAGGGTGCAGCCAACGCATCATGTCGATCATCCACATGACACTGTAGCGGGCGGTCAGCGGCTGGAAGACGGCGTGCGCGAACTCCAGCGGAAAGCCGGCGGCGAAGCCGACGACCAGGCCGAGCTTGGCGGCCGTCGCGGGTCCGGGGCCCGCGCTGGAGCGCAGGTGGGCATACGCCCACGACAGCCCGTAGGCCATGACGAACAGCGACACGGTCCACACGACCAGGAACAGCGCGGGCGCGATGCGCGGCGTCGCGAGGAACCACCCATTGTCCATCGCGATGTCCAGGCGCGCCTTGCCGACGGCGAGCGGGCCCAGCACGATCTCCAGCAGCATGCTCCAGACGAAAAACACGAGTCCGCCGACCAGGGTGCCCAGCCAGACTCGCCGACTGTTGATCGCGGCCACCGTCTCCTCCGGCCCAGGGTTGCACGGCCATGGCAGTTGCGGGGTAGCAGGGAAATGCTGCACGCAGAAGCACCCGAGCGGAAGGGGCGCGCCTTGGTTAGTTTGTTCGCCTCCATGGATCATCTCGTCCGAGCCTCCCGACGCCTGGCGGTCGCCGCCGGGCTGCTCCTGGCCACGGCCGGGGGCCTCGCCGCCCAGCCGCTGGAGCCCGCCGGCACCGGCGGCCTCGCCGCCCTCGACCGGGACCTCCGCGCGCTCGACCAGAACAAGCGCGTCCTGGTGATCGGGGCGCATCCCGACGACGACAACACGGAGCTGATCACCTTCCTGGAGCGCGGGACGGGCGCCGACGTGGCGTACCTCTCCCTCTCCCGCGGCGAAGGTGGGCAGAACTTCATCGGACCGGAGCTGGGCGACGCGCTGGGGCTGCTCCGCAGCGAGGAGCTGCTCTCCTCGCGCGCCGTGGACGGGTCGCACCAGTACTTCACGCGCGCCATCGACTTCGGCTTTTCCAAGACGCTCGCCGAGGGGCTGCGGTTCTGGCCGCGGGACTCGATGCTGGTGGACGTGGTGCGGGTCATCCGCCGGTTCCGGCCCCAGGTGGTCGTGTCCATCTTCTCCGGCACGCCGCGCGACGGCCACGGGCAGCACCAGGTCGCCGGGGTGGTCGCGCGCGCCGCGTTCGACCTGCTGCGCGATTCCACGTGGGGCCCGAAGAAATTCTACCGCTCGGCCGGCTTCGACACCGCCGGGACGACGCTCGTGCTGGCGACCGGCGCGCTGGATCCCGTCGCGGGCCGGACCTACCACCAGCTGGCGATGGAGGCGAGGAGCTACAACCGCTCGCAGGAGATGGGGCGGCTGCAGGACATGGGCGCCTCCCGCACGCGGCTGAGCCTGCTCGAGGACCTCACCGGCGCGGGAAACGGCGGCGTCTTCGCCGGGGTGGACACGGCGCTGGCGCCGGGACTGGCGCACTACCAGGCGCTCGTCGATTCGGCGCGCGACCAGCTCGTGCCCGGTGACGCGCGCCGCATCGTGGCGCTGCTGGCGGCGGCGCTCACGGAGCTGAGGCGTGCCGCCCCGCCCGCGTTCCTCGCCGAGAAGGAGCCGCTGCTCGAGGAGGCGCTCGCCAACGCCGCCGGCGTGGTCGCCGACGCCATCGCCGACGCCGGCCGCGTCGTCCCGGGCCAGACGTTCGGCGTGGTGGCCGCGCTGTGGGCCAGCGCCGGCGAGGCGCGGCTCGACAGCGCCGTGGTGGACGCGCCGGCGTCCTGGACGGTGCGGGCGGAGGGGGCGGCGCCGGCGCCGGTGGCCGGCGGCTTCTTCTCGGCGGAAGCGAGCGGGATCGCCGCGCGGCGCTTCGCCGTGACGCTGCCCGACGACGCGCCGTTGAGCGAGCCCTACTTCCTCGCGCGGCCGCCGATCGGCGCCCTGTACGACTGGTCCGGGACGCCCGACAGCGTAAAGGGGCGAGCCGTTCGAGCCGCCGCCGGTCTTCGCGCGCCTGGTCACGACCATCGCCGGGGTGCCGGTGACGCTGCGGCGCGAGGTCACCTGGCGCTACGACGATCCCACGACCGGCGAGGTCCGCCGGCCGCTGTTCGTCGTCCCCGCGGTCGGGGTCGAGGTGTCGCCCGAGGCGATGGTGTGGCCGATCGCCTCGCGCGGGGCGCGGGAGGTCACGGTCACGCTGACCAGCGGCCGCCGCGAGCCCACCAGCGGCGACGTGCGACTGGAGGTCCCCGACGGATGGCCGGCGCCGCCGTCGCAGTCCTTCGCCTTGAGCGGCGAGGGCACGCACAAGAGCTACACCTTCGAGCTGCGCGCGCCGGCGGGAGCCCGGCCGGGCGCGGCCCTGATCCGCGCGGTAGCGGTCGCGGGCGGCCGGAGCTTCGACCGCGCGACGGAGGCGGTGGACTACCCGCACATCCGCCCCGTGGCCTACGTGCGCCCCGCCGTCGCTCCAGGTGGAGATGGCGGACCTCGTCCTGCCGCCGCTCGCCCGCGTGGGGTACGTCCGCGGCGCCGCCGACGCCGTGCCCGAGGCGCTCCAGGCGGTCGGCGTGCCCATCGTCGTCTTGACGCCGGACGACATCGAGAAGGGCGACCTGTCGCGCTACGACGTCATCGTGGTGGGGAGCCGGGCCTACGAGACGGACGACCCGTGGATCGCCTCGAGCGGCCGGCTGCTCGACTACGCGCGGCGCGGCGGGCGGCTCATCGTGCAGTACCAGCAGTACCGCTTCGTGCGCGGCGGCTTCGCGCCGTACCCGTTCACCATCGCCAACCCGCACGACCGGGTGACGGACGAGACGGCGCCGGTGACGATCCTCGATCCGTCGAGCCCGCTGTTCCACCGGCCCAACACGATCGGCGCCGCGGACTGGGACGGGTGGGTGCAGGAGCGCGGGCTGTACTTCGCCCACACCTGGGACCCGGCGTACCACCCGATGCTGGAGTCGGGGGACAACGGGGAGAAGCTCGACGGCGGCCTGCTGGTCGCGCGCCTGGGCCGCGGGCTCTACGTGTACACGGGGCTGAGCTTCTTCCGCGAGCTGCCGGCCAACGTGCCGGGAGCGTACCGGCTGTTCGCCAATCTGCTCGCCCTGAGACCCGACGACGTCAAGTGAGCGAGGCCTAACGGTGCGGCGCCCGGGCGTCCGCTTCCTGCTCGCCGCGCTCGTCTTCGCCGCCGGTTGCCGCGGCAGCGGTAAGACCCCGCTGGTCATCTACTCGCCCCACGGCCGCGAGCTGCTGTCGAACTTCGAGCGGCGCTTCGAAGCCCTCCATCCCGACGTGGACGTGCGCTGGCTCGACATGGGATCGCAGGAGGTGCTCGACCGGCTGCGCTCCGAGCGGGCCAATCCGCAGGCGGACCTGTGGTTCGGGGGGCCGACGCCGCTGTTCGCGCGCGGGGCGCGCGACTCGCTGCTGGAGCCGGTCACGCCCGGCGGGCCGCTGTACCTGTCGGTGTACCGCACGCCGGCCGTGATCGAGTACAACGCCGTCGCCATACCGGATTCGCTGGTGCCGGCGGACTGGGACAGCGTGCTGGCGCCGCGCTGGAAGGGCAAGCTCCTGATCCGCGATCCGCTGGCCAGCGGCACGATGCGCGCGATCTTCGAGATGGTGATGATGCGGAGCCTGGCGCGGACGGGCGACACCACGGCCGGATGGGCGTGGCTGCGGCGGCTCGACGCGCAGACCGGGAGCTACGTGCAGAACCCCGCGCTGCTGCACACCATGCTCGAGCGGCAGGAGGGCCTCATCTCGCTGTGGGACCTGCCCGACATGCTGCTGCTCCAGAACGAGGGGCGGAAGCTGGCCTACCGCTTCCCCACCAGCGGCACGCCGGTGATCGACGACGCCATCGCCGTCGTGCGCGGCGCGAAGCACGCGGCACTGGCGCGCGAGTTCGCGCGCTGGGTCCTGACGCCCGAGATGCAGATCGTGGCGGCGCGCGAGGCGTTCCGGCTGCCTGCGCGCACGGACCTGCCGGCCGACTCGCTGCCGGCATGGGTGCGCGACGTGGAGGCCAAGATGAAGGTGGAGCCGGTCAACTGGGACAGCGTGGAGACGTACGGGGCGGGGTGGATGGATTATTGGGATCGGAATGTCAGGGGAAAAGGTGAGAAGTGAGGGGTGAGAGGTGAGAAGGATGGGTGAGAAGTGAGAAGACGAAGTGAGAAGCCGCAGGCGATCTTCTCACGCCGTTCCACCTCTCACCTCTCACGTAACCTTCTCACGTCTCACGCCTCACCCCTCACGCGGGAGCACGATGTCCGAGCCGGCGTTTCTCGAGTCTGCAACACCTGACCAAGCGCTTCGACGGCGTGGTGGCCGTGGACGACCTGTCGCTGGACGTGGCCGGCGGCGAGATCCTCGCGCTGCTCGGGCCGAGCGGCAGCGGCAAGACCACCACGCTGCGGCTCCTCGCCGGGTTCGAGACGCCGGACGCGGGCTCGATCCGGGTGAGCGGCGAGGACGTCACGCGGCTGGCGCCGGAGGCGCGCCGCTTCGGCATGGTGTTCCAGCACTACGCCCTGTTCCCGCACCTGGACGTCGGCGCCAACGTGGCGTTCGGCCTGCGCACGAAGGGGGAGGCCGCGGCTGCGCGGGTGCGCGAGGTGCTGGCGATGGTGGACCTCGAGGGGTACGAGCGCCGGCCCGTGTCCGCGCTCTCCGGCGGCCAGCAGCAGCGGGTGGCGCTGGCCCGCTCGCTGGCGCCGGAGCCGCGCATCCTGCTGCTCGACGAGCCGCTGTCGAACCTGGATCCCGCGCTGCGCGAGCGCACCCGGCGCGAGCTGCGGCGCGCCATCCGCCAGGTGGGCATCACGACCGTGTTCGTCACCCACGAGCAGGAGGAGGCGTTCGACCTCGGCGACCGGGTCGCGGTGCTGCATCGCGGCCGGCTGGAGCAGGTCGGGACGCCGGACGATCTGTACGAGGAGCCGGCCACGGCGTTCGTGGCGGGCTTCATCGGGCGTGCCGGGAGCGCTGCCCGGCGAGCGGGTGGGCGGCCGGGCCGGCAGCACGGCCCTGGTGCGGCCCGAGGCCATGCGCTTCGTGCCCAACGGCGCCGCGACGCTCGAGGGCGTGGTGACGGAGCGGCGGTTCGTCGGCGCCCAGGCGTACTTCACGGTGGACGCGGGGGGCGGCGCCGTGTTCGACGTGCAGGCCCCGCTCAAGGCCGTGCGCGTGGGCGAGCGCGTGCGGGTCGCGGTGGACCGGGTGCTGTTCTGGGAAGGCGCACAGGCGCACGGGCGCACGGACGCACGGACGCACGGGGGCACCGCGTGACGCTGCGCCGTCGCGGCGAATTCACGGCGCTGGTCGTCGCGGTGGGGCTCGCCTGGCTGGTGGTCGTATCCGCTGGTCACTGGTCGGCGCCGAGGCGACGCACGCCGACCTGCGCGCGTTCCTCGGCAGCGCGTCCGAGTGGGCCGCGCTGTGGGCCAGCCTGTGGATCTCGCTGGCCAGCGTCGGGCTCGCCGCCGCCATCGGCATTCCGCTGGCGCTGGTGTTCGAGCGCTACGATTTCCCGGGCCGCCGCACCCTCGGCGCGCTGATCGCGCTGCCGGCCGTGCTGCCGCCGCTGGTGGGCGTGATCGCGTTCCTGTTCCTGTACGGCGAGAGCGGCTTCGTGGCCCGCGCCGTCCAGGCCGCGCTCGGCCTCCGGCACGCGCCGTGGCGGCTGCAGGGGCCCGGCGCGATCCTGCTGGTGCACGCCTACTCGATGTACGTCTACTTCTACCTGTTCGCCCGCGCCGGGCCTGGCCAAGATCGACGCCTCCATGATGGAGGCCGCGGCGTCGCTCGGCGCCGGGCCGTGGGCCACCTTCCGCCGCGTGACCCTGCCGCTGCTGGCGCCGGCGCTGTGGGGCGCGGCGCTGCTGACGTTCATGACGGCGCTCGCCTCGTTCAGCGCGCCGTACATCTTCGGCGGCGGGTTCCGCGTGATGACGACGCAGATCGTCGCCACCAAGCTGAACGGCGACCTGCCGACCGCGATGCTCGAGACGGTGGCGCTCGCGATCCTCGCCATCGCCGGCTTCGCCGTCGTGCAGCGGAGCGAGGGCAACCGGCTCGTGACGTCGGTGGGGAAGGGCACGGCGCCGCCGCTCAAGGCCATCGCCCATCCGCTGGCGCGGCGCGCGGCCGGCGTCCTCGGATGGACCCTGGGCGTGGTGCTGCTGCTGCCGCACCTCACGCTCATCGTCGTGTCGCTGGTGCCCGCGGGCACGTGGACCACCGAGGCGGTGCCGCCGGTGTGGAGCCTCGGGAACTACGGCGCCCTGTTCACCGAGCCCGAGCGGCTGCGCCCGCTCCTCAACTCGCTGTGGATGGCGGCGGCCGCGACCGCGGGGGCGGTGGCGGTGGCGGCGCTGGCCGCGCACCTCGCCATCCGGCGGCGCGTGGCGCTCCGCCGGACCATCGAGACGCTGCTGGCCCTGCCGTGGGCGGTGCCGGGCACCGTGGTGGCCATCGCGCTGGCGACGCTGTTCAGCGTGCGGAGCCCGCTCACCGGCCGTTGGATCCTGGTCGGCACGGCGGCGATCCTGCCGCTCGCCTACCTGGTCCGCAGCCTGCCGCTGACCGGGCGCGCGCTGCTGGCCGGGTACCGCCAGCTCGATCCGTCGCTCGAGGAGGCGGCCGAATCGCTGGGCGCGGGCCGCTGGCGCCGGCTGTGGCGCGTCACGCTGCCGCTCCTCAAGCCGGCGCTCGCCGCCGGCGCGAGCCTCGCGTTCGTCACGGCGCTCGGGGACTTCGTGACCTCGATCCTGCTGTACACCTACGACACGCGCCCCATCTCGATCGAGATCCTGTCGAGCTTGAGGCTCGACGACATGGGTGTGGCGGCCGCGTTCGGCGTCGTGCTGATGGGCGTGAGCGCCGCGGCGCTGGGCGTCGGGGCGAGGGTCGGGCGATGAGGAAGTCGCTGTGGATCCTGATGTCCGTGGCGTTCGTGGACATGCTCGGCTTCGCGATGATCTTCCCGCTGCTGCCCTTCTACGCCCTGCGCCTGGGCGGCCAGGCGTGGATGGTCGGGCCGCTGGTGGCTTCGTTCTCCGTCGCGCAGCTGGCCAGCTCGCCGCTGTGGGGCCGCGTGTCGGACCGGTACGGGCGCCGGCCCACGCTGCTGATCGGACTGTCGGCGGCCGCCATCGCCTACGTGATCTTCGGGTTCGCCCACAGCATCTGGCTGCTGTTCGCCTCCCGGCTGGTGCAGGGCGCCGGAGGCGGCACGACGGGCGTGGTGCAGGCCTACGTGTCGGACGCGACCGATCCGGACCAGCGGGTGCGCGGCCTGGGCTGGCTGTCGGCCTCGACGAACCTGGGCGTGATGCTGGGCCCGGCCATCGGGTCCCTCGCCTCGCACCTCGGCCCCGCCGCGCCGGGCCTCATGGCCGCCGGCCTGTGCGCCTGCAACGTCCTGTTCGCGTGGGGGTACCTGCCGGAGACCAATCCCACGCCCGGCCGGCCGAAGCGGAGCGTGCGCACGGCCATGCTGGAGGTGGTGCGCCACCCGGCGCGGCCGCAGCCGCGACTGATCTGGATCTACGCGGTGGGGATGCTGGCGCAGGGGTCGTTCACCGCGGTCCTCGCCCTGTATCTCCAGTACCGGTTCGGGGTCACGGTGCACACCATCGGCTACTTCTTCCTCTATACCGGCTTCCTGTCCGTCGTGCTAAGGGCGGTGCTGCTGGGGCCGCTGGTGGACCGGTTCGGCGAGACGCGGCTCCTCAGGACCGGCGCCATCCTGCTGGTGCTCGGCATGCTGCTCTTCCCGGTGCCGCGCACCATTCCCATGATGGCCCTGGTCCTCACGCTGTTCCCCGCCGGAACGGCGCTGCTCTTCCCGGCGGTCACCGCGCTCGTCTCGCACGAGTCGGATCCCAACGAGCTCGGCCAGACGATGGGCGTGCAGCAGGCGTTCGGCGGCATTGCGCGGGTCGCCGGTCCGATGTGGTCCACGCCGGTCTTCCAGCTCCTCGGCCCCAGCTATCCGTTCCTCATCGCGGCCGGCATCGTCGGCGTCACGAGCAGCCTGGCGTTCCGCGTGCCCATTCGCCCACGCGCCTCGGCTCCCGTCGCCGCGGACTGAACCGGCGCGCCGCGCCATTCATGGCGGCATCCCAACCAGAAGAGTCGGCTTGATCGGAGGTGCTGCTGCGCCTCCGCAGGAACCGGCGCAACAGGTGAGGTAACCGGCGCGACGGACGGTCGGCACGCGCTGCCATCCGAGCGCGGATCAGTCGGCGGCCAAGCCGTTGGCCGCGAGGTGGTTACCCGCTGGCCGACGGTTACGCACGCGACACCTTCGGTCCCATCGATTCACGTGGCGCGGAGCGTGCGCATTCTCGTCCCGATGATCCGGGCGATCCGGGTCCTTCCTCGGGCCAGGGAGACGGGCGCGTGACTCGCATCACGGGAATCGTCAGGTCGGCACGTTCGATGTGGTCGGTGTTTGCGGTGCTGGCGCTCGCGGCGTGCGCGGAGCAGCCCACGCGGCCGAGCGCCGGGGTTGCTCTCGTCACCGGGAGTCAGCCGGCGCTCGCGTCGCGCGCGCACGGTGGGCGGCATTCGGGGCGCGAGAAGTATGCCGATCACGGGCACCGGCCCGAGTGGGGGCGAAGCGGGAACGCCGCCGTGAGCGCGCAGGCCCTGGTGGACAAGACCGGGCTGGCGGATCTCGTGGTGACGAGCTTCGCCGCCCGCGACACGACCGCGCCGGCGGGCTCGATCGTCTCGCTGGCCGTCTCCGGTCTGGCGAGCGGCCGGGGCCGGTGGCACGGGGCCGACGGACCGACGCTCTTCGTGCGGACGTTCACTCACCTCGGCGGCGGCAGCAGCGATACCGTGAGCCTGCCCGGAGTCACGCCCGGCATGCGGCTGCGGATCGTCGCGCTGGTGCGCGACGCCGGCGGCCGGCGCACCGACGTCGTCACGGCGACGACGGTGGTCCTGAGGGGGCCGGACCTGACCGTGAGCTCGATGAGCGGCGCCGCGCAGGCGTTGGTCGGGATGCCGGTGCTGGTCACGGCCGTGGTGTCGGAGCTGAACGGGCAGGTCGGCGCGCGCGCCGACTGCAACCTGTACGACGGCACGGTGAAGGTGGACAGCGCGCCCGCCATCTGGGTGGATGCGGGCGGCACGGTGAGCTGCGCCTTCGCCCCGACGTTCGGCACGCCGGGGGCCCACACCCTGGTGGCGCGGGTCGAGAGCGTGGCGCCCCGGGATTACGATCCCGCCAACAACAGCGGCACGGTCACGCTGGCGGTCCTCTCGGCGGTCGACCTCGGTGTGCTGCCGGCCGGCTACCTCCCGGCCTTCGTGTTCGACGCGCGGGCGGCGGACGTGGTGGGAAGCTACGCCGACACGACGTGGACCTACGACTTCGATCCGGCCGGCGTGCCGCTCGACAGCCTCTACGCCGACACGTCCGATACGGGGCGGCTGCAGACGTCGGAGTTCCACGGCACCATCTACAACGAGGTGCCCTTCCCGCTGGGACGCTGGAGCCTGGGCCAGTCGTCGGGCGGCGCCGAGCCTCGACACGCTGGACGCGCGGAACGTCGCGGGCGTCGCGGGGGCCGCGGGAGTGACGTGCGCCGACGGTTCGTCCGGCGGGGTGCTGCGCCTCCTGTGCGCCTACGATCCCGACGCCGTCTTCCCGCTCGGGCGCACCACGGTGGATTACGTGAGGTTCGCCGGCCTCGTGACCTACGAGTCGCGCTCCTACGAATTCGTCTACGGCGGGGGGCCCTGCGTGGACGCCGCGAGCTGCTGGGACGACAACGCGGCGAACCAGGCGACGGGCGCGGCCGGCCCGTGGGTCTCGCCGCTCACGATCACCGCGCGCATCGAGGCCGGCGGGTTCACCTACCGGGCGCTGGCGCCCGTGCCGCTCGCGACCAGCCAGGCGACGACGAACCAGCCGAAGAGCTGCTCGACCACCACGTACTCGTACGGCACGCACGTCTTCTGCGAGTCGCTGCACGTGGCGCAGACGGTCATGGGGGGAACGCTGCACGCCGTGGGCACGACCACCTCGCCCTAGCCAAGGGCGGGCGCCGCGTCAGGACGCGGCGTAATGCGATGCGACGTACTCGTCGAGGATCTTGAGGAACCGGGGCACGATGTCGTCGCCCTTGAGCGTCGTCAGCAGGCGGCCGTCCACGAACACCGGCGCCCGCGGCTCCTCGGCCGTGCCGGGCAGCGAGATGCCGATGTTGGCGTGCTTCGACTCGCCCGGTCCGTTGACGACGCACCCCATCACCGCCAGCCGCAGCTCCTCGACGCCCGCGTAACGCTCCCGCCAGGCGGGCATCTGCTCGCGCAGATAGCGCTGGATGTCGCTCGCCATCTCCTGGAAGAACGTGCTGGTGGTGCGCCCGCAGCCGGGACACGCCGTCACCTGGGGCACGAAGCTGCGGATGCCGAGCGACTGCAGGATCTGCTGGGCGACCAGCACTTCCTCCGTGCGATCGCCGTTGGGGGCGGGGGTCAGCGAGACCCGGATGGTGTCGCCGATGCCCTCCTGGAGCAGGATGGCGATGCCCGCCGTCGAGGCCACAATGCCCTTGGCGCCCATGCCGGCCTCGGTGAGGCCGAGATGCAGCGGATAGTCGCACGAGGCGGCGAGCTTCCGGTACACGTCCACCAGGTCCTGCACGCCCGACACCTTCGCCGAGAGGATGATGCGGTCGTGGCCGAGACCGCACTCCTCGGCGAGCCGGGCCGAACGCAGCGCGCTCTCGACCATCGCATCCATCGTGACGTCGCGCGCCTCGCGCGGCTGCGCCAGCGCGGCGTTGGCGTCCATCATCTCGGTGAGCAACGCCTGGTCGAGGGATCCCCAGTTGACCCCGATCCGCACCGGCTTGGCGTTCCGGATCGCGATCTCGACGATGGCGCGGAAGTTGTCGTCGTGGCGCTTGCCCCCGACGTTGCCGGGGTTGATCCGGTACTTGGCGAGCGCGCGGGCGCACTCGGGGAACTTGGCGAGCAGCAGGTGGCCGTTGTAATGGAAGTCGCCGATGATCGGCACCGCGCAGCCCAGGGCCGACAGGCGGGCCACGATCCCGGGGACGGCGGCCGCCGCCGGTTCGTTGTTGACCGTCACGCGCACCAGCTCCGAGCCGGCGGCCGCGAGCGCGGCCACCTGCCGGGCCGTCGCCTCCGCGTCGGCGGTGTCGGTGTTGGTCATGGACTGGACGACGATGGGGTGGTCGCCACCCACCTTCACGCCGCCCACGTCCACCACCTCGCTCGATCTGCGCTTCACGGTGTCCTCACGGTCCATGAATTATATCAGTGCCGGCGGACTCGAGGCGCGGTGCCGGTGGGCGGCAGCTGCGCTCCGGGAGGGGACCAAAGCGTGCAAGCCGTTGCAGTGCACTTGCACGATTCGGGCGCCCTGCGGCCTGGTTGCCTCGCCTGTCCAAATGGCATAAGTTGCTGACAATCAATCGCATAGCATCGCATCTGCCGAGCGGGACTGGGCTGGCACCTGGCTTGCCTCATCTAAGGCCAGCAAGCGCCGAACACCACCTGGGGGACACCGCACGTGATACGACATCGGACCGCAGCAGGCTGGGGCTTCACGCTGATCGAGATCATGATGGCGGTCGTCCTGATCGGCATGGTAGCCGTGTTCGCGCTCCCCAAGCTGAACTGGGGGACGTACCGGATCAACGGGTCGGCGCGCTCCGTCACCGCGCTCTTGAGCCGGGCGGAGCGCATGGCGGTCACCGACCAGTACAACGTCAACGTGCTGTTCGACGTGGCGAACAACGCCATCAAGATCCACGAGGACGCGAACAACGACAACGTCATCCAGACCACCGAGCGGGTCCGGTCGTATCCGCTCGGCGAGGGCATCATCTACGGGAGCGGCGGGGCGCCGGCGCGCGTCTATTCGCCGATACCGATCAGCTTCACGCACACGCAGGGCGGATTGAAGGAAGTCATCTTCCGGCGCGACGGCAGCGCCTCGGAGAACGGCGGGTTCTACATCACCACCACGAACTCGCAGAAGTCGTCGCGCCCGCAGGATGCGCGGTCCATCGAAGTGATTCGCGCCACCGGGCGCCCGGACTGGTTCAAATACACGGGGACCATATGGCAGCAGATGTTCTAACCGCTCGTCCGGGCGCGGTTGCCGCGCCGCGCGGGATGACCTTGATCGAGATCATGATCGCCTTGACGATCCTGGCGACCGTGCTGCTCGGGATGGGGCAGTTCGCCTTCAACTTCTCGCGCGTCGAGCGGCAGGCGGAGGCCCGCACCATCGCGGTGAACCTGGCCGAGGCGCGGCTCTCGCAGGTGCGCGCGTCGCCGAACTACTCCGGGCTCTCGGCCAACTTCGCCGCGACGGAGACCTCGATCACGGGCTTCCCGGGCTTCACCCGCACCACGGCGGTGACCCATACGGGCGGCCCGCGGCCCACGTACACCAACGACTACACGACGATCACGATCACGGTCACCGGTCCGCCGCTCAAGACGCCGGTCACCAAGACGATCGTGGTGGCGGCCCCATGAAGCGCACGCGTGGTTTCACGCTGATCGAGCTGATCATCAGCCTCGTCGTGCTCGGCATCGTCATGGCCGGGGCGATCGGCTTCTTCCGCGCCGTGAGCAAGGCGGTGGCGGGCACGTCGGACCGGATGGACGCGATGCAGAACCTGCGGTACGCGCTCTCGACGCTGGACCGCGAGTTGCGCAACGCGGGCGCCGGCACGACGGGCACGCAGCCGCAGCTGGTCTACATCTCGTCCACCATGGTGATGTTCAACGCCGACCTGGTGAGCCTGACGGCCGGCTCGCCGACGGCGGTGAACTACGATCCCGACGCCGACCCGAACTCCGTGGCGGCGCCGACGACGGCCCAGAAGTTCGTGATCCCGGGCACGAGCATCTACTACCCGGACTCGACCTACCGGACGACGGGAGGCGAACTCTCGCCCGCCGAGACGATCACCTACTGGTTCACGCCGGACTCCTCGACCCCGAATGCGAACGACTACGTGCTGCTCCGGCAGGTGAACAACAACGCGCCCGACGTGGTCGCGCGGAACCTGCTGCCGTTCCCCGGCCAGCCGTTCTTCAACTGGCAGGAGACGGACACGCTCGGGAACCTGTACACCGTGGCGACGGCCAACCTGCCGATGCGCCACAGCGTGCCGATCCACGGCTCCACGGCCGACACGGGCGTGGTGGCGCGGATCGACTCGATCCGGGCGGTGCAGGTGAGCGTGAACGCGACCAACGGGCTGACCGGCACGCAGCAGGTCACCCGGTCGCTCGTGACCACATCGCGATCCCCAACGCGGGCCTCGCCAAGCAGCTCTCCTGCGGCGACCCGCCGATCTTCGGGAAGGCGGTGACCGGCGTATGGAACGGGGACACCGTCGCGCCCGCGATCACGCTCACCTGGCTGGCGGCGACGGACGAAACGTGCGGGCCAGAAGGACGTGCAGCAGTACGTCATCTACCGCCGCACGGCCGCCGGCTCGTTCGCCGACGCGCTCCAGACCATCGCGGCCGGCCGGACGACCTACACGTACACGGACGCGGGCATGCTGCCGGACAGCACGTACGTCTACCAGGTGGCGGCGCTCGACTGCACGCCGACGGAATCACTGCCGTCGACGTCCACCCCCATTGCCATCCCTTAACGTGACGAGGCATTCCATGCACAGGACGTCCAACCCCCACGAGCGAGGCATGGCCCTGGTCCTGGTCATGCTGATCACGGTCGCCGTGGCGGCGCTGGCCGCCGGCGCGATCTTCCTGACGAGCAGTGCCTACATCATTTCGAAGGGGCACGAACGGGAAGACGACCTGCGCAATGCCGCCGACGGCGGCATCGAGCTGGGCCGCTCCGCCCTGAACGGCAACGCGGCGCTGTTCCCCGACAGCGGCTACTCCACGTTCCAGAACGCGCAGCCGGTGTACGACGCGAGCGGCAACGTGATCCCGGGCGTCACGCGCAGCATCTACTTCGGACCGACCGGCAACACGACCGGCCAGTACGGCATCTTCGGTAGCGTGGTGTCGATCATCAGCGACGCGTCGGGCGCCGTCGTGGTGCGGCGGGGCGAGCTGGCCCAGGAGTCGTTCGCCAAGTTCGCCTACTACACGAACAGCGAGGGCTCGGGCATCTGCTTCGGTGACAACGACCAGATCTGGGGTCCGGTGCACACCAACGACGACATGTGCATCTACAGCAGCGGCGTGCACTTCCACCAATCGGTCGAGGTCTCGGGCACCATCACGGGGATCAGCTACGGCACGTTCGACCAGGGGTACGTGCAGCGCGGGCAGGTCATCCCGCTGCCGACGGTGGCGCAGGTCAGCAAGCTGGCCACCTACGCCACCCAGGGCGGCATGAACTTCACCGCGCCGAGCGGCGGCTCGAGCACGCAGTCGCGCCTGCGGATCGAATTCGTCGCGCTCGACCTGGACGGCGACGGCCGGGTGACCGGGCCGAACGAAGGCTTCTTCCGCGTGTACGTGGATACCAGCACGAACGCGGCCGCCCTCGGCTTTGCGACCGGCACCGTCCCCACCACCTCCGCGGCCCAGGGACTCAACTGCGGCGACTTCCACGTCCGGACCAGCCTCGGGGTCACGGACACGACGTTTTACACCGCGTACGACCACTACAACGCGATCATGACGTACCCCATCCCGGGAACCGCCACGGCCGGTGGCACGGCGGAGAATGCCACCCCCAACACCACCAACGAGCACAACGCGGGCACGTACTCGCTCCAGCGCAGCCTGTCCAGGTGCTACCTGGGCGGGGACGACCACCTCAACCTGGATACCCTGGGGGCGTCGCCCTACCGGTTCACCAACACGTTCCGGCCGGCCGACAAGTACGGGTACTGGATGCGGTTCACCACCACGCCCGACGCGTCGGTCATCGCGGCGCTGGCGCGGCCGGCGTCGCGCGCCGTGGACACCACGCTCGCGACCCGGACCATCGAGGCGCAGTACATGTGGCCGCTGGCGCGGCAGTTCAACGTCAACTCCAAGGGCGTCATCTACGTGAACGGGCGCGTCGTGCTGAGCGGCGTCATCAACGCGAAGGTCACCGTCGCCGCCACCGACAACGTCATCATCGGCGACGATCTCAAGTACGCCATCTCGCCCGGGTCGGCCCAGTGCGCGGCCGCCAACATGCTCGGCCTGCTCTCGGACGGAACCATCTACGCGTCCGACAACGTGCTCAACACCCCGCAGCCGTGGGGCGCCAGCTCGGCCTACAAGAACTACTCGGCCACCGCGGACCTCTACCTCCAGGGCGTGCTGCTGACGCTCAATTCGTTCACGGTAGAGAACTACGACGCCGGCCCGACTTCGGCGGAGTCGTGCGCAGGCTCGTCGGACGGGCACGGGTGCCTGTACATCAACGGCGGGATCATCCAGGGCACGCGCGGCGCCGTCGGCACGACGGGCGGCACCGGCTACGTGAAGCAGTACTCCTACGACCAGTGCGCCTACCAGACGCCGCCGCCGTACTTCCCGACGACGGGGCGGTTCTACCGGAACCGGTACTACGAGATCGATCCGGTCAACTTCAACGTGGCGAACTTCTTCAACGTCCTGACGCCGTGACGGCGTAGGGCGCGGGAGCGCCGCCGGCCGGCACGCCGCAGTCCCGGGCGGGCCGGCCGTCGTGTTTGTGGCCGGCGGCGGGGAATGGACTCAAGGCGCCGGCAGCTCGGCCAGCCGCTCCACCGCGCGCCTCAGGTGCGGGATCACGATCGAGCCCCCCACCACCAGCGCCACGGCGAACGCGTCGTAGAACTCCGCGTCGCTCACGCCCTCCTCCCGGCAGCGCACCACGTGATAGGTGATGCAGTCGTCGCACCGCAGGACCATCGAGGCCACGAGGCCCAGCAGCTCCTTGGTCCTGGCGGGCAACGCGCCCGCCTCGTAGGTCCGCGTGTCGAGCGCGAAGAAGCGGTTGATCTCCAGGTTCCCGGCCGCGAGGATGGCGGCGTTCATCTTCTCCCGGTGGTGGCGGAAGGCCTCCAGCGTGTCCGTCATCGGTCGCTCCTCTGGTAGACGGTCTCGCCGCCGAGCACGGTCATCACGACGCGGGTCTCGAGGATGCGCTCCGGCGCCACGGTCATGATGTCCTGATCGAGCACGGTGAAGTCGGCGTACTTGCCCGGCGTGAGCGATCCGGCCACGTGCTCCATGAACCCGGCATAGGCGGGCCAGATGGTGAGGCTCTTCAGGGCCTCCTCCCGCGTCATCCGCTGCGCGGGGAACCAGCCGCCGGCCGGCCAGCCGTTGGCGTCCTGGCGGGTGATGGCCGCGTGGAAGCGGATCATCGGGTTCAACGGCCTCGACCGGGAAGTCGGTGCCGTTGGGGATCACCACGCCCGTCTCCAGGAGCGAGCGCCAGGCGTAGGCGCCCAGGACGCGGGTCGAGCCGAGGCGGTCCACCGCCCAGTACATGTCGCTGGTCTGGTGGCTGGTCTGCATCGAGGGGATCACGCCCAGCTCGGCGAACCGCGGGATGTCCTGCGGGGAGAGGACCTGCGCGTGCTCGATGCGGAACCGATGATCGGCGGTGGGCACCGAGTCGAGCGCCGCCTGGTACGCGTCGAGCACCGAGCGGTTGGCGCGGTCGCCGATGGCGTGCACGCACACCTGGAAGCCGGCGCGCAGGGCGGCGATCGCGACGCTGCGGATGGAGTCGCCGCTGGTGATGACGAGCCCGCGGTTCCCGGGGTCGTCGCTGTAGTCCTCGAGCAGGGCGGCGCCGCGCGAGCCCAGCGCGCCGTCGGCGTAGAGCTTGATCGAGCGGATCCACAGGTGCCCGTCGTACTGGGCGCTTTGCGGGTCCACGCCTCAAGTAGCGCACGATGGTCGCGTCGCTGTCCCCCGCCACCATCACGTAGTCGCGGAGCTTGAACTGGCCGGCCCGCGCCAGCTCCTCGTACAGGTCGATGGTCGGGGCTTCGACGCCGGGGTCGTGGATGCCGGTCAGGCCCCAGCGGTTCGCCTCCGCGACGGCCGCGAGCACGGCGGCGCGGGTCTCCTCGCGCGAGAGCGGCGGCACGACCCGTTCGACGAGGTTCATGGCTTCGTCCACGAGCACGCCGGTCGGCGCACCGCCGGCGTCGCGGATGATGCGGCCGCCGGACGGATCGGGCGTCGCCGCCGTCACGCCGGCCAGCTGCAGGGCGCGGGCATTGGCCAGCAGGGCGTGGCCGTCCACCCGGGTGAGCCGCACCGGGTTGTCGGGCACCGCCCGGCTCAGCGCCTCGAGCGTCGGGAAGCGCCGGTCCGGCCAGGCGTTCTGGTCCCAGCCCCGGCCGAGGATCCACTCGCCCGGCTTGAGGGAGCGGGCCCGCGCCGCCACCCGCTCGACGACCTCCTGGTAGGTCCGGGCGCCGGTGAGGTCCACGGTGCGCAGCGCCTCGCCCAGGCCGAGCAGGTGCGCGTGCGCGTCAATGATGCCGGGAATGACGGTCGCGTCGCCCAGGTCCAGGAGCCGCGTGCGGGGGCCCTTGAGCGCCATCGCCTCGCGCACGCTGCCGGCGAAGGCGATCAGGCCGCCGCGCACGGCCAGGCGCGCGCACCACCGGCCGGTCGGCATCCACCGTGTAGATGCGCGCGGCCGTGACGATCAGGTCCGCCGGCCCTGCGGCGCCGGTGCCGACGTTTTGGGCCCGGGCCGTGCCGGCCGCCAGGGCGCAGGCCAGCATGCCGACGACGATGCTCTTCATGGCGTCTCTCGCGGGGTTACAGGGGGAACGGCGGGCCTGTGACCGTCATCACGTGGCTCGGCCCTCGCACCGGATATAATATTGAACCATGCTCGAACGCGCTTTCCGGCCCATGCGGGCCCGCCATCTGCTCCTGCTTCCCGCCTTGTCCTTCGCGGCGGCGTGCGCGGATTCGACGTCGCCCGGGCAGCTCACGCTGACGGTCGCTCCGACAAGCCGGATCATCAGCCTCAACCCCGACAGCGTCTCCGGGCCGGACGTGCCGCAGGACTCGGCCGTGCTCGTGTTGACCGGTGGCGGCGCGGCGACGGCGACCTGGACCGCCACGCACGGAGCCGGCACCTGGCTCACCATGGTGACGGGCGGCGGGACGGGGAGCACCATCTGCGGTGGGTGGTGGATCCGCTGTACCTGGTGCCGGGCACCTACGTGGACACGATCACGGTCACGGTGGCCGGCGCCGCCGGCAGCCCGGCCCGCCTGGTGGACAGCCTGACGGTGCGCGGCGCGGCGGCGCAGTACGTCACGATCGACGCGCGTGGCTCCCCGGTGAGCGGGACCGGCGCGTTCGTCGAGCGCACCACCGCTCAAGGGGCTTCCGTACTACGGTGACCTGTCGTCATGGCGCCGCAGATCTCTGCGGGGAGTCGACGACGGTGATCGTGGCCAATCCGCTCTACCAGCCTGCCGCTCCCGCCGGCGCCGCCGGGGCCGCCGGCGTTCGCGGCCGGCTGGTCCATGGTGGGCGTGAACGTCTTCATCCAGAACAAGAGCGTGACGCCGAACGAGACGCTGAGCTGGCTGGGCGTGCTGTGGCTCAATCCCGCCGACTCGACCTGGAAGGGGCTGGTCCTGGCAGCCACGCTGTCCACGACGCTGCCCCTGACGACCATCAACACCACGAACTTCAGCAATTCGGCTACAAGACCGGAGCGGGCGGCGGGGAGGCCCAGCAGTCCACGGGCACATACTGGGAGGCGAACGGCGGTCAGATCCAGATCACGGCGAACCAGTTCTGCGGCAACGCGAACACGCTGGCGTCCGGCCCCTATAAGGGCGGCACGGAGGCGCGTGCTTCTTTGGCGGGCAGCTCGTGAACGTCACGATGCCGCGGCTGAGCGGCACCACGGCGCCGACCAGCCAGACGGTCAGCCTCGACTTCCGCAACAACCAGATCTACGGGGTGCGGATCACCTGCGTGTTCCCGAGCCCCTGCACCACACCGGCGCCCCGCCGTGGCGCCCGGGCATGGGCCGCGCCCCCACGGTTCGCGAGGCGCTGACCGGGAAGCCGTAACGGGGAGGCGTGACGGTGAGGCGTGATGCAGCGATGAGGTGAGTACACACCCGTCATCACGTCATCACCCCATCACTTCATCACCTCATCACGTCCCCGTCCGTCGAACCATCCCCGCTACGGAGCCGCGGTCCACGTGTTGTTCG